>NZ_JAATHD010000027.1 GCF_011947265.1 Paenibacillus sp. HB172176
GGCACGCCGCCAGCGTTCGTCCTGAGCCAGGATCAAACTCTCCATAAAGGGAGTTTTGTTACTTGACGAAGTCAATAACAAAAGCTCCAAGGTAGAAATTTGACTTGCTCAAAATCTTAATCGCTTTTTCATTATTTCAACGAAGCAAGCTCCGTTCATTTAATGAGGCAGTTTCACTCGTTGTTCAGTTTTCAAAGAACAATCTTTATTCCCCGTCAACCGCGTGTCTCTCAGCGGCGACTTAGATAATATATCACGTATGCCTATACGATTGCAAGTGTTTTTTTATTTTTTTATAAAATATCGAGATCAGCCTCTATTGAATAGTGCAATAACCTGCTGTAACAGCTGATTTCTCTATTAATAATTTACTAATAACGATTAAAAATCGAGGTTTGAAAACAAAAAGAAGCCTTGCAAAGGAACAATATTCCGTGAACAAGACTTCTTTCATTACTTGATTACTTCTTCTATATACAAATTTCTTTCCTGAACGAGATTCACAATGCTTCCATTAATCGAAACCCATGGCCTGGTTGGATGCGTTTGATCAGAGAATACGATTTCTCCAATCCGCTTATCGCTAAGACGAACAACGGTTCCGTTGTGAAATTGAGTCGTCTTCTGGACAAAGATCCGGACATAGGCCGGATCCAGCTTTCCGAATGCATCACTCTGAATTTGTTCCAAAACTAGATAAGGCGAAGCAGCCTTTCGATAGGCTTTGTTCAAGGTCATCGCATGAAAGATATCGGCAATGCTTACAATTCTGGCGTATGGATGAATTTTCGTGGAATCGATTCCAAGCGGATACCCGGTTCCGTCTATCTTCTCGTGATGCTGCAGAGCGGATAGCTTAACGCCCTCATTTAACGCAGCAACGCTCTTAAGCATCTGATAGCCTAATACGGTGTGACGCTTCATTTCCTCCTGCTCGCCCGCTGAAAGAGGCTTAGGATTGGTCAGTATGGCGCGATTTATGCGAATATTGCCAATATCCTTCAACAAGCCAGCTAAAGCAACTTGCATCCACTCTCTCTGAGGGATATTGACCCACTGCGCCAGCATGTAAGAAGTCATCGCGCATGCGACACTGTTATGAAGCAAATAATCACGCTCTTGGAACGAAATCGGCACAAACTTGAGTATATTGTAACTTGATAATTGTTGGAGCAGTTTCTCCATTTGCACGCGAATATCCATGATCGGCATATTCTGGCCGCTGACAAACGTATTATACGTTTCACGCAGAAGCTGTACCATATTGTCATACTCTTGCTGCAATGGACTTGTCGGAGTTTGCTTCATCGCCGCTTGCTTATTGGTTGTTTGCTTGCTCGCATTCTGCGATGGCTTCTCCTCCGCGTTCGACTCGCCCGTTTTGCCGTCCTTGGTTTTCTCTTCCTCCAAGGTAACATGCGTAATGAGAAAGGCTTGAAGAATATCAAGCTCCTTCTGCATCACTATTCTGCCTTTGTGGAATAACACGCCACCAAGCGGGGTGAGGACTTCTTCATCCAGTTTGTCTCCTAGCTTCACGTTCTCAACCAGTTCTATTCCCAAGCTTGTCCCCTCCCCTATGCTTGATGCCTATACGAATACAGGATCATTCAACTCGCATTATTCTGTATCTGTATTTCCCTCTGCTTCAACTTGACCTTCTTCATCGGCGATTAATTCCGCTTCTTCGCTTCTTGCCACGCGAGTGACGGTGGCAACAGTATCATCATCTCTCGTATGAATCAGTCGCACGCCCTGCGTGTTCCGGCCCATTGTCGAGATGCCTCCCATGCTTGTGCGGATCATCGTTCCTAGAGCTGTCATAATCATCAGATCCTCTTCATTGTCCACCACTTTAAGAGAAACGATAGGACCGTTCTTGTCCGTGACATTCAGCGTCTTAATGCCCTTGCCGCCGCGATTCTGAATTCGGTATTCGCCAATCGGCGTGCGTTTGCCGTAGCCTTTCGCGGTGACAATCAACACATCCTTCTCCGGAACAACAACATCCATATCGATTACCGTATCATGATCATCCAGACCGATGCCCTTCACGCCCGTAGCTGACCGACCCATGGAGCGAACATCCTCTTCCGAGAAATGAATGGACATACCCTGTGCGGTCCCCATAATGATATGCTGGTTTCCGTCTGTCAGCTTCACGCCGATGAGATCATCATCTTCCCGCAAGGAAATCGCGATCAAGCCGATCTTCCGAATATTCACGTAATCATCAAGCGGCGTCTTTTTCACAACGCCCTGTCTGGTCGCGAAGAACAAGTAATGATCGGCATCGAAGGCTTGAACCGGAATAACAGCGTTCACGGTCTCCCCTTGCTCGATCTGTATCAAATTAATAATCGGCGTCCCCCGTGCCGTGCGGCTGAGATCCGGAATCTCATAAGCCTTCAGCTTGTAGACCTTGCCTTTGTTCGTGAAGAACAACAGGAAGTGATGCGTATTGGATACAAAAAGATGCTCGACAAAGTCATTCTCCTTCGTATCCATGCCGACCACGCCTCTTCCGCCGCGCTTCTGACTGCGATAAGTCGTAACCGGCAAACGCTTGATATAGCCGGAATGCGTAATCGAGATGATGACATCCTCGCGGGGGATGAGATCTTCATCGAGAATCTCTTCGTCGCTCGCTGTAATTTCCGTGCGTCGTTCGTCCCCGAAGCGTTCTTTGATCTCATTAAGCTCCTCGCTTATGATGTCCAGCACAAGCTGCTCGTCAGCCAGAATGGCTTTGTATTCCGCAATCTTCTTGATCAATTCCGCGTATTCGGCTTCAATCTTGTCGCGTTCGAGTCCTGTCAGACGCTGCAAGCGCATATCGAGTATGGCTTGCGCTTGTTCATGGCTTAACGAGAAACGCTCAATCAATCCTGAGCGGGCTTCATCAGCCGTCTGGGAAGAACGAATCAACGCGATAACCTCATCCAAATGATCAAGCGCGATTCGCAAGCCTTCGAGAATATGAGCTCTGGCTTCCGCCTTCTTCAGGTCATACTCCGTGCGCCGGCGAATAACTTCAATCTGATGCTGCAAATAATGATAGAGCATGTCTCGCAAATTCAAGGTCTTTGGCTCGCCATTTACGAGTGCGAGCATATTGATGCCGAAATTGGATTGAAGCTGCGTCTGCTTATATAAATTATTCAGCACCACGCTCGGATTAACATCTCTGCGCAGCTCGATTACGACGCGCATGCCGTTGCGGTCGGATTCATCACGCAAATCTGTAATGCCCTCGATCTTCTTCTCGCGCACGAGCTCGGCAATTTTCTCAACCAATCTCGCCTTAATGACCTGATAAGGGAGCTCATGCACAAGAATTCTTGCCTTTCCGCCATTCTCTTCAATTGTAGCACGGGCACGCATAGTAACCGAGCCTCTTCCCGTCAAATAAGCCTGACGAATGCCATGATGTCCCATGACGATTGCCGCTGTCGGGAAATCGGGACCTTTCACAAATTCCATCAACTCCAGAGGAGTAATATCCGGATTTCGGATTAAAGCCTGCGCGCCGTCAATGACCTCATTCAAGTTATGCGGAGGAATATTCGTTGCCATGCCGACAGCAATTCCCGTTACGCCGTTCACTAGCAGATTGGGAAAACGCGAAGGCAGCACAACCGGCTCTTGTTCTTCCCCGTCGTAGTTAGGCGCGAAATCGATCGTTTCTTTGTTAATATCACGCAGAAGCTCCATTGCCATCTTGGACAATCTCGCTTCTGTATAACGCATGGCTGCCGCCATGTCGCCGTCAATCGAACCAAAGTTCCCATGACCGTCCACCAACATGTAGCGCATGGAGAAATCCTGGGCCATCCTGACCATCGATTCGTATACGGCGGAGTCGCCGTGCGGATGGTACTTGCCGATGACTTCTCCTACAATTCTGGCTGATTTCTTATGCGGCTTGTCCGGCGACATGCCCAGCTCAGACATTGCGTATAGAATACGACGATGAACCGGCTTCAGCCCGTCTCTCACATCAGGCAGCGCCCGGCTTACGATGATGCTCATGGCATAATCCATGAAAGAATCTTTCATCTCCGTGCCTATATCGCGATCTGTAACTGAAATTCGTTGATCCTCGGCCATGCTTTACCTCCCTGACGTCATCTATCTTTTTTCATTCGTTGCATAAGATATCGTCTCTATATTACTTTCTCAAATGAAGCTCATATAAACCTGATGAGGCAATTTCGAACATGTCTTACTTCCGATTCGGAACCAGCAATGTCAGCCTATTCGAAAATAGGCAAAAAAATGAATCCCCATCACCGAAAAAGAGTCATAAATTAAACAGACCCAACTTTTATTATACCATTCATTACAGGCTCTGTCTTGCACTTGATGAAACTTCAACGCCTAAGATGAAGCCGGCAAGACGTGTTCATCCTGCCGAAATCGTGAAATGTCATCAGAAGTCATCCTCTAGCTCATAAAATCGAATGGAGGTGAAACACGCTGAGTATTCAACGAGTAAGAAGCAAATGGTCCAAAACAAAGATTTTAATGAAAAATGAACACTTGCTCCCTTATGTGCCGCATACGAAAAGGTATAGTCGCAGCAGCCTCTCATCCATGCTGGAGCAATACGGCATGGTCTATGTAAAACCAATCAGCGGCACTCACGGCAAAGGCGTCATCCGAGTTGAATATCTGCCGGAGAAGTCCTCCTGCCGTTACCAAATAAACAATACTATCAAGAGCTGCTCGACCTTCAACGATTTGCATCAAGCTCTGCTTGCCTATACGCACAAGAAAAAATATATCGTGCAGAAAGGCATCTATCTTCTTAAGCATCACAAGAGACGCTTCGATATTCGAGTTATGGTTCAGAAAAATTTGCGAAATAAATGGGAAACTACCGGCATTATCGGCAGATTGTCTCATCCCGAGCGGATTGTGACCAACTATCATAACGGGGGAACGATGATCTCGTTCGAGAAGCTGCTGTCAGAACATCTATCGCCTGCAACGATTGCCGGTTACAAGAGTGATCTGCGGAGGCTCGGGGCGGAAATCGGCAGGCAATTGAGCACCGCTTATCCAAGGTTGAAGGAATTAGGCATAGATGTCGCTATCGACAAGAAGCTGCATCCGTGGGTGCTTGAGGTTAATACCAAGCCTCATCCTTATGTCTTTCGAATGCTGAAGGATAAGAGCGTTTACCAGAAAATTCGCCGCTATTCTCTCGCTTACGGAGGGATGAAAGGTAAAAGCAAATGAGATAGAGGTGATGCTTATTCCTAACTGCGATAGAAGAAGCAGCCTTCCTTCCGGAGAGGCTGCTTCCCTGTTCTATATATCAAGATTGGTCACATATCTGGCAAATTTCTGAATGAACTCTCGACGCGGTTCCACGTTGTCGCCCATCAGCGTATCGAACACCGTGTCTGCCTCAATTGCATCTTGAATCGATACTTGCAGCATGGAGCGACTGTCGGGATCCATGGTAGTCTCCCATAGTTGTGTTGCATCCATCTCGCCAAGTCCTTTGTAACGCTGAATGTTGACTTTGACGCCTTCGCCGTATTCCGCGAGAATGGCATCGCGTTCCTTCTCGGTCAAAGCGTAACGAACAACCTTGTTGCGCTCGATCTTGAAAAGCGGCGGCTGTGCGATATAGATAAAACCGGCTTCGATAATCTCCCGCATGTAGCGATAGAAGAAGGTGAGCAGCAAAGTACGGATATGCGCGCCGTCGACATCGGCATCGGTCATAATGATGATTTTGTGGTAACGTGCTTTCGCAATATCGAAATCATCGCTGATACCCGTACCAAGCGCTGTAATAATCGCCCGTATCTCCGCATTGCCGAGGATGCGGTCAAGCCGCGCCTTCTCTACATTCAAAATCTTGCCCCTGAGCGGCAGAATCGCCTGGAAGTGACGGTCTCGGCCTTGCTTGGCTGAACCGCCGGCGGAATCGCCTTCGACAATATACAGCTCGCTTAGCGAAGCATCCTTGGAGGAGCAATCCGCCAGCTTGCCCGGCAAGGAGCCGATCTCAAGCGCGCTCTTCCTGCGGGTAAGCTCGCGAGCTTTGCGCGCTGCTTCGCGCGCACGCGCCGCCTGCAAGCCTTTGTCCACGATTCTGCGCGACACGGAAGGATTCTCTTCCAGAAATTCCTGCAGCTTCTCCGAGAACAAGGATTCGACGATGCCGCGCACCTCGCTGTTGCCAAGCTTCGTCTTCGTCTGGCCCTCGAATTGCGGATCCGGGATTTTGACCGAAATGATCGCCGTCAAGCCTTCCCTCACATCATCGCCGGAGAAGTTGGAATCATTATCCTTGATCTGGTTGTTCTTGCGGGCGTAATCGTTAATAATACGCGTTAGCGCGCTCTTGAAGCCCGATTCATGCGTGCCGCCTTCATGCGTGTTGATATTGTTGGCGAAGGAATAAATATTCTCCGTATAGCTGTCATTGTACTGAAGGGCAACCTCAACATTGATGTTATCCTTGGTGCCCTCCACGTAGATCGGGAATTCATGCAGGGCCGCTCGATTGCGATTCAAATAATTGACGAATTCAATGATGCCCCCATCGTATTTGAAGGCTTGCGAGACACCTGTGCGCTCATCCGTCAGCACGATCTCAATGCCCTTGTTCAAAAACGCCAGCTCCCGTATCCGAGATACCAGTGTCTCATAATCAAAGACCGTCGTCTCCGTGAAGATCTCCGGGTCGGGCTGGAACGTAACCTGCGTTCCGGTAACATCGGATTCGCCGACAATCTTAATATCGTATTGCGGCACGCCTCTGCGATATTCCTGCTGGTACACATTTCCATGAAGTCTAACCTGGACGCATACATGCTCAGACAAAGCATTGACGACGGATACGCCAACTCCATGCAGACCTCCGGACACCTTGTAACCTTCGCCGCCGAACTTGCCGCCCGCATGAAGCACGGTCATAACAACCTCAAGCGTGGATTTCTGAAGCTTCGTATTCAAACCGACAGGAATGCCGCGTCCATTATCTATAACGGTGATACTGTTGTTCTCGTGAACAATAACATCGATTTTGGTGCAATAGCCAGCGAGCGCTTCATCGATACTGTTATCGACAACCTCCCATACGAGATGGTGAAGACCTTTGCCGCTGGTAGAGCCGATATACATCCCCGGACGTTTGCGGACGGCCTCTAATCCTTCCAGAACCTGTATCTGACTCTCGTCATACGTATGCTGTTCCAAAGACATGCTAGTTCACTGCTCCTCTCAACTGCTCTTCCTGTTCTCTATCCATTCGCTGCGAAATGATGGGCTCGTTTCTTAAGCGTAGAGGATGATATGGGGGAATAATATATTTTTTTATCCGTAACGACGATGGACTTCGGCTCTTCCTCTCCAATCAACTCTACATCCTTGCGCTTCTTTGCTCCCGCAACGAATTGCTTGGACAGCTTGGAGGACTGCTCGATGGATATATCAAATATGGCAACAAGCTCTGCGGCTCTTACAATCTTCTCGGCGCCCAAATGAATGTACATGTTCCGCCCCCCTGACTGCGCTTATCCTTTAACAGTGCCTTCCCGCACATCATAGATACCGGCATCGTGGAGTTTGCTAATATTCACGCTCTCCAGGCCGGTAGTTGTGATGAAGGTTTGCACTTTGGTTTGAAAGGTTTCGATAAGCTGCGTCTGTCTGTTTTGATCCAGCTCCGACAGCACATCATCCAGCAGAAGAAGCGGATATTCGCCTATCTCCTCATGGATCAGCTCGATCTCCGCCAGCTTAAGAGATAAAGCTGTCGTTCGTTGTTGCCCTTGCGATCCGAATACCTGGGCTTCTTTATCGTTGATGAAGAAAGCCAAGTCGTCGCGATGCGGGCCAGCGAGCGTAACCCCTCTCCGAATCTCCTGATCTTTCACCTGTGATAACTTTATCATAAATTGCTCAAATAAAACAGATTCTTCTTGCAGAGCGTCAATATCGAAGGACGGACGGTATAGAATCGATAATTTCTCTGCTCCGTTTGTAATGCCCGCATGAATCTGTTCTGCGAAGTTTTGCAGTTTCTGTATAAAGTGTTTCCTTTTTTTCATAATTTTAACACCAAGCTCGGCAAGCTGCATATTCCATACTTCGAGCATGGTCATATTCACATGACCGGGAACGACGTTTTTCAAATAATTGTTGCGCTGCTGAAGCACCTTTCCATATTGCTGCAGCAAATGCAGATAACCCGGCTGCACCTGCCCAATCTCCATATCCAGAAACCTCCGGCGTACGCCAGGCGTTCCCTTTACAATCTCAAGATCCTCGGGAGCGAACATCACGACGTTCAGAGATCCGATGAAATCGCTTAGCTTCCGTTGCTCAAGACCGTTTATTTTCGCTTTCTTGCCCTGCGATGTGAATTGGAGATCAAGGCTGACAGAGCCATACCGTTTCTCGACACTCCCTGTTATCCGAGCCGCATCAGCTTCCCAACTGATTAATTCCTTGTCCTTGGAGGTGCGATGCGATTTGGACAAGGCCAGCACGAATATGGCTTCGAGCAGATTGGTCTTGCCTTGCGCGTTCGATCCAAGAAAGATAGTCACTCCATGCGGCGTCTCAAGCTCTAAATGGGCATAATTGCGATAATGTTGTAAGGCGATATGCGTTAATTTCAATGCGAAGACCTCCGGTCTTATGCCGCTTCTCTAGTTTCTCACGCTCTGACGACCAGGAAGCTTCCGCAGTCCTGTACCTCGACTCGATCTCCTGCATACAATTTGCGTCCTCTGCGGTTATCCACTTCCCCGTTTATGTGGATAACATTCTCTTGAAGAAAAAATTTAGCTTGTCCACCTGTGGATATGCAGTCGGCAAGCTTTAAAAATTGTCCAAGCGCGATATATTCCGTATGAATCGTAATTTCTTTCAAGATGTTCAGCCATCCCTTCCGCTGTGCGTCTGCCATGCTCGTTTCAGTCAGACGAATGCATACGATTAATTGGTTGTGCGATAAGGCAGAATCACATATAAACTGAAATCGTGATCCATCGGCTTCACGATGATTGGTCTCATCGCCCCGGTAAATCCGATCATGATTTGCTCGCTGTCGATTACTTTTAGCACGTCCAGCATATATTTGGAATTGAAGGCGATTCGGAGCGGCTGCCCTTTAAAATCAACCACATCAATATGCTCCGTTACTTTGCCAAGCTCGGTCGAGCTTGACGATATTTCGATTTGTCCGTCCTCCATGGTTGCCAGACGAACGACATTCGTTTTCTCTTCTTTGGACATCAGATATGCGCGATCGATCGCATCCATGACCAACTTCGTATCCAGTATCAGTTCTGTTTCGAATACATGAGGAATAATCTTGGAAGTATCCGGATAGGTGCCGTCCAATATTCGCGTGTAGAACAGAATATTATCGAGCTTGAAGAGCACTTGATTATCGGCAACCACGATATCGATTAACGTATTCTGGTCAGGTATCAGCCTGGACAACTCATTAAGCGTCTTCGCAGAGATGACGATATTCGTGAATTGCAGCTCTTCTTCCGTATTCACCTTGGTAACGCGACTAGCCAAGCGATGACGGTCTGTCGCGACGAATTTCAATTCATTGTCCTTGAGATTCCAGAGAACCCCTGTCAGTATGGGCGTTTGTTCGCTTGTAGACGCGGCCAGAATCGTTTGTCTAATCATAGACCTTATGATATCTCCGGCAATTTGAACGATCTTGTCCTGCTCGATGGCCGGCAACACAGGAAATTCTTCCGGATCGAGTCCAACCATCTGAATTTCGGAGGACCCCGATCGAATCATTGTTTGGAACTGCGGACCTACCTCGATGACGACTTGATCGGAAGGCAGCTTGCGTATAATTTCCACAAAAAATTTGGCTGGCAGCACAACGCTTCCCGGTTTTTCCACTTCGGCAATAATTATATCTTCTTGTTCTACCGCAATGAAGCTTTGAATAGATATATCAGTATCACTTGCTGTCAACGTTACGAATTGATGGGTCACGTCGATTTTAATTCCACCCAGAATCGGAATGGCTGGTCTTGCCGCGATTGCTTTTGCTACTTGTTGTATAGATTCATTGAGTTCATTTTTCAATATGGATAGTTTCATGAGTACACCCTTTTCTTTTTGGCATGGGTTTTGCTGTTTTCGGCGAGAGCCGTTATCGCATGTTTGTAATGATATTCTTTAATTAATAATACTAGAAGTAGCAGTAGGGGACCTGAATATGTGGATAACCCCGATTAATAGGGATAAAACAAGCCTATCCACATGTGCATAGCGTGTGCATAGGCTTGCTTGGTTGTTCACATATGCGATTTGATTTTTTCGGTCAGGTTCTGAATGATTTTGTAAAGCTCCTGATCAACCTTCAACTGCTGTGTAATCTTCTCATGCGCATGTATAACGGTGGTATGATCTCTGCCCCCGAAGGCTTCGCCGATCTTCGGAAGCGAATAGTCGGTTAATTCCCTGGACAGGTACATGGCGATTTGCCTCGGGAAGGCAACCGCTTTCGTGCGTTTCCTTGCTTTGAATTCCTCTATTCGCAGACCGTAGAATTCTCCGACTCTTGTCTGGATATCGGGAATTGTAATCATTCGCGGCCTGCTTGAAGGAATAATGTCCTTCAGCGCTTCGGCGGCAAGATGCGAGGTGATATCGGCATTGATAAGGGAGGAATACGCGACGACGCGGATCAATGCGCCTTCAAGCTCCCTGATGTTCGTATCGATTTGATTGGCGATATAGTTCATCGCTTCATTCGGAATATCCAGATTCTCGGCCTTGGCCTTCTTCCGGAGTATCGCGATCCTCGTCTCAAGATCAGGCGGCTGGATGTCGGTGATAAGACCCCATTCGAATCTGGATCGGAGTCTATCCTCGAGAGTCGGAATCTCCTTGGGCGGGCGATCGGACGAAATGACGATTTGCTTGCGTTCTTCGTGCAGCGCATTGAAGGTATGGAAGAATTCCTCTTGCGTCTGTTCCTTGCCGGCGAGAAATTGGATATCGTCTATGAGCAGCACATCAATGTTCCGATATTTGGTTCGGAAGCTCTCGCCCTGACCATCGCGAATCATATTAATGAATTCATTGGTGAATTTCTCGGAAGAGATATAGAGCACTCGGGTATTCGGATTGTGATCCATAATATAATGCCCAATCGCATGCATAAGATGGGTCTTGCCAAGACCGACGCCTCCATATAGAAACAATGGATTGTAGGCTTTTGCAGGGGCTTCCGCGACAGCAAGCGACGCTGCGTGGGCGAATCGGTTATTGGCGCCGATGACGAAGGTGTCGAAGGTATATTTGGGATTCAGCATATGAGAATGCGTATCTTCCGTTGCTGCGGCCGGCTGCACCGGTTTGGCGGGAAAAGCATAGCTCTGCTCGACGACCTTCGGATCGTCTATCGTAAATTTCACATCAACCTGTCTGCCTAGAAATTCGTATAATGTTGTTCGGATAAGCTTCGTGTAACGTCCTTCAAGCCATTCTGCGGCAAATGTTGTCGGGGCTGTTACTTCAAGTATTGATTCATCGACGAAGGACGCTTTGGTTGCTTTGAACCAGGTGTCAAAGCTAGGCTTGCTCAGCTTCGTCTGGATGATGGACAACACTTGTTGCCATAAATCATAGGTATGGCTATCCACAGACTGTCACTCCTTATCTTCGATCGCCGAGTAGGCGCAGTTGCACAGAAAATTGTCGAAAGCATCTATATTGTAACGAAAGCATCCACATTTTGACGGGATGTAAACGGGGCACTTATCCAAGCTGGATAAGTTTGTTCACAATGTTATCCACAGCCTGTTAATAAATATGGCGATAACTTTCATTCATCCACAGTAAAAACATACTTATCATAGCAAAAGACGCCTTGTATTTCAACGAATTTGCGGATATTATCCACATACTCAAGCACTTGTGTATAAAAGTTATCTACAACACTAGATATTGTTTATATCTTGTTAAGATTTCGACAAAGTTCGTCCTTTCCTTATCGAAAATATCCACATGTTATTATTTTCTGACGGAATTTCGTGTTTTATCGGTTATCCACAATATAAAGACGCGTTTTTTTGTCCGGTTTTGGGAACAATGAACGAAACGGCATACCGAGAAATTGTGGAAGCGATGGACGAGGGAGTCGGCATTGACTTTTGGGCTTTGGCGTGGTTTAATAGTAAAAGCGATTTTTGTGATGAGACGTGGACCTCTGCCGAGGTTTTCTCATAGCTACATGTAATATAGGAGGTGCATCTTTAATGAGACCTACATTTAAACCGAATGTTAGAAAACGTGCGAAAGTACATGGATTTCGCAAACGTATGAGCTCGAAGAACGGTCGCAAGGTTTTGGCGGCTCGTCGTCAAAAAGGAAGAAAAGTATTGAGTGCGTAAGCTGAAGACCACGTCAGGTGGTCTTTTTTTTTATTCAATGGGCAATACTTATAAGAATCAGAAGGAACGGTGGCATCAATCGTGCGCAGATCATTACGTCTACGAAATCGGGAGGATTTCAGTCGTATTTATAGGAAAGGCAAATCCTTCGCTAATGGCCAATTTGTCGTCTATTGGTCCAAGCAGAGAATTGCCGAGCCGTTTCGGCTTGGCGTGTCCGCAAGCAAAAAAATCGGCAATGCCGTTGTTCGCAACCGCATGCGTCGCATGGTAAAGGAAATCGTTCGCCATCAGGAGCATCGCATAGTGCCTCATACGGATTTCATCTTGATTGTGCGAAAGCCCGCAACAGCGATGAAGATGAAGGAGATGGAGAAGAGCGTCCATCATGTGCTCAAAAAAGCAGGCTTGTTCAAGCCGTTGAAGGGATAGCTAATGGCCCCAAAAATCGGAGCTTGCACCAGACCGCAGCCATTTCTTGTTTCCCATTAATATGAAACGCCGCAACCTCGCGGGAGAGCGCCGAAAGCGTTTCGCCTTGCTTGTTTCTTTGTGGTACAAATTATGGTATAGTCTATCTTGAATTAGATATGTAAACGACTGTCTTCCGCCTTCTTTAACATATAGGAAAGGATATCAATTTATGATACTTGCTCTATATGTCTCCGGTACCGTTTTTCGCTAAGTATGCTTACTTGTGCAGCTACAGAAAAGACGGGAATGAAACGCGTCCCACCGCCAAAAGACGGCATAACCGTTTCACCTTGACACATAGGAAAGTATATATAGTTATTCATACTTTCTCTATATGTTGCGAGAAACGCATCGTCCTCTTTCAGAGACGACGAAGTGGTTTCTTCTCAGGCTATAGAATTTCGTTGCATTAGAGAGGAGATTTAATGTTGTTTCGTAATGTAAACCGAAAATGGTTGACCGTGATTTCCCTTATCGTGCTTATGGGAATTCTCGCAGGCTGCGGCAACGCTTCCAGCCATACTGCACAAACAGAGGATCTGCATAACGGGAACTTCTGGGAGAAAAACGTTGTTTATTATTTCGCGAAATCACTCGATACATTCGCTGATTGGTTCGGCGGTTCCTATGTGCTTGCGATTCTAACTTTAACGATTATTGTTCGTTCATTGATTCTGCCGCTTACAATCAAGCAGGTTCGAAGCTCCAAGGCGATGCAGGCTTTGCAGCCGCAATTGAACGAGATCAAAAAGAAGTATAAGGACGACAGGCAGAAGCAGCAGGAAGAGACGATGAAGCTTTTCCAAGCGAATAAGGTTAACCCGATGGCAGGCTGCTTGCCGCTCATCATTCAAATGCCGGTTTTCATTGCGCTCTACAATTCGATTAACTGGAATGAGAATATTCGTTTGGAGAAGCTTTTCGGTTTTGTACTTGGCGAACCAAGCCCATGGTACTTCTTGCCGATCCTTGCGGCGCTCACCACCTTTGTTCAATCGAAGATGATGCAGAAGCAACAAACTCAGGCTATGCCCGGCATGGCCATGATTATGACGATATTCCCTGTATTGATTTTTGTCATGTCATTGTCGTTCCCGGCAGCGTTGCCGCTGTATTGGGTATTCAGTAATTTGTACACAATCATACAAAATTACTTCTTATATGTGCGTTCCTCTAACAAGGGTAAGGAGGTCCTTGCAAAATGAAGAAAATCGTTGCATCGGGTAAGACGATTGACGATGCTGTACGAAATGGGTTAACACAATGGCAAGTTACGAAGGATCGCGTAAAGATTGACGTGCTGGAGCAGCCGTCTAAGGGGCTGTTCGGATTGCTTGGCGTTAAAGCAGCCAAGGTGGAGCTGGAGCTTATACCTGATGCTATCGAAGAAGCCGAGCAATTTCTTCTCGAAGTCGCGCGTACAATGGGACTGCAGGTAAGTATAGATCGCAAGCAGACGAAAGAAGGAACGTTGTTGTCCGTATCGGGGAGCAGTGATCTTGGCATGCTGATTGGACGCCGGGGCGGGACGCTTGACGCTTTGCAGTACTTGATTAATATTGTGGCCAACCGTTATTCCGACAGTCATCTTCGTATCGTTCTTGATGCAGAGGATTTTCGAGAGCGCAGGCGCAAGACTTTATCGGAGCTATCCGATCGTCTCGCGGGAAGAGTGATTCGCACGAGGAAAGAGGTTGTCCTTGAGCCCATGACTCCGCTCGAACGCAAGGTTATTCATTCGCAATTACAGAATCATCCGAAGGTACGAACGTTCAGCAAGGGCGATGAGCCGAATCGGCGCGTTGTCATCGCATTGCGCTCCTAAATGTTCGTTGGAATCGGAGAGACATAGAAGCAGATTGCAGCAGTGGCTCTTAATGGTCATTGCTGTTTTTCCATTTGAGAGGTGCTGATTGTACATGGTACAGGATACAATCGCGGCAATCTCCACTGCGGTAGGAGAAGGCGGAATCGCCATTATTCGAATGAGCGGAGACAATGCGATCAACTGTGTAGACCTGATATTCGATTCAAAAAAAAAGCTGAGAGATGCTGACAGCCATACGGTGCATTACGGACATATTGTTCATCCTGTAACGGGGGAGAGGATCGAGGAAGTCATCGTGACGGTCATGAGAGGTCCTCGATCCTTCACCGCGGAGGATGTCGTAGAGATTAATGCTCATGGCGGCGTTATCGCCGTTAAGAAGGTGCTGGATACAGTGCTCGAGCTGGAAGGCGTTAGAACGGCTGAGCCAGGCGAGTTCACAAAGAGAGCCTTCCTGAATGGAAGGATAGACTTGATGCAGGCTGAGGCGGTTATTGACCTGATTCGCTCGAAATCCGATCGGGCCTTCTCCGTTGCGAGAAAGCAGGCGGAAGGAACGCTTTCGAAGCAGATTAAAGCGCTTAGAGGCACAGT
Organism: Paenibacillus sp. HB172176; assembly: GCF_011947265.1. Taxonomy (GTDB): domain Bacteria; phylum Bacillota; class Bacilli; order Paenibacillales; family Paenibacillaceae; genus Pristimantibacillus. The sequence continues at coordinate 15,307 of NZ_JAATHD010000027.1, forward strand.
TATCGAGCTGTTAGCCCATATTGAAGTGAATATTGATTATCCCGAGCATGATGTAGAGGCGATGACGAGCGCCTATATCCGCGAGCAATGTCAAGCCGCAATTGGGGAGTTGGATCGATTATTAAAGACTGCCAATGATGGCAAACTATTGCGTGAAGGCATCGTTACGGCAATCGTCGGCCGGCCGAATGTCGGCAAATCATCGCTGATGAATATGCTTACGCAAGAGAATCGGGCGATTGTCACCGATATCCCGGGTACGACGCGCGATGTGATTGAACAGTTTGTTACGATTAACGGCATTCCGCTTCGTCTCCTTGATACGGCAGGCATACGCGAGACGAGCGACATTGTGGAGCGCATCGGCGTAGAGAGATCCCGCAACGCGCTTCAGGACGCGGATTTGATCTTGTTCGTGCTTAACCATAATGAACCGCTTCATGCGGATGACAGGCTTCTGCTGGAGCAGTTGCAAGGCAGATCCATGATTGTCATCGTGAATAAGACCGATTTGCCCGGCGCCTTGGATAGTGAAGCGCTAATGAAATTTGTGCCGAAGGGACAAATCGTAAGAATGTCTATGGCGGAAGAGAGCGGTCTCGACCGGTTGGAGGCCGTTATTCACGACATGTTTTTCGAAGGTGAGCTTGAAGCGAATGATATGACATATGTCAGCAATGTTCGACATATTTCTTTGTTAAAGCAAGCGAAGCAATCGATGGAGGATGCGATTGAAGCAACTTACACCGGCATCCCGATTGATGTCATACAGATCGATGTGCGTTCCGCATGGGAATCGCTTGGAGAAATTCTTGGAGATGAAGCTGGAGATTCGCTTATTGATCAGATATTTTCGCAGTTCTGTCTCGGAAAGTAGGGAGGTTTAAGAAAATGAGTTATTTGGCTGGTGAATATGAGGTCATTGTAATTGGAGCCGGACATGCAGGATGTGAGTCTGCGCTTGCTTCAGCGAGAATGGGCTGCGAGACGCTGCTTCTCACGATTAATTTGGACATGGTCGCATTCATGCCCTGCAATCCGTCCATTGGCGGTCCGGCGAAAGGGCATGTCGTGCGGGAAATTGATGCTCTCGGCGGGGAAATGGGCAGGAATATCGATAAAACATTCATTCAAATGAGAATGCTCAATACGGGCAAAGGTCCGGCCGTTCACGCGTTGCGCGCTCAAGCCGACAAGTTCTCTTATCAGCATACAATGAAGAAGACGATTGAAGAGACGCCGCGTCTTACGATGCGCCAAGGGATGGTCGAGGAGCTGATCGTAGAAGACGGAATCTGCGTAGGCGTACTGACCAAGTCCGGTGCAGAATATCGCGCGAAGGCTGTCGTAGTGACCACTGGCACCTATCTGCGCGGCAAAATTATTATGGGCGAGCTGATGTATGAGAGCGGTCCGAACAACCAACAGCCGTCTGTGCGTCTGTCGGCAAGCTTGAAGGAGAATGGACTTGAGCTTATTCGCTTCAAGACGGGCACGCCGCCTCGTGTTCATAAGGATTCCATTGATTTCTCGAAGACGGAAATTCAGCCAGGGGATGAGAAACCGAAATTTTTCTCCTATGAAACGAAATCTTCCGACAATGAGCAGCTTCCATGCTGGTTAACGTATACGTCGGAATCGACCCATACGATTATTAACGATAACCTGCATCGGGCGCCGATGTTCTCGGGAGCGATCGAGGGAACAGGACCGCGTTATTGTCCTTCCATTGAGGATAAGATCGTAAGGTTCGCCGATAAGCCTAAGCATCAGATATTCCTGGAGCCGGAGGGCAAGCATACGTCGGAATATTATGTGCAGGGACTTTCCACTTCGATGCCTGAGGATGTTCAATTACAGATATTACGTTCTATCCCAGGTATGGAAAAAGTTGAGATGATGCGCACCGGTTACGCGATTGAATATGATGCGATTGTTCCAACACAGCTATGGCCTTCCCTGGAGACGAAGATAATTAGTGGATTGTTCACAGCCGGTCAAATTAACGGAACCTCCGGTTATGAGGAGGCTGCGGGCCAAGGAATAATGGCGGGCATTAATGCTGCTCGCAAAGTGCAGGGTAAAGAGCCTGTTATCATTGGCCGTTCGCAAGGCTATATCGGTGTCATGATCGATGATCTTGTGACAAAGGGAACGAACGATCCTTATCGATTGTTAACATCAAGGGCGGAATATCGTCTGCTGCTGCGACATGATAATGCGGATCTTCGCTTGACGCCGCTTGGTCATGAAATCGGTCTAATTTCAGATGCGAGATATGAAGGTTTTCTTCGTAAGAAAGAGCTTGTGGAGATGGAAGTGGAACGCTTGCGAAATACGAAGGTTAAGCCTGAGGATGTCAATTCTATGCTGGAAGGGGCTGGCTCCGCTCCAGTTAGCCAGGGCGGAGATATTCTGTCGCTCCTTCGCCGTCCGGAAATTACGTATGCTCATCTTGCTTCTGTCGCTCCCACGCCTTATGAATTAACGGAGGAAATGAGGGAGGGTGTCGAAATTCAAATTAAATACGCCGGATATATCGAAAAACAACTTCTTCAGGTGGAACGACTCAATAAAATGGAGAAAAAGAAAATTCCGGATTCGATTGTATATGATGAAGTAAGAGGGTTGGCATCTGAAGCCAATCAGAAGCTCAATCTCATTCGTCCATTATCAATAGGGCAAGCATCGCGAATTGCAGGTGTAACTCCGGCTGATATTTCGATACTGCTGGTATACCTGGAGCATTATAATCGCGTTACGGCAGCAAGAGGTTCCTAATGGATCAAACCTTACATTGGTTTAATAGCTGCTTGGAGGAGAGAGGAATTATGCTCTCTCCTCTTCAATTGGAGCAATTCGAACGTTATTACGAGTTATTGATCGAGTGGAATGAACGAATGAATTTAACCGGAATTACCGAGAGGGATGCGGTATATGAGAAGCATTTCTATGATTCCATTTCGTTAGCTTTCTTTATGAATATGGAAGAGATTACTCGTTTGGCCGATATAGGCTCAGGAGCAGGATTTCCGAGCATACCTTTGAAAATTTGCTATCCGCATCTACAGATAACGATCGTTGATTCCTTAAATAAACGTATTCAATTTCTGAATCATCTTTGTAACGAATTGAAATTGGATCAAGTGCTTTGCTTGCATAGTCGGGCAGAAGATGCCTCAAGAAAACCAGAACATAGGGATTGTTATGATGTTGTAACGGCCAGAGCGGTAGCCAGACTTCGCGTGTTAAATGAATTTTGTCTTCCTTTCGCAAAGCCAGGAGGGATTTTCGTTGCTATGAAGGGATCTCAGCTCCATGATGAATTGAAGGAAGCCGATTTCAGTTTACATGAGCTTAAAGGAAAACTGATGAAGCAATTTGATTTTGAACTGCCGAATGAAAAATCAAAACGTCATTTCGTATTTATATCCAAATCTGCTTCAACGCCTAAAAAATATCCCAGAAAATCAGGAATGCCGTTAAAACAGCCTTTGTAATGGGTTATTGCGAAAATATGTTTCACGTGGAACATTGATTGATGCCTATTGTGGTTCCCGACTACCTTTGAAATGCAAACTTAATATATACAGACCGCGCTGCAGTATTGAAAATCATGCAATATTCACAATCATGAGGCTTGTCAAGCAGGATTTTATTGCTAATCAGTCGAATTTAGAAGTATGCAGACTGAATATGAGTGATTCTTCTCTGAAGCTTTTTTACCACAAATGGAATTTATAAGTTTTCAAGCATTCGAAAACGAAAGTTCTGTTTGGCGATAAATCCTACATCTAAACGCGGTCACTCAACTCTGAAAGGCCTCGATAGAGGGGTTCTCAAAAGTATTTGGAATCTGTTGTCTTCATTTAGTCGGTAAAGCTGCTGAATATGAATCTATATCGTTTCAACTTGATACGCTGTAAAATTTCCTATCAGGTATGAGTTGGTCTATTTCTTCGAATAATGATCCATGCTGAAAGGCAATGGGTTTATCACATGACCGGGTGGTAGTAATCGATATGAAAGAACAAATTTCTCGTTTGTTCGGATTATCCGAACAACGCATGCCGCAAGAAGAAGTTCGTCAAATTCCAATTTCTGAAGTGGACACAAGTCCATTTCAGCCTAGAACCGTGTTCGATGATGATCGTATTGAGGAATTATGTCAGACTATTCGAACCCATGGCGTTATTCAACCTATTGTTGTACGCATGCGAAATAATCGTTATGAAATTATTGCTGGAGAACGCCGGTGGAGGGCAGTGACCAAGCTGGGTTATGATACGATACCCGCTATCGTGCGTGAATTCAATGATTCACAAACGGCATCCATTGCGCTCATTGAAAATCTGCAGCGTGAAGGTCTGACTGCTGTTGAAGAAGCGGTAGCCTACCAAAAGCTGATTGAACTGCATGATTTGACGCAAGAAAGCCTGGCGCAGCGCTTGGGAAAGAGTCAATCTACCATTGCTAATAAACTCCGATTGCTAATGTTGCCGGAAACGATTAAAATTGCATTAATGGATCGTAAAATAACGGAACGTCACGCTAGAGCATTGCTTTCCTTGGACAATGAGGAACAACAGTTGAAATTGCTTGAAGAAATCATTGCGAAGGATCTGAATGTGAAGCAGACGGAGATGCGAATTGCTTTTCTGAAGGAAACGGAGAAGAATAAGAAGGCGAAACGAATTTCCTTCACCAAGGATGTTCGCCTCGCTCTTAATACGATTCGACAATCAATTGATATGGTGAATGGATCAGGCCTCAAAATTAAGACAAATGAAAAGGATTATGAGGATCATTACGAGATTACGATTCAGATCCCAAAACGCTGAATAAGAACGACCATATGGAAAAATGATGCCGCCTTCATTGAAGGCGGCGATGCATTTTTAAAATATGGGAAAGTATATCATTTCGATATACACTCTATATTTCTCCAGATACCGTTTTCGTTGAATATGCTGCTTGTTTGTGCGACTTCAGAAAAAACGGTAATGAAACGCGCCGTGCCGCCAAAGGACGGCGTACACGGTTCACCTTATATAAAGGGACTCAGGTGCATCTTGCTCTAGTAAAGCGCGTTTCACCTTACAACAATCAATGAAAGACTAGAAACTGAAATTCATTTGGCGATTAAACCTGTATTTCATTGGATTTGAATAACCATCGTACACTGAGACGATCAATTTTAATAATTCGAGAATATAGGTTTCCTCCGACAATAGTTTCACATTTGAGGTGAGTTGGGTTTGTCGAAGATAATAGCAATTGCGAATCAAAAAGGTGGTGTCGGTAAGACAACTACGTCTGTAAATTTAGCTGCATGTCTTGCTTCTCTGGGAAGGAAGGTGTTGTTGGTAGATATCGACCCGCAGGGTAATACGACTAGTGGACTTGGGATTAACAAAGCCGACGTAGAGAATTGTATCTATGACATTCTCATAGATGATGTTCATCCGAAGGAAGCAATGGTGGAAACAATGGTGCATGGTTTGACGGTTATACCGGCTACCATTCAACTTGCTGGAGCCGAAATCGAATTGGTTCCAACGATTTCTAGAGAGCATCGTTTGAAAAAATCTCTGCAGCTGATCAAGGATCAATTCGATTACATTCTTATCGATTGCCCGCCTTCCCTTGGCATACTGACGATTAACTCTCTTACAGCAGCAGACTCCGTGTTGATACCAATTCAGTGTGAGTATTACGCATTGGAGGGTTTGAGCCAATTGCTAAATACGGTTCGACTTGTACAGAAACACCTGAATACATCATTGCAAATTGAAGGCGTCTTGCTTACCATGCTCGATGCAAGAACAAACTTAGGTATTCAAGTGATTGAAGAGGTTAAAAAATATTTTCAACAAAAGGTCTATCAAACCATTATTCCAAGAAACGTACGTCTCAGTGAAGCTCCGTCGCATGGTCAAGCGATTATAACTTATGATCCAAGATCCAAAGGCGCTGAAGTATATCTAGAACTTGCGAAGGAAGTGATTACTTATGAACAAGCGGCTAGGTAGAGGTCTTGATGCGCTTATTCCATCGCTTTCTGTGAATGATGATGATAAGGTAATTGAAATCACCCTTAACCAGCTAAGACCTAATCCCTATCAACCCAGGAAAACATTCGACGAGGATTCAATTAAAGAACTGGCGGAGTCGATTAAGCAACACGGTATCATTCAACCAATCATCGTTAGATCTGTGCTTAAAGGCTTTGAAATCATAGCAGGAGAACGGCGGTTTAGAGCATCGCAATATTGCGGGAACGCCACGATACCTGCTGTAGTTCGGAATTTTACAGATCAACAAGTAATGGAAATCGCACTTATAGAGAATCTGCAGAGAGAGGATCTTAACGCTATTGAAGTAGCGATTGCGTACCAATCTTTAATGGATAAATTCAAGCTTACACAGGAAGAGCTGAGCTTGAAGGTGGGGAAATCGAGATCGCATATCGCCAACTTCGTAAGACTACTGTCGCTTCCTGAAGAAATCAAGGACAATGTTTCACGTGGAACATTGTCAATGGGACATGCAAGAGCATTGGTGGCCATTAAGGATGCTAAGACGCAGAAGCAATTGGCGGAAGCGACTGTTGCATCCGAATGGAGTGTGCGGGAGCTTGAGGATGCCGTGCAGAGACTGGATGTTAAGCCGAATGAGGTTCAAAAAACTCCGAAGCAGAAAAAGAGAGATCCCTATATTGACTCTTTGGAAGAATCACTGAGAGAACGATTTAAAACAACAGTGAAGATTAAGCAACAAAAGGATAAAGGGAAAATTGAACTGCAATACTACAATAAGCAGGATTTGGAACGGCTGTTGGAGCTGCTTCAACGACTGGCGTAAGCGTGGAGAGAATTAGAGTTTCGACGATTGAATGCTCGAGTAAGTGAATAAGAAGTTAAAATTATAGAATGCGAAGGGATCTGTTGTATCGATAAAGCATGAACAATGGCATGTCTAAGTTGTAATCCTGAAGTCGAAGGATTAAACTAAGATATGCCATTGTTATGTATAGACAAGGAAATAAGGAGGTCGAAGCATGGAGAACGAACGAAAATTGATTTATCTGGATCATGCCGCTACATCATGGCCGAAGCCGCCCCAAGTGCTGGATGCTGTAATGAACGCCATGCGTCAAGACTCAGCTAATCCGGGAAGAGGCAGTCATGCCATGGCAGTGCGCGCAAGTCGTGTCTTATTCGATACGAGAAAGCAGCTTGCCAAGCTGTTCCATATAAAAAATCCTAATGATATCGCCTTTGCTTCGAATACCACGATGGCTTTGAATATGGCAATTATGGGGTGGGTGAAGCAAGGAGATCACATAATAACAACCTCGCTTGAGCATAACTCCGTAAGAAGGCCGCTATATATGCTGGAGAAACAATTAAAGATTGAAGTTGATTATATTAAAGGCGATGAGCGCGGCGTTATAAATCCGCTCGATATAGAACGTGCAATAAAAGGAAATACAAGCATGATAATTGTCAATCACAGTTCAAACTTGCTCGGGTCGATTGCCCCAGTAAGTGCAATCGGCGAGATAGCTCGAAAGCATCAAGTGAAATTATTAGTCGATGCCGCGCAAAGCGCGGGAATCATTCCGATTGATGTAGCTTCAATGGGGATTGATCTGCTGGCCTTTCCAGGGCATAAAGGCTTGCTTGGCCCACAGGGTACAGGCGGGCTCTATATAGCTCCCGATTTGGAACTGATGCCGTTGTTGTATGGTGGAACAGGGAGTCAGTCGGAGACGCCTCTACAGCCGTCTGTAAGACCTGATCGTTATGAGGCGGGGACGCAGAATACCCCGGGGCTTGCGGGGCTTCAAGAGGGCGTCAAATATGTATTGAATGAAACGGTAGAGAAAATCCATGCGAAAGAATGGACGTTGACGCAACGTATGATGGAGGGGTTGATTCGACTCTCCGGCATCCAGCTTATCGGGCCTTCGTTGGGAGAAGAAAAAACGGGGATTGTCTCCTTTGTCGCAAACGCTATCGACCCGTCCGAGCTTTCCTTTATACTGGATCAGCATTATGGAATAGCTGTAAGGGCAGGCTACCATTGCACACCGCTTGCGCATGAGTCTGCCGGTACATCGTTAACGGGTGCTATTCGGGTAAGCGTGGGCATATATACAACAGAAGATGATGTAGACGCATTGCTTGCCGCCATGAAAGAAATAGTGTCGCATTACGGGGAATAGGGGATGAAGTTCGCAGATGGATGAATGGATAAACGAGCCTGCTGCAATAGGCTGTGCTGTGATGGCAATACTGTTAGTAATCGGATTCGTATGGGTGATGAGGTTAAACGGCAGACTAAAGGAACTTCGAAAGCAATATCTTGAAGTGATGGGGAATACGGGCGTTGATAATCTGGAAGATGTTATTGGCGATATGAAGCGAAGAATCGATGAGCAACAGCAGTACACAGAGAAGCTTGAAGAGAAGGTTGCGGAGATGTCCAAATTATTGCCAAAGCTGAAAAGCAAAGTCGGCACAGTTCGTTACAATGCATTCTCGGATGGAGGCAATGATCTTAGCTTCTCCATTGCAATTGTGAGCGAGGAGAAGGATGGAGTTGTATTCTCGGGTCTGCATAGCAGAGATAGCACATATGTATATGCGAAACCTGTCGAACAAGGAGCTTCCTCATATCCTTTAACGCCAGAGGAACGCTCCGCAATCGATAAAGCGAAATAGGGAAGAACGACAACAACTGGTTGCTTTAATAGAGGAGACAGTTTTCAAGAGAGATCAGTAGCCGCAGTCTGATCTCTTGTGGAGGCCGAGACGCCCTTATAGCCGGCAATTGCTGTGAACAAGCCTAGCGATATAATGTCTGACATACGCATGACGAGATGCAGCCTTGTATTCTGGAGTACGAAGTATTCCATAAAGCCGCCAACGTTGACAATACCGGTAATGTGAATATCTCCAACAGGCGGCAAATCTTTGTTCACGCCGGCTCCGGGACGAACAGGGCCTTCGCCGATCTGAATGCAGCCAACGCTCGAAACTTGGCCAAGGCAGGCATCGATGCCGATGACGAATGGATTTGTGAATGAAGCTTGAATTGCTGAGAGAGTTTCATCCAGGTTCATAGCGTGAACAGGCTCTTCCAGAGTGCCGTAAAGATGAAAGTGAGGGCTTCTGAATTTCGAAAGGGAAGTTCCGATTAATGGTCCTAAAGCGTCGCCGGTCGATCTGTCGGTGCCGATACAAATAATGACGATGGGTCGATCCTTACCTAATTGATCAAGATATCCATTTAACCGATTCACTAGCAGTGATGTGATGTTGGATGTTGTATAGGGCAATTTGAAAGGCGCGTCTTTCATAAATGGAAGCTTCATAGAAACCCTCCCCGATGACTCTTATATGATACTAGTATATGGATGAAACTTGCTTTTTATACGTATAATACTTCGGTATAATGAATGTAAGGCAAGTTAGAATACAGGGGGCTTTCCATGTTAATCGCATTTGATTCCACACAACAGGCATTGCGGGCGGAAATGCTGCTCGAATATGCCGATATTGAAATCGATATTTGTCCCACGCCTAAGGAAATAACAGCTGGCTGCGCCTTGTCTATTCATTTTCCGGAAGAGGATCTCACAGCAGTGAGCGGCGTTATAGAACAAGAGAAGGTAGAGATTCGAGGCATATTCAAGCCTGTGCAAGACGGGTATGTATTGATTGACAGGTGTTAAATCATTTTCAAACGGAGAATGTATGAAAACGGAGATGATGACGGGTGCATTATCTGTTGGAAAAATCAACGGAATGGTTTGACATGGAAAGCATGTGGAGCGATTTCGGTTATACGGTTATTCGAATTGCAGCGATTCTAGTTGTAGGTAGAATTCTTATCTGGATATTGCATAAGTCGGTGAATAGAATCGTTATTGATCGGGCTAGCAAGCGGCCCCCCAATCAAGCCAGACGAATGACGACGGTTGGCAAGCTAATGAAAAATGTGACATCCTACGTAATCTATTTCATAGCTGGAATGCTAACGCTGTCTGAGATTGGTTTGGATCTGGGGCCGTTGCTGGCAGGGGCAGGCGTGGTCGGAATTGCGATCGGTTTCGGGGCGCAAAGCTTGGTTAAGGATATCCTGACCGGATTCTTCATCATTATGGAAGATCAATTCGCTGTTGGCGATGTGATTCAAACAGGTACCTTCAAAGGTACAGTGGAGATGATAGGATTACGAACGACACGCATTCAAAGCTGGACCGGCGAAATTCACATTGTGCCGAACAGCACGATAGGCGCTGTTACAAATTTCTCTGTAAGCAATTCGTTGGCTGTGCTGGATGTATCCCTTGCTTATGATGCCGATATCGAGCATGCGACAAGAATTATTACGGAAACAATGCATGAGCTGAAAAGTGAAAATGTGGTAAAAGAGCCAGAGGTGCTCGGAATCGTGTCACTGGAATCATCGGCAGTCACGATAAGAATCATTGCAGAATGCTTGCCCAATACCCAGACAACCGTTGCAAGATTGATGAACAAAGTGGTTAAAGAAGCATTCGATCATCACGGGATAAAGATGCCGTATCCGAAAATCGTCACATTCAAAAATTCGATAGAGGGAGCGTAAGCGATGGAGAGAAAGCAATTCGAATTAGGAGATGTTGTCTTAATGAAGAAGCAGCATCCATGCGGCGCGAATGAAATGGAAATCATACGTATGGGCATGGATATCCGCATCAAATGCGTTGGCTGCAAGCATAGCGTACTGATACCGCGAGCCAAGTTCGAGAAAAACATGAAGAAGGTGCTTCGGTCGAAGCAAAGCGAAGAAGACAATGAAGCATGAAATCATGGGATTAAGAGGTTTGTTGAGAAGGGAGCAAGATGTTCAATGGCCATCCACGAACATCTTGCTCATACGTCTACTCCCCTCGTTTATTATGCTCCAGATCTAACTCCAGAGACCACTCATATTGACCGAAACCGGCAATTATAGCGGTTTTTCCTTGACGCCACGCCGTTGCGACATTATCAAGAAAGCCCGTTGCAGGCTCCAACGCCACATGATACTGATTGGAATAACCGCCATAGTTCGCCCATATCGCCAAATAAGGAATCTTCTCCTGAGGGAATAATAGCGTAAGCTTCTCCCCGCTCGCCGGATCGTACAATGAAACTCGCCCTTCGGGAAGCATACCGTCAAAATAAAATTTCTCCGCGGTTTGCGCGCATGCCGCCTCCACATCGTTCAAGAAAACCTCCGTCTGCCCAGGCAGAGACGCCCTAGGCCATGAAAGTCTAGAGCCTCGGGCGCCTAATCGATTCTTATGCGAATAAGAAACGATGACTCGATTAAGCTCGTCAGGAACTTCGATCATCATGCCGGCGTTGACTTGAAAGAGAGGGTGGGCCGCCCACAGAAACGGAATTGGATCAGAACTCACATTAGCGGCCCTATAATCGATTCTTAGCCGGCCTTTGTCAGTGAAGGAATAGGTTTTCTCCAATCGATAGGGAAGCTGCAGGCCGTCAACAGCACAATGCAAGCGATTGTCTTGAATAGGCTCACAGCGCCAAGGCAACGACCATACCTCGCCATGATCGGGCAGCTTCGTTCCGCGCCAAGGTGATTCTTGAAGCTCGCAAGCATCGATGGTAGGGAACATCTCGTCCCATCCGCTGCCATCTCCTTCTGCGAATGAACTGCCATAGCCGCGATGTCCGAGCGGCATTGCAGTTCGGGACAACCATTCTCTTCCTGTAACTCTATCCTTCAGCGATACGATTTTGCTGCCCAGCGAAGGAAGGAGCATCAGCTCCAGATTGACATTGAAGCCTTTCCATGCTGAATATCCTTCAAAGGTCGTTTTCTCCCACCTGCCGTGATTCATCTTCTTGCGCACCTCTCATTCCCGTCAGAATCTTCAATCCCTATTTCATTTCCTACCTGAGCAAATCAAGATGCAAGGCAGCTCCTTGATGGGCCGGTTCGAGCTTCAATACTTCATGGAAATGTTGTTCGGCTTCTGCCGCATGTTCGAGTCCAAGCGAACCGAGCGCAATCATATAGTGACAATGAATGCGATTTCTATTGTCCAGATTTTCGTCGAAGACCAAAAAGTCGGGCAATGACACGGCGAAATAATCGATTTTTTGCGATTGAAACAAATGTTGTTCACCGTAATCAACCAGCTTGTTGAAGCGACTGCGGGCTTCGCGTTCCAAGCCCAGCTTCCGCAGCGCCGCGCCTTGATAATAGATCATGTGAGGAGGTTGATCATTATAGAACATGGCGCTTGCAGGCTCGCTCAGACCTTTCGAGGCGAGTAACCAGTATTTGCGAGCTTCCTCGGAACGGCCAAGCCTATGATAAGCATTTCCAAGGTAATAGTCGATATTATTCTCTTGAGCGCCTTCAAGCTTGCCTTCATTCAAGGATAGCGGATATTGCTTGGCCGCGTTCAGTTGATGAACGGCTTCATCCGCCTTTCCTTGCGCCAGAAGCTGTCTGGCAAGCTCTACTCGTGCCAGGACATATTGAGCCGGAACCTTGCCTTCCCCGCCTTCCCAAGGGTGAAAGCTGCGCGTAAGGATGAGCTTGAGCGCTTCTTCATGACGGCCAAGGAAGTTGTGCAGCGTCACATATTCGAGATACAGATCATCACGAGCCTCGATTAACTTCTTATGCGTCTCCATGGCCGTTAAACGTTGTTCGGCTGAATAGGAAAGTTTCTTGCTTAATTGATCCAGCTCGTAGAAGACGCGCGCATCTTCCGGCGCAAGCGATTGCGCCTTCAGGAGCGATGCCATTGCTTCATCCGGCTTGTTTTGCTTATTATAATAAGCCAGAGCCAGATTGCGGTGTACGGTGGCGAAGCTGTTGTCCAGAGCAGCAGAAGCCTCCCAATTCGTTGCCGCATCCAAGTGGCGCTTCTTGTCGTACAGCAGATTGCCAAGATAATAGCGCGCCTTTGCGTCATTCCTGCGCGACTCGGCAGCATGGGACAAGACCAGGTAGTCTGCGATGGTATTCGGAAAGCAATAGGCGGATTCGGCTTGTTCGCCTCGCTCATAGAATGAGTTGCAGGACGAATCATCCCCGGACAAATGATGAAAGTAACCTTGATAATAGTGCACCATGGGATAGACATCTCCTTCGGTGCGCTCTGCCATTCTGCTCAGCAATTCCAGCGCTTCCTCGTACAACCCCATATCCGCATAATCCTGCGCCAGCGAGATATAATTGTGGACATCGTCGCGCATAAGGCAGACGAGAGCATGCAGGGCTTTAGAGGCCCCTTCCGCTTTCCCTGCTGCTTGGCAGATTAAAAAGAGCTCATGGCGTGAACCGAAATCCATCGGATCGTACGCCGAAGTTTCCAGTGCAAGACGCTCGGATTCTGAGAATCGCTTCAGCTTGCGCAATAACGCGGTTTTCACAAGTCTTGCTTTCAGGTTATGATAGTGCGACGATAAGGAACGTTCAATAAGCTCCAGCGCCTCATCCAGCTTGCCGTCGCCCGCTGCAAGTTGAGCGAGCTCCAAATATCCTGCGGATTGCCAGGCGCCTGACCAAACGGATTTGTAGAAGGCTGCGAAGGCTTCTTCGCGACGATCCTGCCACTTGAGCGATTTACCCAGATGAAAGAACGGCTCCGCATCGTAGGGTCTGGCGTTATGGCGGGTAAGCGTTGCTATAGCGCGGCGGAAGTAAGCTTCGCTGTCCTGGAATTGTCCTCGTCGCAGCAAGAGCAGACCGTACGCATTATTTAAACGAATATCGTCAGGATCGCGCTTCAAGCCCTCCAAATAATAGGGATCGGGTTCATAGGTGGCATGGCGGTATTGCTCCAGATGTTGGCCGGCTAAGTAGAGTCCCTCCGTGCTTCGTATATCGGCAGGCTCGCCAATCGCTTTGGCGGGCTCAGGCGTTTTCTCTATTCCCTTTCGCGTCGGCCGATAGCTAACCAGTTCATTTCCATTATGATCCAGAACAACTAGCGACAGGTTCTGTTCTTCCTCTCCTTCTTCGAGAACCGCCGACGCACTGAAGGTTTGGGTCGGAGACAAACGAATGGTTTGATCGATATAATCGCGTTGCTTGCCGCTCAAGACGATCCGAGCTTGCTCGAAGATCGAGGTTGCATATACGGTTATCGTTGTTTGCCGTTCGTTGATTTCCAGATTGACAGCGGCATCGATCGTCGCATTCTTCACCATGCCGACTTCTTTGTAAGGCATAAAGTATTGCTTGAAGCTTTTCTCCTCATAGGGCTGAAGCCAGGTGAAATCGGGCTGGTTATCCGTATATACTCCAGTCATCAGCTCGATGTAAGGCCCGTCCTCATCGGTAAGATTGCGATCCCAGGCTTGGCCGAACTCGCCATGCCCCCAAGTCCATTGTTTTTTGCCGGGGGACACATGCTTATTTGCAATATGAAGAATGCCCGCCTTCTTGTCGTGATCGTAGCCTCCGACGAAATCGAAATCGGAATGATACGCCATATACGAGGTTGGTACTGGAATATTGCGGTATCGAGAAATGTCGACGCCCTCGGAATAATCCATTTTATAATAAGTTCCGGTCGCGATCGGGAATTTGGATACATCCCGTTTGCCATGGTCGAATACAGCATGGACATCCGGCGGAAAAACGGACTGGGTGTAATCGTTGACGGCTACTGCGGGATTGGCCCACCATAGAAAGGTTTGCGGCTCGGCCGTTCGATTGTACAGCTGCGCGCTAATTTCCAGATAGGCTTTTCCGGGATGCAGGGTGAAGCCCGTCGTGACCTTCGTGCCGTACATGCGGTCGATTTCCCCTACCCACACCGTCTTGCTGCCGTCTTCGTTCTCGCGGATATCGCAATCGACCGGTCCGTAAGTGTTCGGCCGGTGATGCTGCGGCCAGTTGAATTCGATGCCGCCAGAGATCCAAGGTCCGGCGAGTCCGACAAGCGCAGGTTTGATGACCCGATTATAATAGACAAAGTCGTATTGATTCGTCTTGTCCAATGCTCTGTAAATTCGGCCTCCCAGCTCAGGCATCAACTGAATTTGAATGAATTCGTTCTCCAGGAAGACCATTCGGTACGGCTTCATCACCTTCTCGTCATAAACCTTGTCGATGACGGGATGCGGGTAGACGCGTCCCGAGCTCCCTTGATAAACACGTTTCTCGAGAAACATCGGGTTCTGATCAGGCTTCCCGACTTCATAAGTGGGCAGCTCTATCGTCTGTTCCCAAACCTTTACTTCAGCTTGTGCAGCCATTTGTATTCATCCTCCTCAATCCATCTATTCTTGTATTCATCGTACGGAAATCGGTCGCGGACCGCCATTGACAATTGAATGATAATGATGGACGATATGATGATAATCATCCAATTCAATTCGTGATAATAGGGCATAACTACGGGGTGTCATAATGATAGATAGACAATTGAAGGAAGATGGCTTCCAATCGCAAAGATTGATCGTGCTTCCAGATCATATCTTGGACGAATACTCTGCACATCCGCTGATCAAGTCGCTGCATATTACAGATATCGGCTGCTTTCCTCATGCGCGCGATCATTACCGAAGACGGCCGGAGGGCAGTCAGGCTTATATCATCATGTATTGCACGAACGGGCGAGGGTGGGTAAGAAGGAATAACGAACGGCGTTACGAGGTGCGCAAGGGCGAGATTACAGTCATCCCTGCCGGCATGCCGCATGAATATGGATCTTCGGAAGAGGAGCCATGGACGATCTATTGGCTGCATGTGAAGGGCGAGCTGGGGCCGTCATTCTTCGAAGAGGAATGGAACGCGGCGCCAGTGCCCCTTCCGGTGGAGCGTTCTTCGGAAATGATCGGATTGTTCGACGAATGCTTTGGATTGCTCAGCCAAGGCTATTCTCTGGAGCATGTCGCCTATGTCTCGCAGCTTGCTTGTCATCTGGCGGGCTTGATTCGTCTTATTCAGACCAGGCGTCAAGCTGTTCCGAGTCCAAGAAGGCAGCTTGATATCGAGAAGGCTATACAGTATATGACAGAGCGTCTGGAGGATAATGTATCACTGTCGGAGCTTGCCGCGCAGGCGGCATTGTCCGTCCCCCATTTCACGCAGCTCTTCAAAAAAAAGACCGGCTATTCGCCGATTGACTATTATCTGCGATTGAAAATACAGTTAGCCGGTCAATATCTGGATTTAACCGATCAAAGCGTCAAAGCAATCGGCGCGCGCGTTGGATTTCAGGATCCGTACTATTTCTCGCGCTTGTTCAAAAAAATAATGGGAAAGTCGCCTAGCGCGTACCGAAGCACGCATAAAGGCTGACTTCCCCAAGAGGGCCGATTGATTATTACTGCTCGCGTATATGATACATCAGACTGTCAAAATCGCCTCTCAGCGGCAGTTCTATGCCGATTCGCATGAGCGACTGTCCGCTGTGCACGCCATCGATGCCGTCGATCCTATACCCTTTGTCAGGGTTCAGTCCTTGCAGAAGCAAGCGGGGAAGCCGGTCGCCAAGCTTCTGAGAGTGAAGGAACGCGAATAGGACGCTCTCTTCCCCGCCGTTCCCGTCAGAT
Organism: Paenibacillus sp. HB172176; assembly: GCF_011947265.1. Lineage (GTDB taxonomy): Bacteria > Bacillota > Bacilli > Paenibacillales > Paenibacillaceae > Pristimantibacillus. The sequence continues at coordinate 31,896 of NZ_JAATHD010000027.1, forward strand.
CCGACATACTGCACCGCTTCGACGCCTTTGTGCTTCAGCATGCCCAGACGATATTGTCTGCCCTCTTGAACCAGAGGTCGTATGGCCTTGTACTGATCCACCAGAGCGGCTGCTTCCGCAAGCTGGTCCTTGCTCCAGTGGTTCAGGTTGGCTCCGATTCCGAGCGTGCCCGTCATAGCGCTGTGGAAGCGGTATGCGATGGAAGTAGCGCGCTTGTTCATCCCGCTAATCTCTTCCGTCACCCAGCAGGTCATCAGCTTCGGCGTATAGACGTACGAGAAGCCTTCTTGAATGCTAAGTCGATCAAATGCGTCCGTGTTGTCGCTCGGCCATGCTTGATCGGCGTAGCGCAGCATGCCGAAGTCGATGCGGGAGCCGCCGCCGGCGCAGGTCTCGAATGCGACATGGGGAAATTTCTCGCGCAGCTCCGCCCATATCTCGTATAAGCTGTGAACATGCCGAGTCCATAGCTCCTTCTGGCGATTAAGGGGATGATTGTGCATGCCCGGCTCGGTAATCGTACGGTTCATATCCCATTTGATGAATGAGATGTCATGTTGTCCAAGCAGCTCCGACATAAATGAAAGGATGTAGCTTTTCACCTCGGGCATGGACAAATTGAGCACGAGTTGATTGCGAAGCTCCGTACGCGAGCGGGTAGGAAAATGATAGACCCAATCGGGATGGCTGCGATACAGATCGCTGTCCGGATTAACGGCTTCCGGCTCGACCCAGATGCCGAACTCCATGCCGAGTCCGCGAACCTTGTGAATCAGCTCGCCAAGACCGTTCGGGAATTTATCCGAATTGACGGTCCAATCCCCCAAACCTGCATGATCATGATTGCGCTGACCGAACCAGCCGTCATCGATAACGAACAGCTCCACGCCAAGCCGGGAAGCGCGCTCGGCAAGCTCCATCTGATCTTGTACGTTGACGTCGAAGTATGTGGCTTCCCATGAATTATACAGCACCTTGCGCAGTCCTCTGTCAGGCGCCACGACTTCATATTGATAGCGGTGCAGCATGCGGCTCATGGCGCCAAACCCGTCCGAGACGTAACCGCCTACAAAGGTCGGCGTTGCAAAGCTATGCCCCGGCTGAAGCGTCCATTCGCTGTCGAAATCGTTGATGCCTCCCGTTACCCTCACGAGCTCGAATGCTGTTTTCTCCGCGACGATCTTCCAGTTGCCGCTCCAGGCCAGCGCCCCGAACCATACTTGACCGGATTGCTCGGAAGCGTTCCCTCCGTCGATCGCGAACCATGGATTGGCGTGGCCGTCGGTGAAGCCGCGCCGCGACTCCAGCACCGTCTTCCCTTCGGATAGATCCGTATTCCGGAGTTGAAATTCGCCGGACCATTTACCCGTTACATGGGTTAAGCGATGGCGAGGCAGCACCGGCATTGTCCAAGCGGCCGACTGGACATTCTCCAGCACGATATCCTGGCTTCCGCAATTGTCTATGACGGCGGAACGTTCGATGAGGTCAAGTCCGGGAAAGACGGTGTAGATCAGGCGTGCCTGGAGCGGATAGTACTCATCCTTCAGCATAATCGTCAGCGTCTCTCTGCCATCCTGTTGTTCAATGGCATATCCTTCGTAGTCAAGACGAAGATCGCGCACACCGTCATGCCAGCGAACCTTCAAGGACGGCTCCATATACGACAAACCGCCCCAGTAGGCGTATTCTTCCGCTTCACGATCCAAAGCGGCATCGAACGAGCTATGCGAACGACTGCCTAAGAGAGGCGCGCAGTCTGCCGCCGCAACGGGATCTCCCCAATACAAATGCTGCAGAATTCCTTTATCATTGATGCCGAATACGTAAGAACTGTGATCCGTAGAGATCGAAAATATGCGCAGGACAGGGTCGAAATGAATATTCAGAATGATCACCTCATGTGCTTGATGCGCTTATCGTACGGAAAATCGCGGTTTGAAGCCATTGACGATATGCGGATAATGATGGACGATATGATGATTCATTAGAATGCGACAATCAAAACGAAAAAAAACCAATCAACGTCCGGTCGGTCGCGAAACAGCTGACAGGTATAATAGAAGAATGGCGGATGAACGATAATCGGATTGAGTGCCATAAAATTGCAGAAGGAGCGTGCAGATGAAAGCTATACTGGTTATGTTCGACTCATTGAACCGTCATATGCTTCCTCCCTACGGGGGAAAGGACATTCATGCACCAAACTTCAGTCGTCTGGCCGAACAAAGCGTGACCTTCGACAATCATTGGGTAGGCAGCATGCCTTGCATGCCCGCAAGGAGAGATTTGTTAACGGGTCGTCATCATTTTCTCCATCGAAGCTGGGGGCCGCTTGAACCGTTCGACGATTCCATGCCCGCGATGCTGCGGGAGAACGGCGTCTACTCCCACTTGGTCAGCGATCACTATCATTACTGGGAAGCCGGAGGCTCTACCTACCATGGTCAATATACGACATGGGACAATGTGCGCGGGCAAGAGGGCGATCCCTGGAAAGGCGTGGTCGCCGAGCAGAGTATACCTGAGCATGTTCACCGCTATGAAGGATATCGCGGCCGTTTGTTCCGTCAAGACTGGATTAACCGGCAATCTATGCGTACGGAAGACAGCCATTCTCAGACGAAGACCTTCGCGCGTGGATTGGAATTTATTCGTACCAACCACGCAGAGGACAACTGGCTGCTTCAGATCGAAGCTTTCGATCCACATGAGCCTTTTTTCGCCCCTCAAGCCTACAGAGACCTCTATCCGCATGATTACGAGGGTAAGCCGTTCGATTGGCCTAACTATGCGCAAGTGCAGGAAACCAGACAGGAAGCGGAGCATTGTAGGTACGAATACTCAGCGCTGCTGAGCATGTGCGACGCGTCGCTTGGCAAGGTTATGGATGCCATGGACGAATACGGCTTATGGAAGGATACCCTGCTGATTGTTACCACGGATCATGGACTGCTGCTCGGCGAGCATGACTGGTGGGGCAAGAGCATGATGCCGTTCTATAACGAGATCGCCCGAACGCCGCTGTTTCTATGGGATCCCCGTTCCGGCAGTCGCGGTGCGAGATGCGGGCAATTGACGCAAATGATCGATCTTGCCCCGACCATACTGGATTTCTTTGGCGTCGCAGCGACGAAGGATATGACAGGCATCCCGCTGACAGATGCGCTGCGGGCGGAAGCTGAGGGACGACGCAGCCGCGAGGCGGTCATGTTCGGCATACACGGAGCCCATGTGAATTGCACCGATGGCCGGTATGTCTATATGCGCGCGCCCGTACGGGCGGATAACTCTCCGCTTTACAACTATACGCTTATGCCGGCGCATATGGCTTCGCTCTTCTCTGTAGAGGAGCTGTCAGGCATGGAGTTGTCCGAACCCTGGACGTTCACGAAGGGATTGCGCACGCTTCGCATCAAAGCCGACAGCTTTGTTCCCGCGCACCGGATGGGCACCCTGCTGTATGATTTGGATACCGACCCCATGCAAAGCCAGACGTTGAACGACGAGGCGGCCGAAGAGCGGATGAAGCTCTTGCTCGTGAAGCTGATGGAGGCGAGCGCCGCGCCGCAGGAGCAGTACGAGCGTCTGGGGTTGGACAAAGAACCGCCGAGAACCCAGCCTTACGCATCTTCCGGCGAATAGCGGTAGTCACGGTATTCCTGCGGGGTAACGCCGACCAGCTTCTTGAACAAATAAGTGAAATAAGCGGTTGTTTGAATGCCGACTTGATCGGCTACCTCATACACTTTAATATTCGGGTCCTGAAGCAGCTTCTTGGCGCGCACGATACGGGTTTCCTGCACGAATTCAGAGATCGTTCGGCCCGTTTCCTTCTTGAACAGCACGCTTAAGTAGCTGGCGTTCAAGGCGAAGTGCTCCGCCAACTGCTTGACTGTCCAGTGCTCATGAAGCCGCTCTTCTATAAACAGGGAGATCTTGCTAATCAAATTATGCTGTTGATTCATATGCGCCTTCTGTTCGGTTTCCATGTATCGCTGAATATAGTCGGACAGCAGCTCGGCCATTTGAGACGCGTTGACGCAATCGAGCATCTGCCGCCACAGCAAGATGTTCGATTCGCCGTCGGGCTCCTTCCTCCATTTCAAATGGCGGACGAGCTCGCTCAAGAAGCTCATTCCCGAGGCTTGGGCATAAGCGAACGAAGTATTCTCGGTCGCGAGCAGCGCTTCTCTGATCTGGTTCATGTAATCGGAAACTTGCTCCGAGTCGCCGATCTCCAAACGCTTCAACAAGCCCGGAACGAATTCGTCGCGCATGCGGTATGCCGTGAAATCGCCGCTCTCCGCCTCGTCGGCGTAGACGATTCCCCCGCTGGCCATCAGTCTGGACTTGGCCATGCTGAATCGAATTTCTCTATATAAGAGCGGGGCATCCTTCCAATCGAAGCCTTCGCGGCTGCAGCCGATGGTGACGGCGGCTCCATACTGTTCATGCATCATCGTCTGGATGAATTGGAGCTGCTTCTCCGCTTTCACTCGCTCGGACGGCGACGGATTGATATGCAGCGCAACGAACTCGTCGGGAGATGTCTGCGCCAGCCAGATCGAGTTATTGTTGGACAAGCCGATCTCTGCCGTCTGTTTGAAGCCGTTCCCTAACAGCATGCGCTTCTTCGCCTCCAAGCCTGACGAGAGATAACGATCCAGGCCAATCACGATAATCTGAAAGCCCAGGCTTAAATCGGGCAAAGCGAGCAGATCCTCCCAAGAGGCATGAAGCTCATCGTTCGGAACGGAATCTGCAATAAGATCGGTGACGAATCTCTCTTTCACGAGCTTCGCGCTTTCAGACACCTTCTTCTCCAGCTCCAAGGTCTGCTCAACGACCTCTCTTCGCATAGCGATGACAGTGCGGAAGCTTTGCAGCCGGGCCGTGACCTCCTCCGTCTTGAGCGGCTTCAGCACATAAGCTTGGGCTCCCACATGAATCGCGTCCTGCACAAATTCGAATTCATTGTAGCCGCTGATCATCAGAATTTGAATATGCGGATGTATCCGCTTGGCTTCCGCCGCAAGCTCGATGCCAGTCATGCCGGGCATGGATACGTCGGAGATGAGCACGTCGAAGTGCGAGCGTTGCAGCATGTCCAACGCCTCTTCGCCGGATTCCGAGGTTAACGGAGCGGAGAATCCAAGCTTCTCCCATTCAATGAATCGGACCAACCCTTGTATATGCGAAATTTCATCGTCTACGATAAGTACATTCAGCATCGCTAGCTCCCCTTTCTCATAGATGGTTCAGCCTGACAAGCCGGGAAGTCGATCGTAACGAGCGTCCACTCGCCCAAAGCGCTTTCAAAGGTATAATCGGCATCGGCGCCGAAGTAGAGCGTCAGCCTATCCTTGATATTGGCTGAGCCGAAGCCGTTGCCTTTACCTGCATGGACGCCTTCGGAGAGCTGCCGCAACAGGTTCTCGGGGATGCCCTGCCCATTGTCGTACACCGACATCGCGACTCTTCCATTTTGTCTCTTGATGGAGATTCGGATAACCGCATCCTGCTTGCGAATAATTCCGCCGTGCAGATAGCTGTTCTCCACAATCGGCTGAAGCACAGTCTTGATCGTATATAGCTCAAGCGCTGATTCATCGATCTTCCATTCGATGCGCACCTTGCCGGGATAACGGAATTGACAAATGTCCAGGTAGGCCTTCACATGCTCGACTTCGTCACGAATCCGAATAACGCTGATCTGATTATTAAGCGTGAGACGGTAGAAGGTTGTCAGTGAATCGATAATTTGAATTTGCTCCTCATCCTGCGCGTCCATCGCTCTCCAGCGAAGCAATCCGAGCGAATTGTATATGAAATGAGGATTGATTTGGGCTTGCAACGCTTTGAAAGCCTGTTCCTTCTCTTGCAGTCCTGCTTGTGTAATATCTTCCACGAGCTTGCCAAGACGTTCGGACATCAGATTGAACATATTCTCCAGCTCTCCAAGCTCATCTCTTTCGTTGTACCGGATCGCGGCCTCGAACTCCCCGCGTGACAGATCGCCCATTCGATAGCCGAGCTTGCGTATACGGCGCACGATGTTTTGCACGACAGTCAGCATTAAGGAAACGGATAGCAATAGAAAAAATATGGTTATTCCGATAATAAGGAGAAGGATCGTGCGATTCTGGGCGCTTAGCTGCTTCATTGCGGTTGACGTCACGACGTTCCAGCCTGACGAGAGCGGTTTGACGATCAACAGCTCACGACTGTTCGAGAGATCCAGCCAATCATCCTTGCCGGTGCTGTCGCTCGTGGGCGTGCCCGGCCATTCGCTTAGCGCGAGCCGCTCTCCGATATATCCCCGGTCCGTCGAAGCAAGGATTCGCCGATCATGATCGACAATGAATAGACTTCCCTTGTCATGGAAGGGATGATCGAGAAGCTCTCCGAACACGACATCATAGTTTAGCAAAATATAAACGAGACCCAGCGGTGTGCCCGTGCGGTCGATAATCTTATGCGTGATGTAGCTTCGCTTGGCGTTGCCGGGCACGCTCCTCCACCTGAGAGAGTCGCTCGATGCAATGGCTTCCCGGTACCAGGAGCTTTCATCCTGTCCGGCAATCCTTCTATTCTCCGGGCGCCATAAGAGTTGACCGTCTTGAACGAGTGTATCATTCGTGTGGTAGATGCGGAAATCGACAATTCCCGGCAAATACTTGCTCGTAATCAGGAAGGTGCGGTCCACGTAATTGACGGTATCCACGACTTCAGCCATATCGTCATATTGCCTCGCGAGACGAGCGACCAATTCGCCGTCAGTAGCCGTTCGAACGGCTAGAAGGTCATAGCTCCGTTTGCTGAAATCGACGATCTGGGCGGTCTGTCGCGCGGTTTCGTCCACGGCAGACAAGTAGCTGCGATGAAAGCCTTGAAAGATCATATATACGGCGCCGCTTCCGAGCAATAATGTCGGCAGCAGAAGGATGAGCACGTATAGAGCCAATAGTTTGCCGCGCAGACTCATGCCGCGCGTAAATCGAATGATCCATCTCGCGAAAGAGATACGCATGCCGATCATCTCCTTTCCAGTTGCTATGCGGTGCGGCTAATCAGCAAGGGTTGTTTGTCTATTATACAGCGGACGGAAGGGAAGCCGGCAATTCCGGCTTCCCTTCCGCTACGACCCGACTGCGCCGTATATATGAACTATTCTCCGTATTGCTCCTTCAGAAGCTGATGCCATTCATCCTTCAGCTCTCCCCAATGCGCGCGCTTATCAAGAGCGGATTGGAACTCATTCCAGGCAGATTCGAAAGCATTGTCGTCCTTGGCCATCATTAATTTGGCTTTGAATTCCTTTCTTACATTCTCAAGCTCGGGCAAATATTTCTCCCATAGGCTGCCGGGTTCAGACTTGACCATATCTTGAGGTTCCGCGACCCGGATTCCGCCCATCTTGCCGATGGCTACCGTGAAGTCGATCGTCTTCTGCCGACCGGCTACCGTATCGGTAGCGGCGTAATTCCACCATGGATACCACTCGTTGCTATAAGAAGATGTTGCATAGAGTTCGGGCGTCGTGCTCGCTTTCTTCGCTGCATCGCCGGAATCATGCAGCTGCTGATAATTATCGTCGATATAATGCCATTTGCCCAGCGGCTGATCCACCCAATCCCAGAAAACGCCGGCAGGACCGCCGTCAATCTCTTGCTGCATTTCCGGTTTCGGCTGAAGCGAATAATCGAAGAAGGCGAGAATCGCATCCAGGTTTTTCGTGTTTTTGCTAATATATACATCATCGCCCGGGTATGGATTAACAATTTGGTTAATGCCGATCTTATCCACGCCCGGCACCTTCGGATATGGAACCGTTTGGTAGTACCAGGCAGGTTCCGTCGGTCCGTTCAGAACTTCCCAGATATGGGCGTCCATGTTGAAGAATCCGCCCGCGTTCATGGCAATTCGTCCAGACTGATTTTTTTCCTTGTAACGTTCAATTTTGTCTGTGATGGCTTCCTTGTCGATCAAGCCTTCGCGATACATCTTGTTCATCCAGCGATAAGCTTCTTTGTATTGAGGGTTGTCGTAGATGAACAGATAGTCATCGCCCTGCTTCTCTACCGGAATAACGCCGCCGGCAGTACCGGTGGAAACTCCGAACGTGCTCAATATGACATTCTCGTCATTGGCGTCCGACAGGAAGCTGAGCGGGATGAGCTTGTTGCCCGAAGCGTCGGTCTGTTCGCTCGCCGCCCGCAAATATTGCTCGACTCCTTCTATCGTCGCCAAATCCGCATCCTTCATGCCGGCTTTCTCCAGAACGTCCTCCCGGACGAACCAGCCAAGAGAAGCCCAGCCCGGCCATGGATCTTCCGGATTCTGATCAAACCAGGTTGGAATCGACCAGATGTGACCGTCTTTATCTTTCATCGCCTCCAGATATTCCTTCGGAATGGATGCGAGTCCAGGGTATTTGTCGGGCATGTCGAAATATTGCTCAAGCGGCTGGATCGTGTTTGAGCGAATCATCGATGTATTAATCACATCGCTTCGTCCGAAGATGGCCGCATCCTCGAAGCCGCCGGTGTTCAGTTTCAGATTGAGCGCCGTGGAGGCATCGCCCTGCGTGGATTCGATCTGAACGTCGACGAAGGGCTCGTTCTCTCTCCAATATTTCTGCATCAGGCTTTCATTGTTGACAGTGGTCGTCCATCCGAGCCACAGGTTAAACATGCCTGCTTGCTGCTTATCGCCCTCCGCTGTCTGCTCGTTCTGTCCCGAAGATTGCGAAGGGTTGTTCGTGCTTGCGTTGTTGCCGCCTCCGCCCGAGCAGGCGGTCAAGGCCAACATCATCGCGGCAAGAGCGCCGGCCATCGTCTGTTTTGCATGGAATGCTCGACTGATCATTCTTTGTTTCCCCTCTCTGTATTGTTATTTTTGGTATATGTGGTGAATCCTTATACCCTGGCGGGATAAGATCAGATGTGCATCAGCCCTTCACGGAGCCAATCAATACGCCTTTGACGAAAAATCTCTGGAGGAACGGATAGACGCATAGAATGGGAAGCGTACTGACCATGACCGTCGCCATTTTGACGGACATTAATGTCACATTAGACAGATCACTGCCCCTCGCGAGCGCTTCCACATTGTTATTGGAGCCCATGACAACCGAAATATTCTGGGCGGACAACAGCTGTTGCAGAAAGGTTTGAACCGGAATCAGATCCTGATCCGAGACGAAGAAGGCGCCTGCGAACCAATCGTTCCAATGCATGACTCCCGTGAAGAGGCCAAGCGCGGCCAGCATGGGCTTGGACAATGGAAGAATGATGGAGAACAGCACTCTTGGCGGCTTGGCTCCGTCGATCTCGGCAGATTCGATCAGCGATTCGGGAATGCCGTGAATGAACTTCAGCATGACGAACATGTTCCAGGCAGAGAAGGCGCTCGGCCATATATAGACCCAGAACGTGTTAATCAGCGACAGGCTATACAATTGAATATAGAATGGAATCAGGCCGCCGTTGAACAACATCGTAATCAGCACAAATGTCAGCAGCGTCTTTCTGCCCGGCATCAGTCTGTAAGACAAAGCGAATGCGGCAAGAAGGGTTATCATCAGACCGCATACCGTGCCGACGATTGTCCTTAAAATCGTGATGAGATAAGCATGTTGTATGACCGAGTTGCCAAGCACAATTTGAAAATTCGCCAGGGTGAAATTCCGAGGCCACAAGTATACACCTCCCTTGGCAGCGTCGCTTCCCACGTTGAGAGATATCGCCAGCATGTACATGAAGGGATACAGCACTGACAGGCAAAGCAACAATAAGAACAGAGTAATAAGCAGTTGACCAACCTTTTCGCTTGTCGAACGTTTCATGAGTTACCAGAGCCCCTCCCCATTGATTCTTCTAGCTGTTTGATTCGTGACGAGGACGAGAATCAAGCTGATGCCCGAAGATAATAATCCGACCGCTGTAGCGATGCTAAAGTAGCCTTGCTGCAGACCGGTTCGAAGAATATACGTGTCCAGAACATCCGCAACCGGTTGATTGGCCGGGTTCATGAGCGGATAGATTTGATCCATGCCAACTGTGATGAGGCTAGGCATGCTTAGAATGAGAACGATGGAAATTGTCGGAAGAATGCCAGGGAACGTAATATGCCGAATCTGGGCGAGTCGTCCTGCTCCTTCAACCTTTGCAGCTTCATAGAGCTGCGGGTCAATCGTTGTAATCGCGGCCAGATACAGAATCGTATTCCAGCCGACTTCCTTCCATAAGCCGCTGATAACAATCATGGGTCGGAACCATTCGGTCGACCCTAGGAAGAAAACAGGATCGCCGCCCAGGGACACGATAATCTGATTAACAAGTCCATTGTCCAGAGTTAGCAGCGATTGCAGAATGTAAGCGACCACGATCCATGAGAAGAAATGGGGCAGATAGCTTACGGATTGCACGAAACGCTTCAAGCTGCCGCGACTGACTTCATTGATCATCAGAGCCAGCAGGATCGGAGCGGGAAAGCCGGTTATGAATTTCAGGAACGCGATGTACACCGTATTTCTCACCACGAGCCAGAATTGGCTGTCTTTCAGAAACTCGAAATTTTCAAAGCCGGTCCACGGGCTGTTCCAGATTGTATAGCCGATATGGAAATCTTTGAATGCGACCTGAATGCCTGCCATTGGGACATAGCTGAACAGAAGCAGTAGAATAACGGCTGGCGCAACCATTAGAAATTGCCAGCGATACTTGATTAATGCTGCAAACATTGTGATCACCTCTCTCTATCCTATTGTAAGGATAGAGGCGAGGCGAGACTACGCAACAATGATTGGATTTCTATCGTTATGTTTGCTTATTCGAACGTATCGTATAAGCTGGTAACTGTGAGCTGCTCCCTGAAGGTCTGCAGCGATAGCGGCTCGGACAAGCTGTTCTTCGGAACAACAACCCTCTTCGAACATCCGGCTGACAGATCGAATACATTGTCGCTCCACCTGGCATCTGCCGTCTCCAGCTCAAGCCACACAAATTTGGCGAATGAGCTGCTTTCCAGCATGACGGAGAAGCTGTCCGGGTCTTCGCTTACTTGTACGTTAATCTCCGGATCGAGGAAGTCGAAATGCTTGGCCTTCACGAATAGCACCGTGCCGGAGCTCGTCGTACCTTCGCCGCCGTCGAACTCAAATTCGAGATAGCTCTGGCTCAGCAGCCGCCGGTTCGTCAATATGTCCGAGAAGTCCAGCGAGACGATCTCTTCCGTGGATAACGCGCCCAGCGACACCTCGACTTCCCCGAGCTGGAGGACTTCCGCATTGCGGTTCAGCAGCTTCCAGCGAAGCTGACCGCGGACGCCATGCAAGGTTTCGTTGGTAACATGCAGAGCTACGCTTGTTCCTTCCTCGAGAGCGGAAGCCAGCACCGGCGCGAAGAATCGCTTGGCGGCATGATGCGTCGCCTTCCACCTGCCGAAGTAATCCAGACTCGACCAGGATGCTCCGGGCCAAATGTCGTTGAGCTGCCAATAGACCGCGCCCATGCATCTGCCGCGATTGCGCCTCCAATGCTCAACGCCGACTCTCATGCCCTCGGCTTGTATGAGCTGAGAGACGTACAGCAGCGTTTCGAAGCTCCTCGGATATTTGAAATATTCGCTGATGTAGAACATAATTTTCTCGTTGCCGGTGCCGTTCTTCTGATGGGCCTCCATAACTCGCGAGAATATGTTCCGGTCCTCGGGCAAGGTGAACGTCTCTACCGTCTTCAGGGATGGGAAGGATTGCAGACCGAATTCGGACATGAAGCGGGGATGCAGCGTCCTATATTCCGTAATCGGCTTCCGTCCGTGCCAGACATCCCAATAGTGCATGTCGCCGATATGCTCATTGTTCGGATCGTCAATGCCGCCCTTGGAGGACGGAGACGATACCAGATAGGATGTACTCGGATCCAGAGATTGGGACAGCTCCGGCAGAAATGCCTCGAATTGCTTCAGATAATCATCTCTTTGCTTCTCGCCGTAACGCTCGGTCCAACCCCAATACGCCCAAGCATATTCCAGCTCGTTATTTCCGCTCCACAGGCCGAGCGAGGCGTGGTGACGAATACGCTTCATATTATCGATGGTCTCGAGTCGGATATTCTCTTTAAATTCGTCGTTGAAGTCATAAGCGCCGCAAGCGTACAAATGATCCTGCCAGACAATCAGGCCGTGCCGATCACACAAATCATAGAAGTAGTCGTCAGCATAATAGCCTCCGCCCCACACACGGATACAGTTGTAATTAGCCTCAACACAGCTTTGAATGAGCGCCTCCATTCGTTCGGCGCTGCGGCGTCCGAAGATATTGTCCTCCGGAATGAAGTTGGCGCCCATCGCGAAGATGGCATGACCATTCACCTCGAAGGCAAACGATTCTCCCCACTCATCGGGCTGCCGGACAACATGCAAGGTACGAAGACCGATATTCATCGATCGTTCGTCTGCCATCCGTTCTCCGGATAGCAATTGAATTTGCAGCTTGTACAGGGGCTGTTTGCCAAGATTATTCGGCCACCATAGCTCGGGGTTGTCAATGTCGAAGACAAGATTGTTGGATTCGCCGACATCCCGTATGGAACTCTTCAACGTTCGGCCATCCGGCGTCTCGATGACAGCTTCAAGCAACAGGTCCGAGTCGGGGGTCCAAATTTCCAGGCATGCGGCGATTTCCACTTTGACTTTGTCGTCCTCATGCTTCTGCGTGATGTAGATATCCTCAATTCTTCCGTAATCGAAGCCGCAGATGCTAATATCCCGCCATATGCCCATATCGGGCAGCTTTGGTCCCCAGTCCCAGCCAAACATGCTGTGCGCTTTGCGCAGATGGGATATGCCCGGCACGGCGTCGGCGCAGCTTGTCAGGTGGAGCTTCTCGTCCATAGCGAGCACGTAGTTCGTAGCCGAACGGATGATGACATGGATGTCATTGCGGCCTTCGGACAATAGCTGCTTCACATCGGCCTCGTACGTCCGATGCATATTATTCGTCTGCAATACGGCTTTATCATTGATGTACACCTCGCACAGCGTATCAAGTCCCTCGCAGCGAAGCAGCACGCGATCCCGCAGCAGCATATTTCCGTCGACGACGAAGCTGCGCCGATACTCATAGTCATACTTGGTCTGTTCCAAAACATCCCATTCATTGTCCCGGAAATAGGGATCTTTCATCTTGCCCGCGGACAGAAGATCATGGAATACGGAGCCTGGAACAACTGCCTCAATCCATTCCGTCTCCTCCGTTTGCTTCATTGCCCATTTGCCGCTCAGCGTTATTGCGTTCATGCTTATCAACCTACTTTCGAATCGTGAATTTGAATTGTGCTGCAATGCTGCCGCTCGTTATGCCATGATCTGCAAAATCAGGCAGTAACGAGTCGATCGTAGCACTCACTATCGAATTCAGTCTTGTTATGCCTTTTCATTTTTTGTGCTATAGTAACATGAACATCGATTCGAGTATCCTGATAGAGGAGGTTGCCATGACGATTCCGATGCTTTTCGCAGCCCATTTAATCGATCCGCTTGTGCAGTCCAACTTCCACATCGTGCATTCAGCGCGACATGCCTATCCGTTGCACGGACATGATTTCTACGAAATTTTTATCGTGACCGCCGGTCAATGCACGCATAATATCAATGGGGAAGTCCAAATATTGACGGAAGGCGATATGGTTTTCATTCGTCCCGAGGACAGGCATGGCTATGATTTGTTCGAAGGCGGAGATTGTCAATTCCTGAACGTGAATTTCTATAATGAGGTTGTGGAAGGAGCTTTCGATTACATGGGACACGCTTCGTTCGTGCATGCGCTCAAAAGCCCAATTCTTTCACCGGTTGTCAGGCTTCTTAAAGCGGATATGGAGGCATTGGTAAGGAAAAGCGAGCAGATTCGATTATTCGCCTCTACCGACAAACAGATAGCAAGAACGATGGCGCGCAGCTTTTTGAATGACGCTTTGACCCACTTCTTCCTTCACTACCGCAATGAAGGCTCGAAGGCTATGCCGCAATGGTTTGATCATTTGCTTGCGGAGCTGCAGAAGCCGGAAAACTTCAAGGCGGGACTGCCTCGTTTGCGTGAGCTCTCGAATCGAAGCGACGGTCATCTGAGCCGCGTATTCAAGCTATATCTTCGTATGACGCCAACCGCTTACTTGAACCATTTGCGGCTTGGCAATGCCAAAAATTTGTTGCTTACAACGCAGCTTCCCATTGTAGACATCGCCTACGAAGCGGGGTTTGACAATTTGAGCCACTTTTATCATCTGTTCAAAGACGCTTTTGGCATCGCGCCGGGAAAAATCCGCAATGGTTCATGAAGCGGGTTGAACAAAAAACGATTGGCTGGAAATAACATTGCGTTGCTTGCTTTTTCTGTTGCATTCCATAGAACAGATGTGGTACAATCTCTCTTGTGTCACCAATGCGGAGAGGTACCCAAGAGGCCCAAGGGGGCTGACTCGAAATCAGCTAGGCGTGTCAAAGCGTGCGTGGGTTCGAATCCCACCTTCTCCGCCACTATGCATACAATAATCTTTGATGGATTCGATACAAGCCTTCCGCAACTATGCGGGAGGCTTGCTTATTTGTTTGTCGCGTTTTTGAGAAGGAACAGAGAAAGAGGACTCTTGCGAGTCCTCTTTCTTGACGGTGACGTTGGTTTTGAGTTCTAGCTTACACCTTAGCGAATGAAACTTGGAGCCGGCATTCTTTGTCGAGATTCAATCAGCCTGAGCGTCAATCCTCTTCTGAGCCGGTAAAGGCTCGAATGTGTGTTACAGACAGTAGTCTTTGGCACAAACCTCCGCTTCTATCCTGAGTGCGCGAAATCCTCAAGCGATTCTTGTCCCAATAGGTCCAACGGAACCACACCTCTCTTGCACCGTCGATAGTTAGAATGTCCCGCAGCAGATCGTTTTATTCATGACGGAACTCTTCATTTTTCTTCTAGTCGAACGCTGTTATTGCTTCGGCATTTTCTTCCATTTTCGTTCATGGTTTGTTGTGTCGGGGAAATGCTGGCCTTTCTCGAGCTCAATGATTTTCGGATTCTGAATGCCCATATGATAGGAGTTAACGCCATCCTCGATATATTTGCCGTTGTTAGGCGCTTTGTCGCCTGGAGAGAATAATGTGAATTGACCCATTCGTATACACCTCCTGTTGTGATTATTGCGCATCAACAAACTTATTATGAGCGAAAGAGCCCTGAGGCATGAATGACAGTTAACGGTATAGCCATGTGTGAGTAATGAATATATGTGGCGAAAATTCGTAAAAAGCTGACGTCAAAATGATTTTCCATTAAAAATATAGGGAAATGAGTTCTCAAAATCGATAAAATTAGGTATTATAGACGTAATGTGATAAAAGTTAACAAACTTCAGGCAGGTGATCTATCATGGCGAAACCAATTTCAACCGAAATCTCCCATAGAGTCAATCAAAAGCAGAATGCGGAAGTGCATTCCTTGCTCCAGAATCTGATTGAGAAGCGAAAACAAGAAATATTCGAGATTGAACAAATGGTGGAACGTTATGAACGAAAGGTTCGAATGGAGGAGCAGGCGTATCGCAAGATGTCTGCGCTTCGCCGAATGCTGACGGGCAAGAAGCCGGATCATCATATTGCCGTGGAATATATTCATTATGTGAAAAACCCGATGGAGAAGGTTCGGCTGCTGCGGGAAGAGCTGGAGCAGTATCAGGAGAGATTGAACGGATTCGAACCGAATGCGCGGGAGAAGAAATAGCAAAGGAAAGGAACCTTTAAACCACTTATTCAAGTGGAAAATGAAGGTTCCTTTTTTGACCACAATAGCATTTATAAAACGTCTGCCTCTATTTAATCTAACGAAGAATCATAACGCTATTTTCTCGAAATCTGCCATTCCCACGATCTAACGAAGAATGATAACGCTATTGCCTCCAAAACGACTCATTCTTCGCTCAAAAGGGAGGAATAAGGGTATAGATCTTCGTTAGATTTTTCAGGATTCGTTAGAATCGAACATGGTCTTACGGCCAACGCCAGAAATGAAAATATACCAAGGCAACTTTAGTGCTGTAGAGTGTGGATTCATTTTCTTATAAATCGAACATAGCCCAACAGGCCGCCGCCAGAAATGAAAATGAACCAACGCCACTTTAGTGCTTTAGAGTGTGGGTGCACTTTCGTGCAAATCGAACGTTTCGCCTTGAGTTTCCCCTTGAAATGAGGACGCTTGACCCTTCCCTATTCATTGCCGCGCAGCTTGTCGACATTGACAAAGCCATGCTCCTGATTGTAGGCGGCAACGCCGTGAATGCTGACATCAAGCCCTACCAGTTCTTCATCTGCCGTAACTCTAACCGGCTTGTAGAGCTGGATAAGCTTCAGAACGCCCCAGGTAAGCGAAAAGCCCCATATCGCGACTACAGACACTCCTAATGCCTGAACGCCAAGCAGATGCCATCCTCCGCCGTAGAACAAGCCTGTCTCGGCAGCCGTGCCCGGCATGGCGAATAATCCGACCGCAAGCGTGCCGATGACGCCGCTAATGCCGTGAACGGCGAATGCGCCGACGGGATCATCCACTTTACGGCCTTCCAGCCACTCGCTTGCAAGGACCATGACTACGCCAGAGACAGCGCCGATAAGAATGGCCGCGGCATCGGATACGAAGGCGCAGCCGGCTGTAATGCCGACAAGTCCGGCAAGCGCTCCGTTGATCACCATCGGCGGATCCGCCTTCTGGTAGCGAAGCAGGGTGAAGAGAATGCAGGCAGCGCAGCCTGCAGCGGAAGCCAGCATCGTGGTGACCGCGATATGACCGATGCTCTCGTTCGTCGCGCTGAGCGTGCTGCCCGCGTTAAAGCCGAACCAGCCGAACCATAGGATGAACACCCCTACAGAAGCCAGAGGGAGGTTCGAAGGCGAAACGATATTCACTTTGCCGTCAGAATTGAAACGTCCGAGACGCGGCCCAATGAACAAGGCGGCGGCGAGAGCTGCGAAGCCTCCCAGGGCATGAATGGCCGCCGAGCCTGCAAAGTCGATCATGCCAAGCTTCGCGAGCCAGCCGTCGGAAGACTAGATCCAATGTCCCGATATCGGATAGATCAAGCCGGTCATAAAGATGGTGTATATAATGTAGGCGCGGAAGTGAATGCGCTCGGCGACTGCGCCCGATACGATGGAGATGACGGCGATGACAAAGGCGCTTTGGAACAGCCAGTACGTATCGATTGAAATGTTGAATTGCAGATGCGACAGATCGCCCTCCAAAAGAAAGCCGCTGAGACCCATGAAGCTTCCCGCATCCTTGCCGTACATGAAGGCAAACCCGATCGCATAATACACCAGCGCTCCGAATGCTATATCGACGAATACCTTCATAATAATGCTGACCGCGTTCTTCTGTCTGACAAACCCGGCTTCAAGCAAGGCGAATCCGCCCTCCATAAGCAAGATCATGGCCGCGGTCAGAACAACCCAGATGGTGTCGAGGCCTTTCGAAAGATCAATAATTGAAATTTCCATCATGCCATTGCTCCCCTTGATTCAAATGGAAAAAATGAAAGTAAATACGTAAAAGCCGAACTCATTATATATAGAGGAATTGCAGATGTCAACGCATACATCCGTCCGAAGGCAAGAAGTTACTTGTCATAGGCAGAACAATTTGATATAGTAATGAGATGCGAGCGAATGCTCGTTCCTTGCTCCATTAAGGGGCCGTTAGTCCAAGAGGAGGTGAAACACTATGCGCAAATATGAAGTGATGTACATCATTCGTCCAGAAGTTGAACAAGAGAATGTTCAGGCTCTCGTTGATAAATTCAATGGCATCATCTCCAATGGCGGAGAGGTCACAAAGACTGATGTGATCGGCAAACGCCGTCTTGCGTATGAGATCAACAAGCTTCGTGACGGTTACTATGTTCTGGTACACTTCAACGCTACAACTGAAGTTGTCAACGAGCTGGACCGCATCATGAAGATTACGGATGAAGTTATCCGTTCGTTGATCGTCAGAGACGTAGCTTAAGTCCACGCAGGATTGTTCAATGGGGAGGTTATGTAATGTTGAATCGTGTCATACTGATTGGAAGATTAACGCGCGATCCTGAGCTGCGCTACACGCCGGCGGGGGTAGCCGTTACGCAATTCACTCTGGCTGTCGACCGTCCGTTCACGACGGGCTCAGGAGAGAGAGAAGCGGATTTCATACCGATCGTTACTTGGCGTCAGTTAGCTGAAACCTGTGCGAACTACTTGAAGAAGGGCCGATTGACAGCAGTCGAAGGCCGCATTCAAGTGCGGAATTACGAGAACAACGAGGGCAAGCGTGTGTATGTAACGGAAGTTATAGCAGACAATGTCCGGTTCTTGGAATCGAATCGCGATAGCGGATCATCCCCATCATCGCGCGAGGAGTTCGGAGGCGGCAATAGCGGCAATTCTGGCGGCTATGGCGGCGGAAGCGGGAACAGCAACGGCGGAGGCGGCTACGGGGGAAATCGTTCGAATCAGAATTCACGGCACGACAACAGCGATCCTTTCAAGGATGACGGACGCCCTATTGATATTTCGGAAGATGATTTGCCATTTTAGAACTTAACGAAAGGATGAATTCGAATGAGCTTCAAGCCAAGAGATAACGGCGGCGACGAGCGCCCGGAACGCAAGTTCAGCGGACGCAAAGGCGGTCGCAACAAGCGCCGTAAAGTTTGTTTCTTCACTGTAAACAAAATTACTCACATTGACTATAAAGATACAGACTTGCTGAAGAAGTTTATCAGCGAGCGCGGCAAAATCTTGCCTCGCCGCGTAACAGGAACAAGCGCGAAATACCAACGCTTGCTGACTGTTGCGATTAAACGTTCCCGTCAAGTCGCATTGCTTCCTTACACGACTGAATAGTCGAAAGCTGCATGTAGCAAAGAGGAGCCTCCCATATGGGAGGCTCCTCTTCGTTACCACAATAGAAAATAGAATTTATAAAATTTCGGTTAGGGGTCTTCCCTTACGAGTAAGAGAGTATAGCCGAGGAATCGATAGAAAATTTATATTTATAGCGCTTACATGGGGAGAATTGCCGCTGATATTCGATTCGAAACCTTGTATAATAGGGGTCATTGATTATCGGCCCCGATCTTTCTGAGAGTGGAAGATCAATACAACAAAGGATAGGAGAGAATGGTTATTTTACTCCAAAATTTAAAAAAGGTATGGTTCTTTAATGTGCGCGCAGATATTCTCGCAGGCATTACGGTAGCGTTGGCATTGATTCCGGAAGCGATCGGCTTCTCGATTATTGCGGACGTCGATCCCATGGTAGGTTTGTACGCTTCCTTCTGCATCGCGGTCATCATCTCAATCGTGGGAGGAAGGCCGGCAATGATCTCGGCGGCTACGGGCGCTATGGCGGTTGTCATGGTGTCGCTAGTGGCGAACCACGGGCTGGAGTATTTGTTCGCGGCTACGGTATTGACGGGAATCATTCAAATTATTATCGGCATTCTAAAATTGGGACGCTTCATCACCTTCGTTCCGCATTCCGTTGTCATCGGCTTTGTGAACGCGCTGGCGATCGTCATCTTCTCGACGCAGCTGGTGCAATTCGAGAATGTCACTTGGGTGATGTATGCCTTGGTGGCGGCGGCGCTTCTTATTATCTATATCTTGCCGCTATTCACCAAGGCGGTGCCGTCCGCTCTTGTCGCCATCATTGTCATTACTTGCGTGACGGTATTCGGTCATATCGATGTGAATACGGTAGGCGATATGGGCAGCATTACCTCGAAGCTTCCGGTATTCCACATTCCGGACGGCATGTTCAGCTGGGAAACCTTGAAGATCATTTTCCCGACATCCGTTACGCTTGCATTCGTAGGCTTGCTTGAATCGTTGATGACGGCGACCATTCTGGATGAAGCGACGAAGACGAAGAGCGACAAGAACAAGGAAATCAGGGGACAGGGCATTGCCAATCTGATTACCGGGTTCTTCGGCGGCATGGCGGGCTGCGCGATGATCGGGCAATCCGGCATTAACGTGAAGTCCGGCGGCAGGGGACGGTTGTCGACATTGACGGCCGGCGTGGTCTTGCTTATTCTCATTATGGTGCTTAGCGATGTGGTTGTCCGTATTCCGATGGCGGCATTGGTAGGCGTGATGATCATGGTGTCGATCGGCACGTTCGATTGGCGCTCGCTGCTTGAGCTCAGGAAGGTTCCGCTCGTAGACAGCATCGTCATGCTCTCGGTCGTCGGTATTGTGGTCTACACGCATAATTTGGCGCTAGGGGTTCTGGTCGGCGTGATTATAAGCGCCTTGAGCTTCGGTTGGCGTATGGCCAAGCTGCATGCGGAATCGACGATAACGGAAGCGGGGGTCAAGCATTACGGCATCCGCGGCCAGCTGTTCTTCGGCACGATGAGTCACTTCGCGGATATCTTCCGCCCGGAAGAGGATCCGGAGCATATTGTAATAGATTTCTCCGCATCGCATGTCTGGGATCAATCGGCGGTTACGGCGATTGCGAAAGTTATGCTGCGTTATGAGGAGCACGGGAAGACGGTTTCGATTGTTGGACTGAACGCAGAAAGCAAGAAGCTTGTTGAACGGATTGGTCTATCCGTTTCAGGCGGTCATTAAGAGGAGTGGGCGCTTGCCAATCAACGGGTAAGCTTATAATGCGAATGCACAACAAGGAGCTGCGCAAGGACAGTCGGAATGACTGGGCATTGCGCAGCTTTTTGCCGTTTGTTATAAAGGATGCTCATTTGAATCGCGTCAATGAGCATGAACAATGGATTTGAGCCAATGCTGCCATTTCTTCAGAGGGAGCGTTAGTCGAGTGTCGGACCAATCCTGCTTGAATGACTCTAGGGTCTGTTCCCGCTCGGAACGCCAAGCGGCCAAAGCCTGTCTCCGATAGGTGGATTCAAAGATCATGGATCATTCCTCCTGTCAGCGGATTATGGTAACGGTTGCAAGTAAGATGAGATAATTATACAAAATATTCTGACAATTATCAAAAGGTTCTCATAGTTAAAACGTATCGAAACAAATATTGCAGGGTGTACCCTGCAAAAAAACGCCTTGCGAAGCAGCAAAAGCTGCCCGTAGCAAGGCGTTACCTATTCCACTTTTCCATTCGGGGCTTACCCGATCAGGATATGATCCTCCGGATAGCCCAGCTTGGAGGTCTGGCGCTTCTGGGAAAGCGCGAAAGCGAGTGTAAGAGGGCCTAATCGTCCTAGAAACATAGTAATGGACACAATGACTTTGCCGGCGGGAGACAAATCATTGGTAAGTCCCATCGATAGGCCGGTGGTGCTGAAGGCCGAGGTGGCTTCGAACAAGACTTCCAGGAAATGCTCCTCGAGCATGTTCTCCGTCACGATGAGCAACAGGGCCACAGTCAATACAAAGGCCAGGGCGCTAATAACGACGGCCAACGCCCTCATGACCGTATCGTGAGCGATCTTGCGTTCAAAAGCATGGATTTGGCCTCCGCCCCGGAAGGTATTGAACGTGGCAAGCAAGAGCACAACAACGGTATTGGTCTTGATGCCGCCGCCGGTTCCGCCGGATGCCGCGCCGATGAACATCAGAATGATGAGCAGAAATTGCGACGCCGTCACCATGGAACTGATGTCGATGGTGTTAAAGCCCGCGCTGCGCGGCGTCAGGCTCTGGAAGAGCGCCGCCATTATTCGCTCACCGTAGCTCATATCGCCGAAGGTGGCCTTGTTCCATGTTTCCAGAAGAAAGATCAGCAGAAAGCCGATTGCGGTCAAAGCGAGCGATGCCGTAAGCACAACCTTGGAATGCAGCGATAATCGTCGCCAGGAGCGCTTGCGGAAGATATCGACGATCACGATATATCCGAGTCCGCCGACCACAAACAGGGTAATAATCGTGAAATTGACTACGGGATCGCCTGCGAAACCGCTCAGACTGTCAGACCAAAGCGCAAAGCCCGCATTGTTGAAGGCGGACACGGAATGAAACATGCCGTAATAGAGCGCTTTGGCGAGCCCCATGTCGTCCATCCAGCGCAGTGTAAGCACAAGGGTGGCGACGGATTCGAACGCGAATACAATCAGCACCATATAGAGTGACAGCTTCACTAGGCCTTGCGATGAGGTGGATTGCGTC
Organism: Paenibacillus sp. HB172176; assembly: GCF_011947265.1. Taxonomy (GTDB): domain Bacteria; phylum Bacillota; class Bacilli; order Paenibacillales; family Paenibacillaceae; genus Pristimantibacillus. Next base: position 54,069 of record NZ_JAATHD010000027.1, read on the forward strand.
GTTTGCTGAATAATGAGCCGTTGCTTGAGACCAATTCGCTTGCCGAGTATAATCGCGACCATGACGCCAACTGTCATGAAGCCGATGCCGCCTATCTGAATGAGAATCATTATGATAACTTGTCCGGCAACGGAGAAGGCGCTGCCTGTATCCACGACAACAAGGCCGTTTACGCAAACGGCCGAGACGGAGGTGAAGAACGCATTGAGAAATCCAACGGAATGATTCGTACTCGACGAGAAGGGCATGCTGAGCAGCAGCGCGCCAACAAGGATCAACGCCGAGAAGACGACAGTTATGAGCTGCGGCGGGCTGATATTGTTTTTCAGCTTGATTACGATTCTCTCCGGCAGCGATAGACTGCCGGCTTTGCCCCGGCTAAGGTCGTTCATAGTCATTCTCCAGCTCGCGTATATCCTCGTAGCTGCCAATAATGAGCAGAATATCTCCAGTATGGATTTGATCGTCGGCTAGCGGGGAGATGTTGATGGATTCGCCCGTCTTGATGGCCATGATCGTGCAGCCGTAGCGTGCGCGAATATTCAATTGCTTGAGCGAATAACCGTTCATCGCCGGCGGCGCCAGAATCTCAGATAGATTATATTCCGGCGACAGTTCGATATAATCGATCAGATTATCCGAGCTGAGCTGATTGCCGAGACGAACGCCCATATCCCTCTCCGGGTAGATAACATGGTCTGCGCCAATCTTGCTGAGCACCTTGCCGTGAGGCTCGTTCTTCGCTTTCGCGGTTACCTTCGGCACCTTCATGTCCTTGAGAAGCAGCGTCGTCAGAATGCTTGCCTGCAAGTCGTCGCCGATCGCGACGATGGCATGCGAGAAGTTGGTCGCGCCAAGCTCGCGCAGCACCAGCTCATCCGTGCAATCTGCCTGCAGGGCATGCGTAGCAATAGACGCCATATCCTGTACAAGCTGTTCATTCTTGTCGACGGCCAGAACCTCATGTCCGTTCTCGATCAGGGTTCTCGTCAAGCTGGATCCGAAGCGGCCAAGACCGATGACCATAAACTGTTTTTTCACGCGATCACATCCTAATAGGTATGGGGATGAGGAGGGCTTCATCCATGATTTTCAAATGCTTTGCTGTGTAACATGATAGGAGACTGAGGCGGTTTTGTCAAAGGTCAATTCGGTGCGGGTTGGGGGCGTTTACTGGTTACATTATTTCCTGGAAAATAGCCGCTCATTCCCGTTATTGCGGGAGCTGTGAAAAAGGAGAGACTGCGGGTTATGGCCGCATGGGGCCATAACCCGCAGTCTCTTGTCAAGATGGACATTGCAGGGATTACAAAATGATATAACGGGTATAGACAGGGTGAAGCTGTTCTCTGAATTTTAGAACTTCCGCGACTGGGCTTCCACGAAGTCTCCGATAATCGGCAGCTTGTACTGCTTCCCTTGCAGAGCGAGAAGCATAAGCGCGATCCAGAGCACGAAGGTAAGCAGCGAGATCAGAACGCCAATCAGTCCGCCAATGAACGGAATGAACCTGGCAATCAGGCTGGCCGCAAATAAGATGGCGAATGTAATGGTGGATTGCGTAGCATGAAATTTCACCGAGCGGCTTTGCTTCTCTATAACGAGAAAGATAATGCCAGTGATAAAGGTTAATAGATAACAAAGCAGACCCGCCACCTTGGGATCTAATCCTGTTGAGGAGGGTTCTGGGTTGACATTTACCGGTTCCATCTTGATTCATCATCCTTTCGAGGTCGTGTGCTTGCAATGATTGTATTCGCTGCGACAGGGCAGTAGACCTCCTTTTTGCCGACAAAATTCCACTTTTACCATTAATTTTTGTAAGAACTTTGTAACCTGTTGCGAATCTTGATCGTCTACAATAGAAAAGGCAGATTTTATAGAAAAACAGAGATAAGTTTTTTTGGATTGGAGAGAATCGTTATGCTGAAAAAAAGAAAATGGATGTATATGCTATGTGTGATTATCATCGTTCTATTAACCTCAGTCTATTTCAATCGACAGGTGCTGGCCAGCGTCGGCTTCGACTGGTTCGTGCAGGATCGCATCGAAGCCGGGCTTAAGGATTCCTACAAGCCGGTCGAAGGACGGGAACCGACTCCCGCGCCGACCGACGCGCCGAAGCCGGAGAAGGAGGATCCGTATTCGATCCTGCTGCTTGGCGTGGATCAGCGCACATCGGAAACCGGCCGTTCGGATACGATGCTCTATACAGTCGTACGTCCCCAAGACGGCAATATTCTGATGATCTCTATTCCGCGCGATATGTATGTCGAGCTCGTAGGCAAGGATCGGTCGGATAAGATCAATGCTGCTTACGCATATGGCGGAGCGGGCATGGCGATGGATACGGTGGAGAAATTTCTGAATTCGCCGGTGAATCATTACGCGACGATCAATTTCCAAGGCTTCCGCGACGTTATCGACACGCTTGGAGGCATCTCGCTTCCCATTACGGAGGATATTGTGAACAAGGATCCGCTTCACGAGCATTTCGTCATAAAAGCGAATCAGGATTCATACGATGGGAATGATGCTCTGAATTTTGTGCGCTACCGGGAGGATGCCGGCGGCGATCTCAGCCGCACGGAGCGACAACATGAGTTCCTTCATGCTATGATAGACAAGGCGACGAATCTGAAGCAATGGTCGAAGATCCCGACATTGATCGGCATTCTCGGCGACAACTTCAGCACGGACATCCCGCCGGAGAAGCTGGTCGATCTGGCGCAGAGCATGCTGCAGCAGAGCAATCGCAATCTGTACAGCCATACGATGCTCGGCAATGGACATCGACTGGTGGAGGGCGGACCTTGGTATTATTTTGCAGATGAAGATGATCTTGCAGAAGTAGAGACAATGATTCAGAGTTGGCTTGATGCGGATACGCCGGCCGCGAGCTTGATTCTTCCTTCCGAATACGCTTCCGAGCAGAAGGAGGTTCAAGGACCGCCAAGCCCGGATGCTTCCGCCGCGACTGGAACGGAGTGAATGAATGTGAATATCGCTTTTTTCTTGCTTCCGAAGCAAGAGGTGGTCTGTCTTCCCCATGATGCCACGCTGAGACAAGCGCTGGAGCGAATGGAGTATCACCGCTATACCGCGGTCCCGATTATTAATCAAGAGGGCGGCTATTGCGGTACGGTGACGGAGGGCGACATGCTCTGGTTCATGAAGAGCAGACCGGGATTAACCTTTGAAGGAACGAATAAGATAAAGCTGAGTGAAGTGCCGCTTCGCATGAATAACAAGTCGGTCAATATTGATGCCAATATGGACGATCTGATCTCCTTGTCGAAGGTGCAGAACTTTGTGCCGGTGGTGGATGATCGCAATCATTTCATAGGCATTGTGCGAAGAAGCGAAATTATTGATTATTGCCAGAAGGGACTCTCCGAGCGGGCGTAAGCAATCGGAGGGACAATGGCAGGGATTCCAATTAAAATACGAAAAAACGCCGAGCCGGTTCAATAATCAGGCTTGGCGTTTTTTGTCAGGAGGTTGGCGGCGCCCCTGAAAGACGTTCTTCCAAAATGGCGCGCAGTTCATCAGGTATGCGTTCAAACGCGATTCCCTTCCCCAAGAATAATAACCAATCGGCATAATACGCCAGCGACTCGACATCGCTCACATCGAGTGGGACATGGAAAACCCCGCTCGACTGAAACATCCCGGTGAAGGATAATACAATTCCCGGCGGGTGCAGCCGCTTAAAACGTTGAATCCCGGTCGAGTCCAGATTTACAACAAGATTAGCCTCGCGTGCGATCAGCCGTTTCTTGTTCAAAATCTCTTGCGCGGTCAACTTCATCTTTTGTTCGGATACGGCCGAATCCCGCAGCTTCTCAACAGGCAAATAACGAAATTCATCACGATCGAAATCGTAAACCTCGACCAACCATTGCGAGTTCGAGTTAAACGTATGAAGCAAATAAACGTCCATTAGCTGTGGCCATCCCGGACTCTCCTCATAAGTCAAACGAAGGTGTTTATCCCGCACGGCAAGCGAAATAAGCTTGTTCAGCTCCGCGGGAGCCGCGTCATCGAGCTCCAGAAGATTCGGATTGCCCGGATTTGTATTCTCGAAAAGCAAGATTTGATTCAGCTCGATCAGCTCGTCTTGCTGGGTTTGCGATGCGATGCCGATGAGTTTTTCGGTGATGGAACGGCGATTTTGCAAATAGGGCAGCTGTGAATTTTTCGAGGCGATAAAGCTGATGAAGATCGCCTTAAGCTCTTCCGGCGTGAAGCGGACAGAGGGAAGATACTGATTTTGCAGGACATGATAACCGCCGCCTCGCCCAAGCTCGGTCGTAAGCGGAAAGCCCATCTCCTGAATTTCGTTCATGTAGCGAATCGCCGTCGCGCGGGAAATTTTGAATTCCCGCTGAATCTCGGCAATCGTAAAATGCGCTCGGTTATTGATGTAGCGCATGACCAGATTCACTCGTTCTGTTTTCTTCATGCTATAAAGAGTATCATTTTTTGATACATTTAACAAATAGAATCAATCTTGTAAAACAAATTCGTAAGGGAGAGAATAAAACATGTCCAATTATTCGATTAAAACAGTTTCGGAAAACTACAAAATGACCGGTTTCGGTGTTGTGCTGGAAGACTATAACAACTGGGCGGGCAATGCGGCAAAAACGGCGTCGAAAAAAGCGGAAATTATTGAAAACGGCAAGCTGGCCGAGCTTCTCGCGCTTGCTGACGGGCAAGAATATCAAATCAATTATGTGATCGACGGCAAGGCTTGGCGAGGCTTCGGAGTAATGGGCGAATTCGATGTCGAAGACGCGGTCGTTCTCGATTTCCTCGCCGGCGACTATATCGTCGTGGGGGGCACAGGCGCCGACAAAGATCATCTTGCCGACGAAATCACAGGGAAGGTTTTCGGCGGTACGCTGCAAGAAATCACAGATTACAAATATGTTGGACCGGGCAACTCAACCTTCGTCAAGGAGGCTGAAAACGGAGGATTTTACGGCGAAATGTGGCTTCGAGCAAAGAGAACTTAAGGAGCGTTGACATGGCAGAGTATACAATTGAACGCAAAGACGCATTCACATTAACCGCGTATGGGTTTTCCATTCAGTCGAATTTTCAAGACATGGGAGCCTTGCAAAAGGAAAAAGCGGAGTTTTGGGGCGGACTTAAGGCAGACGGACGGTACGATAAGCTCAAAAGCGCCGCAAAGGATGATCGTGAATGGTCGGTCAACGAGGTTTATCAAGGAAAACCCTGGAATTATTTTGCGGTCGAGGCTGGAAAAGCAGTGCCTGACGCAACGCGCGTCATTGAGTTTCCGGAGAGCGAGTACATCGTGGTTGCAGGACAAGGCGACAAGGAGACGTTGTTTGATCAGCTGACATACCGCGCTTTTGGCGAAGTCTTGAGCAAAATTACTGATTATGCTTACATCGGCGGTCCGAATGCAACCTATCGCGAAGAAAACGGCGACGGCGCTTTCTACGGCGAGTTCTGGGTGCCGGTAGTCAAAAAATAACAGAGCTTTAATAACAGCGCGACCTTCACCATAGGAGAGCTTCTCCTATGTCAGTGAAGGTCTTTTTTTCGTGCATAGTCGCAGCCCCGTAGAACGGTCCTAGCGTCAGAGAGCATTTGTGCTATAATGAGTGTTGAATGTCCTGATTATGACTTGTAGAGGTGAACGGTTTGAAAACTGGGTTGAAACCAGTGTTATGGAGCGCTGCCGCGTTCTTGCTGTTGATTATGATTGCTGTACCCGTACTTAATGTGCCCGCTTTTCTACTCATGATGGTTCCCTATGTGGTCTTGTACGCGACGCTTCCGAGAGGCGCGTTCGCGCTCCATCTCATCCCCGTATGGGCGGCAGCCACTTTCATTATAGGACCCTCTGCCTTATTGATCGGCATCTTCGTTCTTCTGCCGTCGATTGTGATGGGACACTTATATTGCAAAGGCGCGCCGGCCTCGAAGGTTATCCGCATGGTTACTCTGACGTTATTGGCGGAGCTCATGCTGGAGCTGCTCATGTTCGAGGTGATTCTCGACTATTCCCTGCTGGACGAAATCGGCGATATGATTCGTACCTCCATTAATGATGTGATGAATCAAGGCTTGCTGGCGGAGGGCTGGGACCCTGATTATACCGAACAACTGATCACGATGGTCATTCAGATGATCCCGCTGACGTTTATCGTGCTGTCCTTCATGATGGCGGTAATCGCTCAGTATATCGCGCGCAGGGCACTGAAGGGCGGCGAGCTGCAGATTGCGGCTTTCCCGAGGGCGAAGGACTGGAGACTGCCGCGGGTGCTCGTGTTCTACTATTTGATTGCTTACATGGTCAAAATGTTCCTGTCGCCGACGGATGAATCCTTCATCGCCGTTGCGGTGTTCAATCTGGTGCCGCTGCTCAGCTATGTATTCGCCTTCCAGGCGATCGGATTCTTCTTCTATATCGCGCATCAGCGCAAATGGCCGCGAATCGTGCCGATTCTTATCGCGATTCCCGTTCTCATCTTTCCGCCGCTTAGTTTAATCGGAGTTCTGGACACGGTCTTCCCTATACGAAAGCCGTTTACAAAACCTTAGCACAGGAGCGATGATAAGATGCCAAAGTTTCTTATAGCAAGATGGCATGGCATGCATCATACGGCGTCGTTTGCCGTTATGCTGATCATGGCGGCGGTTCTCGCCTGGTATGTGCATATCATAGTCGGGCTGGCCGCCCTGCTGCTAACCGTGTTGTCGGCCGTATACAACCTATTATCGGAGCGGGCTTTCCGCAAAGATCTGAAGACCTATCTGGGGACCTTGTCGTACCGCGTGAAGAAGGGCGGCAATGATGTCATCAGCGAGCTGCCCTTCGGCATTATTCTCTATAACGAAGAGCGCGCCGTCGAATGGCATAATCCTTATATTGCGGGCATTATGGAGCGGGAATCGGTAATCGGCGTGCCGTTGACCGAGCTGTTCCCGACTCTTCAACAGACGAAGGAACGCGATGGAACCGTTGAAGCGATGCTGGGCAATCAGATGTATCAGCTCATCTTCAAGCAGAAGGATCGCATTCTGTACGTGAAGAACGTCACGGAGCTATGGCAGCTCGGACGCAAGTACGAGGACGAGAAGCTGTCGCTAGGCGTGGTCATGATCGACAACCTGGACGAAGCGACGCAGGGCCTTGACGATCATCAGCGGAGCTCGCTGCTTAATCGTGTGACCGCCGAAATCACGGAATGGGCGCAGAAGTACGAAATCTATCTGAAGCGGCTGACCTCAGACCGCTTCTTGCTTATTACCGATCAGCGAACGCTTCGCCAGCTCGAGCATTCGAGATTCGTGCTTCTGGACGAAGTACGCGAGAGCACGAGCGATCAGAAAATTCCGGTCACGCTCAGTATCGGCTTCTCGGCCGGCGCGGATACCATTATCGAGCTGGGTCAATGGGCGCATATGAGTCTCGACATCGCGCTTGGGCGGGGCGGCGACCAAGCCGCCGTCAAGCTGGGCAGCAGACAGACCTTCTACGGCGGCAAGTCGAACGCGGTCGAGAAGCGTACCCGCGTCAGGGCGAGAGTGGTTGCTCATGCGCTGCGCGATCTCATTAGAGAGAGCCATAATGTCATTATTATGGGTCACAAGATGCCCGATATGGACGCGGTCGGCGCGGCGATCGGCGTGCTGAAGGCCGCGCAGCTGTTCGGCAAGGAAGCGTATATCGTGCTGGAGGGCATCAATCCATCCATCGAGCGAATGATGGAGATGCTGCGCGAGGACGAGAAGCTGTCGAAGCGGTTCGTCTCTCCGGAGCAGGCTGCTGCGTTGTTCACCCCGCACTCGCTTGCCGTTGTCGTCGATACCCACAAGGCGTCGCTGGTGAAGGAGCCGAAGCTGCTCGGGCTTACCGAGCGGATCGTTGTAATCGACCACCATCGCAGAGGCGAGGAGTTCATCAATAACGCGATTCTCATCTATATGGAGCCGTATGCGTCATCGACCTGCGAGCTTGTCACCGAGCTGCTGCAGTATATTCATGACCGGATTTCGCTTGATGTGCGGGAGGCCACCTCGCTGCTCGCCGGCATTACGGTCGATACGAAGAGCTTCACGCTGCGAACGGGCGCGAGAACGTTCGAGGCGGCCTCCTTCCTGCGCCGCAATGGCGCCGATACGATGCATATCCAGCGGATGCTGCAGGAGGATCTCGAGGAGTTCGTAAGCAAGGCGGAGATTATCAAGAACGCGCGGGTCGTCTATGATCATATCGCGATTGCGGTAGTGGAGAAGGGGAAGCGGAATTCGCAGCTTCTCATCGCGCAGTCGGCGGATACCCTGCTGCATATGACGGATATCCTCGCGTCGTTCGTCATCGGCGAGCGTCCTGATGGCCTGATCGGCATCAGCGCAAGGTCGCTCGGGGGGATGAACGTGCAGGTGGTCATGGAGAAGATGGGCGGAGGCGGTCACTTGACCAATGCGGCCTCGCAGCTCGAGGGCACGACTGAAGAAGTGGCGGGACGGCTGATGGCCGTCCTGGAGCAAATTGAATCGGAAGAGGGGTTATTCGAATGAAAGTGATCTTTCTGCAAGATGTGAAGGGCCAGGGCAAGAAGGGCCAAGTGAAGGATTTGTCCGAAGGTTATGTACGTAATTTCCTGCTGCCGAAGGGGCTTGCGAAGCTGGCGTCCGACGGCAATCTGAAGACGCTGGAGGTTCAGAACGCGTCGGAGGAGAAGCGGAAGGCGAAGGAGAAGGAAGACGCCGAAGCGCTTGGCAAGAAGCTCGAGGAAATGAAAATTGTCGTGAAAGCGAAGGCTGGAGAAGGCGGCAAGCTGTTCGGCGCAATTACGAGCAAGCAGATTGCCGAGGCGCTGGCGGGGCAAGGCATCAAGATCGACAAGCGCAAGATCGAGCTCGAGGAGCCGATTCGCACTTTAGGCGTGACGCAGGTGCCGGTCAAGCTTCATACCGAAGTGAAAGCGATGATGAACGTACAGACCGCCGAGGAATAATCCCGGCAAGAGCGGGCAAGCGATAGAGCGAACTCGTGAGAGATGGAGGCATAAAGAGGAACAATGGAGGAGTGCGCAGGATGAGTAACGAGCAGTTATACGATCGGGTGCCGCCGCAAAATATGGAAGCCGAGCAAGCGGTTATCGGTGCGGTTCTGCTGCAGCCGGAAGCGCTGATCACCGCGATGGAGCGAATCAGAGTCGAAGATTTCTACGGCAGCGCGCATCAGCAGATCTACGAAGCGATGATTGAGCTCGGCGAAGACAGCAAACCGATCGATCTCGTGACTCTATCCACGCATCTCATGGATAAGGGGCTTCTGGAGGATATCGGCGGGGTTACCTATCTGTCGAAGCTGGCGAATAGCGTCCCGACCGCGGCGAACGTCGATTATTACGCGCAGATTGTCGAAGAGAAGTCGATGCTGCGGCGTCTCATTCGCACGGCGACGAATATTGTAACCGACGGCTACGCGAATTCCGACGAGGTAGCCGTGCTTCTCAGCGACGCTGAGAAGAAGATTCTCGAAATTTCCAACAGACGCTCCTCCAGCGGCTTCATCTCGATTCGGGATGTTCTGATGGAAGTGTTCGAGAAGGTAGAGTTTCTCTACAATAACAAAGGCGGAACCTCCGGCATTCCCTCCGGCTTCGTCGATCTGGACCGGATGACGGCCGGCTTCCAGCGCAGCGATCTTATTATCGTGGCGGCCCGTCCTTCCGTCGGCAAGACCGCGTTCGCGCTGAATATCGCCCAGAATGTCGGCGTTCGGGCGAAGGAGACGGTGGCGATCTTCTCGCTCGAGATGTCGGCCGCCCAGCTCGTTCAGCGGATGATCTGCGCCGAAGCGAACGTGGATGCGACGCGCATGCGTACGGGCAGTCTCGAGGGCGACGACTGGGAGAAGCTGACGATGGCGATCGGCTCGCTCTCCGAGGCGCAGATCTTCATTGATGATACGCCGGGCGTCACGGTAGCGGATATCCGCTCCAAGTGCCGGCGCCTGAAGAAGGAGAACGGCCTGGGCATGATTCTCATCGACTACCTGCAGCTCATCTCCGGCAAAGGCAAGGCCGGCGAGAACCGGCAGCAGGAGGTATCGGAAATTTCCCGTACCTTGAAGCAAATTGCGCGGGAGCTGGAAGTGCCGGTCATCGCGCTGTCTCAGCTCAGCCGCGGCGTCGAGCAACGCCAGGACAAGCGTCCGATGATGTCCGATCTTCGGGAATCCGGCTCGATCGAGCAGGATGCCGATATTGTCTCCTTCCTCTATCGGGATGATTATTACGACAAGGAATCCGAGAAGAAGAACATTATCGAGATCATTATCGCCAAGCAGCGGAATGGGCCCGTGGGAACGGTGGAGCTTGTTTTCTTGAAAAATTACAATAAATTCGTCAGCCTGGACCGCACGCACCAGGATCCTTCGCAGGCATCATGATTCAAGTAAAGGCTGACGCCTAATTTCCGAACAATTGCACTTTGCCATGTGCGATTGTTCGTTTTTTGTGTTTGACTTCTCAAGGTCGTACTGCTACACTAGTACTGCTGTGTTTTTGCGAAAACATTGATTAAATTTCGATGTTCAGACATCGGACGGGGGTATGATTATGTCTACGGTTGTTGTAGTCGGCACGCAGTGGGGAGACGAAGGAAAAGGCAAAATTACCGATTTCCTCGCGGAAGGCGCGGATGTGGTGGCACGTTACCAAGGCGGTAACAATGCCGGGCATACCATTCTTATCGATAACAAAAAATATAAATTAACGATGATTCCATCGGGCATCTTCAATCATAATAAAACTTGCGTCATCGGCAACGGAATGGTCATCAATCCGGAAGCGTTGATTCAAGAAATTAATTATATTCACGAGAACGGCTTCTCGACCGATAACCTGAAAATTAGTGATCGCGCTCATGTCATCATGCCGTATCATCTGGTGCTGGACGCGCTGGAAGAGGATCGCAAGGGCGACAACAAGATCGGTACGACGCGCAAGGGCATCGGTCCGTGCTACATGGACAAGGCGTCCCGCAACGGCGTTCGCATCGCGGATCTGATGGATGCGGAAGAGTTCGAACTCCGCGTCAGAGCGATTATGAAGGAGAAGAATCAGCTCATTCAGCAAGTGTACGGCAGCGAGCCGCTTGATGCGGAAGAGATTATCAGCAGCTATCTTGGCTTCGCGGAGATTCTTCGTCCTTACGTCACGGATACATCCGTTGTGCTGAACGACGCGATTGACGATAACAAGAAGGTGCTGTTCGAAGGCGCGCAAGGCGTCATGCTGGATATCGATCAGGGCACGTATCCGTTCGTTACTTCTTCGAATCCGTCCGCTGGCGGCGTCTGCATTGGCTCCGGCGTAGGACCCTCGAAGATTCAGCAGGTTATCGGCGTAGCGAAGGCCTACACGACACGTGTCGGCGACGGTCCGTTCCCGACCGAGCAGGATAATGAGATCGGCCAATTGATTCGCGACAAGGGTCACGAGTACGGCACGGTTACCGGACGTCCGCGCCGCGTCGGCTGGTTCGACACGGTTGTCGTCCGTCATGCGCGCCGCGTCAGCGGCATTACCGGCCTGTCCCTGAACTCGATCGATGTGCTTACTGGCCTTGAGACGGTGAAAATCTGCACGGGCTACAAGTACCGCGGGGAGATCATTCATCATTATCCGGCAAGCCTGAAGGCTGTCTCCGAATGCGAAGCTGTCTACGAGGAGTATCCAGGCTGGTCCGAGGATATTTCCGGCGCGAAGAAGCTTGAGGATCTTCCGGCGAACGCGCTGAATTACTTGAATCGGGTGTCCGAGCTGACTGGTATTCCGATCGCGATCTTCTCTGTGGGACGCAACCGCGAGCAAACGAACCAGGTTCTGCGGATCTACGAATAGAGCAAGAACTCTGTTAAGTCATAGGCAGTCACCGGAATGAAAAAGCTGGTTTTAAAGGACATTCGCGACCGTTACGCGACGATATCAACGATTTTCAGAATGTAAGGGTCGCATTTGACCGTTATCGTTAGAAATTAGGGTTGAACCCTCTCATTAGCTCTTCTTACGGGCATCCGTGACCGTTAAAATGCCAGTTAGGCGTGATTAGGGCTTCTTACGGTCAATGGTGACCGTTACGCTACACACCTTGGTCAAATGGCCACATGCTAACGGAATCACAATGAATCGGCAGCCTCTCAAAGGTTCGTTTGAGCAAGAATGTATTAAAAAACGCCGCTCAAAATCTTACGGATTTAGATTGTCAGTAGGAACAGCTTCGGATAATCCTAATGCTTTCAAAGTTTATAGCTCTTCAAGCTCTTGCCATCCTATCAGGATAGCAAGAGCTTTTTTTTCGTTGTGGAATGCCTGTAAACGAAATTGACCATAATGGTAGAGAGGAGCGGATGCTTACGATGCTACGTTTGTAGAACAAACATTTTAGGAGATGAACATATGTTTAGAGGATTGACCTGGCTGGCGAAGCTGATTGCGGCGGGACTTATTATTAGCTTTCTGTCGATCTGGACGACGGGGTATATTGTGACAAGCTATGTGGAGTCGATTCTGAAGCAATTCGAGCTGCCGGTAGAGGTGCCGCCGATCGCCATGTCGGGCGTATGGGGCAAGCTGTGGGGCTCGGAGCCTCTGCTCGTGGACGAGGGCGGCGCAACGGCTTCAGAGACTGCTGGACTGGACGATGCCGGAGAGACAGACCAGGATGAAGCAGAATCTGAGGGTCTATCGGTGGATTCGGGCAGCGACAACTCCTCCCATCCATCAGATTCTTCTCAAGAGGATTCATCCGTCTCGGAAGACGAGGGCATGCCGAATGCGACGGAGGTGTTCGGGAATGTCGATGATGGACCGATCACGGATATGGGGGCCAGCGGAGGAAGCGCAGCGGGCAGCGGGCAGGACTTGGATGGAACGGGTAGCGATGAGGGAAGCGTCGACGGTGCCATCGGCACGGAGGTGGCGATTACCGAGGAAGGGGTGACGGATGCTAAGGAGAAGATGAGCGACGAGGATAAGAGCAAGCTGCTAGAGCTGCTGATGACGGAGCTGCCGCAAGAGACTTGGCAGCAAATCTCCTCCTATATGGAAGACGGACTGACCGATGATGAGCTTCTGGATGTGCAGCAACTGATGGCGCAATATCTCGACGAGGGTCAATATAATGAGATGATGGGCATTCTGAAAAAATATTAATTTTACCAATAGGCTGTTAGTGTTGCCCCCTTTGTAAACCGTATGTTAAAGTATTAGGCGAGCGTTCCGACAGGAAGATTCGCCTTTTTTCTTGTTTAAATGCGCAAAATTCTCAGCAGACGTGCGAAAAGGAGACAATCATGACCGGTTTCAGGGACCTGGGTCGTATGAAGGAATTGTGGAAGAAGTCCACAAACTACTTTCGTCGTACGAACTCGCTAGACTTGAGTGGTAAGACCGAGCAACAAGCGGCTAACGTGATGGTTTCTTCTCCCCTCTGGAGGAAGAAGTCGGTACAACTCGCAAGCGGAGCAGCCATCCTGCTCATCACCGCAGGCATTATCGGATATCAACAATACACGCAGTATATAGAGAAGAATACCTTTCCGTTCTATCATGTCTATCAGAACGGCGAAGAAATCGGCACGGTGGGAAGCCCTGAAGATGTCGAGCAGTTGATTGCTTCCGAGACACAGCAGCTGCAAGAAGCGAATCCGGATGTGAATATGGAACTGGAAACCGGCGATCTTACATACGAGCGAGACAACGCGTTCAAGGCCGAGCCGGCTACGGACAATACGCTCAAGGAGCTCGAAGCTGCATTCACCTCCCATGCGGTAGGCGTGGAGGTGAAGGTTGACGGCAAGCTGATCGGCATTGTGAAGGATCAGGAGACGGCGGACAGCATTCTTGAACGCGTGCAGAGCAAGTACGCTCCAGAACTGGTCGCAGACGTGGCTAAGAAATCAAAGTCGGTAAGCACTCTGTCCTATAGTTCGGAAGGCGGAGAGACGGAGAAGTCGACTGCATCGGCCTCGGCTGCGCCGGATTTGACCAAGCCCGGCACGGTAGTTACGGATGTGGCTTTTGTCGAAGCGGTCGAAATGGATGATGTCGATGCGAATCCGACCGATATCGAAGCGGCGGAGGATGTCTACAAGAAGATTATTACGGGAAGCACGAAGCCGACGAAATATACGGTGCAAGCCGGCGACTGCATTGGCTGTATCGCGCAGAAGTTCGATATTTCTCCGCAAGTTATTTACGAGAACAATGATTGGATCGAGGACGACAAGATTACGGTTGGCGACGTGCTTGATCTGACGGTGCTCCAGCCGGAGCTTACGGTGAAGACGACCGAGAATCTGGTTCAGCTCGAAGCGATTGCGCCTCCCATCGAGGTGAAGAAGAACGATACTATGCGGGTCGGTCAATCGAAGACGATTCAAGCAGGCGTCGACGGCCAGCAGCGACTCACGTACAAGGTTGAGAAGGAGAACGGATACGTCGTATCCGAGGAGCTGATCAACCAGGAAGTGTTGAAGGAAGCTGTTCCCGAGATTATCGAGAAGGGCACGCTTGTCATCAAGGGCGTGGGCAGCGGCAAATTCATCTATCCGATAAAAAACCATAAAATTTCAAGCACATTTGGATGGCGTTGGGGCCGTCAACACAATGGTATTGATATGACAGGCAGTAAATCGGTTATGGCTGCGGATGCGGGAGTTGTCACCTATGCAGGGTACGACAAATCACGCGGCAATTATATTATTCTTGATCATCAGAACGGATTTGAGACTTACTATGAACATCTCAGCTCTTTCAAGGTGAAGAAGGGCGAGAAGGTGGAGCAAGGTGACGTTATCGCCATCATGGGCAACACAGGAAATTCAACAGGCACTCATCTTCATTTCGAGATTCATAAGAACGGCGTGATCTACAATCCGTTAAAGTACTTATAATAGACATGTCAGGCAAGAGAAGAAGCGCTTTGATGGACACGCTGTCCGTCAAGGCGTTTTTTGCTGCAGCGGATAATTTCGTTCATCATTATTGACTTCATCCACTATTACCCATTAATTGTTGAAGTGAAACCGTTATGATGAAGGAAGTTTCATTGTGAAGGAAGGCCGCGCGTGTGTTAGAATAGAAGCATTACAAAGGACAAGCGACAGGCGGTGTGACGATGCACGGAAAAATATTAGTGGTCGACGACGAACAGCCGATAGCCGATATTATAAAGTTCAACCTGGAGAAAGAAGGCCATCAGGTCATCTGCGCCTTCGACGGAGGAGAAGCGGTAAGGCTCGCCTTCGAGGAGAAGCCGGATTTGATTCTGCTTGATTTGATGCTGCCGGTGAAGGACGGCATGGATGTATGCCGCGAGGTCCGCACGCAGCTTCAGATGCCGATTATTATGCTGACCGCCAAGGACGCGGAGATTGATAAGGTGCTGGGACTTGAGCTTGGCGCCGACGATTATGTGACGAAGCCGTTCAGCACAAGAGAGCTTCTAGCCCGCGTGAAGGCGCATCTGCGCAGACAGAGCAAAGCGGCGGAAGCCGGCAGCGCGGCTGCAGCAGAAGCCGATGCGGGGAAAGAGCCGCATGGCCTCAAACTGTTCAATTTGTTTATCGATACAGATATGTATGTGGTCTATAAGAATGGAGAGCCGCTGGACTTGACGCATCGGGAGTTCGAGCTGGTGCATTATCTTGCCCGGAACAGCGGCAAGGTGATGACCCGCGAGCATTTGCTGCAGGCGGTATGGGGCTTCGAATATTTCGGCGATGTGCGTACAGTCGATGTGACGATACGCAGACTGCGCGAGAAAATCGAGGATGATCCGAGCCGGCCCGAATATATTATGACCAGACGCGGACTGGGCTACATGATGCGCAACGGGAAGTCCGGAGGCAATGGATTCGGATGAAGATCAAGAGCTTCTTCCGTACGATTCAGGTTAAGCTTGTCATTATCTATCTGCTGCTGATTCTGGTTGCGATGCAGCTGATTGGCGTGTATTTCATCAGTACGGTCAAGAATAATCTCATTACGAACTTCACGAACAATCTCAAGGAGCAGGCCGATATCTTGTCCAAGTTCGCCGCTCCGAGCTTGTCGCCGAGCGCGGCGACAAGCTCGGAGGATCATTCGGAGGCCAGTACGACGGAGGACCTGAATCTCGTCGTCCGCAATCTGTTCAGCATCAGCGGAGCCGAGGTGCAGGTGCTGGATGTGAACGGCAAGGTGGTCGCCACCTCGTTGCAGGTGCATCAATCGTATATCGGGCAGAAAAACAAGTCGCTCGCGGTCAGCCGGGCGTTGCAGAATATTCCCGATAATGAAGAAGAAATCATTGACGAGGACCGTGTTCGCAAGAAGATGATTGCATTGCCCGTTACTTACAATGACAAGGTTGTCGGCGCTGTCTATGTTGTTGCGTCCATGTCCGATCTGTATGATACGGTGAGCCGCGTCAATCAGATCTTCTTCTCCGGCACCTTGATCGCGCTCGGCTTGACCGGTGTACTCGGTATTCTGCTTTCGCATACGATTACAAGCCCGATTCAAGGCTTGACGAAGCAGGCGGAATCGATCGCGGACGGGCGCTTCGATCTGAAGGCTCCCGTTCTCGGGGATGACGAGATCGGAAGACTCAGCATGGCGTTCAATGATATGACGATAAGGCTTAAGGAAGCGCTCTCCGCGAACGAAGAGGAGAACGAGAAGCTCGTATCGGTTCTCTCCAATATGAGCGACGGCGTCGTTGCGGCGGATGAGCATGGCGTCATTATCGTCTGGAACCGCCGGGCGCTGGAGCTGCTCGAGGCGGATACATTCGAAGGGGTGCAACTGGCGCAGTTATTCGATATGGAGGAGCAGCAGCTCATGGAGCTGCAGCAAGGCCGAGGTCAGACGATGCTGCTGACGAGAGAGAACCATGCCCAGGAAGCCGCCGAAGGAGAGCTCAGCATGCTTAAGCTGACCTTCACGCCGATTCATCGCAGAGACAAGGGCATTACGGGAACAATCGCGGTGTTGCAGGATGTCACCGATCAAGAAAATATGGAGCAGTCGCGCCGCCAATTCGTGGCGAATGTGTCGCATGAGCTGCGTACGCCGCTGACGACGATCAAGAGCTATGCCGAAGCGCTGCATGACGGCGCGCTTGAGGACCATGAGCTGTCGGAGCGATTCGTGGGCGTCATCAGCAATGAGACCGAGCGCATGATCAGGCTGGTTACCGATTTGCTGCATCTGTCGCGGCTCGATTCTAATCAAGCGCCGCTTCGAAGAAGAGAGACGAATATCCATGACATGCTCGACGAAGTCGCCGACCGCTTCTCCTTCCAGCTCAGACAGAAGTCGATTCTCGCATCCGTGCATGTCGGGAAAGGGCTGAATCGCGCTTGGCTCGACCGGGATCAGATTGATCAGGTGCTGGACAATCTCATCTCCAATGCCATCAAGTATACGCTCGACGGCGGTCGAATCGAGCTGATCGCGAAGAAAACGGCGGATGATTCCATGCTGGAGATTAGCGTCAAGGACACGGGCATCGGCATCCCGAAGAAGGATCTCTCCCGCATCTTCGATCGCTTCTATCGGGTGGACAAGGCAAGATCTCGGATTATGGGCGGGACGGGCCTCGGCCTGTCTATTGCCCGGGAAATTGTGAAGGCGCATGGCGGTACAATCGCGCTCTATTCGGAGCTTAATGAAGGAACAATGGTCACGTTCACGCTTCCGCTGCTGCAGGAAGGGGGCGAGATATAGATGGTGGAGAAGGCGAAGACCGTTATTTTAATCGTATTAGTCGCGCTGAGTCTGCTGCAGAGCTATCTGCTCGCGAACAGCATGCCGGGTATTGGGGCTACGGTTCGGAGCGACCAAGACTATGTGAACGCCGAGCCTCTCGGCCCGACCTCGAAGGTCGAGGATACGATATTCCCGGATCAATTAATTATTCATATGGGAGACAACAAGCATACCATCATCTATCCGGGCTCTCAATTCTACGAAATGATTCTGAATCAGCGCATCGCCGGCCGGGAGTTCAAAGGCTTCCAACGCAGTCCGATCTCGCTTGTGGATTGGAACGAGGTGCGGAAGAACGACATCGGCATCGAGCTTCAATTCGAACAGGGCATATCGGTCGATCTGTTGCAGAAGCTGCTGAAGCTCGAAGGCGACCTGCTGTTCCTCAATGAGAGGATCGATCGCATCTGGATCTTCAAGAAGACGGATTCGGAGGAAATTCGCACCTTCTTCTTCAGCAACGACGGCAAGACGGTGTACGAATCTGTGCGCGCCGATCTGACCGTTCGCGATGTGCAGGATTATGTCGGCTTCGGCGAGCATCTGCCCGCTTATCGGATGATGGCTTCCGGCATCTATCTGCCTGAGGAGCCGCTGAAGGCGACCGAGATTGAATATACGTACGAATCGTATTCGCCGGAGCAAATGCAGCGCAACCTGTTCTTCGACCCCAACACAACCAGAGCGATCGAGGACCGCAGCGGCTCGCAGATCTATACGGACGGCAAACGGGGCTTGCAGGTCGAGCAGAATGGATTGTGGATCAGCTATACGAACCCGGCGGCGACGCAGAGCAATGATACGCCGCCAAGCGAGAATGTGTACTCCGCGGTTGACTTCATCAATGATCACGGCGGCTGGGACGGCACGTATCGGCTAATGAGCTCTACGCCCGATCAGGATAAGAAATATGTGACATTCCGCAGATATATCAATAACTTCCCCGTTATGGATTCGTATCTGTTCCATTACGGTTATATGAAGCTGACGGTGCTGCAAGGCACCGTGACGGAGTATTCTCGTTCGCTGATTACGCTTGACGATCAAGCGGCTTCGCGAACGACCCGCTATCTGTACGGCGGGGACGAGCTGGAGAATCGACTGGATCAGTATCTCAGAAGCGATGAGGTCGTATCCGTGTTTCCGGCCATGAAGGCGATGCCCAAGGATAATCAAACTCTGCTCTTCTCGCCGGTATGGGCCGTACGATTGAAGGACGGGTCGGAATCCGTGCTGCTCGATGCGTATCCGGCAGGCTTTGAACCGCAGGTTCAACAGACCGATGCGGACGGCGACGAGGAAGAAGGCAGGGGCGAGGAGACGGATTCGGAGAAAACGGCGGCTAAGTAAGCGCAGCCGTAGACCGCAGCTAAGGAGGAACAGCTCGTAGACCGCGGTTTAAGGAAGCGCAGCAGCAAAAAGGACAGTGTACGACTTGGTTGCCTGCCTGCAGAGCGCTGGAGCATCGGGGAAGTCAGGATAGGATATGAGGAGGTGAGCGTGTGGATTGGGGAAGAGCGAAGAGTGTGCTGATTATGTCTTTCCTAATGTTGAATGTGCTGCTGGGTTATCAGCTCTGGCTCGATATTCGGGAGCAGCTTCATGCGAATCCGAACTCGGCGGAGCTGCCGCCGGACAAAATATCGCTTATGCAGCAGAAGCGCATTTCGCTTGCCGCCAATCTGCCGCTGGATACGCCGAAGCTTGCCGATCTGACGTATCTGCTCCATGCCGGAACGCAGGAGAGCATCGAGCCGGTGAAGCTGGATAAGTCCGTGAACAGCGCTTTGATCTTCACGAAGAAAGAGCTCGACAAGGCACTTGGCGATCAAGTGCCGGAGCTTGCGGATTATGACTGGGATTTGCACAGCAGTCAGGACGGCGTGTTCGTGCTGCATCGCATGGTCGACGGTTTGCCGATCTTCAATGTGAAGCTGGAGCTGTACAACAGCAATCTGAAGATTACATCCTACAAACAGGATCGCGTCGAGCAGATCGAACGAGGCGAAGCGAAGCAGGTGCTGCCCGCCGCCAAAGTGGTGGCGAGTCTCATTGAGACGTATCTGGCGGAAGGCTCGGTCATTACCGATATTCAGCTTGGCTACCATGGGCAAATCTTCGATTCCGAGAAGCAGGTGTCGGCGCCGTCGTGGCGGGTCATTCTGGAGGACGGCACAGTCTATTACGTGCATGCCATCAGCGGAGACGTGACAACCGACGGCGATGAAGAGGATGCGGACGCGAGCGGCGTGGGGAGCGCGGGGCAGCCGGATTAGAGAGATTCATAGATATAGTCGAACGGCGAAAAGATTGAACGCCTGGGAGTAGAAGACGGAGAGTGGAACAAAAAGCAGCATACGGGGAAGGGATTGGACGTTTTGGGACTTCGATTTACAGTATTGGCCAGCGGTTCGACGGGGAATGCGACGATTGTGCAGGGGAATGAGAAGACGGTGCTTGTCGATGCCGGCCTCAGCATGAAGAAGCTGGAGGGGCTCATGAGCGAGCGAGGCATCTCTGGTCGTGACATTCATGCGATGGTGGTGACGCACGAGCATTCGGATCATATTAAGGGAATTGGGGCGTTTGCGCGCAAATACGAGCTTCCGATCTTCGCGAACCGGGCGACTTGGGGCGCGATGGAGCGTCATGTCGGCGCGATTGCGCCGGAGAAGCGGGTCTATATCGAGTCCGGCGAATGCATCGACTTCGGCTGCATGCAGGTGCATTCCTATCCGATCTCGCATGACGCGGCGGAGCCGGTCGGCTACTCTTTCGAAGAGGATGGCGAGAAGCTGAGCCTGGCCACCGATCTCGGCTATGTGAGCGAGAAGGTGAAGCAGCGGATCATCGATTCCGACGTGCTGGTGCTCGAATCCAATCATGATACCGAGATGCTCCGGATGGGAAGGTATCCGTGGAATATCAAGCGGCGCATCCTAAGCGACGTCGGGCATTTGTCCAATGTTGCCGCGGGCGAAGCGCTGATCGAGCTGATGACGGACCGCACGAAGCGCGTCTATCTCGCGCATCTGAGCCTGGATCATAATCAGATGGATCTAGCCATGTTAACCGTTAATTCTATATTGGAGAATCACGGAATATTTTATAAGCAGGATGAATTTCCGCTTCGCCATACGTACTACGACAAGCCTACGCCATGGGATGAAGTGAGGAGGAAATAAGCGATTCCAGCTGCGCGTCGAGCGCTTCCGCTTTGGCGGCAAGCTCCTCGCGGGACAGAAGGCCTTTGTCGATGAGGAGCTCCAGCATGGCGCTTAGCGTTAAGACGGTTCGATAATGCTCATCCTTCAAATCGGCGAGCTTCGCGGCGAGCTGCACCTGTTCCCAGGCGGCATTGGACTTTATGGTCATGTTCATCGCTCCTTTCATGCAAATCTATTATTATTGTAGTCAAATCTTCCGAAAACATTCCTATAAACGTGAAATGCTATAGTGAAATCAGTTGAAGTCAGTGGACAGAGAGGGGCGATTCCCATGAGCATATTCGATGATGATTTCTATTCCACCAAGGTGTCGAGGAAAGCCGTAAGACAGAATCGCCGGGAGGAACGAGGCTTCCCGCTGCGCAGCGGCGATCGCAGATGGTCATCGCTTCAAATCGCATTCGCTTCGTCTCTTATCAGCGCGCTGGCTGTCGTGCTCCTGTTCGGGCTGGCTGTCGGCGGCTTCGGCGGGGATGGATTAGAAGGACGGCAGGATGTAAGCAGCGCCATGGCGGCTGATCCTTCCCAGCGGACAATCGCGGCGACCGCGAAGGTAAGACCGTCCGTGGTGAGCGTCATTAACGAGCAGACCTTCTCGGCGGGCATTGGCGGAGGGACGCTCGAGGATGGCGCATCCGGCGGCGTGATGCGGGAAGCGGGTGTCGGCTCTGGCTTTATTATACAGAAGCGCGCCGGAATGGCATTCGTCGTAACCAACTACCATGTGGTGGCGAATGCGGAGAAGGTGGAGGTCGCGCTGTCAAACGGCGAGCTTCGCAAGGCCGAGATAGTCGGCATGGACCAGATTACGGATCTGGCGGTACTGCAGATTGACGCCAAGGGCATTGATACGGTTGCGGAGCTGGGCGATTCGAGTTCATTGCAGGCGGCGGAGTTCGTCATGGCGATTGGAAATCCGCTTGGCATGGGCGAGTCGATCACGATGGGCATTGTGAGCGTTACGCATGAAGTAGTCCCCGTATCGCTCAATCAGAACGGGATTATGGATTGGGAGCAGGAGGTCATCCGCGTAGATGCGGCGATCAACCAGGGCAACAGCGGCGGGCCGCTGGTTGACTTGAACGGCCAGGTTGTCGGCATCAACAGCATGAAGATTGCCGATATCGGCGTGGAGAGCATCGGGTACGCGATTCCGATCAACAACGCGATTCCGATTATCGAGGAGCTGATTGGCAAAGGCTACGTGGCGCGTCCGTATCTTGGCGTATATACGCTCGATCTGGCGCAATATTGGGATCAGCTGAGCCAGGAGCAAGCCTATGAAGATGAGCGTGGCGGCGAGTCGGAGCCGCCGTCCGGCGATGGAACGACTGGTGATTCTAACGACGGCGACGGCGAGACGGGAGACAATGGCGATGATTCGGGCAGTGTTGACGGAGGCTCGTCATCCGAGATTAAGGTGCCCGATGAAGTGTTCTCCGGGGTTATCGTGCTCGAGGCGGATGGGCCTGCGCTTGAAGCGGGGCTGAGGTTCAATGATGTTATCGTGAAGCTGGATAAGCAGAGCATAGGCAGCACGAAGGAGCTTCGCAAGTATCTCTACGGCAAGAAGAAGATCGGCGACGAGCTGGACGTGACCTTCTACCGCGACGGCAAGCAGCAGACCGTGACGCTGAAGCTTGGCGAGAAGGCGCAGGAGCAGGAGGAATAAGCGAGTAGACACCTTGAATCGAATCGTCTATAATAAGCGTTAAGTTCATACATGTGACGGAGAGAAGGAGAACACGCGAAGAAGGTCCGCTTAGGGCCGATTCGTCATTCTCCTTTTTGTTGTTGAAAGGGGGCTCTCTATGACATTTCATGATCAAAGTATTCTGCCTGCCGTTCGCAAGATGAAGGATATGGAGAAGCTGATGAAGCTCTCGTATACGTATATTGTCATTCTGGAAACGCATATCAATCAATTAAAGCCAATCGTCGAGATGGCGAAGGCTCATGGCAAGAAGCCGATTCTTCACGCGGATCTGATCGACGGCTTGAAGAACGACGAGTTCGCCGCGGAATATCTGTGCCAAATCGTGAGGCCGGCAGGCCTCATGTCGACTCGAGCGGGCGTCATTGCCAAGACGAAGCAGAACGGTTTGCTCGCGATTCAGCGTCTGTTCCTGCTGGATACGAACGCGCTGGAGAAGAGCTATGTGATATTCGAGCGGACACGGCCGGATTACATCGAGGTGCTGCCGGGCATTATTCCGTCTATGATCACGGAGGTGGCCGAGCGAGCGGGCATTCCTGTCTTCGCGGGAGGCTTGGTGCGAACGGCGAGCGATGTCGAGCAAGCGCTGCAGGCGGGAGCGTCGGCGGTAACGACATCGAAGGTGGAGCTTTGGAACTATTTTGACGGGAAGAAGCAAGGGGGGAGAAGCTAGGTGACACAGCGATATATTCTGGCGATTGATCAGGGAACGACGAGCTCGAGGGCGATCCTATTCGATCATCAAGGTCATATTGTGCAGACGGCTCAGCAAGAGATTCAGCAATATTATGGGAAGCCGGGTTGGGTGGAGCATGACGCGAACGAGATATGGGAGTCGGTGCTGGGGGTTGTGTCGGCAGCGCTAAAAGAATCGGGTATCGAGCAGGGGCAGATTGAAGCGATTGGCATCACGAATCAGCGGGAGACGACGGTCGTGTGGGATCGCGAGAGCGGCGAGCCGATTCACCGGGCGGTCGTCTGGCAGTCGAGGCAGACGCAGGATATCTGCGACGAGCTGAAACGGGAAGGGCATGAGGCGTTCATCCATGAGCGGACGGGATTGCTTATCGATCCGTATTTCTCCGGGACGAAGGTCAAGTGGCTGCTCCAGCATGTGGAGGGAGCGAGGGAGAGAGCGGAGCGGGGTGAGCTTCTGTTCGGCACGATCGACACCTGGCTGCTCTGGAAGCTGACCGGCGGCGAAGCGCATGCCACGGATTATTCCAATGCGTCGAGGACGCTGCTCTATAATATCTATGACCTGAACTGGGATGAGGAGCTTCTTGGGCTGCTGGATGTCCCGCGCGCGATGCTGCCGGAGGTGCGGTCTTCCTCCGAGGTGTACGGGTACGCGAAGCCGCAGCTCGTTCACGGCTTGCAGGCGCCGATCGCCGGGATAGCGGGCGATCAGCAGGCGGCACTGTTCGGGCAGGCCTGCTTCGAGAAGGGCATGGCGAAGAATACCTACGGCACGGGCTGCTTCCTGCTGATGAATACCGGAAGCGAAGCGGTTCGATCCGGGCATGGGCTGCTCACGACCATTGCCTGGGGCATTGCGGGCAAGGTGGAGTACGCGCTCGAGGGCAGCGTGTTCGTGGCGGGCTCGGCGATGCAATGGCTGCGAGACGGCTTGCACATGATCGAGAAGGCCGAGGACAGCGAGCTGTACGCGAAAGCGGTCGAGTCGACCGATGGCGTGTATGTCGTTCCGGCGTTCGTGGGAATGGGCACGCCTTATTGGGACAGCGACATGCGGGGCGCCGTATTCGGCTTGACGCGCGGCACGAGCAAGGAGCATTTCGTCCGGGCGACGCTGGAATCGCTCGCTTATCAGAGCAAGGATGTGCTGGATATTATGACGACGGAAGCCGGACTGTCGCTGAAGAGCCTGCGCGTCGACGGCGGCGCGGTGCGCAACAGCTTCCTGATGCAATTCCAGAGCGATCTGCTCGGCTGCGAGGTGGAGCGTCCCGTCGTCAACGAGACGACTGCGCTTGGGGCGGCATACCTGGCCGGGCTCGCGGTCGGCTTCTGGTCGGATAAGAGCGAGATCGCATGCGGCTGGAAGCTGGAGCGGCGGTTCGAGCCTGGCATGCAGGCGGGCGATCGCGACCGCCTGTATGCGGGCTGGAGAATGGCGGTCGAGGCCGCGAGAGCGTTCAAGCCGCAAGGGTAGGCGGTTCGCCAGTGGATGTATGATTGCCTGCTTGCACGGGTGAATGCGAGACGGCATAGGATAAGGATGGGCAAGGGAACGCGAGCGGGAATTAGAATGATGATGGGCAAGGGAATGCGAGCAGGAACGAGTATGCCGATGAGCAAGCGAGTGCCAGCGGGAATGAGAATGATGATGGGCAAGGGAATGCGAGCAGGAACGAGTATGCCGATGAGCAAGCGAGTGCCAGCGGGAATAAGAATGATGATGGGCAAGGGAATGCGAGCAGGAATGAGAATGATGATGGGCAAGGGAATGCGAGCAGGAATGAGAATGATGATGGGCAAGGGAATGCGAGCAGGAACGAGTATGCCGATGAGCAAGCGAGTGCCAGCGGGAATGAGAACGATCATGTGCAAGTAAACGCGAGCGGCAACAAGTGTCATGATGAGCAAGTGAATGCGTACAGCATAGGAATAACCATAAACAAGTTCATACACGGTAGGAGATTCGGAGAACCATGTCACAGCCCGATGCGCATATTCGCATACGGGAGCTGCGTGGTTCTTTTTTTGAAATATAGGAAAGTATATGATTCGCAATACTTTCTCTATATGAACGCTTGCTACTGTAACGGACATTTTCGACCTTTAGAAGCTCGTATGAGCCAGCTCAGATTTTTAACGGACATTTGTTCCGCTTAGCGGACTAATCACGTCGATTATTCGTTCGATTTAATCGCTAAGGCGACCCAATGTCCGTTAGAGAAAATAGGCAGAGAAAAAAGCAGTTTAAGGCGACCGAATGTCCGTTAGAGCAGGTTACTGTTTTCCAAGGACGCCGTCAGGCGTTTTTCTTAGCATAATTGGTGAACAATAGAGGAAAGAGGGATAGGAATGGAGAAGGATCAAGCTTTGAATAGACAGGATCGATTGAAGAGGCTGGAAGAGACAATGTTCGACGTGCTAGTGATTGGCGGCGGTATTACGGGAGCGGGCATCGCGCTTGACGCGGCGACGAGAGGATTGAAGACGGCGCTGATCGAGATGCAGGATTTCGCGGCGGGCACGTCGAGCCGTTCGACGAAGCTGGTGCATGGCGGGCTTCGCTATCTGAAGCAATTCGAGGTGAAGATGGTCGCTGAGGTCGGCAAGGAGCGCGCGATCGTGTATGAGAACGGACCGCATGTGACGACGCCGGAGTGGATGCTGCTGCCCTTCTATCAGGGGGGCACGTTCGGGGCGTTCACGACATCGATTGGACTTCGCGTCTATGATTTTCTGGCGGGCGTGAAGCGTGAGGAGCGGCGCAAGATGCTCAGCAAGGAGGCGGCGCTGGACAAGGAGCCTTTGCTGAGGCGCGAGGGCATGAAGGGCGGCGGTTATTATGTCGAATACCGCACGGATGACGCGCGGCTGACGATCGAGGTGATGAAGCAGGCAGTGGAAGCGGGAGCGGCGGTCGCGAATTATGTTAAAGCGGAAGAGCTGCTCTATGAGGACGGCAAGCTTGTGGGCGTTATTGCCGGAGATTGCGCTGTAGATGGCGGGACTTACCGAATCAAGGCTCGCAAGGTCGTGAACGCGACCGGTCCTTGGGTGGACACGCTGCGCGAGCAAGATCACTCCAAGAAGGGCAAAACGCTGCGGCTCACGAAGGGCGTGCATCTGGTGTTCGACGGGCGGCGGTTTCCGCTGCGGCAGGCGATCTACTTCGACACGCCGGATAAGCGAATGGTATTCGCCATTCCACGCGACGGCAAAACCTATGTCGGCACGACCGACACGGATTATGACGGAGACAAAGCGCATCCGCATATTAGCTCGGAGGATCGGGATTATTTGCTGCGGGCGATTGACGGGTTGTTCCCCGGGCTGGGGCTTGGTCCCCAGGATGTGGAGTCGGGCTGGGCCGGACTGCGCCCGCTCATCTATGAAGAGGGCAAGTCGCCGTCGGAGGTGTCGCGGAAGGACGAGATCTTCGTCTCGCCCTCCGGGATGATCACGATTGCCGGGGGTAAGCTGACCGGTTACCGGAGGATGGCGGAGACAGTGACGGATTTGTTGGTCAGGGAGCTCGTTGGGGCGGGCGTTGCGAGTGAGTTCGGGCCTTGCGTGACGCGCACGCTGCCAATATCCGGGGGCGATGTGGCGGGAGGCTCGAAGGGGTTCCCGGCCTATGTGCGGTCGATGACGGAGGAAGGCATGCGGCTTGGCCTGTCCGAGGCGGCTGCGGAGCGGCTTGCGCGCCGATACGGCTCGAACGCGAAGGCGGTATTCGCGCGTGTGCCCGATCGGCAAGGGCGTGGTTATGGTCTGCCGGCGGAGGCGGAGGCCGAGCTGCTGTACAGCATCGAGGAGGAGATGACGCTGAAGCCGGTCGACTTCTTCGTTCGACGCACCGGCGCGTTGTTCTTCGACATCGCTTGGGTGCGGGAGTGGAAGGAGAGCGTGATAGAGCTTATGGCCGACAAGCTTGGCTATAGCGAGGAGCAAGTGCGCCAGTATACGGAGGAACTGGAGCGGGAGTTTGGGCTTGCTTTTGCGGAATAGAGGGCGGTTAGCTGCTGGGAAGGGCTTAATGGAGTGCGGCAGCGGTATTTCGTTATATGACTTAGTCATGCTAAGTAAGGCTGGGGTGGGTGAGTTCGGGGGATAGCAGGAAAGGTATGGGTTTACCTGATATGACGAAGCATAAGCATCGTGTTGCTGTGCGCGGATTTCATGCCAAATTTGCTCGGGGCTGCTGCAGGCGGGAGAAGCATGGCAGGAGCTTTTGGACACTATCCCCTCCTCTCAGGAAGATGGGGGATGCGGGTTTCGGTCGGGGGTATTTTCTGATATGCTGGGGGGAGCGGAATTCATTACTTAACGGAGATAGGAAGCGAATCATTCATGTATTGTGTGTGCAAACCGTGTATCGAGAAGGCGCTGGAGAGATTTGTGGACGAGTATGAGGACGCGCCGGATGTGGTCGACCTGAAGGAAACGAAATTCGCGGATTGGGATCCGCCCCGGAAATGCGACTTCTGCGAGGAAGCGGCTGCTTATCTGGTGGTTTGAGGCAGCGGTGTGATGGGGCCCAGTTGGATAGAGGCAAGCGGGTATTGGTGGTCGTGTAAGTTGTGGCGGAGGTCGGGTAGATGTAATTTGGCTGACTTGGCCCGTCCTAGCATAGCTTAGAAACACAAGGTATTACCAAGTAATATTTAGGGATGTTTGGTCGTGTGAAGGCGTATTCGAAAATAAAGCAACAAGCCCCTTTCGTCTTCGCGGGAGGGGCTTGGCTGTATTAAGCTCGCCGGCGTCGGCAGGGACGCCGATTATTGTGCTTGTTGAGCATGTTGCCGGCGCGGCTTCGTATAAAGAGCGTATCCTATAGGGATTGCATATAGGAAAGGCTGGAACGGGAACATAGAGGGAGGGGATTGCGAGATGCATATCCAGATTGCCGCCGTCGGCAAGCTGAAGGAGAAATATCTTGTGCTTGGCATCGCGGAATATGCCAAGCGGCTCGGGCCGTACGTGAAGCTTACGCTCACGGAAGTGCCCGACGAACGAGCGCCGGAGACGATGAGTCCGGCGGAGGAGGCGCAGGTGCGCGAGCGAGAGGGCGAGAGGCTTCTGGCGCAGCTGAAGCCGGATGCCCATGTTGTCGCGCTCGCGCTCGATGGTGAGCTGTGGTCCAGCGAGGATCTCGCGGGACAGCTCGATCGTTTGGCCACGTATGGGCGCAGCCACGTGGCCTTCGTCATTGGCGGGAGCAACGGCCTCGCTCCCGCCGTGCTGCAGCGCGCCCAGCAGAAGCTCAGCTTCGGGCGCATGACCCTGCCGCACCAGCTGATGCGGCTGGTGCTGATCGAGCAGATTTATCGGGCGGTGAAGATTAATCGGGGGGAACCGTACCATAAGTGACGGCGAAAAATTGGGGTATAGGTATTAGTGGGTAAGTGTACATGATATAAAGTATGTAAGCCTCTGAAACCTTAAGATTCAGGGGTTTTAGTTCGTATTGACTGGAGAACAGACCGTTATTTACCATTGTATGGTATGCTATATAAGTTGAACTAAAGTATTAGAAAACTATGGTAAGGAAATTGCGACCTGCTTGTCGAATAGGTAAGGAAACTTATTCGGACAGGTTGGGATACAGATGGAACAGAACAAATCGTTAGAAGAAGTTACACAAGCCATGAAGCAAGAAAAAGAACGCCGCATGTATGAACGTTATCAAACCGTGTACTTACATCTCAAAGGGAAGCTTGTCACGGAGATTGCACAGACTCTGAATCGCAGCAAGG
>NZ_JAATHD010000028.1 GCF_011947265.1 Paenibacillus sp. HB172176
CGCTAACTCAAATTATTCGTTCCAAGCAGAAAGCGGCCCAGCAGGACGCCGATTTCCTTGCTTCTTAATGATGTAAAACTTTTTACTGTCCAGTGAGGCAAGTATGAATAAGAATATCCCTTTGCTCGAACAACTGAAGGGCGGACACGAACGGATTGCGATTATCGGTCTTGGTTACGTGGGACTGCCTATCGCCGTTTCCTTATCGAAGAAGATGAATGTCATCGGATTCGATATCGACATCCGCAAGATCGAATCTTACCGAAGCGGCATCGATGTTACCGGAGATTTGGGAGCTGGCGCCATCGCGGCAAGCAACGTTCTGTTCACTTCCGACGAAAGCGAGCTTGACCACGTGCAATGCTTTATCGTTGCCGTGCCAACACCGGTGCAGAGCGGCAATGTTCCGAACTTGAAATATTTGAAAAATGCCAGCCGCTTGATTGGCCGCAAGCTGAAACGCGGCGCTGTCGTCATCTATGAATCAACGGTCTATCCCGGGGTAACCGAGGATATCTGCATCCCGATTCTCGAATCCCAATCAGGATTAAGCGCAGGCTTCGACTTCAAAGTCGGCTATTCACCGGAACGCATTAATCCAGGCGATCGCGAGCATCGATTGGAAAGCGTTGTAAAAATCGTATCCGGTATCGATGAAGAAGCTCTCGAGATGATCGCTTCACTCTATGAGCTGATTGTCACGCCAGGCGTATATCGAGCAGAAAGCATCAAGGTAGCCGAGGCGGCCAAGGTTATCGAGAACGCGCAACGGGACATTAATATTGCCTTCATGAACGAGTTGTCCATGATATTCAACCACATGAACATCGATACCAGACAAGTGCTTGATGCGGCTCAAACCAAATGGAATTTCCTTCCTTTTACACCCGGACTGGTCGGTGGACATTGTATCGGCATTGACCCTTATTATCTGACCTTCAAAGCCGAAGACGCCGGCTTCCCGTCGAGACTCATTCTCTCCGGCAGACAAATCAACGATGGAATGAGTACGTATGTTGTCCAGCAATTAATGAAGCTGGCCGTACGTCTGCAGTTAGATATGAAGAGCATCCGTATCGGCATATTAGGCGTGACGTATAAAGAAAATTGTCCCGATACGCGAAATTCGAAAATAATCGACATGATCGATGAATTAAAGGATTACGGCATCTCTCCCATCGTCACAGATCCTGAAGCCGACAAATGGCAGTTGCGCGACGAACATGGCATAGAGTTAACCCCGCTTTCCGAGATCAACTCGCTTGATATCATTGTGGCAGCGGTGCCTCATCGGGTATTCGTTGAGATGAATGCTCAGCAATTCAAATCCTTGTGTCGCGATAACGCCAACAAGCTAATGATTGATATTAGGGGCGTGCTCCCGAAACGGGATTTCGAAAATATGGGGTTCCATTACTGGAGCTTGTAGAGGAAAGGGATAGCCATGGCGATTTGGAGAAAACACAAGCATGAAACGAAAGAGATTCTTACAGCCTCGCGCGAAGACCGTCGAGCCTTGCCTAACGTTCCAGACCCGAAGAAAACCAGATCGGCATCCGAACGCAGAGGTCAACGCTCCTTCGAAGAGAGCTCGGAAACCTCCGATGCATATTTGCAAGGCATTAGAGCCTTAAGTCTCCGGTATATCGCTGATTTTGAGGTTTTGATTTCGAGAAGAAGCATGAAGAAGGGATCAGCCATCAAGGCCAAGGCTGTCGATATCTCGACTACCGGTATCCTGCTGGAGCTGAATGCCGAATCGAACCCCTTCAGTCCAGGTAGCAACGTAACCGCCCGATTCAATATTCCTTCCGGAACGATGCCCGAAGGCTTCGAATCGGCCGTCAGAATAGACGCCAAGATCGTGCGGCAGTTTGCCCGCCCGAACGAAGACGGGGAAGAGAAGCAACTGATCGCCCTGGAATTTGAGCAGCCGCTCAACGAATATTTTCAGAAGAAAAGATGGAGCTATTCGGTCTACACCGCAAGCGCGCTCCTCTTCTTCTCAGCCTTCTTCATCATCCTGCTGCGGGCGGAGAGCGTTATCTACTTCAAATACAATATCACTCTCTACTTGTACAGCATTACAGCCGCAGCATTCCTGCTTTCCCGATACGGGTTCGGCGCACTGTACCGGGAAGTTCCTGTGGATCCCCTGTACACGCCGGGAGTCTCCATAGTCATTCCTTGCTTTAATGAGGAGATGTGGATCAAACGGACCATTCTTAGCTGCATGAATCAGGATTATCCGATCGATAAGCTGGAAGTCATTATCGTCGATGACCGTTCGACCGACCGTTCTATCGAACAGATTGAAGAAATTATCACCATTATTCATCAAGAGGCGGAACGGTTTCAAACGAAAGAGCGATTGAAGCTTGTCATTATGGAAGAAAACGGGGGCAAGCGGGAAGCCTTGGTGAAAGGCGTGCAGCTGGCCAAGCATAATCTGGTGGTTTTCGTCGATTCCGACAGCTTTCTGGAGCCTGACGCCATCAGGCATCTTGTTCAACCGTTTCAGGATCCGAGGATGGGAGGCGTCGCGGGCCGTACCGATGTAGAGAACAAATACACAAATGCGGTTACGAAGCTCCAGACCGTCCGTTATTATATCGCGTTTCGGATTATGAAGGCCGCGGAATCCTGGTTTGACTGCGTCACCTGTCTGTCGGGCCCCCTATCCTGCTATAGGAAGGAGCTTATTGTACAGCATACGGACGCATGGCTGAACCAGACCTTTCTAGGCCAGAAAGCAACCTTCGGCGATGATCGGAGTATGACGAATTTCATCCTGAGAACGCATCGAACCTCGTATCAAGATTCGGCGATTTGTTCAACGATCGTGCCGTCGGACATGTCGGTGTTCCTGAAGCAGCAGATGCGCTGGAAGCGCTCGTGGCTTCGAGAATCGCTTAGGGCGGGCCTGTTCATCTGGCGCAAGGAGCCGTTTATGTCTTTATTTTTCTACATCGGCATTCTCGTGCCCATCGCAGCTCCCGTCATCGTGGTCTATAACCTCGTCTATGTTCCGCTTTGGCATCATATCTTCCCAACCACCTTTCTGACAGGACTATTCATGATGGCGGCGCTCATGAGCCTGGCTCATCTCCTTTTGCGGAAGAGCAGATTGTGGGTGTACGGACTCGTATTCTGCCTTTTCTATGAATTGGTGCTGCTGTGGCAGATGCCGGTTGCCTGGGTAACCTTCTGGAAATCCACCTGGGGCACGAGAGAAACGCCGCAAGACGTTGAGGCCAATAATCGAAAGAAAGCGCGGAAGCAAAAAAAATTCCGTTTTCTTCGTTTCTAATTGACGCGTTCGATGAAGTGAAGGGAGTGAGAACATTTATGGCCAAGAGAAGCAAGGAGGCTGTGCTGGATCTGAATTATCGCAGAAAAAACAGAAGAAAAACGATTCGCAGCGGCATTCAACTGGCGATATTGCTTGCCGTCCTTCTTCTCATTGGCAACGCCGTCTTCCACGTTCAGCAGTATCAAGAGCCCCATAAATCAAGCTGGACGAGCAACGGCGGGTTCATCGCCTTATCCTACTTCGGCGTCGATCGAACGGGCACTGCGGCGCTTATTGCAAAAAAGCAATTGGAGAAGCAGCTTAAGGCGCTCTATGATCAAGGCTATGTAACGATCTCCCAGCAGGATATTATCGATTATTATACGCAGGGAGCGCTGCTTCCGGAGAAAGCTCTGTTCCTGGCCTTCGAAGACGGCCGCAATGATTCGAGCCTGTATGCTCAGCCGCTTCTTGAGAGATATAACGACAAAGCCACTTTTCTATCTTATGCGAACAATTTGGTCGACTCGGACCGAAAGTTCGTCAAGCCGGACGAGATGATGAAAATGATGAAGAGCGGCTATTGGGAGCTTGGCAGCAACGGCTACCGCTTGACCTATATTAATATCCATGAGAAGGACGGAGCATTCATCGGGATGCTGGACGAGAACAAGCTCCCGGATAAGTCGAAGCTGAGCGATTATAATCATTATCTCATGGATTTTCTTCGGGATGCGGACGGCATTCCCGTGGAGGATCGCGAGGAGATGGAGACGCGAATTGCTGCCGATTATTCCGCAATGCGCGAGGTTTACTCGGACAAATTAGGATACATGCCCAAGGTCTACATGATTATGCATGCCAACGCACTCCATAAGAGCATGAACAGGCTTGTTGATCATGCCAATGCGTCTGCCATTAAGAAGTTGTTCGCCATACACTTCAACCGGGAGGGCAATGCCTGCAATTCCGCCGACGGCAATCTCTATGATCTGACTAGAATTCAGCCTCAGCCCTATTGGCAGACGAATCATATGCTTATGAAGGTGCAGAAGGACTGCTCGCAGATAATGAGCTTCATCGTCGGGGACGAAGAACGGGCGAACGATTGGACGTCGCTAAGCGGCGTCGCTGAATTTGTCGATAATCGCATCGCTCTTACCTCCCCCGCAGGCGGTGCGGGAATCTACGCGCTGGAGAACAGCAGCGGCTACCGTGATGTATCGCTGCAAACAGAGCTTGCAGGCGATGAAATGGGCACGCAAGGCGTATATCTCCGATACAATCCGGCTCAGGCTTCCTTCCTGCGGGCGTCGATCGCCGATAACAAGCTCGTTATCGAGCAGAAGAAGCCCGAAGGAGAGGCGGAATCGCTCTTCTCCGCTCCGCTGAAGGAAGACCAGGTGGAGCATCACCTGACGATAAGAACATTAAAGGTTAGGGTTCAGGGAGAACGACTATCGGCGTGGGTCGACAATCAAGAGTGGGCGAAGGACATTAAGGTGGATGGAAGCATCGCGGATGGAGAAATCGCGATCTTCTCAGCGGCGAGCACGTTAAATGAAAAGGATGATATATACGACGGCGTGTTCGACAATTTCGAAGTAACAAGCCTGAGCTCGGGCGACCTCTTGTACAGCAATACCTTGACCGGAATAGAAGGCGCGCTCCATCGTCTCCAAGAAGCGTACAATCGCATTCTTGACTGGGCCATCGACACCTTCTAGGGCAGCAGCAGAAGAAAGCCCTCCATTGGCTTATCAGCCGGAGGGCTCCTCGCTTCCTGGACTCGCCTGGACTCGCTTAGTGTTCCTCGCTCACAGCGCCGGCTTCCTTCTTCCCAAGCCCCAGCTTCATGACCAGCGGCTTAATCGTCAGCCCTTGCACGAGCAGCGAGAACAGCACGACGCTGAAGGTCAACACGAGCACGTCCTCGCGCCCGTCGAAGGACGGCGGCAGGCTGAGCGCCAGCGCGATCGACAGGCTGCCCTTGAGTCCGCCCCAATTCAGCACGCTCTTCCAGGCTCGCGGGAAGGGCCTGATGAGCGATACACTGAGATAAAGCGCCGCGGTCCGACTGACCAGCACGACGAACACCGCTGCCAGCATGATCCACCATTTCTCATAGAAATCGACATTCTTGATCTCCAGCCCAATCATCAGGAAGATGAAGGAGTTGGCGATCAGCGTAATGACGTCCCAGAAGGAATTGATGTTCATCTTCGTCGTGGAGGACATGCCGATGCGCGCGCCGTAGCTGCCGAAGATCAGACCCGCCACCACTACCGCGATGACGCCGGACACCTCGAAATGCTCGGCGATGAAATAGCTGCCGAAGAAGAGCAGCATCGAGAAGCCGATTTCCAGCGGATAATCGTCATAGAAGCGAATGAGCTGCGAGAACAGGAAGCCCATGACCGCTCCCACGACAATGCCGCCAAGCCCGAATTGCAGGAAGAGCAGCACGCCCTTGCCGACGCCCGTCCAGCCCATCTCCATATAGGAGAGTAGATAGATCGACGAAATCTGGAAAAGCACGACCGCGATTCCGTCATTGAACAGCGACTCGCCTTCAATAATCGTCACCACCTGCTTCGGCACTCCCAGCGACTTGAAGATGGAAATCACGCTGATCGGATCCGTCGCGCTCATGAGCGCGGCGAAGGTGAAGGCCACTATAAGCGGCAGATCCATCACATAATGACCGATCAAGCCCACGAACAGGAAGGATAGAAGCGTCCCCCCGAACGCCAGCGCCAGCACAGGCTTGCGCTGCTCGATGAGATGCTTGACCGGCATCTTCAAGGTGGCGTCTCCAAGCAGAATCGGCAAGAACAGCGATATAATGACCGCCTGGAACACATGGGACTGCGTAATATAGGTTTCCGCCTCCTCCAGGAAGGGGATATGCGTAATGCCGAGCAGCAGCCCCACGATAACTAGCGCAATGGAATACGGCTGATTCACCTTCTTCGCAATCGCGATGACGAACATCGAGATCGCAAGCAAGACCAGGAGTTGAATAAATGTGTCGTTGAATAAATGCATGAGTCACCTCGTCGTAAAATGGTTTCCATCAAAAGTTTAATACAATTAAAACCATCTTACTTCATTGGCTATCAGCTTTCCATTCCAATTGACAAATTATGCGCTCATTTCTCCTCCCCAGGCAAAATTTCAAACTGCTCCAGCATCTGTCTGAATCTGGCGCCATGCCCTTCGGCCGCTTCGAGGAAATAATTCTCGGTCAGCACGAAGCTGCCCTCGCGTTCATTGCTTGTCACATAGACCGTAATGACCTTGCTGTTCCATTCCTGACCGTCGATTGCATGAATGCGATAGCCCTTCACCGGCTCCTCCACCTGTTCAATTTCGCGTACATCGGTATACTCTCCCTTGAGGCTCTCCGCGATTTCCCCCGCAAGCGCCTCGGGCTTCTCTCCCGTATTCTGCTCAATCGTAAGCGACACTGCGGGATAGCGCTCCGGCAAAGGCTCGATCGTCGTAATGACATCCTTATCCTGCCCCTCCACCAGCTTGTAGCGTTCTTTATCGTAATAGATGACATAGTGGCTCGCCTCGTCCTGATGCAGCTTCCCCTGCGTCTCCTCTTGCTGCCCTTCGATGGAGATGTCGATCTTCTTCTGCGGCGCGAACCACTGCTCTACGCTCTTCATCATCGCCGTGCCCGCCGGCATGGTCAGGAAGGCTGTCAACGCGACCGCCGCCGCAGCGGCTCCAGCCGTTATTTTCCACCCTGTATGGCGCTTCTTCTTACCTATTCTTCCTTGTCTGCTTGTTTCCATAGTACGCATATTCATGTCGGCTCCCCCTTGATGTTCGCTATTATTCAATTCATGCCCCGCCTCACGCGGCTCCTCTTCTTCATCCAGTCTGGCCTCTATCTCTTCCCATATGCTATCCTTCAGCTCTTGGGAATAGCCACTCTCTTCCATGAGATGCTCTCTAAGCTTCCGATCCATACGTCTCTCCTCCCAGCGCGCTTCTCATCAGCTCGCGCCCCTTCAGCAATCGCGACTTCAACGTGTTCACATTCAGCTCCAGCATTTCGGCAATCTCTTTCTCCGAGTAATTGTGCAAATATTTCAAAATAAACGGGATGCGGAATTTGTCTTGCAGCGCGTCAAGCGCCTGCCCGATATCGATGGCCGCCTCAGCATTGCCCGGATTAGATTCAAGCCGCTCCACATGCTCTCCAAGCGGGAAAGCCTTCTTCTCTTTCTCCATCACCCGAAAGCATTCACGCAGCAGAATGCTGTACAGCCAAGGCTTGAAGGGCTTGCCTTCATCATATTGCGCGATGCTCTTGTACACTCTGACGAACGTCTCCTGAACGACATCCTTGGCCCACTCCCTATTCCTGGTCACAAGCACGGCAGTCCGCATCGCATAATCGAAATGCGCGTTGTAGAGCTCCCGGAATGCCTGGCGATCGCCCTTCAGCATTCTGCGCTTGATTTCCATCTCCACCCTGTTCACCTCTTTCGCCGCCTTCTTACTAGGTATTACCCGATGAATCCCGAAAAAGTTTATTTTGTTTCAAAACAGAAATCCGTGCTAAACAAAAAATATACCTCCAAGACCAGCGAGGACGGCATAATTACATTCCTTGGCATGCAAAGAAGCAAGCTTTAGCAGCTTGCTTCTTCATTCTCATCCATTTTGTAACCAGAACGTAACTTATGAAATCATTATAGTTCGAGCTTCTCTACTGCTCTGCAAGCCCAGCTCAATCAATCTGACGGCGGCCGAGGCTTCCTCCGGCTTTACTGCCAGATCAGCTTTACCATGAATATGATCGGCTATATTTTGATAATAATGCTGATATCCGCCTGTCAAGGTTTGAATGCTTCCCTGTAATCGCAACTTACCTGCCATTGTATCAAGCTGTCCCCAATGCCCTTCTGAATCAACGGCATATCCAGCATCCTTTGGCGTAAGATCATTCATAAGCATATCCTCTTGCGGATCCTCACCATACTTCACGAATGAGCCTAATCTGCCGTGAATCGCATATCGCGGTCCCTTCTTGCGAGCAAGCAAAGAAGCATGAAGTCTAACCTTCAACTTGCTTGCATAACCAAGCGTAACCTCGAAGCCGTCATCCGCTTCTGCG
Organism: Paenibacillus sp. HB172176; assembly: GCF_011947265.1. Taxonomy (GTDB): domain Bacteria; phylum Bacillota; class Bacilli; order Paenibacillales; family Paenibacillaceae; genus Pristimantibacillus. The sequence continues at coordinate 8,430 of NZ_JAATHD010000028.1, forward strand.
CCTTCTCGCTGCGTACGAATATCAGCCGTGATGGAACTCGGCATGCCGAACAAACTGAGAGCTTGATCCATGAAGTGAACCCCAAGATCGTAGAATACGCCTGAACCAGGCAGTTCACCGTTATTCCTCCACTTGCCCGGTGCCGCATTCGGAGTGAAGCGATCCCAGCGAAATTCTGCTTCGACGATTTCCCCCAGCAACCCTTGCTCCAGCAATTGCTTGACGGTCATATAATCTCCATCCCAGCGCCGATTGTGGAATACACTAATAACCTTGCCCATATCTTTTGCCAGCGTTATAAGTTCTTCCGCTTCTTCGCTTGCTGCTGTGAACGGTTTCTCGACAATGACATGCTTGCCCGCAAGTAGTGCATCCTTAGCGAATGTGTAATGATTGGTGCTTGGTGTAGTAATCACTACAATATCAATAGCAGGATCCTTGTATAATGACTTCACATCTCTTTCAATTTCAATCCATGGATAACGTTCCTTCGAAAGCTCGGAGCTTCTCTCCACAACCTTCGCCAAGTACAAATCCGGCACTGCAGTTATAATCGGGGCATGGAATGTTTTTCCAGATAAGCCGTAGCCAATTAATCCTACTTTTAATGCACGATCTTGATTGTTCATGCTACATCTCCCTTTTATTCCCTCTTTTCTTCCATAAACCCTTGAGATACTTGGCAAAAGTCCGAATCGGGAGGTCGTCTCATGCCTCATCTCCGAGGAGTTCGTCCCCGCAATCGCGGGCCCAGCGGAACAAGGCTCCGCGCAGACGCGCCCTCACCGCCGCGAGGCGAGGCTCGCCAGCAAGGTTGTTCATCTCCAAAAGATCTTCCTGTAAATCGTACAGCTCATCATCGGCATGAGGATCATAGATATACTTATACCGCTTCGTAATGACGGCGCGGCGAATGTCACCGATGCCCGCGTTGCCGGAATATTGCGAGAAAACTGCCCGATCATCGTCCGGCGCGGGCCCGCCTCCAAGGGCGGATGCGAGTGACAAACCGTCCAGTTGATCCGCCGCCTTCAATCCGAGCAAGTCCAGCAAGGTCGGCAATACGTCCAGATGCGACATAACACCGTCGTACCAGCGGAGCCGCGCACCGGGCGTCTTGATCAGCATCGGTACCCGAACCGCTTGCTCGTACATCTCCATCTTCTGGTACATGGCGTGCTGGCCCAGGTGATCGCCATGATCGGACATGAACAGAATGATTGTGTTCTCGTATGCGCCGATCTCCTGCAGTGTCCGGATGATGCGGCCGACGCACGCGTCGGCCAGCTGCGTCAAGCCGAGATGTGCGGCCCAAGTTCTTCGCCACTGCTCCTCAGTGATGCCCTCTGCCAGTTGTGCCGGCACGCCCAGACGGCGGTTTCGAGGTTCGCCCGCTGCGGGAACACCGATATTGGAGGGGAGCTCAATGGCGGAAGGCCGGAAGCGCGATGCGTACGGTTCAGGCACGGCAAGCGGAGGATGCGGCGCCCAGATGTTTAGGAACAGAGCAAACGGGCGCTCTTCGGAAGCGCTTTTCCGAAGGAATGCCTCCGCCTGCCGCGTGAAGAAGACATCCTGATGCTTCTCTAGCGGACCGCTCCACACCGATGGCAGCGCACTGGAATAGCTTCTTCGTTCGTAAGCTCCGTTACGCATCTCCATCACCTCACGCTTGCTCTCTGGCGAAGGCGAAGACGCAGCCTCCGCCCCCCGTTCACCAGCGATGCGCTTGTAATCCGCCAAGTCCATGTACGCGTCGAATCGCGCACGCGCACGCAGCTCCGGACGGAGACGAATATGCTGAACGCCGAAGTGGCCAAGGCGATAACCCGCTTCACCCAAATATTCATGCATTGACCGATGGTCGCTTGCCGTTTCCCCACTCCAATCGTTTACGAGCACACCAGTGCGCGCCGGATACTTGCCGGTCGCCAGCGCCGTGCGCGCCGGTACACAGAGCGGCGTACTGCAGTAGGCTCGGGAGAACACACAGCTGTCTGCCGCCAGCCGATTCAGATGAGGCGTCACCTCCATCCCATCCTGTCGCATGAACAGCGTATCGGACCGCTGATGGTCGGTGGTGATCATCACGACATTAGGCTTGGCCACCGTGCCCACCGTCACTCCCAATCCTTCGTATTTTCCCGAACTGTCTCCGTTAGCTTCGCCAGGCCGACATCGTTCATTTCCTTGACGTACGTGTCCCAATCGGCGTCGATGTCTTTACGTCCGGTAACAAAGGCGATCTGCCAGTCGTCGAACTTCTGATCAATCGCCGGAATGAGCTCGGCCGCGTCCCCGTACGTTATATTCGTGATTGGCGGCGCGATGCCGTACTCCATCGTATAGTCGAAATGCTCCTTGAGCACTCCCTCCACGTTGCCTGCCGCCGCCGAATAATCAGTCGTCATGGCAGTCAGATGGCCGAGCGCCGGCAGAATATCCCTCTGGTAAGCGTCAGTTGTCACCATCTTGCCGTCCACCAAATTGTAGTGAATCCCCTCTATGCCAAAGTTCAAAATGTGAATGCCGTCATCGCTGTGCATCCAATCGAGCAATGCGGCGACGCGGGCCAGAAAATCTTCATCCCTTCCTTCCGCAACCGCCACGACCGGATCAACGTAATCAGCCGTCACTCCCGTCAACGGCCCCTTTGGTCCTGCCGGATTGGGGATCAGCACGGACACCTTCGCGTTCGGGTTGTTCTTCTCCAAGTCCTGTACCGTTTGGTTATACCGGTTCGCTCCAACCATGTACAGGCCGGACGCACCGCTGACGAACTTGGCCTTCTCCTGCGTCTCGTTCGCGGTAAAGATCTCTTTGTCGAGAAGTCCCGACTGGTATAAATCTGCGAGATACTTGAGGTAATCCTTGAATTCAGGCATCACCTCTACGTTGATCCACTCGCCGTTTGGCTTCGCCCAGACTTTCGCCCCCGTGAACGACGGCTGGATCGAGCCGATATCTGCCATGCCGAAATTGGCTGTTAGCGGAACCGTATTTTTCCCGCCGAGATTGTTGTCCTTGAAAGCCTGCAGCATCGTCTTTAATTCGTCCATCGTCGTCGGCTGTTGAAGTCCGAGCTGATCAAGCCAATCCTGCCGAACGACCATCATCGTCCCCTGCTTGCCCTTGTCCGACGGTAGTTGAAAGACGCCGTCCGGCTCCCTGAACTCCTCTGTCCCTTCTCGAGCGATATAGGACTTCAGGCCTTCCAGATTGTACTTTTCTGCATACTCCGCGAAGTTCATCAAGTAACCGTCTTCATACAAATGGTTGTAAATGTGTGCGGAGGCGAGCGGGTAGCGGAAGATGTCCGGCATATCGTCCGCCGCGATCTTGAGCTCCAGGTTCGTCGCGTATTCCTTGGCGAGAATCCGTTCGACCTTGAAATCAATGTTGAATTTCTCGTCGATGTACTTGATAATCTCATCGTTCGGGTCAATGTCCTTCGGTCCCCACTGGAACATCGTAATCGTGTAGTGCTTGTCGAAATTTACCTCGGAGCTTCCGTTCGCTGGTGAAGCCGGAATAGCCGACGAAGATGATGCGGTTGCGCTTTCCGAAGGTTCTGTTCCGGCGTTCCCGCTTGAACAGCCGACCGTTACGGCACCTAATGCGACGAGAAGAACCAAAGGATACAATCTGCTTTTCCAATTCAAAACAACCACCCTTTCCCTTGTACGTTAATGTGATCACTGTATTTCGGACCGAAGACATACTTAACAGCTTTGCAGCGATATGGAAAAGCCATTCACCTCCTTAACGGCGCGGACAGCTGCCGGACATGAGCATTACCCTTTTATTGCTCCGATCATCAGTCCCTTGACGAAGAAACGCTGAACGAATGGATAGATCGACACAATTGGTACCAGCGCGACGACAATGTTGGCGAGGCGCATCGTATCCGAGGAATAGCCCTGCTCGCCGGATTCCATCGCCATCAGACTCTCGAGATCCGAGCTGTCCGAGACGAGCCGTTGCAAATATTCCTGCACCGTCTTCAAGTGCTGATCCGTGATGAAGAACACCGACTGCATGTACGTGTTCCAGAATGAAACCGCATAGAACAGACCGATCGCGGCCAGAATCGGCTTTGACAGCGGAAGCACGATCGTGAAGAAAATGCGAAAGTCGTTGCATCCGTCGATCCGCGCGGCCTCCTCCACCTCCTTCGGGAACTCCAGAAAAGAGGTTCGCATAATGATCAAGTAGAAGGTATTGATCATGTATGGCAGGATATATACCGCGAAGTGATTAATTAGCCCCATGCTTCTGTAGTTCATGTAATCTGGAATAAGTCCCGCGTGCAGGAACATCGTCATGACGATGAGCGCCATTACGACAGAGGAGCCTCTGAATGGCTTGGACAGCCCATAAGCCGAATATGCGGTGAAGAGCAAGCCGACCGTCATGCCGACAATCGTGATCAGGACTGTGACGCGCAGATGAATGAAAATCGTGCCGTCGGTGAAAATTTGGACGTACGACGCCAGCGTCGGGTTCTTGACGAACAGCTTCAACTGCGAGGACAAGAATTCCGGCTCCGTCATGAAGGATGCGGCGACAGTCTGCCAGAACGGATACAGCATAACGATGCAGACCAAAGCGATAGCGGATGCATTGATGCCACCCCACAAGCGTTGTTTTTTCATATGCGTTATTCGCACTCCTCTCTCATATGATGCCTCGATGCCCGAGCGCCTTGGCCAGCCGATCCGCCCCGAACACCATAACGCCTGCGATCAGCGTCTTGAACAGGCCGGCAGCGGCGGCCAAGCTGTGATTGCCTTGCTGCAAGCCGACGCGATACACGTAAGTATCGATGATATCGGCCACGTGAATGACCATCGGATTGCTCAGCACCAGAATTTGCTCGAAGCCGACATCGAGCAGATGCCCAACGTTGATGATAAATAAAACGACTATCGTCGAGGAGATGCCGGGCAGCGTAATATGCCTGATGCGCTGCAATTTGGAGGCTCCGTCGACGTAGGCCGCCTCGTACAGCGTCGTATCAATTCTCGCCAGCGCCGCCAGGTACAGAATCGTGCCCCAGCCGGCCGTCTTCCAAACGTCCGAAGCGACGAGCAAGCTGCGGAAGTAATCCGTGCTTCCGGTGAAGTAAATCGGTTCATGGCCGAACGCGACAATCACATTGTTGATCAGGCCGTTGTGCACGGAGAACAGACTGTACACAATGCCGCCCAGCACAGCCCAGGAGATGAAGTGCGGCAAATAAAGAATCGATTGGCTGATGCGCAGAAAGACGTCGTTGCGGATTTCATTCAGCATAAGTGCGAGCAGAATCGGCGCCGGGAACCCGAATAGCAGCTTGTAAAAGCTGATGAGCACCGTATTGAGCATGGCCTGGTGGAAGTCCACCGATTGAAACAACTCCGTAAAGTGCGTGAATCCGACCCAGGAGCTGTCTGCGATCGGCCGCGTGATGCGAAAGTCCCGGAAAGCGATCTGGATGAAATAAAGCGGCCTGTATTTGAATACAACATAAAAAACGACAGCCGGCACGATAAAAAAGTAAATTTGACGCTTCGATAGCCATTGCCGAACGCCTGCAACGGTTGACCGCATAAGAAGAACCTCCCTTAATCTGTGAACGCTTTCAAGCAATGTCATTATTATAAGGGAGCAAAGCAGCAAAGAGTAGTAGGCGGTTATTGGTGAAAAGATGTCGTTTTCCGCACTCGTTTCCGCAGGCTTGCTTGTGAAAAACCGTCAGGACATAGCGTCCTGGCGGTATGTTGGGGTTTGAGCATATGGGGTTTACTTCGAGGTCCGGCTGGCCCGATATTCCCGGGGACCCTGCTTGCGGTGCTTCGTGAACAGCTTGCTGAAATGCCGTTCATCTGTATATCCGACCTGATTGGCGATTTCGTACACCTTCTTATCCGTCCCGACGAGCAACTCGCAGGCGATCTCAATCCGCTTGACGATCAAGTAATTGGAGAAGGACTTCCCGGTATATTCCTTGAACTTCGACGACAAATACCCCGGACTGAAGTGAAACCGCAACGCAACCTCCTCAAGACGCAAATTGGCGGCGAACATCTCGTCGACGTACTCCTTGACCGCCGCGATGCTCTTGTACTTCGCCTCTCGCACGCGCTCGTGAAGAAGCCGGCAGCGGCGCGTCACTGCGTCCAGCACGGCCTGCTCCAGATCGATCAGAGAGTCGATGCTGCCAAGCCGCTCGCTTTCCTCCGTACTTCGTCCACCGCCGCTGGTTTCGTCTTTCAACGCCTTGTCGAATTGCAGGAACAGCTCCAATGCGAACGCTTGCATATCCGCCACGGAGATATCCTTGCTGCCATACGCATCGGCGAATACCCTCTTGACCCATTCGGTCAGATGCGCTTCGTCTCCGGCGTAAACCCAGTTGATCCATCCGATTCGGCTGATCATCGCGTATTCGCCCTGTTGCCTGCCGTTCCATTCGCCATAGTGCAGGCAGCGACCGGGCTCGCCGCGGAAGTACAAATAGTCGATCGTCCGGAGCGCTTCTCGGCAGCCTTCCGGAATATCTGCGGCGGATGCCTTAACCCCGCTGATCCCGACGTAGAACCGCGTGCCCGGCTCACCGCCGCGCATCGCCTCCGCCATCGTCTCCATTGCGATGCACACCTGGCCGAGGAACGCTGTTCCGTCCGCATCTTCTGCCTCCTCTATGAAGATGAAGTGCAACGATTCGCGGCCGGCGCCCGCCACATAGCGGAGATCCGTATGGCCGGGTACAGCCCTGCACCCGTTCATCCGGGCCGGATCGTCAAAGCGCACGCTTGCGAAGCCGTACATCCGCTCCTTCGCGCCAGGCTCGGGCAGCGTCGGATCACGGCCTCGCAGCAGCTCCGCAAACTCATAGTTGCTCTTGTATTCCAGCAGCCGGCCGTACCGTTCGTTATCCTTCCGGCGCCGCTCCAGCAAGCTGCGCAGCCGGGACATCGCGGGCTCCAGCTCAGTGAGCATGTCGATCTTCAGAATGTAATCGAACGCCCCCTGCTTCAGTCCCTCCTTGGCGTACGAGAACTCGTCGAAGCCGCTGAGCAGTACGACCTCCGTATCCGGACGCTCGCGCTTAATCGTAGTCAGCAGTTCAAGTCCGCTCATGCCGGGCATCTTGATGTCGAGCAGCACGACGTCTGGCTCCAGCGCGCGGAATCTGGCCAACGCCTGCTCGCCGTCCTTCGCCACGCCGACCACCGCAAAGCCAAGCCCCGCCCAGTCCAGTGAACGAACAAGACCTTCGCGTATAATTTTTTCGTCGTCGGCGATCAACAACGTATATTCTTTCATTTTGGTTCCTCCCCTTCAGAGCCCAGCCGAGCTGTGATGGTCGTCCCTTCACCGGCCCGGCTTTCCAGCGTTAGGCCATAGCCGGGTCCGTATTCCAGCACGATTCGCTCATGCACGTTCGACAATCCGTAGTGAGCGGTCTGATATTGGCTGTTCATGCTCTCGACCGCTTCTTCCAGTGCATCCCCGCTCATCCCGAGCCCGTCATCCGCCACCATCAGCACGTAATCCGTCCCGTCCCGCCGCCCACCGATCCGTATCGTGAGCGGCCGGTCCTTGCGCATCGCGTGATGGATCGCGTTCTCGACAAGCGGCTGCAAAATAAACTTGGGCACCTTCCGGTTCAGGTCCGAATCGTCAATTTTCAGTAAGCAAATCAGTTGCCGGTCGAAGCGGATATTCTGAATACCGATATAATGGCGGACATGCTCCGCTTCCTCGCCAAGCGGCACGAGATCTTTTGTTCCGTATAGCCCCGTCTTCAGAAACTTCGCGGTCGCCACCAGCATTTCCGCAGCCTCCTGTGTTTTCCCTTGCCGCAGCTGGAGCAAAATTGACGTGAATATATTTTGCAGAAAATGCGGATTCACTTGCGCTTGCAACGCTTTGAGCAGCAGCTTTATGATCCGCTTGTCCATCTCCGCATTCTCTTCTTCCTTCGTGCGCAGCTCGTCCGACACATCCTCGAGCCGCTCCAGCATCAGATTAAACTTCCCCGCCAGCACGGTAAATTCAAAGTCCCGCTCCTTCCCTTCCAGACGGATCGACTGATCGTCCGTATACCGCTCCATCACCCGAATCGCCCGGCGGATCGGAGCAGTCATGCGCCGACCAAGCAAATTTGAAGCGAGGACCAGGACGCCCAGCATGCCGATCATCTCCAGCATGTACAATAGCACGATCTTGTATAACTCTGCCCCCCAGGAGACGGGCATGACGAAGCCGAGCGTCCAACTGCCCTCCTGCATGGGAATCATTGTAAGCAGTTGCCGGGCGCCGCCGCCCTCGATATAGGCCGAGCCCGGCGTCTCGCCTCCCATCGCTCCGAACCCCTGCAGCAGGCTGCCGATGTCCGGCACGCCGACCGGTCTCTCGACCAACCGCGGCTCGCCCCCCGCTTCCTTCAGCATCACTGCCGTTGCGGACGAACCCTCGCTGCCCGTGAACACATCCTCAATACCGAATTCAATATCGCCCAAATATTCGAACGCGTGCGACCTGTCCGCCGCACTGCTCAAATACCTCATGCTTCGCTTCATCCTTAGCAGCGGCCTCTCGGCAACGTCGATGACTTCCACCTTGCTGTTACGCCATGCTTGTTCTTCTTCCTCGGCGGGAAGTGCTCGGTTGGCGCTGGAGTACAGCAGCCGGTGCCCGGCGTCGTAAACCGCGATATAATTCAAACGCTTGTCCACAACCCCCTTGCGCATAAGCAGTTCCGCAAACTTGGCGTCGAGCCCGTCGACATCCTTGGATCGGTTGGCGGCGAAGGCCAGCGCCTGGAACTCGCGGTTGAGTGACAAATATTGAATATAGGCGTCATAAGCATTAATGTCGCTCTCGATCCCTTGCGCCGTCGTCTGGAACAAATTCATCGCGTCGATGCGCGAATCGGCCTCGGTCATCCCTTCAAATTCTCGGAAGGAGAGCAGAATCATCGCCATGACGGGCAGAATGATGATGCCGTAATAGAGAAAGATTTTTCGGTATACGGTCCCGTGTCCCTCATAGGTCGTCATGTAGCTTCGCAGCGGTTCGCGGTCTTCAAACCCCTTCACCAGACGCAGCCTGTCAATAAAATCGTAGATGGGCCGCAACATACGCCGGGTCAGGACAAGCGACAATAGAGTGAAGCCGATATAGATGACCCCGCCGATCCACGCCAGCCTCACGACGATGCGATGCAATCTGCCGTCCGCCTCATCCCCACTCTTGACAAAGGCATACCATTCGCCCTTCACGGTTTCCAGCGTGGACACGATATCGCCGTCCTGCACTGAAGTGACCGTCTGCCCGTTCCAGCCGGCTTGCGGCAGTCGGACGGATGCGAGCGGCCAGTCGCCACCGAAGAGAACTCGGCCGTTGCCATCCAGCTTGCTCAGCTTCAAGCCGTTCATCTCCAGCAGAGCTTGCTCATTCAGAACAGCGGCCATATAGACGCCTTTATCCGTCTTTTGTACGATAAGCCGCTGATGGTTCAGCCCGTCCCCATCGAATCGCCAGCTGTTCTGCAAATTTTGCAGCAGGAAGTCGGTCGCCTCTTCTTGGGAAGCATCCGGAGCCAGTTCTCCGGTGTAGGCAATCAACTCGTGCTGCAGCGAAGTTCCCAGCAGCAAGTATTTCTGGTAAAGAAATATAGCTTGAAACTCCTTATTCGAGTATAGAAAGGTGCTCAAATCCGGGTAAAATTCAAACGTATCTTTCAGCGCGGCCAAATTAACATCGTCTATGCCCCTGAAATTTTGCATAAAATCATCCACGAAAAATCGATACTTCTCTTCGCTCTTCGTCGTCAATTTCTCAAGCGTCTCGACGTTGACCGCCAGTTCGCTCTCGTTTGTGGTCATCATCTGCCGCAGAATGACATTCTTGGATACGGTAAAGCTGATTAGGGCCGCTAGTGACATGAAGACGGCCATCAGCAAGAGGAACAAGCCGTTCAATTTCGCCCGAAAAGTCACCTGCACCCGCTGTCCGCCTCCTTATGAAACCGATTTCAAATTTATACGAATTGGCTCATGTCGCAACTCATCCGAGTCAATCTTAACATGCGCGGTCTCATTCAACAATACTGCGCAGCCCATGTGAAAAACGTAGAATCCGCTTACAGGATGAACGAAAAAGAACCGACGGGTTACAACTCCGAACGGTCCTCTTTCGCAATCAAGAGCGGAAAGTCATCGCACACAATGCATTTATTTCAATGCATCGATAATCATTTTAAATATTTCCAAATCTTTCTTGAAATCCTCCGGTGATGTCTTCGGCGGTAAGTCCTTCGTGATTACGTTATACAAATAGTCCAATTCTAACGTATAAGGGTCTTTTAACGTCGGACGGATCACAGAAGTTGAGAACGTCTCCCCGATCGTTTCATTGACTGTTACTTTCGTTGGTAAATGTCGAATATAAGGCGTATCGTACTCTACTTTAACGGATTTATTGCTTGCATATACCTCCAAGTGGGCATCAAACCTCCCTTGCAGATCCGTTCCGGTTTCGAACGTAACTGCAAACTGTTCATAATCCAGAATAGCAGTCAGAAAAACACTCCCGTTGTTCGTCATTTTTGCCCCGACTACCCTGCTAGGCATGCCTAAAACTTCCCTCATCAACGACAAGTCATGGCTGGACAGCCCACAAAGCAAAAGATATAAACGGAAGTAAGGTGAACTACGCTCCAAGCCAGTCGCTTCCAGTACCATTTGTTCCGTGCGTTTCTGCTTGTCTGCCTTCAAAGCGTCTGGAATATCATCAAAAGACACTACGTGACTGGTCGGTTTTACAAAGCTTGAGTTCGGACCGATTATATCTCTGACCCGAACATATTGAATACTGTCCATCTCTTTAATTAACTGCACCGCTTCTAAGAAGGAAGCCGCGTATCTCCTCATGTAACCGACCATTACTTTGACATTGTTCCGGTCCCGGGCCGCAATAATCGCATCGGCTTCTTTCTCGGTCAGACACATCGGCTTTTCAATAAATACATGTTTATTGTTATTCGCAGCCGCAATGGCACATTCAGTATGGTATTCGTTGCTGTTTAATACGAAAACAACATCCAGATCGGCTTGCTTGACTAATTCCGAAGCGTTCGTATAGAGGTTCGTCACCCTATATTTTTCTCCCAAATAAGCAACCAGCTTAGGGGAAATATCGCATAATGCAGCAATCCGGTATTGATGAGGAAGCGCCTCCAGTACAGGTAAATGGATAACCTGAGCCACTTCGCCAAGTCCAATAACTCCTACATTTAAAATCTTTTGTGTCATATTCTGGTTTTCTCCTCTATTTTCACTTTTAAAAGTATAGTGCGGCGATAATAAGTGTCTAATTAATTTCCAGTAAAGGCTCCTCCGTCGGAAACTCTCTGCTGAACAGCGTAACACCTGTCTGAGAGTCCCCCACCTCGTGTACTTTGAGCAGGATCGAGATGACTTTATCGTTCATATGGCTATTTACATAATCAGTTATATCAAATTGATATTCCGCTTTGGCCGTAGTGCTCACATTCGGTATCTGTCCCAATAAAGTTCCTTCCTGCGGGGCATTATTCCATGTAATGGAGTTTTCATCCCACGTATTGTCTGATACGGCATACACATCAATCGTGCGCGAAGCAGCGGTTCCCGTATTTCTCACAAACAGCCTTAACATCGCTTTTGAGGTGCTTGATTCCTCATAATCGCCAAAATCAAATTTGATGTACGATTTCCGATTGTAATTAACGGAATCGTTTTTCAGCAACAATGAAGTTTCCGAACCAAAATTGGTATCCGAACTCGTGCCATCGCGTACAAAGGCGTCTGCTACTGGCGTTAAATGAGCAGGCGGTTTAATGGACAAATAAGGACGAGCGCCAACATTTTCATGGCTGCTAAAGCTGACTCCGGTTTGGCTGCCGCCGATTCCATCATTCTCAACAATAAAAGACGCGGTCTGACTATCCATATGATTGTTGATATAATCGGTGACATCAATGCTGTACCACTTTTCCGCCGTCGTATCAACCGTAAAGCTGGCAACTAGGCTGCCTTTTGGCGGAGCATTATTCCAGTTGACCAAAGGATCAGACCAACTCAGATCGTCGATGGCATATATATTTATCGTCTGCGAAGTGAGAGGGGCTGTCTTCACATACAGATTCAATGATGCCTGACCTGTTGTACCCGCATTGAGCGGGTTGAAATTGAATTTGAGCAGGGACTTTCGGTTATATCCTACCGAATCTTTTTTGACAGTTAATACATTGGATGAACCGAAATTCGTATCGGCATAGGAACCGTCTCGAATCGTAGAATCGTCCCTGGGATAAAATATTTGGTTGGCAGAAAGGTCATTTTGCTCAACGGCATAGATGTAATCTCCGCTTCTTGAATAGCCCGTGGTTGTCCCATTCAACTTGACATTGGTTACATTTGGCGCATAGATGGCTATTCCCGAAGTTGTGCTCGTAGTCGGTACAAGTCCTTCTCCCTGAATGGACAAAGTAGTTCCGTTCCAGGCGACTGCCATGTCTCTGATGACACTGCTGCCATAGTCCAGGATATTTGTCGTATTTTGCTTTAAAGTTGATCCGGATTTAATGATAGCGGATTTCAAAATGCCGTTGGCATCCTTTTGAACATAGGCCATCTTCCCATCAAACTCGAAGTCTCCAAAAACGTAAGACGATGTCGGTTTCACTTCATGGGATAAATAATAGTACCCGATGTCGCCGTTATTGCCGTTATCAAGATTAATTTGTATCGCCGTAGCGGTTGTGATCGAAACATCCGGCGATAATGTGAGCCGATTTACTGAGACATCCCGATCTGTATCCGTTGACGTCGTTGGATATAACACGGTGTCAAAGGTAATATCGCCGCTTGCATTTTTGACATAGGAACCGTAGACTGCGTTTGTCACAACAGCCAAATCGTCGGAATAATACCCCGTAGGCAAAGATGACGTCAAAGATGACGGATCTGCCGGTACGATCTGGATATTAGCAGAATCATTGAAATGTGTCGCGATTTTGGCCGTACTCGAATCTAGTGAAGCGTTTGCATTCGGCAACATATGCCAGGTCTGTTCATAATGATTGACGCCGGAGCCGCCTGAAATATAATCGGAGACAATCCAGAAAGAGGGCTTGATAAACAATACGCTTCGATCCGCATTGAACCCTGGATAAGCCGTTGTATTGTCGCCTTCGTAAAAATCAAAGGCCCCGTTGGAGTTCCAAGATTTAATCTGTCCTTGAGATACAATGGTTTGGCGGGTATTGTTGATCTCAATCGTGTTTTGAGCCTGTGTTGTTGTCCTGAGCCAGTTGGAAGCCTCGTCTCCGCTGTAATCTTTTCTTCCAGTATCGACAAGGAGACGTTGTCCATAAGCGTATGCGGTAAGCGCAAGATCATCCGGCTGGGAATGACTTCCCGAACCTGATCCGTTATTGATAGATAAATACAAATCATTATCGGACCAGCCTGTCCGCATGATGCCCATTCTCTGCAAATCGGGATATAAAATTGAAGTCCAATAGGGCTCCGTGCCACTGCTTCCGGCAGTTCCGAAATAAGTGAGATAATCATTGTTAAATCGTGTTCCAATACGATTCACCCGAGGCTTTTGGTCATTATAGTCCGAATCGCCATATTGCGGTTCATACCCGTTCGGCAAAGACAAATTGGCTAAATATTGAGCCATATTCTGCAACTGGGAATCAAATGTGGAGCTTAGTGTTTCATTGTTTAGATCGCTAAATGTGCGATAGTCCAAGAAATTGTCTGTCGTTGTGCCTGCGTATCCCGAACTCGCTTCGTGGTAACTGCCATCCGGATAATTCAAATTTTGAATCAGATCGTCCATTCTACTTTTTGCAGTATTTTTCCACTCGGCAGCATCCTGAAACTCCGGGAAATATCCCGCAATATAAAATAATCCCGTTGATTCGGCTACGCCCCAATTGTTCGTAGGATGATAGTGGGCCAGAAACCAATCATCTACATCTCTTGGGTACTCTTTATCATAGTTCAAGAAATCAGCCATACCCCAGAAATATTTTAAGATTGCGGTGTCGGCATCTGCATCCATGGATGAACTATTTTTGAGATAATGATAATCCTGTACCCAATTGGAGGCACGCGAGCCCGTGCTGAGACTGTTCGTATATCCTCCGCCATTTATATAATTGTCCGTAGAAGAAGCTCCTTTATCTTGTATAAAGTCCAACATCAGGCTGATAGCTCCTGAAGCGTATTGCTCATCCTCCCCTCTCAAGTATTCCGAAGTTATCGTATTCAGGAATCCGAACCTGATTACATCATTAATCCAGCCCGGAACAGAGCTATAATTGTTCCAATCGGTTCCTCCGCTCACTCCTTGCCAAGAGTAAGTCAATTGCATTTCATTGTTCCAGGTCATTCCCGCTTCCGACCATTGGGTATCCCCGGTCGTATAAACCATAATCTCCTTGTTGGCGGAATCCGACACGTTGCTTCCATACAAATTTAACGTCACAGAGCTGGGAGTTCCTGTGATTCCAGTTAAATCAAATTGCATATACGTTCTACGGGTATAATCGTCAAAAGGCACCCCGCTGTCTTTGACTTCCAGCAACGCACTGCTTCCATGGTTGATATCTCCATAAGCTCCCGGCCGGATGAATGTATCCTTTGTAGGAAAAATATGTTGTTCGACCCCGCCAACGGTTACCGCCAGATATGGCTTGTTCGATGCAGCTTCCTTACTGTAGAATTTAGCGAGTTCCGATTCTTTTTCTCTCGCCATAAGCAACAGAGTAATTTGACCTATCTTCAATTGATTATTGATCGTTTTCGTAACATCTACGGATGACCAGGCGGGGGTTCCGTTTACGGTAAACGTATTAGCCAACGACTCCCCATAATCGCTGAAAATATGGTCTATCGCAACGTCGGCTCTTTTCGTATTGAGCGAATCCGACGCCGCAGGCAGTTCAGGTAACTGAATTCCTGTGCGGTTTTTGAAATAAGTCAACAAATCTGCCTTTGCTGATGTATAGTCTCCTTGTTTGACATCGTTTTCAACCGAGGTCAAAGAACTGCTGTAGCTGTAGTTGATCTTAGAGGATGTCGTCCATGCTGAAGCCGCACTGTCCCATACGCCAAAGAAATCCTGGTCCGTCATGCTGCTGGTATCCGAGAAAGCATACACAGGTACATCGTTCGAAGAGAATCCAATCATTAGCATAACTAGAGTAATTGGCATCAAGAAAATCGATCTTTTTCCCACTATTCATTCTTCCTCCTTCGTCTTTAAATTCTTCCTCCTGCTTACAATTCGCTACCGATATTTCTTTATTATAAAAGGAAATTCCGCTAAGTACAGAGGGTGAATCAAAGGGAAAAACCGTACTTTTAAGCGCTTACATTATCTGCATACAGAAAGGAACGAGGCGTTGTCAACCGCCCCGTTCCTTTCTTTCCTTAGACACATCCTTCCCTCTCCTAATTCAAAACCCATTATCATCTCCTCTCTGGCAAACCTCCCCGCAAACGCCACTATCCCGGCTAATCCATGCTAGCTCACCGTCCTTGGCCGTTCCATCCGGTTCATGCCCGGCCAGCGGAAGGAGGTCCATTCCGGCAGATGCTTGTCGATGCGGGCGACAAGCACCGTCATATCATCCACAATTTCTCCGTCATGGTAGCGCACCACAGTGTCGAGGAGAGTATCCGCCATTTCCTGTGGATCGTCGGTCGCCAGCTCTCCGATAATTCGCTTCATCCACATCTCCTTGTTCACCGCATGCCCCGGCGCATCGAAGATGCCGTCGCTCATCATGACGAGCGTATCGCCCGGCAGCAGCTGCATGGATACGAAGTCGACGTCGATATCCTGAATGATGCCGATCGGCAGATTGTTCGCGGTAATCGGAATCACCTCCTTGCCTCGCTTGATGAAGCTTGGCGTCGATCCAATCTTCATGAAGGTGGTATAGGCTGTATATAAATCCACGATAGCCAGGTCTACCGTGGCGTACATCTCCTCCGCCGACCTGAGGAGCAGGACGGAATTGACCGATTTCACCGCCAGCTTCTCGTCCATTCCGGACTGCAGCAGCTGCTGCAGAATCGCCAGAGCGGCGCTGCTTTCCTGGAGCGCGCGCTCCCCGTTGCCCATGCCGTCGCTAATGGCGACTGCGAATTTCCCGTTACCGAGCTCCACGAGGCTGAAGCTGTCTCCCGACAGCAAATCGCCTCCCTTGGCGGCTCCGGCCACGCCCGTTTCCACTTCGAATTGCTTCGCCGATCCGAAGATCGCCTGCGTCGGCTCGCCGGGGCTTGTCGGCGACACCTCCGACTTGACCGCGATATGCTCTCCCAATATATCGCTTAGGAGCGGCGCTATTATTTTGCGGCATTCATCAAATCCCTTCTCGAACGAGTGATAGACTTCAATCTCGACATTGCCCTCCTCCAGATTAATAATATCGACGCCTTGCACGGATAATCCGAGGCCCTCCACCGCCTCCCGAATCTGCTCCTCCTGAAGATGCAGCGTCTGCCCCTCGCGCTTGATCTCTTTGGACAGGTCATCCATCACCTGAGACACGCCTGTTAATTGATCGGCAACAAGCTGCCGTGATTCGTAGATCTGCTTCTTCCAGTACTTATTGTTCTGATACAGCTCGTATTGATGGCTCATTATGGACATCACCTGCGGCGTCTTGATGCAATGGGTTGTCCATGCGCGCGGGAATTCCTTCGGAGAAGGCGCGCGTTTCTCCTCCACCGTGGTCATCATATCTGTCATCATCTTATACGTATGGAAGAACTTGTCCTCCCAGCAAGCGTTCTGGCGATGGCAATTCGCGCAGCTCTTCGCCGCGACCGCATTCATGAAATTCCCGATCTCCTCCTCCCGGCTCACCTCGGCCAAATTCTGATTGAGCTGACCGAAGCTGCTTGAGAGCTGCCGGAACACCTCCGAGAACTGGACAACCCGCTCCGCCGTCACCTCGCGAACCCGCTTCGCATAATCATGCTGCGACTTCACATGCTCATTCGTGCCCGGCACATATCTCGAGATGATTCGAATGACGCTTCTCGGGGTAAGAAGGAGCAACGTCGCCGCAGCGACCGACTCCCAGGTAGAGCTCATCACATCCGCCTGCGTGCCGATATAGATGGAGAGTATGGAGGTGCCTAGCAGCATCCCGAATGCCGCCGCCATCTTGCCTCCATCTCGGAGCAGGCCTGCCAGTAATCCGGCGAATGCCAACATGCTCATCTGCACAATTGCGCTGAAATCCGCAAGACTCAGGATTAAGCCAGCAACAACGCCAACCGATGCGCCAAGCGGCGCCCCGCCTGCCATGGCGAAGAGCAGCAGCATGTACCTGGACATAATATGCTCCGCCGACATCCCTTCAATCATCCAGCCTACCGCGCCCGTCATGACAGAAGCAAGCAGGATCATGACGCAGATAATCTCCTCATGCTTCAGAGCCGCCGACTTCTTCGTCATCGTCAGAACGGGTATCGCATGAATGAATACCAGAGTCAGCACGAACGATAGGGACGCCTCCACAACGACCATCATGAAGCTGTACCAGCTTAAGGTGTCTCCAATGAATACGCCGAACAACTGCACAAGCATCGTAGAGACGAATACGATAATCGGCGCGGTAGACAGCTCTGCCCGCTCATACGTCTCAAGCCCCTTCAGCAAGAGGAACACGACCGCAATCTCCATCGCGATCCACAGCGGAGCGGGATCCGATGCGAACCAGCTTCCCGCGACAAGGGACGCCGCCACCCATCCATACACATCTTTTCTCATGAAATAGATAACGGCGAAGTAGGCAACAGCGAACGGCATAAGCGACTCCAGAATGACAGCTCGTCCCAGCAGGAAAGCAATACTAACAAGCAGGAATGTCCATTTCTTCGCAAGCAGCGCATGACTTACGCTTTTGACTGGCTTCCAATTCATCCCTTTCTGCAACGCTGACTTCATAAAGCCGGTTCGTTCCAATCCGGGAATTCCAAGCGCACTCTCCTTCTTCACGAGCAAACACCACCATTTCCGAATGTATTGTGTGTCTCATTATAAAAGGCGGTTTCTATGAAGTTTGTCAGTTATCGTAGCTTGTCCAAAATTTTTTTCCGACAAAATGAAAGCGCTGCGCAGTCCTTGTCATGACAATGGCGATTGCAAGCCCCTCTTGGCTTTCGCATATGCGGGAAGCGCTGTTCATTGATCAATCCTTCTACAAAATAATCTGACATGGCGATGATCGAAATGACGAATGCTTGCGGTAACCTGTCGGTATTGGAGGAGGATGGGGGAAAACTATTTGTTCTAACTTCCGCTCGCAGGTTGCAGCTGAAAGAGGCGGCTTCTCCTGAGTTGCGTTCGACAAATGATCCGTTAAACAGCAAAAAAGCAGAGCCGGAAGGCTCTGCTTGAATCTATATGATCTATCTTAGCGTATTATACTCGCTTGGCTCCGCGGCCTCCGCGTTTGCCTTCTGTATTCTTCTTGAGAGAAGAAATCCGCTCTTCGCTGTCTTTCAAGAAGCGTGACATTTTATCCTCGAATGACGGTTTGCCGTAAGACGGTCTGCCAGACGATTGTTTGTTGAAGGGACGTCCGCCTCGGTCACTGCCTCCGCGGTTGAATCTTTCTCCACCGCCAGCACCCGGACCTCCTGTGCGTTCGCGATGTTCGCGTTGTGGCGGAGCTTGACCTTCCGGCCGGTCTACAGCTTGCTTAATCGATAATCCGATCTTCCCGTCCTTGTCGACGTTGATCACTTTGACCTTCACGATATCGTCAATCTTCAGATGATCCTTAACGTCCTTGACGTAGTTATCGGCAATCTCGGAAATGTGAACGAGACCTGTGACACCTCCCGACAAGTCGACAAATGCCCCGAAATGCGTAATTCCCGTTACTTTCCCTTCTAACTTGGCGCCCACTTCAATTGCCATAAAATAAAATGTTCCTCTCTCGAAAGTTTTATGCTGCTATCGTGATTATAACCGAACGGCCGAATGAAGGTCAACAGACTCCTGCCTGTTTCCCCGCGCTTATTGCAATTATTAAGGAATTATAATAGGTATTAATTGCTGAAGATCTGCTTTTCTCCTTCTTTCACCATGCCCTGCTCTTTGGTCGCGAGCTGTGAAATATATTCCGGGTCGTTCAATTTATCTATTTGACTCTGCAGGTCCTGGCTTTGCGCCCTTGCGGCCTCCAGCTGCGCTTGTGTCTCGATGTATTTCGTATGCGTTGTGTTCTTCTGCTGCATCTGGCCGAATAAAGTGTACGCAGCCCAGCCCATGAATATGACGATGAAAATCATCCACAGCTTGTACCTGCGCTTAGCGCCGGACACGACAGTAGATTTGTTAACCGTTGCAGTAGCCATTGACGCTAATCCCTCCTTAACCAATGCTTCCATTTGTTCACTGCCGCCGCTTTCAGCCTTCCTATTCCAGCGCGCAATTGCAGCTTGCTCCAGTAAGGCTTCAGCAAGCGCCAGAGCGGCTTAATCATCGGTCGCAACATCCACCAGAGCAATATGTAGATAGGACGAAGCAATTGTATCACAATTTTCATGAGGTAAATAGTGATTGCAGTCCCAAATCCTAGGCTCACAATGGCAATTTTATAGAGCAAAAGTATTGGTTTTACAACTATAATATGAAATACCTTCAAAACGAACCGTATCAATGCTTGCGCGGCTCTAATCATCCACCGGACGGACCTGATCACCGTCTTGCTCATGAACCAATGATAGATCAGAACGCCGATGGCAAGTCCCAGGAATACGTATGCCCGCACCTCGCCGTTGTTGCTGGCATACAACATTCGGAATACCACGACAGCCGCAGTCATCCAGTACAGGATATCGAGCACCGGCAGCCACCACCTGGGAAACCTCAGCTCATTCGACAACACCCGGTAGCCGTCGAACACAATGCCCATCCCGAGCCCGGATAGCAGCATAACCCCCATCGTCAGCCATTGTACGCTCAGCGTCACTTGAACAGCTTCCCGAACAAGCCCTTGGATTTGTTCGCGGCGGCGCCGTCGAGATAGGCGAGGGAGTGGACAACACCTTCAATCGCTACCAAGCCCTGATCGAGGCTCAGATGCTTGATATGCAGATTCTGTCCCGTTACGGTAAGAAAGCCAAGCTCCGTGTCGAGCAGAAATTCCTCGCTGTCGAAGCTCTCCACATTGGTCACGCCAGTAAGCTCAAGCAGCTTCCGATTGATCAACTTGATCTCTTGCCCTTTCGGCCCCTTGCCTTGTTCAGCCATAGACTCGTCCTCCGCTTCGTTAACGCGTAGAGGTACCGCGCTCTCATTATCCCTATTAGGTTATGAGGGGAGGACAAGGATTAGAACCGGCGGATCAGACGCATTGCCCGCTGAATTCGTTAGACACAGATAACAGGTAATAAACCGTCTGAACGATTATGAAACAGGCTAGGGTGGCGGAGGTCCATTCATGCTATAATAAGTTCACAATGATTTCTTACAAATTAGGTGAAACGACTGCATCATGAAACAGCTCCGTGTTCCTTTGGCGAGGCACCAAATTTTAAATAAAAATTGACAATTTCTTGCAAACCAAATAAAATAAACATACGCAAACAAATGTTCGCTTATCAAATTTTCTTTGTCGAAAGGAAGTGCGCCCGTGCAAGAGGAAATTCTGCAGCAAATCGTCGCAAAGTTGCATGCCATTGAATCAAGACTGGCTCATACGCCAACCCGGGATGACATTGCCAACATGGCAACCAAAGACGATATTGCCAACATGGCAACCAAGGACGATATCGCCAACATGGCTACCAAAGACGATATCGCCAACATGGCTACCAAAGACGATATCGCCAACATGGCTACCAAAGACGATATTGCCAACATGGCGACCAAAGACGATATTGCCAACATGGCTACCAAAGACGATATTGCCAACATGGCGACCAAAGACGATATCGCCAGAATTGAAGCCGAAATGTCTCGAATGAATGTCAAATTGGAGGCTACTTTCGAGCAGGTTGTCCGTAATTCGGAGTTAATCGCATCCTTTATGGAGACAGCCTCGACGGTCCAACGACATGAGATCGAAATCAAACTGCTTAAGAAAGCAGTGGCCAACTATTAAGGTTTAGAATAAGCTCGCAGCTTCTTAGTCGTTTGGATCTAAGAAGCGCGAGCTTTTTTCCATGCCAGAATTAATAAAATGTCGAGGGTCTTACCGAAGCAACCGCAGCATCTGCACGACGGGCCTGCCATCGCCGCTCAGCTTAGCTTCGCGCGTGCGAAGCTGCGAGGAGCCGTCGCCGTCGAGGAAGATGCCGTCCTCCAGCTTGCTGTCGCCGACTCGCTCAAGAATCGCTTCGCGGAACTGCGCAAGCGTGCCCTTCGTCGTGCTGACGACGAGATAGAGCACGCCCTCTGTATCGTAAACCGCGGCCGAGCGCAGACAATAATTGTCCGGTAGCGGCGCGTGCTCGAGCTCCGTCTGAACCAGCCATTCCTCTTCGCGATTCAGACTCATGCTGATGCCGCCTTGCGCCCAATAGTTGGCGGAATCGCTGACGACGAGCTGAGAGGCGCTGGATACGACCTGTATGCTGAGCCGGTCAAGCGCTCCATCCCAGACCAGCGTGCCTCGGTCATACTTGGCATTGACCCTGCCGCTGCCGTAGCTGCCTCCCTCCTCATTAACCGGGAGTCCGTTCCACATGGACATGCTGAGAACGCTGTCTTGATAGAAGAACCCTCCATTCACGCCGTAATAGGGTGCCCGGGCGACATTGTTCTCGATAAGCTCGGGCTTCACGTTATCCGGCAGCGTGGCAATGACATGCAGCTCCATCCCGTTCGAGGCCAGCAACGAAGCATAAGTATATTGCCGTGGCATATCCAGCTCCGGATCGGGCTCCCGCGCAGACGAATGGTTGGTCAGCAGCAGATACAAGCCTATGAAGAATGCAGCCGACATGAGCGTCAGCATGCCTATAATCGTTAGTTTCGTCCCATGAATTCTCATCCTTCTATTATAGGCACACCCTGCTCCCGCGTACAGCTTGTTCTACGCTCCGACAGGCGCTGACATCTCACTCACAACTCAAGCAGAAACGTCTTAATCTCGTAAGGCGCCAGCTCGAACGCGAGCTCCTGCGCATCCTCTTCTCTCTTGCCGATCGGGCGCTCCATGAGATCGCATTCCTGCCAGCTCATCAACCGGAAATCGCTTGACAGCGCAACTCGGCCCCTCACGCCCATATAGTCATGCAGCCTCACAACCAGTGCGTTGCCTTGCTCCGCCTTCTTGACCGCATCTATATGAATATGAATCGCATCCGTCTTCAGCAGCGATTGTCCTGCCAAGCCCGATGCTCCCTCCGCCGCATGCAGCGGATTATTCAACGACCAGGCTTCCCGCGCCGTGTTCGCTTCGGCCCAGTCCCCAACATGCGGATACAACGAGTAGGTGAACACATGCTCGCCCTGATCCTGAACAGGATCGGGGAAGATCGACGACTTGATCAAGGACAGCCGCATCACATGATCCTTGATATCGTAGCCGTATTTGCAATCGTTCAGAAGACTGACGCCGTAATTCCGCTCGGACAGATCCGCCCATTGATGGCCGACCGTTTCGAATCTCGCATAATCCCAGCTTGTATTCCAGTGCGTCGGCCGCCTCACGTTGCCGAACTGAATGTCGTAGACCGCTTCCGTCGCGCGCACATTGACCGGGAACGCCGCCTTCAGCAATTGCTGCCGCTCCCGCCAATCCGCCTTGCTGACAAAGTCGATTCTGCGGCTCGCGCTATACACAATAAGCTGCTGCTCAATCGTCGAAGCCCCGTATGTCCACGCCATGCGCAGAACCGCCCGATGCTTGCCGTTCTCCACGAGCTCCAGGCATTGCAGAGCATTCACTTCCCTCATCTTCTCCTGATAAAACAAATCGATATCCCAAGCCTCGAAGTTTTTCGGCTTGTCCTCGAACACCTGCAGCACGTTGGCGCATTCGCCCTGCGGCAGCACCTCGCGCTTCGCTTCCTTGTCGAACATTCGCGTCATTTGGCCCGCTTCGTTAAACGCAATCTCATAATACGGTGTGGACAACGTCTCGCCATTCCAATGGAAGCGTTCCTGCGACAAACGCTCCTCCGACACAATAGATTGTTGCCCTGGCTCGAATGTAAGGACAGCCGCACCCATGGACGGCATTGCCTTCACTTCCACCAGCCAGCCCCCATTCCTGTATTGGGCTTCAAGAGGTTCTCCTTCTGCCGACAGCCATAGACCTTCTGATTCCTCCAGCTCTATGCGGATAAGCTCGTCTCGTACATAGCCGGCGCTGTTAAAGAGGGTGTACGCTACGGACTGTCGACCGTTAGTCAAAGCGAGCTTATCGTGCCTCGTCGATGGACTCGACGATAAACCCGCCGATGCGATCAGCCACTCCTCAGCCTCCGAGCAAGCCTTCATGCCGATGCGCTCCGCTTCCTCGTATTCCAATCGGCAGTCCTCATATACTTCTGTAATCGACGAACCGGGAATGATATCGTGGAACTGGTTGCGAAGAATAATCTCCCATCCGGCGCGAAGCTGTTCTGCGGGGTACATCGACCACCCGCCCTCAACTGCCGCGCGCAGCGATTGCAGCCATTCCGCTTCGCGGTACAGCAGCTCCAGCTTGCGGTTCATGCGCTTGTTATAAGCCTGGCTCGTATAGGTGCCGCGATGGTATTCGAGATACAGCTCGCCATCCCAGGTATGAACATACCGATCCGTTCCATCAACCGCTTCGTGAAGCTTTTCAAAATAGTCGTCGGCGCGGCCCGGCACAATCTTCGGCAGACCCGGCATCTCATTGAGTCGCCTGCGCATCTCGAGCATAGGACGGTTCACTCCGCCGCCTCCGTCGCCATAACCGTAGGACAGCAGCAAATCCCGATTGAAGTCCTTGTTGCGGTATTGATCCCATATGCCTTTGACCGAATAAGGCTCGATTAGTCCGTTGTAGGTGTACCAAGGGGCATGCGCGTCCGGCATATCCGGCGTCGTGATGAAATGCGTCAAAATTTCCGTGCCGTCTATGCCCCGCCATTTGAAGGTGTCATGCGGCATCCGGTTATATTGATTCCAGCTGATCTTCGTCGTCATGAAGGTCTTAATGCCGGATTTGCGCAAAATTTGCGGGAGCGCCCAGCTATAGCCGAACACATCCGGCAGCCACAAATAATCGCATTCCACGCCGAATTCCTCGCGAAAAAATTGCGTGCCGTGCAAAATTTGCCGCACAAGCGATTCGCCGCTCGTCAGATTGCAATCCGCTTCGAGCCACATCGCGCCGCCAGCTTCCCAGCGATTCTCCCGAATCCGTTCCTTGATGCCCTCGTAGATTTGGGGATAATCCTTCTTGATATACGCATACAATTGCGGCTGAGTCTGAAGAAACACATATTCCGGGAACTGCTCCATCAACCGCAGCACCGTCGAGAACGAGCGGGCCGACTTCTCTCTTGTATGCTGCAGCCGCCAGAGCCACGCCACATCGATATGCGTATGCCCAAGCGCGTGAACCGTAACCGGATGCTGCTTCTCTTGCTTTGAGATTGCGTCTTTCAGGCTGACCGCCGCCGCTTCCACCGAGTCATAGAACGACTCCGAGCCCGGATGCGACCAATCCACGAGCAGGAAGGCTCGATCTAGGGCAGTCAGCAAATCCTGCTTGGCCGGATGCGACTCCTCGAGCAGCTTCGCCGTTTCAAGCGCCGCGATTCCCGTAAAATAAAGATCATCCGCGAATGCGTCCAGCACCGCAAGATCCGCTCGCTTGAAGGCATGCTCCTGCTCAGAGGGCTTCCCACCGCCCTCGAGGCCCGACCATAGCCGGAAGGTCAGCTCCAGCGTCTTCCCTGCCGCATCCTCAGGGAAGAACACCTCCTGATGATTCGTGTCCACGCCTTGATAAGGAAATCCGTCCACATAAAGCAGAGATTCGAAGGCAGAATTATTGCCGCCCCCGGTCCGGCCGAAATCGAATAAACCAACGACTCTCTCTCCCTGCCAATCCGAAGGAACGGATACTGCTCGCTGCAGCCAAACATAACGGTCGCGGCCCTTCCACCGGTCATCCTTGCTCAGATACGTCTCTCCGCCGAGGCGAGGAGCTCGCTGAACGCCGTTCGCCTTCCCGGCATCCTCCTCCATCAGCCACTCGTCAAGCCCAATAATTCTTTTGTAACGAAGCGGCTCGAGCTCCTTCAATCTCTCTTGCATCTTCTCGACAATCCAAAACATAAGCGTCCTCCTTTGTAATAACACGTGTTATAAACAGGCGATTGGAGAGACCGCAAAGGATCTCCCTCACCAGTTAGCCGTCCCTCTTCGACAAAATCGCGCTTTCGCCCGGAAAAATGCTTCCTTCGAGCCACAGCTTCTTCGTCTTGTACCTGGTGCTCCGCTCCATTTGGTCGAACAATTCCCGAACCGCCGCCTCGCCCATAAGGCTATAGGGGACTTGAACAGAGCTTAGGGCGGGCGCCATCTGCGCGTTGCCGCGATTCGTATCGTCTCCGGCCATCAGAAGCACATCCCGGCCGACCGTCAATCCGAGCCGCCATGCCGCGCGGTAGAGATAAACCGCGCTGACGGACCAGTTGATCAGAATAGGGGGCAGGGGCTCCTCGACGCTTAGCCGTTTTTGCAAAAATCGCATTGCCCAGGCCTCATCGTACGCTTCCATCGTATAGAACTCGGGCAGTTCCCCATGCTCCTTGCACCAATTCGCATAAGCGTCTTTGCGATCCCGCTCAGCCCAGTTCGTCGAGGCGCCCTCCAGATAAGCTTCGATATATATCGGCTTCGCGCCCGCCGACCTTCTCATGAACCGAAGCGCGTCTGTCATGCTTTTGCGATAATTCATAAGAATGGATGTAACGCCTGCCGTATCCGCGTAGCCTTCAATCGAAATATACGGGACGCGAACGAGTTTAATTGCCTCGAGCCACTGCGCATCCCCGTAAGAAGTCGCATCAAGCGTAATAATGCCGTCAATACTGCGCTGGCGATACAGATCAAGCAGCTCGTAGCGATCCGTATCCTCCGAGCTCTTGCCGCTGATCAGAATTTGATAGCCGCGCTCGGCGCAGGCCTTCTGCATGCCTTCCATCACCTGAAGGAACAAAGGATTATGCATATTGCCGAAGGCTGCGATACAACGGCTTACGCCAGTCTTCATGGCGCGGGCCCCGGCATCCACATGATAATGGAGCTCTTCAATGGCCCGAAGCACCTTCTCCCTTGTCTCCTGGCTCACGCCGATGCCCGGCGTTCCGTTAATAACCGCCGATACCACGCTTCGCGATACGCCTGCCGCCTTGGCCACATCAAAGCTCGTCACTCTTTTTTCCTTCATAATCTTCACACCTCTCTTCCAATATAACACGTGTTATAATGAAGGGGCAATCTATCAAGTCGCTTCTCCAATTGCTATAATGACAAGGTGAATATCTCCAAGCTCTATGTGGAATTGGAAGATTTGCGAAACAAGAAACCCAATAAAAGGTGTGACTATTGATGAACACGATTGAAAAGAGGATACTGGAGCTTCATCACTTCCAGCCCAGCGCAACAATACCGGAAAATGTGGACGAGTACTGGGACTCCGAGCTGGAAACCTTCCGAAAGAAGCCTCTACAAGCCACGCGAGAACGTATCGAATCGCCTCTGCGGGATGTCGACGTCTATCATATTTCCTTCCAAGGCTTCGACGAAACGCCGGTGCATGGCTGGTATCTCCTTCCGAGGAATCACGGCAACGAGCCGCTTCCTTGCGTCGTAACCTTCCCCGGCTACTGGAACGGCACGCGCCATCCCGAAGCAAGCAGCATCTGGACCAGCATGGGCTATGCGACTCTAGCCGTTCATGTGAGGGGACAGATGGGCTCGACGGGCAATCAGCTTGCGAGCGATGGAGGATATGCGAAGGGCTTCGTCTCGCAAAATATTATCGATCGGGACCGCAGCTACTATAAAGCGGTGGCGATCGATTGCGTGAAGGCGCTCGACTGGATCGCGGAGCAGCCCGAGCTTGCCTCAGATCGCATTGCGCTGGCCGGAGGCAGCCAAGGCGGCGGACTCGCGCTTCAGATCGCGGCGCTGGCAAAGCCGGGAACGATCAAGGCCGTCGTCGCCGATATTCCGAATATGTGCCATATGGATTACGGCGTGCTGCATTCGACCGGCTCCCTGTCGGAGATTGCGGACTACTGCAAAAAGTTTCCCGAGCAGCTCGGCTCCGTGCTGCACACGCTAAGCTACTTCGACAACCTGCATCTGGCGAAGCGCATTGACGCCCCCGTGCTGATGTCGGTCGGCCTGAAGGACACTATTTGTCCGCCGGAGACGATCTTCCCCGTCTACCATCGCATCACGACGGAGAAGGACTTCGACATCTTCCCGTTCTGCGGGCATGAAGTGCCGGTTTCGCAGCAGCGGAAGGCGTTGTTTTACATCAAAGAGAGACTCTAGCAGCGGAAGAAGAACGCCTCACAGCGTCGTTTGAGAACAGCGACCTGTTCTAAAACACCTTAATACCAGAGGGACGGACATTTTGTCCTCTTAGACAGTGTTTTTCAATACCCACTTGCTCTAACGAACATTTTGTCCTCTTAGACAGCCGAGCGAGCGAAAAAACAACGGGATTACCCCGCTAAGGTGATTAAATGTCCGTTAAAGATCTGGGCTAGCTAAAAAGAGCTTCTAAAGGTCGTAAAAGTCCGTTACAGTTGCAGTCTGAGCAGCCTGTCGCTCATTCGGCTTCCTTCAAAGCCACTTATCGAGATCTTTCCATAATGTTCGATCTACCGTTTTGTAAGCAAAAAACCGGCTGTTCCCGTCACAAGACGGAAACAGCCGGTTTGCATGATGGAGAACAAATCTCCTTATGTGTTCGCGTTGTTGTCCCAATCGAGAATATTCTCCTTGGGGCGCTGCTCTTCTTTCACCAAGGTATACAGCTCTCCAGCCTCATCCTTGCGGGTCGTCTCGGCGAGACGCTCCACGCGAACGGTTACGATCTTCTGACCGTACTGAATCTGGAGCTCGTCGCCAACCTTAACGGCGCTGCTCGCTTTCGCTTCGCGACCGTTAATCCAGACGCGGCCTTGCTCGGAGACATCCTTCGCCACCGTGCGCCGTTTGATCAGCCTGGATACCTTGAGAAACTTGTCTAAACGCATAGACTACTTAATCGCTTCTTTCAGCTTGTTGCCCGCTTTGAACGCAGGAACCTTGGATTCTGGAATTTCAATTTCTTTGCCCGTTTGCGGGTTGCGGCCGATACGGCCGGAACGCTTGCGAGTCTCGAAAGTTCCGAAGCCAATCAGTTGTACTTTGTCTCCGCCGGCAAGCGCGTCTGTCACTTCGCCAAGAAAACCATTCAGCACGGACTCTACGTCGCGCTTAGTCAAACCACTTTTTTCTGCAATGTTGTTGATCAGATCCGTTTTGTTCATTATTCATTTCCTCCTAAATTGTCGTTTCATTCCTAGTTAGCTGCCACCCTTCGGCGTCAGCACTCTGGCAGAAATTGCTCTCACGAAGAATACATATTCTGCTTAAGAGCACAAATTCCTGCCGTGGGTATCATTTTTTTTGGAATAGTGCTGAAAAAAGGCGAATTTGGTCGAAAATCAGCGTAATCCTTGTTGTTTAGCCTCTTCCCACCATTTATCCATCTCTAGTAAATCAGTTTGGTCAAAAGTTTTGCCGTTTATACGAAGCTGCTCTTCGATATATTCGAATCTACCTTTGAACTTGCGATTGGTGCGAGAGAGCGCCTCTTCCGGGTCGACTCCGATGAATCTGGCCGCATTGACGATGGCGAACAACATATCCCCCAGCTCGCCTGCTTGCTCTTCCGGGTCGCCCGTGCCGATCGCTTCATTAAGCTCGCGCAGCTCTTCCTCGATCTTCGCCATGACCGGAGCGAGATCATCCCAGTCAAAGCCAACCTTCGAAGCTTTCTTCTGAAGCTTGTACGCCTTCATAAGAGCAGGCAAATCCGGCGGGATGCCGTCAAGCTGCGACTTGCGGGACTCTGCCGTTCCGTTCAATCGTTTCTCTTCCGCCTTCATCTGCTCCCAGTTCACTAAAGCTTCCTCAGAATCGCCTGCGCGCCGATCGCCGAACACATGCGGATGACGGAAGATCAGCTTCTCGTTCAACGTCTGCAGCACATCGTAGACGGAGAACATGCCGGCTTCTTCTTCCATCTGGCTGTGCAGCATCACCTGAAGAATGACGTCGCCGAACTCCTCCTGCATGCCGACCGGATCATCGTTATCGAGCGCTTCAAGCGCTTCATAGAGCTCTTCGATAAAATTCTTGCGAATGGACTGATGCGTCTGCTCGCGATCCCACGGACAGCCCTCGGGACTGCGCAGGATAGAAACGATTTCATGCAAACGGTCGAAGCTGCGGTTCTGCAGCGCCGGATCCAGGGAGCGAGGCACATAGATCAGTGACAAGTTGCCATAGCTCTGGCCGCGGTCGAGATCATGAAGCGGCACCTTCTCAATCCGTTGCTCGCCGGCGACGCCGAGCGCATGCCCTACGACAACCTCGTAATCGTCGGGATAACGCTCCATTAGCGCAAGCTTCACATCAGATGCGGTAAAGTCATCATACACTTGTCCGATAAGCGTATGCAACTTCGGCTGCAGCAAGGCTGCTTGCAGCTCGGCCGCGTCCAGAAGCGCGAAGCCTTCGATCGGATCGATGCCAAGGCTTGTGAAGGCCGCGTCCAGAAAGCTTTCTCCGCCAATAATCTGCAGCTCCACGCCCGCTTCCGGACAGCGCTCGCGAAGCAGTTGAACCGTGCGTTCCGCAACCATGGGATGCCCGGGAACAGCATAACAGATTGCCGCGCCTTCTTCAAAGGGGACTGAAGTCCCAGAAACAGCGGAAGCGCGGGTTTCGGATGCGCCATGCGAGGCTGCGTTTAATCCGGAGTGCTGAGCCGTCGACGGCTCAGCAGCGGCAAGCCCGGATACGCCCGTTGCCGCCGATTGCAGCGCCTCCTCCAGCAAGGCGGACGCGATCGCTTCGTACACATCCGGGAAGGATTCATGCTGCTCGTACAAGTAATCGAATGAACGGTAGTTCACGCTATTTTCACGCAGCATGGACATCATCGGATGCTTCTCCGTTCGCACGAACAAACGCCGAGCGGCTTGCAGCCTGCGCCATACGCCTAGCGTGAGCTGTTCCGGATCGCCGGAGCCAAGGCCAAGTATGACGATAGTTGCTTTTGACAATAGGATCAACCTCCTTCATGGTTTGTGGCAATCAATTGAGCCTTTCAAGTTAAATTCCCCTTAGGACGTGTATGCAAACTCCGAAGGGAACAGATTATGCCGAAATTTCGTTCCATAGCAAGGCGCTTTTTCGAAGGTGTTACCTAAGGATACATCAGGAAAAACAACGCAGCAGGGGCCGAAAAGGCACTATAAGATGCCCCCTAAGCGGGCTTGCAAAAACGTCCTAAGCCGCTTGGGGATGAGAGACGGCTCTCAGAAGCGATTCAGGGCTCTAATCGCGTTCGCGCATGTATGACTAAGCATTGCGAAGCGATGCATCGTCATGCCGGAGCATACAACGGCAGCCATCCTGTCTTGCCGTGCAACGGAGCATGACGGAGCCCCCCCCCTCCTCGCGCCGACGCAGCAGGCGAGAGTTAGTCCCGAGGCGGCTGCTCCCGCGGAAGCAAGCGCAGCCGCATCAGCCGGGCGGCCACGCCCTCGCCGCCCGGCAGCGCGCGCATGTCGCGCGCCGGGATAACGCCGCTGCGCACAGCCGCGGCGGCAAAAACGCAAGCGCCGACGGCAACGCCCGTCAGCGCAAGCACCGCCGCCGCGGCCCTCGGCGGCAGCGCGTCCCCGAGCGCGGCGGTCAGCGCGCGCTCGGTCAGCAGCAGCGCGGCGGCCATGCACGCCAGCGCGAGCGCAGTGCCGGCGGCGGCGCGGACGGCTCGCCGCTGGACGCGCGCATGCGGCGGCGGACGGAGCTTCGCAGCCGCATGGCGCAGCGCCGCCGCGCCGAGCAGAGCGGCGGCGCTTAGCGCGACAACGCCGGAGAGCGCCCCGCCCTCTATGCCGAGGGCGGGTACGAGAGCGGCGTTGAGCGCGCCCTTGAGCAGCGCTGCGAGCAGCAGCAGCGCGATTGGTACGCGCGCGGAGCCGAGCGCCTGCAGCGCGGGAGCGACGGCCGCGCTGACGCAGCCCGCCAGCGCGGTGCAGCCCATCAAAGCAAAGGTCGCCGTGCCTTGCGCATCCTTGTACAGCAGCATGTTGATCGGCCTTGCCAGCAGCACGAGACCGAGAGCCGCAGCAGCGCCGATCATCCACGTCAGCCGCGCGAGAAGCGACAGCCGCAGCCGCAGCTGTTCATCGTCATTCGCAAGCTTGGCCTTCACCAAGCCCGGCACGAGAGCCGCCGCGGCCGCCCCCGCAACCATAACGAGCAATTGAACAAGAGGCTGGGCGCGGTTGTAGACGCCGAACAAGCTCATCGCCTCATGGGCCGCTGCGGCATAACCGCTGCCGGTCAGCATTCTCGGCATCGTGAAAGCGTCGACAACCCCTACAGCCGGCACGACAATGGCCGCCAGCGCCGCGGGCAGCGCAAGCGTCGACAGCTCCTTCAGCTCCGTACCGAGCGTTCTGCGCAGCGGGCCTCCTTTGCCATCTTCAAGCAACGGCTCCTCCGCTGTCGATTCGGCCTGGCCTCCTGAACTGCGCCCGGCCCTCAAGTCGCACGCCGAACCGGCAGTCCCTCTCGCCGAACCGCCAATAAGGCGAGCCGTGCGCGCCTTGCTCTCCCGTTCCTTCTTCGACAGAATAGGCTTATTCTCCAGCTTCTCCATCTCCGGCAAGCTTATAACCGTGCCGACCTTCTTGCTCTTCTTGCCGCCCGACACGCCTCGCCCTGCGGTCAGAAGCAAGCAAGCGGCGGCCGCAGCGCCGAAAGCGGATCCGCTCATCACGCTTGCGGCAAGCTTGGCATCGCTCCATCCGGCCCTCAGCCCAATGCCAAGCGCCAGCACCATCACGGCTACGCGGACAAGCTGCTCGGCTAGCTGCGAGGAGGCAGAAACGCCCATCTGCCGGCTCCCTTGCCGGAAGCCCCTCAGCGCCGCAGCCGCCGGCGCAGCCAGCAAAGCAAGCGACAACGCTCTGATAGAGGAAGCGGCAGACCCATCGCCAATCCATTCCGCCGTCCAATCCGCGCTAAGCCACATGACGATGAAGGAAAGCGCGCCCGTTACACCTAGCAGGAGGAGCGCTGCCGACAAAGTCGATCTCGCCGCCGCTTCGCCGTCCGCTTCCTCCAAACGCCTCGCAATGACAATCGAGACCGCCGTCGGCAAGCCTGCCGCAGCCAGCACCATCACAAGCTGGTAGAATGGATACACCGCATTATAGATGCCGAAGACCCGGTCTCCGGCCAAATTTTGAAGAGGAATCTTCTGGAATGCCCCCAGCAGCTTGGACAACAATGCCGCTCCCCCCATCAGCACGACGCCGTTGCCGAGCAATCCCAGCTTCTCCTTCCTCCCCTTTCCTTCCTTACTCATCCGCTTCACCCTTATTCCAAGCTCCCATTTCTCCGCCAAACGATTGCCTCGCCTAATCTTTCTTAAGTATACATGAATCGGCCTCTGCCCCATAGAGCCGCCTTCCAATGTTCATGCCGCCCACCCCGGGAGGTGCAAAGGAAAGTCCGCTCATCAGCCCTCTAAGCAAAAAGCCCCCTTTCCCGCATATCGCAAGAAAAGGAGCCGCCGCCATCAGCTAATAGGTTTGTTCTCGTTTGCCTCAAGCTTCATGTGTTTCACGTATCCGCTATTGCTCCATCTGCTTCGCCAGGAAGCCCGCTGCCGTCTCCGCCATCTTCGTCTCCATCTGGGACATCTTCATGGACTCGTCCTTGCTAAGCAGCACGACCGTGCCAATCGGATCGCCGCCCGCGATAATCGGAGCGATAACGAAGGAGCTGTACGTATCCTGCACATCCTTCACGATTTCATAATTGCCGCTGTTTGATTCCGCCATCGTCTTGCGATTGTCCATGCAGGCTTCAAGCGCGGAGCCGATGGACTTGTCCATCAATTCCTTCTTCGACGCTCCGGCTACCGTAATAATCGTATCTCGATCCGAGATTAACGTAATATGGCCCGTGCTTTCGTACAGCGATTCCGCATATTCCTTCGCGAAGTCGCCAAGCTCGCCGATTGGCGAATATTTCTTCAGGATAACCTCGCCGTCGCGGTCGACGAATATTTCGAGCGGATCTCCTTCGCGTATCCGCAAAGTGCGGCGAATTTCCTTCGGGATGACGACACGACCGAGATCATCAATACGACGTACTATTCCAGTTGCTTTCATTTCTTGTTGCCCCGCTTTCCTAGAGGATATTGAATCGACTGGATATTCATCACTGCTTGCACCGTTATGGTTATCTCTGCGGCGCGCTGCTCATTTCCGGCACCGAAGAGTTATTAACCTTTAGAAGGTGATTTTGAATCTGACCATAGTATTCATCCGCTCCCATTATCTTATACACGTCTCCAAAGGAGCCCTCTTTTCCATGCTTCATCCTGCCCGCCTCCATCCTGTGCTTCAATCCTGAAATCCCGCTCCGACAATTAACGAAAACTTTCTTAACCATAACTTATCCTTACCTTGTCCTTATTCGCACATGCGGACTCATTATGAGCGGAGCAACCGCTTTTTATTGCAAATCTCCTTCGCTTCTTCCTGCACTTCCTTTGGAGACTCAGACAAACCGTTCGGGTTCCATGCTGCAGCGACTGCTATTTCATCCATTCAGTGACAACACATAACAAGATAAGAAACACCAATAACGAACTGGAATTTCTCCAGCATATTCTCTATTCTCGGACTAAAATTCCACTTATGTTGGAATTTCTCCAGCATATCTCTGCGAAACGACCTCCAATGCGTGAACAGCATGAAATAAGCAGGAGATATTCCAGTACAATTGCTAAATTTGCGTTTATAGAGGGAATAAACTGGAGATATTCCAGCACAACTGCCTCCATCGCTTTCATCCGGCCATATACTGGAGATATTCCCATACAACTGTCCCCATCGCTTTCATCCGGCCATTAAGCCGGAGATTCTCCGGTCAACAAACGCCTTGCCTTCCTCAAACGCGAACGATTCCGCATCTTCCAGAATAGAAACAAAAAGCGCGGTTTCCCGCGCCTCTCCTGCTTCTTCCTGATTATGCCGTTGTTCTTCCTGATTATGCCATTGCTTCTTCCTGATTATACCGTCAAATAACGCCGGACAACCTCGTCGTCCAGCGCTTCGAGATTCCCTTCCCAGGCAATCGCGCCCTTGTCGAGAATATAGAAATAATCGCCCACGCTCTTCACGAATTCGAGGCTCTGCTCCACGAGAAGAATCGCCGTCTTGCCCTCCTCCTTGATGCCGCGGATGACATCCCTGATATCATCGACAATAGAGGGCTGAATGCCTTCACACGGCTCGTCGAGCAGAAGCACCTCCGGTTTGGACGCAAGCGCCCTGGCGAAGGCCAATTGCTGCTGCTGCCCGCCGCTCAGGTCGCCGCCGCGCCGCTCATACATCGTGGGCAGCACCGGAAATTTCTCAATCGCCTCCGGGGGAATCTGATCCGCCTTGCTCTTCGTCTTCAGAGCCTCGAGGCCGAGAAGCAAATTCTCATACACGGACAGTTGCGCGAAGATCTCCCTGCCCTGAGGCACATAGCCGATGCCGCTCCTCGCTCGTAATCCAGGCGCTTTCTTCGTCAGATTCTCGCCCTTATAGCTGACCGCGCCCGCTCTAGCCCGCAGCAAGCCCATAACGCTCTTCATGAGCGTCGTCTTGCCGACGCCGTTGCGCCCGAGCAGACATACGACCTGCCCCGGCCTGACCTCAAGCGTTACATTTCGCAAAATAATGCTCTCCCCATAGCCCGACTCAAGCTGTTGAACGGCCAGCATGCGCATCCCTCCGCTTCCCGAGATAGACCTCCGCAACGCGGTCGTCGCCCTGCACGTCCTCCATAGAGCCTTCCTTGAGGAGCTTGCCCTCATGCATGACCGTCACCAGACTTGCGAAGTTACGCACGAAATCCATGTCATGCTCCACGACAACCACCGACCGCTTTGTCGCGATTTGCACAAGCAATTCGCCCGTCTTATCCGTTTCCTTGTCCGTCATGCCGGCTACCGGCTCGTCGAGCAGCAGCACCTCCGGCTCCTGCAGCAGCATCATCCCAATCTCGAGCCATTGCTTCTCGCCATGGGACAATCCGCCGGAGCGCCAATGCGCCTTCTCTTCCAGACCGATCATCCGCAGCTGCTGATGAAGCCGATCCTGCTCCTCGACCTTCATTCGCGCAAACAACGTCGCGGCCACCGTCCGTTTCTGACGCATGGCGATTTCCAGATTTTCCATGACGGTCATGGAAGGGAAGATCGACGGCGCCTGGAATTTGCGCCCGATGCCAAGCTCCGCAATCTGATGCTCCCGCTTTCTCGTAATATCCACCTTGTCGCCGAAGGTCACCTTGCCCGCCGTCGGCTTCACCTTGCCGCAGATCACGTCCAGCATCGTCGTCTTGCCCGCTCCGTTCGGGCCGATCAAGAATCGAAGCTCCGCCTTGGCAAGCGCCAGATTCATCCCTTGCACTGCCTTGAATCCGTCAAATTCCACCGTTACATCCCGACATTCCAGAATAGCCGCTTCCGCAACGCCCATAACACATTCCCTCCTTCTTATTCTCCGCTTTGCTCCTCGGCTCGCAGTCATTCTCCGTACCTCGACAATGCCTCGCGCCACGCTGACAACGTCTCACGCCCGCTCTCCAACCCTCATACTCCTCTTTCGCTCTCTTTCTCTCTTCCCCTTTATCTCTCTCACTCTCGATCAACAGCCTTCCGCAACCATGCTTCCCGCTTATCAGCCCTGCTTCAAACTGCCGTCCCCTTCCTTCGGAGATACCAGCTTACCTCGCTGCGATAGAAAGGCCGGCATGAAGCGGCGAAGCTTCTCCTTGCGAATATGGAACAGCCCTGCGATGCCCTTCGGCAGGAAAACAACCACGACGACGAACAGGCCTCCCATGAAGAACAGCCATCCTTCCGGATACGCCGTGCTGAATTCGCTCTTCGCCCAGTTCATCGCAACCGCTCCGAGCGCCGCGCCGATCAAGGTCCCCCGACCCCCGATCGCAACCCACAGCACCATCTCGATCGACGGCACAATGCCAAGCATGGATGGCGAAATAATGCCGACATGCAGCACGAACAGCATGCCCGCAAGGCCGGCTATGCCAGCGGAAATCGTGAAGATGACCATCTGATACATCGCCGGATTATAGCCGATGAACCGCACGCGATTCTCTCCGTCTCTAATGGCGCGCAGCACCTTGCCGAACCGGCTGGCCGTAATATAGCGGCATAACACGAAGATGCCCAGCATGACTGCTGCCGTAATCCAGTAGAGCACCCGCTTCGTGTCCGGCGAGCCCAGGGAATAGCCCAGAATCGTCGTATAACCGGTAACGCCGTTCGTCCCGCCCGTGACCGCTTGCTGGCCGACGATCAAGGTTGTCGTAATGATGACGAGCGCCTGCGTCAGAATCGTGAAATATACGCCGCGAATCCGATTGCGGAAGGTGAAATAACCAAGCGCCAGCGCAAGCAACGCGGGGATGAGAATGCCCATCGCCAGCGCGAAGGGGAAGGATTCGAACGGCCTCCAGAACAGCGGCAGCTCCTTCAGGCCGCTCCAGCCCATGAAATCCGGCAGCTTCCCATGCGTGGATTCCAGCTTCAAGTACATCGCCATCGCATAAGCACCGAGACCGAAGAAGATGCCGTGGCCCAGACTCAGAATGCCTGTGTAGCCCCATATCAGATCAAGGCCGAGCGCTACAATGGCGAAGGCCAGAAATTTCGCTAGCAAATTAAGCCGAAAATCGCTTATAAACATCGGAGCGGAGAACAAGACAGCCGCTGCGGCCGCATAACCCGCCAGTATCGCGATTTTTTTTGCGTTCCATGATTTTAATGCCATACCCTCACCGCTTTCCTCTTCCATCTCAGTTCTCTTGCCTCTTGCCTGAAGCCCTTTCTCCACAGCTGTCTCATGCGCCGCTTACGCCTAATCCAGAGAACGAGAGCGCATGGCCACGAATCCCGATGGCTTCCACTGCAGGAAGGCGACGATGCAGACGAACACAAGCACCTTGCCGAGTGACGCATCCGTCCAATATTCGAACATCGTATTGAACATGCCGATTCCGGTCGCGCCAAGCACGGTTCCGACAAGCTTGCCGACTCCGCCCAGCACCACGACCATGAAGGCGTCCACGATATAATACGTGCCCAGCGACGGACCAATGGGACCCATCAGCGTCAAAGCGCAGCCGGCTATGCCCGCAATGCCGGAGCCGATGGCGAACGTTACGGCGTCGACCCGTCTCGTCGAGATGCCGAGACATGCGGCCATATCGCGATTTTGCATGACGGCGCGCATGTTTCTTCCCGCATGGCTGCGATAGATATACAGGTACATTGCAAGCAAGCAAACCAGCACAAGCGCGATAATGAACAATCGTTTGTATGGCAGAATCGTGCCGCTCATCACATGAATGCCGCCATCGAGCCAGGATGGGCTTGTAACCGCCACGTTCGGCGCTCCGAATATCGTTCGCGCGAGCTGCTGCAGCACAAGGCCGACGCCCCAAGTGGCAAGAAGACTGTCAAGCGGTCTGCCGTACAGAAATCGGATCAGGGACAGCTCCAGAATATAGCCGATGCAGAACGCCACCGCGAAGCTTGCGGGAATCGCAAGCGCGAAATACCAATCGAACATGGAATGAGGCAAATAATCCTTGAACAAATTTTGCGTCAAATACGTGCTATACGCCCCAATCATAATGAGCTCGCCATGCGCCATATTGATGACCTTCATCAGACCGAAGGTAATCGACAGTCCGAGCGCGACCAGCAGCAGGATCGAGCTGATGCTCAGACCGTTGAACAACTGCAGTACATATAACTCCATCTCATCACCCCTTAGCCTTAACCTCTCCGGCTTAACGACAGAAAGGAAGCATTCGATCGACCGAATACCTCCTTCTGCCCTTTCCTTACTTCATGAATGTCATTCGCTTAAGGCTGGATGCTGGCCGCCCAATCGTAGCCCTTCAGGAATGGATCCGGCTTAATCGCCTCGCCCGAATTCCATAGCTCCTTGAACTGGCCGTCCGCTTGAACCTCGCCGATTCGAGCTGTTTTGTAGATGTGCTGGGTTTCGCCGTCGATCGTAACCTTGCCGCTCGGAGCGTCCCACTCCAGCCCCTTCGCCGCTTCCTTCACTTTGTCCACGTCGGTCGAACCCGCTTTCTCGACTGCAGCAGCCCATAGATATACGGCCGTATAACCTGCCTCGATCGGGTCGGCCGTTACGCGGTCCGCTCCGTACTTCGCCTTGTAATCCTCCACGAACTTCGGATTCGTAGGCGTATCCGTCGTTTCGAAATAGTTCCAAGCCGCCAGATGACCCGTCAGCACATCCGCGCCAATGCCGCGAATCTCTTCCTCTGCGACGGACACCGACAAGGTAGTCAAATCCTGCGCCGAAATGCCCGCATCCTTCAATTGCTTGAAGAACGCTACATTGCTGTCTCCGTTGAGCGTATTGTAGACAATATCCGGATCAGCCGCTTTGATCTTGCTGATGATTGTGCTGTAGTCCGTATGTCCAAGCGGCGTATACTCCTCGCCTACAAGCTCTCCGCCCTCCGCCTTCAATTGTTCCTTGATAATAAGGTTGGCTGTTCTCGGGAACACATAATCCGAGCCGAGCAAGAAGAACTTCTTGCCGCGATTCTCAAGCAGCCAGGTGACCGAAGGCACGATCTGTTGATTCGTGGTCGCTCCCGTGTAGAAGATATTCGGGGAAGCCTCGAGTCCCTCGTATTGAACCGGGTACCAAAGCAAGCCGTTCAGCTCTTCGAATACCGGAAGCATCGCTTTACGGCTCGCGGAGGTCCATCCTCCGAATACCGTCGCGACTTTATCCTCCGACAACAGCTTGCGCGCTTTCTCCGCGAAGGTCGGCCAATCCGAAGCGCCGTCCTCGAGCACCGGCACGATCTTCTTGCCCATCACGCCGCCCGCCGCGTTAATCTCGTCAATTGCCATCATTTCCGAATCGATAACCGATGTTTCGCTGATTGCCATCGTTCCGCTCTGCGAATGCAGAATGCCTACTTTGATTTCTCCGCCAGACGACCCCTCTGTATCATTCGTGTCCGTACTCGTGTTTGCATTCGTGTTGGTGTTCGTGTTTGATGATGCCGGTTCATTGTTGTTCCCCCCGCAGCCGCTGAGCACAAGACTTACCGTGATCAACAGCAACCCCAATTGATAGAACAAGCTTTTCTTCATCCTTCCACTCCCCATCTCTATAATAACTTCCTTTATTTCCGAACGTTTACATGGAATGTTCTGTCAACGTTCGTGAGCCTATTATAGATTGAGGCATTAACTTGTGTCAATATAGTTGACATTAATTCATTCAATTTGAGACGATTTAGCGTCTAAAGTCCTATTTTTCATTTAAATTAACATATTTATGTTAGTTTATGTTACACAATATGCATGCAAAAGTCTGATTATGTATGCCCTTATTTCTTCCGGCATAGGCATTTGCACCAATTGGATCGCTCTGTAATAGGCTATCTAGAGCTGTCATATCTACACACCTGGAGGCGATCCGTTTGACCGCAAAACTGGAAGACACCAAGAAACGCACGCAGAAGCTTTCCACCGCTGCCGTGCAAGCCACAGCGGCCTATATGCTGCCCTTCTACCGCAAAGCGGCGAAAAATGAAGCGTTTGCGAAGGCATGGTCCGCAGCGGTTCGCAAAGGGAATATCGACGCCATGCAGAAGCTGCTTTCAACCGTATTGCCCCAACATATCCGGCTTGCCGAGCTTGGCTCGAACGGCATCGGCTTCTTCATCGGCTTCACCTTCCCTTACGACGACTACCCTTATGTCAATTCGACCTCGATCAGACCGGGCGAGACTCAGAACACATTCAGCGACGAGATGTTCAGACTCATTTCGAAGGACATTCTTCGATTCTACGCCGCGCTCGTCAGCAGCAAGGCTTTCGCCGAGGCGCTGGTGAAAGCCGTCAATCTCGGACATACAAAGCGACTCAAGCAGTACATTAAGATGTTCATCCCATCCTGCGCCTTGAAGAAGATCGAAAGCGACGATTCCGGCTTCTACCTCGGCTTCGAGTCCGCCGAGAGCAAATATACGTACTACAATCAGTTTTTCCGCGAGAAGGTTTTGTAAGGCACTGCTTCTCTTTGCAAATGTTACGGATAAAACTAAAGAAGGAACCCCCGTATCAGGAGGTTCCTTCTTTGTTATTCTTTTGGCGGTCGAGGCGGCTTCAAGCGGCCGGCTTTGCCCAGCGCTTCCCGGAGCAGAAATTCGATATGGCCGTTGACGCTGCGGAATTCGTCATTCGCCCATTGCTCCAGCGCCCGGTGAATGTCCGGATCGAGTCGAAGCGGGAAAGCTTTCTTCTCTTTGGCCATTATCGGCTTACCCTAACTGTACAGCGAGCCTGTATTAATGACCGGCTGGGCCGCTCGGTCCGATACGATGGACACCATCAGATTATTAACCATCGCCGCCCGCCGTTCCGCATCAAGCTCAATTCCGTTTTCTTCCAATTGTTTCTGCGCGGCGTCCACCATGCCGACCGCGCCTTCCACAATCTTCTGACGCGCGGCCACGATGGCTATTGCTTGCTGTCGCTGCAGCATCGCGCTGGCAATCTCCGGCGAATACGCCAGATGCGTAATACGCGTCTCCAGCAGCTCGACGCCCGCAACCTCCAGCCGTCTC
Source organism: Paenibacillus sp. HB172176 (assembly GCF_011947265.1). GTDB lineage: Bacteria > Bacillota > Bacilli > Paenibacillales > Paenibacillaceae > Pristimantibacillus. Next base: position 49,482 of record NZ_JAATHD010000028.1, read on the forward strand.
TGCAAGTCTTGCTGAAGATCGCTGGCTACTTCATCGGCATTGCCGCGAAGAGATACCCCGTCTTCGCTGCCGAAGATATCATACGGGTATTGCGCCGCAATATGGCGAATCGCCGATTCGCTCTGAATTTCCACGAAGCGCTCGTATTGATCCACATCGAAGGTCGATTTCGCCGTGTCGAACACCTTGAACACGATAACAGCGCCGATTTCAATCGGATTGCCCTCCGCGTCGTTCACCTTCAGCTTCTGGCTGTTGAAATTGCGCACCTTCAACGATACCGAGGTTTTCACCGTCAGCGGCAGCACCATCCACAAGCCGCTCTCGACGACCGTTCCGATATACGTACCGAAGAACGTGATGACCTTCGCTTGATTCGGCTGTACGATGACCAGCGAAGTCATTATGACGAATCCAAGGAGCACAATTACAATTCCCAGCGCGATTAACAAGCCAGACGGCTCTGCCGCCGCTATCGACATCGCCGCCATCCATATGCCGCAGACCACTGCGATAAGCGCAATGAAAAGCGCCAAATACCCGCTAATATACAACGCTTTTTTCTCTGTCATCTCGCACACTCCCATATCGATTTAATATTAATATGATATCACTTTTTCAAAATAAAGTAAATTAAATTCGCATGCCCCCGATGTTAACACGATTCAAAACCAACCTTCATTTTAACACTTGAAACTTACGTGACGGATTTCTTATAATCAAACCCACCGGCCGGCATAAAGATATAACGAATCCACTCTCTACGAAGATGCCCTCCAACTGAAACATAGCGACATCCTTTGAACGCAGCGCCTGCTCTAACGGACTTTTTATCCTCTTAGCCAACGTTTTTCAATTCCCTATTGCTCTAACGGACTTTTTGTCCTCTTAGCCAACCAAACGAGCGAAAAAACAACGGGATTAACCCGCTAAGAGGCGAAAATGTCCGTTAAAAATCTGCGCTGGCTAAATAGAGCTTCTAAGGGTCGAAAAAGTCCGTTACAGTTGCAGGAATTACTCCCAAACCCCATACTTTCGGCCTTTCAGAGTCGGTGACCTAAAGCTTTGCAGTTCAAAGCAGCCTCGTACGCACATTAAGATTTTATTTGTCATTTCCTATGACCCAAAATCTTATAAATTCTATAATTATCAAAAAAGGAACCGACTGTCTGCAAATTAATTTGCAAAACAGTCGGTTCCTTTGTTTTCATACAACTCTGACTAGACTTGAATCTAGCTCGCGGAAGGAGCCACAGGCGCATCGGTTGCTGCGGGAGTATCCGTTGCCTCCGCATCCGAAGGACTAGGCGAAGCTTCCGCATCGCCATCCGCACCTTCGCTTGGCGACGGGGACGGCAATGTAATATTAACGTCCATATCCGTCATTTCATTATTCGTGAAGTCATCGAGATACGTATAAGCGGCCGCATTTTTTACTTCCGCCTTGTCGTCATCCGACAATTGATCATACGTTTGCAAATCGCGTTTCTCAACCAGAATCACATGATAGCCATAGTCGGATTGAACCGGATCGCCGATTTTGCCGAGCTCTTGGCTAAGCAAGGCTTGCTTGAACTCTTCCACAAACGATTTGCCTTCTTGTTCCTCATATTGGCCACCATTGTCGGCAGAGCCCGGGTCGTCGGAATATTCCTTCGCCAGTTCGTCCCAGCTTCCGCCGGCATCAAGCTTCGCTTTTACTTCTTTGGCGCGGGCTAGAGCCTCTTCATCGGTGCGAAGCTCCTTTGACTCGCCTGTCGTCTGGTCCTGCTGTGTTGTCGCGACCAGGATATGGCGGAAGGTCGTCTTCGCATAATCGGCCGTCATGCCGTCGAACGCCTTCTCTATATCCTCGTCCGTAACAAGCGAATTCACATGAGCGACAACCGCGGAGGTCAGCATGAGGAAGGTCGCCATATCTTCATCCGAGATGCCCTTCTCTTTCACTTGCGCTTGAAGATCGGCGTCGGACTCCTTGTATTGCTTGTATTGATCGAGCTGCTCGTCCACATCCGCGCTCGCCGTCTTCAGCGCATCCTCGGATGCACGGGCGCTCAATATTTTGTACGAGATATATTGCTGCAGAATCATCTCTTGGAATTGCGGAATTTCGATGATCGAAGCGTAGCTTGGTTGTGCGACAGCAAAAATATCGAGATATTTGTCGAACTCGTCTTGCGTAACCTCGCCGTCTTTGTAGGTGGCGACCACATCTCCGCCGTCAACGCCTTTGAATTCGAGCGAGTGCCCCTTACTGCCGCCATTGCTGTTATTGCCGCATGCCGCCATCACCGTCATGACGAGCACTGCTGCAATAACGAGCAGCGCGCTTCTGCGCCATGCCGATTTGCGTGTACTATGCAACATGTTGAATCCCCTTTCAATAACTCACTATTTTCTTTACGCATTTAAACGTATTGTATCAGATTGCAATGCCAAAAAGCGAATTTCGCTACATGCTGGCCTTCTGCAGCTCTTCGGTCTTCTGCAGCGCATCCCGGAAGCCGTCCAGGAATTTCTCGGACAGATGCAGCTTCTGCTCCATGTTCAGCCCTTTGCCGCGCAGCAACACCGTAGGGGCCGCATCGCCCGCAGGACCCTGCTTGAAGCGATTCTCCAGCGCCAGACAGAGCTGATCAACCTTCTTGCGAATCATATTGCCCTTCTGCGAATCGTCGAATTTGAAGAGGAGATCATCCCCTTGCTGACTAATCGCCGCTATGCGATAGAGCGCGCCGTACATCTTCAGTCGCGCCACGGACATTAAGTTCAGAACCGCCTGCGGCAGATCGCCGAACCTGTCGATCAGCTCATCGATGAGATCATCCGCCTCCTCGAAGGATTTCACCGAAGCGACCTTCTTGTAGATCTCGATCTTCTGAATGCTGTCATAGATATAGTCGGACGGCAGATACGCATCCACGTTAATATCGATATTCGTAACAAGCGGCTTCTCTTCCTGCGCTTCCTCGCCGCTCATCTCCGCCTTCCGGCTCTTGATCTCGTCCGCCAGCATCTGCGAATACATGTCGAAGCCGACAGAGGCGATGAAGCCGTGCTGCTCGGCGCCGAGCAGATTGCCCGCTCCCCGGATCGACAGATCGCGCATCGCGATCTTGAAGCCCGACCCCAGCTCGGTGAACTCCTTAATCGATTGCAGCCGCTTCTCCGCTACCTCGGTGAGCACCTTGTCCCGCTGATAGGTGAAATACGCGTAAGCGATCCGGTTGGAGCGTCCAACCCTGCCCCGCAGCTGATAGAGCTGGGAAAGCCCCATTTTGTCCGCGTCATGCACGATCAAGGTATTCACGTTGGGAATGTCCACGCCCGTCTCGATAATGCTTGTGCTCACAAGTACATCCGATTCGCCGTCCAGGAAGTCCAGAATGGTCTTCTCGAGCTCCTGCTCCGACATCTGCCCATGGCCGACGGACACTCTCGCATCCGGCACGAGCATATTGATCTGCTCCGCCATCTGATGAATGCCCTGCACGCGATTGAACAGATAATACACCTGGCCGCCGCGGGCCAGCTCCCGCTCTATCGATTCGCGCACCAGGGCGGGACTGTACTCCACCACATAAGTCTGCACGGGAAACCGATTCTCGGGCGGCGTCTCGATAACCGACAAATCGCGCACGCCAAGCATGGACATATGCAGCGTTCGCGGAATCGGCGTCGCCGTCAAGGTCAGCACGTCGACATTCGTCTTGAGCTTCTTCAGCTTCTCCTTGTGCGATACGCCGAAGCGCTGTTCTTCATCCACAATAAGCAAGCCCAGCGATTTGAAAATAACATCCTGAGAAAGCAACCGATGCGTTCCGATGACAACATCGACGGAGCCGTTCTTCAGCCCCTTCATCGTCTCGTTCTGCTCCTTGCGGGAGCGGAACCGGCTGAGAACCTGCACATTAATTGGATAACCGGCGAAGCGTTCCCGGAATGTCTCGTAATGCTGCTGAGCGAGAATCGTCGTCGGCACAAGCACAGCGACCTGCTTGCTGTCCATGGCGGCTTTGAAGGCCGCCCGTACCGCAACCTCCGTCTTGCCGTAGCCTACGTCGCCGCAGAGCAAGCGATCCATCGGCTGCTCCTTCTCCATATCCTTCTTGATCTCGCCGATCGCCCGAAGCTGGTCCCGCGTCTCGTCATAGGGGAACATCGCCTCGAATTCCTGCTGATAACTGGTATCCTCGGAGAAGGCATAGCCGGGCGTCGCCTGGCGCTGCGCGTACAGCTTGATCAGGTCGTCCGCGATATCCTTGACGGAAGCCCTGGCCTTGCTCTTCGCCTTGGTCCATTCGCTTCCGCCCAGCTTGTTGACCTTCGGCTCCTTCTCTTCATTGCCGACATACTTCTGAATCATGTCGATCTGCTCGATCGGTACCGACAGCTTGTCGCCGCCGGCGTACATAATATGCAGATAATCGCGGTGAATGCCGCCGATTTCCAGCGTCCCGATGCCTACGTATTTGCCGATGCCGTGATTGTAATGCACGACATGATCGCCGATTTTAAGCTCCGTATAGCTCTTGATGCGCTCGGCGTTATCGAGCTTCTTGTCCATGCGGCGTACCTTGCGCTGCTTCTGGGAGAACATCTCGCCTTCCGTGATGACGACCAGATGCGAGGAGGGCAGCTCGAAGCCTTGCTGAAGATTGCCTTCCAGCAGAATGGGAACCTCTATGCTGTAATCATCCAGCACTCGCCGCATTCGCTCCATGCGCTCGGCATTGCCTGCCAGCATCATGATTGTCGCGCCGATTTTCTTCCAGCGCTCCATCTCTGATTTAAGCACATTCATCTGACCATGAAAGCTTTGCATGGATCGGCTTGTCATGTTCAATATATTTTGCGGCTGCGAATGCGGGATTTGTCTCAAGAATAAGGATAGGAACAAGGTCGGGAACGGACGATGATGCAGAATTTCCTCCGAATCGCGAGCCAGCGAAAGACCCGGCAAGGACTTGCCGTTCTGAAGCAGATGTACCGCCCATTCACCCTCGTCGCGTTCCAGTTGCTTCGCCGTCTCTATCAATCTTGTCGGCTCGTCTAGTATGAGGAGCGTATCGCTGGGCATATAATCCATAATCGTTTGGCGCTCCGGATAGAGCAAGGCAATATATTGATAGATTTCCGGGAAGTACATATGCTCGCGGAGCTTCTCCAGATCGCTCCCGATTTCGGCTCGCAGCCGCTCTTTGGCGGTTCGGTCCGTCATTTTGTCAAGCTGGCGCTCCAGCAGACCTTCGGCTTGACTCGCAGCTGATACCATACGCGCGGCATCCGCTATAATCTCCTGGCATGGAGGAATGACATACGATTCAAGTCGGTCTAACGAACGCTGATCGCCAGGGTCGAAGGTACGAATCGAGTCGATATCATCGCCGAACCACTCGATCCGATACGCTTCCGTCGCGGTTAGCGGATAGAAATCGACAATGCCTCCTCTGACACTCATCTCCCCTTTGGCCTCGACGCGATCCGCTCGAACATAGCCAAGCGCCGTCATTTGCTTCAGGAAGGCATCCAGCGGCAAGGAGTCGCCAACCGCCACCTTAAGCTGCGCCTCCGCCATCACTTCACTGATTGGCAAATAGCGCCGAACGCCGGAGAAAGGCACAACAACAATCCCGCGATAGCCCTTGGACAGTTGGATAAGCACATCCATCCGCTGCGCGAGCGTCTCGGGACTGGATATGGCCGCTTCCGCCGCTACCAGCTCATTGGCGGGATAGAGCAGCACTTGCTCCGGCGACAAGCATTCCTGCAAGTCCTCGGCAATCTTCTGCGCGGCGAACATATTGTGGGTAACAACCAGCATCGGTCGTTCAACCGCTCCTTCAAGAGCAGCGATCAAGACTTGGCGGGAAGAGCCCGCGAGACCGGATATCATCTGCTCCCGCATCCCCTTGCGAATACCGGACAGAATCGACTGCACGTCCGAGTCCGCGGAAAAAGCTTCAATTAGCGCTTTCATCTTTCCAGGCACCTCATTTCTACTTGCAAATCCTGAGCATGTGAAAATGGCTTTCGCCGCTCTACGGCGGCAAAAGCTGATTCAATGTTTGCATGCGGTAAGCAGCCCCGACGATATAGCCGGGGCGCATTGCCATGCTTCGTATATTCGATTCAAGGTGAAACAAAGCGCCTTATTGAAGCGGATTATTAACAAGCATCAGTTCAGGATTCGAGTTAAGCGCTTCATTGCAATAATCGCAAGCAACCTTGACCGTAACATCTCCGTTTGATTCATACGTAATTATATCGCTGCGCTCATCGGGGGTCAAGAAATGGAAGCCGAGCTGCTGCTCGGTAATCAGAGACCCTTCGATGCTCCCCATGTTCGTCTTGCAGTGCCTGCATATATAATTTACAGCCATATGTATGCCTCCCGAGAGTGAGTTATTACCCTCAGTATGCCCATTTTAACGAAATTTATCGTCTGCTGATTAAATGATTCCAGGCTGTTCGGACTCATTTAACAGTCTACCGATTAAACTTGGCTTTGTTCCATATCCCAAGTTTAACGGTCTACTGATTAAATGATTCCAGGCCGTTCGGAATCATTTAACAGACTACCGATTAAACTTGGCTTTGTTCCATAACCCAAGTTTAACGGTCTACCCATTAAATTTCGCCATCGTCTGCTCGAATGTCGCTGTAAGCGCGAATTCGGCGGCGTCGCAGGCTTGCTCGACCATCGCGGTCAGCTTCTCCCGCTCCGCCTTCGGAAAGCCCGACAGCACGTAATCCGAGATCACCATGCCCGGCTGAGGACGCGATATGCCCATTCGGATCCGATTGAAGGTCTGTGTATGCAAATGCTGAATCAGCGATTTGATGCCGTTATGACCGCCGGCACTGCCTTGATACCTAAGCCGCAGCTTGCCAATCTCGGTATCGAGATCATCATAGACAACGATGCCGTCGGCTACCTCCGCTTTGAAATAATCCAGGAACGAACGCACCGACTCCCCAGACAAATTCATGTACGTCATCGGCTTGATCAACACAACCTTCGTTCCGCCCACGTTGCCTTCTCCAATCAACGCCTTGCATTTGTTCTGCGTCACTTGAATCCCCCATCGCTTCGCCAGCTCGTCTACCACCATGAATCCGACATTATGCCGGGTATCCTTGTATTGCGACCCGGGATTGCCGAGTCCCACAATCCATTTCATTCCACTCTCCACTCCTTCACACGGTTGAACAGGAACACTACGCACATAATGTAGCATAATCCCTTGCAAAAAGCGAAGCAAACATCGCCCTCTCCTTAGCGAGTCGATAAAAAGACCGCACACCAGGCATCAGCCCAAGCATGCGGTCTTGTTTGATAGAATAATGTAAACCAACTAAGAGCTGGTCGACATCTCTTCATGATTCGCTTCGTCGGAACGAGACTCCGCTTCCTCCGCAGCCACATCCTGAGCTTCCTTCTCCTCTTCGGAAATTTCCTTCTGAGGAGCAAGCACGGTCACGACGACTTGCTGCGCTTCCGACTTCGCTTCGACGCCTTCAGGCAGGTCAATGTCGCTGACATGCAAGCTCTCGCCTACAGCCAGTTCGGATATATCGACCGTTACCATATCCGGAATGCTTCCTGGAAGACATTGAACCTCCATATCATGCATGATGATCTGCAGAACACCGCCCTCGCGAACGCCGACCGAGTCGCCGACAGCTTCGATGCGAATATGAGCCTTCACCTTCTCGTTCATATTCACCTGATGGAAGTCAACATGGAGCAGCTGCTGCTGGTTCAGAGAATGACGCTGAACATCCGCCACCATCACCGACTGCTTGCCGCTATTCGCAACATCGAGCTCCAGCACCGCATTCGGATGCGACCTGAGCAACGCGCTCAGATCCTTCTCGCTTACGCTTACCGCGGATGCTTCGCCCATATTTTTGCCATATACAATGCCCGGTATTCTACCGTTTTGCCTCAATTGTCGCAGATCGCTCTTGCGCTTCGGAACGCGTTCCTCCGCTTTCATTGCCGTTGCCATATGGAATCCTCCTAAAATAGATTTGGAATTCCATATCACTTTACCCTTTATTGCCTCACTTTAAACACCTGACGGCTCAAGATTCCTTCGAGCGTTCCTTCTTCGCCTTCGCTCTTGCCCGAATCTTGTCCGCATAGCCCGATTTGTTCACTTGACGCTCCCTTGCGATAGCCAGGTCACCAGCCGGCACATTCTGCGTCACCGTCGATCCGGCGACCACATATGCGCCGTCGCCTACCTGCACAGGCGCAATCAGATTGACGTTGCTGCCGATGAAGGCGTTGTCGCCAATCTCGGTTAGCGCTTTATTGAAGCCGTCGTAATTGACGGTAATCGCGCCGCAGCCGATATTCACGTCCTTGCCGACCTTGGCGTCGCCGACATAGCTCAGATGGGACACCTTGCTGCCGTCGTCAAGCACAGCGTTCTTCAATTCCACGAAATCTCCGATCTTGCATGCTTTGCCGAGCTTCGTGCCAGGACGCAGATTGGCATACGGCCCTACGGAGCAGCCTTCGCCGACAACCGAATCCGCAACGACGGAATGCTTGATTGTCACGCCATCCGCAATAACGCTATTCGATAGATCCGCGCCCGGACCTATGACGCAATCCTCCCCAATGACCGTTCCTCCGCGAATGAACGATCCCGGCATAATAACCGTGTCGGCTCCAATCCTGACGCCCGCTTCAATATAGGTTGACGCCGGATCGATAAGGGTAACGCCGCCGAGCAGATGCTCTCTGTTCAGGCGTTCCCGCATGAAGCGCTCCGCTTCCGCCAGCGCAACGCGATCATTAACGCCGATTGCCTCTGCCAGATCCTCCGTGCAGTAAGCTTGAATCCCTTCTTCTGCCTGTCTGAACAGCCCAATCACATCGGTCAAATAATATTCGCCCTGCGCATTCTCATTCGTCACCTTGGCCAGCGCCTCGAACAGCTTCCGGTTGTCGAAGAGATACGTGCCGGTATTGATCTCCTTCACTGCAGCTTCCGCAGCCGAGCAATCCTTCTGCTCCACGATACGTTCCACCTTGCCGCCCTCGCCGCGAATGACCCTGCCATAGCCAGTCGGATTGTCGAAGGAAGCCGTTAGCACCGTCGCTGCTGCCCCGCTCGCCTGATGAAGCTCCCGCATCGCTTCGATCGTCGAAGCCCGCACAAGCGGCGTGTCACCGCAAATGACGAGCGTCGTTCCTTCCTCGGCGCCGAGCAGCCCCTCAGCCTGGCGCACCGCATGTCCGGTGCCAAGCTGCTCCGCCTGCAAGACATATTCCGCAGCATCGCCAAGATAAGCCTGCACCTTCTCCGCTCCGTGACCGACAACTACGACAACCCGTTCGCAGGCCGCGGACTTAACCGTATCCAGCACATGCCCAACCATCGGTTTGCCGCATACCTCGTGAAGCACTTTATATAATTTGGATTTCATTCGCTTGCCCTGACCTGCGGCAAGCACAATCGCCATTGTTTTCACTTTAGAATCCCTCCCATGACCTTGCAACACTCCCATGAATATAGCCTAATTTCAAAAAAAAGAAAAGAGAGCCGAAGCTCTCTTCCCCGTTCGAACCAAAATATAAGATTGCTTGACTTAAGCCCCTTCTTCAATCGCAACTTCATCAGCTGCTCGCTCATACTCTGCCAAAACGGCAGATTGGATTTTCTCCCGAGTTGTCGAGGAGATCGGATGAGCGATATCACGGAATTCACCATCCGGAGTACGTTTGCTTGGCATTGCGACGAACATTCCATTGTTTCCGTCAATTACACGAATATCGTGAACAACGAATTCATTGTCAATGGTAATCGATGCGATAGCCTTCATACGTCCTTCCGAATTAACACGGCGGAGTCTGACATCAGTAATTTGCACTTGTGTTCACCACCTTTGCCCATCATAGACTTGGTGTATACTTCCACGTAAAAATGCAAAATCCTTCTAATATTTTGGTAAATCCATGCTATTTTTAAAATATTTTTTTTGAAATGAAGCGTTTTCGTTGTTATTCGACAGAAGTCGATGCAATGACCTCAATTTCGACAAAAACATCCTTCGGCAGTCTCGCTACCTCAACAGCGGATCTAGCCGGTTTATGATCGCCGAAATAGGATGCGTATATGCCGTTCACCACGGCGAATTGATTCATATCTTTCATGAATACGGTCGCTTTAACCACATCGCTGAAGTCTGCTCCCGCTTCCGCAAGCACGGCTTTCAAGTTGCGAAATACCTGATGCGTCTGCTCCTCGATTCCTCCTTCGACGAGCTCGCCCGATGCCGTTAACGGGATTTGCCCGGAGGTAAACAACAAGCCTCCAAGCTTAATCGCCTGCGAATACGGTCCGATTGCGGCCGGTGCCTCATTCGTGGATACGACTCTTACTTTTTCATTGGTTGACATGATTGTCCCTGCCCTTCATCTTCTCATTTCATTTATGAAAATAATTTCCCGGAATAACCGTCGATTGCTTCGTCTTCATATCCACTGCCGTCAGCTTGGCCAGCGAGATATAATCCTCCAGCAGCCTCTCCTCAAGCTCAACCTCGCCGGACTCGACGAAAACGCCGACACCCGCCACCGTCGCCTTGAATTCGTAGAGCAGATCCATCATGCCTTGAATGGTCCCGCCTACCTTCATAAAGTCGTCGATAATCAGCACATGCGACTGTTCCTTCAGCGCTCTACGCGCAAGCGACATCGTCTGAATGCGTTTGGTCGAACCGGACACATAATTGATGCTGACAGCCGAGCCCTCGGTTACCTTGTTGTCTCGACGGACAATGACGACAGGGATATTCAGGCAGGCTGCCGTTGCGTAAGCCAGCGGGATGCCCTTGGTCTCCACCGTCATGATCACATCGATCTTGCGATGCGAGAATGCGGTTGCAAACATGCGGCCTACATCGGCGAGCAGCTCCGGCTGCCCCAGCATGTCCGTCATATACAAATAACCGCCGGGCAACACGCGGTCCGGCTGCTCCAGCTTCAAGCAAATTTTCTTCATGATATCCAGCGCCGCGCTCTCGCGCATGAACGGCATATATTTAACGCCGCCGGCCGCCCCTGCCAGCGTCTGCAGTTCTCCAATGCCTTCTTCTTCGAAGACTTCTTTTATAATCGCCAAATCCTCGCTTATCGATGACTTGGCTGATTGATAACGATCTGCAAATGCTGTCAGAGAAATTAACGTGTGGGGACGAGTTAATAGATACTGCGTCATTTCCACTAGTCTTGAGCTTCGTTTCAGCTTCTTCAAAGCCATCTCCCCCCACTAAATCCGAATAATATAATGACAATATAACATTTTTATACGGATTTAATCAAGAAGAACGTCTTTGTTATGTAAGCATTCTTACCACATACACTTCTTTGCAGAAGCCTCTTAAACCGTTATAGATTCTCGCCAGCTTCGCTTCCTTCGAAACAAGTCCGAATACCGTTGGTCCGCTGCCGGACATCAGCACGCCGTCAGCCCCCAGCTTGAGCATGCTTTCCTTAAGCTGCCTGACCTCGGGATACAACTCCAGCGTGACCGTCTCCAGCACGTTGCCGAGCCTTGCGCAGATGTCGTAGAACGAGCCGTTATCAAGCGCCGCCTTCATGCCTGCAATGGAAGGATGGAACGACAACGCGTTCGCCCTGAGTCTTCCGTACACGTCCGCGGTCGACACATTAATTGGAGGCTTGGCCAACACGACCCAGCATTGCGGCGGCGCTGCGATCATCTCCAGCTTCTCGCCTCTGCCTCGGGCGATCGCGGTCCCTCCCTTCACGCAGAAGGGCACGTCCGAACCAAGCTCGCTGCCAAGCTCGCTCAGCTCCTCCGTCGAGATGCCGAGTCCCCATAGCTTATTAAGTCCCCGCAGCGTTGCGGCGGCGTCGCTGCTTCCGCCCGCGAGTCCGGCGGCTACCGGAATTTTTTTGTCCAGATGAATGTATACGCCCTTGCTTACGTTATATCGTTCCTTGATCAATCTTGCGGCTTGAAAGGCCAAATTCTTCTCATCCAGCGGAATATAGCCTACCTGGCTTGATATGATGATCGTATCCCGCGGCAGCTCCTCCATCTCCAGACGATCCGCAAGGTCCACCATCGTCATGATCATCTCGACCTCATGATAACCATCGTCCCGCTTGCGAAGCACATCCAGCAGCAAATTAATCTTGGCAGGAGCCTTCTCATAAATTTTCATAACCCTCGTCCACCCGTTCGTCCTTTGCTAAGCACCATTATAGCAAACGAGCACAATAAAAGCTAAACTGGCGCAATCGGAGGCCCTTACAGAGCCCAAGGACCCCCGGAAGCACCGTTTTTTCTTAAGAGGGAGCTATTGCCGATGAGCCTTTGCCGCCGCTTCTTCGGCAAGCTGGATAGCCCGCTTCACCATATTTCCCGCATCCTTCGCTTTAATGCCGCCCCAGCCTTCTTGCTCTACGGTATTGTAGAATCCAAGATCCTTCGCGAGCTCGTATTTCAATTGCTCCGACATTATACTGCGTCTTCTGCCCATTCGTGAATACCTCCTTTCGAGGATAGTTTGCGTACAAGACAGCAGGTTCATTCTGCGACATATCATCCATTCGACGAGCCATTCGACGAGAACTCGTCGAACATCACGTCCTTGCGAATGCCCTGCTTCTCTCGAGAAATCCACCCACCCGGCGTAATGCCTTCTTGTTGCTTGAAGACACGCGAGAAATGATGCACCGTTTTGAACCCCGACCTTTCGGCAATTTGTTTGATGCTGAAATCCGAGTAGGTCAGCCATTCCTTCGATTGCCGGATACGGACCTCCTTTGCATATGCGGCTATTGTCGTTCCTTTGTAGGCCTTGAAAAGCTGTCCCAGATAATTCGGAGTATAACCGAGCTCGCCTGCCATGTCGTGAATCGTCCAACTTCGGTCGATATGCTCCGCTATCCATGCCTCCGCTCGCTTCGCTCCGGAATGCCCCTCCTTCGGATACTCCATACGAGAAGTCGCTTCCCTTGGCGGATCGATGCCCTCGACGGAACGCGATAACAGGAACAGCAATTCCGCTAGATGAAGCCTGGCCATTTCCTTATAATAGGTTTGCCGTATTAGTCCCTCGCGGCGAATTCGCTCAAGCAGCCAAGAGGCTTCTTTCCCATGTGCCAGCGTCTTCGTCGGAATCGCAGCGAATACTGCTTCCCATTCCGGAGAGGTGATGCAATATTTGATATCGAGCGTCTTCACGCCCGAATGCTTGCTCGCAGTCAGTCCATGCGGCTCATGCGGTCTGATGAATAATATCGCGCCTGGCTCCAATTCGTACGTGGCGTCCCCGCAGCCAAATTGGCCGTTGCCGTCCGCAATCCATAACAACTGATAATAGGCGTGCTGATGTCTGCGCAGCTGCTCCCCTCTCTTGTAGTCGTAACGCGCTGTCCATAGAATTTGAATACCGATATCGATCATACCCATCCCTCCGGGCTCGTTTCCTTCATTATATCGAAATTAACCTTCGTATAGTTGGATAAAGACATCATCCTTTCAGACAAAGAAAGCTCATGAGGCATCGTATATACTTCACATACGGCATAAAAGCCTGTGCCGAATTTCCGAAATTGGAGAGGAATGCCATGCTTATTAACCAATGCTTTCCCCGTTACACGGAATACGATCCTCTTGTTCCCGTCTGGTGCGTCACGCCTGGCGAAGGCGGAGGCCTTCATCGATTCTTCGACACTTCGCCTGTCAGTCCCTCAGGCCGCTATCTGGCTGTCCTGCGAATGCCCGATCGGGACCGAGTCAATGAGCCGGGAGAAACGGCGGAGGTCGTTCTCGTCGATTTGCACACGGCCGAGGAGCAGGTTGTCGCTCTAACGCGAGGCTGGGAATACCAATTGGGGGCGAACATCAACTGGGGCACTGACGATCATGCCCTATACTTCAATGATGTCGACACAGAAAGCTGGACGCCGTTCGTGGTGTGTCTGGACCCTCTGACGGGAGCAACGCGAAGAATGGAAGGCTCCATCTATCGCATCTCTCCCGATGGCAAACAAATCATTAGCGCCAATACCATAACGATGCGGCGTACGCAGAATGGATATGGGGTAGTCGTCCCCGATCAACTGGTTCCCCGCAACTTCGGATTTCCAAGTGACGACGGCCTGTTCCTGATAGATACCGCTACCGGCGTCCGCAAGCTGCTCGTTTCACTTCGCGACTTATTCGAGAACGCCGAGCCCCGAATCGATACAACCTTGTACGAGGGAGGCGAATGCTATGGCTTCCATAGCAAGTTTAATCCTCAGGGAACCCGATTGATCTTCACGGTCAGATGGTTCCACAGCAAAGAACAACAGCCGTGGAATCAGATCAAAAAGGATCTTGATTTCTGGGTGTTCACTATGAAGCCTGATGGAACCGATATTCACGTTGCCGTCGGACCCCATCAATGGAAGAAGGGCGGACATCATATTAACTGGTACCCGGACGGCGAATATCTGTCGATGAACCTCGCTCTTGCCGGGGACGGAAGAATGAAGCTCGTCCGTGTACGATATGACGGTACAGATCTAAGAACCATCACCGATGCAATGCCAGGCTCCGGACATCCGACCGTGCATCCGGACGGTCATCATATCCTGACGGATACTTATGCCTGGGAATCCACCTCGTTCGGCGACGGCACTGTTCCGCTGCGCTGGATCGATCTTCGGACGAATACAGAGAAAACATTGGTTCGCTTGAATGTAGCTCACCCTGCTGCCGGCAAGAACAGCTCGCTTCGTGTCGACCCTCATCCCGCTTGGGCGCCGGACAATCGCCATATCGCCTTCAACGGGTATGTGAACGGCGCGCGGCGCGTCTTCCTTGCTGATGTAAGCAATATGCTCCAGTAACCACAAAAAAGACGCAGACCTTGTCTGCGTCAAACGTTTCAAGCTTATGTCAATCTATTGTTGAAGATAAGCGATTCGGACTTGACCTTCATCATTGCATACAGTTACTTCCACTGATTCTGTAAGTATATCCGCATAGCTGTAGGAAACCCGCTTGAACGCATGCTGCTCCTCATCCAGCTTTACAATGAATACAGAAGGGTAGATTTCTTCCAACGTGCCAGTTCGCTCGATGGTCTTTCGGCGCCCACCGTTTGCTCTCAGACGGATCTTAGAACCAACATGAGCTTCCAAGCTGCGTTTTATATCCAATAGCGCATTTTTTGCCATTGTTCACTACCACCTCTTTCCTTGTCCATTATAACCAAAGTTAGAGGTGATGTCAAATGTGAATTAATATTATATCAGTCCGATATTTTACTTGTCAACGGTGAAATCACCCATTTTTATAAAATGACAGAACTTTTTCTTATTATTTTGCATTTCGCGTCTAAATTATGCATGGACAATGCTTTTTCATCCGTTTTCAAAACATTCATTGAAAGTTCATTGCGGATTGATCGATACATATTCATTCAGCTGCCGCTTGTCGCCTTCGGTCTCGGCATCCCCACTCTGAAGCGTCCCATCGTCTCGATGCCGCCGACACCGTCGATGCCGCTTATCGTGCCGTGAATAACCTCTGGCAGAGAGATTGTCTCGCGAAACGGCGTATAACTGGCCTTGATAGCCACATAGACCGGATCAAGCGCATGAATGAGAATCCGTCCGGGAGAGCTCGCGAAATTGGAGCCTGCCTGCAGCAGCGCCTCGAAATGCGATTGACACGCCCCCGCTACGACGACAAGACTGTCTTTGCTCTTCTCATATTCTCTGGCAATTCGTACAGCATTCACGAAATTCTGCGAATTCTTGTAGCTGCCAAGTCCATACATCTCATTCTGGGCACGATGCTTAAGAACGCCGTCATGACCGGTTATAACGACAATATCCGGCTTAACCTGGGGCAGCAAGCGATAGAGGATATCCGCCATCTGCGATTCATGAATATGCAGCCCTTGGGCGGGCACTTGCATCGAATTATATAGTTGCATGCTCTTCTTCAAATAGTTCCCGTCCCCGTCAAGGTGGAGAACCTTGCCGGGCACTTCGAAATAAGGCGCGCTTTGCTGTTGCTGGGCAAGCCGAATAGACCTGCTTTCGCCGGTAATGCCGCCATTCCTGGCTCTATCCGTCTGCATTCTCCTCAGTGATTCATTCACTTTGATTCTCACTTGCTGCACGGCGCTGGTTGACTCCGGATCGCGCACAACCGACAAATCAGGAATCGGAGCATCCGCAAGCAATCGATAATCCGTGCCCTTCAATAAGGCGTACTCGGTGCGGATGGCCTCAACGCGAAACAGCACGTCACCGCCGTAGGATTGACGAATGACCAGGTCCCCTTGCTTCATAGGTAAATCACCTCTTCGTCTATCCTATGGGCGGACAAAACGATTGGTGAGCGGAAATATATTAGCGGGGTCTCGACGCTCCTAACGATTGAACCATCCCGTGGCGAGCAACGCCTTGCTCAGAGCCGCAAATTCCTCCAGGGATAACGTCTCCCCTCGTCTGACCGGATCGATGCCTGCAGCTGCAAGCAGCGCAAGCAATGCCTCGCGCCGCTCCTTGCCCGCAAATGCGGTCAGGTTGTTGCCAAGCGTCTTCCTCCGCTGCGCGAAGCTGGCTTGCACGACGCGGAAGAAGAAGCTCTCATCCGCCACCTCTACGGCAGGCTTGTCCCTGACGGAAAGCTTGATCACTGCGGAATCCACATTTGGCTGGGGAATGAAAACCGTATGGGGAACCGTGCACACGAGGCTTGGTTCGCAATAGTACTGAACGGCCACGCTGAGGCTTCCGTATTCCTTCCCTCCAGGCTTTGCAGCCATTCGCTCCGCCACTTCCTTCTGAATCATGACCACAATGTGGTTTAGAGGCAGACGTTCCTCAAGAAGCTTCATCAGAATTGGAGTCGTGACGTAATAGGGCAGATTTGCCACTACGCTGACTCCATCGAGACCGCTGAATTGCTCCTCGAACAGCTTCTTCAGATCCAGCTTCAGCACATCGCCATGAATGAGGGACACATGCGGCTCATCGTCCATAATATCGCTTAGAATGGGAATCAGGCGCTGATCAATCTCTATCGCAGCCACTTTGCCTGCAGCGCGGGCAAGACGCTGCGTCAACGCTCCTATACCAGGCCCAATCTCAAGCGCGCCCTTCGTCTCATCCAGTTCCGCCGCTTCTACGATGCGATTCAGAATATTCCCGTCGATAAGAAAGTTTTGTCCCAGACTCTTCTTGAAGGTGAAGCCGTATCTCGCAATAATTTCCTTCGTTCGTTTCGGTGTTCCGATTTCCATGCTCATTGCTTTCCCTCCAAACTCCGTTCCATCTCGCGCCATGCCGTCAAGAATTCCTCCTTCGAGATGCGGAAGCTTGTACACCGCTTGAAGAACTGCTTGCCGTTGGCATAGCCAATGCCAAGCAGCTTGCCCATCTCCAGGCGTCGCGATGCCGCCTCGCTGTGAGCGATAAGACCGGCATCGATGAGATCCTCCCACGTTATCTCGCTCTCGAGCGCATCAGATTCCGTTCTCAGATCGGAGAGCGCCGTACGTATCGATTCCGGCGAAGCGTTCTCGATGCCAATATCGCCTTTGCGGCTGGCCAGCTCCTGCGGCAGGAAGGCATGCTTGCAGCCCGGCGCATGGCGGGCCACAATCTTGCGGATTCTCTCTCCCGCATGATCCGGATCGGTGAATATAATAATGCCGCGACGCTCATTGGCCAGAGCGATTCGGCGCAACACATCCTCGCCGATCGCCGAACCGTTCGTCTCGATCGTATCGGCCTCTACGGCGCGTTTAATTGCAGCGGTGTCATCCTTGCCCTCCACTACAATAACTTCCTTAATCATTATTGCTTTCATCCCTTTCCGCACTCAAGCTCCATTGTCCGCAGAACAAGCAAAAAGAAGAGGCGCCGCCTCTTCTTATCATTGCCATCTAGGAAAGCATATACATTCCCGTTCTTTCTCAAACCGGATTTCAGGAACCGGCGCTCGATGCGTCAGCTGGCGGTCGGCTTGTTCGGTCCCAAAATATAAACCGTATATCCCGACTTCTTGCCGAACTTGTTCGCATAGCTTTCACTGTCGAAATAGACATCGATCTTATTGCCCTTCACAGCGCTGCCCTTGTCCTCTGCTCTGCGGAAGCCGATGCCTTCGATATAGACCCACCATCCAAGCGGAATGACGCTTGGATCCACGGCGATCGTTCTTCCTTCCTGCACGCGGGTGCCGGATGCTGTGATACCGTAATTAGGGTCGCCCTCCGATTTCCCTGTCGAGGCGAAATCCGCGCTATAGGCCGTAAGTGTCATGTTCTTGATGACCTTCTTCGCCTTGAAGGTCGTGTCGCCCTTCGTAACGGTCATCAAATCCGGACTGCTGCTTGTCAGCACCGTAACCTTCGGCGCAGGCTTCTTCGTCCCTACAGCGACCACCTGCTCCACTGCCGGCGTCTGAACAACCTCGCTGACCATCTTGCTTCCGACCAATACCCCGTCCTCGTACTTATCCTGATATTTCTCGACCACTACGCCTTCCTTGCCGGATTGGACAAGCTTCTCCTTGCCTTTCTCGAGCGTAGGATCATCCTTCTTCACGATGGTGAACGGAACGCTCTTCTCTTGCTCCGTCAGCAACGTTTCGACACGAACAATTTTGATCACATCATTCGCTTCAACTTGTACATCAAGTGCTGGACTAATTCTATCTTGACTGCGTATCGACAAATCGAGCTGATCTATCGCCGCCTTTACCGTCTTATCCGTTGTGTATACAGTTGATGTCTTGCCATCGGCCATTACAGTTACGGGAATCGCATGCGTGATCTCAATGCGATCGCCATCCTTCAGTGTTGAACCCAGTGGGACTGACACCTCATCATGTGGCCCAATTGTAATAGCTTGTTCATCCAGTAGGCGTTGTAGGACCCATTCCTTCGTATGAATAACGGTTTCTTGTCCATTCACTACTACGGAGACGCTTTTCACAGCTGTTCCGTACAACAACACCAGTAACATGAAAGTCATAGCGATTGAGATGACAGCACTCAAAGTTATCAAACGCAAGTTTCCATGCTTCCATCGCATTGCGAAAGTCATGCTGGATGATCGTTTCCCATGGGTGTCCTCTAGCTGGAATATGCCCACTTCCCCGGTCCTCCTTCATAGCCCCGCCGCCAAGTGTATGCATGCTGCAGTTGACGCGACTATAGTCTATTGGCGCGCAGAGCAATCGCACCCCAGCTCAGCCGCCTCACACCTCCCCCTCCTACCCTATGACAGCATCCCTGCGATTATTCGGTCTGTTGTCAGATTAGCGCGTTTGCGGCCGCAGCTAATCCCTTCATTTGGCATTTTCCTTGAGTGGGAATAAGGCTCTATCTTAGCTTGCTTTGCTGGAAAACCAATACAAAATGAAAAGCTCTGATTTGAATCATAACCTCAGCAGCGCTCACTTGTAAAGATGCGATAAAATGCGATTTAACCGAAAAAAGTGGGTAAAGTTTGAAAAAATACGTGAATTCAGCGATAAAAATTAGTTTTTTTGCAGGAAAGGTCTTTAATTCTCGCTCATTGGCCGTTTTTTAATCCATTCGAAAACATTTTTTTCCGTTTTCGGTGGTGATTTGCGCTAATTCTTCGAGAGATATCCCCCTAATTTCAGCTGCGGCATTCGCCACCAGAGCGACGTAAGAGGACTCATTTCGCTTTCCTCGAAATGGATGCGGTGTTAAATAAGGGGAGTCCGTTTCGATCAAAATGCGATGGAGCGGTACAGCCGCCAAAACCTCTTTCGGGACCCTCGCGTTTTTGTACGTAACAGGCCCGCCAAAGGAAAGATAAAAGTTCATATCGAGGCATTGCTTGGCCGTCTCGAGGCTGCCGGAGAAGCAGTGCATAACGCCCCCGATTTCCGATGCCTTCTCTTCCTTCAAGATGCGGATAATATCCTCATGCGCCTCCCTGTTATGAATGACAATCGGCTTATTCACTTTTCGCGCCAATCGAATTTGTTCGCGAAACACACGATGCTGAACCTCCTTTGGGGAAGTGTCCCAATGATAATCAAGTCCCATCTCCCCGATGGCTACCACCTTGGGATGACTGCAGAGCTCCTCGATCCAGTCCAAATCCTCGGGTTTCATATGAATGCTGTCTACCGGATGCCAGCCAACGGCCGCATAGATAAAGCTATATTTCTCCGCCAGCGCCATTGTCGTCGGAATGGATTCGCGGTCGCAGCCAATGTTAATCATCAGCTTTACTCCTGCATCGTAAGCCCTCTGAATAACCTCCTCCCGATCTTCGTTAAATCTCGCAGCGTCAAGATGGGTATGCGTGTCGAATAGCAACGTCATTTCATATCATTTCCTTTCCTATTTTGAATAATGTTCTTAGCTTGTCCGATAAAATATTTTTATTGGCAAGGAGCGGCTCCTCTGGATAGTACAAATGATACTGCCCTTGATGCAACCCGGTTATCGAGCGAATGATGTCGGATTTCATTGAAATCTCGCTGAGCTGGTCCTCGTTGTCGAGCAACAAAATCGGCGCTTTTTCTTTCTTTTTCCCTTCATTTTGATCTGGACGATACACATCGTACGGCAGATCGAACGGGTAATCCATCTCCATATGATATTCCGGATTAAGCCCTATGGAGAGGAATGTCTCGGCAATTTCATTAAGTAGTGATTCATCCGGATTGTCCATGGTTACATATTTATATAATTGACGATTCATGAAGCGGTAACAGAGCTCGCTAAGCAGCAAATCCTTCTCTTCCGACCACTCCGTGAAAGCGGTCTGAACCAATGCTTCGTCTAACTTCAAATAATCTCGAATGCCGAGCGTATTGTTCAACAATTGACGAATGGACGGGCTCATCCATTCAAAGGCGTAACCTGCTCGGCTGAGTTCTTGGGCTCTGCGAAAAATTTGTCTCAATATGATCTCCGAGCTGCGTGTCACGGGATGGAAGTAAATCTGCCAATACATCTGGTAGCGGGACATAAGATAATGCTCTACAGCATGCATGCCGCTTTCCTTCACGACCACTCTGCCCTTGTAGGGACGCAGGACGCGAAGAATGCGCTCCAGATCGAAATTGCCATAATTAACGCCTGTAAAGTAAGCGTCGCGGAGCAAATAATCCATCCGATCTGCGTCCATTTGACTGGAGATCAGGCTGACCACAATCGGTCTCGGATACGTTTTTTTGATAACGGCCGCAACCTGACTCGGGAAATCATCGGACACGGCTCGAAGCACTTCATTAATACCGGTATCGCCAAGCAGGATGCTGCATGTCCACTCCTCGTGATCGGTATCGAATATTTCTTCCAAGGAATGAGAGAATGGCCCGTGCCCCACATCATGCAGAAGCGCAGCGCACAAAGACACCAATCGTTCTTCCTTCGGCCAATCCGGATAATCGTAACGTTCGAATTGCGAAATAATGCGTCTTGTAATTTCATAGACGCCAAGAGAATGAGAGAAGCGGCTGTGCTCGGCTCCGTGGAAGGTAAGATAGGTTGTTCCGAGCTGCCTGATTCGGCGCAATCTTTGAAATTCATTCGTGTTAATGAGATCCCAAATCGTCTGATCCTGCACATACACATAATTATGAACGGGATCCTTGAATACCTTCTCTTCCGTTAACTGCTCTCTCATCTGCTCAACTCCTTAAGTTCATATTTTCGACACAAGCTGCAAATAATATGTCGAATAGTGTCGGAATTTTGTTTCCAAATTGTCGAAGTTGTTGTATTCTATTACAGTGCCATTATGGTTAAAACTCCTCAAAACTCTTGAAATTACAGCACTTCTACGATTATTTTGCTAGTTGACTGTTTTGGGAAGAGTTGGTATTATAGTAACATAGAAACTACAAACATTGTCGAATTATGACGAAAATATTTCTTAGTGAGAGGATTGATTGACAATGATGAAATCAACCGGAATTGTGCGTAAAGTCGATGAGCTTGGCCGTGTTGTTATTCCGATCGAACTACGCCGTACTTTGGGCATAGGCGAGAAGGACGCGCTTGAGATTTATGTGGACGGCGAACGTATTATGCTTAAGAAATATGAGCCGGCTTGTATCTTCTGCGGGAATGCTGAGAATGTCTCCTACTTCAAAGGAAAAATTGTTTGTCATATTTGTTTATCAGAAATGCCTACACCTGTGACAAAATAAATAAAATAGGTTATAATCATTTTATCCACATGTTAATTCTAACCTTTTTCATACTCCTTGATGCCTTCCTGTGCTAGAACCCGGCCAGGAAGGTCCTTTTTTTCTCTACGATAGCTCCTATCCCCGCCGGCTATTGTTCGTCCACATGAACCGCTTGATAGACTTCTCTCTTCGGCATTCCTCGATCAACTGCCGTCTTCTTGATTGCTTCCTTGCGTTCCATCATCGTTTCGTAGTGTGCGACATGCTCCTTCACGGCAAGATCGGACCACCAGGCACCGTCTGTAGATTTCAGACTAACGGACATTTCATCTATTCCCTCGATAACGATGCAGAACTCACCGAGCGGTGAATGCTCCGTGAACCAAGAGATACATTCCGAGAGCGACCCCCTGATTACTTCTTCATGCTTCTTGGTCAACTCTCTGGCCACAGCCGCTTGCCGCTCCCCTAGCTGTTCCAATGCAGCCGAGAGCGTCTTGAGGAGACGATGAGGCGATTCATACATAATAAGCGTAGCTTGCTCCGATTGAAGCTGCTCGAACCAATCCGTCAACCCCTTCTTGTCTCTTGGAGGAAACCCCGTGAACAGAAATCGGTCCGTCGGCAATCCGGAAATGATTAGACCGCTAAGCGCCGCGTTGGCTCCCGGGACAGCAATTACCGGTATGCCTCTTGCTGCAGCCTCCTTCACCAGGTCTGCTCCGGGATCGGAAATCGCCGGCAGCCCCGCGTCGCTTACAAGAGCGACGGACTGCCCTTCCTCCAGCATGCGAATAAGCTCGGGGCCGCTGGCATGCTTATTATGCTCATGATAGCTCAACAGGCGGGTATGAATATCATAATGCGTCAAGAGCTTCCTCGTCTGCCTGGTATCCTCCGCTGCAATAAGATCCGCTTCCTTCAATATGCGTATAGCCCGGAAGGTCATGTCCTCCAGATTGCCAATCGGAGTGGCTACAAGATACAGCGAGCCTGCTCCTTGGTTTGTTTTTGCCGACTCAGCAAAACTATTCTGTCTAATCATACGATTTGTACCCCCTCGTCATTGTATACCATAATGGGCGGCAGCAGCTTAATATCAGGCTTTCCATCCCGCGTTGCTTCAATTAATACCATATTCGCTTCTGCGTTGCGATTTGGGTGCACAAATTGAATTCTTTTCGGCTCGAGCTTGGCTTTCCGCAGCGTCTCTACAATATCAAGCAAACGCGATGGACGATGAACCATCGACAGTTTGCCGCCCGGACGCAAAATTCTGCGGCATGCTGCAGCCAAATCCTCAAGCGTGCAATGAATCTCATGTCTGGCTATCGCATAATGCTCATTCTCGTTCTGTTCCCCCGCTACGACCGGCATATAGGGCGGATTTACAGTAATGGCATCATAGATCCCATTGCCTGCCGATCTCGCATAGACCCGTAAATCCTCTTCAATGACATGAATTTGCTCCTGCAATCGGTTCATGGCGATGCTTCTTCTAGCCATATCGGCAAGCCTGGGCTGAATCTCGATCGCATCCATCTGAGCATGGGTCCGCTGGGACACCAGAATCGGTATAACGCCATTGCCTGTACATAGATCCGCAATTCTGCCCCTTTTCGGTACAGAAGCAAATCTCGAGAGAAGCACAGCATCCAAGGAAAAGCTGAATACCTCGCGGCTCTGAATAATACAAAGCCCCGTGTCCGTTAACAAATCATCAATTCTTTCACCTGCCAGCAAATCTGCGCCGTTCATTTCTTGCTCCAACACCCGATATTCTCCTTTCAACAAAAAGACCATCCTTAAGCAGCAAGGACGGCCTGTCACTCTAATCATCATTTATTTATTCAAAAAAGACAAGCAGAACAGACAATCGCCTTCCGTTCGAAGATGTCCATAATACACATTGCAGATATGGAAGCCTTCGTGATACAGTCGGGCGAGATTGTCATGCCCTTCTCCTACTGCGGCGATCTGCTCGTCCATCGCTTCCGGATTCTGATCCGCAGAAGCCTCCTCGGCCGCAACACGCCCGCTGGCTTGCGCAGCCAGACCCGCATCGCGCTCCAGAGCCGTCTCTCTCTTAAACACTTGTCGAAGCTGATGATTCTCATTGCTGAGCCGTTTGTTCTCCTCCAGCAATTCCTTCACCCTCTGCTTAAGCGCGCTAAGCTCGGAATGAAACATGCCAACACGATTATCCAATTCATCCATCTGAACAAAAATATCGTTTTTCTCCAAGTCCCCACCCCAGAGCTTCTAGCGTGAGCATTACCTCACCTAATAGGATTACACTCAGGTCGTCTATTTCACGACAACATCGTCAAGCGGCAATTCCTTCGGCTTGCCGGGTATGTCGAACAGTTGAACGTACACGCTCTTCGACGAAGTATTGATGCCTGTTACCTTGCCTTCTCCTAACGAAGTAATCACGATCTTGCCTACCCCCGGCATTTCCTCGCGAACGCTCTCATAGTTATCATGCTCATACTTTAAGCAGCACATCAATCGCCCGCATAAACCGGAAATCTTCGTAGGATTCAGCGATAAATTCTGATCCTTCGCCATCTTGATCGATACCGGATCGAAATCGCCGAGCCATGAAGAGCAGCATAACACGCGTCCGCAAGGACCAATGCCTCCAAGCATCTTGGCTTCATCTCTAACGCCAATTTGCCTTAACTCGATTCTTGTGCGGAACACGCTTGCCAAGTCCTTCACGAGCTCGCGGAAATCTACCCGCCCCTCTGCCGTGAAATAGAATATAATCTTGTTGCGGTCGAATGTAAATTCGACATCCACCAGCTTCATCTTAAGCTGATGGCTCTTGATCTTCTCAAGACAGGTCGCGAACGCATTCTTCGCGGCCGCGCGATTCTCTTCCACAACTTGCGCGTCAACGTCGCTTGCGATTCGAATAACCTTCTTAAGCGGGAGAACAACATCCGATTCACCGACTTGCTTCTGTCCCACCACCACTTTTCCGTACTCGATCCCGCGGGCCGTTTCAACAATAACATGCTGTTCCTTATCCACGAGATGCTGAGCCGGATCAAAGTAATAGATCTTGCCCGCTTTCTTAAAGCGAACACCGATGACATTATACAAGGATTAGCCCTCCTGTAGGTTTACCAATAATTGCTCAAAGGCGAGCTGCGGCGGGACATTCGCCCGCATCCGCTTGCCCGCTTCAAGGATATGCTCCATGCAGGCTACCCAGCCTGCGAAGGAACGATTGTAAGCATGACTGCTTATCCAGTCCAGCTGATCTATGAAAACAAGCTTGTCCCGCCTTCCGGCCAGGACCTGTGTGAAATCTTTAAACCAAAGCGACAATAATGAAAGCAGCATATTGATTTGTTTCGACAGCTCCGTCTTGAAAACTTGCTGCTGGGCAGTGATCATAGCCGCGGTGAATCGCGTTAAGCTCTCCTTGCCTAATTGTATCACTAGGCTTCTGATTTCTGCAAATTCATTCTGCTGGAGAATTTCTCTAGCTCCGCTGAGTCCCGATGAGATCTGAACGGCCGATCTCGCAAGCAGAGGAGACGCTCCTTCTTCCGTCAGCTTCATCAGCATCTGCTCCGGAGACATGGGAAGGAATGGAATCCATTGCGCCCTTGATCTTATTGTTGGCAGCACGGCCTGTCCATTATCCGTAATGAGAATAGCCACAATTGGCGACTGGGGCTCCTCCAGAAACTTGAGCAGACTGTTGGCGGCCTGTATCGTCATCGTCTCGACATGATCAATGATGTAGACCAAGCGTCCGGTCTGAGTGCTGCGATACGAAAGCGACTTCTGCAGTTCACGAATCTGATCAATTTTGATGCTCTGGCCATCAGGCGAGATCGCAATCAGATCCGTTTGATTGCCATGCTCGAATTTCCTGCATTCCCGGCAAACGCCGCACGCATCCCAACCTTCATCCATGCAGAACAGCGCTTTGGCAAATGCATTCGCCACTGCCATTCTGCCCGTCCCGGTTGGGCCGCTGAACAGATATGCGTGGGAGATTCTGCCGCTTTGCAGCGCATGCTTCAATATTTTGATTGCCTTGTGCTGCGTTCCTTGTTGCTCCAATTGTTGAAAGCTCATCTAATCTTTCCTCTGCTTAGAAAAACAGGTTAATCAAGATTCCCCTGATTTCGCCGATTTTGTTCAACAAGTCGATTCTTCCCTGCTCGCTGTCGAGAAGCTCTTCCGCCATGGAAACGAGCGTCTCGTCAACCTCGTCAAGCAGCTTGTAGCGCTTAACACGGCCTCTGCGATCGAACCCGCGAACTTCCTTGAGTCCGACTCCGCGCCTGATGGTATCCTCCAGAAATTGCTTAACCATCTGACGATACAGCTTAAGCTCGCGAACCGTCATCAGCTTGGCAAGCCTGTCGCCTTGCTTCTGAATGTCCTGCAGCTTCTGCTGCAACTGCTCCTGCGTCCTTCTCGCATCCTGTTGGATGAGCGCATCGCCGAATGTTGCCGGCTGAATCGGTCTTGCCCCTGAATCATTGTTTGTTCGGTTCTGGCCGATTGGACGCCAGCTTTGATCAACCCTCATCGCTGTCACACCCTATCAGAAGTGTTCGAATCTCTCTACCGGAATGACAAATACGGCAGCGCCGCCGATTTGCACCTCGACCGGGAAAGGAATGTAAGAATCGGTAGAGCCCCCCATAGGAGACACCGGCGTTACGAGTTGATCGCGCACTTTGCAGTTCGTGCTGATCACCTGGAACACCTCATGAACGCGCTCATCCTCTATCCCGATCATGAACGTCGTATTTCCCGCTCTAAGGAAACCTCCGGTACTTGCAAGCTTCGTTGCGCGGAAGCCTTCGCGCACCAGAGCGTTTGACAATCTGTTGCTGTCTTTATCCTGAATAACCGCTATCACTAATTTCATCTTCATTCCCCCTTGATTACTTTTAGATTTGGTTATAACCCGCTCCGTCCGCCATGCTTCTCTATACTCCTTGGAGCCTCAAAGCATACTTGCCAATCGGCTTTCTACAATCGATGCTGCTTCAGCATAGACCTCATCCGCGTCTTTCTCTGCATTCACTTCTACTATTCTCCCGGGGAAGCGCAGAAGAAGCTGCTTGTAGCCTTCTCGCACCCTCTCATGAAAGGACAGCTTCTCCATATCCAGACGATTAATCTCTCGATCCGCATTTCTTGCGATTCGCGCGAGCCCTGTCTGCGGCGACACATCGAGATACAGCGTAAGATCAGGCATCATCTTCCGAGTTGCAAATTCATTGATCGCCCAGATCTGTTCGTAACCAAGTCCTCTAGCATAGCCCTGATACACGAGACTGCTGTCGACAAAACGATCACAAATAACGATTGAACCTTGTTCCAGAGCCGGTATCACCTTCTCCACAAGATGTTGTCTTCTCGATGCCGCATAAAGAAGCGCTTCCGTCCTCGAATCCATAGCCGTATGCTCACGGTCCAGAATAACGGAACGAATCTTCTCCGCAATGGGGATGCCGCCAGGCTCTCTTGTCGTCACTACGCTTCTGCCCATCCCCTGCATCGTATGCGCGAGGCGTTCAATAAGTGTAGATTTGCCTGAGCCTTCGCCGCCTTCTATCGTTACAAACAATCCTTTATTCAAGCTCCTAATGCCCCTAACTTATAAGATATTCATCTTAAATCTATTGTAGCAAAGGGCTTTCTGGACTACAACGAGCATTTCGGTGCATTCGATTCCATTTCGCGATTTTTTACCAAAAAAATGCTTTTATTTCGAATAAATCGCAATCGTCCGCATCGATTGATCCTGCGCCCCTTGAAATTTTGCGCCAGCCGCGGCTAACTGTTTGATGCTCAAAATGATTTCCGTGGAAATGTATTCATTCTGATAAACAATCGGAATTCCTGGTGGATAAGGAACAAGCATTTCGGCACTCTGCTCTCCTGCGGCTTCTTCTATGGCTATTCTGACGATATTTCTGTTTGCATGTCCAATACGATTGAAGGATACTGGCTCTTCAGCAACCCTTCCACAACCCCGCTCATAGACAAGTTGAATATCGGGGGAGGGCCTCTCCCCTGTCGGAATGCGTTCATCGCTCTTTGTCGACAATTGTTGGTTTATAGACAGAATCGCAAGCTTCAACTTGCCCATTTCCTTCTCGGAGCTATGCAAACCCATCACCAGCACCGCCATTTTCAAATCCGCCATCTCAATCCAGCATCCATGCTGCTCCAATCGTTGTTGAAGTTCGAAGCCGCTCATCCTTTCACTATTATCATAGAGAAGCACTCGCAGCGGATCATATTGCCATGGAATGTCATATTCTTCATTCCGCGCAGCTTCCGCTTTGCATAATTCCGGAGCAATCATCTTTATATATTCGCTCTCCTCACAAATCCATCTATTGAACATATCGACCTCGGCCAGACTTCTTTCAATTAAACGAGGACCCTCCATATCCATAATTGCTCGGGAAATATCCAGGGAAGCGAGTATCGGAAATGACGGGCTTGAGCTTTGTATCATTTGGAGCGAATCACGGATCCGAGCTCTATTCACCCGTTCACCTTGTATATGGAGCATAGCTCCCATTGTGAGCGCCTGCAACGTCTTGTGCGTGGATTGCACCACGGCATCGGCGCCTGCTTGCAGAGCCGATTCTGGAAGCCCTGGATGCCTGCCGTAATGCGCGCCGTGGGCTTCATCAACAATCAGGGGGATATCGTATCGATGTGCAAGCTCCACATACGGGGCTAATTGAACCCCGATGCCGTAATAATTCGGATTGGTCAGGCAGACAGCCTTGGCCTCCGGATACCGTTCCAATGCCTGCTGCAGCGCTGCAAGAGAAGGCACCGTTCCGGTCTTCGCCGCAGGGTCAAGCTCAGGAGACAGGAAAACAGGAGAAGCATGCGATAATTTCAAACCATTGATTATCGATTTATGTACGTTACGCTGTACAATGACAATATCATTCGGTTCGCACAGCGCCAGCAGCAGAGCAAGATTCCCTGACGTGCTTCCGCCAACGAGGAAGAAGGTTTCATCCGAACCGAAGGATTCCGCCGCCAATCGCTGAGCCTCCAGGATAGATGCCTCCGGATGATGCAGATCATCCGTGGCGGACAGCTCCGTCACATCGATTTTCATAATCGACTGGAAATGCTCGCGTATCGCTTCAAATGATGGATCTTCAAGACTCTCCTTGCTTATAGCTTGTCCATAATGATGTCCCGGCACATGAAAGCTGCTCGGTCTGCCGGCAATATGCTGCTTCAACGCTTCGAATAATGGCGCATATAATTTCTTCACTGCGAATTAACCCCTCTTTTGCCTCGATACTTGTATCATATCGGAATAAAGTCAGTAATTATAGTGGTTTGACGGTTTATCAACAAGAAAAAAAGCAGCCTTCCATTAAGCTGCTTCAAGCATTATTTTCTATGAATATTTGCTTCATCTGATGAATGAAAAAAGGATATTTGGCGTCCTTCACATCTGTATGGACCATCTCTATTTCGCAGGATTGACATAAGAATCCCGATACGATACGGATTCCTTCGCCTTCGGCCTTCTGCTCGCCGCAGATCATGCAATGCTGTTCGCGAATATCGTTCATAACAATCCCCGCTTTCCTATATGAAGAATCTATACCTACTATTATGTCATGTATTCTATCGAAATATACTTGTTTCATAATCCATTTCAAATATTTCTATATCGTATGCTCTTTCTGGGCGCATGGTGCCTGACTCCATAAAATTTATTACACCAAACTATCGAGATATAAGCTCCTTATTCCGATAAAAGAAATAGACAAGTTCCATCGGAAGGACGAATAAGAATGAAAAAGCAATCCTTGCAGGAGCAAAAAAATGCCACTATATATCAATATCAGCTAATTCGTCGAACCATAATCAATCTTGAACTCATCTACAGTTACTTGTTCATCGCAGCTATATTCCTCGGCTTTCAATTGTTGGTCTACGGCATGAATGGATTATTCTCATGGCTAATCAGCTTCGCCATTGTTCAAGTTCTGCATATTGTCATTATGCTTCTAACGTTCATTAAAGTCGAAGAGGCGGCAGAGCGCAAGTGGGTTTGGAGAATAACCCCTCCCTGGATTGGATTCAAGCCGGCAAACGATATAACCTTATTCGTATTCCGCCGCGTTCATCGTCAAATGTTCTGGCTCGGGCTATGCGTCATAGGCTTATTGTATCCCTGGATTTCCAGCTCGCTCATGATCAGCATTATTTGCTGGCATCTGTGGTTGCTCTCCCCAAGAATGCTCCTCTCCTTCATCTATCGTAAAGCGCGTAAGGATGGGGTACTTCGTCTCGAGCTTAATGAAGCTAGCTATTACCACCGATAAAAAGAAGCTTGTATGATAACTTGCTAATGACCATAATAGTCGACCAATAAATTGGATTGTTGTGCGGCATACCTAAATGCCGATTCGACAATAAGTTGGATTTTCTCCAGTATATATCTCCATTTGGTGAGAAATCTACGGGTATGCTGGAAATCCTCCAGTACATTTCGTAGATTTTTGTTTTTTCTCGTATCTGCAGCTAATATAATGGAACTTTTCCACTTTATTCGGTTTGGCGAGCTAAAACAGCCAGATATACTGGAGATTTTCCTGTTTATCGCCATATACACATCAAACGTCGTCCGGTCTTCATCGAGGTGATGCCAGAGGGTGAGAGAACGTCGGTCATGATGAATGAAACCTGACAGCGTTCTTCGAATTCAGTAAAGTTACGCTGCCTGTATGCCTGCATGAATGTATGCCTGCCTGCCATTCTGCTGATATTCTAATGGAATTCAGGCTTCGTCCGCGGACTCGCAAGCTAAAAATCCTATCGTTCATTAAGCTTTGTGGAGTGGTATCAAAGTGGGGAAGTCCTATGGAAGATTCATAACGTTAAACGCCTGAATCTCCAGCCCGCGTGAATCTAATGAAGATTGATAGCGTTATTTCATCAAAGTAAGCATGATTGTTGTCCGAAACCACGAAATAAGACGATAGATCTTCATTAGATTGGAATAGGATGCTGATTTTGTGGCCATAACGTTATCCCGTTTCGTTAGCGTTGCGCCTGGCTCCATCCAGAGCTCTTATCGTTGTCTTTATGTGATGTTCGACTGCAGCTTTACAGAGCTAAGCAACTTTGTAAGCATCATCTCGGAAAATCTCCTAAAAAGCCTACCGTAATCTACGGTAGACTCTTTGTGCTTGGCGATGGACATACCGCACCGGTAAAGACTCCACTTCGAAGCTTTACTTCACCGGTCGGCGTCTGAACCTACCTCTAAAGCCGGGCCTGCTTCTCCGTATGGCTTCGATCAAAGGTTCGGACACTCTCCCGTTGGGAGAGGAACGTCGTTAAGCGCAAAAAAGCCTGCTGCAGATAACTGCAACAGGCTTTTCTCGCTTGGCGACGTCCATTCCGCACCGGAATGAATCCGCTTCGTCA
>NZ_JAATHD010000029.1 GCF_011947265.1 Paenibacillus sp. HB172176
CAGTGTGGCCGATCACCCTCTCAGGTCGGCTACGCATCGTCGCCTTGGTGGGCCGTTACCCCGCCAACTAGCTAATGCGCCGCAGGTCCATCTATAAGTGACAGATTGCTCCGTCTTTCCCGGTTCGACCATGCGATCAAACCGTGTATCCGGTATTAGCATTCGTTTCCGAATGTTATCCCAGTCTTACAGGCAGGTTACCTACGTGTTACTCACCCGTCCGCCGCTAAGCTACACCCGAAGGTGTAACTCCGCTCGACTTGCATGTATTAGGCACGCCGCCAGCGTTCGTCCTGAGCCAGGATCAAACTCTCCATAAAAGAAAGATTGACTTGCTCATTTCTTAACTAGCTTTTAAAAAACATGGATTTTGACGTGATCCATTTGTTCAGTTTTCAAGGAACTTGTTGTTACGACTCTCGTCGTCACAAGATGATACTTTATCATCTTCGAGCAGCTTCGTCAAGCTTTTTTTCATTTCTTTTAGAAAGTGTAATTGGCTTTGACGTTGATGTCCCCGAAGCGACAAGAAATAATATACCATAACAAAAAAATGAATGCAAACTATTTTTTGAGGCTTTTAAAAAACTCGTCCAAATACGGTTCTAAACAAAAGAAGACGGCCCAGCATTGAACCAGGACCGTCTTCTAACTTTAAGAAGATTTCAACTATTCCTCGCCCAGCAATCGAAGCAGCTCCGCCTCGTCGTCAATGACCGTGATGCCAAGATCACGCGCTTTGGTTAGCTTGCTTCCAGCGCTTTCCCCCGCAACGACGAAATCGGTTTTTTTCGAAACACTGCCCGTAATCTTCGCTCCACAAGCCTCAAGCCTGCGAGCTGCCTCTTCGCGAGTCATCGTCGGCAGAGTGCCGGTCAGCACGACCGTCTTGCCGCTGAACACACTATCCTCGCGCACCTCCGGCTGCTGCTCAGCTTCCGCCTTCACTCCGTAACCGCGCATACGTGAAATACTCTCTTGCATGACGGGATCCGCGAAGAAGCCTACAATACTCTCCGCTACAATACCGCCGATATCCGGCAAGCCGATCAGATCATCCGCCTTCGCGGACATAATGGCGTCAAGGTCCCGGTAATGATCCGCGAGCATCTTCGTCGTGGCCTTGCCGGTATTCGGAATGCCCAGCGCGAACAGAAAGGCCGCCAGGTCTCGCTCCTTGGATTTCTCCAGCGCATCCAGCAGCTTCTGCGCCTTCTTTTCTCCAAATCGCTCCAGCTTGATCAGATCGTCGAAGGTTAAGGCATAGAGATCAGCAGGATCGCGTACCTCGCAGTCTGAATAAAGCTGTTCGGCGGTCATAATGCTGAACGATTCGATATCCATGGCGTCGCGCGAGGCGAAATGCGTAATTCTGCCTATGATTTGAGGACGGCAGCCCAGCTTGTTGTTGCAGAAAAGATGAGCCCCCCGCTGCTCGAGCTCGGTACCGCAAGAAGGACAAGCCTCAGGAAAGACGATCTCTTCGCCGGGTTCGTCTCCGGCTTTCCCGAGAATTTCGGGAATGACATCATTCGATCTGCGAATTAGCACGAGTGATCCGAGCGCATGCTTTAGATTTTTGCGTTCAATGTCGCCGATATTGTTCAAGGTGCAGTTCTGGACTGTGACTCCGGCGAGCTCGACGGCTGCGACTCGGGCGACTGGGGTTATTTTGCCAGTGCGGCCTACTTCCCAGGAAACGGACTCCAGTATCGTTGTCGCTTCCTCCGCCTCGAACTTGTAAGCAACCGCCCAGCGAGGGAATTTATCTGTATAGCCCAGCGCTTCACGCGTTCTCATGTCCGTCAGCTTCACCACGGCGCCGTCGATGAGATAGTCGAAGGATTCCCGCTTCAGGACGATTTCCGCCATCTCGGCCAGCACCTCTTCAATCGTATCGACATACTTCACATACGGATTGACCTTGAAGCGATTGTCGCGCAGAAACTGCTGCATCTCCTGATGGTTCTCAAAGCTGACTCCGTCGGCAAAACCGATATTATAGAAGAACGCGTCAAGCTTTCGCTCGCGCGTAACGGCAGGATTTAAGTTGCGAAGAGCTCCAGCCGCTGCGTTGCGGGCGTTCTTGAGCGGCTCGACGGCGGTTTCGTTGTATCGAGCCAGCGTGGATAGGCCCATGATGCCCTCGCCCTGCACTTCAATAATGCCCTCGGAGAATGGAATCGTCAGAGGAACGGATCGAATGGTGCGTACCTGGGGCAAAATGCCCTCTCCGACAACGCCGTTGCCCCGGGTGGAAGCCTCGATGAGCTGGCCGTCGTCATAGGTCAGGTTCAAGGTTAATCCGTCGAACTTCAGCTCGATCACGTAGGTCGGCTGCGGAAGCGGCTCTGCATCGGGGTTTTTGGCGTTGTAATCCCCCACCGACTTCTGCACGCGCGCATGCCAGGCGAGCAAATCCTCCTCGTTCTGCGCCTTGTCCAGACTCCACAAGCGCGCCCGATGCTTATGCGGCTCGAAGCCCTTCAGAAGCTTGCCTCCAACTCGGAGCGTCGGAGATTGAGGCAGCGTTATGCCCTCGGAGGACTCCAAAGCGACAAGCTCGTCATAGAGCTTGTCGTACTCGGCGTCGCTGATCGTTGGCTGATCCAACGTGTAATACTGATAATTGTGCTCTGTAATAAGAGCGATAAGCTCGTTCATCCGATCTGAAGCAGCGTTCACGAATGATCCTCCTCGACATTAAGTTGATTTCTCATCTGCGGGCACAAGGGCACAATAAAGCAATAGTTGACGTTCATCGTTAAAATAGCGCTGCTCAGCCAGTTGCGATTGCGGACGGCTACAGCTTCGTAATCGGAGCGAAGCCGGCAAGCAAGCGTTTGATGCCGACCGGCGCAGGGAAGGCAATCTGCAGCTCCATGTCGTTGCCGGTTCCCTTCACGGCAACGACGGTGCCTTCGCCCCACTTGCCGTGGGCAACACGGTCGCCTGGGGCGAAGCTGCCTCCGCCGGCGGAGGCGGCTCCGGCAGCGCCAGGCCCGGCCGGCGCTGCCCCGCCCCGCGCCGCGCGCGCGGCGTCGAGCGGCGAGCTGACGCGCACGCCGCTCTGAGGGCCGCCTGCGGCGGCCCTGCCGCTGCCCGCGCCGAAGCCGGGCGTGCGGCCAGCGCCGCTAGGCGCGGCGGGACCGCCGCCGCGGCCGGCGAAAGCGCCGCTTCGCGGAGCGCCGCCGCCGAAGCGGTCCTGGGCGGGGCGACCGAAGCCGCCCGCCCCTGCTCCACTGCCGCCGCGACCGCCGATCGCGGTCGACACGGCCTCCCTCACGCTTTCCGGGATTTCCTCCAGAAAGCGCGATGGCGGGTTCATGCCCGTCCGGCCGAAAATCGTCCGCATCCGGGCGCAGGTCAAGTACAGCCGCTCCTCGGCGCGGGTGATGCCCACGTAAGCGAGACGCCGCTCCTCCTCGAGCTCCTCGTTGTCATTCAGCGCGCGGCTGTGCGGGAAGATCGACTCCTCCATCCCGATGATGAACACGACCGGGAATTCCAGTCCCTTCGCACTGTGCATCGTCATCAGAACGATCGCGTCGTCATCCTTCTTCTCTTCCTCCTCGGCGTCCTTGCCCAAGGTGTCGATATCCGCGATAAGCGCGAGATCCGTCAGGAAAGCGACCAGCGACTTGTCCTCGTTCCGCTCCTCGAACTCCTGGGTGACGGATAGGAACTCTTCAATATTTTCGACACGGGCCTTGGATTCGAGCGTATTCTCCCGTTGCAGCTCCAGCTTGTACTGAGACAATTCGATGACTTTCTCCGCCAGCTCATTGACCGTCAAATAATCGACCATCGCCGTCAAATTATAGATAAGTCCGTAAAATTCGCCCAGCAGCGTTCGAGTCCGACCGTTCACATCCACCTCGCCGTGGCCCAGATCCGCCAGCACCTGATAGATCGACACGCCTCTTCGCGCGGCCTCTTCTTCCAGCTTGCCCACTGTCGTATCGCCAATACCCCGCTTCGGCACATTTATGATGCGCCGCAGACTGATATCATCGTCGGGATTCGAGATAAGCCGCAGATACGCAAGCAAATCCTTGATTTCCTTCCGGTCGTAGAACTTAATGCCGCCGACGATTTGATACGGAATATCCGACTTGATCAGAATTTCCTCGATGACCCGGGATTGCGCGTTCGTGCGGTACAGAATGGCGTGATCCGAGTACCTCTTGCCCTTGCGCACATTCTTCTGAATCTCGCCCGTGACGAAATATCCCTCGTCATGCTCCGAATCCGCCTGATAGAGCGAAATCATATCGCCCGGCCCCTGCTCCGTCCACAGCTTCTTCGGCTTGCGGCCCGTGTTAAGCTTGATCACCGCATTCGCGGCGTCGAGAATGTTCGAGGTGGAGCGGTAATTCTGCTCGAGCATGATCGTCACCGCGTTCGGATAGTCGCTTTCGAAATTAAGAATATTCGTAATATCCGCCCCGCGCCAGCGATAGATCGACTGATCGCTGTCTCCGACGACGCAAATATTCTGATGCTTGTCCGCAAGCATCCGGCAAAGCATATATTGCGCCCGGTTCGTATCCTGATATTCGTCCACATGAATGTAGCGGAACTTGTTCTGATAGAAGTCAAGCACCTCCGGCACTTCCTTAAACAGCCGAATCGTCATCATGATCAGGTCGTCGAAGTCGAGCGAGTTGTTGCTCTTCAGCTTCTTCTGGTAGAGCGCGTATACCTTGGCCACAATGCCGTCAAAATAATCCCCGACCTTCTCCTCGAACCGCTGCGGAGAAATCAGCTCGTTCTTCGCGCTGCTCATGGCGGCTTGCACCGCCTTCGGCTCCAGCTTCTTCGTATCCATGTTCATTTCCTTCATGCAATTGCGGATAACGGAGAGCTGATCGGAGGAGTCGAGAATCGAGAAGTTCGAGTTGAACCCGATCCGGTCAATATCCTTCCTCAAGATGCGTACACACATAGAGTGGAAGGTCGACACCCAGATATCCCTGCCGGACGGGCCGACCAGCGCGCTGACCCGCTCCTGCATTTCTCTTGCCGCTTTATTCGTGAAGGTAATCGCCAGAATGCTCCATGGCGCTACTCGTTTCTTCTCTATTAAGTAAGCAATGCGATGCGTCAGCACGCGCGTCTTGCCGCTGCCCGCTCCGGCCATGATCAGCAGCGGCCCGTCCGTCGTCTTGGTCGCCTCCTGCTGCGGCGGATTCAGCTTCTTCACCGCTTCTTCAATATCAATTCGATTGAACATGATTGGACTCCTTTGTTCGCCATTTTGTTCGCCTATTCACAGTTTAAAGAAGGACCGTAAACCTGTCAATTTCCCATTTCCGGCAAAAGCCCGACCCGGGCGGAGTCCAGCGTTCCGCCCAGGCTCCCGCGCTTCTCGAAAAAGAAAGCAGCCTTGGGCGTCTGCCCAAAGCTGCTATACTATCTCGCATGTATTTTACGATTCCATATGCCTCACACTATCCGCCCATTCGCATTCAGGAGCATGAACCCGGCCCTGTTTACTATTTCATGTTATAAACGATTAATCCCGTCAACCTTCTTCACCGCGCCGACCGTTGCCAGAGCAGCCACCAAATCGACATACAACACATTCCCCACGACGACCGTTTGCGCCAACGCCGCAGCCTCAGCCGCCTTCTCCGGTGAATCGATGCCGCCGCCATAGAACAGCTGCGCTCCGTTCACCGCCCTCTTAGCCGCTCGGAGCATAGCCATCTCGCCGAACCGTCCGCTATATTCGAGATAAACAACGGGCAAGCGCATCAGCCGATCCGCCATTCGCACGCACGCGACCAACTCCTCTTCCGTCAGCGCCGTCTTCGCTCCGGTAAGCTTCGCCGCTGTAGCCTCCCCGTTCAAAATAATATAACCCTGAGCCGCCGTCTCCTCCCACGGAACAAAGGAGCCATATTCCCGCAGACCTTCAAGCTGATGTCCGAGAATCCACTCCGCACGATCGGTGTTCAGCACCAGCGGCACGAAGTAGCCGTCGAAGCCGGGCACCGCTCCATCCAGGGTGGAAACCTCCAGCGCGCAATCCACCTCATAGCGCCGGATGCGCGACATCAGCTCCACGGTATTTTCGAACGTCACGCCGCTCGAACCGCCAACGATGATTGCGTCCGTGCCGGATAGGCAGACCGCCTCCAGCGCTTCATCGGATATATCCCTCTCCGGGTCCAGCTTGAACACATGCCGCCAATGGGAATGCCAATTTCCATTCATCTACTCGTACGCCTCGCTTTATCCTCACTCTTCAATAGCCCGTTCATATTAGCCAACCTCTCTATGCTAAGTCAGGGCGGGCAGACTGTCAACAGCACGGTCTGGAAGTACGCCGCCTGGAAGCACTCTCCCCTTAAATCAGGAAGAACTCTCCTATTGCGCTTAACCTGGACCATTAGGAATCTTTCCTTACCAACCTATTGGACCAGCATGCACTTTGCATTGGCAATCCACCGGCTTACCCGAATCCAGCATAACCGCCTACCGGACCCAA
Organism: Paenibacillus sp. HB172176; assembly: GCF_011947265.1. Classification (GTDB taxonomy): domain Bacteria; phylum Bacillota; class Bacilli; order Paenibacillales; family Paenibacillaceae; genus Pristimantibacillus. Next base: position 6,497 of record NZ_JAATHD010000029.1, read on the forward strand.
CCGGCTCGCTTCCCCAGTTTGATCGTTAACAAAGGAGGGGAATTAGGAGCACTTGGAGCACTTGGAGGAACATTAGGAGGCTGCCGATTCATTGTGAGTCCGTGAGCATGTGGCCATTTGACCAAGGTGTGTCGCGCAACGCAATACGTGTAACGCAACACAAGGCGTGTAGCGTAACGGTCACCATTGACCGTAAGAAGCCGTAATCACGCCTAACGGGTATTTTAACGGTCGCGGATGACCGTAAGGGGAGGTAATGAGGGGGTTCAACCCTAATTTCTGACGCTAACGGTCAAATGCGACCCTTACATTCTGAAAATCGTGGATATCGTCGCGTAACGGTCGCGGATGTCCTTAAAAACCAGCTAGCGGTCTTCGAAAATGTCCTTTACCGTCGCAAGCATTCATTTCCATCGAAATTTTATACGCTATAAGATGAATAAAAACGATACCGTCCATTATGAATCGACAGCCTCATTAAGAGCGTTAGGAGCATTAAATTCGTTCCTGAGCCAAAGGGATAATGAACAAAAGCCTGCCGACACACTTTCACCGCACAACTCATGGGAAAATTTTACTCAAATAAAATCATTCATGCTTTTCTTTCTGATACGCATTCAGGAGCTGCAAGTCATGCGCCGCGCTCTCCCTACTGCCGATCCCATCAATCGCTGCGGCCGATGCCATCTTCTCGCGCAGCCGTTCCATCTCCGAAAGATCCGCTTCGGTCGGCTCTTGTATGCGCTCCAGATAGGCTAATGCCTTATCTGCGTCCGCTTCGCCCTTCTTCGTCCCTTCTTCCGTAATCCTCGCAAGAACACGCAGCGCATGAGGATCATTGCCTTCCCGTTCATAAGCCTGAATCGCTTCCTTGTACTTCCCGGCTACGACCAGACGGTCGCCCTCCTGCATACCTTCATCCCATAGTCGGAACAAGGGCATTCGCCGATCACCGCCCAGGAATGTCCCTCCCGAGCTCGACAGCTTCAATCCACGCTCATCAAAAGCATCCACCGACCACATGAACTCGCCGCCGGGATACGCCGGACCCAGCAAAGAATCCGGCGAATAGCCGATATTGCCTTCGGAGTCATAGGATCTTGTCTGTCCTATTTGTTGCGCGCGAAGTTCTTCGAGGGAGAAGACGGCTTCCGTACCTTCATAATCGCCAGGTAACGGACGACTGCCCGATCCAGAAACATCGCCGTCTCCATCTCGGATCAGAGTCACGAGGTTGATTCGGTAGAAGGCCGCCCCCTCGTAAGGCTCCCATTCGAAGCGAAGCACGTCGCCTGTTATCGTTTCCTTATTCGCGGGAGCCTTCGCAACGGCTCGCGGCAGGAAGTTGAAGTCGAATGCCGCCGCATCATCCGCACCCGCTACGACTTGCACGGTTTTCTCCTGCGGCTCAGACAGCGAATACGCTTCGAGCCTCGACGACAAGAGACCAACGCGCAGCTTATACTCACCCGGCTCGACGTCATAGAAGCGATATCGACCTTGCGCATCCGTTATCGTCATGGGATGAAACATGACAGGATTCGAGTCCCAACCATTGTCCTCCGCGGCCTGCAGCACCACATACGCATTCGGCTCTGCTCTTCCTCCTACCTTCAGCTCACCTTGAATCGATGGAGTCTCTCCCAGCCTCAACGTTCGAGATTCAAGAATTTCAATCCAGGCTTTCGCCTCCATTGCATTTCCGTCAGACCCGCTCAGATCCAGCTCTTGCCGGAATAATTCCTCGGCCCGATCCCAATCATCTACACGCAGATATAACCAGGCAAGCACATGCAGGAACCCGCTTGATCGCTCCAGCTCCCCATGCTCCGAGAGATAACCCTCAAGCAGCCCAATTCCCTCATCCAGATCTGCCTGTTCCTGATTCACGCCCACTACGGAAGAAGTCCCATAGCTGCCGTCTGCTCCTATGAATACATGATCATCTTGATAGAAATTATAGTCTTTATAGTAGTCGTAAGCGAAAGCTTGCGCTGCCCGCTTCCCATATTCGCTCTTCGGGAACCATTTCATCAGCTGCTGCTCATAGCCGTTATAATACAGAAGCGATGGCAGCTGGCTATATGCGAACCAGCCCATCCCCATCAGGAGGAGGAGCCCCAGAACAGCCGCAAACGTCTTAATCTTCATGCGTATTCGCAAGCTGTTCATCGCGCATCCTCCCATCCCGTCGTCAAATCGCGCTTGAAGAATAAATTTCCATAAATTTCCTTAGTTTCGCTCGAAAACGCCGAATCCATTGCCACTTCATGATCATGATTCCGCAGCGGAATTGCGCTTGTGCCAGGAGAGACCTGTATTTGCATGAAATGTATGCCCACCGACACCGGAGCAGCCAGCAGAAGCAGAAGGAGGAGAAAGCCGACCGGCAGAGGAATCGATATTTCGCGATTCCAGAAGGAAGGCTGCGGCTTGGCCCGTTGAAGTACCTCCCGCTTCATTCGATCATTGAACTGCAAAGGGGACAACTCCTTGTTAAGCTCCTCTCTCCAGCTTTCACTTCCTGTTTTACAATTGAATGCCCTCCTCGTTAGCCTTTCACGATTATCTGCGTTTCTGTCATAAGCGCGATTTTTGCTCACTTTGGCAGGTTTGCCCGCCATTCCGTTTTCATCCGAGCGATTGCCCATGCTCCCAGCCTCCCTCCTCCAATTGCTGCTTCAGCAGACCTCTCGCCCTGCTCAGCTTGCTCTTGATCGTGCCCTCCGCCTCGCCTAGCACAACCACTATTTCCTTCACCGTCAGCTCTTGAAAATAATACAAAACCACGACCTCGCGATACTTTCTCGGCAAGCTCTCCACTTCCTGACGAAGCGTCATGCCATCCATGTGTCTCGTAGATCCAGGCTCCGCCAGCTCGGCAGACAGGATTGGCTGTTCGGCAGAGCCCGCAGTCTTATCTGCCCCTCCCCGCTCTCCGGGAAAGAGCAGCCTTCTCCAGGAAGCCCGCCGCATTCGAGCCCGGCACAAATTAACCGTGATTTGCAGCAGCCAGCCTCGAAGGGTACCCTCGCCTCTGAACTGAGAGATGCGTTGAAACGCTTGAAGGAATGCCTCCTGACTCACGTCCTCCGCCAAGTGGCGGTCCTTCAGCAGAAGCGCCGCTGTGCGCAGCACATCTGTGCCAAACCGATTCATCAGCCCCTCCAAGGCAAGGTGATCGCCTCGGCGCAGCATCTGTATCATTTGTCCCTCTTCACTCATTCCCCCACCTGCCCGCCATTGCTTTCTTCTCTCCTGCCATCATTAATCCATACATGACCTATATAGCAGATACTTTATGTCATAAAAGATGAACGATCTTGCCAATACTGTCGTTGATCCATAACTGCCATTCGCCGACCGCTCGTTGCGTTCTATGTATATAGATGCCTATACAACCTATTCGGGTTGCACCGAATGAGAAAAAACTCCCCAACTTCGATTGAAGCCGGGGAGCTGCTGTTTGTTTGTTGTTTGTTGTTTGTTGTTTGTTGTTTGTTGTTTGTTGTTTGTTGTTTGTTGTTTGTTGTTTGCTATCTGCTTCCATCAGCCTTGCTCGTTCCGCCGTTATTCCATAACGAGCCTTCATTATTATTTCACCAATTGCCCTCGAGTAACCCCAAGCTGATTCGTCGCCTTCAGGCTGCGCCACACCTGCGTGCCGCTAATGCGACCGTCGAGCGCGTCTCGATACAGACCGAGCACCTTTTGAACCTGCTCTTTCGATTCCTCGAGGAATTCTACCCGGAAGCTGGATACGCCAAGCTGAACGAAATTGCGGATATATTCGGCTCCGGATTGCTCAATCGCGTTATAGACGGTATTTCGGCAGCCTTCATCGACTCTGACCGGGTGGGACATGCCGATTCGGTCCTGCAGCGAAGCGCGGTGCTCCTCGCAAGGACGTCCGCAGTTTGTGAAGTCCGTTCCTTCGCTCATGAAGGTGCAGTAGACGCAATGCTCGGTATGGAACATCGGCAGATGCTGATGAATGACGACCTCCAGCTTGGACGTATCCGAACGCTCGAGCAGATCGACCATCTGCTGAATGTTCAAATCGTAGGACGGCGTGATGAGATCCAATCCCGCCTCGCTGAATAGTTGAACCGCTTTATGATTAGCCACATTAAGCGAAAAGTCGCCAATCAGCTTAGGGAACGGCTCTCCGGGCTTCAAAGCGCGGGCGCGCAAATAATAGTAGAGCGCGCCGGTGTTGCGAATCAGCACCGCGTCCGGCTTCAGCTTCAGTATGTTGGCATGATAGCCGTTCTCTCCCGGCATGTGAATGCGCGGCGTCGCCAGCGCAATCGGCGTGTGCGCACGCCGAGCCGCTTCCACCGCCGCCGGGAATTGCTTGATAAATTCGAAGTCGGCATAAATGTATGACGCATTCGCCTCGATCGCAGCTTCCACCTGGGCGAGGCTGCGGCAGAGCACGGTCAGCTCTGGCGCGCGACGACTGGCAGAGGATGCTCCAGAAGCGTTCAGATTGCCGTCTACATTCACCTCCGGCAAACTGCCTGCTTTGTTGTCCACCGCGTCCGCGAAAGCGTCTACCTCGCGCAACACATACTTCGGCGGCTTCGGCCGTTCTCCCGCAAGCTTCTCCACTGCTTCGCGGCGCAGACGATTCAACTCGCGAATCGGCAGGATAACCTCGCCTTCCAGCTCCACCTTCAGTTCCTCCAGCTGATACACGGTTCCTCCCAATCGGCCAAGCTGATCCTGCAGCAGCGCCTTATCCATCGGCCGCTTCTGCGCTTGCTCGAGCAACAGCTCGGAGGCAAGCTCCACCGTCTCGCCCTTCTGCACATCCGTCCACCATGTGCGCATCGGCTCGCCCGCCCGTCCAGCCACGCGGACATGAAGCGGGAAGACGCGATACGGCTTCTCCGTCTCGAAGGTCGCCCTGAGGCGCTTGTCCAGCGCGGGATCGCTCGTCTTCCAAACGCGGTCGCCGACATGCACCTTGCGCAAATCCACATCATTTCGTCCAGCGACGAGCTCAATCAGCGTGCCTTCAGCCGCCTCGCCCTCGAGCTTCACGCCTTGCCGGCGAAGATCATAGACGCGGCCGCCCTCTTCCTTCTTCGTCGGGTCGCCGGCGTCGAAGACGATGCCGTCGCCTCGCTTCACCGGCGCGTTCAGCCTGATCGTCACCGCGTCTCTCATGACGCGCTCCACCTTGCCGAGATAAACGCCGCGGCTCTTCGGGAACGTTCCTTCCACAAGCTTCTTGTTGTTCGTCCCATCCAGAAAGCCATGCGTGAAGCCGCGAGAGAAGCTTTGCTGCAGCTCGCGCACATCCTCCTTCGACGGCTTCGAGTCGTCGCCGTCAAAATATTTGTCGATCGCCGCCCGATACTTGCTCACGACATTGGCCACATATTCCGGGCTTTTGAGCCGCCCTTCAATCTTGAACGACGTGACGCCCGCTTCGATCAGCTCCGGCACCAGATCGATTGCCGCCAGATCCTTCGGCGACAACAGATACGTTATGTCTCCCATCGGTTGATGCTCGCCGTCGACCATCAAATCATACGGCAGGCGGCAGGCCTGAGCGCATTCGCCTCTGTTCGCCGAGCGTCCGCCCCACATCTCGGAGGTGAGACATTGACCCGAATAGGAGACGCATAATGCGCCATGCACGAACACCTCCATCGGCAGCTTCGCTTGCTCGCCAATCGTACGGATTTGCTTCAGATTATTTTCGCGTCCAAGCACGACTCTCTCGATATCGAACGGCTTCGTGAACTCCACCGCCTCCGGCGAAGTAATCGTCATCTGCGTCGAGCCATGGATCGGAAAGTCCGGCGACAGCTCGCGAATAAGCTTCACCAGTCCCAGATCCTGCACAATAACCGCGTCAACGCCGGCCTCGATACACATCTCGATAAGTCGCTGCGCATCGCGAAGCTCGTCCTCGAATACGAGTATATTGAAGGTCAGGAAGCCCTTCACGCCATACGTATGCAAGAAAGCCATAATCTCCGGCAGCTCCTCGCTCCGGAAATTGTTCGCGCGGGCGCGAGCATTGAACTTCTCCACCCCAAAGAAGATTGCGTCCGCTCCGTTCGCGACAGCCGCGCGCATGCAATCCCAGTCTCCAGCCGGAGCCAGTAATTCTATATGTGATCTTGTTAATGTTGATTCTGTCATGTGTTCCAATTCCTCTCGGCGCCTTTATTCAGCATTTTGCGCACTTTATAATCATTGCCGTCTGTCTTGCGTCGTTACCCTCAGTGTACCAAACCCCGCATCGCTATTCTACCATACATTGTTGCCAGCACATCGCCTCTCATGCCGCTTTTGCCTAGTTATTATGCAATTTTGCCAAAATCCATACAAGGATATGTGTTCAATTCGCAATAAGTGGTATACTAATAGCGGTTTTGATTATAATCCATTTCATGGATTCGGGAGGGTATTAAAACAATGAAATTAGGCGTATTCAGCGTGCTTTTCGCACAAAAATCGTTCGAAGAATCACTAGATTATATCGCTTCCAAGGGCCTTGACGCCATCGAAATCGGCACGGGCGGATATCCGGGCAACGCGCATTGCGATCCGGACACCCTGCTCGGGGACGCCGGCAAGCTGAAAGCATTCAAAGACGCAGTGGAATCCCGCGGACTGATGATCAGCGCGCTTAGCTGCCACGGCAACCCGCTTCACCCGCAGAAGGCGCTTGCCTCCGCCGATGACGCGACCATTCGCAAAACAATCGAGCTTGCAAACCGCCTTGAAGTAGGCGTTGTGAATACATTCTCGGGCTGCCCGGGCGATCATGAGGATGCGAAATATCCGAACTGGCCGGTCGCTCCATGGCCTAATGATTACCAAGAAATTCTGAAATGGCAATGGGAAGAGAAGGTTATTCCTTATTGGTCCGAGATCAATGGCATTTCGGAGAAGGCCGGCGTGAAGATCGGTCTTGAGCTGCATGGCGGCTTCTCCGTGCACAGCCCGGCTACGATGCTTCGCCTTCGCGAAGCGGCAGGCAATGCAATCGGCGCTAACCTTGATCCGAGCCATATGTGGTGGCAGGGCATTGATCCGGTGCAAGCCGTTCATATCCTTGGCCGCGCCGGCGCAATCCATCACTTCCATGCGAAGGATACCACGATCGACCCTATCAACGTGAACAGCCACGGTGTAACGGACATGCAGTCCTACGCGCTTATGCTGGATCGCGCTTGGCAGTTCCGCACCGTCGGCTACGGCCATGACATGAAGGTATGGGCGGACATTATAAGCGCCCTTCGTCTCGTTGGCTACGATTATGTCGTCAGCATCGAGCATGAAGACGGCTTGATGTCCGTTGACGAAGGCTTCACGAAAGCCGTCGAGAATTTGAAAGGCGTGCTCATCCGCGAACCGCTGGGCGAGATGTGGTGGGTTTAAAGCTCCTAGCTTCACCGCGCGAAACATAGCGACTGAGCTCTGCTATGAGGGCATTTAGCGAATATTCAGCTATCAGGGGGGCGATCACGCCTCCCTTTTTCTCATGCCAAGTTTGATATGTTTGAACCTCATCAGTGCTTAGAAATGCCCGGAATGAAACACATCTCGCCGCCATAAAAGCACGGCCGTTTCACCTTGGTTGCAACTTTTCCCAGCGCATCCACGTACTTACTTTGTATCAAAACAGCTATAGGAGGTTATGCATATGGGCGGCGGATTCAATCCAACACCGGGGGGCTCAAGCTTCGACCTGATGTTCTCTCTCTTCCCGATCTTCTTCTTTCTCGTCTTCGCACTGATTATCGGCGGCATTATCTTCTCCATTGTACGTTATGCCCGCAATGCAAAATCAGAGGAAATCAGCTCTTACGCGCGCATTATATCGAAGCGGATGGAGGTAAGCGGCTCATCGGGGCATCATCACCATGGAGACAGCGGCATCTCGCACAGCTCGGGCTCATCCCGAACGGATTATTATATCACCTTGGAATTCGACAATGGCTCCCGCAGAGAATTTCTCGATGTGAAGAAGCTGTACGGCCTCGTTGCCGAAGGCGATACCGGCTATGCGCTTACAAAGGGAGAATGGATTGTAGCGTTCGAGCGGAATACCGGACAATCTTGACTCGCTGTATTCACCGGATTTCTTCCCTTTCCTCAAACAACACAAAAACAGCCTGCCGGGAGCATTCCCTGCAAGCTGTTTCCTCTTCCATTAGCCTGGTTCGATTGCCTGCTAAGCCGTCCAAATCTTGAAAATCATCACGTAATCGATAAACAAAAACATAGCAAGCGCGACGGTTGTAAAACCGATTGCAAATACGTTCTTCTTCGGACGCACCATCAGCAAACGAACAAAACCGATTGCGATGATTACGGTAAATGCGAGCATAAACCAGTCAAACGGATCAATGGTGCTTGTCGATGCCTTTGCTGCTTCTTCTGCCAAAAACATTACAGGGACCTCCTCTTTATCACACGTAGCCTCATTATCATATATGTTAGCTTTTTGACGCCTCTGTTGCAAGTCCGAATGTGTAATCTTAACAACTTTGTCACGAATTTATGTTGCCCAGCCCCAGCATGCTCTATGTCCGGCAGCTTATGATTTTATCGTTTCCGCCATACCTTCCCGCTGATAACGTTCGTTTGTACGTTGGCGATCGCGATCCAATACCGGCTGCAAATATTTGCCCGTGTACGATTCCTTCACCTTGATGACCTGCTCCGGCGTTCCGGTCGCCACGATTGTGCCGCCGCCCGTGCCGCCCTCCGGTCCAAGATCGATCAAATAATCCGCCGTCTTGATTACATCGAGATTATGCTCAATGACGAGCACTGATTCTCCCGAATCGACTAAGCGATGCAGCACATGCAGCAAGCGATCGATATCATGAACATGCAGACCTGTTGTCGGCTCGTCCAGAATGTAGAGCGTCTTGCCCGTGCTGCGCCGGTAAAGCTCGGCGGCCAGCTTCACGCGCTGCGCCTCCCCGCCAGACAATGTGGTGGCAGGCTGACCCAGCTTCATATAGCCTAGTCCTACATCAAGCAAGGTGTTCACCTTGCGATGAATTCGAGGAATATTCTCGAAGAACGTACAGCTGTCCTCGATCGTCATATCCAGCACTTCCGAAATATTCTTCCCTTTATATTTGACCTCGAGCGTCTCGCGGTTGTATCGCTTGCCCTTGCAGATCTCGCAAGGCACGTAGACATCCGGCAGGAAATGCATCTCAATTTTGATGATGCCGTCGCCGCGGCATGCCTCGCAGCGTCCGCCCTTCACATTAAAGCTGAAACGGCCTTTCTTGTAGCCCCGCACCTTCGCCTCATTCGTGCTGGCGTAGAGATCCCGAATATCATCGAATACACCGGTATAGGTCGCCGGATTCGAGCGCGGCGTTCTGCCAATCGGGGATTGATCGATATCGATGACCTTCTCCAGATGCTCGATACCCCGAAGCTCCTTGTACTGCCCTGGCCGAACCTTCGTCGCCTTGTTCAAGTCTCTTGCGAGCGTCTTGTACAAGATTTCGTTCACGAAAGTCGATTTGCCCGAACCGGATACGCCGGTCACCGCCGTGAACACGCCAAGCGGAATCTTCACATTCACATTGCGCAGATTATTCTCCTTGGCGCCGCGAACCTCCAGCCACTTCTCTCCTGTCGCACGGCGTTCCATTGGAACCTCGATGAATTTCTTGCCGCTCAGATATTGACCAGTCAAGGAGCTCTCGTCCTTCATCACTTCTTGGGGCGTGCCCTGCGCGATCACATGACCGCCGTGAATGCCCGCTCCGGGTCCAATATCAATAATATGATCCGCTGCCATCATCGTATCTTCGTCATGCTCGACCACGATCAACGTGTTGCCGAGATCCCTCATATGCTCGAGCGTCTCGATCAGGCGATCATTGTCCCGTTGATGCAGACCGATACTCGGTTCATCCAGAATATATAACACGCCCATAAGGCTCGAACCAATCTGTGTAGCCAGTCGAATGCGCTGCGCCTCGCCGCCGGACAAAGTCCCTGCCGCCCGGCTCAAAGACAGATACTCCAAGCCTACGTTGACAAGGAAGCCCAATCGGCTGTTAATCTCCTTCAGGATCAAATGAGCGATGGTCTGCTCCTTCTCCGTCAGATCAAGCGAGCTGAAGTATCGCTTCGCATCCCCGATGGAGAGCGAAGTCACGTACGCGATGTTCTCGTTGTTAATGGTAACCGCAAGACTCTCCTTGCGCAGACGCTGCCCCTTGCAGCCTTCGCAAGGCTTCGCGCTCATATAATTCTCGATATGCTCCCGCATCATATCGGAAGCCGTGTCGCGATAGCGCCGCTCCAGATTGTTCACAACGCCTTCGAACGGCACGTATGCTTCCTTCCTGTGGCCGAAATCATTCTCATAGAGAAAGCGAACTCTCTCGCCTCCCGTTCCGTACAGAATCTTCTTCATCTGCTCCGGCGACAGCTTCGAAATCGGAGCATCCTGCGGAATATCGTAATGCTCGCAGACCGCGCTCAGAAACTGCGGGTAATAATTCGACGTGCTGCCGGCCCATGCCAGAAAGCCTCCGTCCGCAACGGATTTGCTCTTATCCGGCACAAGCAGCTCCGGATCCACGATCATCTTCGCGCCAAGGCCGTCGCAATCCGGACATGCGCCGTATGGGCTGTTGAAGGAGAACATGCGCGGCGCAAGCTCTTCAATGCTGAAGCCGCATACGGGACATGCCAGATTGGAGCTGAACAGCAGCTCCTCCTTCTCCATCACGTCGACCAGCACCCGTCCATCGGCAAGCTTAAGCGCCGTTTCGAGCGAATCGGCAAGGCGGCTCTCGATATCAGGCTTCACTACGATACGGTCAATAACGACCTCGATGGAATGCTTCTTATTCTTCTCCAGCTCGATCTTCTCGCTGAGCTCGCGCAGCTCCCCGTCTATCCGCACGCGAACATAGCCCTGCTTCTGGATATCCGCCAAGAGCTTCGCATGCTCTCCCTTGCGTCCGGATACAAGCGGAGCGAGAATCTGAAGCTTCGTCTTCTCTCCGTACTCCATAATTCGGTCGACCATCTGCTCGACGGTCTGCGAAGTAATCTCAATGCCATGCTCCGGACAATGCGGCCTCCCGACTCTCGCGAACATCAGACGCAGATAATCATAAATCTCCGTCACGGTCCCGACCGTAGACCGCGGATTGCGGCTGGTCGTCTTCTGATCGATCGAGATGGCAGGGGACAGCCCTTCTATCGAATCGACATCCGGCTTCTCCATCTGGCCCAGGAACTGCCGCGCATAAGCGCTCAGCGATTCCACATACCGCCGCTGTCCTTCGGCATAGATGGTATCGAACGCGAGCGATGATTTGCCGGAGCCGCTAAGACCCGTTAACACCACAAACTTGTCGCGCGGGATGGTTACGTCGATATTTTTCAAATTATGGGCTCTTGCGCCCTTCACTACGATCTTGTCGCTTGCCACCGCTTCTCCTCCTCTATCCTTCTTCTTCTCTCTATTGCTCGGCTCGAAGCTCCAGCAAAGCGTCACGAAGCTCTGCCGCTCGTTCGAATTGCAGGCCTTTCGCCGCATCCTTCATTTCCTTCTCCAAGCGCTCGATCAACGCCTGACGCTCCTTCTTCGACAGCTTGCCTTCCGCCCCCGTCAGGTAATCCGCCTTCTGCTCGGCAACCTTGGTCGCCTCGATGACGGCATGAATTTTCTTCCTGATCGTTTGCGGCTGCACGCCATGCTCTTCATTATAAGCAAGCTGGATGGAACGCCGACGTTCGGTTTCCTTAATCGCCCGATCCATGGAATCCGTTATCTTGTCGGCATACATGATGACTCGGCCTTCGCTGTTCCGCGCCGCTCGTCCGATCGTCTGAATAAGCGAACGGTCGGAGCGGAGGAAGCCTTCCTTGTCAGCGTCCAGGATCGACACAAGCGACACCTCCGGCAAGTCGAGCCCTTCTCTCAGCAGATTGATGCCGATCAGCACATGGAACACGCCGAGCCTGAGATCGCGCAGGATTGCCAGCCGCTCGAGCGTCTTGATATCCGAATGCAAATATCTGACCTTGATGCCGACTTCCTTCAAGTAGTCCGTCAAATCCTCCGCCATTTTCTTCGTCAGCGTCGTAACCAGCACCCGCTCGTCCTTCGCAATGCGATCGCGGATTTCGTGCAGCAAATCGTCGATTTGACCCTTCGAAGGCCTAACATCGATAATCGGGTCGACCAGCGCTGTCGGACGGATAATCTGTTCGATCATCGTCGGGCAATGCTCCAGCTCGTAAGGACCCGGAGTCGCGGATACATAGATGAGCTGCTTCGTCTTCTCTTCGAATTCCTCGAAGCGCAGCGGCCGGTTGTCCATCGCCGAAGGCAGGCGGAAGCCGTGATTGACCAGCATCTCCTTACGCGCGCGGTCGCCGTTGAACATCGCCCGAATTTGCGGCAGCGACACATGGGATTCATCGATGACTACGAGCATATCCTCCGGAAAATAATCGAGAAGCGTGTACGGCGTCGCCCCCCTCTCCCTGAAGGTGAGCGGACCGGAATAATTCTCGATGCCTGAGCAGAAGCCCATCTCCGCCATCATCTCCAGATCATAGCGAGTGCGCTGCTCGAGACGCTGGGCTTCCAGCAGCTTTCCCGCTTCCCGAAGCTCGGCCAGCCTCTCTTCAAGCTCCCGCTCGATGTTCACGAGCGCCAGCTTCATCGTCTCCTCATGGGTAACGAAATGGGAGGCCGGGAAGATGGCGATATGCTCGCGCTCCCCCATAATCTCGCCGGTCAGCACATCAATCTCCGAGATTCGCTCGATCTCGTCGCCGAACAGCTCCACGCGAATCGCTCGCTCGTTGTTCGCGACCGGGAAGATCTCGACGATATCTCCCCGCACGCGAAACGTGCCGCGGGTGAAGCTTATATCATTGCGCTGATACTGAATATCAACAAGCTTATGCAGAATCGCTTCCCTGGATTTCTCCATCCCGACTCTAAGCGAGAGCACCAGACTGCCGTATTCCGTTGGCGATCCCAAACCGTAAATACAGGACACGCTCGCGACGATAATGACATCCCGCCTGTCGAACAGCGCGCTGGTCGCGGAGTGGCGCAGCTTGTCAATCTCGTCGTTGATGCTGGAATCCTTCTCAATGAAGGTGTCCGTGGAGGGGATATAGGCTTCCGGCTGGTAATAATCATAATAGCTCACGAAATATTCGACGGCGTTATTCGGGAAGAACGCCTTGAACTCGCTGCACAGCTGCGCGGCGAGCGTCTTGTTATGCGCGATAACCAGGGTTGGCCGATTAAGCTCCTGAATCGCGTTCGCAATCGTATACGTCTTGCCTGTCCCTGTTGCGCCGAGCAGCGTCTGATGCCGCTTGCCGCTCTGCACGCCTTCTACCAGCGCCTGAATCGCCTTTGGCTGATCTCCCTGCGGCGAATATTCCGACAACAGCTCAAATACCTTCTCTTCCTGCGCGGCTTCCGTCACTCCCAATCTCCTCCTCATTCCAAGCTCTATATCTACATTATAAACATTTCCCAGTCATTCAAGCCCATCTGAGAAAATAAGAATATGTGTTCTCATGTCTCGTTTCATTATAACGGTTCACGCTCTTCGTTGCAATGACGAGTTGCATCCCGCAGCGCATCCCGAAGCAGGTTCTTACTTGCGCCGCGATTCTATCATCCTTTGCTTGTACCAATCATCGATTGCCGCCGGAACCGGCAACCCAAGCTCTTCATTGAATCGAGAACGAATTTGTCCGTAATGCGCAATCGTTTTGTCGAACTGTCCCAGCTTATCGTACAGCTGCAGCAGGGCAAGACATTCCTGTTCCTGATAAGGATCCATGGCTTGCAGACGCTCCAGCAGCGGCAAAGCTTCCGCATGCTTCTCTCTGCTCCATTCGTGCTGTATCCACCTTCGCGCATAGGCCATCCAAAGCTGGCGAAGCCGCTCCCGCTCGCCCTCCGCCCACACATAGTCGTAATCCGAAAGATAATCGCCCCGGTAAGCCTCCAGCAAATCTCGCATGCGGCCATGCGTCGCCTGTCCGCCCCTTCCGGCTTTTACGAGATCGTTCTCCCATTCATCCATTTCCATCACAACATCTTCCCCAAGCTCAAGCGTGTAGCTCTCCTGTATGGAAGAGCTGCGAATGGTAACCGAAATGCCCACCTTCTGCAGCGTTTGCCGAATTTGATAGATATACGTATAGAGCTGGGTAAGAGCGCGTTTCTCCTCTAAATCCGGCAGCAAAAGCTCGGTCAGTGCCGATTTGTGAACCGCCTCGCCGCGTTTGTGCAGCAAATAGGCGAACAGTTCCTGAGCTTTCGCGGTTCTCCAGGCTCCGGCAATCGGCGTTCCGCCCTTCGAGCTGAACCGAATTCCTTTAAAGCTATAAATTTGGCTGACGGCTTTTTCTTCTTGTTTGGCTTTGTCCGAGAGCCTGATTCGGTGCTGTTCGATGAGCCGGTCAATGGTTTTCTCCAATCGTCCCGACTGCAACGGCTTCATCAGATAATCAACGGCCTGCAGTTCAAACGCCTTAACGGCATAATCGTCATAAGCCGTCAAAAATACGATTTTGGTGCCGGGACAGCGCTCCTGAAGGATTTCCGCGGCTTGAATACCGGAAATTTCGGGCATATGAATATCCATGAACACAATATCGGGCTGCTGTTCATCGACAGACGAGATCGCAGCTTGCGCCGATAGATAGGATGACATAAAGAAATTTATTCCTCGCTTCCCAGCGATTTGCCGAAGCTTTATTTCGAGCAGCTCAAGTGCCAGTCTTTCATCATCCACAAGCATGATTCTCATCATCTACCACCTCGCGCGTCATTCTCTTTGGAAGAGTCTATTCTATTATTTACGGTCGTTTGCTGTAAAAAGTTGTAGAGATTTACGAAATTTCCGTCCTATTCGACAATTTAATCCCCTTCGACAAAAAATGTTCAGATTTTGTCTAGAACTCTTCGATATACTCTATTCATTATGCCATATTGGCTGTATAATGTAGTCGTCGTGGGATTATATACCTATAAATAAATGGGTATATTTGCCTAATTTTGATCGGAAACGCGCGCATCCCCGCGCCGAAGGCATTGAATTATTGCGATTGAGAGGAATGGTAGTATGAAAGTTTTGATTAACTGGTTTCATTTATCCAGGAAAAACGTCGCGCTTGCGATATCTCTTCTGCTCTTGCTGCAGACAATGTTCTGGGGCGGTATGCTGCCGCATACGTCTGCCGAAGCCGTCGACAACAGCAGCAATGTAATCAAGCAGGTGCTGTTGATAAACGGGCAAGATATTCCCCAAGCGGATCTTCAAAATTGCTTTACCGACAGGACAAGCTGCAATTCCGTAACCGCAGCCGTCTATTATGACAGCGGATCGCTTGTCAGCTATACGAACGACTTCGAGACCAGTCTCGGAGCAGCCGATTATCCATTCACATTAGCCTACAACTGGGAGATTACGGCGGACCAGGCTGCGGATGGCGGAACTTATACCTTCAATCTGCCGGACGCATTCATGATTAAAAATGACATTGACAATGTTCCTCTCGATACAGCAGGAAGCTTCAGCGTGAACAAAACGACGAAACAGATCACCATCACTTTCAATAAGCAGACCGACGCACTTAAGCTGCAAGGCGGCCTAGTGATCGAAGCCTGGCTGGAGGAAGCAACGGAAATCGTCAACAACGAGATCGTTGTGAACATTCCCATTAGCGGTTCCGCCAATTTGACGGTTAATATTCCGGTTGACTTGCAAGGCTCCTCGCCCAATATTGACAAGAGACTTGATACTTCGCAGGGCATTGGAGGCGTAGACCGAACGGTTAATACCTCCGAAATCTACTGGACGATCGATGCCAATACGAATCTCGCGAGCATGGGACAAGCCATTATTCAAGACAGCTGGCCGTCCGAGGTCGAACTCGATCCGAGCACGTTAAAGGTCTATAATCTGAATGTCAGCATGAACGGAAGCATTACGCAGGGCTCGCTAGTTGATCCAGCGGACTATGCGCTGGACCTGACAACGCCCGGGCAATTCGCCATCAATCTTGGCGTGACGCAATCGGCTTATCGCGTTACATACAAGACTAAGGTGAAGAGCGATGCGCCGCTCAGCGAAACGCCGACAACGATAACGAATACCGCTCAATTGCTGGATGGCGCATCGGTGAAAGATGATGACAGCGCATCGCTGAGCGTGCAGCGCGGGCAAATGCTGCGCAAGAGCAACAGCGGATACGATGCGGCGAATAACCATCGCGTAACCTGGGAAGTGCTATACAATTTCGGCGAGCTGGAAGAATCAGGTCCCACGTTGACCGATACACTGCCTGCGGGGCATCATTTCGTGCCGGGCACCTTGACAGTTGAATCCGTTGAGGTCAACTCTACCGGCGGAGCTGGTGATGTCATTACTACGCTTTCCGAGGGCGTCGCGGCTGGTCAGTATACTTTAAACGACAACGGCACTTCCTTCGATCTAACGCTTAATGGTACTATTACGCATGCCTACAAGATAACGTATGCTACGGAATCTAAGGACAATGCTCCGATTACCTCCAATGGGAGTGGTACGAATACGATCTCGGCGACCGGATATACCGGGAACAAAACGTCCACCGTTAATTATCAACAACAAGTCATCTCCAAGGGCGGAAGCATTGTCGATTACAGCAACAAGGAAATCGAATGGAATATTACACTCAACGAAAACGGTTATTGGTTCAAAGGAGACGCGGGTACTCCATTGACCTTGGAGGATACTTTCTCGAACCGCGGATTGACGCTTTTACCTGGAACGCTTGCCATCAAGGAGGCTGGAGGAGCAACGCTTACCGAAGGTATCGATTATACCGTTCAAACAAATTATGACGGAACGTATACTTCTCTTGAATCAGGTTTTACGATTACGTTCAATAACAGTTATGATTTCAACAAGAAGCTTACGATTACCTATCGAACAACATTCGATTATGACAAGTACAAGCCAACAAACCCTTGGACTGAGAGTAATTATAACTTCCAGAATTCAGGGAAGTTCAGTTGGAATCAAATTGTTGCCAGCGACGGTACAACAATAATCGGCACTGCGGGCAATCAAAACGCATCCCATACCGTAACGCCGAACGACTATACCCGTTACAACGGTTATAAGGACGGCAGTTACGATGCGACGGACAAAACGTTAAGCTGGAATGTGCTGTTCAATTATCATAATGAATCTGTTCAAGATGCCGTTGTTACGGATACGCTGGAGTCCGGACAAGAGCTGGTCCCAGGAACTCTTGTCGTGAAGCAGATGTCCTTGTCTGCAGACGCCAATGGCAATTTGTCGGAAGTGGCAACGCTTATCAAAGACACCGACTATACGTTAAACTATGATACAAGCGGATCCGATCCCGTTCTCACCATCAGCTTCTCATCACCAACAATTTCGGGACCGCATCTGATTTCTTACAAGACAACACTGGAGGACAAGCTCGTCCCGCATCATATCGACAATACGGCTTTGTTCACAAGCACCAATGGCTATACGGCCACGCTTGAGAAAACCGTTAATCTGCCTTACGGCGATGAGTATCTGAAAAAGAGCTTCGAGCAGGATCCATCGGCCATGCGTCTCGCGAACTGGACCTTATGGATCAACAGAAGCCAGTCGAAGCTAAGCGATGTCGTGATCGTGGACAAACCAGACCAATATCAGACGCTCGCTCACGAATCCTTCAAGCTTGAGAAGGCCGTTCCTAATCGGCCAAATCCGACACAGGATAGTCATTTCACCTTTACAACCGTTGATCCGTCCGATTATACGATTACGTTTAGCGCGGATCCGGACACTGCTCAGCATCTTGAGATGTTCACGTTATCGATTGACGGCGATATCAATGGGGAAATCGAAGCTGCCTACAGGCTCACGTATCAATCCTTGCTCGCATACGGCGTCACACCTCAGACCGAAAATCATTATGATTTCAGCGCCACTCAGAAGCATGTGGTCAGTACGTCAACGGAGCATCAGTTCTCGGTCACTAAAAATTCAGGTTCAGGCTTCACCTTCCCTTCCAGCGCAGACTATCAAGGAAGCTTGAAGCTGACGAAGGTGGCAGGGGATGACGGCTCGATCAAACTGGCTGGCGCGTCATTCAAAATCAAGTCCAAGTTCGGCGGCACCTATGTAGAGACCAAAACGACCGATGTGAACGGTGAGGTTGTCTTCTCCGATCTGCCTTTCGACCAATATGAATTGGTTGAGGTTACAGCACCGAACGGCTATTTGCTCGATTCGACGGTGCACGACATTGTCATCAATTCAACAACGGAGCAAGAGATTACACTTACGAATACTCACAAAAGCAAACTTGGCAACTATGTGTGGTTCGATCTCGACCGCGACGGCATCCAGGATGCTGGTGAAGTCGGCATTAACGGCGTTACCGTCAATCTGTATAAGGAAGGCGAAACGACGGTATTCAAAACAACAACGACGGCAACGAATGCCGGTAAAGATGGCTATTATTTGTTCGATGAATTGATTCCGGGCAACTATGTTGTTCAATTTGAATATCCAGACGATTATGAGCCAACGCAAAATGTTGCTGGGCAACCGACAGTGGATTCTAATCCACTGTATTCCGAGAACAAAACGGCTGTTATTACTCTTGATCGGAGCAATAACTTCGAAGATCTGAGTATTGACCTTGGGCTGGTCGCCAAGGGCGAAATCGGCGATTATGTATGGCTGGACTGGGATCGCGACGGTCTTCAAGACGCTTCCGAGACAGGCCTCAACGGTATTGAGGTTATTCTGTTCAAGGAAACGGGAGGCGTTCGCACGGAGATCGCCAGAACGACAACAGGGGATGACCCAGTTGACAGCAAGCCAGGCTATTATCTGTTCGATCAACTGCTTGGCGGCGACTATTATGTTCAGTTCACCGTTCCGAGCAGCTATATAAAAACAGGAGAAGAAGCTCTGCCAACTTCCGGACTTGGCTCCAATGTGACGGATGCTTCGAATGTGACTGACAAGATTGTAATCGGCGGCCCGGACAAGTGGGTTAACCATACCATCGATCTGGGGCTCCAAGGCAAAGGCAAGCTTGGCGACTATGTATGGTTCGATACGAATGACGACGGCATTCAGGACAGCGGCGAGCCGGGAATTGCGAACATTGAAGTGAAGCTTTATGAAGGGGCCTCGCCAAGCAGCTTGACGCTTGTGGCTACGCAATATACCGACAGCAATGGTTATTATCTATTCGATCATTTGGTGGAAGGCAACTATTATGTGAAATTCCAGACGCCAAGCATCTATGATCTTGCGAAATCCGAATCAGCCGGCTCCTCCAGCTCGAATGATTCGAACAGCATTTTTGAGACAGGTCCAAACAAGGGCTTGACCCAAAATGCGATTCCAATCGGCGGACTCAATCCTTGGTCGGATCTCACGATCGACCTTGGCTTCTCCGGCAAGGGCGCGATCGGCAACTATGTATGGCATGACCGGAACTGGAACGGCGTTCAGGATGAAGGCTCCGAGCATGGCATTAACGGCGTTAATGTCTATCTGTACAGGGACACGCCGACAGGTACGCCATATAAAACGGATGTGACCAAAACGGAAGGCGGACTGCCTGGCTATTACAGCTTCACAGAGCTGCCGCAAGGGACGTATTATGTGAAATTCGACTATGATTCGCAGTACAACCTGACAACGGCGGAAACGGACAGCGATTCACAGGTTGGCTCGAATGCGCTTGATGCCGATAACATTACCGGCCCTATCACAATCAGTGAAATGGCTACGCCATTCGGCTGGGTGAATCCGAGCATCGATCTGGGTCTGACTGCTCAAGGCACGATTGGCAATTATGTATGGCTGGATCGCAATCGCAACGGCATACAGGACGAGCCGGCATCTGAAGGCTTGAACGGCTTCACGGTTAAGCTGTACAAAGACAGCAAATCGGGCGACGCTTATGCCGAGACGGTGACGGCTAACGGTCCTGGCGGCAAGCCTGGTTACTATGAATTTGATAATCTCGCAAGCGGCACTTATTATGTGCAAATTTTGTTTGATTCAAACTATGAAACAACAACTGCAGAGCAAGGCAGCGGTTCGGGAGCCGATGAGCTTGATTCCAACAGCGTCGATGCATCCGGCTTCACTTCCGCCATTGTTATAGACGCAGCCGGGCCGAAGGGCTGGCATGATCCGACGATCGATTTCGGTCTGGTGCGCAAAGGCCAAATCGGCAACTATGTATGGCAGGATGTGAACTATAACGGCAAGCAGGATGATGATGAGAAATTCGGACGCAACGGTCTTACCGTGAAGCTTTACGATTCCAGCAAGCATATAATCGCAACAACTGTAACAGCGGATAAGAACGGCAAGTCTGGCTATTATCTGTTCGATCATTTGACAGCCGGCGATTATTATGTCAGCTTCGAGAAGCCGGGAGGCTATGTTTGGACAAAAGCGGGGGCTTCAGGAGTGGCTGCCGCAGAGGATTCCAACATCACCTTTGATGGCCTGACTGAAGTGATTCGAATCGGCGACGCAACGGTTTGGGAGGATATGACGATTGATCAAGGGTTCTATTTCATCCCTTATATTCCATTGCCATCTCCTTCCGAGACTCCTTCAGCAGGACCGGAGGAATCACCGGGCATGACACCGACGCCAACACCGACGTCTTCGGCAACACCTGCGCCAACGCCTTCTCCAGGAGCATCCTCTGGAATCGAGTCGCCTGCGCCAAGCATCTCCCCAACTTCGACACCGAAGCCGGGGAAAACGCCGGAGGATACTCCGATTGAGTTGGAGGTCGATGTACCGCCGGGCGGTACGACAGATATCGGCACGCCTCCGGGACATGGTGAAGTTACGACAACGCCGGACGGCAAGGTCATCTACAAGCCTGATCCGGGTTATACAGGCAACGACGAATTCTCGATTATCGTGAAGGACGAGAATGGCGAGGAAGAAGAAATCTGGTTTGATATTGATGTGGAAGAGATTCCTCTAGGCAATGGGGCCATATCTCCGGATGTCGACAAGCTCCCTAAGACCGGGGAACGCGATTACTCGCTTCTGTACGCCCTGGGTATCGTTCTAATTGGCGGCGGTCTGCTCGTCGCAACAGGCAGAAGGAAGAAGTCCAACAGAAGCTAGCCACAAACTGTTGCTTAATGACAAAAATGAAGAGACAGCTTGTCTTAGTCGGTTCGACTAGGACAAGCTGTCTCTTTTCGTTGCTGTCTCCTTTAGCTGCTGTCACCGTTCGTTGCATACAAACTCCTTCGATGCCTGTTCATTCCATGCCTATAAAGCGATGCCCATTGATCTCAACCTTCAATCTGCCCCTCGGCCGGCGCCGTACTGTCTCTGCGATGCGAGGCTCTTCGGCCCTTAAGCAATTGGATAAGCGAGGACGGTCCGCTTGCCGCATAATAATTCGCCTGTTCATCCGGCGCCAGAATAACGCCCAATTGATGATGCTCCCCGGCATAACGGGCGCGCTGAGCGAATTTAGGTTCTCCATCATTGTTAAGCACCTCCAGCTTGCAAAAGGCCGAATTGAGCAGAAGCGCCTCGTAAAGCTCCTCCTTCGAGCTCACCTTCATACCGTTCACCTTATAGAGAATTTCGCCGGCACTGAGTCCCATAGCTTCTGCCGGTGTCCCCGGCACCACGCCGAGAAGCTTCAAGCCGCGTTCGTCATGCACGTACATCGGCTGTCTGCTTGACTCAACAATGCTGCTGCGCCATGTAATGGCTTCATGAAGCACGATGGAGAGGAGGGCCGCTAGCGGAAGCGTTGCTGATTGCCACCACGCTAGCAATGAAGCCCCTGCGAGAAGAATGCTGTAGAGCATCAGTCCCTTGGCGGCATGCTTCGCTTTCGCCTTCGGCAGCATCGATCTTGTGAGCTCCGTGAACCCGATAATCATCGGCAATGCCAAGATCGTCCAGCCTTGTGATCCGCCTCCCTGAAACAAGGTATGCCAGGTTGCATGGAGCGCCGAAGCTTGATCTGCGCCTCCCTCCTGTCCTGTCCCCGCAATCGGCACGAACAGAAAGAGTGGAACCGGCCAGAAGCCTTGCAGCATATAACCGCCAATCAACTTGCCCCGCTTGCCCTCCAGGAAGAGCGGCGTCGACAGCTGCGTGCCCTGCCAAGATACCAGAACGGCTTCAGCAAGGTGTAGAAGAGCAACGAGCAGCAGAAGTCCAGCGGCATCGATGTCGGCTAATGAGCTTGCCAGAGAACCAAGCCAATCGTCTCGATCTGCAAGCGACGTGAATCCCGCTCCCCACTGAAGCAATGTAATGATTCCAGCGCTGTAGGCGAAGCAGAGATACCGTATGCGTACCAGCATCAGAACGACCGCAATGACCCAAAGCCACAGAACGGCGTCAGCGGTTAATGCTGCCCCGACGAATGCCCCGACAATAGAGGCGCCAAGCCCGATGAGAAGACCACTCAGCAGGGCTCTGAGCACAAGTCCCATCGTGTCGTGCAGCTTGACGGCGAACAATTTCCTCTCCAGACTTATTTGTCTGCGATATTGCAAAATAATGAAAAGAACAGCTATATAATAGAATGGCTGTAGAGCCAACTGGACAACCGCGTCTCCCAGCAGCCCCAACACAGATTGAACCGTTTCCAATACCAACACCCCTTCTTGAGGTTTGCAAAAAAAGAGGCCGACTTCGCCGCGCGAAGCCAACCTCTTAACCATTCGACAACAAAAGCTTATTTCCTGCTGACAATATCTACCGCCTTCTGAAGCTGGATGTCATTATCCTTGTTCTGTATCCACTTAATGACCGTCTGCTCGATCGACTCCGCCGTCTTTTCATCAATTTCACCTGTAACCGTCAAGCTGTTATCCGCCTGGAATTTGCGTACGGCTGCAGCGGTAACCGCATCATAATACCCGTCTTCGCGGTCCAATTCGTAGCCCAAACCTTGAAGCATAATTTGCGCGCTGCGCACAACCTCGCTCATACTGTCTTGCTTCAGCGTCTCGGTCAAATTGAGCCGGGCCACCGTATACAAATCCGGAGGATCGACCTTCACGTTCGGCGTGATGCCTTTGCCGTGAATCCAATTGCCGTTCGGCGTCAGCCACTTCGCGATGGTCATCTTCACCAGACTGCCGTCACCAAGCGCTTTGTTATAGCTGACCTGCACAGTACCTTTGCCGAAGGATTGCTCTCCGACTACAGTCGCTCCTGCGGCTTCCTGCAGCGCTCCCGCCAGAATTTCCGATGCGGACGCGCTTCCCTTGTTCGTTAGAACCGCAATCCCATACGCTTTCTGTTCGCCGCCCTTCGCCACCGTCTTCTCCCGATTGCCGCTTCTGTCCTCGACTTGAACGACTGTCGAGCCTTCCTTCATCATGAGCTGGGCGATATCGATCACAACCGGCAGCACGCCGCCCGGATCGTTGCGCACGTCGATAACCAGGCCCTTCATGCCCTCGCCCTCCAGTCTGGCGAGCTCTTCCTTGAACCTGGCCGCCGTATTCAGCGAGAACTGGGTAATCGATATGACGCCTACGCCATCTGGACGGAGCGCGGCATAAACCGTCTCCAGATCGATGTCGTCGCGAATCAGCACAAGCTGAATGGGGTCCGAGAAGCCTGAACGCTGCACCTGCAGCTTCACCTTCGTGCCCTTCGGCCCTCTAATCTTGGCGACGGCCTCTTGCAGATTCAGACCATCCAGGCTGTCTCCGTTCACGGAGAGCAGCGTATCCTTCGCAAGCATGCCGGAGCGCTCTGCAGGAGAGCCTTTGATTGGAGAGACGACGACAATTTTGCCGTTCTCGATCGTCACCTCGGCTCCTATGCCCGTGAACGAGCCCTCAATCGTTTCCGAGAAATGCTGCGCGACATCCTTCTCCATATAGACCGAATAAGGATCGTCCAGCGCTTCCATCATACCGCTGACAGCGCCGTCAATCAGCTCGTCGCGATCCACATCCTTATAGAACTTCGTCTCGATAAGCTCCAGCACTGCATTCAATTTGTCGAGCTCATCCCCTTGAAGCTTGACATCATCCTGTCCGTCGGCCGCCGCAGCGACGACGGAAGCGGAATGATCATTCGGCTGAATCAATTGGTCTGCTACTGTTAATGTCACAAGGACGCTCGCGATCATCGTAAGCAAGACAAATGTAAATACCGTTCTTCCTTTAAAGATCAACCCGCACACCACCTTAATTGATTTCCCGCTGCAAAACACCAAATTAGTATATGACAAGCAGCATACAATTATTTACTACTCATCCATTAGAGCAAGGGAACTGCTTGAAAGTATACGAAGGCAGCCTAGTATACAGGCTGCCTTGTATGTGCTGCAATTATTCAATTTTATGGAAAAATCTATTTCAAATAGCCTGTAGGGTTGACGGCAACCTCGTTCTTGCGCACTTCGAAATGCAAATGCGGGCCGGTCGAATCGCCGGTATTCCCCGACTTGGCAATAAGATCTCCGCGTTTCACCGAATCACCCTCTTCCACGAGCAGTCCGTTCGTCTTCAGATGCGCATAGAGCGTCCATAAACCGTTGCCATGATCGATAATAATACAGTTGCCGTAGCCGCTTGTCCATTGCGACATAATGACGATGCCCGCTTCGGCGGCATAGACCGATGTGCCTTGAGGCACAGCCAGATCGATACCGGTATGAAGCTTCTTCACGCCCGTAATAGGATGAACGCGCATACCGAAATTCGAGCTGACCCGGTAGCTGGCCTTGAGCGGAAACGCCAGTGTACCGCCAGAGTAAGGATTCTTGATCCGGTTCTTCTCCGCTTCAAGCTTCGATTTTTTCGCGGCCAGCGCGATAACAACCTTCTGCTGCTCCTCGGTAATATCCTCCAGATGATCGATATCCTCGCCCAGCTTGTCAATGCTCGCATTATAGCTGGCAACTAGCACTTCCTTCTCGGACTCCTTCTTCACCATATCCGCTTGCTGTAATTGAAGCTCATTGTAGATTTCCTTCACGTCTGCCAGCTGTGTCTCCACCTGCTCTTTCTTCTCTTCTACGAGCGCCTTGTCCTTCTTATGCTCCTCCAGAACATCCTTGTCCGTGTTCAGAATGGTCTGAAGCGCGTCGAAGCGATCCAGAAAGTCGCTGAAGCTGTTCGCGCTGAGCAGCACATCCATGTAGGAGACGAAGCCGTTCGAATACATGAGTCTCATTCGGGATTGAAGCAACGCGTCGCGTTCTTCGACCCGCTTCACCGCGGCATCCAGCTCTTCGCCGGTCTTCACCAGCTCGGCTTCCTTCGCTTCCTTCTCGGCTTGCTTCTCCTGCATCGCGTTGCCGACCTTGTCGATTTCCGCGATCATCGCCGTAATCTGCTTCTGCAAGTCTTCCTTCTTCAGCGTAAGATCCTGCTGCTGATTCTTGTTCGCGGAAGCCTGCTCCTGAGCCTCTGCCGCTTTCTTCTGCGCATCCTTCATCTGCTGATTTGCTGCAGCGATCTGCTTCTCGATATCCGAGAGCGAGGAGGCTTCCGCTTGCGAGCCGCTGTCGCCCGGTCTTATCGTCATCACAGCCGCCAATAAGGCGATAATTAGCACTACACTGATTTTCTTCATATCGCGTTGCCCCCTACACTTTCAGATACTTTCGTACAGAGATGGTGCTGCCCCAAATCCCGATAAGCGTTCCGATGATGATGATCAAAGCGCCCGATGTCAGACTCGCTTCCTTGAGCGGCACAAGCGTTATCATCATAAGCGACAAGTCCAGCTTGGTCAGATCAATAATTTGCGCATAACAGAACATGACGACCGCCGCCGTTACAACGGAAGAGATAATGCCGATAAGCGCCCCTTCGATAAAAAACGGCCAACGGATAAACGCGTTCGTCGCGCCTACCAGCTTCATAATCCCGATCTCGCGTCTTCTGGCGATAATCGTCATCTTGATCGTGTTGGAGATGAGGAACATCGCCGTTACGGCAAGTCCGATCACCACGACGAAGCCGATATTTCGAACCGCATTCGTCACCTTGAATAACGTCTCGACCGTGCCTTGTCCGTATTTCACGCGTTCAATCGGATTGGTTCCGTCCGCCTTGTTGATCGTATCGATCTGATCGGCAACGCTCTCGACGGTCTGCGGATCATAAACCTCTACCGTCAAGGAAACCGGCAGCGGATTATTCTCGTTCGTATAACCCTCAAGCCAATCTCCGTTCTCCTCGCCCATCGCATCGCGAAGAATGCTGAGCCCCTCTTCCTTGGACACGTAGATAACCTTGCTCACCTCAGGCAGACTTCCAATCTTATTCTGCAGCTCCGTGACCTTCTCGTCCGGCGCGTCTGTCTGCATATAGACGCGAATCTGCACCTTGCTCTCGATCTGATCGGCCATATCATTCACATTCATGGCGAGCAGAACGAAGATGCCAAGTATAAAGAGAGAGATAAAGATCGAGCTCATCGAAGCAAAGGACATCCAGCCGTTTCGTATAATGTTCTTGGCGCCTTCCCGCATATGCCGGAGTATCGTGCTAAGCTTCATAGCCGTACTCCCCTCTTGCCTCGTCGCGCACCACAAGCCCGTTCTCAATCGCGATGACTCGCTTGCGCATCGAATTCACGATATCCCTGTTGTGGGTCGCCATGACGATGGTCGATCCTCTGAAATTAATCTCCTCCAGGAGATTCATAATACCAATCGACGTTTCCGGATCCAGATTCCCCGTCGGTTCATCCGCGACGATAACAGATGGATTGTTAACGATTGCTCTTGCAATCGATACCCGCTGCTGTTCACCGCCGGATAACTGCGAAGGCAGGCTGTTATGCTTATGCTTCAAGCCGACAAGATCGAGTACCTCCATTGTCCGCTTCTTCATGATCTTGCGGGGAGCTTCGATAACCTCCATCGCAAAGGCGACATTTTCGAACACGGTCAGCTTGGGCAGAAGCCTGAAATCCTGAAAGATAACACCGATATTTCTTCGGATAAAAGGAATTTTGCGAGGCTTCAGCTTGCCAATATTAAAGCCGTTCACGGAAATTTGTCCCTTGGACGGGACCTCCTCCCGATAAATCAACTTCATAAACGTCGACTTCCCTGCTCCGGACGGTCCGACGAGATAAACAAATTCATTACGATCTATTCGAACCGAAACGCCGCGAAGGGCATGAGTGCCGTCAACGTACGTTTTCCATATGTCGTGCATTTCGATCACAGTATCACATCCTGTATGTAGTCAGTTCTAGTATTTCGACATCGTATGGCGAAATCCTTCAAGTATGGCGCGGTTTCTTCTATTTTCACAATTCTCATATTCCGTGATTTTGTCGAATAATCTCTCGTTATGCGTATGGACAAATTTGGAGCGACTACTGCATATAGATGAAGGACGGGCTCTTATGCAAATTTCCATCCATTTCTGCTATTTGGCCATTGTGCTGATCAGGACGAAGAACCTCCATTTCCATGTGAACGGATGTGTCAGAAATGAATAGAGCAAAAAAAATTTTTCAGCAAAGATGGAGAAAACTTCTGCTCGGAATGTCGCTTATTCTCCTTTTCCTATGCGCTTTAATGTTGACTGTGCTATGGAAATACGCCTCTCAGGACGTCGTCCCGAGCGGAGTTCATGCGGGCAGGATGAATATCGGGGGCATGAGGATCGACGAGGCGATTGATTTGCTGAATCAGTATGAGATTTCGCTGCGGGAGAGAACTGTATTCATTAAAACAGAGCCTTCCGCGTCTGGAGATTTGTCTGCGCGTTTGGACGGTCAGAGCCTTCACTGGACAGCGGAAGAGCTCGGTTACCGAGGAGAGTTCATAGGACTGAAGGAGGCTTTATTACGCTTGAAAGAGGGCAGTCTATGGGAGCGCGTCCGATATCGGAACGCATTCCCGAGAAGCCTCGCCTTATCTCAGAGCTGGAACAAGGATCTGTTCCAAACGGCCATACGCAAGAAATGGAGCTGGATCGAACGGCAGAAAGCCGTCGATGCCGAGCGGAAGATCGACGAGAACGACAACATCTCCTACACGGAGCATACGAATGCGTACCGCCTGCGGCTTCAGCCTATGATGGAGCGATTGGACCGTTGGATGATGGTGCAGCCGGAACAGAGCGGATTAACACTGACAGACGGCGAGCGAGTCTACAAGGACAATCTGCTAATTAAAGTCGTCGAGCCTGCGGTTACGCTCCAGAAGCTGCTTGGGGAGGGCATTGATCGCAAAATTATGTCCTACACGACGAGCTTCGCAACGAGCGCCGAAGGAAGGGCCTATAATGTGACCGTCACCGCTCAGGCTCTGAATGACTGGCTGCTGGCCCCCGGCGAAATCTTCTCCTATAGCAAATTAATCGAATCCGCCGAGAAGCAATACAGCTATCGCGAAGCTCCCGTCATATTGAACGGCAGGCTAAGTCCGGGCATCGGCGGCGGCATCTGTCAGGTATCCAGCACCCTGTACCAAGCCGCGCTAAGAGCCGGCCTCGATATTGTCGAACGGCGCAACCATTCTTTGCCCGTGCCCTATCTGCCTCTTGGCTACGACGCAACCTATGCAACCGGCGCGATCGATTTCAAATTCCGCAACTCCACAGACAGCTATCTGCTTATCCGCACCGAAGTAAAGAATCGGACGTTGACAGTCAAGCTGTTCGGCTCTATCCCGGAAAATGTAAGCTATGACATCGTGTCTCTCACGAAGAATGCCGTCGCCCCGAGCGTCGAGCAAAGGGTGAACGATGGGCTCCCTGTCGGCGGTCAGGCGTTGCTTAAGCAAGGCAAACCCGGCTTCATCGTGGATACGTACCGCATCAAATCAATCGACGGAAAGGAAGTCTCGCGCGAGCGAATCTCCCATGACACGTACAAAGCGCAGCCCACTGTCATCGAGGTAGGTCCATCATCGCTTAACTCCACGCCAAAACCCTCTCTGACACCCAATTCGAAACGGCGGATTGTGGAGGATGGCATCTAGCGCAAAAAGACCGTATGACCCATCATCGCCTGCAATCTACAGTCGATATGGGCCGCACGGCCTTATGTTGGAACAATTGAACTAAAGAGCTATCTGCTGCTCTCCATATACTCCGTGATCCAGCTCGCCGTCTCGGCCAGCGATGCGTCCGCGCGGCCAATCGCTTCCTCTACCTGCGACTTGGCTGTGCCGCCATAGACATTACGCGCATTGACGACATTCTCAGGCTGCAGCACCTCGTAGATGCGATCATCGAACAAGCCGGAGAATTGCTTGAACTCCTCGAGCGTCAGATCGAGCAGGTATTTGTTCTGCTGAATGCAATACAGCACGGTCTTGCCAATCACTTCATGCGCCTGACGGAACGGCATGCCCTTGCCAACGAGGAAGTCGGCAATATCCGTCGCGTTCGAGAAGTCCTGGTTCACAGCCTGGCGCATCTGCTCCTTGTTCACCTTCATGGTCGCGACCATCGGCGCGAAGAGCTGAAGAGCGCCCTGCAGCGTCTTCACCGTGTCGAACATGCCTTCCTTGTCCTCCTGCATATCCTTGTTGTACGCTAGCGGCAGCGACTTGAGCACGGTCAGCAAGCCGACCAGGTTGCCGTATACGCGCCCCGTCTTCCCGCGCACGAGCTCCGGCACATCCGGGTTCTTCTTCTGCGGCATAATGCTGCTGCCCGTGCAGAACGCATCGTCAAGCTCCACGAAGCGGAATTCCGTGCTGGACCACAGGATGAGCTCCTCGCTCAGACGCGACAAGTGCATCATGATGATCGAAGCATCCGCCAGAAATTCCAAAATAAAGTCGCGGTCGCTCACCGCATCCAAACTGTTCTCATAGACACGATCGAATTTCAGCTGTTTCGCCACGAAATGACGATCAATCGGGAAGGTCGTACCCGCAAGGGCGCCCGCGCCGAGCGGCAGCACATTAATGCGCTTGTAGCTGTCCTGCAGTCTCTCGATATCGCGGCCAATCATCGACACATACGCCATCAGATGATGGGCGAACAGAATCGGCTGCGCGCGCTGCAGATGCGTATAGCCTGGCAGAATCGTATCCGTGTTCGCCCGCGCCTGCTCTACCAATGCGGATTGCAGCTTATAGAGCATGTCCACGAATTCCACGACGCGCTTGCGCAGCCACAGATGCATATCGGTCGCTACCTGATCATTGCGGCTGCGACCGGTATGCAGCTTGCCTCCAACCGATCCGACATCGTCGATCAAGGTTTTCTCGATATTCATGTGGATGTCTTCATCGCCAACCGAAAATTCAATATCATTACGCTTAATGCGTTGGAGCACGCGATGCAAACCATCCTTAATCTTGTCTACATCATCATCGGAAAGAATGCCCTGCTTGCCCAGCATCGTGACATGCGCGAGGCTGCCTTGAATATCCTCCTCCGCGAGCTCCTTGTCGAACATGATTGACGCTGTATATTCCTCCACCAGTTGATCCGTTTGTTTCGTGAAGCGTCCGCCCCATAATTTACTCACTGTATTTCAGCTCTCCGATCATTTAATTATTGTGCTCCACTGCTGCCGATACCTTCAAACGCAACGCGTTCAAACGAATAAAGCCTGTTGCGTCGCCTTGATCATAGGCTTGCGAAGGATCGGCCTCCATTGTTGCGATATCCGGATTATACAGGCTGACCGGACTCTTGACGCCGGCGCCGATGACATTGCCTTTGTAGAGCTTCAGACGCACGACTCCTGTTACGTTCTTCTGCGATTCCGTAACCAAGGCTTGCATCGCGAGGCGTTCTGGAGCGAACCAGAAGCCATTGTACACGAGCTCGCTGTATTTTGCGATCAGCGAATCGCGCAGATGCATGACATCACGGTCCATCGTGAGCGATTCCATCTTGCGATGGGCGGTGAAGAGGATCGTTCCGCCCGGCGTCTCGTAGACGCCGCGGCTCTTCATGCCGACGAAGCGGTTCTCCACCATATCCACGCGGCCGATGCCGTGCTTGCCGCCGAGCTCATTCAGCTTCTCCATAACGGCAAGCGGGCTTAGCGCTTCGCCGTTCAGGGCGGTGCAGTTGCCCTGATCAAAGGTCAGCTCCACATACTCCGCTTTGTCCGGCGCGCGCTCCGGCGACACGCTCAGCACGTACATCTCTTCATTCTCTTCCGCGCTCGGATCGAACCAAGGGTCCTCCAGCATGCCGCTCTCAAAGCTGATATGCAGCAAATTGCGGTCTGTCGAATAAGGCTTGGCGGCCGATGCCGTTACCGGAATGCCATGCTTCTCGGCGTACGCGATCATCTCGGCGCGCCCAGGGAACTGCTCGCGGAAGGCTTCGAGACGCCATGGAGCAATAACACTAATCTCCGGAGCCAGCGCCGCCGCGTTCAGCTCGAAGCGCACCTGGTCGTTTCCTTTGCCTGTTGCGCCGTGAGCAATGGCAGTCGCTCCTTCGGCACGAGCGATATCGACCATGCGCTTCGCGATCAACGGACGCGCGATCGATGTGCCGAGTAAGTATTGTCCTTCGTACAAAGCTCCGGCTTGGAACATCGGATAGATGAAATCCTTCGCGAACTCGGCGCGAAGATCATCGATATAGACCTTCGAAGCGCCTGTGGCAAGCGCTTTGGCCTCGAGACCATCCAGTTCATCATCTTGTCCGATATCTGCGGTGAAAGCGATAATTTCCGCGTCATAGGTTTCTTTCAGCCATTTCAAAATAACGGAGGTATCTAGTCCGCCCGAATAGGCCAGCACGATTTTTTCTTTTGCCATAATGCAGCATACATCCTTTCGAGTCCCTATATTAAAAATCTTGATTAAGACATAATGGCAGCCATGATCGCTTTCTGCGCATGAAGGCGGTTCTCGGCCTGATCGAAGATAATCGATTGGTCACCGTCAATGACGCTTTCAGTCACCTCTTCGCCGCGATGGGCTGGCAGGCAATGCATGAAGAGATAATCCTTCTTCGCCAGCTTCACAAGCTCGTCATTCACCTGATAATCCGCGAAAGCCAGCTCGCGTTCCTTCTGCTCCGCTTCCTGTCCCATGCTCGCCCACACATCCGTGTAGATGATATCCGCATCCGCAATGGCTACCTTAGGATCATACCCCACGTACAGAGTCGAGCCAGAGTCCAACGTATTCGCTTTCGTCTGCTCCACGATATCCGCATCAGGCTCATAGCCCTTCGGCGTCGCGATAGCCATATGCATGCCGAGCTTGGCAGCTCCCATCATGAGCGAGTGAACCACATTGTTGCCGTCGCCGATATAAGCCATTTTCAGCCCTTCAAGACGCCCTTTATGTTCATAGATTGTCTGGAAATCCGCCAGTGCCTGGCAAGGATGAGACAAGTCGGTCAAGCCATTAATGACAGGAATTGTAGCTCCTCTCGCCAGCTCGACAACCTTGCGATGCGCGAAGGTTCGAATCATGATGCCGTCCAGATAGCGCGACAAAACCTGCGCCGTGTCCCAAATCGTTTCACCGCGTCCAAGCTGAAGATCATTTCCGCTCAGGAACAGCCCTTGTCCCCCAAGCTGATAGATTCCCACCTCGAAGGATACGCGGGTGCGCGTCGACGATTTCTCAAAAATCATGCCGAGCGTCTTGCCCTTCAGCGGATGATAAGTCTCGCCCGCCTTCTGCTTCTTCTTCAAATCAATGGCCAGCTCAATCAGATATTGCAACTCATCCTTCGTAAAATCGACCAGCATAAGAAAATCGCGGCCCTTCAAGCTTAACGCTAACTCTTCATTCACTGCCTGCATCGAAATTCCTCCTTCAACTGAAAGCCTTGATCAGCTTCGCCAGTATCATTACCGCTTCATCTATTTCTTCCTTCGCAACGAGTAAATTAGGCAACAGGCGAATCACATTCGGTCCCGCAGAGATGACCAGAAGACCTTCATTCTGAGCCTCCGTCAAAATCGCTCCAACAGGTCCCGCGCATTCAATGCCGACTATAAGTCCGATTCCTCTAATCTCTTTGACAAAATCGTTGCCCGCCAGCTTCTCCCGGAGCTGAGCTTTCAAATATTCGCCTTGCTCAGCCGCTCTGTTCGGCAGATGCTCGCCTACAATCGTCTCAATCGTCGCTTTGACAACAGCCGTTGCGATTGGCGTGCCGCCAAAGGTCGATCCATGGCTTCCCGCTGAGAAAGCTTCCCGCAGCTTCTCCTTGGCAACCATCGCGCCAACCGGAAAACCGCTGCCAAGTCCTTTCGCAAGCGTGAAGATGTCCGGCTCGATTCCGAAATGCTCATAGGCGAACAGCTTGCCCGTCCGTCCCATGCCGGTCTGAATCTCATCAACAATGAGCAAGATGCCTTCTTTCTCGCACAGCTCTGCCGCTTGCTGAATGAAATCCGTATCCACGGGGTGTATACCGCCTTCCGCCTGCACCATCTCCAGCATAATAGCGGCGGTGTTCACGCTGATGGCCGCCTTCAACGCCTGAATGTCGTTCAGCGGAATCGTCTTGAAGCCCTCCGGCAGAGGAGCAAAGCCCTCCTTCACCTTGGCTTGCCCGGTTGCCGTCAAAGTCGCTAGCGTACGGCCATGGAAGGATTGCTCGAATGTAATGATCTCGTAACGACCATTATTTTGAATCAACTGCTGATAGCGCCTTGCAAGCTTGATCGCCGCTTCGTTCGCTTCGGCCCCCGAGTTGCAGAAGAACACCGCATCGCCGCAGCTGTTATCTGTAAGGAGCTTGGCTGCTTCCGCTTGATTCGGGATATGGAATAAATTCGACACATGCCACAATTGATCAAGCTGACTTACAAGCGCTTCCTTGATGCGCCGAGGTACGTGGCCCAAATTCGTAACGGCAATGCCGCTCATAAAGTCCAGATAGCGCTTGCCTGTATCATCCCACAGCCAACTGCCTTCCCCCTTCACAAGGGTTAGCGGGTATCTGGCATATGTGGGCAGCAAGCTTGAAGCCGCTTCCGTTGTAGTCGAATGGCTCATTTTAAGACAACCGCCCTTCATTAGTCCTTATAATCCGTGTGCCAATCCCGCCTTCACGAACCGCTCGGGTGAGCACGCCCGGCTCTTGCCCGCTTACAATGACGACCTCGCGCACCTTGCCTTGAATGCATTGCACGGCAGCCCGCACCTTCGGAATCATCCCGCCATAAATCTCCCCGCTGGCAATCATGGCTTCTATCTCCGTTACCGTCACCTCGGCAAGCACCTGCTTCTCGCCGTTCACCGTCTTCAGTATGCCCGGCACATCCGTCACTACAATCATCTGCTCCACGCCAAGATGAGAGGCTACCGCCCCCGCCGCCGTATCTGCGTTAATATTATAACGCTGTCCGTCTTCGTCGATTCCGATTGGCGCGATTACCGGAATATAACCCATCTCCATGACAACTTCAATAATAGCCGCATTCACTTCCGTAACCTCGCCCACAAAGCCGATTTCATGAGCGTTGGCAGCCGGCTTTGCCAGTATCAGTTGACCGTCGACACCGGACAAGCCAAACGCTTGCGCGCCGTTTTGAAGTATTTTGCGAACGATTTCCTTATTAATGCCGCCTGACAACACCATCTCCACCACATCAAGCACCGCTTCGTTCGTCTTGCGCAGTCCGTTCACGAATTCCGTCTCAATGCCCAGCTTCGACAACGTCTCCGAGATGGCCGGTCCGCCGCCATGCACGATAACCGGCTTCACGCCTTCCCGTTGAAGCTCATTCAATTCATCGAAGAAGCTTACTGGCAGAGCCGCCAATGTGCTTCCGCCGCATTTCATTACAAATCGTTGTTGTTTCACTCCCGGTTCCCCCTAACGCCGGCCCAAGGCCCGTTATGCCATATTCTCTTACGTTCGATAGGCGGCATTGATCCGCACATAATCATAGGTCAAGTCGCAGCCCCAAGCCGTTGCCGCTCCTTCCGCCATATGCAGGTCAACATGGATGACAACCGTGTCGCCCTTCAAATATTCGAGCGCGGCCTCTTCATCAAAGCCTGTCGGCCTCGAGGCTTCCAGCGTGACAATATCGCCTAATCGAATATCCACCGTGTTCGGATTCACCGGCTGCCCGGCGCGTCCCACCGCCGCAATAATACGTCCCCAGTTCGCATCCGTTCCGAAAATTGCCGATTTCACGAGCGACGATCCGATGACCGTCTTCGCGATCGCCTGCGCCGATTCATCGCTGACCGCGCCGCGAACCTGTACCTCCACGAGCTTCGTCGCACCTTCTCCATCGCGGGCAATAGCCTTCGCCAGCACCTCGCATACATAGCTAAGCGCAGCCGCGAATGCAGCCCAATCCGCATGCTCTTCGCTCAATTCCTGATTCGCCGCAAGCCCGCTGGCCATGGCAATCAGCATATCATTCGTAGAAGTGTCTCCGTCCACCGTAATCATATTGAAGCTAAGATCCGTCGCTTTACGCAGCAAACCCTGAAGCGCTTCGCCGCCTATCTTCGCGTCAGTTGTGACAAACCCGAGCATCGTCGCCATATTCGGATGAATCATGCCCGAGCCCTTGGCCGCCCCCGCAATATGAACGCGCTGCCCGTCGATTTCCAGCTCCACGCATACCATCTTTTGCACCAAATCCGTCGTCAGAATCGCTTGGCAGAAGCCATCCGCTCCCTCCATGCCGTCTAGAAGCTGACCAGGCAATAAATCAATGCCGTTTCTTACATTGTCCATCTTAAGAGTCTCGCCAATGACGCCGGTCGAAGCGACCGCGACATGCTCCGCCTTCACGTCTACCGCTTCCGCAAACCTCGCGCGCATCTCGTAAGCATCGGCCTCGCCCTGCTCGCCTGTGCACGCGTTCGCATTGCCGCTGTTCACGAGCACGGCCCGCAGCTTGCCCTCAGATGCCAAGCTCTCGCGCGTCACCTTAAGCGGTGCCGCCTGGAAAACATTCGTCGTATACACGCCCGCAGAAACCGCGGGCACCTCGCAAATAATTGCGCCCAAATCATATCGGGTCGTCTTCTTCAAGCCGCAGTGCAAGCCGCCGGCCCGAAAGCCAAGCGGGGTTGTGATCGAGCCGTCTTCGACGATCTTGAAGGAGGAAGAAAGGTTATTAGTACCCATGAACATTCGATTTCCCTTCTGTGTATAAAAGTATCATTACGGATAAACAGGCACAAACTGCAGTCCCGACGTCTCATCCCAGCCCATCATCAAATTCAAATTCTGAATCGCCTGGCCGGCAGCGCCCTTCACCAAATTATCGATGACCGAAATAATCGTAACACGATTCGTTCTCTCGTCAACCGCAAAGCCGATATCGCAATAGTTCGAGCCCCATACTTCCTTCGTGGCAGGCCACTGCCCTTCCGGACGAATGCGCACGAATGGACGTCCTTCATAGAAATCGCTATAAAGCTGAATAAAAGCTTCTACGCTATGCTTACCGTTTAACTGCGCATAAATCGTCGATAGAATGCCTCTCGTCATTGGCACCAAATGCGTTGTGAACGTCGTTACTACCGGAAGGCCTGCTGCGTCCGACAGCACCATCTCAATCTCCGGAATATGCTGATGCTGGTTCACCTTGTAAGCTTTGAAATTCTCATTCAGCTCGGAATAATGCGTGCCAAGAGACGCACCTCTTCCCGCGCCGGACACTCCTGATTTCGCATCCGCAATAATCGTCGCAGGATCGATCCAGCCCGCTTTCACTGCAGGAATCAAGCCAAGCAAAGTAGCCGTAGGATAGCAGCCTGGATTCGATACGAAGCTTGCTCCCTTTACGTTCTCGCCATAAATCTCCGCAAGACCAAACACAGCTTGTTTCAGATAGGCTTCATCAGCCGGGGATTTCTTATACCACTGTTCGTATAAAGCGGCGTCCTTCAACCGAAAATCGCCGGAAAGATCAATTACCTTCAGGCCCGCTTCAAGATATTGAGGCGCAAGTTTGGACGCAACGCCCGCGGGCGTTGCGAGAAAGACCACATCAGCCTTGGCCTTGATAGCCGCAGGATCCACATCATCCAGTAATTCCTCGCGGATGCCCAGCAAATGTGGATATCCATCAGTGATGGGGGTTCCCGCGCTTGACGATGAAATAACAGAAGTCACCTCGACCATGGGATGCGCCGCCAGCAACCGTATCAATTCGATTCCCCCATATCCGGTCGAACCGACTATGGCTGCTCCTAGCTTCTTGCTCATCTATATTCACTCCTTCAACTTGCAAAATTCTATATGTAGGTAATCCGTGATTTTGTCCGCCGTCCTATATTTTACATCATTCAAGAGTAGATGGAAACAAGATCGCGTTTCTGTATTATTATACATTTTAACTAATATTAATACAACGAAAAATATATGTTCCGCTCCCTTTTTATTTACATTTGTAACCTCCTCATGATAAAATAGAACATACGTTCTAGTCAAGGGGGCCTTTATGACTAATTACACTGATTCATCCAACGTCTCACATGATGAGGCTTTCAAAAAGCTTCTTCAAACCTTCTTCGCAGAGTTCCTGGAGCTCTTCTTCCCTGAAGTGAATGCACTGCTTGATCACTCCCATACTCGCTTTTTGATGCAAGAACTCCTTGTTGATATTGTTGGCGAAGAACGGAGAAGCGTTGACTTGTTGCTTGAAACCAAATATAAATCATTGGACGCCTATGTCATTATTCACCTTGAGCCTCAGTCCTACAAACAAGCCAATTTCAATGAGCGAATGTTTATCTATTTCAGCCGCTTGGTAGAGCGCCATCGCAAAGAGCATAAGCTTATTATTCCAATTGCCATTTTCACTGCAGATCAAGTCCATTACGAACCTGATACCTTTTCGATGGAGATCCCCGGCCACATCATTCTTCACTTCCAGTTTCTCAAGCTTGAGCTTCGCAATCAGAATTGGAGACAATTTATCGATTCTGACAACCCGATAGCTGCGGCATTATTGGCCAAAATGGGTTATAATGAAGAGGAAGCCCGAGAAGTCAGAAAGACTTATCTCCGAATGATATTACAGCTGCAACAAAAGCTCGATCAAGCA
The DNA here is from genome assembly GCF_011947265.1 of Paenibacillus sp. HB172176. Taxonomy (GTDB): domain Bacteria; phylum Bacillota; class Bacilli; order Paenibacillales; family Paenibacillaceae; genus Pristimantibacillus. The sequence continues at coordinate 44,518 of NZ_JAATHD010000029.1, forward strand.
AAACTTTCGCTCTTAATGTCAGTTGCAGACTTATATTTTAAACCCGATCCCGCGACAGATGAATTAATCCTGCGAGATCTTAGCGAACAATACCCTGAGTACGAGGTGACGATTATGGAACTAATGCCAGCTTGGAAGCGTTGGGGCTATGAGGAAGGCAGAGAGGAAGGCAGAGAAGAGGGCATCGTTTTGGAGCGTCAGTCGACAATTCAGAAGCTTTTAGGCAAAGGCTTCAGCCCGGAAGATGTATCGAAGACCTTGGATCTTCCTTTAAATGAAATTAACAAGCATCTCAAAAAATAATTCTTAACATGCCCAGTTCATCGAATAACTAGCATTCATTGAGCTGGGCTTTTTTTACAAGCAAATCCCCTTAACTATCATGTATCGCTATCCGTAATTCCGTCATTCCCTATCCTTCGAGCTTAAATCCCTGCCCCAACACTTCGGCTGTGTTGCTGATAATGACAAAAGCCCCTGAATCGATGCCTCTCACGAGCTGCTTCAGCTTCGGCACCTCGTTCTGATCGACAACAACCATGAGAATCGTTCGGCCTTCGCCCGTGAACCCGCCATGGCCGTCAAGTCGAGTCAAGCCGCGATCAAGATCATTCAGAATCGCCTCGGCCACCGCTTCCGTATGATTGCTGATCACGAAAGCCACCTTGGAGAGCTGAAGACCATTTTGCACAAAATCGATCGTCTTGCTCGTCACGAAAAGCCCAATAAGCGCATACAGCGATATCTCCGGCGAAATAATGAACCCCGCAGCCGTAATGACGCAGCCGTCGAAGCATACAATAGCCAGGCTGTACGGCATGCCTGTATAACGATGCAGCATTTGCGCAGCCAAATCCAGACCACCTGTCGAGCCTCCGCCCCGAAACACAAGACCAAGCCCAAGACCAACCCCGATGCCGCCGTAGATAGCCGCCAGCAGCGGATTGCTCGTCGGCACAGGAACAGAGGACGTCAAAAGTACAAATAGCGGCAGCATGACTGTCCCTAACGCCGTCTTGGCTCCAAATTTACGTCCCAACAGCATCAAGCCTACAAGGAATAAGGGAATGTTAATGGCCCACTGCGTATAGGCAGGTGGAATGTCCGTCAGCCGCTGTACGAGTATGGAGACGCCCGATACGCCGCCGGAAGCAATCCCGTTAGGCACCAGGAACATATTGAAGCTCAAGGCGACAACGACGGAACCAATCATTAATTGCAGAGCATTCCAGACCATCATAGCACCGGGATTTCTGCGGTACATTCCAACTCCGCGCTTCCTTTTTGTCGCAACCGCCATTTCGATCTACCACCTTCTCATCCATAATATGCACGATTATGTATATTTGCCGAGACCTATTCCGCCGAAAATAATAAGCATACAAAAGGAGAGTCCCCCACTGTAACAGTGTTGGAACTCTCCTGTCATCCTATGCATGAATCCTATTCATGCCGTATTTGATTGCGAAGATAACCGTCGATGAAAGCGTCGAGATCGCCGTCCATCACCGCGCCGACGTTCCCTGTTTCGACGGAAGTCCGATGATCCTTGACCATGCTGTATGGATGGAACACATAGGAGCGAATTTGACTGCCCCATGCAATATCCGACTGCTCGCCGCGAATTTCCGCCAACTGCTGCATCTGCTCCTCAATCTTCCGTTCGTAGAGCTTCGACTTCAGCATTTTCATCGCCCGGTCGCGGTTCGCAATCTGTGAGCGTTCTTGCTGACATGCAACAATGATGCCTGTCGGAATATGCGTAATCCGTATCGCCGATTCCGTCTTATTGACATGCTGTCCGCCGGCGCCGCTCGCCCGGTACGTATCCACCTTAAGATCTTCGGAGCGAATCTCGATTTCGATCGTGTCGTCAATCTCCGGCATGACATCGCAGGACGCGAATGACGTATGCCGTCTGCCCGCCGAATCAAAGGGCGATATTCGCACCAAACGATGCACGCCCTTCTCCGCTTTGAGATACCCATAGGCATTATAGCCTTTGATCAGGATGGAGACGCTCTTCAGACCGGCTTCATCGCCGTCCTGGTAGTCCAGCACCTCAACCTTGAAGCCGCGCTTCTCCGCCCAGCGCGTATACATCCTGTACAACATGAGACCCCAATCCTGTGACTCCGTGCCGCCAGCGCCGGGATGCAGCTCCAGAATGGCGTTCAACCGGTCATAAGGCTGATTCAGCAGCAACTGCAGCTCGAAATCGCTAACCTTGGTGAGCAGCGCTGCAACTCCTTCGACAAGCTCGGCCTCGAGGGACTGATCTTCCTCTTCCTCCGCAAGCTCCAGCATCATCCCAAGCTCCTCTTGCTCTCCGCTCAGCTTCTCGTACTGCTCTACAACGGATTTCACCGCATTCAGCTCCGAAATAACCCCCTGCGCCCGTTCATTGTCGTCCCAGAAATCGGGCGATGACATCTTTTCCTCGAAATTGGCGATCATCTCTTGCTTCAGATCGAGGTCAAAGAGACCCCCTAAGTTCTTGGATTCGCTTCGCCATTTCCCTTAAATCCTGTTTTACCGATATATCTAACATAGCTGTCGCTTCACCTCAAAATGATATTGTCATTACTGCCCGTGGCACTGCTTGTATTTCTTGCCGCTTCCGCAAGGACAAGGATCATTGCGGCCGACGCGATCATCGCGTCTGACCGGCCGCTTCTCTTGCGATTCCCCGCCGCCGCTGGTAGAAGTCGTCTGGCCCTTCACAACCTCTTGACGCTCCATATTGTTCTCAACGCGCGCTTTCATAATATATTTCGAAACTTCCTCCTGGATGCTCTCGATCATTTCCTTGAACATCTCGAAGCCCTCGAATTGATATTCGCGAAGAGGATCTGTTCCGCCGTAAGCGCGGAGATGAATGCCCTGGCGCAGCTGATCCATCGCATCGATATGATCCATCCACTTGCTGTCTACCGCTCTCAGTACGACAACCTTCTCGAACTCGCGCATCGTCTCAGCGCCAAGCTCAGCTTCACGTTGATCGTAGTAGGCAACAACCTTCTCCAGAATGAAGGCGTTAATCTCTTCCTTCTCCTTGCCCCACAGATTGTCCTTCGTCACGGCACCTTCCTCGAGGAAGGTGGCATGCACAAAGTCCGCGATTGCTTGAAGATCCCATTCCTCCGGAATATCCTCGGCGCAATGCGCGTCCACGATGCGTTCGATGACCGGCCCTATCATCTCCATCACTTCGCTGCGAATATCATCGGACTCCAAGATTGCGCGTCTTTGCTTATAAATAACCTCGCGCTGCTGATTCATCACATCATCATATTGAAGGACAACCTTCCGCGTGTCGAAGTTGCTTCCTTCCACGCGCTTCTGAGCCGATTCCACCGCTCTCGAGATCATCTTGCTCTCGATCGGCTGATCCTCTTCCAGTCCCAGACGGTCCATCATCACCATAATATTCTCCGAGCCGAATCTGCGCATCAATTCATCCGACAAGGATAGATAGAATTGCGTCGAACCCGGATCCCCCTGACGTCCCGCGCGGCCGCGCAGCTGATTATCGATACGGCGGCTCTCATGCCGCTCCGTGCCGATAATATGTAGCCCGCCCAGCTCCTCGACCGAATCGCCCAGCAAAATATCCGTACCGCGGCCAGCCATGTTCGTGGCGATCGTTACTGCTCCTGCTTGTCCAGCCTTGGAGATAATCTCCGCCTCTTCGGCATGGAACTTCGCATTCAGCACCTTATGCGCAATCCCCTTGCGCTTCAGCATGTCGGACAGCTTCTCCGAATTTTCAATGGAAATCGTACCTACCAGAACCGGCTGATTGCGGCTGTGACGCTCTACAATCTCATCCACGACTGCGTTGAATTTGCCGTTCTCGGTCTTGTAGACCACATCCGACATATCCTTCCGAATCAACGGACGGTTCGTCGGCACTTGAATAACATCCAGGCCGTAGATGCGGCGGAATTCCTCTTCCTCCGTCTTCGCCGTACCCGTCATGCCCGCAAGCTTGCGATACATGCGGAAGTAATTCTGGAACGTAATCGTCGCCAGAGTCATGCTCTCGTTCTGAACCTTAAGCTGCTCCTTCGCTTCAATCGCTTGATGAAGACCATCGCTGTAACGGCGACCGGACATGAGACGGCCCGTGAACTCATCGACAATGACAACCTCGTCCTCTTGAACGACATAGTCGACATCGCGTTTCATAATGCAATTCGCCTTCAGCGCTTGCTGAATATGATGGTTAATCAGCACATTCGCATGATCGAACAAATTCTCTATGCTGAACGCGCGCTCCGCCTTCTCAACGCCCGAATCCGTCAGAATCACATTACGCAATTTTACGTCGATCGTATAATCCTCTTCAACCTTTAGACGGCTGACAAATCGATCCGCCGCATAGTATAGCTCCGTCGACTTTGCTGCTTGTCCGGAAATAATGAGCGGCGTTCTCGCCTCATCGACCAGAATGGAGTCAACTTCATCAATAATCGCGTAATAGAGCGGACGCTGAACCATCTGCTCTTTGTACAGCACCATATTGTCGCGAAGATAATCGAAGCCGAACTCATTGTTCGTTCCATACGTAATATCGCATGCGTAAGCCTCTTGCTTCTCCGCATGAGTCAAGCCATGCAGATTACAGCCGACCGTAAGCCCGAGGAACGTGTACAATTGTCCCATCAACTCGCTGTCACGCTGAGCCAGATAATTATTCACCGTCACGACATGAACCCCGCGCCCCAGCAGCGCATTCAAATATACGGCAAGAGTCGCAACCAGCGTCTTACCTTCACCGGTCTTCATCTCTGCGATCGTGCCCTCATGCAGCACCATACCTCCGAGCAGCTGTACATCGAAATGACGCATGCCTAGCGTACGCTTCGACGCTTCACGAACGGTAGCGAAGGCTTCCGGCAGCAAATCGTCAAGCTCCTCGCCCTTCTCTATACGCGCTTTGAATTCATCCGTCTTGGCGCGAAGCTCCTCGTCGGACAACGCAACAAACTTGGACTCCATGCCATTAATTTCTTCTACCGTGCGCATAAGCCGCTTCACTTCGCGCTCATTGGCGTCTCCGAATATCTTCTTTACTAGTCCGAGCATGGTTTTCCCCTTTCGGTAGTAGGTCTATTTGTTTTAAATTGTATCAGTTTGCAGCCACTGCCGCAATGTATGTCCTACGCGGACGAACTTACGCCCCGACCATGAAGCAGGCCGGGGCGTACATCCACATTATATATAATAGAAGTTCGAATTATTCTTGTTCAATTAATCCATATTTGCCGTCGCTTCGTTTGTACACAACATTCACTTCTTTGTTGTCGACGTTGGAGAACACGAAGAAATTATGACCAACCATATTCATCTGCAGAATCGCTTCCTCCACATCCATCGGCTTCATCTTAAAGCTCTTCTTGCGCACGAGCTCAAGGTCTTCTTCTTCCTCCAACACGCTGACGGCCGAGCCTTCTTCGCGGAACAAGGCTTTGACACCGCTTCCGCCTTTGAACTTCTTGTTCATCTTCGTCTTATGTTTGCGAATTTGCCTCTCCAGCTTATCCACCACGAGATCGATGGACGCATACATGTCTTCGCTCTTCTCCTCGGCTCTAAGTATCGCACCTAATAATGGGATTGTCACCTCAACCTTGTGTTGTCCCTTTGTTACCGATAAGGTAACGTTCATGTCGGAGGCGATTGGTTCGTCGAAATACTTCTCCAATCGGCTTAACTTCTTCTCGACGTAATCTCTCAAAGCGTCAGTCACCTGAAAGTGTTGTCCTCGAATGATATATTGCATGGGCAAACCTCCTTTACATGAACTTAGTATATCATATGCGAGTGCCCATTTCAAAATAGTTAATTATTAATTTAGAATTTTCAGAATTATTAACATTATCATCCAGCGCTTCTTATGTTAGATTTCCTGACATTAAAATTGACAGAAAAAAGCCCCGGTTTCCCGGAGCTTTAATAAGTTTAGCCACTGTCAAGCGAACCATCTATAAGTGGTTATTATTCAACCGATGATTACAGTTTGACTACATTTGCAGCTTGTGGACCGCGTGCGCCTTCAACGATATCGAATTCAACCGCTTGGCCTTCTTCGAGAGTTTTGAAGCCTTCGGATTGGATCGCGGAGAAATGAACGAATACGTCGCCGCCTTGTTCAGTCTCGATAAATCCATAGCCTTTCTCTGCGTTAAACCATTTCACTTTTCCTTGCATCTGCAAACATTCCCTTCATCTTCAAAATGCTGTGAGACGTTTATAGGTCTGGCCCACATTTCGACTATACCACCATCGCCATCAAATTGTCAAACAATTTTTTGAAAGCGAATACATAGTTGATGTTGCTGGTTTCTCCTTTTGTCATCACAAGACCTCTTGCAACAAAATAGCCGCCCAATAAGGACGGCTGCCAAACACAAGTGAATGAATATACTAACGTCTGCGGTCGAAGAATAAACTATCATCTCCATACGACGAGCTTTCGTAGACCGATTTCGAGCGTTTCCCTCGATTAATCTTCTCAATCTCCACAAATGCGGCATGCTTCAGAGCAGCCATTGTACGTATAATGACGGAATCTTGCTTCGTAATGCGTTCAATTAATGGCTGCAGAGCATCAGCCTCATATCGTTCGACCGGCAACTGCTGCAGATCTGCAAATAATTTGTCACGTTGTGTCATATATTCCTCTATGGATTGCAAATCGCTGCTTTCCATCTTCTCAATGAGATTAGACGACAGTTGAATGAGTTTGTTTAACTGTGCTTCCATTCGCTTGCCCCGCTTGCCCGTTAGATTGTTTGGCAGCTTGCAGCCAGGTTTCTTTCAGCTCGATCAGATAGCCCAGCACTTCCTCGGCAGGTTCAACAGCCTTCTTCATATTCGCCTCGGCTAGACGATTGTTAAAGTACTCGTATAAGCTCAACAAATTATCGGCCAACGGAGAGGATCTATCAATCGTTATCATCCACTCCGAAACAATATTTTGTACTTTCTGCAAATTCCGATTGGCCTCGTCGAAGTTTCTCTCTCCGATAGCTGCAATGCCTTGTCTACAGAATCGAATAGCCGCATCATTCAGCATAATGAGTAGTTGAGCAGGGGATGCAGTCTGAATGGTCGTCTCCAAGTACTTGTTCCGTTGTTGAAGCTGTTGCATGTTGTTACCTCCTAGGAAGTACTAAATTGTTGAGCAAGCCAATTGCTTTGTGAATTCATTTGATTAATATAAGTTTCCATTGCGGTGAACTGCTTGTAGTAACGATCCTCAAGATCTTGCAATCTGGTAGTCAAACTTGTAATTTGATCGGCAATTTGCAAATTTTCCTTCCCCAGCAAATAATTGCTTTCAATTGAGGTCGAGGCTCCGGCTTTATCCGTAATTTGCTGGAACAAGTTTGAGGCTTTGTCGTATAACTTAGCCGCTATTCCGTCGTTAGCTGAATCCGTTACATCTGTTGTAAACAGCGCCATTACTTCATCCGGATTATCCGCCAGAGCAGCCTTAAGCTTCGTCTCGTCGATATACAACTTTCCGCCGTCGGCATAGCTTCCCGAAATGGTCGACCCAACAATATTCGTATTGGAAATGCCAATAGCAGCCAAGCTGTTCAATTGACCTGATGGCAACCCTCCAACTGTATCGGTCAAAACTCTTCGTAATGCATTCATACCGCCAGAGAGAATCGAATCATTGGAAAGCATACCCGCTTTCGCCTTCTCTTCCCATCGCTTAATCTCATCCTCGCTCATTTCCTCGCGTTGTGCATCTGTAAGCGGGGCATAATCACGATCACGCTTTTCTGAAACCTTTGCGTCTACATCGCTTATCAAGGAATTATATTTATCGACGAAATTCTTTATCTTATCAACAATGCTGTCTATATCTTGAGAAACCTCAACCGTTGCAATTTCGGTGCTTTCTTGTTTGGCTGTGAAAGTTAATCCCGCAATCGTCATCGTATTGGAAGGATAGGTAGTTTGAATGCCATTAAACTTGATTGTGGCGTCCAATCCCTTAATATTAATCGTATTGGCACTGGCCGGGGTAACATCTTCGCCTGTAATGCTCTTGTTGGTATCGCTCATGTTGAAGATAGAGTTTAAATCCGTTTCAGTACCGGAAGAATTGGTCAGAGTCAAATCAATTTTAGAATCTTCTCCTGTTTGAGTCGTTGTGAAGAATATTCGATTCATCGTAGAATCATAGGCCGCTTTAACGCCTGTCTCATTGGATTTACTGTTAATATTCGCGATCATTTCATTTAAAGTATAATCTTCATCCAATGTAATTTCAGCAGTTCCTTTGGCCCCGGCAATCGTAAGCTTATTGTCTGTTCCTGTAAGAGCTAGCTTCTCGCCAATGGTCGCAGTCCCGTCGCCTGCGCCTAATGCGCCGGTACTAAAACCAGCAGCCTTGGCCAGCTTCACTACCTCAAACGTATACTGCCCCTCATTCGCATTCGCACTTCCCGTTACAGATACTACGCTATCCAAGGAAGAGCTTACCTTCTTGGCCAAATAACCCGATTGCAGCTTCATGTCGAATGCCGCATTCTTGAAATCAAGAATCTTATTGTTCAGCTCCCGATAGCTATCTCGTTTCCACTCCAGCGTTTGTTGCTTCTGAACCAGCTTGTCCATGGGAAGACGCGCTGCAGCCATCAACTGCTTTACCATAGTATCGGTATCAATGCCTGACGCGAGACCGCTAATTCTAATGCTCATGCTTTATTCTCCTTTCTTCTCATCACACTGTTAACCTTTCTTATCTACGAAAATGCCTGCCATTTCCCATAGCTTTGCGACAAAATCCAATGATTTCTCCGGTGGAATCTCTTTAAGCACCTCGCCTGACTCGCTGTCTACAATCTTCACAGCAATCAGATTCGTCTCTTTGTGTACAGAGAATTGCAGATTCGTCGCTCTTCCTTGCATGGCTTTAATGGCGCGTTCCACTGTCTTGACCGCCTGCTCATCGCTTAAAGTGATTCCGTCTCCACGAAGCTCCGCCAGCTTCAGATCGTCTATGTTCGTTATTCCTGTTGCCGTCTTGGATGAAAATGAAGTTTCATGGCTGACCGTGCTTGATGAGCTGCTTCCCGTGCTGACTGGCGTCACGCGTTCCACTGAATTGCCTTGACCAGAATTTGAAATAGGAGTATTCATCGCCATTCCTGCCTTCGCCAATAGTTATTTATTATGTATATCGGAAAAGCTTCGACAGAAATGTAGATATCAAATTCAATTCTTCTATTTAACTCGCTATTCCCCTCCTAACCTGTTACGCCTCAAGCGCATCATGCAGTTCCCGCTTCCACTTCTTGAAACACGGATAAAGATTGAAATGAATCAACTCCTTCGCCTTTGCCGAATCACTGGATTCATACGAAGTCACAACATGATCGATCGCTTCGCGCAGCTCGTCAGACCGTTCTGCCAGATGATTGGGAGGCAGCTGCTCCTTAAACACAGATATAGATCTTTCCATTTGAAAAAACGCTTCGACTAAATCGCTAAATAATGGGACAGTACTCTCTAGTGTCCCTTCACTTAAACGTCTCTTTATATGATCGATTCCTTCCAGACAGGTATCTGACAAGGTCAATGTCTGCTCCATGCTCTCTTGGTACTTGTTCATAAATCAGTCAACTCCTCTAATTGCAGAAAGTAGAAAGGAGACTCTAGAAGGTCTAGAGTCTCCTTGAGAAAACCAGGTATTAACGAAGCAATTGCAGAACGCCTTGCGGCTGTTGGTTCGCTTGAGCAAGCATCGCTTGAGCAGCTTGGGAGAGGATGTTGTTCTTCGTGAACTCCATCATTTCTTTCGCCATATCCACATCGCGGATACGGGATTCTGCAGCTGTCAGGTTCTCGGAGGAAGTTCCAAGGTTGTTGATGGTGTGCTCAAGACGGTTCTGCGAAGCACCCAATTTGGAACGTTCTGACGATACTTTCGCAATGGCCGAATCTAGAACTGTAATTGCATTCGCTGCATTCGCTGCAGTCGTAACATCCAACGCATTCTCTACAGAAGTATTATTAGTACCGTCTGTTACATTAGCTGCATCAGAGAAGCCAGTTCCAGTACCTGTAATACCAAGTGCCGCCGCACGCATATCAGAAATACTCAAAGCCATTGTTTGATTCTGATTGGCACCAATTTGGAAATTCAAGGAGTTATCTGAAGTGGTATCATTGTTGGTCGTTGTTGTAGCCAAATCAATGGTATTAAGTGTCATGATATCACCAGTAGTCCAAGTCCCGTTAATAGAGAAGGAAACACCATGGTTATCGTACGTATATGAATTGAAATCTGTAGCACCTATGATATCTTCGGAGATATTGTTGCCGTCAGCATCTTTAATCGTTACTGTTAGTTCATCAGCAGCACTTAGCGAGATATCGATTGTTGCTGCGTTAGGATCCATATCAGTACCAGTAACAGTTACATCCGAGAACAATGCGGTTGCATCTGTTGTAGTGTAAGCCGAGTAGTTCGAAGATGTACCTTGCGTACCTGATACATCAGTATCACTTGCAGCAGTTGCAATGGCTGACAGATCAATTTCAACGCTATCTCCATCGTCCATAGCAGCAAAATCTTCTTCCGAGATCGAGAAGCTGACACCATGAGCATCAAATGTGTAATCTGAACCTTCTGTATGAGTCATGAAAGCATCAGTAATATCTAGTGTATCTCCATCACCATCTGTACCTTGAATGGTTACCGAAATATTATCACCATTCTTAGTGATAGTAATTGCGTTTGTTTCAGCATCATCAATATTATCCCAATCAAAAGAAGCTCCATCATTAGCCGCGATAGCAACTTGATTATCCGTTCCACTGTTTTGAATATTCGGTTGCGTTCCAGTGCCTGTGAATGTAATGCCAGTAGCATATTGAATCGTAATAGTTTGATCATCCACCGCAGTTGTTGCAGGATTGGAAACAACAGCAGTTGCCGACAAATCACCGTTAAGTAATTTTTTCGTATTAAATTCAGTCGTGTTACCAATACGATTGATTTCAGAAGTTAATTGGTTCATTTCCTTCTGAAGCTCTTCACGATCCGCAGTTGTATTCGTATCATTGGAGGATTGAACTGCCAGCTCGCGCATACGCTGCAAGATGCTGTGTGTTTCGTTCATAGCGCCCTCGCCAGTTTGGATAAGGGAAATGCTGTCTTGCGCATTGCGAGTCGCTTGATCCAAGCCGCGAATTTGACCGCGCATTTTCTCGGAGATGGCAAGGCCTGCTGCATCATCGCCGGCACGGTTGATACGAAGACCGGAAGACAATTTCTCCAAGTTTTTGGATGAGTTTGCTCCATTGATCCCTAGTTGACGCGAAGTGTTCAAAGCTGCGATATTGTGGTTGATAATCATGAAATATTTCCTCCCTGAAATGTTCGATTTTCCGCATCCTTGCGGAAGCCACTGGTAACAGGTCGGCCGCCCTATTACCGCGCTAATACATTTATCGGATTATTCAAGGGAATGTTTATAGCTTTGCCGAAAATTTATTTTTTGAAAAGCTTCGACACATCCGCAAGCGAGAAGGTCTGACTGGCCGCTGCGCGGTTCTCTTCTTGAATGGCGATATAAATCTCTTTTCGATGAATTTCCACATCTTTCGGAGCGCGAATGCCAAGCTTGACCTGATCGCCTTCGATGCCTACAACTACGATCTCGATATTAGAGCCGATTATAATCGACTCTTGATTCTTCCTGGATAGAACGAGCATAACCTTCCCCTCCTTATGGGCGAGCCAGCGGCGCGCGAGTGCTGTAAGCATGATCATGCAGAATAAGTTGTTTGCCGCGTTGCATTCTGGTGTTCAACAAGATCGGCGCCAGCAAATTAATCGTCGCCTTGGACGGATCAGTCGGGATGGTGATAATAGACCATATCTCCACATCCCCTTGCTCTCTAATATCCAGCTCCTGTTTGACTGATTCAGCCAGCTCCCACTCGTATTCCGGATAGAAGAGAAAGGGACTGACAACCAGCAGGGAGATGTTCGGATCCTCTTCAGCCTTCATCAGCTTCATCGGGAGCTCATCGCCTACGTCCTCGAATACGAAATGACGAAGCTGTTCAAAGCCCGGAATGCCTGCCTCAAAGTTGTATTTCGTTAAATCTGCGCTCACTTGATTACCTCCCACAAAAATTTGATCACGCAACAAAAAATAAAAACTACAGACCTTATGCGTCGAGCGCAAAAAATCTATAGTTATCAATCCGTTTGAATGTCTACCTATATTGATCAATTTGAGGCGGTGTGATGGTAACTTTGCCATACTGGCTTACATACATGTCCAATTTCCCGCGATCATAATCCAGAATTGGCTTATTAACCTGAACATTCATCTCAACCCTGCCTGGAATCGTATTAATGGTTACTCCTCCCTGCGTGAAATGAATATCCACATTATCACAGGATGCAGGACCGCGGAAATCAAATTCCGGGAAAGTCCTTTGCCAATCCCTCGCATTCTCCGCGATAGGATTGCCTCCCTCATGAATAGCCGCCATCCGATTCCCCTTCTCCACGATGCGAGCTAAGCCTCGAAGCGCCATATCGGAAGCCATGGAATAGATCTTGCTCATCGTCTCCAGATTATTCCCTAATGCGAGAGCGTCCCATGCCTTGTCCTGATCGACTTCAAGCCGACTCTGGGTTGTTTCAAATTGCTGCTCCGGACGAATTTGCTTCATATCTATTGTCGCGCGCGGCTGCTGAATATGCTGAACACCCGCGTCAGCGTCAATGGAAAGCAGCGCATTCTGCACCGTCATCTGAATTTGAGGAATTTGCATAGTGGCCTCCTATTTCAAGAAGTCGACCAAGCTGGGACGAATAAGCTGAGCTCCGACCGACAGAGAAGCCTCATACACATTCTCTTCCGTCTTCATATTCGTAATGACTTCGGCAATATCCGCGTCCTCCGTCTTCGCTTGAACGGTTTGCAGATTAATATTAATATCATCGAGACGATTCTGGATAATGTCTACACGATTGACCTTCGCCCCTACCTCGGAGCGTTTCGTCAGCATCTTGTCTATCCGAGAGTCAATCTGACCAACGAGATCGGACAGGCCGTCTTGATCGCCAGCAGCAAGCATATCATGAGCGCGCTGCAAGAGAGCGAATACATTGTCGCTTGCTTCCATCTCTTCTTGAGTTGCGTCCGCGGCAAGAGGCTCGCCAAACAATTCATTGCCCGTAATGTTCACGCCAAGCTTCATGCCTGCCGACAATTCGTATTGAATGGATCCTGTATCCGTTCCAACTTGATACGCCTTAAGCACGGGGGGATCAGCGAGCGGATCGGCAGCATCCCCGGTTCCAAGAGTGGGATAGGGCTTTGTTCCCGTCTGTTCACCGTTGAATACTTGCTTGCCATTGAACTGGCTGTTCCCGATCTCAACCATTTGATTATAAAGCTGGTCGATCTCCACCTTGATTGCATCAAGCCCTGTCTGCTCTGTCGTGCCGTTCGCGCCTGCCAGGAGCAAATCCCTCGCTCTTCCCAGCACGTCAGTCGCTTGACCGATTGTCGTATCTGTATACTCCAGCATCGACAGAGATGAACTCGCATTCTCCGTGTACTGTTCGTTCGCCTGGAGCTCGCTGCGATAGCGAAGAGCGAAGGTAATGCCGACCGGATCGTCGGAAGGCTTGTTGATCTTCTTGCCCGTCGACAGCTGATCCTGCAGCGTGTTCATGCGGCTCAGGTTATTGGTGATGTTGCGCAGCAGCTGCGTATTCATCATGGATTGGGTCACGCGAAGAGACATCGCTAGCTCACTCCTCTACCTCATTTTATTTTAGAGACCGACTCGTCCCATTCCATTAATTATGCGATCCAGCATCTCGTCAATCATCGTCATATTCCTTGCAGCGGCGTTATAAGCTTGTTGGAATTTGATCAAATTCGACATTTCTTCGTCGAGCGAGACGCCGCTGACCGACTGTCTGCGAGACTCTACTTGATCGACAATCACTTGTTGATTCGATTGCGTTCTAGCCGCTTCCGCGCTCTGCACGCCAAGCTGTCCGACCACCGAGCGGAAGAATGCGTCGACCGTGTTCTTGTTCGTACCGGTGCCGTCATCGAAATCCATACGAATGTCGCGCATTTGCGAGAACAGAACCGCCATCGAGTTGTTGCCCGTAATGACCGTGTCTGTGCCGTCGTCATTCATCGTGACGCGCATGGAAGTGGCGATGAGATTGGAATTCGCCTGAATGGCGGGATTCAGGGTAATATTCCCCGCCGTCAAATTATCAGTGCCGCCGGAGCTGTCCGTGAAGAATGGCGGGCTTGCCTCGTCGCCGGCCAGATTATAGCCGAGCTGATGAAGTCCGTTCAAGCCGTTAACCGTGACGGTTGTATCCTCCGTTAATGTCCGGCTCGTTCCGGAATAGGTTACGCCGTTCAATACCGTGCCCTCCGGCAGAACGGAGCCAGCAGGCAAGGTAACCTCGAATTCGCCGTTCACCATTGTCTGAACCATCGTGTTCAAATCCTGAATATAGCCTTCCACGAAGTTGTCTCTCGAATAAATCGTGCCATAGATGGCGCCGCTGTTCAAATCTCCTGATACGACCGCGCCTTCGATCGTCGCGGTATCCATATCCGTGCTTGTCTGCCCTTGCACCAGATTGATTGAGCCCATCGAAATGTTGTAGCCGTCGGATTGCTCCGTCACTTGAATATTGACCAGTCCCGAAAGCTGATCGGTCATCAGGTCCCGCTGGTCTCTGAGATCATTGGCATTGTCGCCGAGGCTTTCGACCCGCTGAATCTGATAATTGAGCTGAGCGATATTCGTTGTCAGCGAATTGACCGTACTGATGTTGATGTCGACATTTTCGCTTAAGTCTGTCTTGAGATCATTGAGCTGCTGCGCGGTGTAATTAAATGCGTCGACCATCGCCAGAGCTTGCTCCATCACAACCTTGCGGCCATCGGCATTCTCCGGGTTCTTGCTTAGATCGGACCATGAATTCCAGAAATCAGAAATGACTGTCCGCAGGCCTGTATCGCTCGGCTCGTTCACGATGCCCTCGAGCTTGGTGAGCGTGTCAAGCTGCACATTGAAGTTGCCTAGCGACTTGTTCTCGTTGCGATACTGGCTGTCAAGAAAGCTCTCTCGAATCCGCGTAATCGAGCTTGCTTCTACGCCCGTGCCAATCTGGCCGGCTTCCGTAGATTTGGAATAGCCAACTGCATAAATCGGAGTTGATGCCGTCATATTAACGACCTGCCGCGTGTATCCCGCTGTGTTGGCATTCGCTATATTATGGCCTGTTGTATTCAGCGCGGATTGTTCCGTGAACAAGCTCCGACGCGCCGTCTCCAAGCCGTGAAATGTCGATGTCATGCCGCAATCCCTCTCCTCTAGGATTTGATATTGAATCTGCCGCTTCTATTCTGAGTCAGCCCCTTCACCGCTCGATGGTAGGTGACATCCTCATCCTCCGGTCCAAGCAGCAGGTCCTGCGTGAAATGCAAGTAATCAAGCGTCATTCTCACAAGCTGCTGGTTGAATTCATTCAAATTTTGCAGCTCCGAGATTACCGCATTGAGCTCTCTCCATAATTGCTGCAGCTTCTGCTTCTCTTCCGCCAGATAGACATACTGAATCAGCTTCTCCATCTTGAAGGAACGCTCGCTTCCGGAAATCCTCTGGGAGACCAAATATTTGCCTACCAAGAGAGAACGATGCTGCTCGAGCGAAATGATGCGTTCCAGCGCCTTCTTCTCTTTGTTCGAAATGTACGAAATCGCATCCAGGTTGTTCTGCTTGATGCCCTCCGTCTTCGCCTTGCTATATTCAACAAGCTGCCGATGCTCGTCTGTCAGTTCCTGCAGTACGTTCACAATCTGCTCAATATGCGGATTCATGGGTTACTCCTTCAGGTAAGGAAGCAGCTTCTCGGCAATCTTGCCCGCTTCCACATGATAATTGCCCGATGTTATCGAGCGCTTGAGCTGATCGATCTGTTTGGCTCTCTCCGCGCCTTGCAGCCCGTTCGCGCTCAGCATCTCCTTGGCCGCAGCGGAGATTTGAACCTCGTCTTTGCTTTTCGCTTTCCTGGCTCCGCTTGCGCGCATCTCCGATTGCTTCTGATAGGAGCCCGTTCCGCTAATCCGGTTCGAATCATTTATTTTCAACTTCATCACCTCATAACATTACTTGCAAAATAAAAAGAGCCGAAATACCTTTAAAAGTATTATCGGCTCTGCGGAAGTATTTATGAATAGTGCGTTTTAATTATCTTTTCTTATATTCGCCCAGACCCTTGTACGCGCCTCGTACAGACGATTCCTGCTGTTTCATCTCGGCGGTCTTGGCATCATTGCGCTGCATCTGCTGGGTATCCTTCATCAATCTGGCCCGACAGGCATCGCAAATATGGTTCTCTCGAATAAACGTTCCGCACGACTCGCAAGGATAAGACAAATTCGGAGCGTTCATCATTGAAATTCGCCCTTCGCGAATGAATTTCGTAATTTGCTTGATCGAGACATTCGTCGCCTCGGAAAGCTCGCTTATGATGGCACCCTTGTATTCCCGCAAATAATCCGCGCAGCGCTGATATTCATTGTCAATCTCGCGAATGCATGCCGGGCATACATCTCTGAAGTTCTTGGCAAACAGCTTGCCGCAGCGAGGACAGTTATCCAAATTCATATGTTCAACCCCCTAATTCCGACTTCCACGGTCTATATATAGTTTAACGGAATCAGGAATGGATTTCATTAGTAGATTTGCAAATTGGATTGCTGACAATGCCATTCAAGCGGAACGATTGGCTATCGCGCAGCTATGAGCGCGCCCACGTCAGAACATAGACTTCGAGCAGCAAATCGATTTGCTGCTTGAGAACGAACGAGCAGGCTCCCGAAGTGCTTCCCGTCGTGTAGATGTCGTCAATAAGCAAGATGCGCAGAGGACGAGAGGAGATGGAGGAGGGTCTGCGGCTTTGTGGTTCTAGCATGAAATCCTTGTATAGACGCAGCAAGCCCGGGTTATCAATGGCAAAAAGCTCACGGGCATCCCTTACTCTCTCGGATCTTGATTTAAAGCTCATTTTCCCGGTATGACGAACTCTGCGCAGCAAGCTGTACAGAGGCAGATCGAAGCTCGCGGACAGATGCGATGCCAATTGCTCCGCCTGATTGAAGCCCCGCTCCATCGCGCGCTCCTCGGTAATCGGAACATATGTAAGCAAGTCCCAGCATTCCCGGCAGCTCGCGGAATCAGGATAGAGGGAGGTCGTGAGCCGCCGAAGGGCAGGAACAAGCATCTCCCCGAGAAGCGGAGCAAGTCTCTCGTTACCCCGATACTTGTATTGCGCCAACCATTCTCTCATTGAATCGCTGTATATGACGGCGCTGCGATTCAGCTCGAAGGACCGCTGCGGCTGGCGTTTGCAATCCTCGCAGGGAATGCCTCGTCCGCATAGGGGACATAGTATGCGATGCAGCCAGGGAATGTCGGACAGACAGCTTCCGCAGAGCTCATGAATCAGCATTGAAGTCAGGGTGGGAGACAGGCCGGAAGCTTGCGGCGCGCCTATGACCGATCCGCCGCAAATCGCGCAGGAACGGCGGCTGGGAGATAACAAATACAAGGATTGTACGCTTGTCTTACGAAGCGCGGATAAGAGTTGGGATAGTTGCTGCAGCATGTTGTTCACGGCCTTCGCTTCCCGTCTGCCGGCTTCCCTTCAAGGAAGCCTTGCTTGAACGCCATCCGATTCATGCTTCGGATATGCTTCAACGCTCGTATCTGCTCAGAATTCCGCTCTCGTGCGAAGAAGTAGACGCTTCCTGCCGGGTCAAGCGCCGAACGGCCTGCTCTTCCCGCCATCTGTACGAGCGAGGCTTCGTCGAACAGCCTCCCATCGGCGTCCATCACGAAGACATCGCTCTTCGGAATCGTCACGCCGCGCTCCAATATGGTCGTCGTGACCAAGATGCGGTATGCGCGGCTGCGAAAGTCTTGCACCTTCTGCGCCCGCTGCGGATCCTTCGAGGAAGTGGCGGCGATTAGCGAGCTGCCCAGTCGCTGCTTCAGCAGGTTAGCCAGCTTGTCCGTATGATCGATTCGATCGACGAAGATGAAGATTTGCGCGCCGCGTTCCAGCGACTGCTTCAAAGCGTTCCGAAGCGAAGGCGGGAGCTTGCCCGTCGCAAGAATTTGGGTCATGGCGGGCGACCGCTGAAGGCTCGGTACAGGCAGCGGATTGAGATGATAGCGAACGGGCACTCTGGCATGCTCCAATTGTCCCCGTTTTGCCGCAAGCTGCAGCTTGCGCGGAGGCGTGGCGGACAGCAGCAGCCTCGGCGCGTTCGGCAAGCATGCGTTATCCGCCGCATAATGAAGCAAGGGATCGTTCGCATAAGGAAAAGCGTCTATTTCATCGATGATGACAAGATCAAAGGCTTCACAGAAGCGCAAAAGCTGGTGGGTGGTAGATAACGTGATTTGTCCCCGCTCCCACTTCTGCTCGCTGCCGCCGTACAAGGTCACCACGCTCGCTTCGGGGAATGCCTTGCGAATGCGGGGATCAAGCTCAATGACGACATCCCTGCGCGGCGAAGCAATGAGCGCTTGTCCTCCTCTCTTCAGCACAGAGTCGATAAGGGGAAAGATCATCTCGGTCTTGCCCGCGCCGGTCACCGCCCATAGCAGGAAACTGCGTATTTGCTTCGGCTCTGACTCCGGAAACTTGCAAGATCGCTCTGGCATTTGCCGCCGCATGGCTGCTTGGCCGTCCAGCCCCATGATTGCCGTCAGTGCGTTTTTGAAGCGATCGGGAATGGAGGGGCTTCCGGATTGTGATGATTGCGGATTGCGCAGTGCGCTGCGCAGCCAGCTTGGCCGCCATAAGCGGCTCCCTGCTCCCGTCAGGTCATTCGACGCGCCTCCCTTGAGCGTGACTGTTCCCGACGGGCTGCGTGGCACCGCTCCTCTGAGACGCTTGGATGCAGAACGAGGGAGCTCCGCATTCCTATCTCGTATTCTCCTTGATGGATTGTTGGGAGGCTGTGCTTCTACAAAATGAAGCGCCTTCGCCGCTGCCGCATGCTGCGCAGGACTTAAGCTCCACTTGGCAAGCCGCTCGTCGATGCTGCCGGGGAAAAATGGCGGAGCTTTGCGATGAGCCGGCTTCGCACCGCCGCCGTCCCAAACGGCCGATACATAGCGTCCGCGTATGAGCAGCTCGCATTCCTTGCTTCGGCCCATGCCAATGCAGGCCTCGCAATAGGCGCAGGATGCGCCGCACGCAAGGCAAGCCGTGCGGCGCAGCTGCGCTTCGCCGCTGCCGCAGCGCCGGCAGCGCAGCTCCTTCGATCGCCCGCCCGCGGCAGGGGCGATCGCGCCGCTGAGGCGCACGAGCCCGAGCAGCGAAGCAAGCTGGAACGCTTCGCTCCAGCTTGCTTCGGCGCCGGGCAACGTTGCGCCGGCGAGCAGGTCGCGCGCTTCAGCGCTCAAGAGCGCGCGGCCCTGCAAGAGCGCGGCGGCGAGCTTCGCCGTCGCCGCCAGCTCCGCTTGGCGGGCGGCGCTGAGCGCTCCGCCCTGCACGTCGCCCGCCACTCCGCATCGCTCACCACTCGCCGTTCCGCCCTGCACGTCGACCGCCACTCCGTATCGCTCACCACTCGCCGTTCCGCCCTGCACGTCGCTCGCCACTCCGCATCGCTCACCACTCGCCGCTCCGCCCTGCACATCGGCCGCCACTCCGTCGCTGCCGGCGAGCGCTGCCGCCGGCAGCCATAGCTGGGCTCGCGCCCCAGCGCCAGCGTCGATTTCGTCGCTGCTGCGCAGCCGCAGGCGAGCCCTCCTCCTTCCCGCTTTGCCCGGCCCGCTCGAAAACTTTACTTTCTCCCCATCATGTTCCTTATGGTTCAATGACATCTTTCTGCCCCTCTCTCTGCCAGATTTCAGCCCGCTCGCATTTGCCTTCATATCCGCGATAATGAGCGCAAGCTTGTTCAATGCTTCTTTATCCGCTGCTTCAACATTCCTCCAACACTCGACGACGCGACAAGCTTGTCCGAGCGGAAGCGGCTCCGTCCAGAACCATCCCCTTTCGCCGCTCGCAACATCCCAGCCTTCAGCAAACCAATATATATAATCGACTCGAGGCGCAATAGTCAGATTGGCTTCCCAGCAGCCCTCCCGCTTAATCGCATACACATAAGCCCGCATCCATTCCCTCCTTCAGCTTCCAGCCGCACACGAAAAAGCACACCCGACCAACACGGATAAACCGCATTGCCGAGTGTGCTTCACTCTATAACCCATATTTCATTGTATGCCAGATTAAATTCAATAAGATTATATGTCACAAACCGGAATTGCACAAGCTCTTTCTGCAAGGAGCCGGGACAGCATCTTCTTAATAAGGCATCTTGGACAAATCTGCCGGGTTTTGAAGATCAATCAGCACCGCATGCTCGGATTCCGTTACAATGCCTTCGGCTTGCAATACCCACAATAATTGCGCGCTGTCCGTCTTTCCCGTCATGCCGCTTCCGCCGACTCCTCCTGCGCCATCACGATGATTTCCTGCCGAATTCTCGCCGCTTATACCAGCTTCATCATCCAGCTTTTGTTCCCGATGCAACACCAATTCATTGCCGCTCCGCTTCCACCTCTCAAGAACAGCATACGCATCCTCCGTAATTCCGCGATCTACAACCGTCACCCTTACATTCTTGCCCATCCATTTTGAGAACGAGAACAGCTTTCTAAGATGCCACTCCGCATTCATAAAGCTATTGTCCGCTATGAACACATAATGCTTGCCTTCGTCCATGCCTCCCCGTCTTCTTAACCAGAAGGCCAGATGAACCAACACTGCCGCCAGCGAATAGCAACCTATTATAAAGCATAGAAGCTCCAACATGCCGGCCACCTCCTCTTGGTGACACTATATGCGATTTGGGCTCTATCGGTTACGATATGCGGACAAGTGACCTCCCTTTGACACCGAATATCACCGTTCGACAAAAATTCCCAAAAGTACTACATTCTTAGTCAAAAATACACTCTTGTCCAATTACCCCATTATGTTATCATTCTTTTACAATGCCCTGCATATATACAATCATTCAGGCTACATAGCGGTCAAATTCACTGCCGTCCTGCGCACCTTGTCCCTATAGTCCGAAATTATGTTTGATTCGAGGAGAGTGAATATATGTTCAAAATGAAAAAACAGCTCGTCATAGCTCTTTCCCTTCTGCTGCTGGTTTCTCTGACCTTCGGTTCCATTGCGTTGGCCGAAGGAGCAGCCAATTCGGAAAATACAAACGCCGCAAGCAGCAGTGCCTGTACGCAGTATTCCAAGCATTTCGGCAAAATTCAGGAACAGCCTGGAACCCCCTTCATCGTCATTAACGGGGATGGGACCGCAACTGCCAAATTTATAACAACGGAGAATTGCGTCGAGGTTAGCTTCTCCGTGTATACGTATGAGGGGGATCCGACTCCTTATGACAAGCAAGTTCATTTCGACGGAAGCTCGCAGCGTTACGACACTGCCGGCAGCTATGAGTTGACGATTGATCTCCCGACCTGCGGCAAAGCCCAACTCGACCTCTATGCCGGTCCGATTCAAGAGAAATTGGAGGCCGTAAACGGCCATGCCGCGCTTACACTTCGCAATTTCTTGATGTATGCTGCAACTGATTGCACGACAACAACGCCGACGCCTTCGTCGACACCGACAAGCACGCCTACGGCAACACCGACAAGCACACCTACAGCAACACCGACAAGCACACCTACAGCAACACCGACAAGCACACCTACAGCAACACCGACAAGCACGCCTACAGCAACACCAACAAACACACCTACAGCAACACCGACAAGCACGCCTACGGCAACACCGACAAGCACGCCTACGGCAACACCGACAAGCACACCTACGGCAACACCGACAAGCACGCCTACGGCAACACCGACAAGCACGCCTACGGCAACACCAACAAACACACCTACAGCAACACCAACAAGCACGCCTACGGCAACACCGACAAGCACGCCTACGGCAACACCAACAAACACACCTACGGCAACACCGACAAGCACGCCTACAGCAACACCAACAAACACACCTACGGCAACACCGACAAGCACACCTACGACGACACCTACGAATACACCGCCAACAGCAACACCGACGACCACGCCGCCTACAGAAACGCCATCAAGCACGCCGCCAACAAACTCGCCTTCGGATACTCCATCGGAGACGCCAATTATCGTCATTGACGAACCGGTGCCTGGGGGCGGGGGCAACCCAACCGATGTCGAGCATTCGACTGACGAAGTGGTTCCGCTGGACACCTTGCCAAAAACGGGCGAGAAGAGCTCCATACCCTATTACGTGCTCGGCACCATCATGACCATGACCGGACTTCTTACGCTTAAGAAACGCAAACGCCGGAGTAACAGCTAATCATCGCAGAACCAATCCGCAGCCAGCGCAGCCGATTCCCAAAAGACCAAAAAGCCCATGAGGAGCGCTCGATCGCTCGCCTCATGGGCTTCTTTTCAACTTCATAGACCTTACCGCAATTCATAAACCTACAGCGTCACCCAGCCGAACTTAATGGAATTGATAACCGCTTGCGTGCGATCGTCAACCTCCATCTTCTGCAAGATGCTGCTGACATGATTCTTAACCGTCTTCTCGCTAATAAACAGGAATTCGCCGATCAGCTTGTTGCTCTTGCCCTCCGCCATCAGACGAAGCACCTCAGCCTCGCGGCGCGTCAACGGACTGTCCTCCGCCGCAATATACTTCACGCCCGGCTCCTTCGCCGCGGCGGCTCCGGAAGCTACGCCCATCTCGTCCAGATACGTCATGCGGCGAAGCTGGTTGATCAGCTTGCCCGTTACCTTCGGATGAATGTAAGAATATCCTTGATGCACGGAGCGGATCGCATTAATAAGCGACTCCGCCTCCATATCCTTCAGCAGATAACCTGTCGCTCCTTTGCGAAGCGTCTCGAATACATAGCTCTCATCATCATGAATAGACAGAATAATAACCTTCACATCGGGAAACATACCCTTCAAGCGTTCCGTGGTGACAACGCCCGTCTCAATAGGCATATTAATATCCATCAGCACGATCTCAGGCACTTGATGATTGCAAAATTCCATAACCTGAATGCCGTCGCCGCATTCCCCGATGACCTCGATATCGCTCTCCATATTCAGAATGCGCTTAAGGCCCTCGCGAAACAATTGATGATCGTCGGCTAATAGTATTTTTATTGTATTCGAATTATTATTCACTGTCTGGTTCATTAGTATCATTCTCCTTTCTATGATCGGAAGTTGTTGGAATATCTATCATAATCTTCGTTCCTTGTCCCGGTTTTGAGTCTATCTCCATCCTTCCTTCTATCAATTCCACACGCTCTCTCATGCCGATTAGACCAAAATGCGTGTTTCTGGAGCTTGGTTTATCAACGGTTCCGACTACGAACCCAACCCCATTGTCATGAATCGTCAACGATATGACTTGAGGCTTGTAGTTGATATCAAGCGAAACATGCGAGGCATTCGAATGCTTGAGCACATTCGAGAATGCTTCCTGAACCAATCGGAAGACAGCGGCTTCCATAGCGGATGGCAGACGCGTTTCCTTGCCCGTGAGCTCGAATACCGTGTGCAGCCTGGACTTCTCTTCGAAGTCCTGCGTGAACTTGCGAAGAGTCGGCACCAATCCCAAATCATCCAGTGCCATGGGTCTTAAATTAAAGATTATTTTGCGGATTTCCTCCAGGCCGGAGCGCACCTGGGACTTCAGATCAACGAGTTCATCCTGCACAAGCTCGAATTGCTGCTTTATCATCATTCGTTCGGCAATTTCCGTTCGCAGCACGATATTGGCGAGCGACTGCGCCGGCCCGTCATGAATTTCTCTGGCAATTCGCTTGCGTTCTTCCTCCTGCGCCAGAATAATCTTGAGGCCGATCAATTGTCTCGTCTTCGCCGATTCTATAATGCGGGTGACTTGATTCAGATCGCCGGATAGATATTCAAGCACGACATTCATTTGCGAAGCGATCATCTCCGCTCTCTCTACCGAGGTCTCGACATTCCGAACCCTTTTCTGCAGATCGTCGCGGCGGGATTTCAAATAGCTTTCCTTCTCGCGATACACCATCAGATCGAGCTGAATCTGCGTCGCTTTCTCATAGGCTGATTTGATATCCGCTTCTTTGTACCGCACGAAATCTCGGCTGACCTCAGTCAGCCGAATTCGCGCTTTCCTATAATCTCTTTCAAGCTGATCCACCTTGTCAATGGTGTGGACGGTCTCTTGAAGCACTTGTTCCAATTCCTGCTCCAGAGCCTCTAGCTCCCCTCGAGCCGATTCGCAAATTTCAAAAATCTGATATTTGCTGTCCTCCATCACCTTGATCGCGTTGGCTATTACTTTGTTTATATCAACTGTAAGATGATCCACTACAGACAGGCACTCCTTTTGCAAAAAAGGATATTCGCTCTTATCATACCACACTTTAACCCTCTAAAGTCCAGCTTAATCTATCGTAATCTTTCTTAATTTATCTTCATAATCCACTTCAAAGCCCAGCTTTTCGGAGAAAAGACGCACAGGAATCAAGGTTCTGTTATTGCGAATAAACGGCGCAACGTCAGAGGTATAGCTCATGCCGTTCAGCGTATAAGCCTTCTCGCCGATCGTCATCTCGAGCAGATCGTCGCCGCGTATGACCGTCACCTTGCGCAGGGCGTCATTATAAAATACCTGAGCCCCCATCGCTTCCGTTACGAAGCGCAGCGGAACATAGGTGGAGTTATTTTGGAGAATTGGAGCCGCTTCGAGCGTGGCAGCCTTGCCGTCTATCGTCGCCTGCTGCTTCCCGATCGTCATGATCACCTTAGCTTTGGCCGGCTCCGGCACGACCGTTGGCGCGTGAAGCACCAGATTATCCATCGCTACCGCTCCGCTTGCTGCTTTCTTCGTGAAATCCTGATCCAGCGTTACGACATAGATGCGGGTCAGCTTGGCCGGAAATGCTATGCTGTCAGCTGCCAGATCGACCTGAATATTTTTCCACCCGGACCAGTTCAATTGCTTCGTGATATCGAGCAGATGCACCTTTCCATTCGCATCGATGACTTCCGCGCGCATCCAGTTGTTGCTGTTGTCGCTGAACACATCCATCGACAGGAATGACGGCGAACCCGACAACGTGCGTCCCGAGCCGAATACCGCATAAGAAGCGCTGGTGCCTGAGCTGTTCGTGAAGTCATAGCTGAGCTGCAGGGCTCTCCCGTTCTTCTGCTGCGGCAGATCGGATACCAGCTTCACGCTCCCCTGGGTCGTCCCCTCCGGCGTCACTTGCGCCGTAATCGCATAGCGGGAAACCTCGAAATCCTCAACGGAAGTCGCCTTCTCGTCCGATACGAACGGAATCATCGCGCCATAACCGTCATAACGAGCAATGGCATATCCTAGCTTGGCATCCTTCTCCACTTTGCCCACTGTGATTACGCCGTCCTTGTAGCTGCCCTCGAAGCCGAGGAATTCCCAACTGACCAGATCGCCGCTCAAGGAGTAAGTCTTGCCGTTGTTCAGCTTCACGGAAATCGGAGCTTTCAGCGTCGTTCCTTCGGTCAGAAGTCCAGGAGAAGCTTTAATCGACATGGAAGCGATCTGATCCCGGCCGATAACTTCAACATCGTAGCTCTGTTTCACAGCGCCATTCTGAACCGTAATTTGCGTCTTGCCTACCTTGCTCGCTGTAAATGTGTTGCCTTCGAATTTTCCGACATCGCCGGAAGCGCTCCATACCGTCTGCTCCTTATCGAGCGCGAATGGATTGTAATACGTATCATAGCCCGTAACGCTGTAGCTCGCCGTCTGCCCCTGGAACAGCACCTGGGAGCCCACAGGAATAAGCCCTTTCAATGCACCTTGCGGCGCCGTAGTGAAGACGCCGATCCCGTTCGCCACGTTGCGCTGCGACACATCCTGATTCGGATGCGCCAGCTGCACGGAAGTGCTTCCGAGAGGGCGTTCGACCATCGTTGTCGAGCCGCCTCCGTCGAAATTCATGCCTTTGTAAATGCCCAGCTTCAGCATAATCTGCTGCAGCTCCTTCAAGCTTAGGCCGGTGTTGCTGCCAGATTTTTCGCTTGTAATCATATACACCTTCGTGCCGTCCTTCGAGAAGCCGATGCCTGATCTGGACGTATACGAAGTGCCGCTCACGCCCGCCACATCCCGGGTGAAAGCAGATGCCGCTCCATTATTAATGAGCAGCGTATGGCCGCCGATAAGCATCGACAGTTGATCTGCCTCGATAGGCTGACCCGTTGTCTGAGAAACCAGGGAGTAATCGGAGACGACAGGCTGTCCAACCTGCAGATTATCGGTAATGAACTTCGCCGCCGTCCCGTGCGCGCGCAAGATATACCCATTCTCCGGAATAACGGTGTCAAGCGCCGCACCTACGCTAATTTGCGCAACAATACCGTCGATTACAAGCGCCTCTGTAGGCGTTGTAGCCGAATTCATCGGACGCTGGGCCCCTCCCCACGCACTGGTATAAATATACATCGTATTCACATGGCTGTAGGATACGCCGTCGACCTCCGGATTGTAGGCGGACTCGTTCAACCCTTCGAGCGGGAATACTTGGCCATTCTGCGCCGTAACCGCTCCGGTGAACGTATACGCATCGATAAGCGGCTTGCGGTCAGCGGTAAGAGCGAAGGCGTACATGCCCTTTAGCTTTGCCGGACTTGACATCAGGGTTCCGCTGATGATCTGCGCTCCAAGCGGCGCACCTTCGCCCGACATGACGAACACATCGGAGTTGATCCCCGCTACTGCGCCGTTCTCTTTGACCATATTCAGCACATTGTTCTTCTGGCCGATAGAATCATTCTTGCCGCTCATCGCGTTCAAGGAGACGTACGGATTCGTCAGATCGACTTCAATCACATGAACGGCCGTTTGCACTTGCTTCTTGTTTCTCACTGTATCCCATACGTATTCAAGCCGTTTTGCTCCGGCTGTTATTATCGATTGATTCACTAGCTTCAGCTGCGACTCAGTTGCAGTCGTTGCAGCGGTAGTTGTCGCAGTTGCGCTTGCATCAGACGATGCCGCGCTTGCTTGCGCTATGACTTGAGCATGCCAGCTTGCGGGCATGATGGA
The DNA here is from genome assembly GCF_011947265.1 of Paenibacillus sp. HB172176. Lineage (GTDB taxonomy): Bacteria > Bacillota > Bacilli > Paenibacillales > Paenibacillaceae > Pristimantibacillus. The sequence goes on from NZ_JAATHD010000029.1 coordinate 71,765, forward strand.
TACGACCGGTTGCGCCAAGATGATGCCGCTTATTGTGACCGCTGCGACTTTCTTCCCCAAGCTGTTCGTCTGCCAACCGTTCTCTTTCGCTGGACTCTTCATCCGACCATTCATCTCGCGACTCTTCTTCTCAAGACTCTCCTTCTGCCGACCAATGTTGTTTCTTCCCGTACTCATAATTCTAGCAACTCTCCCATCCTATGTATCTATCAATATAGACTACAGAAATGGGAGAAAAGTTCCGAATTTCAAAAATTAAAATTGGTCCATTTAAGAACAGATCGTGCTTGCTAATTTGCTGCTCCTGCAAGTCGACTTTTTCGACTTACAGCTCTCCTCACACCGCTTTCCGTCTCTGTAAGTCGACTTTTTCGACCTACAGCGCTCCGTACGCACCATTTCGCCTCTGTAAGTCGACTTTTTCGACTTACAGCTCTCCTCACACCGCTTTCCGCCTCTGTAAGTCGACTTTTTCGACCTACAGCGCTCCGTACGCACCATTTCGCCTCTGCAAGTCGACTTTTTCGACTTACTGCGCTCCGTACGCACCATTTCGCCTCTGTAACTCAACTTTCGCAGCTTGAAATAGGTAGGTAGGCCTTGATGTAGCTGGGCAAAGCGGCGATCCAGTGTTGGAGTTGACGCTGAATCAAAGTCG
>NZ_JAATHD010000003.1 GCF_011947265.1 Paenibacillus sp. HB172176
GCCGCTCGTCTCGGAGGCGGGGATGGGCACTCCGGGAGCGGTCGTCCACGTGCCGCCGACAGGACGGTAATGAATATAAGGCGTAGAGAAGCCCTGCTCGTAGTAGATCGTGACGCTGTTGCCGGCCGGCGTCGTCACCGCTGCGGAAGGATTGCTGAAATCCGAGCGATTGCCCGCGGCGTCCACGGCCTTGACCGTGTAGACATAGCTGGTGCTGCCGGCGAGGCCGTTGTCGGTATAGCTGGTCGATGCGGATGTGCCGACGAGAGCTCCGTTACGGTAGATCTCGTAGCCGGTTACACCGATATTGTCGGTAGAGGCCGTCCAGCTTACCGCAATCGAGGATGCGCTTTGAACTTGCGCGGTCACATTGCCGGGCGCCGATGGCGCAATCGGGTCGGAGATGGCCTGCGCGTAGATTTTGGAAGAGTTGGCCGCTACAGAAACCGTAATTTGCTTGCCGGTTATGCCGCCGCTTTGCACCGTTACGGATTCGTTCGTATTAAGCTGATTCACCAGCACCGTGCCCACAGGCAGAGTACTTTCCGCTCGAAGCGGGATGGTTGCGGTCTGCGAGCCGCTCGAAGCATTGCTGAACACGGAGATGACCTCTTGCCCGACATTAGCGCCGCTGTCGACTCTTCTGGAGAAGGCGTACAGATTTTGCGCGGACCACATTTCACGCTGCTTGCCTGTGCGCAGCGCCTCGTAGCTTCTGCGAATCTGATTCAGCTTGGCTACATGCTGGTACGTATTCGTGCTCTCGTCGAAATAATCTTGCAGAACGTTTCCGTTGCTGTCGCGCTTCACCATGGACCAACGATTCCAGGTGTCGGAAATGCCGCCGCTCAGAATTTGATTGTTCCCATTGCCCTTATTCTGCTCCGTTCCCTGGAAGACAACCGGCATGCCGCGAACGGTGAAGAGGAAGCTTAGCGCATTTTGCAGCTTATCGACGCTGCCTCCGGCCTCCTGCAGAAACCGATTGCGGTCGTGATTATCGATAAAGGTGGCCATATGATTCTCATTGCCGTTATATACCGAATCCTGCGCCAAGGTGCTCTTGATGCTGCTGTCGAAGGACTGGCCGTAGGCGAAGCTGTTCAGTATCGAGAAGAACAGAGGGAAATCAAGCATGCCCCATTCCTTTCCGCTGCCAACCCAGCGGGACACAAACTCAGGATTGCCGTCAAAATTCTCGCCAAACGTATTGACGCCGATATAGTCCTCCAGGGCACCGATATCGGAAGGATGCATCAGCTTCGCGGCATCTACGCGTGCGCCGTCTGCACCGGTGTAGTCAAACCAGCCCTTGATTGAGTCGAAGATGGCTTGCTTGGCAGCGGGTACATCGAAATCGAGATCATCCAGGCCCGCAAGATCATGATTCTCCAGATAGTCCTGCGCCCATTGCGTATAGACGCCGTCTGCCTGAGACCAGTCGATGTCTCCGTTATGGTGATACCATGACGGATTGTTGAAGGGAGCGGCTGGCTGCAGCCCGGCAATATCATAATAGGCTTGCGTGCCTAGCATATAATCGCCAATGTGGTTGGGCACCACGTCAATGACAATTTTGATGCCTTGCGCATGGGCGGCGTCTACCAGCTCCTTCAGCTTCTCCTTTGTGCCGAAGTAAGGATTGGCGTTATTCGGATCCTTAACGTTATAGCCGTGATAAGCGGTATTGCGGCCGGAGCCGTTATTTTCGCGATTCGTCATTTGCGGCTCTGCTACTGGCGAAATCCATATGGCAGTGTAGCCCATATTTTTGATGTAAGACAGCTTGTCGATGACGCCTTGCCAGTCTCCGCCCTTCATGTAGCGGAAATCCTCCTCGGAGGTTTCACCATAACGAATGGCGTTGCCGGTTGCATTGTTGGATGGATCCCCGTCATAGAAACGGTCCACCATTATTTGATAAATGGTATCATTCTCGTCGATTGTGCCAATGCTCGCCGCATGGACCGTACTCGGCGCGCTGGTTAATCCATTGAAGAGAAGAGTGAACATAAGGGCGAACAGCAATACCGCGGACAGCGATTTTCTAAGCATTATAAATTCCCTCCCAACAAAATAAATGAAGCGCTTACAGATTATGCTTGAATTCTTGGGCTGCTGATTTCAAATGCGAGGATGTGAATAAAGGTTGTGCAAACGATTGTATGAGCTGCAAAAAAAAGAATGCTTATTGTGCGTGTTTTGAACATCTCTCGTAGAAATTCGTTTGACTGACGAGGGGGAGAGGAGATAGGCCTGATCAGGGCGTTACTCCAATTTTCAAGATGGGAAACCGGTTTCCAAGCCAAACTTACCATTTTATTGAAGGGGTTGTCAATAGGGAAAGCTATCTATCCGACAATCAGGATTTAAACAGCAGAACTTTGTATGCGTAAGCAGAGAGCGATAGGCTCGCGTTCTCAAGTCTCAAATCGATTTTATCCCCGGTCTCAAGGTCCATCCACAAGCCTTGCTGCTCCGAAGGGATGGTGAGCTCCGCAATCTGATCAGCGGCATTCATCGCAATGAGTATTCGTTCGTTATCGCTTCCTTTGCGTTCATAGAGGAGAACCGAGCTGCCGGCCTTGGCTTGCAGAAGCCGGATATGAACGCTGCGCAGCGCATCATGATTACGTCTCATGCGAATCGTTTGACGGAAGAAACGCAAGAGCTCCTGATTTTGATCCGCTTCTTCCCAAATCATGCATTTCCGGCAATCCGGATCGCCGCCGCCATTCAGTCCAATTTCATCGCCGTAGTAGATGCATACCGCACCCGGATAAGTGAGCTGGAACAGGGCAGCAAGCTTCATTCGGTGTACGTTCTCGCCTGATACGGTCAGAAGCCGCGGGGTATCATGACTCCCAAGCAGATTGAAGGCTGTCTCGGTTACTTGCTGAGGATAAGCGGCAAGCTGTTCGCCGAGCAGCTCGGCGAATCGGGCAGCGTCGATCTCTCCTCTGGCGAAGAAGGATAAGACGGCCTCCGTGAACGGATAGTTCATTACCGCATCGAATTGGTCGCCTTGCAGCCACATCATGGAATCATGCCAGATCTCGCCGAGAATATAAACCTCGGGATTCACCTCTTTGACCATCATTCTGAATTCGCGCCAGAAGGCATGGTCAACCTCATTGGCTACATCCAATCTCCAGCCGTCGATTCCGACTTTCTCGATCCAGTAACGGGCCGCGTTCAGCAGATAGCTTTTCACTTCCGGATTCTCCGTGTTGAGCTTGGGCATAATCGGCTCGAAGGCGAATGTGGCATAATTCAGCTTCCCGGACTGCGAGTTCAGAGGGAAGTCGTGAATATGGAACCAATCCTTGTAGGGGGAGGCTTCGCCATTCTTAAGAACGTCGACAAAAGCGGGAAACGTATGGCCGACATGGTTGAAGACGGCGTCGAGCATGACGCGAATGCCTCGCTCGTGACAGGCCTCTACCAGCTCCTTCAGCTTCTCGTTATTGCCGAAATGGGAATCGACCCGCATATAGTCCGCGGTATCGTACTTATGATTGGTCGTCGCCTCGAACAGGGGATTGAAATAAATCGCGTTAATACCCAGCTCCTCCAGATAATCCAGATGATCGAGCACGCCTTGCAGGTCGCCGCCGAAAAAATTGGTTGGAGTAGGCTGGCTGCCCCACGGCTCGATGCGCTCGGGATTTAGCGAAGCGTCTCCATTGGCAAAGCGCTCGGGGAAGATCTGATAGAATACCGCTTCCTTGACCCAGGCTGGGGGAGTGAATACATCGACCGGATTCAGGAAGGGAAACTCGTAGAAGCCTTCGCTGATTTGGGGCTCGGCATCCAGAAAGCCGCGCTCGGAGCGATAGACGACCTCGTCGCCGCTAACGAATTGGAACAGGTAACGCAGCCTGAGGAACGGAGGCTTCACGTGCGCCTCCCAGTAGTCGAACAGTTCGTCTGAGGCGAAGACGGACATGGGCAGCTCCTCGCGTGTTTGCTTCCAGGCGTATTTGTCGCCGGTAATGGCAATGACTTGCTCAACATCGCCGCGTTTGGTGCGTATCCGGATATGAATCGTCTCGGTATCGTACGCATAGGACCAGTTTTGTTTTGCTCTGTGATAAATGGCTTCACGTTGCATGGGCTGACACTCCTTTTTCATGTTAGAGTAATCACCGGCAGAAATCCAAATAACAGAAAAAAAGGCACCCCCCAGCTAGTTTTCTGCCGAGGTTGTACCTTTTGGGTAGCATTGCCTTTATGATTTGGCACCATTATACATGAGCGGTATCAAATTGGCTAGCCTGATTTTTGAACAATCACTGTTAGAGATGATGGAGCGATGAAGCGCGCACGACGAGCTTATGGGGAATAAGAATCGGATTCTGATGGGGCCTCTCCCCTTGAATAAGCTTGATTAGCGACGCTATCGCCGTATAGCCCAATTGATAGGTTCCGATATCGATTGAGCTAAGCGGGGGAGCGGCGAGCTCGGCTAACGGAATATTGTTAAAGCCGATCAGGCTTAAATCCTCCGGGACGCGATAGCCAAGCTCAGCTAGTCCGCTTAACACGCCGAAGGCGACATTATCGTCAATGGCGATGAGGGCAGTCGGCCTCTCCCTCATGCTCATGAACATGGACATGGAGCGAAATCCGCTTTCCTGCAGGAACTCTCCTTCGACAATCCATTCCTCCCTGCTCTCAAGGCGGGCTTCGGCGAGCGCGTTCCGATAGCCCTTTAACCGGTCATGGGACAACGTCAGGTTGGGAGGACCGCTGACGAAGCCGATTCTCTTATGGCCTTGAACGATTAAATGCTTCGTTGCATCGTAGGATGCCTGTACATTGTCGTTGTCTACCATGAGCGCCTCAGGATGGGTTTCGCTTCGGCCAATGACGACGAAGGGGAACTTATTCTCGCTTAAATAAGCGATTAACGGGTCATCCCTTCGCGAGCCCAGCAATACCAGGCCATCAACCCGTCTTCCTCGCGCGAGTCGCGAAATCGTGCTGAGCTCGTCCCGTTCCCCGCTGACAGTTGTCATGAGCAAATCGTAGCCCATTCGGGTCGACTGCGTCACAATTCCGCGCAGCAGCTCGCCGAAAAAATCGTTGTGGAAAAGCTCTTCCGCCGGACGGGGCAGCATGATGCCAAGCGCATGGCTGGTCTTGGATACGAGACTTTTGGCCATTTCGTTCGGGTGGTAGCCGAGTTCGTCCATAATGCGTTTCACCTTGGCCGTTGTTTCCCTGCTTATGCGAGGGCTGCCTGATACAACCCGCGACACTGTAGAGGGAGACACGCCTGCCAACTTGGCGATGTCCTTTATTGTGATCATTGCCGCACACCTCTTTGCAATCGTTTGAACCAGAATAATCTTAATGGTAATCCATACCCTTTTGCTTGTAAATAGCAGATTGTCTTTGGGGAAGTCAACCTGCAAAATAATGCGAAAAACAGAGATAATCCATGATTTTATGAGAAAATCTCCTTTTCAATTGCCATTCTCAACCAAAAAAGGGCGTGCAATCGTTTTTACAACTTATTTTCCATGTTGTATGATGAGACCACGCAATATAGCGCTTTCATCATGAATCGGGATTGTTTCAGAGGGAGAAATGCTATTTTTATGCGGAAAACATGGTGGACTCAGCTAGATAATACAAACGTTTGCACATATTGTTTCGGCATCACTCTCTGCAGGCCCGATAGACTTAGTCATTCTTGACAGGAATGATTTAAGAGAAGGCGGTCAGCGCATGTTTGCGGACTAATTGGATTCGAAAGGGGCAAGCAAAATGAAAAAGGTGTTAAGTACTACGGCCATATCCATCATGGCAATCGCGCTAGCGGCATGCAGTTCCGGCAACGGAGGCAACAACAATGTGACGTCTCCTCCGTCCGCATCGCCGGAAAACGTCGAGGCTACTTCAACCAACGAAATAACGGAGGGACTTCAGCCGGAAGAAGGAGCAAGCCTGATTATCTGGGAAGATAAAAATCAGCGGACGTTCATCGAGACGATGGCCAAGGAATTTGAACAGCAATACGGCGTGGCGGTCAAAATGGAGGAGCTTGCGCCCCCGGATCAGGTGACCAAGCTGACAACTGACGGTCCTGCCGGTCTCGGCGCGGATGTTGTCGTATTCCCGCATGATCAGATTGGCCGCGCCGCGCAGGCCGGTCTAATCTTCCCGAATGAGGAGTTTAAGGATGAAACCGTCAGCGAAAATGCGGAGAACGCAGTCAAGGCTGTCACCTTCGACAATGTGCTGTACGGCTATCCGTATGCGGTTGAAACCTATGCCTTGTACTACAACAAAAAGCTGATTCCCGAGCCGCCGAAGACGATGGACGAGGTTATTTCCTTTGCCGAAACGTTCAATGATGTGAAAAATAATAAATTCGCTCTGATGTGGGAGCTGCAGCAATTCTATTATGATTATGCATTCCTGGTAACGCCGGGCGGTTATATGTTCGGTCAGGAAAACACGGATAAAAACGATATCGGCCTGAACAATGAGGGCTCCATCGAAGGCGGCAAATTCATGCAAACCTTAAAGGAGAAGGTGCTGCCGCTGAATACGGGCGATGTGAACTACGATATCAAGAAGGGCTTGTTCACGGGCGGCACGTTGGCTATGGATATTAACGGGCCATGGGCGCTGTCGGATTATCGCGCAACCGATGGACTCGATTTCGGCGTTGCGCCGCTGCCGACGATCAACGGCAAGCCAATGGTTTCCTTCTCCGGCGTTAAAGCTTATTACGTAAATGCGAATTCCAACTACCCGAATGCGGCTAAACTGTTCGCGCGCTTCTTATCCACCAAAGAAGCTCAGCTCAAAAACTTTGAGACTAACGGTCTGCTGCCATCGAATGTGGAAGCCGCTGCCGATCCGGTCATCAGCAACGACGAGGTGACCAAAGCGTTTCTGGAGCAGTTCAACAACTCGACTCCAATGCCGTCGATTCCCGAAATGGGCAATGTATGGGGCCCGATTACCGCAGGCATCGCAGCAATCTGGGATGACGGCAAGGACGTGAAGGAATCGCTGGATAATGCGGTTAAGCAAATCAAGGAAGCTATTACTTCCTCCTAAGCAGCAAGGAAAAATAACAGCCTGCCCGCCGGAAGCAGCTTCCGGCGGGCGATTGGGAGGAGAGGAGCGGAGATCATGACGAAGACTAGACTGACGGCAACTATCTTGTCCGTGCTGGCGCAAGGGCTTGGGCAAATGTACAACAGACAATGGCGGAAGGGAATCGCTTTTCTGCTTGTTGAAGCGCTAGGTATCTTTTATTTGGCCCCGCGGCTGGCAGACGCCGTTTGGGGCATTGTTACACTCGGAGAGAAGACGCAGAAATTCGTCAAGCAAGGCGGATCGACGCAATTGGTTAAGGGAGATCATTCGATTTTTTTGATGCTGGACGGCCTGCTCGTTCTCTTTGTTTTATTTGTTTTCCTGGTTCTTTATGTGGTCAATATTTACGACGCCTATCAGACCGCGAAGGTTTTCGACGAGTCGAACGGCAACCGAGATATCGTGAAGCTGAAGCGCGGCACTGCCGATCGTTATTTTCCGCAGCTATTATTGTTTTTTCCATCGCTGGGCGTTTTATTTTTTACAATAATGCCCATTATTTTTACAATCATGCTTGCTTTTACGAATTATTCGGCTCCCGATCATATTCCACCGGCTAAGCTTGTGGATTGGGTCGGCTTCAAGACGTTCACGGATTTGCTGCAGCTCAAAACCTGGAGCCATACGTTCATCGGCGTATTGACCTGGACTTTGATCTGGGCGGTGCTGGCGACGGTGACGACTTATTTTGGCGGCGTGCTTGTGGCGCTGCTGATTGAGCAGCAGGGCATTCGCTTCAAGAAGCTGTGGCGCACGATCTTTATTTTGCCGTATGCGATTCCCCAAATTATCTCCTTATTGCTGATGCGCAATTTGTTTAACGGCCAATTCGGTCCGATTAATCAATATTTCCGTGCATTCGGATTGGATGGACTGCCCTGGCTGACCGACCCGTTCTGGGCGAAGGTGACGGTAATTGTCGTGAATATGTGGCTGGGCATCCCGGTAACGATGGTGCTTATTCTTGGCGTGTTGACGTCAATTCCTCGCGATTTGTACGAAGCCGCCGAGGTGGACGGAGCGACGGTGCTGCAGAAATTTCGCATTATTACGCTTCCGTTTATTTTATTCGCCACCGCTCCGGTGCTTATTATGCAATTTGCCGGAAATATCAACAACTTTAACGTAATCTTCCTGTTGACCAACGGCAACCCGATCAAAGGCGATTACCAGTTCGCCGGAGCGACCGATCTGCTCGTAACATGGCTGTACAAATTAACGCTCGATAACAGCAAATACAATATGGCTTCCGCGATCGGCATTATTATATTCCTGTTGGTGGCGTCGTTCTCCATCTGGAATTTCCGTCGTTCGCGTTCCTACAAAGAGGAGGACATGATCCAATGAATCGCAAAAAAAGTGTGGTAAGCCTGGCGCTAAGCTATATGGCACTGCTGATCTTGACGGTTTTTGCCGTTTACCCTGTGCTGTGGATCGTGCTATCCTCCTTGCGTCCGGGGGCGGCCTTGTACAGCGACAGCTTGTGGCCGAGCAGCTTCACTTTGGATCATTACCGCGAGCTGTTCACTACGCCTTCGTTTCTATACGGCAGATGGTATTTGAATACGCTCAAGATTGCTTCGCTGACGATGGTGTTCTCGACAATGCTCGTCACGCTTGGCATGTATGCGATGTCGCGTTTTCAGTTCAAGGGCCGGAAAACGGCATTGACGGCCATGCTTGTATTGGGCATGTTCCCGAGCTTCATGAGCTTGATTGCCATCTATATTATTTTGCTGCAGCTTAAGCTGCTGGATACGCATACCGCGCTCGTGCTCGTCTATTCCGCAGGCTCTGTGCTGGGCGGCTTTATCGTGAAGGGCTTCTTCGATACGATTCCGCGCAGTCTGGATGAAGCGGCGAGAATTGATGGAGCGAGCAATCTCACCGTATTCACCCAGATTATGCTGCCGCTGTCACGGCCTATATTGACGTATGTGGCGCTTACCAGCTTTACGGGCGCATGGGTTGATTTTATTTTTGCAAGGCTGGTGCTGCGCACCAAGGAGAACTGGACGCTGGCTGTAGGCATGTGGGATTTGGTCAACAGCTTCCAGAACAGCAATTTCACGATGTTCGCGTCCGGCGCGGTGCTGATTGCGATTCCGATTACGCTGCTTTTTGTCTTCCTGCAGCGCTTCCTCGTGCAAGGCTTAACCTCGGGGGCCTCCAAAGGATGAGGAGGATGCCGAGTCGCAGGAGACAGCGTTCGATGATTGGACTGCGTCACATGACGCTTGTTATAGTTGTCATGCTCATGAGTCTGGCCTCCGGATGCTTTGACGAGGGGAAAGATGCGGCGAAGCAGTCCGCTGCAGATTCCTCGGAGAAGCTGGTTCCCGTACGCTGGGAGGCGGATGAACAGCCGTCGAGAGTGTATTACGAAATCTTCGTGCGTTCGTTCTATGACACGAATGGCGACGGCATCGGAGATTTGAACGGCGTAACGGAGAAGCTGGATTATTTGCAGGAGCTTGGTGTCGAAGGGATCTGGCTGATGCCGATTACGGCTTCGCCAAGCTATCATGGATATGATGTGACGGACTATTATGCGGTTAATCCCGATTATGGCACGCTTGAGGATCTGCGCAACCTGGTTGCGGAGGCTCATAAACGCGATATCTTGGTGATTGCCGATCTGGTCGTTAACCACACGAGCAGCGAGCATCCCTGGTTCAAGGAAGCCATCGAGAGTAAGGACAGTCCTTATCGGGACTGGTATACGATTAAAGCTGCGGAAGAGACGGTGCCGAGCGACAATGCCGCAGGCAACGGAAGTCCGTGGCATCCGCATGGAAGCTCCAAATACCTGGGTATTTTTTGGGAAGGCATGCCGGATTTGAATTTCGCCAACGAGGAGGTGCGGCAGCAATTTGTCGAGATCGGCAAGTTCTGGCTTTCGCAAGGTCTGGATGGATTCCGTCTGGATGCGGCCAAGCATATATTCGGCGATTTCTCCTCCTCGCAATATTCGGAAGCCGTTGTCGCGGATAATCAGAGATGGTGGCAGCAATTCCGAAGCGGACTCGATGAAGTGAACGACGGAGCTTACCTCGTAGGCGAAATATGGGATTCGCCGACCGTCGTGGCTCCCTATTTGTCGAATGCCTTTGATTCAGGCTTCAACTTTGATCTGGGAGAGCGAATTATTGCGGCCGCAAGGGATGAGCGCGGAGCCGATATCGCCTTCACGCTCAAACGAATCTACAGCGTATTCGAGAAGGCTTCGAATGGACAATTCGTGGATGCGATCTTCCTGACCAATCATGATCAGAATCGCGTAATGAGCTTGCTTGGCAACAATAAGCAGCATGCGGCGATGGCCGCCTCCATACTGCTCACGCTGCCGGGAAATCCGTTTCTGTATTACGGGGAGGAGATTGGCATGCGCGGCATGAAGCCGGATGAGAGCATTCGCGAGCCCATGCCATGGATGGAGGCAAACGATCAAGCTGCAGGACAAACGACGTGGGAGGAGCAACGCTATAATCGGGATGGAGGAGAGAGTGTGGAAGCGATGAAGCATGAGCAGGACTCGCTGCTTAACCACTATCGCATGCTGCTGCAGTGGCGGAAAGAGGAGCAGGCGCTGCGCAACGGCTCGATCGATGAGTTCACAATCGACAATGAGAAGGTGGGCGCCTACATTCGAATGGACAGTCGCAGCCGCGTGCTGGTTGTGCATAATATGTCCGGCAGCGAGCAGGCTGTAGAGCTGCCCTCCTCCGACAAATACGGCGCTTTCGACAGGATCCGCTTCGCTAGCCAGCCGGATAAGACGGCACTTCACAACGGAAAGCTGTCGCTGCCCCCTTACTCTACGGCGGTGCTGAAATGACGCGAACCCGCAACGGCGATGAAAGTAGGTGATTCCCTATTGAAATGAAGGCAACACATTCTGTCAATGAAGCTGCGGCACACGTCGGCGGCAAAACTCTTCGTCAAAACAGGGCCTTTGTTTTCCTGATCTCCGGCAATACGATTGCCGTATTCGGCGATTGTTTCAGCGGAGTGGCGCTGAGCCTGTGGGTGCTGCAGACAACGGGCAGCGCCAAAATGATGGCGGCGGTGCAAATCTGCTATATGGTCGTTAACGTGCTGCTCGGTTCCTTCGCGGGGACGGTAACCGATCTGCTCGATCGACGCATGGCGATGCTGGTATCCGATATGCTAAGGGCGACGATCGCCGCAATGCTTGGCATTAGCTTGTTTCTGCTGCATGCGCCGTTTTACGTCATGCTTGTTCTAGTGACCGTATCGGCATTCTCCAGCTTGTTCCAGGCTCCGGCCTTTCACACCTCCGTTACCCATCTCGTCGGACGCGACCGGTTGCAGGAAGCGACCAGCATCATCCATTTAACGGATAATATTGCGCGAATAGCCGGCTTATCCATGGCGGGAGTCATCGTCGCGCTGTTCGGCGGCTTTGCCGCGATGTTGGCCAATTCCGCCACCTTTCTTCTGTCTGCCGCCTGCGTGCTTGCGGCCGGCAAATTCACATCGCCGCAAGCGCAGCGCCGCGAGCAGGAGAGCGTTTCTCTCCTGAAGGAGTGGCGGCAAGGACTCGCCTATATTGTTCGGGATCCGCTGACCCGTTCCCTCCTTCTCCTCAATCCGCTGCTCATCATGTTCTTCATGTCTTCTCTGATGCTGATACAGGTGTTGGCCGTTAATAGCTGGAAGGCCGGTCCCATCTCGTTTGGCTTGATCGAGATGTGCATTCCGCTTGGCTATATGCTGGGGGCCGGCATGATTATCGGCCTCGCCAAGAGGCTTGGACGCAGAGGCTGGCTTATTTTCGCGGGAATGCTGCTGCTTGGTCCGATTTTCTCCCTGATCGCCATGATGGATTCGGCTTTGCCCGCCCTGCCGTTTATTCTGCTTGGCGGCATTTTGTTTGCATTCTGCTCCATGCTGATGCAAATTATATTGCGGACGGAGGTCCAGATCGAAATGCAAGGACGAATATACGGCTTTATGGGGGCCGTTACAAGCGTCGCTCCCATGCTTGGTCTGACCGTCAGCTCCGTACTGGCGGACAGGCACGGCGTTCATCTCGTTCTGGGCTGGCAAGGACTGCTTATGCTCATTGTGGGAACGGCGGCTTGCCTGCTCTTTGCCCCAATAAGAACGTACAACTAGCTTAAGTCTGGACAACAAAGAACCCCTTCGCGCATATCCGGTGGACATGGCTTGGGGTTCTTCGGTTTATTGGCGGCCGGATTTACCCGGCTTGCAGCACAGAGTCTGCAACGGTTATTGCCAATTCACTGTAACGGTGGCGGTGCCGGAGGCTGGCGTTGTGAACGTATGGTTGCTGCCGCCCTCCCAGGTGACCGTAGAGCCGTTCTTCTTAATGAACTTGAATTCCAGAGCCGTGTTAGCCGGAACGCTTACATCATAATACCAGGTTGGATATGACGCTATGATCTGGTTGAACAATGGGCCGATCGCCTTGGCGGGAGTCCAGTTGCCAATCTCCGCCGTATTGCCGACCAGGTAGACGTTCTCGCCTAGAGACGTTGTGGCATTGTTCACGATAAAGCGGACGGAGACTTGCGAGTTGCTTAACAGATTGAAGCCATTATAAGCATTGCTGTCTACCGCTCCGGCGGATCTAACTTTGATGTTGTATTGTCCTGCTGTCGCGGAAGGAGCGATGACCTTGATCTGGGTGTCTTCCCAGCTTAGAATGCTTGATCCTGTTACGGCCGTGGTTCCCCAATAGACGGTGCCCTTGGATGAGCCGAAGCCTCGACCGTCGATGGTTACGACCGTGCCGGCTTTGCCCATGACCGGCCCGATATGGCCCAGCTTCGGCGTTGTCTGCGCGGGCGTCGATTGCCAGACGGCGGCTGCTCCGGGAGCCAGAGTGAAGGTCGAAGCCGCGCCTCCGCTTCCGATGGTCACGCTGTTGCCGCTTAGCAAGCCGGACAGCGCATCCGTATAGGTTCCCGCCGGGAGGCTGGTCAAGAGCCCGCTGATTGAGGCGGAGGAAGAGAGATTGCGGTTAATCGCGACGACGGCGACGCTGTCTCCGAATTTCCGCTCGTAAATATAAATGTCGTTGTTAATCCAGCGCTGCTGTGTTGTGCCGTAGGCGATTGCGGGATTGGATTTGCGCAGCGGCGCCAGCGCTTTAATGACATTGAAGGCGGTTGTCGTCTCGGAGAAGGAGGTCATGGGCCCGCGATTGTCGGGATCGCCGCTGCCTGTCTGGTAATGCTCGGTGCCGTAGTAGATGGCGGGCACTCCTCGCGAGGTAAGCGTCAGAGCCAGGGCAAGCTCAAGCTGGCGGTTGTCGACGCTGCCCGTTTTGAAGCGGTCCATGTCGTGATTGTCGATAAAGGTAACGAGATCGTTGACCTGATTGTAGTTGGCGGCGGTCGACGTTAGCATGCTGTCGAGACCGTACATCGTGTCCGTATTGTCGCGGAACACCTGTCTTACCTTCTGATTGAACTGGAAGTCGAGAAGACTCATGCCGGATTCGTTGGCAAATTGATAATTGTTGGGATCGCTCTCGTTCGCGCCAAGGAACCATTCGCCGAACGTGAACACCGGCTTGTATTCATTGATGGCGGACATCCAGTTCTTCTGCCAGCCGAATGGCATATGCTTCACTGCGTCAACGCGAATGCCGTCAATGCCGAGGTCGAGCCACAGCTTGATTGCGTCCTTGAAATAAGTGTCAATTTGCGAATTGTTGTGGTTGATGTCGGCGAGATCGTACAGGTTTTTGTAAATGCCGTCCTCCAGCGAGGAAAAATCGGTGCCGCCGTTATGATGGAAGATGCCGGCAGTGTCGCCGGTATAACCGGCCAGCAAGGTCCCGTCATCGTAAAGCCGTCCGTTATCCGCGAAGGAGGAGTCGGTCTCCATGGCAGGCGAGGTGTGATTGGGTGCGAAATCGATAATGATCTTCAGCCCTTTGGCATGAGCCGCGCTGATGAGATTCTCGAAGTCGGTGAAGCTGCCGAAGTAGGGATTCGTTTTCTTGAAATCGCGGGCCCAGTAGCCGTGGTAAGAGGTTATGGATGTGCCGGAGTAGTTGACGACGGAGTAGATGTTCTCGACGGGCTGGGAAATCCATAACGCGGTAATGCCCATATCGGTGAAATAGTCGGCGTTTATTTTGTCCGTAATGCCCTGCCAGTCTCCTCCGCAATACAGTCTCAAATTGGTGCAGCTTGCGTCGTAGGCCGATCCTGTCGGGTTATTGGAGGAGTTGCCGTCGTAGAAGCGATCCGTGAATAACTGATAAATGACATCGGTGCTGAAATTTTGCTTGTTGGTGACAGAGGTGTCCGGGGCGGCGTACGCCGTATCGCTTGTTGCTGCGGGCAACTGCAAGCCGCAGAGGATAAGGGCTGACATAAGCAAGGCCAAGCATGATTTTCTCCATAAGCTGATCATTTCATTCCGCCTTTCTGGGTTTAATTGCATCAATGACAGATAAAAACCTGGTCGAGCTCTACTGTTCACTCCTCTCGAAAGGGCAAAAAACCCCGACAGCTCCTTACGCAAGGAGATACCGGGGTTGTTTCCGAAATGGGAAGCATGATTCGCTGCCTAAATCGAAAAAGCATGGCCCTCAAATTAATTTTACGTTCTTATCATAATTAAAATGATTAATATATGTCAATATATATATTTAAAATTAATTATTTACAAATATTATTGAATCGACTATGATACGCTTGTAAGGAATTAAAGGCTAATTTGAGGGCCATGCTTTTTCGAAAACGACATGCGTTTTTGAAAACAACCCCGTCTGCTCATGTTGAGAGACGGGGTTGTTTGTCGTTAGTCTGCAGAAGAGCATTGCCGAAACTCAGTGGCCAGCGGAAGGGAGGATTGACTTCGCGGCGATTAAGCGAATAAGGAAGGTGAAGGAGGAGAGAAACGTTGCGGGCAGGCTCTAGGATTGTAACGATTACTGATTTCTACGGGAGCAAGCTGGACAATGCAAGAGCGATTTATATTTATTTGCCGCCGGGCTACGAAGAGGAGGGAGACAAGCGATATCCTGCGCTTTACATGCACGCGGGGCAACGCGCATTCAAGCAGACGCATCCAGAAGGGGATTCGTGGAGAATGGACGAAGCCTGCGACAGATTGATTGCGGAAGGGCTAATCGAGGAAATCATCATTGTTGCCATCGCGCATGTGAGGCCTGCGACTGCCAATGAGTTCTACCACTTTCAAGCTCCCGCCGAGGAAGCGGCCGAGATTGCCTGCTCCGGCATGGCCTATGAGCATTTCATTATTCATGAGCTGAAGCCCTATATCGATAACAACTATTTGACGCTGCGGGATGCGGCGAACACTGCGTTGATGGGCGCTTCGGCGGGGGGACTGTCAACCTATCATATCGGATTTCGCAATCCGCAATGCTTCGGCATGCTGATGCTGCTCTCTCCTTATTTCATCAAGGCGAGTCTTGACGAGACTTCGCAGACGGGGCTGATCGAGGAGAAGCTGTACCGCGATTTCTCCGGCCGGAGACCGCTGCGGATTTGGCTCGATATCGGCGATGCCGAAGGCTTGTTCCTGCCGGAGCATGCGCTGAGGGTGGCGGATCGGCTGCTGGACGAAGGCTTTCAATACAGGACGGATTTGGCGTTTCTTCTGGAGCCTGAAGCGGCGCATGAAGAAGAGGCTTGGGGCAGGCGTGTTCATCTGCCATTGCTCTATATGTTCGGCAAGCGGAGCAAGCCCGTCTCGCTGGAGCTTCCAGGCCGAACAACGGTTGGGCTTAGAGGCAAGAGCGTGCGCTTGAATCCGATTATCCGGTATGAGAATGGCTTGCGAATGACGGCCATGGATGCGGTCTATCATTCCGATGAGCCTGATGTGCTGGATGTGGGTCGCGACGGTTGCCTTGTGCCGAAGCGAACAGGCGTATGCCGCGTGCGGGTCATGGCGGAGGGGTTGGAGGTCTCCCGAGAGTACGAGATTGTTCCGGAGCTGTCGCCGCTTGTCACGGTCAAGGTATCCGCCCGTGTCGCGTCAGGTCAGGCGCCTGCGGATGCGATCTACGGCGGCATGGGGATGAGGCTTGTCCATACGGGCGGGGGCCGCTACAGCGGTCAATTTCTTTTGCCTCGGGACAGCGGCTATCAATTTCGGTTCACGCAGGGCTTTCGGAGATTCGAGCTTGACTCGGAGGGGCGGCGAATGCCGAATCGACACCTCCGGGCGGATCGAGAGCTGGAGCTTGAATATAGAATTGAAGGCTTCAGTAAACCGAAAACTGACGAAGCTGAGAGGAGGAATGGCAGACATGCACAATTTTGAACCGCTCATGGAGATTCCGTATTACTATCCTTGCAATTTCCCCCTTATTCATGAAGTGCTGCTGCGGCAAAATGCGGCGAGCAGTCTGAGCTTGCTCGCCAATTCCCGGTTGTACGGCTTGCCGGCATGCTCCGGCGAAGGCCTGATGAAGGCCTATTTCGACAAGCTGGGCTACAAGGAAGCGGTATGGATAATGAAGGGCAAGACGGAGCGGGGCGGCTTCGATGCAGGGATGGCACATGCCCATGAGGTTATTGAGCGGGGCGAGCTGCTGATTACGACAGGCACAAGCTATTATTTGCCGTATTGCGATGATTATTTGAATCCCCTGTATATCGAGAAGCTGGTCGACCCGAATTCTCGCCTTTATCTTGTCGATCATTGGCTGGCCGTGTACGGCATGAACGACGCCGGAGTGATGGTCTACGATCCTGTGCCGTCTCGCTACAAGGGCGAGCTGTCTATGTCCTCTTTCCATGAATTTTGGAGAGGCAACAAAGCCATACCCGAGCTTGCAGCCGCCAAACGAAGAGAAGAGATTCATTCCTATTGCACTGTGGAAATTGCGGCGGAGCGCTCCTTGTCGCCGGCTTCCTATGAGGAGGCAATGCTTCGGGTTCTGCGAACGCAGATTCATGAGTTCCTGAAGGGCAGAGAAATTGAAATCGGCGGAAAAAGCTATTTTTTCGGTCACGCTGTTTCATTAAGGCTGCTGAAGCAAACGGCCGCCTTTCTGTCGGGAGAGAACGCGATATTCGGCGCGCTCTCCGCGTTGCTGTTCGATATGCGCTGGAGCCGATACTTCTTCCGCGATTTTCTTCATGATCTGGCACGGCTGCCCGGTCATGGAGAGACTCCATTCGCGCTTGAATTCGATGATATGCTTCGCTGCTGGGAGCAGGCGCATAAGCTGCTTGTCGGCTCGAGTTCAGCGCTGCGAAAGGGCAAGCAAGCTCATCGGGTTATTGATTTTGTCGGAAAGCTGGTCAGACGCGAATTCGATTTCTACGAACGGCTGGAGGCGCATTATTCGGGAGCCGCAGTCTTGCTCGACCGGACAGATTCCGGGCAGGGAGATGCTTTGTCGCCGAACCGGAGCAACCAAAGCAAGCTGCTCGACATCGTGTTGGACGGCTGTCGGGAGGTTACGCTCTCGCACGCTGCTTCTCTACCCGGAGAGCTTGGCTCGGGCACGGCCTTGTACGGGCGAGACGGCTATCTGGATTCGCTTGGGCTCGTCTCGCTGCTTGCCGTTGTGGAGCAATCCATTGAAGAGCAATTAGGAACCAGGATTGAACTGACCGAGATGGGGCTGCCGCAGCAAAGTGATAATCCGTTCCGCACGGTAGAAAGTCTGGTCAACTATTTGGCCGGTCATCTGGAGGAAGCGGGATGAGCGCGGAATGGTTAGTAGAGCGCTTTGTTGGCGAATATGGCGAGCGACCGGCCATGGTCTGGAGAGATAAGCCATTCTCTTACGGCTGGCTGCAGGAGAAGGCTGCTTCGTTCTCGGGGCAATTGGAGCAAGCCGATTTGAAGCGGCGTATCATTGCGCTTGAGGGCGATTATGCGCCGGATACGATAGCGGCGTTGTTCGCCCTGCTGATGGCCGACAACATTGTTATACTTCTCGAGCCCAAGCTGCCCGCGCCGCAGAAGGAGGAGTATCTGAATATTGCGGAAGCGTCGGCCTGTATTCATCTGGTCAACGGACAGATAAGCTATATAGTCAGGGGGCTCCGAACTGTTCATCATCCGCTGCTGTCTTCGCTGCTCCAGGAAGGAGCAGCCGGACTGGTCCTGTTCTCCTCCGGCTCCACGGGCAAAAGCAAAGCGGTGGTGCATCATGCGGACCGTCTGCTTAGCAAGTTTCAAAGGGCCGGCAGAAGTCATCGCCTCATTCCGTTCATGCTGTTCGATCACATCGGAGGCTTGAATACGCTGCTGCAGTCTCTGGCAAGCGGGGGCTGCCTGTACATTGCGGAGGATCGCTCTCCTGACGCTGTATGCAGCATGATTGAGCGTTATCGCATCGAAGCGTTGCCGACTTCGCCAACCTTCATGAGGCTGCTCCTGCTTAGCGGGGCTTATAAGGATTATGACATGTCCAGTCTTCGCATTGTCTCCTACGGCTCGGAGGTGATGCCGCAGCATACGCTGGAGCTGTGGAACCAGCAATTTCCCGGCGTCCGCACCATTCAAGCCTACGGCATGTCCGAGCTCGGCGTGCTGCGAACGCGCTCCGCAAGCTCGGATTCGCTCTCGTTCTCGTTGGCTGAAGGAGAAGCGCAATATCGCATCGTCGACCGCATGCTGGAGTTGAAATCGGACACCGCGATGCTTGGTTATTTGAACGCGCCGAGTCCCTTCACAGCTGACGGGTGGCTTCGGACGGGAGATGAAGCGGTGCTGGAAGGGAATTCGATACGTATTTTGGGCAGATGCTCGGAGATGATTAATGTGGGTGGAGAGAAGGTATACCCCGCAGAGGTAGAGAATGTGCTGCAACAGATGGATGTGATTTCGGAGGTGGCGGTCAGCGGGGAACCAAGCGGCATAACCGGGCAATTGGTCAAAGCAACGGTCAGGCTACATAAGGAGATGAGCTTGCGTGAGCTGCGAGGATTGATTCGTTCCTATTGTATGGAGCGGCTGCCTGCCTACAAGATTCCTCAGAAGGTGGTTGTCACTACCGAATCGTTGACGAGCAGTCGAATGAAAAAAATAAGAAAATGGAATTAATGGAGGCAGATCTGTCATGATAAAGTCGGAAAGCAAGTATGCGGAGCAGCTTGAGCAGTTGCATCGGGACGGTTATGTTGTGTTTCGGAACGCGCTGGACCCGGCGACCACGGCCGCAATCAAATCGGGTATCGCGCAAGCATTCGAAGGAAAGGGTCCGGAGGTTATGCTGCAGGGACCGATGTTCGAGCGGGGAGAAGTGTTCGAGCAATTAGTCGATCAGCCGGGCATTATTGATTTCATTGAAGAGGTGCTTGGACCGGATTGTCAGCTTAGCAGCATGAACGGCATGCGTACGATGAAGAACAATGCGGTGAGCAAATGGCATGTCGATGAAGCGCTGTTCTTCCCGCTGCCGGATGACGTTGAACTCGATACGCGGATTCAAATGCCGGTCTATCTGATGAATGCTCTCTATTATCTGGATGATATTACGGAGGAACTGGGACCTACTCAAGTGGTGAGGGGCTCCCATCGGGCCGGGAAGCATTTGCAGTTTACCGAAGAGATCGAAGACTACAAGGGAGAAGGACCGCAATCAATCCTTGTGAATGCGGGAGATTGCCTCGTGTTCAACAGCCAGCTTTGGCATCGGGGAGCTCCTAATTTGAGCGACTCCCCGCGTTATGTGCAGCAAATCATCTATCGCAAAAAGTTTATCGTCCCTCATATGAGTCATGATGTGAACGCAAGCTATAAGCCGCCTTCCGATGTTGTCGAACGGGCCAATGACCGCAGAAGAAGGCTGCTCGGAGTGAATCGGCAAATTTTCTAGGGCGCCCCTTGCCAAATGCTAATCTTAATACAGGAAGAGGGATTGCGGACATCGAAGTAATGGGCCAGTGAACCTTCCTCTAGTCAAAAGCAGATTTTTGTTCTATACTGTGCTAAAAAGTTGCAGTTCAGACTGCAACTTTTTTTAAAAGTAAATGTGCTTGTACTAAGCACAATAAAGGGGATGATGATTTTGAATGTACTGTCGATTATTTTGCAAAGTATTCTGATTGCAATGTTCCTGATGTCGGGGATCACTAAAGTGACAGGTCAGAAAATGCATGTGGATAATTTCAGAAAATGGGGTTACCCGCAATGGTTTCGCGTGGTGACGGGCTTGACCCAGCTCGTGGCGGCATTGCTTCTTAGCGTCGGCTATTGGGAGTCGAGCTGGACGGCGCTTGGCGCATTGCTTCTGACATGCGTCGGCATCGGAGGCGTTCTTACGCATGTGAAGATGAAGGATTCGCTTAAGGACAGCTTCATGATTCTGCTATTGGGCGTCATTGCAATTGTGCTGTTCTTCTTGCATGCTTCTGCTCTATCAGAGTTTCCCGGATTTTGAGTATGCCTTTGTGAATGTGATGATCTTTTGATGATTTAATGAAGGAAGCGCGTTGATCGACTTTTTGGACACGATCCCCTTTACTCAGGAGCACATTCGGTTCTGAGCTAAGGGGATAGCGTCTTCGGAGGACTATCGGCCGCAGCAAAACGTCGTATTCAACATGTATCCGGAGTCTGACAGCGCCTTAAGATAACGGAAGAGCAACCTCCGTCCGATGAACGCCCTTGGGGCGATACCCCAGCAATTCGCTGATCTCACATACATCAGCCAGCAGATACACGATGCTCAGCCACATCTCCGTGCCCTGCAGTCCCGTTTCTTCATGCTTCGTTAATTGAAAGGCGAAGCCCCGCCCGGGTATCCAATGCTTCAAAGCAAGCTCCAGATGCTTCTTCGCCCATGCGATGATCTCATCCCGGCGATATTCCGACTGCTTCATGCACAGCCACAAGGGATGAACGACATCAAGCACGTTGCAGGCGTTCAATCGATCCTCGCGGAAAAAGACGAGATTGCGGCTATGCGCCAGCACGGTGTCGATCGTGCGCTCCGGATGGGGAAGCGGTACGCCGAATTGTGCATAAGTGGCGCGCGTTAACCGGTAGAAGCCGTTAACCGGCTGCAGCCAGTCCTCCTTCTCCGTCGGTTGTCCCCATAATCCCGATAATTTGTTCACATGTGTGAGCAACCAGCCGAAGAGATCATCGGGCCTTTTGACCGAGTCGAAATGCTTCAGGTTCAGATAAAGCCCGGTCGCGTAGCAATCAATCCAATCGCCGCAGCTCCATGCTCTCGTCGACCACGGCAAGTTATCCAGATGTGGATACAAATCCTTCGTGGACAGGTTCTCCACAGCATGCACGGGATAAGTCAGTTTTGCGTCTAATAACTCTAGGCTATACCCTACCGCAAGCAAGTGATAACGGGCCAAATGATCGGACAGCAGTCTCGGATTATAGGTGTCTTGGGCCGGCTGGCTCCAGGGATCGGGCAATAATCCGCTCTCCGCGTCCTGGAAACTCTGCAGCTTGGCAATGAGCTCCTCGCGTGTCCAGCCGGGAGGCAGCGCGTCGACCATGGCCGCAAGCTCGGTTGCGTCGCAATAAGCGCGGACGGTTCTCTTGTAGCCGGGTCTGTCGCGGAAGAAGGTTTCGCCGTCCTCGCCCGTTTCCGAATAAGAGGCGAGCAGCCCGGACATTTGCTCTATGATCTCCTTGCCAAAAAGCTGCAAACGCGAGCGCAGAGAGGCGTTCCAAGAAGAGTTGCCTGCCTTGTTCGCATCCGTTGTATCCGACGCGTCAATCGTATTCGCGGTTTCGTACTTGGTATCCATCGCTTTCTCTCCTTTCGCTTCATTCAGTCTGCTTCGAATCAGCTTGGCGGGATTTCCTCCCACGATGGCATAGTCCGGCACATCCTTCGTCACGACCGCCCCGGCGGCGATGATGGCATGCGAGCCTACCGTTACGCCGTCCAGAATGACAACATTGGCGCCAACCCACACATCATCGCCTACCGTAATGCCTTTGTACACGCAAGGCTGCTTGAACACGGGCAGCTCAATCGAATCGATTCCGTGATTGAAGCCGTACAGGCTGGCATGGGAAGCGATCCGCACGCCGTTGCCGAGCGTCACTTTGCCGCTGATCAGCGCGTAGGAGTTCAACGAGCAATCGTCGCCCATGACGAGATTGGAGCCGCGAATAATCGCGCCTCCTGATATAAATCCTCGATTTCCCATCGCGAAGCTGTTCGGCATGAAAATCGCCTCCGGCGACAGGAAGCAGCCCTCTCCGAACCGTATATTCTCGTTCTTCATCAGCTGCCGCTGAAGCTCGATTTGTTCCTGCTGCTCTTCCTCGCTTTTCGGCATCCAAGGCATATAATCCACAACGCGTTGCTTCATCTGTAAGTGCCTCCTTTGTCTATTCCATGCTTAGTTTAGCACCAGCATGCCTTTCATTCCATGTTCGAAGCGACTCTTGACTTGTCAAAAACGAAACCTTCTTCTATGCTGGGGGTAGGATAGTCTGAGCTAGACCGGAATTTTGACGGAAGAATAAGAATCGGTTGCAGGGAGGGAGGCGTATGAAGATGACGGAAAGCACTTTGAAGGATTTGGATATCCATATCCACTTTATTATGGATAAGAAGACGCATCGGGGATGGACGGATATTAGACAGAACGTTGAAGTACACAGCTTCTACTGGATCGGTGAGGGAAGAGGGAGCTTTCGAATCGAGGACGGAGAAGGAAACAATGAGCAGTTGGCGGTCAAAAGCGGGATGCTGTTGTATCTGAGACCAGGCATAAGGCTGCTGATGGAGACGGATGCGGAGCTTCCGCTGCGCATTACGATGCTGCTTTTGTCTATTTCGAAAACAATCTGGCATAAGCATGAGCTTGGGAGCACCGCGCTCGCGGGCGCTCTTCCTTTGCCATTCGTCAGCGAATGGTCGGGCGCCGAAGCGGCCGATTTGGACAATCGGTTCCGCAAGCTGTTCGATAACTGGGCGCCGGGGCAAAGCGAAAGCGATTTGCTCACAAAGGCTTCCGTCTATCTCTTGCTCAACCATCTGCATCAAGCGGGCAGAAGAGTCGAACGGTCGTCAGGAAATCGCGACGCGGAGCTCTTCGAAGCAATTAAGGACAAGCTTGCCCGCAGCTATGGCAACAAGCTGAGGCTGAGCAGGCTTGCCGAAGAGTTCCAGATCTCCGAGACGTATATGAGGCAATTGTTCCATCGTTATCAGCACCAGAGTCCGAAGAGCTACTTGAACGAGCTGCGAAACGAGCATGCCAAGCGCCAGTTGCTCTACACCGACCATATGATGAAGGAAATCGCGGAGACTTGCGGCTACGCGGACGAGTTTCATTTCAGCAAGAGCTTTAAGCGATTGAACGGGCTTCCGCCGAAGGTATGGAGGGAGTCGCTGGAGCGTTAAGTTCATAATCTATGTGAAAAGAGGCGGGTTGTATCTGTAATATGGACCCTGTTCACTGAACGCCGCACTGTGCTTCCTAAACTTATGCGGATTGGAAGGTCGTTTCCTGAGTAGAAGGGATATTGTGCGAAAGAGCTGATGTCGGACAAATTACGTTGTCGATTCGATTCTCTCCATGATATTGACGAACACAACTTTGCAATGCTACATTGTTAATATTATATTATAAACTTAGTTTATTATAATAAACTAATTAAGTCGAGGTGAAAATTTGAGATGAGATTGAAAGGGAAAGTGACCCTGATTACGGGAGCGGGCTCTGGCATTGGAAGAAGCACTGCGATTCGATTCGGCGCGGAGGGCGCATGCGTAATCGTGAACGATCTCAATGAGGCCGCAGGCGTGGAGACGGTTGAGACGATCAAGGCTGCCGGCGGATTGGCAATCTTCATTCAGGGGGATGTGACGAATCCGGATTCGGTTCAGCGCATGGTTGAAAGCGCTCTACAGCAGCAAGGCCGAATTGATGTGCTGTTTAACAATGCGGGAATCAGCGGCGTGGGAAGAATTCATGAGATCGAGCCGGACCAATGGGACCGCGTCATGAATGTGAATATTCGAGGCGTATTCCTTCCGTCCAAGTATGTGATCCCCCACATGATGGAGCGGAGGAGCGGCTCGATTATTAATATGTCTTCCTGCATCGCGGAGATGGGACTCGCAAATCGTGCTTCCTATTCCGCGACCAAGGGAGCTGTGCTCGCTCTGACGAAATCGATGCAGGTGGATTACGCTCCTTACAATATCCGGGTCAATGCGTTGCTGCCGGGAACGATTCTTACTCCGTTCGTGGAGAATTATTTGAAAACCTCCTACGAGGATCCGGATGCGGCGATTGCCGCGATTAAGACCAGGCAGCTCAGCGGCGAGTTGGGCAGGCCCGAGGATGTGGCCGATGCGGCGCTTTTCCTGGCATCGGACGAGTCGAAATTCATGATGGGCTCGCCCCTTTATATCGACGGCGGCGTTGTGTTCGGCAAGAATGCGTAGGCGCAAGCGGCAAGCAGGAATTTACGCAAGACGGCAGACAGAGGAGCATGAAAGACGGCATGCTGGATGAACGCAGGACGGAATGAAGAATGGGATGGCGCATGTACGTATCCACGAACGGTTTTCTGAACAATAGAGAGGATGGATAAAGAATGAAATTTGTAACGATTGGGAACGCAGGAAGCTATCAATTGGGGATTGCGGAAGAGGGGCGCGTGCTTAATCTGACGGCGGCGCTGGCGGTTTATCCGAACGATGCGATTCCTGCCGATATTATGGATGCTGTCGAGCTGTCAGAGGATCAATTGCAGGCCGTGCGGGATTATGCGGAATCGGTGAAGGCTTCTCCGGAGGGGGGGAGCTTCGTGCAAGACGAAGCCGATGTCGAATTCGGTCCATGCATCACCCGGCCAAGCAAGATTATCTGCGTCGGACTGAATTATCGCAAGCATGCGGAAGAGACGAATGCGGCGATCCCGGCTTATCCGATTCTGTTCAATAAATTCGATAATACGATTACGGCGCATGGCAAGGACGTGCCGCTGCCAATCAAGGTGAGCAGCGAGGTCGATTATGAGGCCGAGCTTGGAATCGTCATCGGCAAGCAAGCGAAGTATGTGAGCAAGGAAGACGCGCTGAGCCATGTATTCGGCTATTGCAATGTGAACGATCTGTCGGCGCGCGATCTGCAGATGCGCACGCAGCAATGGCTGCTCGGCAAGTCCTGCGACGGCTTCAGTCCTGTCGGCCCCTATCTGGTTACGGCGGACGAGGTGGGCAATCCGAATGCTCTCGCAATTCGCTGCGTCGTGAACGGCGAGGTTCGCCAAAGCTCGAATACGTCGGATATGATCTTCCATTGCGACGAGGTGGTCAGCTACATTTCGCAGCATATGACGCTCTATCCGGGAGATATCATCCTTACGGGCACGCCTGAAGGCGTCGTGCTCGGACTTCCGCCTGAGCAGCGGGTCTATCTGAAGAACGGCGACGTAGTGACGATCGAGATCGAGAAGCTGGGCAAGCTGACCAATCGCATGGTGAACGAGAAGGTATAGACTGCAAGCGAATGATTAGGGAACGTCGCTATTGAGCATTATGGCATTTTGCAAGGATATGGAGGAACGAAGCCGTGGAACGAAAATATTGGGTGCCTGCTCTCGAGCGAGCGGACAAGGTGCTGGCTTGCATCGCCGAGTCTCCCTCCGAGCTGAAGCTGATGGATTTGTCGGCGGCAACCGGCATTAACAAGAGTACAATGTTCTCGCTGCTGCAAACGATGGAGGCGATGAACTGGATTAGCCGCGAGAAGGGCGACACGTATCGCCTAGGCTCTGTGTTCGGCATGCTGGGCCATGCGTATTTCAAGGGCTTTGATCTCGTGGAGCTCTTCCAAACCGCCTCATCCGAGGCTGTCGGCATTGTCGGGGAAACATTGCAGCTCGCGAAGCTGGAGGGAAGGGATATTCTGTATCTCGCTAAGAAGGAATCCCTCTCTCCCGTGCGAATGATAACCGAGCCCGGGATGCGTCTTCCGGCGTATTCGACCGCGCTTGGCAAAGCGCTGCTGTCCGTCATGAACGACGAGGCGGTAGCGTCATTGTTCGGAGATACTCCCTTCCATGCCTTCACGGAGCAAACGACGAAGGATGTGCTGCAATTGCTTGAGGAGCTGCGGCTTGTGCGGGAACAAGGCTACGCGCTTGATGAAGAAGAAGCCGTCGTTGGCTTCACCTGCGTTGCGGCTCCGATCTATGAGCGAGGGGAAGCCGTCGCCGCGGCGAGCTTCTCCATGCCGACGCACTGCTTTCGCGAGAAGAACGAGCTTGCGATTCGCGAGCTGCGGAAGTTGACGAAGCAGTTATCCCGATAACGGAGGAGGAGAATTCCGCATGCGCTTTAAGGATAAGGTTTGCGTCATTACGGGCGGGGGATCGGGCATCGGAGAAATCGCGGCGAAGAAGTTCGCGGAGGAGGGAGCTGCGGTCGTCATCGTCGATCGGAATCTCGAGCAAGGGGATCGGGTGGCCGGAGAGATCCGTGGTCTCTATGGCGCTCGTTCCGCTCAAGCGGTACGGACGGATGTCTCCTCCGAGCGGGAGGTCCGCTCTCTGGCTGACGATATTCGGAAGGACTACCCTTCCGTGGATGTGCTCTACAACAATGCGGCGATGATCCTCCCGAAGCTGCTCGAGCAGGTGGAGGAGGACGAATGGTCGAAGGTGATCGACGTTAATCTGAAGAGCGTCTATCTCATGACGAAGCATTTCATCCCCATGCTGAGGGAGTCAAAGGGCAATATCGTGAATATGTCCTCCTTGAACGGATTGGTCGGTCAGAAGCAGAATGCGGTGTACGCCGCGACGAAGGGCGGAATTATCGCCATGACGAAAGCTCTTGCGCTTGACTACGCTGATGACGGCGTGCGCGTGAATTGCATCTGTCCTGCCGGCGTCATGACGCCGCTGCTGGAAACGTGGATCGAGAAGCAGCCAAATCCGGCGGCGACGCATCAGCTTTTGAATGATATGCATGCGCTTGGAAGACCGGCTTATGGGGAGGAAATCGCGGATGCGGTGCTCTTCCTGGCAAGCGAACAAGCGAAATTCATAACGGGACTCGCCATGCCGGTTGACGGCGGAGCATCCCTTGGTTATTAACTAAGGCTTACAACAACGGAGGAAATAGAAATGAAGATTGTCAGCGCTGAAAGCTTTATTCTGCATGTGCCCATTACGCCACCGATTACCGACGCGATTAATGTCGCCACCCATTGGGGCGTTACCGGCATTCGCATAATGACGGACGAAGGCATTACCGGTTACGGCTACACGGGCACCTGCGCCAAAGGAGACGAGATGATCGCCCAGACGATCGATCATTATTACGCTCCGGCATTAATCGGCAAGGATCCTTTTATGGTGAAGCAAATTTGGGAGGAGCTGCGCTTCGGCCCGATGCATTGGATCGGCAGAGCCGGCGTCGTTCATATGGCGCTTGCGGCGGTCGATATCGCTCTTTGGGATATTATGTCGAAGGCTTCGAACAAGCCGCTCTGGCAATATCTTGGCGGACATAAGCCGGAGAAGATCAAGGCTTATAATACGAATGGCGGCTGGCTGAACTGGAGCAAGGAACGCCTGATTTCGGATATGAGCAGCATTCTCGAGGAAGGCTTCACCGCAGTGAAGATGAAGGTGGGCTTGCCGGATTCGCGCGAAGACTTCGACCGTGTCCGCGCGGTTCGAAAGGCCATCGGCGACGACGTCGGACTGATGATCGATGTGAATCAGCAGTGGAATATTACGACGGCGATGACCTGGGGCAAGAAGCTCGAGCAGTTCGATCTTATCTGGCTGGAGGAGCCCCTCAATCCGGATGATATCGGCAATCATCGCAAGCTTGCGGATGAGCTGAATGTTCCGATCGCGCTCGGGGAGCATGTGTACAATAAATATGCGTTCCGCGATTATATCGAGCGCGGCGCGGTCGAATATGTGCAGGTCGATGTTACTCGAGTTGCCGGCATAACGGAATGGCAGCAGGTGGCTGGCCTTGCCGCCGCCTATGACTTGCCGGTCTGTCCTCATGTGGGAGACATGGGTCAGATTCATCAGCATTTGGTCGCGGCTACCCCGAACGCCGTCATGCTGGAGTATATTCCGTGGATTCGTCATATCTTTGAAGAGCCAGCTACGGTGAAGGACGGCTATTATGTGCTTCCGCAGCAGCCCGGCGCTTCAACTACGATCATTCCGCGTTATTTCGAGGAATATAGGGTCAAGTAAGAGGAGAAAGGTACGCTTGCAACCGCAAGTGTACCTTTACTCGTTCAGCCGTTCCCGTTACGCTTTGGAAGAGAAAGCGCTCACAATAAAGCGATGACGGGAAGGTGCTGCATGAGTAAGTTGAAGCTAAGCTATTCGGGTCCTGCGCGGAGCTGGTCGCAAGGACTGCCCATAGGGAATGGACGTTTGGGAGCGGTTGTGCAAAGCGGGGTCGAAACAGAGAGCTGGAGCATGACGGAGATTACGTATTGGTCCGGGAAGCCGGAAAAGCTTGAGGATTTAGGGAAGGGCAAGTCGGCATTGGCAGAAATGAGAGAAGCGTTCTTCGCGGAGGAGTATGAGCGCGGAGAAGAGCTAGCGCAGCGGTATTTGCAGCCGGAGAAGGGCAATTTCGGCACGAATCTGACGCTTGCGGATCTATGGATCGAATTCGAGGCTGCGGGCGTGGATATGCGCCGGGAGCTCGATCTGCAGGAGGCGATAGTCCGCGATACATGTGGAAGGAAGGACGTCAGTCATTACAGGGAAACCTTCGCCACGCATGCGGACGGCATTATCGTGTCACGGTTCTTCGCCACGGAGCCGGGTTCGATTTCCTTTAAGCTGGGTTTGAATGGGAGAACATCTGCTTTCTCAGCTGTATACTCGAGCGACGGCTCGATTCAGTTCGCCGGCAAGGCTGTCGAGGATATGCACAGCGATGGCAGCTGCGGCGTTAAGGCGAGCGGAGAGCTGAGGCTTGTCGTGACGGGAGGGGAGCTGCTGAGGGAGGAGCACAGCTTGATCGTTCGCGGTGCGGACGAGGCCTTACTGTATTGGGCAGCGGCTACCGATTACGGCAGCGTAGACGATGCATGGCAGCTCGAGAGCGGCAGGCTGATCGACAACGCGATTATGAAGGGGTACGAACGGTTGAAGCGGGATCATATCGCGGATTACAGCAAGCTGTTTGACCGCGTGAGCCTGCGGCTTGGCGAAGGGGGTCGTTCTCATCTGCCTACGGACGAGCGAATTCGGAGGCTTATGGACGAAAGCGGAGAGGATTCGGAGCTGTTCGCTTTGTTTTACCAATATGGGCGTTATCTGACGATCGCGGGCTCGAGGGAGGATTCCCCTCTGCCGATGAATCTGCAGGGCAATTGGAATGACGGGGAAGCGAACCGCATGCAGTGGAGCTGCGATTATCATCTCGATGTGAATACGCAGATGAACTATTACCCGACGGAAGCGAGCAATCTTGCCGAATGCCATGTGCCGCTCATGACGTTCGTCAAGCGATTGTCGGAGTCGGGCCGCGAAGCGGCGAAGGCGTTCTACGGCTGCGAGGGCTGGGTTGCTCATGTCTTCACCAACGCATGGGGCTTCGCTTCGCCGGGCTGGGGCTTCAACTGGGGACTTAACGTCACCGGCGGATTATGGATCGCGGCGCATCTCATGGAGCATTATAAATATGGACGCGATTCCGAATTTCTCTCAGGCACCGCCTATCCCGTCTTGAAGGAAGCCGCTCTCTTCTTCCTTGATTATATGACGGTTCATCCGAAATACGGCTGGCTTGTAACCGGCCCTTCGAATTCGCCCGAGAACAGCTTCTATGTCGGCGGTGAGACCGGCAAAGAATACGCGCTGTCCATGGGCTCGACCATGGATCAGATGCTGGTGCGGGAGCTGTTCGAATTCTGCCTGGCATCCGCGGAAGAGCTCGATAAGGATGAGGAATTGCGGAATCGGCTTCGCGGGGCGATCGAGCTGCTGCCTCCGCTGCAAATCGGCGAACGGGGACAATTGCAGGAATGGCTGGAGGATTATGGCGAAGCGCAGCCCGATCACAGGCATATGTCTCACCTATACGGACTGTATCCAGGCAATCAGGTTACACCGTATGGAACGCCGAAGCTGAGCGAGGCGTTGAGAAAAACACTCGAGAATCGGATGAGTCGGGCCGAGCTGGAGGATGTCGAATTCACGCTGGCACTCTTCGCTTCCGGGTTCGCGAGATTGCGAGACGGCGATAATGCGCATAAGCAGCTCTCCTACTTGCTCGGGCAGTTGTGCTTCGATAATCTGTTCACCTATTCGAAGGCGGGCATTGCGGGAGCGGAATCGAATATTTTCGTCATTGACGGCAATTTCGGCGGAACGGCGGCTATTGGCGAAATGCTGATGCAGAGCCACGCGAATGAGATAGATCTGCTGCCAGCTCTTCCGAAAGCGTGGGATTCCGGACAGGTTGCGGGACTTCGCGCGCGGGGGAATTGCGAGGTGGATATGGTTTGGAGCGGCGGGAAGCTTGTCGAGGCTGTGCTTAAGCCGTCGTCGAACGGGACGGTTCGAGTCCGCTGCGGCGAGTTGACGGCGGAGCTGAGCATGGAAGCGGGCAGAGCGTATCCCCTCGACGGGCAGCTATGTATGATGCAGCGCTGAAATTCAGCGCTGGATAGCTGAAGAGCCGCGCCGTCGAGCCTGCAGCGCTGGAAACCAACGCTGGAGAGCCGAAGAGCCGCGCGCCCGAGGCTGTAACGCTGAAGATCAGCACTGGAGAGCCGAAGAGCCGCGCGCCCGAGGCTGTAACGCTGAAGATCAGCGCTGGGGAGCCGAAGAGCTGCGCCTCCGAGTCTGCAGCGCCGGAAATCAGCGCTGGAGAGCCCGCTACAGTTCAGCGCACAGCTGGATGTATGCTGAACAGGAATTCCTCCCGTATAATTCTCGGAATAAGGGCTAATTTGTATTTCTACTGGAAAATGTCCAGCATATTGGGCGGATCCCCTCTGCATGATGCAAGTTAGAGGAAATAAGCTGGAGTTATTCCTGTATATCAAGAGCTGCGGCGGAAAATGAACAAATATACGGGACAATTTCCAGTAAAATAAGCGATCAAGTCAAATCTGCGTTCATGATGCTTACTGTCGAGCGGAACAGATTATGTATACCTTGCGCTCGCAACGAAAGCTGCACAGTAAGGAATAGCCACATCAATTCAGTAATCAAGACCAATTGAAATATATCCAGTAACATCCACGAATAGCCAAGAAAAGCAACTACATGCAAGGCAAGACCGTAGTTGCTTTTCTCATGCAAACATGCGTTATTGCATGAAACGAGAATTTTCGTTATGATAGCGCTCTCAAGCATAACGGAAGTTTGTATCTACCAAGAACGGAGGATTCACCATGACTAGGTATTCCAGAGTGTTTAGAAGCTTCCTAATCTCATACATTATCATTCTGATAATTCCTAGCCTTGCTGGATATATGTCTTACCGAACGGCGATTACCGTAACCCAGTCCCTCTCCATCGAGAACAGCGTTACTCAGCTTCAGAAGAGCAAGGAGATTCTGGAGCGGAGAATGTCCGAGGTGGAGGGCTTTACAAGACAGCTCGCCATCAATCAGGATTTGAACGTGCTGATGAACGAGAATCCCACGGCGGAGAATCAGGCGAATGTATTCGGCATTTGGAAGATGATGAAGGATGTATTAAGCTTTGGCCAAACGAATGATTTCTTGCAGCATTTTTTCGTCTATCTCCATAATTATAATGTTATTCTGACACCCGGCTCGGCCTATTTCCGTCCGGAGCATTATTACGACAGCTATCATTATGCGGATATGCCCTTCGAGAATTGGAAGAGCGAGGTTCTGGAGAAAACGCATCGAAGCGAGATATTGCCGCTTCGTCCATTCATGAACAACAAAACGGATACGTCTGTTATCACTTATATGCAGTCCTTGCCTCTCGACAGCTTCAATGATTCCTCGCCCGCAGTCGTTGTCGTCATTATTGATCAAAAGCTGATCACCAGTCTGTTGTCCGGCGTGACGGAGCGCTATAACGGCTGGGTGCATATTACGGATACGAGCGGCCAGACGATCGGCATTGGGGGCATAGAGGAAGAGGAAGCCGCCGAGCTTGCCGCGGACGCAGAGTTCGAGGAAGATAAGCAGAGTCAATTCTACAAGGATGATCTGGTCATTACGATTAAGTCGAGCGTGAACGGCTGGACCTATCAGGCGGGCATCCCGAGAGAAGTGTTAATGGAGAACGCGAACAAGATCAAATATATTACATGGAGCGTGACCGGAGCGGCTCTGCTCATCGGGTTAATCGTTGGTTTCTTGCTCTCCTACCGCAACAGCGCGCCCATTAACCGGATCATCGGCGTAATGAAAGAGCAATTCGGCCAGGAGGGGCAGGCCGCACCGAATGAATATGATTTCCTGCACGGCAACATCGCGAAGATGATCAAGAACAATACGAGACTGGAATCGGAGCTGCATCGCCAGGCTCCGCTCATCAGGGACGCCTTCCTGAAGCGGCTGCTTGTCGGAGAATTTCAAACACGCGAAGAAATTATCGCGGCGGCGGTGCAATCGAATGCGGGTCTCAATGGCAATACCGGATATGTCGGCATTCTTCAAGTGAACGGTTATTCGCTCATGGAGAGCGTCGAAATTCTGAACGAGCTGAACGCGGCTCGACTTATTTTGAAGCAGGCCTTGAACGACTCCCAAAGCGCAATTCGAATGACCGATATCGGCTCGGACAAAATCGTGTTCCTGTTCGCTTTTCCGGATAAAGCAACGGCTATTCAGATGGGCAAGGACGAGATAGCGAAAACCTTGCTTCATGTGTCCCGCCAAGTATTCATGGAATACCGCATATCGGTTACGGCGGTGCTGGGCGATTTGTTCGAATCGGTGACCGAGGTGAGCCAATCGTTCGAGCAGGCGAAGCAGACTCTGGAATACGCTTCGCATTTGAATAAGAAAGAGATATGCTGGTTCGAGGAGATGAGGCAGGACAGCGCTACCTATTATTACCCGCTCGAGATGGAAACGAGGCTGATCAGCACGATTCGGGCGGGGGAGCTAGAAGAAACGAAACGGCATCTTCAAGCGATTTTTGCTCAAAACACGGAGCAAAGAGAGCTGTCCTTCGAGATGAAAATACAGCTCATCGGAGAGATGAAAGGCACGCTGCTGAAGCTTCTGGATCAGAAGACCTTCTCGGAATGGGAGCGGCTGGAGGCATTGAAAACCCGCATCATTGACATTCAGGTGACGGAATCCTATGAGAGCATTCATCATGAAATGATCGCGATTTCGGAAATGCTGTGCGAGCTCATTCAAAGCAAGAAGAACGACAGTCATGTTCGCATGGTCGAGCAGATCAAAGCCTACATCGGAACCGCCTATCAGGATTCGGCGCTTACGCTCTACAGAGTGGCCGAGCAGGTGGAACGGCCGGAGAAATATATATCCCAGCTGTTCAAGGAAGTAACGGGCATGAATCTATCCGATTATTTGGAGAAAATAAGAATGGATCATGCGGCCAGGCTGTTGCGCGAGAACGACCGAACAATCGACGATATTGCCGCGCAATCGGGCTACAACAGCTCCCATTCCTTCCGAAGGGCGTTCAAGCGGGTGACGGGCGTATCGCCGAGCGTGTTCAGGCAATCGATCGAGGATGAGTAAGGAGTGACATCAGATGAGAAGAAGAGCCGGCGCTTGGCTGACTGCGTTCATGCTGCTTTCTCTTCTTGCGGCATGCAGAGGCGCTTCCGACACGGAGGAGAAGGAAACGGACGTAATAGCGATCAAGGTCTTCGCGCAGCAGGAAGCAACGATAGATTTGGAGACGAATGCCTTCTCGAAGGAGCTCGAGCAGCGCTTCCACGCGGATTTCAATTGGATGGCGATCCCGTATGAAGGCGCAAAGGAGAAGCGTCAAATTTCGCTCGCCGGGGGAGATTACGCAGACGCGTATATTCTGACAACGTACATCGATCAGTTCTCGCAGGCCGACCTGCTGCGTTATGGCGAGGAAGGGGTATTGATCCCTTTGAATGATCTGATTGAGCAATACGCGCCCCATATTAAAGCCGCCATGGAGGAGAATGCGGCGCTGCGAGCCTTCAATACCGCTCCGAACGGCAATATCTACGGACTGGCCGGCTACAGCGAGTGCTATCATTGCTCGTATCCGAACAAGCTGTGGGTCAACACGAAGTGGCTAGAGCGTCTTGGTTTGGAGATGCCGGCTACGACGGAGGAATTCAAGAAGATGCTTCAGGCGTTCCAAACCCGGGATCCGAACGGCAACGGCGTGCGCGATGAAATTCCTCTCAGCGGCTCGACCGAGGATTTCGGGGTGCGGATTATTCCCTTCCTTATGAACGGGTTCATCTATGACGATGATAAGGATTATCTGCAACTGGTCCAAGGCAAGGTGGATACGGTGGCGGACAAGCAGGAATGGCGCGAGGGCCTCTCTTACATCAAATCGCTCTATGACGAAGGTCTTATCGATCCCGGCGCTTTCACGCAAAATTCGGAAGCGTATAAGAAAATCGGAGAGAATAAGGATGCGCAAATACTAGGAGCCGGCGCGGCCATGCATCCCGCCATTTTCGTTGATTCGGGGCCGGATAATACGCGGAGCGCCGACTATAATCCGCTGCCGCCGCTTCGAGGACCCTATGCTTCCTATGCCACGTACAGCACGAACGGCGTGTCCCCCGGCGCCAAATTCGTCATTACAGACAAAGCGAGCCCGGAGGCTCGAATCGCGCTCATTCAGATGGCGGATTATATGTATACGCCGGAAGGTCAAGCACATGCCGAGGTAGGCGTCGAGGGCCTGGATTGGAGAAAGCCGATTGCCGGCGAAGAGGCGTTGAATCCGGATGCGGAGCCTAGATTCACGCGAATCGAGACGAAGGAGGGGGATGCTCCCCATAATTCGGGCTGGAGCGGGATGGGTCATTTCTACATGCCGAAGACGTATCGCGACAGTTGGGTGCAGGGAACGGATATTTATGCGCCGGACGGCTATGAACGCAGGCTTCAGGAGGCGACGGAGCTGTATGAGGGACATGAACCCGAGGAGCTGCTGTCGGTGGAATCGCTATGGATCGATCCGTTGGCAGCTGACGAATTCAACTTTCTGCAGATTAATATTACGAATTATATCGAAGAGAACGCGCTTCAGTTCATTACGGGCCAGAAGAGCTTGAGCGCGGATTGGGATAATTATTTGCAAGGACTTCGGGATTTGAAAATCGCAAGATATATTGAAATCATGCAAGACGCTTACGATAAAGCAAAGCGCTGATGAAACGAGATCCCGGCTAATAGACAGCCGGGATTTTTATTGGTGTCCGCATATCGACTGGAGGGGCGGCTGCTTTCACGGACGTGATTATGCCCATGCAAGAAAATGATTATTCCCGGTTGCGCCCTGCGCATGGTAGCGTGTAGTCATTGGGCGCCCAATTTTTTCGTATTAGGAAAGGCGGCACATCTACTCGACACAAGGAAGCAAATCATTCCACGCATGAGAGGAGAAAAACAATGGGAAAACGGAAATGGCTGACACGTTCGTGCGCAATGCTGCTGAGTGTCGTGCTGGCAGCCTCAATCGGACTTGTTCCGCCGCTTCAAACCGCAAACGCGGCTTCGTTATTGTATGACGACTTCGAGGATGGAGACGCCGCAGGCTGGACGGTTGTGCAGGGAGGCGTCTTCTCGGTCGTGAACGACGGAAGCTCCGAGGTGTACAAGCTGTCTTACGTGAACGGCTCCTCCACGAATCAGTATGTGGTAAACGGCAGCTCGACCTGGACCGATTATGTATTGGAAGCGAAGCTGAACAACGGCTCGAACGACAATACGACAGGACTCTACGCCCGTTATCACGACAAAAACAATTTGTACGCGTTGAAGATCAGCACGAAGCACGATACGATTACGCTGTCCAAATCGGTGAGCGGAACGTATACGTCACTAGACAGCGCGTCCGTCACGCTGGATACGAATACGACGTATAAGTTGAAATTGTCAGTCGACGGCGATCAACTGACAGGCTATCTGGACGACGTGCAGCTGGTATCGGCCGTCGACAGCTCCTTCAGCTCCGGGAAGATCGGAATCGGCGGCTACAGCAAAGGAAACTACAGCTTCGACGATGTCAGCGTGTCGGATCCTGCTCCGACGGTGCAGACCTACACGGCGAAGAAGACGCTTAGCCCGCTTGAGATCGACGGCGAGTTGAACGAGAGCGTCTGGTCTATTTCCGAAAGCGTTTCCAAGGTGGTGACGGGCAGCGTAGACAATACGGTGACTTACGGCGCTCTCTGGGATGATCAGTACCTGTACGTAGGCATCAAGGTGCTCGATGCCAATCTCGTTAACGACTCAGGAAGCGACTCCTTCGACGACGACTCCGTCGAGTTGTTCCTTGATGCCAATCATAGCAAGGGGGCGACCTACGACGTATTCGATTGGCAGTTCCGCAAGCGATACAACGATAGCGGCCTATTCGAGCTGCATGGCGAAACGGTCGGCGTGAAGCATGCCTGGGCGGCGATCACGGGCGGCTATGCCGTCGAGCTGGCGATTCCATGGATCAACTTCGGCATTACGCCGACGGGGAGCCAAGTGATCGGCTTCGATATCGCCGTGAACGACGACGATGACGGCGCGACGCGGGATGGTCAGCTCGTATGGGCGGGCGAGGCGAACAATTATCAGAATACGTCCGCATTCGGCGATCTGGCTCTCAGCGCGGCGACCCTCGGAACAACGCCGACACCGCCAACGCCGCCAAGTCCCGTCGACCGCTATGTCACGCCAAGCGGCGCAGGCTCTAAGGACGGCAGCAGTTGGTCCAACGCGTTCGAAGGCGACAAGTCCGGCGGACTTCAGACGGCCTGGGACGCCACGGGCGTCACGAATACGCTTCATGTCGGAAGCGGCACGTACTCCGTGCCGCAGACGCTGACACTGAAAGGCGGCGGCACGGATCTGCAGCATATGAAGAAGCTGGTCGGAGCGGATACCGGCAGCGGATTGCCGGTGTTCGAAGGGGACTTCACGCTTGCGAACCAAGGCTCGCGGAAGTTCATCAATGTACCGCTTGGCGTCAGCTATTGGTGGATTCAGGATATCAACATTCAGAAGTACTTCTACGGCATCTACGCGAACGGCCAGCATGAAGGCATCCGCATCCTGAATGTGGACATGAGCGATATGAGCGACGGCGTGTATCTGTGGGGCAAGGCAACGCGGGCCAATCCGGACGCAGGCTCGCATGATATCGTGATCAAAGACAGCGATTCCGTGAATTACACGAAAAGCGCCGTCCGCTTCCGCAACGGCAACTACAATGCGAGCGTCATTAATTCCACAGGGGACGCCGGCGGTCAAGCGAATTGGACGAACGGTAATTTCCCAATGGGCTTTCGCATCGGCAACTCGCCGGAATCGCAATACATTTTCGACCATGACATCGTATTCCAGGATGTGACGAGCAGCAACAGCTGGCACGAAGCAGGCTCCAACTACTGGAACGGCGACGGCTTCGCAGCGGAACGCCAGACGTACAATCTGACCTATATCCGCAGCAAGGCCTTCGACAGCACGGACGGCGGCTTCGACGACAAGTCGCTCAATCCGGTATACATCAATACCGTCGCTTTCGGCAACAAGCGGAATTACCGGGTCTGGTCGCAGGGCAAGGCGATGTTCATCAACGCGGTCGGAGGCTACTCCTACAAGCGCGGCGGCAGCAGCGGAGCTCCCGGACTGTGGGTCGGCGGCACGGGTGGCAAGGCCGAGCTGTATTACAGCACCTTGTACAACGACACGAACAGAGAGATCGAACTGGACAATTCCACGAATCAAGTCGATGTATACCATTCGATTATCGGCACAACGACAGGCACCTCGCTCTATACGACGAATGGCGGGCAGTTTACGTCTACCAACTCCGACATGTATATAGCGGGCGTGCAAGGCGCCGATCCGCAATTCGTGAACGGTACGAATTCAAGCTGGGACGGCAACGGCAACGATTTCAACAGCTTGCTGTACGGCGATACGCTGGGCTACGTGAATCCGGGGCCTAACGATACGCCGTATACGGTGCAAATCAGCGTAAGCAGCTTATCGCTGGGCGCTTACGGGAGCCAGACAATCTCCGCCCAGGTGCTGG
This sequence comes from Paenibacillus sp. HB172176, assembly GCF_011947265.1. Classification (GTDB taxonomy): domain Bacteria; phylum Bacillota; class Bacilli; order Paenibacillales; family Paenibacillaceae; genus Pristimantibacillus. The sequence continues at coordinate 38,287 of NZ_JAATHD010000003.1, forward strand.
ACGCGAGCAATAATCCGGTGGGGGATCCGGAGAATGTCGTCTGGTACAGCGATGACGCTTACTCCGCCAGGCTGCTCGAGTCGCGCGGTGAGAACGCCGTCGTACAGGGACTGACTGCGGGAACCTTAACCGATATCGTGGCGAATTACAAAGGCGAAGAAGCCAGAATTACCGTAACCGTCAGCTAGGCTCGCAAGCCTTCAAGGCTTTGCTCGAATTCTGGAGCGTTTACGATTTCAACTTAGGAAGAAAACGCGCCCCGCCGTCCCTGGACGGCGAGGCCGTTTCACCGTTCGGGAGCCTGTTTATTCAAGAACATGCTATACTTTACAGTAGAATGGATTGACTATCAGCGGGGATGTGGGGATCATCAGACTGACTCGATATTTGCGACGATTGATTGGTTTCAGCCTGCTCGTTGGCTTGCTACCGATTGCCGTTCTCGGCTTTTTTTCTTATTCGAAATCATCCTGGGATATTCAGGAGAAGGTCAACGAAGCGAACAGTCAACTGCTGCAGCAGACGCAGATGACCGTGGAGCAGACCTTGCGCATGATTCAGCATTCCGCAATTCGCTTCGCGAATTCACCTCTCGTGAACACGAGCATCGACCGCAAGCTGACTCCCGAGGATTTTCGCCTGATCGACGACATCCAGACCGAGCTCGCCGCATTGTCGGTCATGGAGATGGAAACATTCAATTCCTATCTCATCAACATCGACAATGATTGGTCGATCTCAAGGGAGGGCCTGTCCACGGCGGCCGATGCGATCAGCACGGAGGAAATCGAGTCATACGCGGGACTGCCGGAGAATGCCTATTGGGTAAGCGGAGCCACGGCGGAGGAGAGCGGAACCTCCGGTCAGGTCAGTCTGGTGATCAAGGTGCCGCTCAACTTCAGCAAGCCCAAGGGATTATTGGTCATTCGAACGTCGAGCCAGGATATCAATAAGCTCAGCTTGAAAAGCAAACGTCCGGGGAGCATTCTGCTACTGAACGAGCATAATCGCGTCGTGGCTGGGGATGACGAGGCGCTTATCGGCAAGGATTATTCCGAATGGGCGCCCATGATGGAAATTGAGAGCAAAGAAACCGAATCCGGCTACGTAGAGTCCCGCATGGGCGGAGACTTGTCTGGAATCTCCTTCATTAAATCAGGCTATAACGGCTGGACCTATCTGTCGATCGTGTCAATCAAGGACATAACGAGGGAGTCCCGCGTCATCGGCTGGGTGACGCTGGCGATGAGCTTATCGGTGATGCTGGTAACCGTCGCGATTGCGCTTGCGGGGTCGATACGCATGTACCGGCCGGTCCGCAGTCTGTATGATTTGTCGGCAAGCGTGAGCGATGCGTTGGAGCCGGTTCAACGAAACGCGGAAGAGTTCGGCATAATCGGAGAGCGAATCAAGCGGCTTGGCACGCTTCAAAGCCGAATGTCGGAGCAGCTTGGCAAACAAGTCGAGCAATTGAACGAGTTTTTCGTGATGAAGCTGCTTCGCGGAGAGCTCGGACCGGGCGAAATCGGGGAAGGCTTGAAGCGCTTCGGGCATGTCTTGGATTGGAAGCAGGTCTGCGTGCTGGCGCTGCAAATCGATACGCTCGAGCATACAGCCTACGACGAGAAGGATCGTGATCTGATGCTGTTCGCGATGAAGAATATCGCGGGCGATTTGACGGCTCCCGAAGAGAGGCTGAGCACCATCCTGACCGGGCAAACCCTCATGGTCGTGCTTGGAGGAAATCTTGAACAGGAATCGGCTTTCAAAGACCATATCTATCAGCGCGCGGAAGCGCTGCAGCATGCGATCAAGCATTACTTGAAGCTGAAGGTCAGCATCGGCATCAGTAGAACGCATCCGTGTCTTGAAGATTTGCCGACAGCCTATCGGGAAAGCCTCGAAGCTTTGAAATACCGCGTAAAGCTGGGCTTCGAATCGATCCTGTTCATTGGCGATATCGAGCTTGGCGCCGGGAGACATGCGTATCCGGAGCAGCTCGAGCAGCGGCTTTTGGACGCGTTGAAGCAGACGGATGCCGAGCAGGCGCATCTTCTCTTGAACGAATGGATCCAGGAAGTATTCGAGAGCGAATCCCGACTGGATGAATACCAGCTTTCGCTGGTGCGTTTGCTCATTCAATTGATGCGGGTCGTTCAGGAATCGGGCGAATCGCTTGGCATGATGGATTTGGAGAGCAAATCGATTATTTCAAAGCTGTTCGAGCTCTCCACCAAAGAGGAGATCAGACAATGGTTCACGGATTCGGTCATTGACCCCATCATAAAGCTGCTGGACGAGAAACGCACCGCGAAGCACCGAAGCATTGCGGACGATGTGCTGCGAATGATAAGGGAGGAATACGATACCGATCTGACGATGGAATCCTGCGCGGACCGGCTGCAGTATCATCCCAGCTATATATGGAGGGTGCTGCGCAAGGAGGTTGGTTTGAATTTCAGCGATTATTTGGCGCAGCACCGACTGAAGGTCGCCAAGGGATGGCTTCAGGAGACGGATATGACGATCACGGAGATCGCGGAGAAGCTTCGCTATAATAACGCGCAAAACTTCATTCGTTACTTCAAGAAGATGGAGGGCGTGTCCCCCGGCAAATATAGAGATCATATTCGCAACGAAGAAGCCTCGCGAGCCTAAGCGCTCGCGGGGCTTTATCTTTGCGCTGCCATTCGCGGCGCCGGCGATGCCCATGTGCGATGCTCATTAGCGTGACCGGGCGATTCTGGCAGACATTCTGCGGATTATCGGGGGGCGGATCGTCCGAGGCAAGTAGATGATTATTTACGGTTATGGAAGGCGGATGCTACAGTTTAGGCGTAACGAAGAGAGAATACGCCGCTGAGGTGAAGACTGGAGAGGATACCATTGGCTGTAATCGAAGAGCGAGCCGTTCAAGCGGAGCGCACTGGCAAACCCCGAACGCTGCGCAGAATGGCGGGCGATCGCTGGCTGTATATTCTGTTGCTTCCGGGGCTGCTGTATTTTGTTATTTTCAAATATATTCCGATGTGGGGCGTAAGCATTGCTTTGCAGCAGTACAATCCGTTTCTCGGCATGATGAAGAGTCCCTGGGTCGGATTCGAGCATTTCGAGCGATTGTTCAAGGATCCCGATTTCTTCATGCTGCTGCGCAATACGCTGCTCATCGGCATGTATAAGCTGGTGTTCTTCTTCCCGGCGCCGATCGTCATCGCGCTTCTGCTTAACGAGCTTCGCAGACAGCTGTTCAAGCGATTTGTGCAAACGATGATCTACATTCCGCATTTCATGTCCTGGGTCGTCGTCGTGGCGATATCGTATATGCTGCTCACGACCGAGGGCGGGGCGGTCAATAACCTGATCGAGCAGCTATTCGGCGAGAAGATTAACTTCCTGCTTAGCAGCGAGTGGTTTCGGACGATGTTCATCGGCCAGATTATTTGGAAGGAGACAGGGTGGGGCACAATCATTTTCCTTGCCGCGCTGTCGGGCGTCGACGCGGAGCAGTACGAGGCGGCGGTTATCGACGGAGCAAACCGTTTCCGTCAGTTGTGGCATATTACGCTTCCCGCGATCCGCGGAACGATCGTCATCTTGCTGATATTGCGATTGGGCGATTTTCTGGATACCGGCTTCGAGCATGTCTACTTGCTGCTGAATCCGATGAACCGCGAGGTCGGGGAAGTATTCGACACCTATGTGTACACGCTTGGCCTTGCCCAAGGACAATTCAGTTACAGCACGGCGGTCGGGCTGTTCAAATCGCTCGTCGGGCTCGTTCTCGTCGTGTCGGCGAATTATATCGCGAAGAAAGCCGGGCAGGAAACGATCTACTAGAAAAGGAGGCTGCTCGCATCATGAGAGCATGGGTTGGACGAAAGTCGATCGGCAGTAAGCTGTTTGACGGCTTCAATTATATATTCCTTACTTTGTTTGCTTTATTTACGGTCGTGCCGTTTCTTCATATCCTGAGCGTGTCGCTGTCAGACGCGCAAGCCCTGAAGGTGAAGGCGTTCATTCTGCTGCCTACCGACTTCTCGCTGGATGCGTACCGTTACATCTTCTCATTGGAAACGGTGCCGCGCAGTCTGTTGGTTACCGCAGGCATCACCGTGGTGGGAACGGTCGTCAATCTCGTCTTCACGCTGACGATGGCGTATTCGCTTGCCAGGAAGAGCCTGGTCGGCCGTCGCTCAATCATGCTGGTCGTGCTTTTCTCCATGCTGTTCAACGGCGGCATGATTCCTACTTATCTGTTGATTCGGCAGCTCGGCATGCTGGATACGTACTGGGCGTTGCTCCTGCCGGGGGCGATCAGCGCGTTCAATCTGATCATTATCAAAAACTTCTTCCAGCAGCTTCCGCCCGGCCTTGAGGAATCGGCGAAGATTGACGGGGCGAACGATGTCGCCATTCTGTTCCGAATTGTGCTCCCGCTTTCGCTGCCGGTCATCGCGACATTTACATTGTTCTACGCGGTGGGCCATTGGAACACGTTCTTCACGGCTATTATGTATATGAACGATACCTCGAAGTGGCCGATTCAGGTCGTGCTTCGCCAGATCGTCATCGTCTCCTCGCAGCTGGGGGAGTCGGCTGAATTCGATGCATCCGAGATAAGCTCGCTTTCCGAATCGATCAAGATGTCCGTCATTGTGGTGGCAACGCTTCCTATCCTGCTGCTGTATCCCTTCCTGCAGAAATATTTCGTCAAAGGGGTACTGCTCGGATCGATCAAAGGGTAGGTAGGAGGCTTCCATATAAACAAAGAAAACATATTCAGCTATTCAAAGGGAGGAAAAGAAAGCATGTTAACAAGCAAAGGAAAATGGAGAAAGACATCCTCGATGCTGCTTGTCCTGGCAATGGCGCTGTCCGTAACCGCGGGCTGCTCTCAGAATGGGTCAAACAATGAAAAGGGCAGCACGCCGAGCAGTACGAATGGCCAGGAGTCAGCCAATCCGCAGGAAACGGCCAAATCCGAGGAGCCGTTCAAGCTTAGCGTCATGGCGATGACCGCGAGCGCCGAGACGCCGAAGGACGACAATGAAATTCTGAATGCGCTGGAGGAGGCGACTGGCACGCAATTGGATTTCACCTGGGTGCCGAAGGCGCAAATCGACGAGAAGACCAATCTCATGCTCGCTTCCGGCGATTTGCCCCAGCTTATGTACATTCAAAGCTTGAAGTCGCCGAGCATCATCAGCGCTGCAGAGTCGGGAGCCTTCTGGGATGTAGAGCCTTATTTGGGCGATTATCCGAATTTGAGCCAGGAAAATCCGAGCATCGTGAACAATATTCGCATCGACGGCAAGCAGTACGGCATTTATAAATACAGCAATCTGGCCCAGGTCGGCGTCATCTATCGTAAAGATTGGCTGAACAATGTCGGCATGGAGGAGCCGAAGACGCCGGATGAATTCTACGAGATGCTGAAAGCGTTCAAGACGGAGGATCCGGACAAGAACGGCAAGGACGATACTTACGGCATGGTCTACTATAAGGAATCCTTTCTCTCCTTCTTCCGCATTATCGCGCTCTGGTTCGGAAGTCCGAACATCTGGGGCGAGGATAAGGACGGCAACCTCGTTCCCGACTTTATGACGGACGGCTACATGGAGGGCTTGAAATTCATGAAAAGGCTGTACGACGAGAAGCTGATGAACCAGGACTTTGCCGTCGTGGACAGCGGGAAAGGGAATGAATTGTTCATCACAGGCGTCGCCGGAGCTAATTTCGGATCGGTGGGCAATGCGAACGCCTGGCAAACCAATGAGAAAATCACCGCGCAGAACGGAGAGGTCGACATGTTCAGCACGCTCGACGGAGGCTTCGGTCCGCGCGCAAGAGCGTCGGGCGGTTATCTCGGCGTATACATGATTCCGAAGAAAACGGTCAAAACCGAGGATGAGCTGCGCAAGGTGCTGCAGTTCCTCGACAAGCTGAATGAGCAGAAGGCGCAGGACCTGCTCGAATACGGCATTGAAGGCAAGCATTATCAGTTGGAGAACGGTGAGGTCAAAGTACTCGACAAGGAGCAGTTGCTCAAAGACAGGCTCGATCTCAATCAGCTTCAGCTTAAGACCGTCAATCACTTGACGCCGAAGCAGAATTCGGATTTCGGCAAGAAAATGGAAGCTCTGGTGCAAGCGAACGAGAAGGTGGCGGTGGTTAATCTTGCTGAGGCGTTCATCTCCGACACGTACTCCAAACAAGGACAGCAACTGGACAATATGCGCTATGACATGATGGTCAAATTTGTGATGGGTCAGATCGACGAGGCCGGCTATAAGGCGGAGATCGACAAGTGGCTGCAAGCCGGAGGCAGCGCCGTCATTCAAGAACTGAACGACCAGTATCAGAAATTCAAGAAGCAGTAAGCGGGAGCGGAATGCCATGATGGAAACGGAACGCAAAAAGAATGTAATCTGGATTTTCGGCGACCAGCAAAGGGCGCAGGCGCTTAGCTGCAACGGCGATCCCAATCTGTTCACGCCCAATATCGATACGCTCGCTGCTGCCGGGGTGAACTTCGTGAACGCGGTGTCGGGTTCTCCGCTGTGCTGCCCGTTCCGAGGCTCTCTGCTCACCTCCAAGTATCCGCATAAATGCGTGCCCGCGCATCAGGCTCGGCTGCCGGAGGGGCAGCGAACGATCGCGAATGTCTTCAGCGATGCGGGCTACGACACCGCCTATATCGGGAAATGGCATCTCGACGGCTTCGACGAGAAGGAGGGAAGGGCATCCCGCCATATTGTTCCGCCCCATCGCAGGGGCGGGTTCCGCTACTGGGTCGGCTACGAGAACAATAACAGCCCTTGGGATTGCTGGGTTCACGGAGGGGAAGGCGAGGAAGCCTTCCACTACAGACTGCCCGGCTACGAGACGGATGAACTGACGAGCTTGTTCATCGCATATATCGAAGAGCAAGGCCGAGAACGGCAAGCCGAGGAGCATGTTTCCGCAGAGTCGGGAGGATCGAAAGCTAAGCGCGGACCGTTCTTCGCGGTGCTGTCGGTGCAGCCGCCGCATAATCCGTATTATGCGCCGGAGCGAACGATGCGCGGCCATTCACCTGCAAACCTGACTCTGAGGCCGAACGTGCCGGATGTCGCCCGCGTACGGGAGCAAGCGAAGGCCGAACTGCCGGGCTATTATGCGATGATCGAGAATCTGGACTGGAATATCGGGCGGATTCGCAAGGCGCTGTTTGATTCTGGGCTCGCGTTCGATACGCATATCGTCTTCTTCAGCGATCACGGCGATATGCATGGCTCCCACGGACAATTCCGCAAAACGAGTCCCTATGAGGAATCGATTCGCGTTCCCTTCATCATCAGCGGCGAGCAGCCGCACTACGAGCAGCGATGGAACGGGAAGAGCGCCGCCTTGGTCAATCATGTCGATATCGCCCCGACCACGCTTGGATTATGCGGCATTGATGCTCCGGAGTGGATGGACGGGACGGATTATTCCGGTCATCGACTGGGCTGGCGCAAGAAGAATGAGCAGGATTCCGTTTATTTGCAGAATCTGGATCCACGCGCCAATGTGGATAAGCCATGGCGGGGCCTGATTACTAAGGACGGCTGGAAGTACATCTGCTTCGAGAGCATGCCGTATCTTATGTTCAATTTGAACGAGGATCCTTACGAGCAAGCGAATTTGGCCCATGATCCCCAATTTGCCAAGAAGCGGCAAGCTCTGAACGAGCGGCTTCGGCAATGGGTGCGGGATACGGATGACGAGTTTCAATTGCCTGTCTAGCCTCTCAATTGCTTCTTGAGTAATGTCAATCTATGACAGCCTATTATGACATTCTAATTAAACACGCATTAAACGCGGTCGCTCATCTTCGAATGGCCGCGATAGAGGTTTTCTCTTGAGCGCTTCCTGCTGTTGACAGGTGAAACAAACCGTCACGGCGGGAGGCTTTTTTTGTACGGATATGATTTGCAATCTTTTTGTTCATGTTTGCGCATGATCGCAGCGGACCGTAGATACGCTATTTCAGCAAAATGAGCCGTTTTTGTAATTTCACGGACAGAGATGCCGCTATTTTCGAAAAAACAGCGATTATTTTGATTTTTTGAGTAAATATAGGCTCGTCCGCTAAAACGAAAAAAATTCGTATTTTGTAATCATATCAGCGCCTTCTGTGTCCGTTTGCTTACCACATAAGAATTTATAAGTTTTCGGAGCTCCAAACTTACAAATTCTGATTGGCGATAAAACCTACCTCATGCTTACGAAGTTGCTTTGCTCCGCAAAGCTTTAGGTCGCTCATCTTCGAAAGGCCTCGATAGAGGTTTTCTCATTTCTGGACTTATGGAATTTCTGTTATTGCTCCTGCAATCTGAAAAGACTTCCCCCAACGGCAATCGCGGCGAAATGTACGTTTTACGGGCATTTGACCGCTTCGAAACGGCTTAATTGTACGCCAAAACACTTAGATGTACCTATCCAGCTCCCGTCCGAATCCTATAAAATCGGTCGTGTAGAAAGCGCTGTCACGACATCAAGGCAGGTTGCTGAGGAGGGGACGATCTGAAGAAAGAACTGGTTTTAAAGAAAACGGCATCAACGCAAGCCGCCGCCATACCGACTTATTCTAAAAAACGCGGCTTATGGGAAGAAGCAGTCAGAAGTATGAAGAAGCATTGGCAGCTCTATTTGATCACGATTCCGCCGCTTCTATTTTTCTTGATATTCAAGTATTATCCGATGGCGAATGCGGTGCTTGCTTTCAAGGATTTCAACGTCATCAAAGGCATTTGGGGAAGCCCATGGGTGGGCATGAAGAACTTCAACTTGTTCTTCGACAATCCGATGTTCTGGCCGCTGGTCAAGAATACGATATACGTCAGCGGATATTTGCTGATCGCCGGATTTCCGATTCCGATTATTCTGGCGTTAATGCTGAATGAAATTCGCAACGGACGCTTCAAACGGTTGGTGCAGCTCGTGTCCTTTGCGCCCTATTTTATTTCGACAGTCGTCATGGTATCGATCATAATGCTGTTTCTGGCGCCAAGGCTTGGATTTGTAAATGTGGCGATGAATCATTTCGGACTGGATTCGATTAATTTCCTCGGCGAGCCGGGCATGTTCCGATCGATTTACGTCTGGTCCGATATTTGGCAAACGGCTGGATATACCTCCGTCATTTATTTGGCGGCGCTGGCCGGCATTGATCCAACCTTGTATGAAGCCGTCAAAGTGGACGGCGCATCACGCATTCAGAAGATTATACATGTGGATTTGCCCGGCATTCTGCCGACCATCATGATCGTTTTGATTCTGAACGTGGGCAGCGTCATGGCAATCGGCTTCGAGAAGATCTACCTGCTGCAAAATCCGCTCAATCTCGTCAATTCGGAGATTATTGCCACCTATGTGTACAGCGTCGGATTGCTGAACGCGAATTACAGCTTCGCAACCGCGGTAGGCTTGTTTAATTCAGTAATCAATCTGTTCTTGTTGGCATCGGTCAACTACTTGGCAAAACGATTCTCGAATACGAGTATTTGGTAAAAAAGGAGTGCTAGCATGGCAGCAACGAAACAAACCATACGCGATTCAGCAAGCGATAAAGTATTTCTGTTTTTCATCTACGTCGTTCTCAGCCTGGTGCTGGTCGCCGTAATTTACCCGCTTATTTATATTTTGAGCAGCTCGATCAGTTCTCCGGCGGCCGTCACCTCGGGCAGAGTATGGCTGTGGCCGGTGGATATATCCTTCAGAGGTTTCGAGGTGCTGTTCAAGACGCCGCAGATTATGACAGGCTACGGCAATTCCATCTTCTATACCTGCGCCGGAACGTTGATTAGCGTATCGCTGACCATCATGATTGCTTATCCGCTATCGCGAAAAACCTTCTTCGGCAGAAAAGCGCTGATGATGATGATTACCTTCACACTGCTGTTCAGCGGGGGGCTCATCCCTATGTATATGGTCGTGAAGGAGGTCGGCTTGATCGACTCGAGATGGGCGCTGCTCATCCCGAATGCAATTTGGGTATGGCAGGTTATCATTGCGCGGTCCTTCTTCCAATCCTCGATTCCGGATGAGCTGTTCGAGGCCAGCGAGATGGACGGCTGCAGCGATTTGAAGTTTTTGCGGAGCATCGTCATTCCGTTGTCGATGCCGATTATCGCCGTGCTCGTGCTGATGTATGCAGTGGGGCAATGGAACGCGTATTTCGACGCATTGATTTATTTGAAGACCGCGGATTTGTTCCCGTTGCAGCTCATTCTAAGGAGCATCATCATCCAGAACAACAGTGCCGGAGGTCTGAACGACGCGATGAAGCAAGTGGAGAGGCAGCAGCTTGCCGAGCTGTTGAAATATTCCTTGATTGTCGTTGCGACGCTTCCCGTGCTCGTTATTTATCCTTTCGTTCAACGCTATTTCGTCCAGGGGATGCTCGTCGGTTCGGTGAAGGGCTGATGGGGCGCTTCGGTATAGGTTGAGTCGAAATCGGCGGCTGCTCGGCTGCAACCGCTTGCGGTGCGGTTGTCGGCAAGTCTTGCTTCGCGAGTGAGAGCATCCGGCTGGAGTTAGGCAGGAAGCGCAGGCAGGCAGGCGGGCTGTCGATCGGCAGCGACTTTGGCGGTGCAGCTAGGAAAGCTAGGAAATGCAGGCTGATTGTCCGCGTGATGAGTGGAAGCTCGAGCCGCAGGTGTACTTTTTGCACCTGGAGTGTGGAATGAGCGAGTTTGTAGGGCTGCAGGTGTACTTTTTGCACCTGGAGTGTGGAATGAGCGAGTTTGCAGGGCTGCAGGTGTACTTTTTGCACTTGGAGCATGGAATGAGCGAGTTTGGCAGGTTGTAGGTGTACTTTTTGCACCTGGAGTGTGGAATGAGCGAGTTTGTAGGGCCGCAGGTGTACTTTTTGCACTTGGAGCATGGAATGAGCGAGTTTGGCAGGTTGTAGGTGTACTTTTTGTACCTGGAGCTAACAATGGGCTGACTCGTAAGTCGAAAAATCCGACTTGGAGAGGCGCATCTGAGCAAAACGAGCGCTGTAAGTCGGAAAAACCGACTTGGAGGAGCGCACCTGAGCAAAACGAGCGCTGTAAGTCGAAAAATCCGACTTGGAGAGGCGCATCCAAGCGCAACGAGCGCTGCAAGTCGAAAAATCCGACTTAGAGGAGCGCATCTGAGCAAAACGAGCGCTGCAAGTCGAAAAATCCGACTTGGAGAGGCGAGAAGCGAAGACAGCGATGGACCACATTGAAAGGGGTGAGGCTTATATCTGTGGTGAAGGTTGGAACGCAATCAATGGATGTTTGACTGGAAGACTTACATTAATAAAAAAGGGAGCGAAAAACATTGAAAAAGAGAATGGTAAGCCTATTCGCGCTTATAATGTCCGTATCACTTGTGCTTGCGGCATGCTCGGGCGGCAATAACAATAATTCGGGAGGAAACAGCGGCTCGTCGCCAACCTCTTCCTCGACAAACACGGATTCCGGCAATGGCGGACAGTCCGACAAACCAGTAGATATCAGCGTCTTTGCCGTTCAGGAGCAGGGCATCGATCTTGACACGAACAAATTCACGCAATTCGTCGAAGACAAATTCAACATCAACTTCAAATTCGAGCTGAATCCTTCCGACGGAGCCAAGGAGAAGCGTCAAATCTCGCTCGCGAGCGGCGACTATCCCGATGCGTACATCCTGACAGCCTATGTCGATCAGTTCTCGCAAACGGATGTGTTGAAATACGGCAAGCAAGGCGTATTCGTTCCGCTGAACGACCTTATCGATCAATATGCGCCGAACATTAAAGCGGCTATGGAATCCAACGCCGATTTGAAAGCGTTTAATACAGCGCCGGACGGCAATATTTACGGCCTCGTATCCTATTCGCAATGCTTCCATTGCTCTTATCCGAACAAGCTGTGGCTGAACACCTCATGGATGAAGAAGCTCAATCTCGAAACGCCGACGACGCCGGAGGAATTCAAGAAGGTGCTCGAGGCGTTCAAGAATGAAGATCCGAACGGCAACGGCAAGGCTGACGAAGTGCCGCTGAGCGGCTCGACGGAAGACTTCGGCGTGCGCGTGCTGCCGTTCCTGATGAATCCATTCGTCTATGACGACGACCGCAACTATCTGAATCTGACCGACGGCAAGGTGGAGTCGGCCGCGATTAAGCCGGAGTGGAAGGAAGGCTTGACTTATGTGAAGTCCCTCTACGATGAAGGCCTGATTGATCCGGGCGCGTTCACGCAAAATGCGGAAGCCTTCAAGAAAATCGGCGAAAACGCCGATGTGCAAATTCTTGGCGCCGGCGCGGGCATGCATCCGGCCATCTTCGTCAATATCGATCAAGGCAACAAATATTCGGCCGATTATAATCCTCTGGAGCCTCTGACAGGCCCGGACGGCAAATCTTATGCTACGCATGACAGCGGCGGTGTCGCGCCAGGCGCGAAATTCGTCATCACGAACAAAGCAAGCAAGGAAGCTCAGATCGCTCTCATCAAGCTTGTTGATTATATGTACACATGGGAAGGTCAGACGAATGCGGCTTCCGGCATGAAGGGTATTGACTGGGAAGATCCGGGTCCAGACGATGTTGCGCTTGGAGAAGGCGTAGAAGCGAAGATCAAGCCGATTCCGGCAAAAGAAGGCGAAGCGCCGCGCAACGCGGGCTGGAGCGGCATGGGCCACTTCTATATGCCTTCCGAGTACAGAGACAGCTTCGTTCAAGGCACCGATATTTATGATTCCAACGCCTATGAGCGCAGATTGTATGAAGCGACGCTGCTTTATCAAGGCCACGAGCCCGAGGAGCTCTTCCCGATCTGGTCCATCTGGGTTGATCCGGCTGAAGCGGATGAAGCGAGCATCCTGCAAACCAACATTAAGAAATACGTAGAGCAGAACGCGCTTCAATTCGTAACGGGCAACAAGGATCTCAACAAGGATTGGGATGCTTACGTCAAGGGGCTGAAGGATTTGAAGCTGGATCGTTACCTGGAAATTTTACAGAAGGCTTACGACGCTTCGACTCAATCATAAGCATGAACAACATCTGGCGCTTTATTGCATAATAGAGCGCCAGATTTTTATTGAAATTCAAAGGAAGTTATTTTGTTGTATGCACATGAATTGCATTTTGTTAACCCAAAAGGAGATGAATGATGTGGCGAGAGTGTTCAGAGGATGCCGGACAAGCGTGCTGGTTTTCTTATTGATCGCTGCTCAACTGGGATTTCTGACATCAACGGCAAAGGTTGCCCATGCAGCGAATAATGGACTGGGCTCGCAGCCCTATATGGGCTGGAGCAGCTATAGCATGCAGGTGTACAGCAGCAATAATCAGTGGATTTCGGCGGCGCAGATCAAAGCGCAATCGGACGCGATGCACAGCACCTTGCAATCGCATGGCTACGAATACATTAATATCGATGCAGGTTGGAATGGAGGGATGGACGGCTACGGCCGTCCGATTCCCAGCACAACGCTCTATCCGGACGGCTTTCAGGATGTCATCGATTATGTGCATGCCAACGGGCAGAAGATCGGCATTTACGGCATTCCGGGTTTGTCGCCGCAAGCGTATGACGAGGATCTTCCGATCTACGGAGCGCCCGGGTGCAGCATGCAGGATATTGCCGCTCAGCCGCTCGCGCAATCGGATTATTGGGGATTGGGCTACAAGATTGATTTCTCCCAGCCTTGCGCGCAAAGCTACATTGATTCGATCGCGGATTTGTACGGAGATTGGGGAATCGACTTCCTGAAATTTGACAGCGTGACGCCCGGATCGGGCATATCGGATCTTTCTCTTGACGCCAGGGATGATGTGGCGGCTTGGTCGGAAGCGCTCGAGCCCTACGATATTTGGCTGGAGCTGTCATGGGCGCTGGACATCAATTACATTGATACATGGAAGGAATACGCGAACGGATGGCGGGTTGACTGGGATATTGAATGCTATTGCGGCACGTCCGGTCTAACAAGCTGGAGCAGCATTGCGAGGCTGTTCCCAAGAGCTGAGCAGTGGTGGCGGCATGCGGGGCCGGGAGGCTGGAACGACTTCGATTCGTTGAACGTCGGCAACGGCTCGATGGACGGCATCACGCAGGATGAGCGCCGCTCGGCGATGACGCTGTGGGCGATATCCGCCGCCCCGCTCTATATCGGGAATGATATGACGAATCTGGATTCCTTCGGCATCAGTCTGCTTACCAATGACGAGGTCATCGCGGTGGATCAAGCCGGAAAACCGGCAAGACCGATCTCGACCGATACCGACCAGCAAGTCTGGTATGCCAATAATGGAGACGGGAGCTTCACGGTCGCTCTGTTCAACCTGGGAAGCTCGGCGGCGACTGTATCCGTTGACTGGAGCGAGATAGGAATCAACGGTTCGGCAGATGTGCGGGATTTGTGGAGCCATACGGATCTCGGCACGTTCGCGACCGGATACAGCTCTGTCGCATTGGCCTCGCATGCTTCCCGTTTGTTCAAAGTGGAGCCGGTAAGCGGCACCGTATCCGCGAATGATGATGATCATGGATTCGTGTACAGCGGCGATTGGCTTCGCAACGGCGACAATGAAGAGATAGGCGGTACGCAAAATTTGCTGGTATCGGTTTCCGATTCAAGCGTGAGCAACAGCGAGCTTTCCGTAGTTGAAGCAAGCTTCAATAAGAAGACAGCCGCGCAGTCGGATATCGAGACCGATTTGACGCTTAATGGCAATACGCTGAGCGGCATATCGAACGGAGGCTCAGCGCTTGCGAGCCCAACGGATTATAGTGTATCCGGCAATACGGTGGCGATCAAGAAAGAATATCTTTCGGGATTGCCGACCGGAACGACGGAGCTGCAATTCAACTTCAGCGCGGGAGATTCCGAGCTCCTCTCTATCGCGATTAGCGATACGACTAACGGAGTAATCAAGACAGTGAATGACGATGATGGCGATATCGCCTATACGGGCTCTTGGCAGCGAAGCTGGGATCGCGGACTTGGGGATGTGAACGACGATGTTCATTATACCGAAACGAATGATGATTTCTTCGAATATACGTTCACGGGCACGGGCATCGAGCTCATTTCCGAGAAGGATTCGTCGCAGGGCAATGTAGATATCTATCTCGACGGGATATTTCAACAAACGGTGAATACTTACAATGCGAGCCGGCTGGTTCAACAAACCGTTTATTCGGCAACGGGCTTCAGCGAAGGCGTGCATACGCTGAAAGCCGTGAAGAAAACGGGCACGTTCATGCTGCTCGATCAACTCAAAGTCACAAAGCCTGACTTGATTATACCGGATGAAGGCAGCTTTAATAAGAAGGTTACGGCGCAGGCGGACATCACTGTCGCAATGACACAAGGAGGTCCCGGCGTGACCGGAATTGCAAACGGCGGCGCTGCCTTGACCTTGGGAACCGATTATGCAGTATCCGGCAACCTTGTCACGATCAAGAAGGAGTATATTGCCGTTCAGGATACAGGAACAACCCGCCTAACCTTATCCTTCGCCGGGGGCTTGACGCAGACGCTGAGCATTGAAATCCGCGATACCTCGGTGCAGATGATTCCCGTTAACGATACTAACGAATCAATTGCTTATTCGGGAACATGGGGCTATAGCTGGAGCAGGGGATTGGGAGATTATAACGATGATGTCCATTATACGGAGAATAATAATGACTTCTTCACCTACACCTTCGACGGCACGGGGATTGAGCTGATCACAGAGAAGGATTCCTCGCAGGGCGAAATTGACATCTATCTCGACGATGTATTCCAGGAAACGGTGGACACGTATCATGGGAGCCGCCTCGCTCAGCAAAGCGTTTATGCGGCTGGGGGGTTGACGAATGGCTCGCATACCTTGAAGGCGGTCAAGAAGTCGGGCGCCTACATGCTGCTCGATCAGTTGAAGGTCACTTCACCATCGGCAGTGCTTAACAGCGGGATAAGTCCTTCTACAGTCAGCTTTGATCAAAATACGACAGAATCATCGGATCTCGCCGCGAGCATAACGTGGAACGGCAATGAGTGGAGCGGAATCAGCAACGGCATGACCGCCCTGACGGAAGGGGAAGATTACATGCTGTCTGGCAGCGAGCTCCTCTTAAAACAGCACTATTTGGCGACTTTGCCTGAAGGGATGACGAATTTGACGATTGCCTTCACGGGAGGATCCCCTCAGACGTTAACGGTCGTCGTGAGCAATTTCGCAAGAGGACGATATGTGACGGTGAACGATGCGGACCCGGGCATTTCGTACGCGGGAAATTGGCAGCACAGCCGAGTCAGGGGCTTCGGCGATTACAAAGACGATGTTCACTTTACAGAGAATAATGATGATGCAGTTGAGTTTACCTTTACGGGAACCGGCATTGCAATGACCAGCGAGATGGATACTGCGCTAGGAGAGATTGACATTTATCTGGACAATGTGTTCCAACAAAGCGTCAACGCTTATAACAGCAGCAGACTTGTGCAGCAGCCTCTCTATCATGCAACGGGATTGACTTTCGGCTCCCATACCTTGAAGGCTGTGAAAAAATCGGGCTCCTATATGCTGCTTGATCAATTGCTGGTGAAGAAGGACGATTTATTCGCTCCGGATACAGCAGACTTTGACAAAAATAGTTCCGAACAACAAGACATTACGGTAACTTTGGCGGTTGACGCCGATAACCTGATTCGGGTTTCGAACGGGACTAGCGATTTGACTCAGGGAGTTGATTATACGATTTCCGGAAACCAGCTTACCGTGAAGAAGCAATACCTGGCGGGGCAGTCCGTCGGCACTTCAGTGCTCAGCTTTACCTTCGAGAGCGACTTCAAGCAGGATGTGCATTATACGGAAACGAACGACGATTATTTTGAATATTCATTTATTGGCACAGGAGCGGAGCTTGTCGGCCCGAAAGGCCCGCTGCAGGGGAATATGGACGTGTATGTGGACGGCGTATTCCAGGAGACGGTGAACGCTTATCAAGTCATCCGGAGCTCGGGACAACCGCTTTATTCTATTTCGAGTCTGACGGGTGGGGCGCATACCTTGAAGGTAGTGAAGAAATCTGGAGCTGTGATGCTGACCGATCAAATTAATTATTTCGTTTCCTGACAGATAAGCAAAACATCATGGGAGAGATAACGATGAACAGTATGGAGCAAGCTGGCAAGCATGCGATTAAATTTGAAGGACCCGCGTCTGATTTTTTTGAAGGGGCGCTGCTTGGCAACGGCGGTCTTGGCGCGGTGGTGACGACAAGGCCGGACGCGGTAGTCATTCATTTCGGCCATAATAATGTATGGGATATTCGTATTGCGGAGCAGCATCAAGAGAAGATCGGCACCTTCGAGGAGATTTTCGCCAAGCTGAAGAGGATTCCGGAGCATTTCGGCTCGCTGAACGAGGATCCGTGGTACAAGCAATATGTGGAAATGACGAGCGAAAATTATGACTTCCCTTATCCGCGGCCGATGCCTTGCGGCTCCTTGCTGCTTGGCTTCGATCGCAGAGAGGTCGAGGTGCTTGGTCATCGTTTGCGAATCGAGAGCGGCCTCTGCGAGATCGATTTTTTGGTTGGAGACGACGAAGCAACTTTGCTTGTGTTTGTGGATCAAGGGAAGGATCGCTTGTGGATGAAGCTCCAGGGGAAGAGCGGACAGAAGATTGGCAATCTCTTCAATCGCATTCGAATATTGCCCGATCCGCATACGCCGAAGGAGCTGCCGCGTTACGAGATAGAGTCAAGTATCGGGGAGCGGTTGCTCTCCTTCCGGCAGAAGCTGCCCTTTTCCCTGGAAGAGGGAGGGAGGAGTCAAGCCTTCAAAGACCGTGCCTTCCGCTTGTCGGTTCGCGCCGACGATGGCGTCTCCTTGCGGGAAAGCGGCAGGGAGCTTGAGCTTGGTTTCGAGCCGCACGGGCAACGCGAGGCAGATGCGTTTACGCTTTGCGCAAGGCTCGAAGAAGGACTGGATTCGGATGTAAGCAAAGCATCCGCAGGAATTGCCAAGGAGGATGCAGGCGCTAAGGCAGTTGATCGGCATGCTTTCCATACCGCGTTTCAATCATCCCTGGAGAGATGGCGGCAATTCTGGAACCAATCCGGGGTTTGGCTCGACGATTCGTTCCTGGAGAGCATTTGGTATCGCAATTTGTATTTTTTTCAATGCTCGGTGAAGTCGGAAGCAACCTGTCCCGGCATCTTCGCGAACTGGAGCTACGGCAGGATCGGCTCGGAATGGCATGGCGATTATCATATGAACTATAACACGCAGCAGCCCTTCTGGCTGGCCTTCTCGAGCAATCATGTCGACAAGCATCTGGCTTATGCGAATATGGTCGATCATGTGCTGCCCGTCAGCCGGAAGTGGGCGAAGGAGTATTACGGCTTGCGCGGAGCCTATTTTCCCCACTCCGCTTATCCGGTTGAGATGAATATGATGCCCTATCCCGTTCCCCATTGGGGCTGGGAGGTTTGCGAGACGCCATGGACTGTTCAGAGCTTATGGTGGCATTATTTGTACACGATGGATCTTGTATTTCTGGAGGAACGGGCTTATGCGCCAATGAAGGAAGCGGCTCTTTTCATGGTGGATTATATGAAGAGAGCGGATGCTCGCGGAGAGGAATGGGGAGATGACCGGTATCATATCTTCCCTACAGTGGTGCCCGAGCTGTACGAGCTAACGCCGGGATTTCGGAAGAACAAGGATTGTATCGTCGATTTGACCTTGACGAAGTTTCTGTTCCGGGCTTTCAGAGAGGCAAGCGAAGCACTGGGCAGACTGCAAGAGGAAGGAGAGCTTCTTGCGGAGATCGAGGATGTGCTGCTTCATTTCCCTGAATATCCGACGGCCGACTCGAAGCGAGGGAAGGTATTCGTATCGGTTGACGGTGAGGATCCGGAGGTCGTGTACAATGTTCCGAATAGCGTGTCGACCGTGTTCCCGGGTGAGGAGCATGGCTTGCATTCTTCTGATGACAGCTATGAGATTGCGGCTAATTCTTATATGAATCACCGCAATGAAGGCGGCAATGAGTTGGTCTTCTTGAATATGGCGGGAGCGCGTCTCGGCAAGCTGGATCTGGAACGCTTCAAGCGGCAAATCTCTTATTGCATGCTGCCGAACGGGACCTGCACCGATATGCTCCTGGAATCCGGCGGAAGGTACGAGGATACAACGCCATTTGATTATATGGCGCCGATGGGCATTTGGTTCGAAAATTTCGCATTGTCGGCCGTCATTAATGAGTGTCTGCTTCAGAGCTATAACGGCATTTTGCGGTTTTTCCCGAATTGGCCGCTGGAGCAGAGAGCGGCGTTCGCTACTCTGCGGGCGGTTGGCGGCTTTCTCGTCAGCGCCAAGGCGGAAGCGGGCCGAATAGAGGAGATCGATATTGTCAGCGAAGCGGGAGCTATGCTGCGCATTTATAATCCGTGGAGCAAAGCTCGCGTCATTCGCGGAGTAGAAGAGACGGTCGAGCATGACAGCGTGCTCGTTATCGAGACGCGGAAGGGAGAAGGCATTCGACTTCTGCCGGGGAATTAGATGCGCGGGAAGGAAGGCATCGATCCTTATAAACTAATCCTGTTATCAATCGCAAAAGCGGATTGAGTGCGCCTGATGGCTGCATTCGATCCGCTTTTTCTTGAAACGCCTTCACCTTGGCATTTACAAAAAGTTTAAGATTCATTTAAGAGTTTACCTGTACGATGGGGGCAATGAACACGTAGAGTGCAAATTCGAGAATGGAGAGGACGATTGCAAATGCTGAAGAATAAATGGACGATGCGGGCGGGGATGATGATACTATGCGCAATCATACTGACGGCATGCGACTTTGGAGGCAAATCGGACAAGAGTGAGGCCGGCAGCTCGCCGACCGTTGCCTATGCAAGCGAGATCAATAAAGCAGAGATCATGTCCATCTCTATCGATGCGGATCCGGATGAATGGCAGAATATGCTGGACACGGCGACCGAGGAGGAATATATTTCGGCGAATGTAACGATCAACGGAACAACGATCGAGAATGTCGGCGTTCGTCCGAAGGGCAATTCGAGTTTGAGACAGGTTGCAAGCGACGAGGATTCGGACCGCTACAGCTTTAAGATCAAATTCGATGAGTATGTCGATGATCAGACATGGATGGGCCTTGACAAGCTCGTCGTCAACAACATGATTACGGACAATAGTTATATGAAGGAATATCTCAGCTACGATATTATGAGCTATGCCGGCGTGGATGCGCCGCTGTTCGCGTTCGCCGATATTTCGGTAAATGGAGCTGCTTGGGGACTCTACCTGGCGGTCGAGGATATCGACAGCGGTTACCTGGCACGGGCCAAAAATGATGAAGGAGAGCTCTACAAGCCGAATAACGATAATTCGGAAGGCGGTATGGGCGGCATGCCGGGAGCAATGCCGGACGGCAACCAGCCTGCTGCAGGCGATGCGGCGAATCAAGGCAATGAATCGGCGGCTGAAAATACGGCCGCTCAGCAGCAAGACTCGGCAAGTACCTCGTCAGAGGGAACGACACCAACGAATGGTATGACGCCGCCGGATGGCATGGCGTTGCCTGATGGTGCGACGCCTCCCGACATGGGGACCGCGCAGGGAAATGACGGTGCTAACGGCCGACCGAACGGCGGCATGGGCGGCATGATGGGAGGCGGCAATCGCGGCGGCGGTGGCGGCATGAACGGTTCAGGAAACGGCGTGTCCCTCGTATATACCGATGATGAAATTTCCAGCTATTCGGCGATCTTCGACAATGCCGAGACGAAAACGACGGATGAGGATTATAAGCGAGTTATTGAAGCGCTGAAAAACTTGAACGCGGGCACTGATTTGGAGAAATATGTAGATGTTGACGCCGTTCTTCGTTATTTTGCGGCTCATACGGTTGTTGTGAACATGGACAGCTACACTTCAAATATGGGGCATAACTATTATCTGTATGAGAACGACGGGCAAATCAGCATGCTGCCTTGGGATTATAATATGGCGTTCGGCGGCTTCCAGGGAGGCTCGGCCTCCGATGTGATTAATCAGCCGATCGACACTCCGGTATCCGGCGTCACTTTGGAGGAGCGGCCGATTCTCGGCAAACTGCTGGAAGTGCCGGAATATATGACGAAGTATCATGAATATTTGCAAAAGATTGTAGACGGATATTTCGCGGACGGCAAGTTCGAGGAGAAGGTGCAGAGCTTGAACAGTCTTATTGCGGACTACGTGAAGCAGGACCCCACCGCGTTCAACACCTATGAGGAATATGAAACGGCCGTTTCCGAGCTGATCAAGGTGGGCACGCTGAGAGCGGAGAGCATTCAAGGTCAGCTGGACGGCGATATTCCATCGACAACGGAAGGGCAGCAGGCGAATGCGGATGCGGATGCACTGATTGATGCGTCGTCGGTCGACTTAACGAAGCTCGGCTCCAATGGCCCCGGAGGCGGCATGGGCGGAGGCGGCAACGGCTTTGGCCGCGGCGGCCAAGGCGGATTCCAGGGAGGTCAAGCTGGTCAAGGCGGCTTCCCTGGCGGCGGACAGAACCGTGCTCAGAATGGAGAGCAGAGCGGATCGCAGAATGGAACGCCGAGCGGGTCGCAGAATGGCGTGCAGGGCGGGTCGCAGAATGGCGCGCAGAGCGGTGCCTAGAAAGATGCGCAAGGAGCAGCCGAGAGCGGAATCTCAGAGTGGTTCTTAGAACGGCACTTAGAGACGCAAAGGCTGTGCTTTGCTGCCAAATGAACAGGAATGAACAAGACCGCGCCTCGATGGCGCGGTCTTTGACTGTGATAAAGCCCCGGGCCGAGCAGCAACGCAGAAAACCAGCGTTGCAGAATTGAAGTCGGTTCCCGCAGCTCGCTTCTTTACGCGACATTAAAGATCGAAATAATGTCCCTGCTCGAGATCCGCGATAAGCGAAGGGTGGACGGGACGCCAATTCAAAAGCTCCTGAGTGCTCGCGCTCGACCTTGGAATATCGAGCGCCGCAAGGAAGCCGAGAAAGCCGAAATGGGCATCCGCCTCTTCGCGGGCAATGCTAACCGTCGGCACATTCAGATTTCGGCCGATGATGCCGGCGATCTCCCGGAACGGAATGCCCTCGTCGCCGACTCCGTCGAGACGCGACCCTGCCGGAGCGGCTTCAAGCGCCATGCGGAATAGAGGAGCCGCGTCGAGGCGATGCACGGCCGGCCAACGGTTGAGCCCATCGCCGATATAAGCGGAAAAGCCCTTCGAGCGGGCGATGTTAATGAGCAGGGGAACGAAGCCCTTGTCGCCTTCGCCGTGCACGGACGGAGCGAGCGATACGATGGATGTGCGCACGCCTCGCTCAGCCAATGCAAGGACCGCATTCTCCGACGCTTCCCCATTCGCATGCGCTGTTATGACGAACGGCTTGCCGGAGCCTTCGAGCGCTGCCCCCATCGATTCGATCGCACGCAGGTCGATTGCAAGCGATCCGGCGAAATCCGAGAAGTCGTGTCTGAAAGCCAGATGAATAACACCGTCCGCTGCGGCTGCTCCTTGACGAAGGCTTTCCAAATCTTCAAGATCCCCATGATGAACCTCTGCGCCGATTTGCTTCAACAGAGCCGCTCCTTGCTGGGATCGGGTTAGTCCGACAACCGCATGTCCAGCCTGCAGAAGCTCCCGAACGACAGACGAACCGATATAGCCTGTTGCTCCTGTCACGAATATTCGCATGAATTATTCCTCCTTATGTGGTTGAGTAATGGAACAATTTCAGTGTAAACTATGAAGTGAACTCTAAGGCAAGAGTTATCTTTGGAGGAGTGTCGCTATGAGAATTCAGGAATTGGCCGACAAGGCGGGGCTAACCGCCCACACGATTCGGTATTATGAGAAGGAAGGTCTGTTTGACCGTCGGCATGTTCGGAGAGAAGAAAATAATTACCGCAGCTATTCCGATGAAGCGCTCGATCGTCTGAAGCTCATCAAAAAATTCCAGGGCATTGGATGCTCGCTTGCCGAATTGAAGGTCATACTGCAAGATCACGATTCGCATACGTTGTCTAATGAAGAAGTAATGGGATGGATACGCGGCAAGATAAGCGAGATTGAAAGCAAGAAGGAAGAATACGATCATATGCTGGATACGCTTCATTGGATGATGGAATACAGAATGGCTTTAATGAATGATCCGCGAAAAGCGGAAGAGATGTTAGAGCAATTACGAAAGCTGACGGGCCTTAATCTATAAAAGCCGCGGGATCTATTAATCGTCCTGTATTGCCTGCTCTGTATCGCCTGCCCTGTATCAGGTTAAATTCTGAATACTTGCCAAGCAGAAAGAGGACGCTCCGGTTTTACCGGGAAAGCGTCCTCTTGATTACCGTCGTCACATGAGTTAAAGCGCCGGCAAATGCAATACGAATGTAGTGGATTCTCCTACTACGCTGCGTACGGACAGCTTGCCGCCATGCTGCTCTACAATGGATTTGGCAATAGCAAGACCGAGTCCGTGTCCGCCCTGCGCGCGCGAACGAGAGGTATCCGTGCGATAGAAGCGGTCGAAGATGCGATCCAGATGCTCGGGAGAGATGCCTTCTCCCGTATTCGTCACAGAGAGCACCGCATCATTCTGTTTTTTCTTCAGCGTTAGCGTGATCGCTCCCTGCGGATTTGCATACTTAATGGCATTGTCGAGCAAAATCATAATAACCTGCATCATTTGCTCTGCGCTTCCCTTCGTCATCAGGCCGGGCTCAATTTCGTAATCGAAGCGAAGCTGTTTCTCGAAGATGACGGCTTCCATGGTGAGCATGATCGTCTCGAGCGCATCGCTGAGATTGTATTCGGTATGCAATGTCGCGATCCGCGCATCCTCCATCTCGGTCAGATAGAGCAGATCGCCCGTCAGCTTGGCCATTCGCTGCGTCTCTTGCTTGATGTAGTTCAGCCATTTCTCCTGACTTGCGATCGTGTCGTCGCGATTGGCAAGCAGAACGTCGGTATTGGTCTGAATAACCGCAAGCGGCGTTTTCAGTTCGTGCGAAGCATCGGCTATAAACTGCTTCTGTTTCTCGAATGCTTCTTTGACAGGCTTGATGGAACGGCTGGCGAACATCCGGCTGATCCAATAAATAACAATCAGCATGCCGAGTCCAACAGCCAGGAAGGTATAGATTAAATTCGTCAAAATGCCTTGCTGGGCGGTGACGTCCATGAAGACGAACAAGGTTCCGATGGCAATCGGCTGCGCATGGAAGGCCCAGTCGTTGCCATCGATAGTGAATTGTCCGGTCTCGTCACCTGTCTCAAGCGCCTTGCCGAGCGCTTCCACATATAGAGCTTGCTCCAGATCGAAGCGCGATTCCATATCAATGAGGGCATTGTTCGCGTCCGCCAGCAGCATGAACGATACGGTCTTGCCCAGCGGAGGTTCCCCGAAGTCCGAATTGAAAGGCGAGCCTCCGGGCTTAATGCCCGCGTCCTGCCCGCCGCGCTGTCTTCCGTCGCCAGGCGCATTGCGATAAAACTCGGTAATGTTATGCAATTCGACATCGATATCCCGCCGCACGTTCTGATAGGTGATGGCATAGATGGCCGCGAATGCAACAAGCATCATGATGGTTATCGTGATGAGATTGAGAAGCAGAAAGCGGTTTTTCAGCTTTTTGAACATGCGTCCGTCACCTCCATTACGTACCCGACGCCTCGAATCGTCGTGATCCGCACGGAGGATTGCAGGAATGTCAGCTTCTTCCGGAGGAACGAGATGTACACCTCCACATTGTTATATTCAACATCCGAATCAAACCCCCACAGCTTTTCAATGATTTGCTCCTTCGAGGTTACCGCTTGCTTGCGCGTAAGAAGCAGCTCCAGCAGCTCGCATTCCTTCAAATTAAGCTTCAATTCCTTGCCTTTCACAGTTACCTTTAGCTGGGAAGTATTCAGCTCGATATCGCCGTACGTCAGTCCTTCCTCGGGGAGCACCTCGCCTTTGCGGCGCAATGCGGCGCGAATGCGAGCGAGCAGCTCTTCCGTGGAGAAGGGCTTGGCGATATAATCATCCGCTCCATGATCAAGTCCCGCGACCTTATCCGAGATTTCCCCCTTGGCCGTGAGCAGAATGACCGGAGTGGGGACGCCTTCGCTGCGGAGCTTCTTCAGCACGGCGATTCCATCCATCTTCGGCATCATGATGTCGAGCAGAAGCAGATCATAGATGCCGCTTAACGCATAATCGTAGGCGGCTTGGCCGTCATGCACGACATCCGCCGAATAATGCTGCTTCTTTAATATTTGGGACAAGGCCTCAGCCAAATGCATCTCGTCTTCCGCGATCAAAATCCTCATGATCGTTCATCCTCTGCTTATGTTCTATCTTGCTTGCTTCTATTATAACAATTCAACCTTGAATCAACCTTAACCTTTCGGGGCGGCCGCGGCAAGTCAAACAGTCGCATTAATAGGAAGAACTTCGTTCAGATATGCGGATGTTCCTGAAAGTTAAGGAATTGTAAATCCATTTAAGATTCATTCAAGGTTGACCGTCTAAGATACAGTCATAGGAGTTGAAGCATTAGCAATATCGCGGAAGGGAACGATGCATAGTGGCCATTGAAGTATTCAACCGATATGAGAACAAGTATTTGCTTGATGATCTGGCGTACCGGCGCTTTTATAGCGATCTGCTGGATTATATGGAGCTTGATGAGTACAACAAACAACATGAGTATTATTCCATCACGAACTTATATTTTGATACGGAGCATGATTCGCTCATCCGGACGAGCTTGGCGAAGCCAAAATACAAGGAGAAGCTGAGATTAAGAGCATACGGAGTTCCGGGCGAAGATGCCAAGGTATATCTGGAGCTGAAGAAGAAAGTATTCGGGCTCGTCAATAAACGCCGCACGGCGCTGAGGCTGAACGAAGCTTATCAATTCGTTCGGACGGGGGGCTTGCCGGAGCTTCAGCCTTACATGAACAGACAGGTTGTGGAGGAGATCAAATATTTCCTGGGGCGCTATGAGCTGATGCCCAAAACCTATCTCGCCTATGAACGCAAAGCGATGTTCAGCAAGGAGAGCAGAGACCTGCGAATCACCTTCGACACGAATATACGCAGCCGACGCTTCGATCTGGGTCTGGAGCTTGGCGACCACGGGGAGCCGCTTGTAGAGGACAACAAATGGTTAATGGAAGTGAAGGCGGAGAAGACGATTCCCCTGTGGTTATCGCGCTTGTTGTCGGAACATGGCCTATACCGAACTTCCTTCTCGAAATACGGCAATGAATTCAAGAAATCGGTCAGGTATGCAAACAAAGGCGAGAGAATGCCGATCGCTGCCGGAGCCCAAGCGGTGACACCGTTTATCCAATCCAGAGAAAGCGAGCGTGTACTCTATGTTTGATTTCGAAAACATATTCAATCCAACAACAGCTTCCACGACAATGAGCTTCGGCAGCTCGGTCGTAACGATACTCATCGCCATCTTGCTCGGCGGGATTATCAGCTACACCTACATGAAATCGAATCCTAACGGTTATTCGCAAAATTTCACATTCACAATGGTTATTCTTCCCGCTATCGTCGCGATTATCATTCTTCTGATTGGCAGCAATATCGCCAGAGCGTTCAGCTTGGCGGGCGCCTTCTCCATCATCCGCTTCCGCAGCGCCCCTGGCGATCCGAAGGATATCGCTCATGTCCTGTTCGCCATGGCGGCAGGTCTGGCATGCGGCGTCGGGGCTTTCGGCTATGCGCTGCTGTTCACGATTATTATGTGCGTATTGATGGTTGTGCTGAGCAAGTTTAACTTCGGAGCGCGGAAGAGCGCGCAGAAGCTGCTCAAGGTAACGATTCCGGAAAGCTTGAGCTATGAAGAAGCATTCGATGAAGTTTTCGCGCAATTCGGCGTGGAGTACGAGCTTAAGAAGCTGAAGACGACGGAGCTTGGAAGCTTGTACGAGCTGCTTTACGCGGTCACGCTACAACCAGCGACGGATCAGAAGGCGTTCATGGACGCGATCCGCTGCCGCAACGGCAACCTGGATCTCTCCTTGACAATGGCGCCCGTCGGCGGCTCCGACTATTAAGGGATGAATGTGAGAGAGATTGTTACAGCTAGCTTAATGAGCGTAACGTCAAAAGCCAGAGACGGCGGTGCAGGGATAACACCCTGGCACCGCCGTCTCTGGCTTTTAATCAAGTGCAGCCCTGTCTAGCATGAACAGAGATGACATCATTTTCAAACTGGATTCAATGCCGGAATGGTTAGATAGCCAGGCTCAGCTCAACGTCGCTAAGGCAGCCGGCGTGAACGACTTCAGCTCATCGACGCGGTCTTCGCGGATTTTGGCAGCCCAGGCCGGATCCATAAGCAGAGCGCGGCCAACAGCGACAAGATCGAATTCTTCGCGCTCCAGACGCATGATTAGTTCATCGAGACCTGAGGTTTGACCGCCTTTGCCTTCCGCGAACAAGCTGGTAAAATCGGAGTCAAGGCCGACCGAGCCGACGGTTATAGCGGGCTTGCCGGTGAGCTTCCGCGTCCAACCCGCCAGGTTCAGCTCCGAGCCTTCGAATTCCGGCTCCCAGAAGCGTCTCGTGGACGCATGGAAAATATCGACGCCTACGGAGGACAACTGATGAAGGAAGCGCTCCAGCTCTTCGGGATTCGAAGCCAGCTTAGCGCTGTAATCCACCGGCTTCCACTGTGAGTAGCGGAATATAATGGGAAAGTCGGGTCCGACCGCGGCCCTCACCGCTTCAATTACCTCTACCGCGAATCGTGTGCGGCCGATCAGATCGCCTCCATACTCATCTGTCCGCTTGTTGGTTGCGTCCCAGAAAAACTGGTCAATCAGATAGCCATGCGCGCCATGAATTTCAACCGCGTCAAAGCCGATACGCTTCGCATCGGCAGCGGCCTGGGCGTATGCTTGCACAAGACCGTGAATTTCTTCCGTGGTCAGCGGCTCGGATACCTTCTTGCCAGTTAAGTCCAGTCCCGATGGCCCGATTGGGTCGGCATCCGATTCCGGGAACTTCTCCTTCTGGCGGGCAGTTCCGGTATGCCAGATTTGCGGGGCGATCTTGCCGCCGGCCTCATGAACTTCCCGCACGACTCGCGCCCAGCCATCAAGAGCTTCTTCGCCGTAGAAGTGAGGCACGTTTTGGTCTGCCTCCGCCGCCGGATGGTTAATAACGGTTCCTTCGGTTATGATAAGACCTACGCCATTCTCTGCTCTCCGACGATAATAGCCGGCCACATCCGGACCTGGAATTCCTCCCGGCGAGAACGTGCGGGTCATCGGGGCCATGACAATTCGATTGTCCAGCTTCAGACGGCCTCCTTCAAATGGTTTGAAAAGCGCGGCAGCAGCTTTGGATAGGGTCATTTTCAATCTCTCCTTCTGTACTTTAAAATATATCTATAAATCTAAATATATAGATTAATAGACGGAAAAGCAAATGATTCTGAAGAACATTATTTGTCATTCTCATTCTTCTTGACCCGGAGGCTGGAAGAAAAATGTTTCAAGAAAGCGGCAATCGCTTCTTCATTGCGCCTGTAATAGGTCCATTGTCCATATCGGCGGGATTCGAGCAGCCCTGCCTTCTGCATGGTAGACAAGTAGGAAGAGATTACCGATTGCGCAAGTCCGGATTTCTCCTGAATGCTCCCCACGCAGATTCCGCCCGGGAACTCTTCTTTGATGGCGTTCGGCATGTCTCCATACATCGTCTCCGGTTTGCTAAGCCAGCATAATATGTTAAGACGCGTCTCATTGGACAGGGCTTTCAGAACCATAAGCATGTCTTCGTTCTTCATAAAGTAACATCCATTCCTGGTTGGTGTAACCTCAGTATACCAGAAAATCAGCTCTTGAAAATCTTCGTTCTCATAAGAATGTGATTCCGTCTGCGGCTTAGTGTCTACTTGTTGCAAAGGCAAGCCTCGACGAAATGACTGATTTGAGTCTACCCAAGAGAGTTGACAGACAGCCTCCCAATCTGTACTATCTCAACGGACTATAGATGCGCTATTTCAACAGAATGAACTGTTTTTGTGATTTCGCGGACAGAGTTGACCTTAATTTCAAAAAAACAAAATTTTTTTTGGGTTTTTGGAGGAAATAGCGCCTTCTGTGTCCGCGAAACTGAGCAAACTCGGTATTTTTACACCAATAGCGCCTTCTGTGTCCGTTTGTGCAAGCAGCATCAAGTGAAGCAGCAACAAGTCATTGAATTACCAGTAAAGGTCATCGAATAGCGCTATTCTTCCGGAGATTGGGCTTCCTATAATAGAGGATGAGCGCTCAAGGTTCGAAGCGAGCGGCAATGCATCCAAGGAGGCAACGAAGATGAAGAAGATTGGATTCATCGATTATTATCTGGACGAGTTTCATGCGAACAAATATCCCGGCTGGATCAAGCAGGCTTCCGGCGGTCGTATGGAGGTGGCTTATGCTTACGGGTTGGACAATATAGAAGGAAAAATGAGCAATGAAGCTTGGAGCAAGGCGAACGCGATACCCTTGCTGAATTCGATAGAGGAGGTTGTCGAGAGGAGCGACTATATCATCGTGCTGTCGCCGGATCATCCGGAATATCACGGGATGCTGTCCGAAGCGCCGCTTAAGTCAGGCAAGCCTGTGTTCATCGACAAAACATTCGCGAAGGATCGTGAAGCCGCTCGGCGGATGTTCCGATTGGCGGAGCATTACGGCACGCCAATGTACTCCACCTCGGCGCTTCGATTCGCTTCCGAGCTTGCCTCAAGCTCGAGCAACAAGGAGACAATTGAGGCAATCAGAAGCTGGGGGCCTGGCGCGTACAGCAACTATTCGATTCATCAATTCGAGCCGATCGTGGCGCTGATGGGCAGCGAGCCGAGACGAATCATGTCCGTGGGTACGGAAAACGCTCCGGCGCTGCTTGTTGATTTCGGCGGAGGAAGACAGGCCTACATGCATTTAATTGGCGGGGACTGTCCCTTCCTGACTGCGATTCAATACGCTTCCGGCGCAGCTCATGTCGCAAAGGTGGAGTCGAATTTCTTTGCCCTGTTTATCGAAAACCTGATTCGCTTCTTCGAAACGGGAATTCCTCCCGTAACTTCATCCGAGACAATGGCGGTTATTACTTTAATTGAATTCGGCGCGAAAGCGATGGAGACGCCTTTCGAATGGATCGAGCTGCCGATATGATCCCGAAGAGCAAGCCTGCCCGATGTCCGTTCCTTTCCGGGCTGATGTATAATGATCTTATATCAGGACAAGGGGGCAGCGCGCATGATGAGACGGAAATGGAGAATAAGGTTCATCCTGTTTATCGTCACATTCGCTCTCGTATTCGGCGCGGGCTTCAGCAGGTCGATCTCAAGAGATGAGCAGACGGCAACCGGAGTCGGCGACAAGCAAACCTATTCCGTCACGATTAGCATGGTTGTGGATAATTCGAAGCGAAGCTTTCCGGACGGAATGGATATTAACCATAATCCCTATCTGGAATATATAAAGCGCAATACGGGCGTCGACATTCAGTTGACCGCTCCTCCGTTCAACGGCTATCAAGAGAAATTGAATGTCATTATGGCTTCGGGCAATCAACCGGATCTTATCAATACGGGCGACCCGGCCTGGGTGTCCAAATATGTGGCGGAGCAGGCACTGATGCCGCTTGATGACGTTCTCGCCGAGTATGGTCAGGATCTGCTTGCGATCTTTCCCGAAGAAGCATGGAAGGCAGTCACGTTCAATGGGCATATCTACGCGATCCCCAGCTTGACGGAAGTAGCGGGCAACGAGATTATATTCGCACGCAAGGATTGGCTGGATAAGCTGCAGTTGGCTCCGCCGACCACTCTAGATGAGTACTACAGTGTGATGCGGGCCTTCGCCTATGATGATCCGGACGGAGACGGTTTGCGGGATACCTGGGGACTTACGATCATGCCTGCCGGACTGGCGCGGACTGCCCCTTTCTTCGGCGCGTTCGGCGTGCCCCGCAGCGTGAATCAGATTACCGAATGGAAGGAGAAGAACGGCGAGCTCATCTACAGCGGCATTCTTCCCGAAACGAAGCAGGCGCTTGCATTCCTGGCGAAGCTGTACGGGGACGGCATTTTGGATCGTGAATTCATTCTGAACAAAAACAGCAGCTTCGAGGATAAAATCATTAACGGCCAGGTGGGCTTATTCTCGGGCAATTGGTTCGATACGAGGGGGCCGATTCTCGCAAACAAACAGAAGGATCCGAGCGCGGAGTGGATCAGACTGGATTATCCCATAGGCTTGAACGGCCAATCCGGTACGGCCGAACGGGATTTGATTCAATCCTACAGCGTTGTTCCGGCAGGAAGTTCTCATGCGAAGGAAGTCATCAAAGTATTGAATTTTATAGCAGGGAAGGGCTACAGGGATTTGAAGCTCGGCTTCGAGGGCGAGGTCTGGACGAGAGTGAACGGCGTAATGGCGACCAACTTCACTGAGCATGAGAAGCATATTTACCGGGGCACCCTGCATGCCCTTGCCGATCCGAACGATGAAGAAGTGCGCAAGGAACGGCTTGACTCGCTCGGCCTTCAATATGAATTGAATGATAATGTGGAATTCGTGCTCTCTCATGTGCTGCGCAGCGATTTTCAAGGAGCGCCGACGCCCTCCATGGGCAAATACGGCGCGAAGCTGCTGAAGCTGGAGGAGGAGACCTTCTCGAAAATCATCATGGGCATCAGCTCCCCCAGCGAATTCGAAGAATTCGCCAAGCAATGGATTCGCGACGGGGGCTGGGAGATCAGCAATGAGGTCAACGAATGGTATCGAGACCAGCAAGAGCGGGATCGGCAAGAGGCGGAGCGGAAGTCATGAGGAAGAGCCTGCGGTTTTTGAAAAACATGTACGCCCAGCGCATTCAGGTCAGGCTCTCGATCTATTTCATGCTCATTCTGATTCCCCTTGTCGCGGTCAGTCTATTCGCCAATTTCCGATCGACGAATATATTGGAGGGACAGACCAGCGAGCGAACCCAGAACAGCTTGCTCTCGATACTCCAGAATATTGACATGACGCTGCAGAATATGGAGGATCTGTCCGGCTTGATTTCGACGGATTACAGCATCAAGCCCGTCTTGCATGAAGCGCATGCCGTCTTGCTGACCTCGGATTTATATAGCTTTTATACGATTATGGAACGACTCGGCAATATTATGGCCATTAACGGCAGCTTGCAGGAGATATCCATTCTGCATGCGTCTTCAGGAACATTGCTCTCTACGCAATACGGGGGACGCAAGGTGGACTTTGAAGAAGAGCCTTGGTTTCAATCTACGGTAGCCGCCAGAGGAAAGCTGGTGCTCTATCTTCCCCAACCGAAGGACGCGGACATCCTTGGCAGCGATACGGTGGCGTTCATGCGCCTCATGGATGTAGATAATCAGGACAACACCTCGAATATTCTCATGATGACGATGGCGAAGGAGCGGCTTCTGGACATGATTAGAGGCGCCCAGCTGACCTCGAATACGGATGTGTATTTGTACGCCCAGGACGGCAGGCTTCTGACGGGAACAGACGGAGTCTACGATACCGATCAATGGATGGAGCTGAAGGCAGGACAGGTGGGGAGGACCGTTGACGGCAAGCTTGTTTGGCGAATGGAGTCTGCCGAGTCCGGCTGGTCGCTTGTTCTGGTACAGCCTCAGGCGGAGCTGTACAAGGAATCAAGACAGCTGTCGCAATTCACGAATTTGATTATTCTGATCAGCGTCATCCTGGCGCTGTTGATTTCCTTGGGCGTGTACAAGTGGATTTCCGCGCCGCTTACGATCCTGCTGCATGGCATGAAGCAGATGCGGCTCGGCCAATTCCATACGCGTCTGCCAAATCTCCGGACGGATGAGCTCGGGGCGCTCACGGAGTCATTCAATCAGATGATTGCCGAGCAGCAGTTATTGATTCGCGATGTATATGAGCATCAGCTGCAGCTCAGCAAGACGGAGCTTAAATTTCTGCATTCGCAGATTAATCCTCATTTTCTGTATAACACCCTGGATTCGATCTATTGGACGGCCAAAAATTACGAAGCGGACGAGATCAGCGAAATGGTGCTCAATCTGTCCAAGTTTTTCCGTCTTAGTCTCGGCAAAGGGCGCGAGACGTTTACGGTCGAGGAAACCGTCGAGCATTTGACTTATTATTTGAAGGTTCAGCAATTCCGCTTCATGGGTCTGTTCAGCATTCGCTTCGAGATTGAAGAGAGCACCAGATCCATGTGCGTGCTCAAGCTCCTGCTGCAGCCGATTGTAGAGAACGCCATTCTGCACGGCCTCGAGAAGCGGGGAGACGGAGGCGAGCTGATCATCGCGAGCGCAACGCGCAACGGCATTCTGTCGCTGCAGGTGAAGGATAACGGAGCGGGCATCTCTGAGGAGAGGCTGCGGTACATTGTTAGCGTAATCGAGGGAATGGAGCAAGGAGAAGCATCGCGGCCCGATGAACGGAACGAAGAGGAGTTGTTCGGACTGAGGAATGTACTCAGCCGCATGAAGCTTTATTATGGCGATGGAGCAAAGCTGCGGATAGAGAGCGAACGGGGCAAATGGACAATCGTAACGATGATATTCCCTATAGATCGACTGGAGGATAAGTCGGCCTGATGCGTGAGCGCATCAGGCCGGCTTTTTTCAGTACGATCGCATCCCTATAGAGTGGGATTACCTCACTCCTTTCTGACCGATCAAGGATTATATTGAATGTGGAGTAAACGAGTCATTTCGCGAGAGGGGTTATTCGGCAAGTAGAAGGGGGGATTGGCTGCGAATTGACAGCGTTTACATAATATTGATTTTGCGGAGGAATGTTTGCTTATGAGAAAAGGAATGAGTCTTCTATTGGCGCTTGCCGTCATACTTACAGGTTTTTTGCCGCAGACAGCCGACGCGGCCGAAATCATGCCATACTATTCGGTGACTTCAACAGATGGCGAGTCTAATATCGCGTCTCTGCTAGAGTCGGCGGATGGGCCGGCTATTATACAGAATTATCCGATGCCTTCCATCTACACGCAGTCGGATGTTTTTTCGTTAAAGGCGGAGGATGAATCGATTCCCGTCATTCAATATTTGCCCGAATACGATTATGCTGAATTTTCGTTTGCGGGAACGGTCAGCATCGAAGTAACAGCCAACGAGCCGATTACTTCGTATTCCATCAGCCCGCTGGCCAAAAACATTGAAGGCACGGTCGACGGGAACAAGCTGACGTTCACGCTGTCAACCTCGACCTACGTCATCGTGGATATTAATGAAGATCCGAATGAAGATCCGGATGAGAAGGATTCTGCGAAGATCAGGAAAAGACTCGTTATAGCGGCGGATCCGCTCGAGACGGATATTCCCGAATCCTCCGGTCCCGGAATCTACAATGTGACGGAAACGCCTTACAATGCCGATAGCACAGGGGCAACCATAACGTCGGATGCGATTCAACAAGCAATTGACGACGCCCATGAAGCCGGGGGCGGCACCGTGTATATTCCCGCAGGCGTCTATACCTCCAGCAATCTGACCTTGCGAAGCAATGTCGACTTCTATCTGGCCGGTGGCGCCGTCATTGTCGGCACAGGCAGAGGCGAGGATTATCGGAACGACTTCCGCAAGGATTCGATCTCGGATGGCACCTATTTTATCAGCACGGAAATAAACTCCGAGAATATTACGCTTCGGGGACGCGGAACCATCGACGGCAAAGGGATAGAGATGCGCAAGCGCAAGATGGTGAATCCCCCGCCGACGCATAAGGATGGAGAAGGGTTCATCAATAACCTGCTGGTGCCGATCGCAACCAGCAACTTTACGTTCGACGGGTTGATCTTGCGGGACGGAGGCTTCTGGGCGTTCCTGGTCGTTCGTTCCGACAACGTGACCATTACGAATTATAAAGGATTTCAAAATTTGCATGTGCTTGAAGACGACGCCATCGATATTAACGAAAGCCAGAACGTGCTGGTCAAGCATGCGATTGCGATCTCGGACGATGATGCCTTCTCCACCAAAACCTGGCCGCAGAAAGGGATGTCCAAGGATTGGCCGGGCGCGATCGAGAATTTGGTCAATGTGGTGTTCGACGACTGTTTCGCCTGGACCCGCTGTTCGGCCTTCAAGCTGGGCATGGGCATATGCACGCCGCAGATCGGCGTAACGATCCGGAATTCTTATGTCTATCAAAGCGCCCGAGCGCTGCTGGTTGATCATGCGTATACCCAAAATCCGCTTCCTGTGGAAGGCTATGCGCAGAATGTAACGTTTGAGAATATCGATATCGAACGGGTCGATATTAATCAATTCGGCAATTATTGGTTCAGGGTTTCCACCAGCACGGCTGGCGATGTAAGCAATATTCTGTTCAAAAATATCAATGTTCGCGATACCGGAGGTCAATCCCCGATTCAAGGCAACCCCGTTCGAGGCGGCATGGTAAACGGACTAACATTTACGGATATTTATGTAAAGGGCAAGCTTGCAAGAAGCCTGAGCGACATGAACGCAGCCGTAAAGAATGACAACGTGAGCGGGCTGGTCATTGCGAATACGACTCCGGCGCTCTTCAGCGATGATTTCGAAGCTGGAGACACCGCATGGTGGACAAGCGTTGATGGCGAGTGGACCGTGCAGGCAGAGGAAGACAATAACGTTCTGTCCAGCTGGAATCGGACGGCTACATCTCTAATTACCGCGAGCGCCGGCGCTTCATGGACGAATTACACGTATGAAGCCAAAGTGGAACTGCCATTCATAAACGGCGATGAAAACGCAGGCCTGCTCTTCAGAGTGCAGGATGAAAGCAATTTCTATATGTACCGGATCAATGCCAAGAGCAAGAAGCTGGAGCTGTACAAATCAGTAGCTGGAGCCATGAAACTAGTCAACGAAACGCGGTTCTCATCCGCGAAGCAGTGGTACACGGTTAAAGTGGATGTTCGGGGGAATACGGTTAAAGGCTATGTGGATGGCGAATTGAAAACAGATTGGACCAATCCAGAAATGGAATTAACGACAGGCGGAGTGGGCTTCCGGACCACCTCGGCCAAGGTGCTGTATGATGATGCGGTCGTATCCGCGATCAACGAAGCGCCGACGGATATCGAGCTATCCCATAACAGCGTGGTTGAGAATACAACTGCGGGCGGCATGGTCGGCTCCTTCTCGACTGCGGACGCCGACGAGCAAGATACCTTTGCTTATGCGCTGGTAGCGGGAGACGGAGACGCGGATAACGGAAGCTTCTCCATTGCCGTGCTCGGGAACACGCTGTTTCTCCGTACCGCGCCGGATTTCGAAACCAAGGACAGCTACAGCATCCGGGTGAGGAGCACGGATTCGGGCGGGCTCTATTTTGAGAAGAGCTTTATCATTCATGTGGCAGACAAAGATGAGACGCCTCTTGCTTCAGATTTGAATAATGTTTTGTACAATGATGATTTCGAAGACGGGAATACGACGGGATGGACTTCTAACGGGGGCAACTGGAGCGTGGCAGCAGATGACTCGAATGCCTTGGTCCAGAAGTCAAGCACAACGGGCCTCCTGACAGCCGGCGATGCATGGACGGATTATGTCTATGAAGCCCAGGTGAAGGTTCCGATTACCAATGCCAATGCGGGTATTGTGTTCCGGGCGTTGGATAACAAAAACTTCTATATGTATCGCGTCAACGCATCGAATCAGAAGCTGGAGCTGTACAAATGCGTAGGCGGCGTCATGACCATGGTATCCAGCACTCTTATCACGGCTGTATCCAATCAGTGGTATGCGCTGAAGGTGATTGTTCAAGGAAATACAATAACAGGATATCTGGATGGGGAACGGAAAGTAGAGTGGACCAATCCTGAAGCGGAATTAACAGCGGGCAAAATAGGCTTCAGAACAACCTCTGCGGGTGCGGCTTTCGACAATGTTCTCGTCACCGGCATCAAGCAGGCGCAGACGGCTCAAGAGGCCGATGCTTCCAAAAATACCGTAACTCTCGACCGCAGCAATGCAGCGGCAGGCGATACGGTAACGATTACGGCTGCAGGGGACAGACAGTCCGTTGAAGGCATTGCGGCAGGAGATGAGAGATTCATCCCCGTAACCTGGACATCCACGGAAACGGGCAAAGACGGCAGCTTTAGCTGGAATGAGGAAGAGGGAGCGTATACCTCGAGCTATACTGCTTCGGAAACGGGAGCTCATGTCGTAACGGCTACCTTCCAGAAGCAAAGCTGGATTGATTCCGCTTGGGTGAATGCAACGACGGATATCAAATCGGTGACTCTCTCTGTGTATTCATCGGCTAATGCTGCAGGCAACAGTCTCAGCCTGAATCCAAGCAACGTAGTAGCAGGGCAGACGGTAATCATAACGGCCGAGGGTTATCATCAGAGCGTTGAGGCCTCGATCATTGGCGATGAACGCTATTATCCAATAGACTGGAGCTCTACGGAGGCTGGCAAGTCGGGAGGATTTACGGTAACCGAAGGCGTCTATCATGCCGCTTATCTTCCCGCTGAGACAGGGCAATTCAAGATAACCGCATCCTATCAGAAACAGATGTGGGATGGAGAGTCTTGGATCGACACCGACACAACGGATACCCAGACTGCGGACCTTATTGTAAGCTTGGCGCCTGCTGCCAATGCGGATCATAACTCGCTTACGCTGAGCGCTTCGAGCCTTACGGCAGGCGATACGGTAACAATAACGGCAACAGGCGACAGGCAGGAGGCGGTTGGAACGTTGCCGGGCGAGGAACGGTATTATCCGGTTGGATGGCTCTCCACGGAAGCCGGGAAATCCGGGGGATTCACGGTTACGGACCAGGTGTATTCCTCCAGCTATACGACATCAGCGGCCGGTCAGTACAGCATCGAGGTGACGTTCCAGAAGCAAAGCTGGGACGGAACGGCGTGGGTTGACGGCGCAACGGATACGAAATCCGCCAGCTTGACCGTTAACGCCGAGGTCGACAACGGAGGGGGAGGCAACGACGGCGGAGGCAGCAATAGTGGCGGCAACGATGGCAACAATGATAACGGCGAGGGAACGCCTTCGTCTCCGGCAGAGGACAGTGATGATGAGGACACCGGCATAAGCTCGGATGTGACAACTCAGGAAGACGGCGTAACAGTTACGACGGTTTCCGTCGACCCTGCCAAGCTGGAGCAGAAGCTGTCCCAGGGAAGCAAGGGAGCGACCATCATTATTCCGGTCAACACTTCCTCTGACAAAGTAGTCGTTGCGTTGAACGGACAGATCGTGCAGAGCATGGAAGCGAAGGAAGCCCTGTTGCTGATCAAAACAGAGAAGGCAGCCTATACGCTGTCCGCGGCGCAAATCAATATGGATGCCGTGGCTCGGCAAATGGGGACAGGAGCTGCTTTGCAGGACATAAACGTCAATATAACGATAGCGACGCCTGCCGCAGAGACGTTGCAGCAGATGCAGGATACTGCGGAGCTGAAAGGTTACCAAATCGTTGCGCAGCCGGTAGAGTTCAGCATTACCGCGAGCAGCGGCAGCAATACGGTGGAGGTATCCAAGTTCAATGGATATGTGGAGAGAACGATAGCGATTCCGGGAGGAAGCCATTCGGGCAAAATCTTGACGGGCGTTGTTCTGGGCGCTGACGGATCCTTCTCCCATGTGCCTACGAAGCTCGTGATCATCGACGGAAAAACATACGCTCAAATCAATAGCTTGACCAATAGCGTGTATTCGGTCGTGTCCAGCCCTGTTACGTTCGCAGACATTGATGCGCATTGGGCTAAGGAAGCGATAAACGACCTGGGCTCCAGACTTGTTATTGAAGGAACTGGAGAAGGAAGATTCGAGCCCGATCGAGACATTACCCGTGCCGAATTTGCTGCGATTATCATCAAGGGACTCGGAATCATGCGGCCTGGCACCGGGCAGGATGTGTTCACGGATGTAACAAAGGGCAACTGGTATTACGATGCCGTCGCCATTGCTTCTGAGTATGGAATCATCGACGGGTATGGAGACGGCACTTTCGGGCCCATGGACACCATCTCTCGCGAGCAGGCCATGACCATGACGGCAAGGGCGATGCAACTGACCGGCTTGAAGGTGGAGCTTGCCGAGGAGGAAGCGGAACGGCTGCTCTCCGAATTCGAAGATGGCGACAAAGCTTCAGAGTATGCCGCGCATAGTATTGCAGCCTGTCTGAAGGCTGGAATCATTACTGGACGGGATGACCATGAAGTGGCGCCTGCGGCCAATATGACCCGGGCGGAGGTTGCCGTCATTGTGGAGAGGCTTTTGAAGCAATCCGGGCTGATTTAGCAGAAAGCGGTCTGGTTGGCCAGCTCTATTATGAGAAGCGGCACCGCCGGAGTGATAATAGAGCTGGAAACCAGCACTATTTCGCGAAACGTCGCTGTCGGAGTGATAATAGAGCTGGAAACCAGCACGATTTCGATTCGGCCACAACAAATCGATAGCTTCAACGGCGTCCTTTAAAAGCAGCGATCTGCTCTAACGGACTTATTGTCCTCTTAGACGGCGTTTTTCAACATTCGCTTGCTCTAACGGACCTTTTGTCCTCTTAGCCAACCAAACGAGCGAAATAACAACGGGATTAACCCGCTAAGAGGAGAAAATGTCCGTTAAAAATCTGGGCTAGCTTAAAAGAGCTTCTAAGGGTCGAAAAAGTCCGTTACAGTTGCGAGCCTTCCATTTCCCATTTCCCATTGAACTTTATAAATTTGATAATGTCAAAAAAGAGCGGGCTATCTTTCGATAGCCTGCTCTTCTCTTCCTATCTAGACCTTCTCTTCAAGCGGATGTAGATTCAGGTCGTTTTTCCTTTGGTCTTCTTTTCCTTTGCTTAAAGGGACTTAATCAAATACAATTTCCGTCTGCTTCGCCGCGGATTCATAAATGCCGGTCAGCATCTTCATCACCTCGACGCCGTCTTCGACGGGGCTTAGCGTCTCCTTGTTGCCGAGGCAGGCCTCGACAAAATGGCTGATTTCGCTTTGGAAGCCCTTGGCGAAGTCAAAGCTCAAATTGTCCACCTGGGGCGTGGCGTTAAGGATGGTATCGTACTGCTCCAGAATGAGGCTAAGCTCCGGCTCGATTTCCGCGCCCCCCTTTTCTCCGAACAGCTTGACCGAAATTTCGTCCTTCTGGGCATGCAAGGCGAAGCTGACATCGACCATCAGGGACGCTCCGTTCTCGAAGCGGATGATGGCATTGGCCAAGTCCTCGACCGTGTTCTTCTCGGCGTCGTAATCGGCGGCTTTGTAAAACGCGAGATTTTTGACATTGGACCGGTTGCCCAGCTTATTGTAGCAATTGCCGCTGATCGATTTCACCTTGGGTTTGCCCATCAGATACCAGCACAGATCGATCACATGAACGCCGAGATCAATGAGCGGCCCGCCTCCCGAGCGCTCCTTGTCGGAGAACCAGCCGCCGGGGTTGCCGAGTCGGCGCAAGCAGGAGGCTTTGGCATAATAGATGTCTCCGAGATCGCCTTTATCGATAAATTGCTTGAGAACTTTCGTGTTGCTGCCATAACGGCGCACGAAGCCGACCTGAAGCAGCTTCCCCGTTTCCCGGACGGCTTGCTCGACGGCATAGGCCTCCTCCATCGTCATGCAAAGCGGCTTTTCCACTAATACATGCTTACCGGCTCGCAACGCTTTGATGCTGATTGGCGCATGCGAATTGTTCCACGTGCAGACGCTCACCGCATCTACATGTTCATCCGCCAATAAATCCTCGACCTTGGTGTAGACTTTGACGGCCCCGTATTTCTCCGCCTTCTGCTTCGCCCGCTCTTCATTGATATCGCAGACGGCATAGATTGTCGCCTTCGCTTCTTCCTGATAGGAGCGCAGATGAAGCTCCGAGATGGAGCCTCCGCCAATAATGCCGATGTTTATCTTCTCTTTCATACTCATTGCTCCTCTCTATGTCTATTAAACCGGTCGTAATTTCGGCCATTGCAGCTCAATGCCGGCCTGGGTCAGCATGCGCTGGTAATCCCGCAGCAATTGCTCATTCTCATGAACCGCATGAGGCGTTGTCTCGCGTTCTCTGCAAAAGGCGGTCAAGTATCCGGCAGCCTCCCCGATATTCCACTCCACGGGATGCAGGCGATAGCAGCCGTTCGTAATGTGGGTGACGCCAATATTCTTGCAAGCGGCCAGCAGATTCGTCATGCGCTCCGGAAGCAAGCTGCCAAGAGGAATCTGGAACGGCAGGCTGGAGACATCGACATAATTGCGCTGCGCCGTGCTCGGATGCAGATCAATGCGGTAACAGCCGATTCCGACGCTGTCATGGAAGGTTTCGGCCTCCGCGCCGCCTCTGGCTTCCGTTCCGATATGCTGCTCCAGGACGGTGAAGCGGGCTTTAATTCTCCTCGATTCGCGAATATAGGGAGCCATGGCCATGCCGTCGCTCGTGCCGGTGACATCGGGGCGCAGCCGAAGGCCGGGATAGCCAAGCTTGCCGTCAGGACGAGGCGCTTCCGTCTGCATCCAGTACAGCAGCGAGAAGCTAAGCTGCTTGGCCATATAGAGATGCCGCTCCTTCTCTTCCTCGTCGACATCAATAATATTTCCCAGCCAATAATCGTTCTGCGGCCAGTTCACCAGCGAAATATCTCCCGGATACGTTCCTTCCGCGAACTGTTCCTTGGCGATAATGCGGCGATATTCCCACAGCGGGATGCCGCCTTCCCCACGGAACAATTGATAAGTTACTGGCTCCAGCGTAGTCGGGCGCGAGCCCGTCCAGGAGAGCAGCTTGCCCGGCCAGAAGGAGGGTGCGTAATTGCGCCAAAACTCATATTGCTCCGGCTTCGCAATAGTGAATTCTCTTCCTTCGATATAATCCATTGCGAAGCAGTAAGTGAAGGCTTGCATATCGGTCGGATCCGCTTCTCCCGGGAGCGCATGCGGCTCTCCCGTCTGAGCCTGCGATTCCGCGCCGGTTACATATTCGGTGCCGGTAAGCGGCAGCAGGTCGCCGCATTCGGTCGCATCGATAAAGTAAGGCGCGGACAGCTCGGCCACATCGCCCGTACAACAATTTCGAACCGTCACGGACCGTACACGATCGCCGTCTACCTGCGCTCCAATCGGAGCATGCCCCGTCATTATGCGCACTTTGCCGCTATGCACATAGGGAGCGATCATGTCGTTCAGCACGGCAAGAGACGCGCGAGGCTCATGGCACAGCCTGCTGACCATGCCAGCGCCTGGATTCAGCATCGGATTCCTCGACGCGGCCGGCGTCAAGGGGAAGTTGTCGCGATAGTACGATCTTACGCGCTGTCGGTATTCTCTGTAAGCTCCGGTGCAGCCGAATTGCTCGATCCACGGATGCTCGTCGGGAGGGACGGCCTGACTCGTTAATTGCCCGCCAATCCAGGAGGTTTCTTCCGTCATTATGACAGAGCTGCCGGCTTTCGCCGCAGCGAGCGCCGCAGCGAAACCTCCGGTGCCGCCTCCAATAATGACAATATCTGCTTGATGCTCATGCTTCAATAGGTGTGCTCCCCCTTTCGAATGGTTCCCTGTCATTATAGGGAAGGCGCGGGAGAGAGAATAGGCGGCAACGATGACTAAATTCGGTAACATCATGCCATTTCAACGATGTCATGAATTTACCGATTATTCGCATGAGTGTCCCCTGTTTTGTCAGAGGCAGGCTTTCTATAATGGGGATACACATCAGGTCAAGGGGGAGAGGGAAGGATGAGCTTCAATTACTTCAATCGCTTGTGGGTTGAAATAAGACGAGATTGGGATTTGTATGCCATGCTTGTTCCGGGCATTGTTTTTCTGCTGGTATTCAAGTATACGCCGATGTACGGCATCGTCATTGCGTTTAAGGATTTCAATATCTTCGACGGCATGTCCGCGAGTCCTTGGGTCGGCTGGGACAATTTTCAGCGACTGCTGGATTCGCGAGATTTCGCCAGAGTATTCGTTAATACCATCATTATTTCGATTTACAAAATCGCATTTCTCTTCCCGCTGCCAATCATTCTCGCCATCCTTCTTAATGAAATGAAGAACATGATATTCAAGAAGGGTATTCAAACTATCGTTTACTTGCCGCATTTCCTGTCATGGGTCATCATTAGCGGCTTGTTCGTCGATCTCTTGTCTACAAATAATGGTCTTGTGAATCGAATGATTGAGGGAATGGGAGGAACGCCGATTGCGTTCTTCATGAATCCGGACTACTTCCGTTCCGTGCTGATTTCATCTGCGGGCTGGAAGGAGGTCGGCTGGGGAATGATCATCTACTTAGCGGCAATTACGGCAATTGACCCGAGTTTGTATGAAGCCGCCAAGATCGACGGAGCGGGGAGATTTCGGCAAATCTGGAACGTGACCGTTCCCGGACTCGCACCGATCATTCTGCTCATGTTCATTCTCCGTCTCGGCCATATTCTGGAGGCGGGTACGGAGCAAATTCTGGTCATGTACAATTCCATCGTCTACGAGGTGGCGGATGTCATCGGCACCTATGTCTACCGCATGGGACTTGGACAGCAGGATTACAGCTTCTCGACCGCCGTTGGCTTGTTCGACTCGGTGATCGGATTTGTGCTCATTATTACAGGCAATTATTTGAGCCGTAAATTTTTGCAGCGCGGCATTTGGTAGAAGGGGGAATTCATCTTGAAAATGAGAACAACATGGGGAGATAAGCTCTTCGTCTTCTCCAATTATTCATTCTTCATTCTGCTTGGCGTCATAACCGTCTTTCCCTTTCTCAATCTGATCGCGAAATCGCTTAGCAGCGAGGCGGCGGTCATCTCGGGACAGGTGAGTCTGATTCCGGTCGATCTTCAGTTTGGTACTTTCGCGTTCGTTCTGAAGGACAACTTGTTTCAAAGCGCCTTCCGAAATTCGGTGTTCGTCACGCTTGTCGGGACCATGCTCAGCATGGGCATGACCGTGCTGTCCGCTTATCCGCTTTCGAAGCCGATGCTGAGGGGCAGGAAGCTGTTCATCTTGATGTTTGTGTTCACCATGCTCTTCAGCGGCGGACTGATACCCACCTATTTGCTGATTCAGAGCTTGGGTTTGGTTAATAAACTGCCGGTTCTGTTCCTGCCGGCCATGATCAGCGTATTCAATTTGCTTGTCATCAAGAACTATTT
Organism: Paenibacillus sp. HB172176; assembly: GCF_011947265.1. Lineage (GTDB taxonomy): Bacteria > Bacillota > Bacilli > Paenibacillales > Paenibacillaceae > Pristimantibacillus. The sequence goes on from NZ_JAATHD010000003.1 coordinate 82,474, forward strand.
CGAGAATATTCCCGATGCTCTTGAGGAATCCGCGAAAATCGACGGAGCGAGCAATACCCGCATTCTTCTGCAAATCGTGCTGCCCCTGTCCATGCCGGTTTTGGCGACGATTGCTTTGTTCTATGCGGTTGCCTTCTGGAACGATTTCTTCATGGCGATGATCTATATCAACAGCCCGGAGCTCAAGCCGATGCAGCTGTACCTCAAGGAATTGCTGGCTTCCGCCAATGACGTGTTCATGCGGCTGGATACCATTGATGTCAATATGGCGATGAACGCCTCGCCGCAAGCGATTCAAGCCGCCTCGATTATCGTGGCGACCGTACCCATCCTGCTGGTGTATCCGTTCCTGCAGAAGTATTTCGTAAAGGGGGTCATGCTTGGCTCGGTGAAAGGGTAACGCGGCTTTATTGGATGTAAGGAGACCAGACTACACAACTAAGCAAGTGAATGAAAAAAGGGAGGTTATTGAACATGAAAAAAACAGCTTTCATTATGATGATCATTGCTATGATGCTCACAGTCGCAGCCTGCTCGGGTGGCAATAACGGAAACAATGGGAATAACGGGAACGGCTCGGCGGGCACGAATTCCGCGAACGGGACGGGGGATCCGGGCGCGACATCGGCAACCGATGGAGGCAGCGATAACGCCCTGACGGGAGATAAGCCTGAGCTTCGCCAATTGCTTCCCTATAACCGGATTGATCCCAACTCGGATTATATTGCGAACTTCCTGGAGGAGAAAACCGGCTATAAGGTGAAATACGAGATGCTTCCTGAAGAAATGCCTGACGAGAAGCTGAACCTGCTTATGGCGAACAAGGAGCCGTATGATTTCATGACGCTGACGAAGTCGCAATTTTTCAATCTGGCGGAAGCGGGGGCATTGGAGCCGCTCGATGATCTGCTCGATCAATACGGGCCGAATATGAAGGCGGGCATCATGGATGAGACCTGGAAGGCGGCCACGCTTGACGACAAAATCTATGCGATCCCTCAGGCGGGAACGGGGACTGCCGCCAGCATGAATCTGGTGATGCGCAAGGACTGGCTGGATGAGCTCGGCTTGGCTGTTCCGACGACTCGAGATGAATTATATAACGTGCTGAAGACGATCAAGGAGAAGAAGAAGGTAATTCCGCTTGTTGGCTATGAGAGCATTGAGCCGAATATCGCCCGCACCTTCGGCATTGCAAATCCGTGGGAAGAAGTGGATGGAAAGCTGATTCATCAAGCCGAAAACCCGAGAATGTCCGAATACCTGGCCTTTATGAACAAGCTGTACAAGGAAGGCTTGATCGATTCCGAATGGCCGATTAATACCGGCTCCAAGGTGATCGAGAAGTTTTCCAGCGGGCAGGCGGCCATGATGAGTCTGGCCTGGTGGAGCGCGCCGTCAATGGTCGGCGCCCTGAAGAAAAATTTTCCGGATGCCGAGCTGGTTACTCTTCCATACCTGCCGCAGGATAACGGCAAAGCGGTTATTGGCGTGAATACGGGAATCACTTATTTCATCGCCATACCGAAATGGTCGAAGAACAAAGAGCATGCCGTCAATCTCATGAACGAGAAGCTGGAGCCGGCCCTGTTCAAAGAGCTTGTCATCGGTGAAGAAGGCGTGCATCACAAGTTCGAAGACGGCAAATATTTCCCGATTCTTCCGAAATTCAACGATGATCTGAATAACGGCAGCTACTTCCTTACAGGCGTGGATGAGCGCACCTATGCGGATTATTGGCAGGCAAGGGTAAGGAAGGATCCCGTGCTGCAAGGCTACTACGATCAATTCCAGGAACAGGCGAAGGGCTTGTTCATCATCGATCCGATGTCCAATGCCGAGCCGATTCCGAGCATTGCGGAGCATACGCAGAAGCTGGCCAAATTCACGGAGGACACCTTCCTGACGTATATCGCGGGTTCTGCTTCTCTTGACACCTTCGAAAGCTATTTGGCACAATGGAAAGCAGACGGCGGCGAGGAAATGGTGAATGACGCCAACGCTTGGTACGCTGCTCATAAGTAAACCGTTCCTGCTTCACATAGACAGCTTGACCTTCCGCCTTCCATTCGGGATGCGGAAGGTCTTTTGCATCAATCTTCCCGGAGGTGAACGCATGAATCTGATGATTGTGGAGGACGAGCCCCGGTTGCGCAATAATCTTGCCCTCGACATTCCTTGGGAGGAGCATGGCATACAAGTGATTGGCCTTGCGGCAAGCGGAGAAGAAGTCGTTGCCCTCTTCGACCGGAAGAAGCCCGATATCATTCTTGCGGACATTCAGATGCCCGGCATGAACGGCCTTGAGCTTGCGGAATGGGTCAATGCCCGCGATCCGCTGGTGAAGATGATATTGCTCAGCGGTCATGACAGCTTCGATTATGCACGGAAGGCTGTCGAGCTCGGCATCAGCAAATATTTATTGAAGCCGGCCGGCGATACGGAGATCGTGAACGCCGTGCTTCAGGCGGCAGGCGACCTTAAGAAGCACTTGGATCAACTGCATAATGTGTCCTTGTTCCAAGAAAAATGGAAGCAGCATCTGCCGAATTTGAGGGAGATGTTCCTGCTGAATTGGCTGCATGGCAAATATTCGCCCTGGGAGATTCAGTGGAGAAGCAGGGATGTACAATTCCCGATAGATTCGATCGGCCATTATTGCGTGGCGTTGCTCGACATGGATCCGCTGGCGGCGGACGAGTCCCGATTCACGGAACGAGATACGAGCCTGCTGCATTCCTCTTTATTCTATATTACGCAGGAGACGCTGCAGCAAGGCTCGGTTTGGGTAGCCCCGGACAGAGACGGAGCGACGGCGGTGCTGTTCGCAACAGAGGGTAGCCCTGATACGGAAGGCTTCCTTCATCAGGTGAACGCAAGCATTGGCAAGCTGCTCGGCATCGTAAGAGAATGCTTGAAAATAACGGCAAGCGCCGGAATCAGCGGGGTGGCCGCGAAGCCGCGGGAGCTGAATCAGCTCTACGAGCAGGCAAGAGAGGCATTGCAAAGACGTATCGTATACGGCAATAATATCGCGGTCACCTATCAGGATCGATTCGAGACGGAGACGAGGCATCATTCCTACCCGGATATAGAGCGCGAGCTCGAGGTGGGGCTCGACACCGGCAATGCGGAGAAATGCGGCAGTTCGCTGCAGAAGCTGTGGACATTCATGCTGGGAGAAGCGCGAACCGTCGATGAGGTGAATGAAGCGCTGTTCTATTTCAGCTCTCTATTCATTCGGTTGATTCAGCAAAGAGGCGGCTCCGTCAAGGAGGTTGCGGGTCCCTATTTGCTCTATTTGCAAAACCTGCAGAGCTTCTCGACGAAGGAGCAGGTCTATGAATTCTTAACGAATATACTCGAACGCCTGCAGCATTATCTCGCAGAGAAGAGGGGCGCCGCCGGGCACAAGATGGTAGACGCCGTCCTGCAGATGATCGAGGAGGGACTGCATGAAGAGCTTTCCCTGCATGCCGTGGCCGATCGATTGTTCATCAATTCCTCGTATTTGAGCAGGCTGTTCAAGCAAGAGACCGGCAAGGCCTTCTCCTCCTATGTGCTGGAGCGCAAGATGGAGCGTGCGAAGAGCGCGCTGCAGGAAGGCGCCAAGGTGTATGATGCGGCAAGCGGCGTCGGCTTCCGCGATGTCAGCTACTTCACCAAGGTGTTCCGCAAGTTCTGGGGCATCACTCCGAGAGAGATGGCGCGGAACTGAGAAGTGTAAGGTGTTTTAGCGCAGATTACAGCTTAGAAGGACGCCGTTTGGCGTCGCAACAAAAATAAAAATCGAGCTAGGCCCAAAGATACGATTCAATGCGATAAGCGGAGTGAGCTTTCGCGCTTGCCAGCTATCTCACATAATAATCGCTTACAAGCAAATCCCCTATCGCGATGGCGGGAATTGTGAATTCGATAATGCCCATGAAGCCAGGGGTAATCTCGTACTTATTGAACACGATAACAAGCTGATGCTTGTCATTGATATAGAAGCTCTGATTGGGATCGATCGCCTTGAAACCGTCAATATGCAAATCGGCGTCGGACTCCAGCCAGTAGACGAGATTGGGATCGGCCTCCATGCGGGCTTTCATCTGGTCTTTTATGTTTTGCGAGATAGCATCGATATAGCGATTATCCTTGAACAGCATGGGCAAGCTGAGCAAAATATGATTTTGCTTATCAATCGTGTCGATCTGCACGGTATCGCTTGAAGAAGCCATCGATACGACAACGTAACGGGCGAGGGAGAAGATTTGATCATTATCGGTCTTCACCTCATAATCGGACGAGATGCTGAGATGGCCGCCGCTCTTTTGCTTCAACTCATCAATATCTGCTTGAAATTCCGAATACAGCGTCTTGCCTTCCTTCACATACTTGCTATTAAGCAACTGCTCCAGCTCAGCGTCGTTCAAACCGGAGACGGAGGGAACCTTAATTTCGGCATGATAGCGATCGTCCTGGAATGTGTAGGATTTGAAGGTGAGCACCTCGACAATGCCGCTCATGCCGGGAATGCGTCCGAACGCCTCCGCAACCTTTGAGTTGATATTGATGCCAATCAAGAAGATGAGCAACACCGAGCATACTGCGGTCAGCCACCTTGCGCGAGCTCTCTTCTTGCTGGGGTTATTTAGAGCTTTTCTCACGATAAAATCCAATTCCTCAGGTATGTCGATCTGCTTATATTCCTCTTTCAATCGGTCGATAGAATTATCCATTAAACATCCCTTCCTTGTGAAGGCTCTTCGTCCATGTTGATTTTGAGCAGCCTTAACGCTCGATACAAGCGGGATTTGACTGTGCTTATATTCATAGACAATACATCCGCCACTTCCTCAAGCTTCAAATCCTCGAAATAACGAAGTACAACGACCTCGCGAAAGGGCTGAGGCAAGCTTTCTAATTCACGCTCCAAATCCAGATTGGCGTAATGATCCTCCGCGGCTGCACTTTTATACGCAATGACCTGAGGATCCGTAACTTGAATTCGTTTATGCTTTCGAAGGAAGTCCAGCGCCGTATGAACGACGATTTTGTAAAACCAGCTTTTGATTGCATCCAATTCGACCAATCGATGAATGGCGGCAAGCGCTTTGATAATCGAATCCTGAACGATATCGAGCGCGTCCTCCTTGTTCCTTACATAGCTGTACGCAAGCCGGTAAATATTCTCTTTGTTCTCGTTAATCCAGTGTACAAGCTTTTTTTCTAGGGCTCTGTTACGCATGACGGAGCAACCCTTCTCTGACGGGAAGTAATCATCTTATTCCATACTCTTCCGAGCCAGCCGCGGCGGAGCGGCTCTTCTATATATTTATAGCTCAATGCGGCTAATAAGAGACTTGCGCCGAATTGAAGCAGAACTCTGTCGATGTCGATGCCGTCAGTGTTCACAATCGGACTTGTCATGATGATGACGGGAAAATGCCATAGATAAAGGCTGTAAGAGCGAACGCCGATCCAGCGCAGCGGCTTGCAGCCGATTAGCTTAGCCAGCCTGCTCGAAGGATGAGCTAGCACGGCAATAACAATAGCGGACAGCAGGGACAGAAGCACTAATCCTCCATAGTAGAGGAAGCTGCCGTATTGATGAGACAGAGCGATCATGAGCAAAATGCCAAGAACACAGCCAGCGCCCAACATGTCTAGCACATTTCGAGTCCTTCGAGACAAGGTCTCGCTCAAGCGTCCGCTCGGCCATACTGCAGCGAGAGCCGCGCCAATAAGCAGCGCGAACACCCGCGTATCCGTGCCGTAATAGACACGGCTCGGATCCATGCCTGGCTCGTAGAGCCAGGCCATGGCAATCGCAGACAGGAGAGCGCCGCCGAGGGCGAACAGCATGATATTGCCGCGACGTAGGAAGAACGTCAGCCCTGCAATAAGCAAGATAGGCCACAGCAGGTAGAATTGCTCCTCCACGGCAAGCGACCATAGATGGCCGATCGGCGAAGGCGGTCCAAAGCTTTCGAAATAGGATACCTGATGGAAGATCAGCCACCAGTTGTTGTAATAGAATGTTACGGACAGGAAGTCGTCCTCCAGACTGGCTAATCTGGATCGGTCGAAGACCAGCAGCCATAAAGCGACAACGGCCAGCATCGCGAACATGGCCGGAAGCAAGCGGCGCGCTCTGCGAAGCCAGAATTGCTTCAGATTAATGCTGCGATTCCGCTTCCATTCGGCCAGGAGCTGATCCGTTATAAGATAACCGGAAATGACGAAGAATACACCGACGCCAAGCAAGCCGCCGGGGGCCCAGTCGAAATGGAAGTGATAAGCAATAACGGCAAGAACGGAGATGGCGCGCAATCCGTCCAGCCCGGGCATATACCTTTTCGAATCGCTCATGCGCCTTCACCTTGAATCGATTGCGCGAGTAGATCTGCGTAGAATTCAGCGCCTTCCCGATTCAGATGCACGCCGTCCTTCGAGAAGAAATCATCTTTGCCTTTGCTTGCGGAATACCAGTCGATGACGGATGCGTTTGAGAATTCTTCGGCCACCTTGGTTAAATCCGAATTGACGGTGTCCTGCCATTGTCTGGGGACGCGAGTGTTCACCAGGAAAATTTGATCGACATCCTTCAGAGAATCCAGCAGAGAGCGAAGCACCTTTTTATTGAAGGAACCATTGGTTCCAAGCTCGATAATGACGAGGTCTCCCAGCTTGCCGTCTTCGGCGAGCGAATTGATCGTATCCTGCGCCTCGGTCATTTGGCGGCCGACCTTGCCGTCGACCACGATGCCGGGAAGCAGCTTGTCGAGATAGGGAGCGGCATCGAGAATGACCGAATCTCCAATTGCCGTTATTCCTTTGCCTTCTGCAATATCCCCAGCTTCGTTCGTATCCTTGGCGGCATTCGGATTCCCTTGATCAGGCTCGGAGCCTGGTTGCCCGGATGGCTGTGCAGTCGGCTGCGGAGTTGAATTGGCGGTCGGTTGCCGAGTTGGAGCTGTTGCTGTTGTTTCTGGATCAGGGCTTGATTCAACGGACGGATTTGGTTCTGTTGAAGACGCAGGATGCGAGGCCTCTGCCGAGTTGCTGCATCCCATGCTCAGAATGAGAAGCGAAGCGGATAGGACGAGCAGCAATGGCTTTAAGAGGCTCCCTATTGGGGATGTATTCTCCTGTGTTGTCGGTCTGTTGATTTGCGTGAAAGAGGTTCTGATGTTCTTCAAAGCGGCGCCGTCCTTCCCTGATTTCTGTGATATATACAAAGACGTCTTAGATGACCGAAAAGTTTATTAATTTCAAAAAAACTTATTGGCAGTTTTTGACGAGTAAAGCTTCTGCCTACGGAGATAGAAAAATCCTCCACGACGAGTGGATCGGGCTCGGATTAAATGGGTGACATTCCCAAATGCTGTGTGTTAAAGTGAAGCTTAACAAGGGGGAGAGAGCGTGGCTTTTCATTTCAGTATGACGAATAATGTGATGAGTATCGCGTGTTTGCTAATCGGATGGATCATTATTTTGACGTTCATGATTCGCCGGTATCGCAAGCAACAAGACCGGCCAGTTGGCTGGAGAGTCTTTCTGGTTGCCTTATTTGGCTTTCTGTCGGTATCCTTCCCGATTGTCATGGGATATTTTTCCTTTAAGCTTGCTGTTTTGCCGTTAGGCGTCTGGATCTTGTACGCCTTAATAGGAAGCCGGGCTTGGCCGAAGTACCGTTGGTATGCTTGGAGAGGCTTCCTCGCCAATTATCTGTTTCTGATTCTCGCTCTGGTATCCGGCTTGCTTAATGACGCGGTCTATCCCAAGGACGACGTTCATACCTATATCTCGGACGTTAATCAGGCGAGAATAGTAGGCACGCATCCTTTTGCGGAAGAGGCTGTAAGCTTTGATACAGCGACGTTTCTCGCAGGACTCGAGCAGCTGCAAGAAAGCGAGATCGATATGGATTGGCATAGTCAAACCGCTTGGAAGTCTGAATCGATGTATCAGAAGGAGCGATTCCCCTACGCTTTGTTAGGCGTAGAATCCAGATGGGGAAGCGGGATCGAGCCGTCCGTGTACATTCAATTTGACGGCAAGGGCTTATTAATCGTTCGGAGCGATCGCAGCCTCTATTACACTTCGGAAGCGAGCTTGCTGGAGATGGGGGAGTCGAGCGATGAATGAGATGAAGGGGATGAATGGGTCGAGCGGAATCAATGGGTTGAACAGAAACAAGAGAACGATGAAGCTGATTATAGCGGTTGCCGCTGCTCTGTTTGTAGTCATCTCGGGCTACATCATCTATGGCGGAAAACCAGGAGAGCTCCCATCGCCGCAGGAAGCACTAGAAGCGATGAATCGCAGCTACGAAAGAGCTGATGCCGCAGAAATTCTGGACATGCAGCTTCTCGATAAACGTCATGCTTTTGTGCCTTTTACTACGGGCAGTGATCAGACGGGGATGAGCTTCTGGGTATGGCATCGCTTCAAGTGGGAGCTGCGCGGGATGGCAGCGAGCGGGAGCGGGAGTGTGCATGTCTGGCAGCTGCGTGGGAATGATCCTTCATCAAGCTTTTTTGTTTGGAATATGGATCCCGAGGAATACATAGGCGACAGTCAGTTCTATTTGCTTCGTGATCGATCCATGTCGAGCTACGGCGACGGCACTGCCTATTATTTGCCGCGCATTCAGTTGAAAATAGATGTGAATTTTCGCGAAAAGCCTTATGGGGCAATGCCCTACCCACAGAATTGGCGGGATTTGATCAAAAATGATCGAGGGTTGACTTTGCCGAATAATTCACCGTTCAATTGGTTGGACAGTACACAAAGCCGCGGATTTTACACGGGCTGGCTGGGGACCCTTAACGAGCCCTATGTAGAGGAGAACATGAACAAGCTCAATAACAGAAGCAGTTGGTCGAGCGGGGGTCCGAATTTGAATTTTGTCCGGAGGCTCGATCCGGAGGATTTGGAGACGCCTTCTTAGGGAGCGCATCTTTTCTTCGTTATTCCGCAACTCTCCAAGATAAGGAAGCGTCTATAAGATATAATCTTCACATACGCTTCATATTACTGAGTATGGATTATGGATATCCAGACGCAAGGAGAACGACTATGCCATTTACTTTCGCTCATCCAGCCTTCGCCTTTCCACTGAAGTGGATTAATCGCAAATATGTCAGCTTGACCGGTCTGACACTTGGAAGCATGGCTCCCGACATGGAGTATTTCCTCCACTTTGAGCCGTATCGAAGCATCGGCCACACACTTCCCGGCTTCTTCCGGCAAGCGATTCCGCTTAGCATTATTTTCGCCATTGTCTTTCATTTGATTGTCAAAAAGTCCCTTGCCCTGCATCTGCCGTCAGCCTTCCATTTGAATCATCGCGCTTATCATATGCTGGGAGAATGGCGCATGAACAGCGTTGCAAGCTGGTTGATCTTTCTCATATCCTTATTTATCGGATTTGTATCTCATCTGACGGTGGATTCCTTCACGCATAGCTCAGGTTTCTTCGCAATGCATTTCCCTTCGTTGAAATTTACGATGATCATGGACCGGCCCTTGTACAAGCTGTTGCAATACGGCTTTTCGTTACTGGGGCTCGGGTTTATTGCAATGACGATTCTCTATTACTTGTTCAGGAGTAATTCGGACGGTGCTGGAGTGCCGGAAATTCCAGCCAGTCAGAAGCTGTTGTTCTGGTCTTGTACATTCGTTATCGCGATTGGCGCAACCTGGATCAAATTAGAGACCAGAGGAGGCTTCCCTAACCTGAGCGTCATGTTCGTCGCTCCGTTTTCGGGCTTTTGCGTCGGCCTTGTTTTCTCGTCTTTGGTCGACAAGCTCGGCAGATGGATGAATAGAACGTAGCAAATTTTGCGATTGTCGACAAAATCTTAAAGCTCGACCATAATCGAAAGAATTGGCTATTTGCCTGCCCGTTGATTTCGCGTACATTTGCTTTAGGGCATGAAAACAACGAGGAGGGACAGCATGATAGTTGAACAATTGGAAGAGAAGCATCTGGCGGGCATGGCGCAGCTATGGAACAAGGAGCTCTCCGAGAGCTTCCCGATGAGACTGAGGCTGCTTCGGCAAAATGTGATAGAGGATCGTTTGTGGCTGCGGAGTGGATCCTGGGTCGTCAGGGAGGAGGAAACAGGGGGAATCGTCGGATTTGTCGTCGCGAAGAAGGCCAGTATGGAGTCGGCCTGCCACGGCATTCATCCCGAGCTGGGTTGGATACAAGCCTTGCTTGTTGCTTCGGAGAAGCGCGGCCAGGGTATTGGCGGAAGCTTGCTGAAGGAGGCGGAGGATGCGTTGCGCACGGCGGGAGCGAAGCAAATCATGCTCGGAAATGACCTGCACAGTCGACTGTTTCCCGGCATTCCGGATGAGCTGGAGGAGACCAAGCTTTGGTTCGAGAAGAGAGGCTACGACTTCATCGAGAATACATTTGATATGCTGAACAGCTACGGGCAGGACGAGCATGTTGGTCTTCCGGATGTGTTCGAGGCTAAGCTTCGAGTGGCGAAGGAGTCCGATCGGGAAGGGCTAATTTCGTTTGTCAGCGAGTGTTTTCCCGGTACTTGGGATTATCAGGTAAGGGATTACTGGGAGCGCGGAGGAACGGGCAGAGAATTCGTCGTTCTGGAGAAGCAGGGAGCCATTATCGGGTTCTGCAGAATGAATGACGGACAATCGCCGCTTCTTGCGCAAAATATTTATTGGTCGCCGCTCTTTGAAGAGCCGCTTGGGGGTATCGGCCCGCTGGGCATTGATGTGCGCTATCGCGGTCATCAATATGGCATCTCGATCGTGCAAGCCGCCATCCATTTCCTTCGCGAGAGAGGCATGAGACATATCGTCATCGACACAACGCCTTTTGTGGATTTCTATGGCAAGCTGGGCTATAAGGTGTGGAAGGGCTATGCGAAGTTTGACAAGGGGTTTGACTAGGGGAGCTTACTAGCAGTTTTTAAGATACTTCTTAGGTGTTTCCAAATTAGCTTTGATTAGGGCTAACTATCATCCAGGTAAATAATAATGCAAGTAAACAAAAATGCAAGTAAACAAAAAGAGCTGTCCCCGTCAATTTGGCGAGGGAAAGCTCTTTTGAGTTCATACTACTGCGGAGCTGCAGAGTTACTCTCTACACCTCCAGCCGCTCAGGAACCGCTTTTTTGCTCTGCAGAGTCCATTTTTACACCTCCAGCTGCTTGGGGCACGCATTTCTGTGCTATAGAGTTACTTTTTACATCTACAGCGGCTCCGGGTACGCATTTCTGTTCTACAGAGTTACACCTACAGCTTCAGGAACACGCTAACGGGGACCCGTAAGTCGGAAAAGTCGACCTGCAGGTATGGAGAAGCGCTAACGTGGAGCCGTAAGTCGAAAAAGTCGACCTGCAGGTCTGGAAAAGCGCTTACTGGGAGCCGTAAGTCGGAAAAGTCGACCTGCAGGTATGGAGAAGAGCTTACTGGGAGCCGTAAGTCGGAAAAGTCGACCTGCAGGTATGGAGAAGCGCTGACGGAGAGCCGTAAGTCGAAAAAGTCGACTTGCGGGTCTTGAAAAGCGCTAACGTGGAGCCGTAAGTCGAAAAAGTCGACTTGCAGGTCTGGAAAAGCGCTGACGGAGTGCTGTAAGTCGAAAAAGTCGACTTGCAGGTCTGGAAAAGCGCTGACGGAGAGCCGTAAGTCGAAGAAATCGACTTGCAGGCCTGGAAAAGCGCAGATGGAGAGCCGTAAGTCGAAAAAGTCGACCTGCAGGTCTGGAAAAGCGCTGACGGAGTGCTGCAAGTCGAAAAAGTCGACTTGCAGGTCTGGAAAAGCGCTGACGGAGAGCCGTAAGTCGAAAAAATCGACTTGCAGGCCTGGAAAAGCGCAGATGGAGAGCCGTAAGTCGAAAAAGTCGACTTGCAGGTCTGGAAAAGCGCTGACGGAGTGCTGCAAGTCGAAAAAGTCGACTTACAGCTGGTGGAACGCGCTGAGGGAGCGCGGCACGCTTGCTGCTCCGCAAGTCATAGCTACAGCTTCAGCCCAAGCTCCTGGTACAACGTCTCCTCCAGATAGTCGTGCAGATAGTAGCGCGAGAGCACATAATGGTCGGCCATTGCTTCGGGCTGGAAGGCGAGCAGCGCTTCCTTCATGCGTCCTCTTGCGGCTTCCAGGCCGCGACGAGTAATCCGATAGTTATTCAACAGCGAACGCCGCTCGGCTTCATTGTCGGGAAACATCGTCGCGCGATACACATACTTATGCGTCGTTCTCGAGCGGTCGGAGGCGGTCTCGAATGCGAGCATGGCGGAGATTAGCTCAGCAACATCCTCATTCCGCGTGACCGCCTTCAAGAGCGCAGGCATCGAGACGTAATAATCCTCGTTCGAATAGTTGCCGAGAAGCTCGGCAGCCTTCTCCGGCGCAATGCCATGGAACACTGACAGGAAGCGGCTCATGAAACTCCCCCCAGCATCCTCATCGCTATTCCAGCATCGATCCGCAAAGTAAGCCATCGTATACCATGAGGTTTCGAAGACGCCGTACGGCACGCCGAGCGAGAACACGGCGGTCCAGTTCGTTCCGACCAGGCCGTCCAACGCAAGCTCTCCGGCGGCCGCCACCCATTGGTCGACGTTGGAGATTCGCTGATCGACGACCGGATAATTCTGATCATCCTTACGGTCGAAGCAGCGAACGGAAGGAGCGCCGATGACCGGAATACCGAGCTTGCGCAGACGAAGCGTCAGTTCGGAGGCGATACGGTCGATCATCTTACCGTTATAATGCCAAATCATGATCGTGACGCGGGAATCCAGCTTGCCTAATTCCTCATCCGAGCAGTGGGCCAGCACATCCTGCCAAATGATCGGCTTCTTGCCGAGCTCGCAGGTGAAGGCGATGAGCCGATTCACGAAATCCAGAAAGGCCAGATTCCGGGAATTGCCGTACCTCTCGCGGCAAACGGGGCATTCGCAGATGCTGTACACCTCGTCGCAGCCTAGATGAAGGTATCGGGAGCCGGTATGCTTCGTCGCCATCTCCGTCAGCAATCCGCTCACCAACTCGAACGAGGCGGGATTGCTCGGACAGAGCTCGCCTGTGGATGCTTCGTTCTCGCGAAGTGACCGGTATTCCACGCGGCCCAAAATATACTCCAGATGGCCGAAGCTTTGCTGCAGCGGAATAATCTCAATGAAATTCCGCTCCGCCGCTGCAAGCAGCTCATTCAACTGCGAATCCCTTAAAGCGTATTCGGGATGACGGAATTCGCGGTTTCGCTCGAACGGGAATTTATCCTCATATTCGATTAGCAGCGCATTGGTCTTCAGGGCCGCGAAGTCATCCAGGTATTCGATAAGCTTCTCCGGCTTCGAGAAGGTCTGACGGAAGTCGTAATTCATGACGCGCAGCGGCACATCGGGCCAGTCTTCCACATCGCAAGCGGGAAGGAAAGGGGCTTGTGTCGGCAGTTGAGCATTTTCCGGCAGTTGAACGCCATACGACAGTTGAGCCTGGTCGAATAGTTGCTTGAGCGTCTGCATGCCGTAGAACAAACCGGCCGCCTCTCCCGATACAAGCCAGATGCCGTTCGAGCGCACCTTCATGCAATAGCCCTCAGACGCCTGCAAGGCTTCATTGAGCTCAGACTCGGCAGCAACAGAGCTAGAGGCAGTGATGAAGGTGGAAAGATAGGTGAAATCAAAGGCATGCCCGGCCTCCAACGGTCCGATATATAAGACAAACGGCGGCCATTGGCTGCCACTTGCATGCTCCACACTGCCAAGCTCTTGCTGTGCAACGTCAAGCGCATGCTCCACACTGCCAAGCTCTTGCTGTGCAATGCCAAGCTCTTGCTTTGCAACGCCACAACCATGCTCCGCACTGCGACGCACCTGTTCTGCAATCCCAACCCCTTTTCCTTCTACAAGCTCCGGGAACAAACGCTTGGCTGCAGCCGCGAGTCTGGAATCTGAAGCTTTCATATTCAATATCAGGCGATGCTCCGAATTCAATCGGTAGTCACCGTCCCTCCGTTCATACCATTTAATTTGCGGTAATGTCGAAATCGTAGTCATGATTCCTCTCCCTGCCATTTATTGTTTTGACGGCGATATTCGCTCGGCGTCATGCCGGTATGCTTTTTGAACACGCGATTGAAGGAAGCCACGGTGAAATAACCGATTAACGAAGCGATCTCCTGAATTTTCAAATTCGTGTCCTGAAGCATGCCCATTGCTTTGTTCATGCGGACGGAGAAGATATAATCGCTGAAATTCGTACCCGTCTTCTCCTTGAAATAAGTGGATAGATAAGGCCCGGTTATGCCAAGCTTGCTAGCAATCGCGTCAAGAGACAGATCGTCGCCGTAATTGGATTCGACGTATTCCATCACGAATTTCGTCATCACATCCGTCTCCGAACGCTTGCCTCGTATAAGCTCCGCAGCTCGCGAAAGGAACTGCTCGAAGAAGGCTTTGTACTGCGGAAGCGTGTAACAGGATTTCAACTGGTCATAAGGCGACGCTTCGTCCGCGGACATGCCGAACGATATATTTTGCGCGTACATCACCTTGAATGTCCGATTGACGACGTCCTTGGAGAAGTCTTGGAATTGCTTCGCCAGCGCGTCCATCTTGGCCAGTTGGTCAAGGAGTTTATGGACGAGCGGTACGGTGACGGAATCGGAGCCCGAATGCAGATTAGCCGTCAGCTCGCTCTCCTCGAGCGGGCTTGGAATCATAAGCGCCGGCTGCGGATGCCATTCCGTAATGACCTGCACATCCTCCCCAAGTCTGCGTTGCTTAATCAGATCGAGCACATTCTGATAGGTCTCCGCGATATCAGTCGAATGCTTGCGTACGGGGCTTGGCGCGATGGTGAAATTGCAATAGCTGGAATCCAGCTCGAATATTTCGATCAGATTTTGAAGCGGATTCGACTGCTTATCCTTCTCTTCATCCTCCACGAACAGAATCGTAAGAATCTGATCCCTCTCAAGCTGAAACGTTAATGAGTCCTTGTAATGAGCTGCGAAATTGGCATGAATCAACTCCTTGTACATATTTAGAGCGCGCTGAGGCGCATTGGAAATTTCAATAAGGAACCGGTCCTTGAACACAAGCTGAAACAAGACGAGACGATAGGGCTTGTTGGCGTCAATGGCTGCCGGCAACGGAGCGTCTCTGCCATGTATCTTTTTCAATCTCGTCATATAGGCGAATTGCTGCAAGAGCGAATTTTTCGATTCGAGATCCTCATGAATGGCTTTATTCGATTTGGATAGATGGCTCAGCGTATTGTGAAGAACATTGAATTCCTTAATGCGGCTGTTCATATTCCAGGGCAGGCCGCCAGAGCCAAGCGCTTGGCTCGAACGCAGCATATTGGCCAGAGGATTGTGGAAACGCTTCGCGATGAAATAGGAAACGACCAGGCTGATCAAGACGGACAGCGCCAGCAGCGCGACCATCAGAATATTGAGCTTCTGCATTTGATCGACCAAGCCTCTGTCAGACAGAACCTCGATGTAAGTGAAGCCCGTATCTCCGCCCTTTTTATAGAAATAATAAATATCATCCTGTTTCTTGTAGCCTGTTCCTTGAAGGTTATTGACAGCCGCAGGCAGCTCGATGCTGTCGTCGGTCGTGAAGATCACCTTATTGCTTTCATCCAAAATAACCAGATTGCTGCCCTCCTTCGGCTGATAGAAGGCGTCATACAGCGCCGTGCTCTTCATGAGCACGATTAACGCGAAATTATGATCATAAGCGTTCTTGACCATGATTGGCATGAGATTGCCAATCGATTCCTTCTCGAAAGCGGTCGAGATCTGGAAAGTGGCGGACGGATATACCTTGAAGCTCTTCGCACTGTCCATTTCCTTGCTCCAGAAATCTGCCGTATACAGAGGATGGGCGTAGAATTTGTTGAACATGGTCAACGGATCCCGCGTGCCGTCTTTATCAATGACAAGTCCGCTGTCTTTGAAATAATAAATCATATTGTCAATGTAAAGCAGAGAATTATTGAGCGAATAGCGCAAGCTTTTCTGCGCGTCGGTTACGATATCGTATCGAACGCCAGGGCTCGCGCTCCGCAGAATTTGCGTGTCGTTATTGAAGAGATAGCTAAGCATATAGCTCCGAATCAGCTTGATATGCTTCTCGTAATTCGACGCGGTTGTATTCAGATTCATGCCGCTGTTTACAATAATTTCATCTTTAATGCTGTTGCGAAAGAAGGAATAGGAAACCAGATTGATGCTGACAAGCAAGAGAATGATCACGATGAAGCTGCTGAACAGAGTGTAAAAAAGCGACATCTCCATTTTGAATTTTGTCGAAAATCTCCTTATCCATTTCATCCCGCCATTCCTTTCTCTCCTTTGGCTTAACCCCTATTCAAGTATAGCATGCGCTTGCTGAACGGGTTCAATTGTCTGAACTTTAAAAACTTGTCGATTTTCATGATTCGCTCCGATTCCTTAACATTTCTTTAAAAGAGAATAGAACCGAAAGATTGCCTGATAGGCCGATGCGGCGGCGCTTGGTAAGATGATCCCCAGACCTAACTGGGGGAGGATGCTTAAAATGAATATTCGAGTAGCCGTCGTCGGAGCAGGCGGAATCGCAAGCGATCACCTGGAGGCTGCCGCGAAGATGGAGGAGCTCGCGCCTTGCGCTGTCGCGGATGTCCAAGAGGATAGGGCGGCGAGCATGGCGGCCAGGTATGGCATGAAAGCTTACAGCGATTATAAGCAAATGCTTCAGGAAGAGAAACCCGATATCGCGGTTATCACCTTGCCGCATTTCCTTCATAGGGAAGCCGCCATATTCGCGGCCGAGCAAGGTTGTCATATTTTGCTCGAGAAGCCAATGGCTTTGAACACGGCCGAATGCGACGAAATCGCGGAGGCGGTATCGAAAGCGGGCGTGAAGCTGCTTGTCGGTCATACGCAGCATTATACGGAAACCAATCGTGCGGCGAAGAGATGGATTGAGGAAGGAAGGCTCGGGAGGCTGGTCATGATGAACGACAGACGTCACTTGCCTTACGATAAGCCGACTCGTCCCGACTGGTTCTTCGAGAGGGCCAAGGCAGGCGGCGGCATCTTAACCAATCTGGGCTCGCATACGGTCGACAAGATACAGTGGCTGATCGATGGAAGGATTACGAAGGTGAAAGCGTCGGTCGATTATTTCCTCGGCAGGGGCGATATTGAAGGCGGAGGAACGGCATTCTTCGAAACGTCCAAGGGCATACCGGCCGCAATGTCACAGTCCGGTTATCCCGGCGTTCCAATCGATGAGACCGAGCTGCTGTTCACGAAGGGCAGCATGAAGCTAATCTCGGGCGTCGGACTCTGGGTCAGCGAAGGAGGAAGCTATCGGCAGGTTGAGGTAAGCATACAGGAAAATCCTTTCGTGCTGCAATTTCAAGATTTGCTGGACAGCATTAGAGAGGATGTGGAGCCTTCTTGCTCGATCGCTTATTCGAGAAGCGTGGTTGCGGTCGTGGAAAGCATCTATCTGTCGAATCAAAGCGGTTGCGAGAGGATTGTGAATCAGGGAGGGGAGCCAATTGCGTAATGGGCATGAAGGCGGAAACGAGCAAAATGAGCCGCTGCGCATCGGGATGATCGGCTTGGACAATTCGCGCGTGCTTGCCTTCGCCAAGCTGCTGAACGATGAGCGGCAGCCCGAGCCTCTCAAGTCGGCTAGTTTGGTTGCCGCTTGGCAGGGCGCGGCGTCGGCCGACTTCGCGATGAGCGCGACGCGTATCGACAACTATCGCGAGGCGCTGAAGAACGAGCATGGCGTGCGCATGATGGACAGTTTGGAGGAGGTGGCAGCCGTTTGCGATGCCTGGATGCTGGAGGCAGTAGACGGCAGGGTGCATGAGGAGCTGTTCGCGCGAATGGTGCCATACCGCAAACCGATCTTCGTCGACAAGCCGTTCGCCTTGGATTCGAAAGCGGCGGAGCGAATGATCCGGCTCGCTTGGGAATACGAGACGCCGTTCATGAGCTGCTCGGCGCTCCGGTATATGGAGTCTTTGGTCGTCGCGATGGCAGAGACGGAGCCCGATGCGATTGCAGGTGCCGATTTCCACGGGCCGATGCCGCTTGAACCGACGCAGCCCGGCTATTTCTGGTACGGCATTCATATGGCGGAGATGCTGTTCAAGGCCATGGGCGCCGGCTGTGAAGAAGTAAGAGCGGTAAGAACCTCCGAGCATGATGTCGCAATCGGCGTATGGAGGGATGGCAGGATCGGTACGATTCGCGGTTATCGGTCAGGCAATGAAGCCTTCGGCGGCAAGCTGCATCTCTCGCGAGGATCTTCTGGAAGCCTCTCCGTTCATGAAGGCGGCAAGCCGTTCCTCGCGGCGATGATGGAGGACGTGGTGCAATTTTTTCGAAGCGGCAGGACGCCGATCGATCCGGCCGAGACCTTGGCGATTATTCGCTTTCTCGAAGCGGCGAATGACAGCATTCGACTAAACCAGGCAATCAAACTGAAGGCGTAACGGCCGCAAGCAGCAAGACTTCAACAAATTAAACTACGCATTCCTTAAGATTATTAGTCGATTTCTATATAAACACAAATGTGCGAGGAATCGAAAGTATGAATCATTGTCGACTGGCCGACACGAGGATAAGCTTTGAGACATAGACACAAGGACAGGAGGACAAGAGATGGCGCATTTTCGAATGAGGTGGAACAGAGGCAAGTATCTCATGCTGTTGTTTCTGCCGGCGCTCGCGTACTACATTTTATTCAAATACGTGCCGATGTTCGGAATTTTGATTTCATTCAAAGATTACAACACCTTCAAGGGGATCTGGGCCAGCGATTGGGTGGGGCTCAAGTATTATCGACTGTTTTTCGAAAGTCCGGACTTCTTCAAGCTGGTGAAGAACACCGTCGTGCTAGGAATCTACAAGGTGGTCTTCGGGTTTCCGGCGCCGATCATTCTCGCATTGCTTCTGAACGAGGTTCGTCGATCCGTCGTGAAACGATTCGTTCAATCGATCAGCTATCTGCCGCATTTCATTTCGAATGTCGTTGTGGTCAGTATGCTGTTTCTCTTCTTATCGCCGACGAACGGCCTGGTGAATCATTTGATCGAATGGATGGGCTATGACGCGATCAACTTCATGCAGACAGACAGCTATTTCCGCACGATCTATGTGCTATCGGAAATTTGGCAGCATGTCGGCTGGGAAACGATTATATATCTGGCGGCGCTTAGCGCGATCGATCCTCAGCTCTACGAAGCGGCGAGGGTCGACGGAGCAACGAGAAAGCATCAGCTGCTGCATATTACGTTGCCGGGTATTCGGTCTGCCATTATTATTTTGCTCATTCTCAATCTCGGTCATATGCTGGACATCGGCTTCGAGAAGGTGCTGCTCATGCTCAATCCTTCGATCTATTCGACGGCTGATGTGCTTAGCACCTATGTGTATCGGACGGGCATTCAAGCGATGAATTACAGCTACGGCACCGCCATTGATTTGTTCACCAGCATCATCAATCTTACGTTTATTCTCACTGCAAACTGGATCAGCCGCAGAACAAGCGATACGAGCCTATGGTGAGGAAAGGGGAGTTCAAACATGAAACCGAAATTCAGCGCCTTTGATTTCTTCCTGTACTTCATTCTGTTCTGCGTGGTGGTATCGGCTCTGTATCCCTTCATCTACATGATCGCTGTATCCTTCAGCGGAACGGTGCCGGTCCTGAAGGGGGAAGTATTCCTGTGGCCCAAGCAGTTCAATCTCGATACCTACGCCGCCGTATTCGATAATCCTCAGATCGGAAGAGCGTATATCAATACGATTATCTATACGGTATTAGGCACGACGATTTCGCTGCTCGTCAGCGCCGCTGGAGCCTATGCGCTCTCGAAGAATCACATGCTGCTTCGCAAGACCTTTATGATTATGGTCGTCATTACGCTGTTCTTCAGCGGCGGCATGATACCCACCTTCCTGGTCGTGCGAAGCTATCATCTGATCGATACGATCTGGGCGATGGTTCTGCCCTTGGCCGTCAGCTCGTGGAATTTGATCGTCATGCGAACCTTCTTCGCGGGCATGCCGCAGGAGGTGGAGGAGTCGGGCAAGATCGACGGGCTTACCGATGTCGGGATTTTCTTCCGGCTGGTGCTGCCGCTCTCCAAAGCGATTCTGGCGACGATCGGACTATTCTATGGCGTCTCGATCTGGAACAATTTCTTCTCCGCGCTTCTCTATCTGAGAGATGCTGATCTATATCCGCTCCAGATTATCGTCCGCAACATGGTCCTGCAGGGAAGCAGCGCGAACGGAGCCGGCAACATCGGCGGAGACAGCATGATCATCGATGAAGCGTTGAAATACGCCACCATCATCATTACAACGGTTCCCATCCTTATGGTCTACCCGTTCCTTCAGAAGTATTTTGCGAAGGGCGCGCTAATCGGGTCGGTCAAAGGTTAATATAGATGTAATGGGAAGTAAGCGGTATGGAAGTGGGCAAGAGCAAGAGGGTAAGTGGCAAGTGGGCAAGAGTGCAAGAGGCAAGTGGGCAAGTGGGCAAGAGTGCAAGAGGCAAGGTGAAGAGTGCAGGTTCAAGAAATCTGCTGCCTCCAAAGCAGACGTTATTGAGCATCCTCTAAAAAAGATCAGGGAGAGTGGGGCAAGGTATGAAGAAAAAGTCAACGATGTTTATGGCCGCTTTAATGGGAGTCAGTCTGGTGCTGGGCGCTTGTTCGAACAACAATAACGGTAATAACAACACAGCTCCGAGCGCAAGCGCGGATACCGGAGCAAGCAGCAGCCCGAGCGAAACCTCAGCTGCGCTGAAGGATCAAACCTTCACATTCCTCAACTACAGCAATCCAAGCTGGCCGTACGACAAGAACTGGGTCGTGTACGATTATATCAAAGAGAAAACCGGAGTCACGCTGGATGTGCAAATTCCTTCAGGCAACCTGCTGGAGGATGCGACAAGCCTGGCCATCGCTTCCGGGGAAATGCCGGATCTGATCTGGTCGCAGTCGAAGGCTTCCGCCGATAAGTTCGGCCAGCAAGGCGCGCTGGTGAACATTCTCGACTATGTGGACGAAATGCCGAACTTCAAGGCCTGGATGGAGGATCATCAGACCGAAACGCAGAATATGCTGTCCTCCGACGGCAAGATGTATGAATTCCCGAACTCCGGACTGGGCGAATCGAACCGCCGCACGTGGATGTACCGCGAGGACATCTTCAAGGAGCAAGGGCTGTCGACGCCTAACACATGGGACGAGCTGTATGAAACGCTGAAAAAGCTGAAAGCGGCTTATCCGGACAGCTACCCGCTGACGTTCCGCAACGGCTTGCGCTACTTCTATGACTTCGGAGCGGGCTTCAACGTCTCCGCTGAAATCGAGAAGAACAAGGCGAGCGTGTACATGGACAGTGAATCCGGCGAGTTCAAATACGCTCCGATCCAGGACGAGTACAAGACTATGCTGGAATATTTCAACAAGTTCTACAAAGAGGGCCTCATACCGAAGGACTTCCTGACAATGGATACGAAGATGTGGCAGGATATCGTATCGACGAACCGCGCCTTCATCACACTTGATTACATGGGCCGGATTGACTTCTTCAACTCCGCGCTTCGCCCGGACAACCCGGACTTCACCATGAATTTCATGGCTCCTCCGGCTGGCTGGGAAGGCGGACCGCAGCATAACGCGTATACGGCGGTATCCGAGGAAGGCTTCATGATTGCTTCCACTTCGAAGAAGATCGACGACATCGTGAAATTCATTGACTGGTTCTACTCTGAAGACGGCAAGCAAACAGTAAGCTGGGGCAAGGAAGGCGAGACGTACAGCGGAGATTCCTTCATTAAGGATTATGCCGATATTACCGATTTGAGAAAATCAACCGGTCTGTCGACAGACGGCACGTATGCCTGGTTCGACTTCGACGCTCATATCTCGGTGTCTTCGCCGGAGCTGCAATCCGCTTATGAGCAAGCGCCGAAATATGACGGTGCGAAATCATCAACGCTGGCGTTCACGCCGGAAGAGCAGCAAATTCTGAGCACCAAAGGCGATTCGCTGAACAGCAACCGTGACGAGAATCTGGCGAAGTTCATCATGGGCACGCGCAGCTTCGACGAGTGGGACAAGTTCATCGACGAACAGAAGAAGCTTGGATATGAGGATATCGTGGCGATTTACAAAACCGCATACGACCGCGCGCAAGCAGCAGTAAAGTAAGCTTTATTGAAACTGTGATAAAACCTCTATCGAGTTCTCTCGAAGAGCGGCCTTTGTGGTAAGTCAAACCGAGAACAAGCCCCGTTGAACCAGCGGGGCTTGTTTGATACCAGGGCAGATCGGAAAAATGGCGTATTCTCATCGACCTAGCACCAACCAACAGATTCTAAGGAAGATTCATATCGTTAAACGACTGAATCTCCAGCCTGCGTGTTTCTAAAGAAGATGGATTTCGTTATTTCATCAAAGTGGGTATAATTTCGGCCCGAAACAATGGAATAAGACGATCAATCTTCGTTAGATTTGAAAATGAGGCCTTTTTATGAGTATAACGTTATCAGGTTTCGTTAGCGTTCCGCCTGGCTCCATCGAGCCCCCTTATCGAAGTCTGTCCGTAATGTTTTCGTTACTCAAAACTTTATAAATACTATTGTGGTAAGAAAGGATGACGATGATGAATCTTCTTTCAATTAAGAGAAAGCTTTCTTCCGTAATGGCTGCGCTGCTTGTGGTCAGCTATGTTCAGCTCTTCGCGCCTGCGGATGCTGTGAATGTTGCGAGCGCGGCGGAGGACGGACCCGAGCAAACCTTCCCGATCTCGCTGCAGATTAATAATATGGATTCGGCGACGAATGCGACGGGAGACACGGTTGGAACAGCCGGAATAGCGGTTGTTGCGAATTCAGATCCGGACTATATAAAGGAAGGGACGGGCTCGAAAAAGTGGCTTCTATCCTATGTCCCAGATCCAACAAATCCCGATGTCTATGATAACGGAGCCGCGCTCATCTATCCGAAGCAAGCTCCAAATGTGGATTTGAACGGTTATTCCACGCTAAAATTTTGGGCCTACTCCATGAAAGCCAGAACAGGAGATCAAGCAGAGAAGCAGATGCTTGTTCGATTCTATATGAAAGGCGATTCGCAGTATTACTCCTATCGCCTCTCTCTGGACTGGACAGGCTGGAAGGAAATCGAGATTCCTCTTCAGACTGTGAAAAGCCAAGCGAGCGATAGTGCAACGATCAAACCATGGGGGCCTCTCGACTATATTCGATTCGACCGGGCCGCGTCTTCCGGAACGAATCATGATCCAGAATTGCAAATTTATCTTGATGATATGCGGCTGACGAATACGGCTGAAGTGTATCCGGCTGCATCGGACAAACCATCCGGCGAGTATAAGAACAAGGTAACGCTTCATTTGTCTTCGTTATCTCAGCCTTCCGTCTTAACTAGCGTTTATTATAAGAGAGAGGGAGTGGACAGCGATTTTCAGCTATATTCAGCTCCGCTTACCTTGACGGAAGACACGACGCTCATTACGAAGGCATCCATTAATGGCGTAGATAGCAGTGAAACAACGTATAACTATACGTTCATATATGGAGAGTTTGTAGAAAATGCGATAGTCGATTTGCCTGCCGGCACCTATGCTGAGGAAAAAACGGTTACCCTTTCTTCCGAAACCGCAGGCGCGTCCCTCTTCTATAAGTTCGAAGGCGAGGATAATGATTTTAAACCCTATACGGAGCCTATTGTATTGGATCATCCCGTGACACTGGTTACAAAAGCGGTGTATAACGATATTTCCAGCGATGAGGTCAGCTATTCGTACAACATTGATCTGTCTGGAAGCAGCAGTATCCCGATCAGCGATATGGAGAATTTCACAGGATGGACGAATACGACGCCGACAACCCATCAAGCGGTCTTGGGACAGAAGTCGGGACTGTGGACCGACCCGACGTCGGCTATTAATGTGACTGGATTTAATGCGCCTTGGGACGAGAATGATCAGATCGAATTCTGGTTGTATTCGGACAAGGTATCGTACAAAAAAATCTATTTTATTCTGGAAGCGAATATTCCCGATCCGGGCTTCGACTATTTCATGAGCACAATCACTGTGGATTGGACGGGTTGGAAGAAGATCGAGCTTCCGTTCAACAAATTTCTGAATTCGACGGGACTGGCGGATTTGGCAAATTTCCATCAAATTATTATTCATCCGAATTGGTATGATTCGGAAAACCCCGATCCTACGGACAAGCTATACTTCGACGGCATGGCCGTAACGAAGAATGCTGTAGAGCCGTCGATCAACAAGATCGACAAGAGTGCGCTGCCTGACAGCACGCTGCATTATTCCTTCTCGCTCAAAAATATCGGCAACGCGGATACCGCATATGGCATTGCTCCGAAAACAGCATTTCCGGCAGGCTATGAGGTGTCTTATGACACAATGACGGCTGTTGTTGCGCAAGGCGAAGAGACGGATGTCGATATTGAGGTGAAGGTGCCGGAGGGCGCCGCGGCCGGGGATTCGAAGCAGGCCGTGTTCACGGTAACGCCGCTGCAAGGCGGCAAGCAAACGAATATCGAATTGAATGTGAAAGTCGGTTCTCCAAGAGTTCCTGCCAAACAGCATCCTTATGTGATGGTGTCGCAAGCACAGCTCGATGCCGCGAAGGAGAAGGTAGCGACCTATGATTGGGCGCAGGATTATCTCGATGCGATTCAGCTTAAGGCCGACGCCTGGGTGGACAAGACGGTCTATTACCCGTCGAAGCCGGGCGGCGAAAGCTCTCTGTACACTTGCGGCGACACGCCGCTCGTATTCGAGTACGACAAGCCGCATGAGCATCTTTGTCCGGACGACGATACGTATCATACCGGCGATGATCTTGACGCCGCTTGGCGTTTCACCGCGCATACGGTCAACATCGAAGCTGCGCGCAATCTGGCATTGGTTTACGCTTTGACCGGCGAGGAGAAATACGCAGCGAAAGCCAAAGAAATCCTGATGAACTATGCGGCGTTGTATCCGAGCTATCCGCTGCAGGCTCTGAACGGGAGACTCTATTATCAGTCTCTGGATGAAGCGGTGCAAATGATAGAGCTGGTGCAAGCCTATGATTTGGTAGAACCTAGCGGTTTGTTCACTATCTCCGAGCAATACGATCTGGAGCAAAACTTATTCGCGCCATCCGCGAAGACGCTTCAAGGCTACGATGTAGGCAAGTCCAACTGGCAAACCTGGCATAATGCCGCTATCGGCGCGGTTGGAGCCCTGCTGGAGGATCAAGCTCTAATGGATTTCTCTGTAAAAGGAAAGAGCGGATTCGAATTCCAGATGGCTAACAGCGTATTATCCGACGGCTTCTGGTATGAGGGCGCCATCGGCTATCATTTCTACGCGCAGTCGGCGCTGCTCTATCATGCGCAGGCGCTGAAGAATAGCGGCTATGATCTGTTCGCGAATCCGAACTTCAAGAAGACCTTTGACGTCACGCTGCAATACGCATTCCCGGATCTCGGCATTATTAACAGCAATGACTCGGGCAAATATCCGACGAGTCTGGCGGCTCCGGGCAGAGTGGTGCCGAAGGATTACGAGGAAGTGTTCGCGGAATATAATGATCCGGCGTACGGTGCGTTGCTGGATACGCTCTATAACGACAAGCAGCGTCCAAGAGGCGGGTTTGTCATTCCGGGCGATATCAATTCCGGCATCGTTGGGGAAGAGGCAGTATTTTATGGGGAAGAGATGATTCCTACCGGGGGCTCGTTGCCGTCTGACAGCTATAACTTCACTGGACTCGGTCATTCCGTGCTGAGAGCGGGAACGGGCGACGATCAGTTATACGCGCTGGTGGATTACGGTATTCACGGCGGCTATCACGGTCACCCGGATGAGCTTCATCTCGAGGTATTCGGGAAGGGCGAGCGTCTGGCTCCAGACCCTGGCATCCCGCCATACAGCAACTCGATGTACGAATCCTACTACAAGAAGACATTCGCGCATAATACGGTAGCGATTGACGGTAAGACGCAAAACGTGGAAGCGGAGATGGAGGTCAACGAACCGACCAAGCTGTTCCTGACATCCGAGCCGTTCAATATTATGACGAATACGTCGAGCAAGGCGTATGCGAATATGAATCGTTATGAGAGAACGGTCGCTGTCACAAAGGATTATATGATCGATCTGTTCTCGGTGGAATCGGATACGGAGCGTACATTTGACTGGATCATGCATGGACTTGGCGACTTTACGCTGGGCACCGACATGTCCCTCTATGAAGAAACGCTGGGAACAGAGGATGCGTATTCCTTCTTCCGCAATGGTCAGGTTGCAGATGTGAATGGCGCATGGGAAGGGCAGTGGAAGAAGGAAAGCGGCAACGGCTTGAAGCTGTTCAGCTTGACCAGCTCGGCGGAGCACCCATCCGAGATGATCGTGGGCGAGGCTCCTGGACCTGCAAATGATACAAGCAAGTACATGCCGACGCTTGTGAATCGCGTTGAAGGTACGGAAGCGCAATTTGTCAGCTTGCTGGAGCCTTTCAACGGCACGAGTCAAATCGAGAGCGTGGAGAAGACGGGAGCGGGCCAGATTGAAGTGAATCTGAAGGACGGCCGCACGCAAGTGTTCTATTATAATAGCGGCGTAGAATCGGCCGGCAAGCTTCAATACTATTATATGGATGGCAAAAACTATGGGGCTGAGGATGTAGAGGTGACTGCGGAACTGGAGGGCGATGTATTGACGTTGACGTCGAGCGAACCCGCAGATCTCATTAGCGCGAGCATCGTAGTATACGCGCCTGAAGCATCAACCGTAATGTGGAATGGCGAAGAGGCTGATTTTACGAGTAATAACGGGTTCGTCATGGTCAGCGCAAGCGATGAGTCGGCGGAAGAGCCGGGCGATGGTGATGGCGGCGACGGCGGAGATACGGACAATAATGGTGGAGACAATGGCAATGATGATGGAAATGGTAATGGCAATAGTAACGGCAATGGGGGAGGCGGCACAGGAACAACCAATCCTTCATCCAATGCTGGCAAAATAGAGAAGGAAGTTCCTGTCGGCAGCAACGCTCAATTATCTCTTGGGAACAACGAGTTTGTCGTTAACATTCCTGCCGGATCTATGGGCGAAGTCGTGAAGTATGTGGTGGAGAAGCTCAGCGACGCTAACGTATTGTCGACCATATTGAAAGGCAGAAAGGATGTTCTGAGCTCTGTCTTTGAGGTGAAGAAGGACAAAGAAGGATTATTCTCGGTTCCGATCAAGCTGCGCTTCAAGTTTGATCCATCCAAGCTGGAGGAAGGGCAAATCGCTTCCGTCTACTATTACGACGAGGATGCGGGGGAGTGGATTCCGATGGGCGGAACGGTCGATGGCGATTACATTGAAGTCGAGTCGAACCACTTGACGAAGTTCGCTGTTCTGGCCGCAGAAGCGCCAGAAGAAGAGACAACGGAGCTGACAGATATCGACGGCCACTGGGCGCAAGCGGATATTGAGGCTGCGGTCGAGGCTGGCATTGTCCATGGTTATACGGATGGAAGCTTCCATCCGGATCAATCCGTGACGCGGGAGGAGTTCAGCGTCATGCTGATGAACGCTTTGCAGCCTGAAGGGAAAGCATCGCAGGAGCTTGCCTACACAGATGCCAGCACGATTAGCGATTGGGCAGCGGTTGCTGTGGCTTTGGCCAGTGAGGCTTATATCGTGTCCGGCTTCGAGGATGGCAGCTTCCGTCCAGGACAGCAGATGACAAGAGCGCAGCTTGCGGTTATGCTGGCTAATGTGCTGGAGGACGGAGAGCAAACGGCGGACGGTACAAGCAGCAACAACGATTCGATGATATTCAGCGACGCATCTGCAATTCCGATGTGGGCCGTTCAAGCGACGGTTCGGGTGAAGGAAGCGGGCCTCATGATTGGCCGCAGCGGCAACAAATTCGTGCCGTCAGGCATCGTCACTAGAGCTGAAGCAGCGACTGTGATTATGCGTTTGTTGGAGGAGCAGTTGGGGAAGTAAGAGAGTAGTGAGAGAGAAGTAAGAATAAGATGAGTGCAAGAGCGTAATTGAAGGAGCATATGAGCCAACTTTCCAAGCCGGATCGTTGGTTCATGGGCTTTTTTTAATGCTCTTCCGTTCGGGACCCCGGTAGCTTTGCTCAATTTGCTTTCTGAACAGTAATTCCTCCAGTATAATTTGAAGAAATCATTGATATCAGCTTATATACTGGAATATGTCCTGCTTATTGGTCGTTCTCACTTTATGAGAGTCGTTTGAATGATAATATGCAGGAGTAATTCCTGTATATCAGGAATTATAGTCGATTAGACGTAAATATACAGGAGAAATTCCATGACAATTACTGGTCAGAAAAACGAGAAAATCGAAATAAAATTGGCATATGTGGAGAAATAAGCAGGAGCGAATCCAGTATATGGACCGCTCCTGCTTATTCTCACGGCTTCATGTTGCCGAAGCCCCTCCCACTCAATAAAGCTTCGTAATCTTCCACCAATTAATATCGAATCCGCCGCCAAGCGCGTAGATTCCGAACTGATGCGTGCCCGCCGGGATAGTTACCTCATGCGAGACCGTACGGTAGCTGGACCAGCTTCCCGTGTTGGGTATATCGATTTCTCCCAGCACCGTATCGCCTTCATTGATATCGAGCGATATTCTGCCGCCGCTGTTTGGGGAAGCGACTCGGTATTCGACGAGATATTTGCCGGCGCTTGGGATATTGACATTGCCGAAGGCGAGCCAATCCTGATAATCGATGCCCCCGACATTCGAGCCGCCGCCCGTATCCGACGTCGGTTCCGTCATAACGCCGCTCATCGAAGTATAGTTCTCAGCCTGCAAGGTATTCGTATAGCAGCCGCCTGCATCCAGCTCGCAGATTTCATTGGGGTTGGTGGACACCTTGAGATCATCATACCAAATCCACGAATCATTGGCCGGCGCGAATGAGGAGGTGGCGCCTCCGAAGAAGGAGGAGAAATACGCCTTGTCGATCTTATCCGAATTGCGGACGAAGCGAAGCCCGCTAATATTCGCGGCCGAGACGCCGTTATAATAAATTTGGATTTCTCCATCCGGATTGGCGTTGCCGTTCGTCACGGTATTCACCTTCAGACGCTGCACGATGTTGATCCAAGTGCCTTTCGAATAGTAAATATCCGAGCCGTTCGGGTTCTTAAGCACCGCATAATCCCCGTATTGTCCGGCGTTGCCCATATGATAATAGTAGATCGCCGCTTGTCCGCCGCTGCGCCAGATCATACGCGAGCTGAAGCCGTTGTAGCCCGTACATACCTGACCGCCGGAGCATGCGCCTCCGCCTGCCAGTCCGAGTCCGAGCTTGCCCGCGAATTCAGTCGTGCCCCAGCTGAAATCGCTGCTGAAACGAACCCAATAGGACAAGTAGTATTCATTGCCCGGCGTCAGCGTGAATGGAGCTTGTGCGCCGGAATTTTGCGGATCAATCTGTCCCGCGGGATAGAAGACGCGCAGAGACTGACCGCCGGAGTGATTGAAGTTGTAGCCGTCAATCCAAGTGCGGTTGCTCATTCCAAGATCCCATGGCGCGCTCCAGCCGTCTAATCCCCACTCGCTGAGCGTATAAGCGCTTCCGCGAGCAGGGCGTTCGAAGGTGTTGATTTTGGGCGCGGCGAAAGCCGCCATGGTGTCGAGCGTCAAGAACAGAACCAATGCCAATACGAATGCTTTGATCTTCATAAAATACCTCCAATGTTCATAGTCCAATCAGGTCTCTTGCTTAGCGAATCGCCTGCTTTGCATAACTGATTTGAAGCCGAAATGGGGATTTCTTAATTTCCTTCACCCTCCGGAGGCAATCCAAATATTAGCATGAAGCATCGGAGTCGTATATTGTTCCATTGTCGGAAAATTCTCAAAAATATGACGGACGTCAAATTCGCTCAGATATCCTGTTAAGATTATTGTTGGATTTTAAGATTTTAGCCGGTACATCCGCAATGAATTTTTCTCAAAAAAAGTTTTTTCGCAAAAGAGTGATCCAAATCCGAACTCGTCTCGAATAAGAAGTATACGCAACAAAAACAAATCATTTCGAGGAGAGTGACGGATTTATGAAGCTTAGAAAATTAGCAGCTCCAGTACTTAGCTTGTCTCTATTGATGCCGGCAATGGCGCACGCAGCAGCCCCAACGACGACGAAGATGGATATGGAGAAGCCGACAGTGAACACGCCGGCGGTAGAACTCAGAGCAGGGCTCGACCACTTATTATCCGAGCATTTTGTATTAGCGGTCAAAGCGATGACAACCGCCTACGACGGCACGGCAGAAGAAGCGGAAGCGGCACTCGATGCGCTCGATCAGAACGCGGTCGATATGGGACCGGCAATCGCGTCCATCTATGGCGAAGCGGGAGCGACGCAATTCGAGAATATTTTCCGACCTCATAATATGTACACCGATGAAGAAGTGAAGGCGATGAAGAAGCATGATATTCCGGCGGTTGTGGAGGCGAGAGCCAAGGTCGATCAATTCGCCATCGATTTCGGCAACTTCCTGGGAACAGCAACCGAAGGCATTCTTCCGGCAGAGACGGCAATAGAAGTCGTGCGGTTGCATGAGAAGCAAGTGCAAGAGGTGTTCGATGCTTATGTAGCGGGAGATTACACAGAGCAATACGCGTATTTCCGCGAGGGCTATCAAGAAATGTTCACGATCTCCAAGGCGCTCTCCACGGCAATCGTGACGCAGTTCCCGGAGAAATTCGACAACACCAAGGCCGATACGAAAGCGGCGGATCTTAGATCGACGCTGAACAGCCTGGCAGCAGAGCATTTCGCGATTGCCACCATCGACATGCAGAAGGAATATGACGGCGCGAGCGACATGGATGCCGCTGCATGGGCTCAAGATGAGCATACGGCGGATTTCACCGCCGCTATCGAGTCCATCTACGGCGCAGAAGGCGCTGCGGCGTTCGAGAAGCTGTGGACGACCGACCACATTATCGCTCAGAGCGATATGGTGAAAGCGACGAAAGACAATGATGCGGCTGCACGCGCTGCGGTAATCGACAGAATCAACGGCTTCGCGAAGGAATTCGGCGAATTCCTCGGAACAGCTACGGCTGGCAACCTGCCAACCGAAGCGGCTCAAGAAGCGTTGATGAAGCACGAGAGTCAGGTTCAAATGACTTTCGATCAATATGTTGACGAAGATTACACAGCTAGCTACGATACGTTCCGTGAAGGCTTTGGCTTTATGTTCGGCGTAGGGCAAGCGTTGGGCAATGCGATCGTAACGCAATTCCCGGAGAAATTCGAGGATCATATGACAACGGTATGGATGAAGATTAACTCCAATCAACTTATCGTTAATGATAAAGTTACGATGATGGACACCGTTCCAATGATGTCCGGCAACTTTACCTTTATTCCGCTTCGTTTCCTTAGCGAAGGCATCGGCGCCGAGGTGAAATGGGATGAGGAGAATCAGGTTGTATGGGTAATGGCTGGCAAGGATACGCTGAAATTCTGGATCGGGAAGGATTTCATGGAAGTGAACGGAACGATGATGGATGTAGGCACTAAGGTATTTATCAACGAAGACGGACGCACGCAAGTACCGCTTCGCTTCATCGCCGAATTGCTTGGCTGGGATGTCGCTTGGGGCGACGACGACTACTCTATCACACTGACCAAATCGATGTAATTTTTTCCTGAATTGCTGTAATGGAAGCCATTCCTTCGCGGAATGGCTTCTTTTGTTGCGGCGACTGATGGTATACTTGTATCATTACGCCAAGAAGGACGGGAATTCATTTATGCTGCGAGAGAAGATTCTGAACAAACAGGCGGGCATTCTGACATACGGCATGACGCCGCCCAAAGCAAGCCACACGCCTGAGAAAATCGCGGAAATCGCGCTAAAACAATTCGAGCGCATCAAGGATTTGAAGATCGATGCGCTTATTCTATACGATGTGCAGGAGGAAGCCGACCGCATTGACGAGGAAAGACCGTTTCCATATTCACAGACGCTGGATCCAACGCTTTACAGCAAGCATTATTTGAATGACCTCCAAGTTCCGAAGATTATTTACCGCTGCGTGGGCAAGTATGATGAAGCGCAATTCGCGGAATGGATTCAAGCGGATAAAGGAGAAGACCGCTATTCCGTCTATGTCGGCGCTTCCTCCAGCAAGCAGGAGGTAAAGCTTGATATTACGACAGCGGCAAGGCTCAGCAAGGAGCTTAACAGCAAGGTGATATTCGGCGGCGTTGTCATTCCCGAGCGTCATATGACCAAGAATGACGAGCATCTCCGCGTTGTCGGCAAGGTAAGCAACGGCTGCGATTTCTTCGTTTCGCAGGCGACCTATAATATTGAGGCGTCTAAGGATTTCTTATCCGATTATTATTATCATTGCTTGAAGCATGAGCTTGAGATGGTGCCGATTCTGTTCAATCTGGCGCCTTGCGGCTCGGCGAAGACGCTTGAATTCATGAAGTGGCTGGGCATCAGCATTCCGAAATGGCTGGAAAATGATTTGAAATACTCCAGCGACGTGCTGGAGAAGTCGATCAGGCAGTCGCTCAGCATCTTCGAGGAGCTCCTCGATTTCGGCTTGGAGAAGGGCATTCCGATCGGTTGCAGCGTGGAGAGCGTATCGACAAGAAAGGTTGAGATCGATGCCTCCGTGCAGTTGGTAAGAGATATCAAAGCTATCATTGATAAGAAGGTAAATATCTCATAATCGGGAAATCTGCTGTTCTTTTACGGTGAAATATGGTATCCTGACTCGTTGCGATTTACTTAAAATATGAAGGTTAGATTAGGAGAATATATGACATTTCAAGAACTAAATTTAATTCCGCCTCTGCTCAAAGCATTGGAGAAGGAAAATTATACAACGCCAACCCCGATTCAAGAACAGGCCATTCCCGCTGTGCTGGCGGGCAGGGATGTGTTCGGCTGCGCGCAGACAGGCACGGGCAAGACAGCCGCGTTCTCGCTTCCGATTCTGCAATTGCTGAGCAAGGAGCAGACCCGTCCGCAGACAAAGCGTCGCATTCGCTCGTTAATCTTAACGCCGACCCGCGAGCTGGCTATACAAATTGCCGAGAATATCGAAGCATACAGCAAATTCATGAATATTCGATGCACCTCCATCGTCGGCGGCGTTTCGCAGAGAGGACAAGAGCGCGCGCTTGCGATTGGCGTGGATATTCTGATTGCGACTCCGGGGCGGCTGATGGATCTGCTCAATCAACGTCTCGTCGATCTTGGACATGTGCAAGTGCTGGTGTTGGATGAAGCGGACCGCATGCTGGACATGGGCTTTATCAATGATGTGAAGAAGATTATTGCCAAGCTGCCGAGCAAGAGACAGACCTTGTTCTTCTCGGCTACCATGCCGCCGGAGATCGAGAAGCTCGTTCAAACCTTGCTTGTGAACCCCGTGAAGGTGGAGATCACGCCAGCTTCGACAACGGTGGAGCGCATTAAGCAAAGCGTTTATTTTGTCGATAAGACAAACAAGCAATCCTTATTGAATGAGCTGCTAAGCGATAAGTCCATTGCTTCCGTGCTCGTTTTCACGCGCACCAAGCATGGCGCGGACCGGGTTGTTCGCGGCTTGACGAAGCAGAAGATTACCGCTCAAGCCATCCATGGCAACAAATCGCAGAATGCAAGGCAGAACGCGCTGAACAGCTTCAAGAATGGAGCAACCAGAGTGCTGGTTGCTACGGACATAGCGGCTCGAGGCATTGATATTGAGGAATTATCGCATGTTATTAATTTTAATTTGCCTAATATCTCGGAGACCTACGTTCATCGGATCGGCCGTACAGGCAGAGCAGGGCAAAGCGGCATCGCCATCTCCTTCTGCGAGCAAGAGGAGATTCCTTATCTGAAGGACATCGAGAAGCTGACGAAGCAGAAGATTCCGGTAGTGGAGGAGCATAATTTCCCGATGACAGGCGAGGCAGCGCAGATTGCGTCTTCCGTTTCGGTTAAGCCGGGCGGCACCGGGAACAAGATGAGGCAAGGCGAGGGAAGCAAGCAAGGACAGGCTCAGAGCTCGAAGTCATCGCAATCGGGCAAGGGAAGAGGCGGCTCGAACGCTTCCAAGCATCAGAATAGACCCAATTCTCAGAAGTCTCAGGCTAGCGGATCGAGGACTCCTGGCAGTGCGTCTAAGCCGCAGTCGAATGCGTCCAGTTCGAAGTCGAAGGCACCTAAGCCGCAAGCGAATGATCGGAAGCCGCAGAGCAGCGCGCCGAAGTCGAAGAGGCCGCAGTCCTATTGGATGAAGCCCCCGACCCGCTAACCTTAAGTAAACGACAAGCAGGTGATCATGATGATTGAGGTTCGAACCTCGAAAATTAGCAAAGGCGAGTTCAACAGAGGGGTGTTCGCCACGCAAGATATTGCGAAAGGCACCTTGGTGCACGAAGCGCCGGTCATTCCGTCGGTGGATGATGATGACGAGCATTTGGACAAGACCGTGATGGCGGATTATGTGTTCGAATATGGCGCGAATCATACGGCCATCGTGCTTGGCTATGGCAGCCTGCTCAACCACTCCTATACGCCGAATTTAATCTATGAGATCAACTTCGACAATCATACCTTTGAATTTTATGCGTATCGGGATATCGTCGCGGGCGAAGAGCTGTTCATCAATTATAACGGAGAAGTCGATAATATGGACCCGCTATGGTTCATGGATGATTATGAGGAACGAATGAAGGCGGCGGCTGACAAGGAGAAGGAAGAATCTGCCGAGAAGTAAAGGCACGGATAGACCTTGATAAGAGGCTTGGATGAGCCAGACGGAACGCTAACGAAACCTGATAACGTTAAGACCTTAAAAAGGCATCCTATTCAAATCTAACGAAGATTTATCGTCTTATTCCATGTCTTCTGGCAGAAATCATGCTCAATTTGATGAAATAACGATACCAATCTTCTTTAGATTTACGCAGGCTGGAGATTCAGGCGTTTAACGTTATGGATCTTCGTTAGGATCTGATAGCTGGAGATAATCAAGAATGGACGGCGCAGGAAGGCATCCAGTGTCTCCTTCCTGTAGCTAGGCTTGCCCATTTGATGCTACAAATTTCGTTTTGTCGGAGAGTATATTGCATAACGGAGAACGCCCCTCATCCAAATGAACAATGGATGAGGGGCGTTTTGTAGTTCGTCCGGTTTATCTAGTTGCTCACAACAAAGTTGTCGAAGTACGCTCTCGTGTGAGCATACGTTCTTGCGCCGATCTTGCCGCTGCTGAAGGTAGAATCGGTTGTGTTCAGTTTCAGCACACCGTCCAGATAGGCTTCAATCGAATCTCCGTCCAGAACGATTTTGTAATGGTAGGACGTATCCGGCGCAATGGAGGCTGAGGTGAACGCGACCGTCGATTTCACGCCGCCGACATATTTGACAATCTCCATATTCCGGCTTGTTGTATTATCCGTATTCTTGATGAACATCACGTAGAAGTTGCTGGAGTCGACATATCGGAACACGAGTCCGGCATCGTCATTTCCGCTGGAATTGCTTGTTACATTCACATCCGCATCCAGCGTGTAGTCGGTCCAACCGGAATCACCGGCTACGAACAAGCTTTGCGTTCCGCCTGCGACGCCTTCAAGCTGATAGCTGCTTGCGTTCCATGTTCCGCTTGTTGAAGTCCAGCCGGTTGTATCGCCGTCGCTGAAATCATCCTCGAACAGCGTTGATGTAGGCTGAGACACTGTTGGTCCAGTGACGACTGTGGTGCTTATCGCATCCGACGAAGTATCCGTCGTATGGAAGTAATACGAGTGAATACCCTGCGGAAGCTTGGTTGTGTACGTATATTGATTGCCGTCCGTGTAGTCTGTATCCGCAACATTCACTGGATCCATGACATGCACGACGCCATCTAGCAAGAGCTCTACCTTGAATGGAGCCTCGTTATCCGCATCCGTGTACGTCACATCGAAGGTATAATCCGTCGAAGTATCTCCAGTCGTGTTGTCCACGCCTCCAGAAGTAAGCGTTGGAGCCGCTCCCGTGGTATCATTCGTGAATTCGATATCATCCATAAGCATTTCGCCATAGGTTCCATCCGTGCTTTTCAGATAGAACGTCAATGTAATCGATTCCTTATCCATCTCATAAGGGAAAGAATCAAGATCGATCTTATAGGATGTCCATACGCCTGTCGGAACGGAAGCGAATCCGTTCAAGAGGGAGAAGCTGTGCGTGCCGTCGCTGATTCCGGCGGAGATCTGTTCGTTAGCGTAACCTGGATTCTTGAGATCGAAATTAATATATTTGTAGCCTCGAGCGTCGAATTTGTCATGCCATGCCTGATACTTCGCTTTGGCGCTGCTGGAAGTCGGCGTATACGAGAATTTACCAACGGATCTGCCGTCTACGGTTGCCTTTGCGAAGGTGGCCGTTCCGCCGTTATTATTAGGATCCGTCCACCAGCTTACCCATTCGCCGCTTCCGCCCTTCGAGCCCCAATAGCCGCCGCCATTGAAGTCGTCGTACAGGAAGGAATGCGATGGATCCGGAAGCTCGGGCGCAATCGTATAATGCGTTGAGCTGTAGGTCATGTTGCCCGAAGCATCGGTACCTCGAACATCAATCCGCTTTGTCGCCAGCGGAGCGGATGCGCTTTCGTCCACGACTCCCGAGTAAGCGTCGCCTGAGACGCTCATCGCCGTATACGTGCCGCTTGGCTTGTACTCAACGGCACTCAGGCTGCTTGCGGGATCGGCGAAGATAGTTACGTCGCCGCGCACGTAATCGCCAATAATCGGCGAAAGAATAGGCATTTCGACCGGAACGGTGCCCGCGCCTGAAGTTACGCTGTCCGTCGCGGAAAGCGCCATTACGGTGTAGAGCATGCCTGCCTGAATACTGATGCTGAATTCATTGTAACGCCACTGCTGCGTATCGTCGCTGTAGAGAGAACGATCTTCATACCATGGGCTGTCGCTGAACGGGTCTTTCGTATTTTTCATATTCGGACCGCTCACCATAGCTCCTGGTATAACAACGCCTGTTGCCGTGGAGGTATTGGCTTGTTCATCTAATCTCGAATGCAGGAAGTCCACATAATCGGTTCCGATGCCGGACACCCAACTGATATTCCAAGGATTCTCCCCATAGACCCAGTACATGCCTTTGAGCACGGCGCGCAAGGCTGCCGGATCGCCGAACAGCTCATAATAGCGCATGGCGTCGCCGACGTAGGACATATGCGGCTCATTGACGCCGAAGTTTTTGAATTGATTCAGAACGCCATAAGGCGTGTCATCCTGCGAAGAGATGAAGAAGTCCAATTGCTGCTTCAACAACTCCTGAATTTGAGGCTGCAAGGAAGTGCTTGCCACCGGATAAAATTCAGCCAAGGACATCGGGCGCATATCCCAATAGTTCGTACTGGCCAAATCGTCGAAGGTCAAGACGTCAATTTTGTCTTCCGCAGCGTCCTTATAGTCCGTATTGTTCGTTAGCAAATACAGCTCTACATCGGCAAGCAGCATCGAATTGTCGATTCCGCCTTTCGTGGAGTAGCCTCCCATCGGATCGGTGGGATGTGCCGTTACATAATCATAGAAGACTTCCGCCGCATCCTCGTAATCCGCTGCCAATGCCGTAAGGGCGGCAACTTGGGATGAATCGATATCTCCTTCGGCAATAGCCATCGTTATTGCGCGCGCGGTTGCCGCCAACGTGCCTGCAGCCTTCGCGGCGCCGCCGATATTGTAATTGGTAATGGTGCGGTCATCCGCGGTTCCCGGAATATTATCCGTGGATGTCTCGGGATGATGGAACGAGGTGTTGTTCTTCAGATCGTACATCGCGCCGCCGAATTGATCGGCGAATTTCTTCACATAGTCGCTGCCGACGATGGCCTCGTCGATTAGATCCGGAATGCCGTTGCTATCATTGTCGTAGGCGACAGCGGTTTCGCCTGCGTAACGGACATAGGCTAGAGCGATTTCGGCTCCTACCCACTGGTTGCCGCCGTATTTGCCATAATCGCCGGCATCATACCAACCGCCCGTCAGATCGTATTGGGTCGATAGATCCGCGGACGAAGCATCGTCCAAATGTCCCGCTTCATGATACACCTTCTCGGAAGGCGGCACGGTGCTGTAGCCGTCGGGGTACGCATCCTCGGTCGCTACGCTTGCCCGTTGAATGCGATAGAAGGCGGTCATCTCATCTTTGTAATTATCCCAAATATTCGTTGCGATCTGGAACGGATAGGAGGAGACGCCATTCGATACGATGGTGTAGTTGGAGCCGGTCGCCGTTACGGCGGAGAAGTCTGCCGAATACACATGCTTGCCCCATGTTACGCCTTTGTCAACCAATGTTCCTGAGCTTACGACAGTCGTGCCGCTCAGCACGTCGAAGCCAAGACTCGACAAAGGCTCCGTGGAAGTCACCTGAGCGTTCTTGAAATCATTGGCGCTGTATCCCGCTTGGCTGACGACAACGTCAATGACTTGCGAGGACTGGACCACTGTCGGTCCGGATACAGGAGTGGTTGCGACTTGGTCGCTCGTCGTATCCGTTGTACGGAAATAATACGAGTGGGAGCCTGGAGGCAGCTTTGTTACATAAATATAGTCCTTGCCGTCGCTATAGGTGGAGTCGAGCGTGTCGACTTCGTTCATATCGTAAGCAACATCGTCGATAATGAGCTGCATAGCGAATGGCGCTTCATTGTCCGTGTCAGTGTACGTCGAGGTGAAGGTGAAGGTCGTGTTCTGATTATAGGTCGAAGTCGTGTTCGCCGACATATTGTTGCCGGTCAGCGTAGGCGCCGTGCCCGATGCTACGTTTGAAGCCGAGATGGAATCGACCAGCAGCTCGCCGTATGAGCCGCCGCTTTGGCGCAGCCACAATTCGTAGATGACGCTGTCTTTGTCAATGGCGGGGGAGAGAGCGTCGAGATCGAACTGCAGATCCGTCCAAGTGCTTGCGACAGACACCCAGCCGCCGGTCAGATTGAAGCTGTGGGACCCGTCATTGGCTACGAATTTGATCAATTCATCCGGATATCCAGGGTTTTTGAGCGTTAAATTGACATAGCGATAGCCGTTCAAGTCCGTCTTCTCATTCCAAGGCTGGAATTTCGCCCAGGAGGAGGCGGAATCCGGCGTTTGCGCGAAGACGCCGACATCTCTTCCGTCTACCGTTGTTTTGGAGAAGGTTCCTGTGCCTCCAGCCTGGTTGTACCAGTTCATCCAAGCCTGATTGAAAATGCCGCCACCCGAGAAGTCGTCCCAAATTTGCGGAGAGCTCGGACCGGGAAGAGGATCGACCGCGGCGGAGGTCTTGGAAGGCGCTAATACAAATACATTCAGCGTCAAAACCAAACCGAGTCCCATATAGAGCAGCTTGCGGGATTTTTCCTTCAATCCATGTTTTTTTAACATTAATGAACCTCCAATTTTCTATTTTTTTGCCTCTGCCTAGTCATGATGCAATCTTGCGATTAAACGTCATGAACCGATTACACCGGCCTCACCGCCTCTCGAATCAGCATAATCTGAATGCGCTTTCACCTAGATCATAGAGAAATAGAAGAGAGAATACTATGATATAAATTGACATCAATGTGATCAATTTCAGCATATTAAATTCGACATGCGTTTTGGGCAGGAGATTCATACATGCCGTAGAAGGGGGATGCAAAGCTTGAAATTCATCACGATGATCTTGTAATCTATCATCGACTTTCGACAGGATTTGAACTATGCTATGTTCCAACTTCGATGACTGTCGCTAACGTGCAACCTGCTCGAAATCCCATACCATTTCTCGAAAGGAGGAGGTTTATATCCGGATATAGCTGCTTTTCTATAATGATCGATGTAAGCGCTTAATAATTAGAAAGAAGGGATGAGAATGATGGGGCAAATGAAAAAGAGACTGGATTCAAGAATCGTCATGATCGCCATGATCATGTTGCTCACGATTGCGATACTTGGCAATATTGGAGCTCAGAAGACCTATGCTTCGGATGAATACGACGCGATGCGCGAGCATCGTCAGGAGATGCTGACGGGAGGAAGCTCCCTTAATGGGAGTGATCCGGATATTGCCACATCCATTGCTTTAATCACGGATGAGGCGAACGCGCTTTGGACATCGATGGATGTGTCGGCAAGCCGGACCTACTTGTGGAGCGACATTCAGGCATACGGCAACTCGGTCCATGTTCGAACGGATTATGAACGATTGTTCAAGATGGCGCTTGCCTATTCCGTGACAGGCTCGTCGCTCTACGGCGATGCCTCGCTTGCGGGGGATATTGTGGATGCGCTCGATTATATGTACGATTCAAGATATAACGAGACGATTCATCCGACTGCCAGCGGGACGAGCAATTGGTGGGATTGGCAGATCGGCATTCCTATGCCGCTGAATGACACGGTGATGCTGATGTATGATGATCTAACCTCCTCGCAGGTGACGAATTATATGACAGCGGTCGACCATTTCTCGCCGACCGTTACATTAACCGGAGCGAACCGCTCCTGGAAGGCGATCGTTGTCGCGGGGAACGGCATTCTTAGCAAGGACTCGGCCAAGCTTGCGGATGCGAGAGACGGCTTGTCGTCGATCTTCGATTATGTAACCAGCGGAGACGGCTTCTATTCGGACGGTTCGTTTATTCAGCACGGCAGTCTTCCTTATACCGGCGGTTATGGCCTCAGCCTGATTCAGGCGGTTGCCGATCTGCTGGAGATGCTTCATGGCTCAACTTGGGAAGTGACCGATCCCGACATCGCCAATGTATGGCAGTGGGTGTATGACGCCTACCAGCCTCTTATCTACAAAGGCGCCATGATGGATATGGTACGTGGGAGAGAGATTTCGAGATACTATCAAGAGGATCATGTGGCCGGCCATGCCGCGATGGAGAGCATTCTGCAGCTCGCGGAGAGTGCTCCAGCGCAGGAATCCGGTGATTTCAAAAGCATGATCAAAGCCTGGATTCAGTCGGATACCTTCCTCGATTTCTATGAGAACGCCTCGCTTCGATCCGTCGCTTTGGCGAAGAATATCGCGAATGATTCTTCCATTGCCCCGGCCAGTGAGCTGCTGACCTACAGGCAATATGCGGGCATGGACAGAGCCGTTCAGCTGCGACCCGGCTATGGATTCGGGCTTGCCATGTATTCCAATCGAATTCTCAGCTATGAAGCGATTAACAGCGAGAACGGGAAGGCCTGGTACACTTCCACAGGCACAACGTATCTCTATAACGGGGATATCGATCAATACAGCGGGGATTATTGGCCGACCGTAGATGCTTATCGTCTCCCGGGAACGACGGTCCTGTCGCAAACCTCCACAGCGAGCCACAAGAGCGCGAACAATTGGACGGGCGGTACGGATATGGACGATCTGTACGGCGTGTCGGGCATGGATCTCGCCTATGGCTCGAACACGCTGCAAGCGAAGAAGTCATGGTTTATGTTCGATGACGAGATCGCGGCTCTGGGCGCCGGCATCACGAGCACGGACGGCATTGACACGGAGACCATTATCGAGAATCGCAAGCTGAATGAGGACGGAGACAATGCCTTTACCGTGGACGGAACGCAGCAAGCCTCGAGCCTCGGCTGGTCGCAGACCTTAACGGGAGTGAATTGGGCCCATCTCGCAGGCACGGCTTCCGGCGCCGACATCGGCTATTATTTCCCGGAAAATGCGAATGTGGAGGCCTTGCGCGAAGCGAGAACAGGCAATTGGAAGCAGATTAATTCAAGACCGGGCTCGCCTTCGACCTCGATTACGAGGAATTATTTGACCCTATGGATGGATCATGGCACGAATCCGACCGCAGACAGCTACCAATATGCGCTTCTGCCAGGCAAGACAAGCTCTCAGGTTGCGGCGTATGCGGCTAATCCGGATATCGTCACGCTGGAAAATTCGGATGAAGCGCAGGCGGTGAAGGAGACCTCGCTGAACATGATCGGAGCGAATTTCTGGCAGGATGCTGCGAAGACGGTGGATATGATCACGGTGAACAAGAAGGCTTCCGTGATGACGAAGGAAGTCGCGGATACCAGCCTTGATGTGTCTGTCAGCGATCCGACGCAAGCGAATTCAGGCACGATAACGGTAGAGCTGGATCGTTCGGCAGCAAGCTATACGGCTGATCCCGGCATTACGGTCACGCAATTGTCGCCGACCATCCAGATGACGGTGAACGTCGGCGGTTTGCATGGCCAATCGCTTAAAGCTTCGTTCGAGCTTGGAGTCCCGGTGGAAGAGGGAGCTATTATCCTTGATAATACGGATTCCGCGTATGTGACGAAAACAGGAACATGGTACTCGGGAACGAACAATCCCGAACAATTCATCGGCTCGAATTATTGGCATGACAGCAATTCGGGCAAAGGCAGCAAAACAGTTACCTATACGCCGGATATCCCTGCGGCAGGCAGCTACAAGGTGTATATGAACTGGACGGAGCAATTCAATCACGCTACGAACGTTCCGGTGACGATTGCTTATGACGGCGGCTCCGACTCGTTAATCGTGGACCAGACGGCAGACGGCGGCGTCTGGAATCTGCTTGGCACCTATGATTTTGCCGAAGGCACAACCGGCAGCGTGACGATCAGCAATACGGATACCGATAATTTCGTTGTAGCGGATGCGGTGAAGTTCGTTCCCGTACCCGTCGTTAATCCAGACCCGGTCATCGTCGACAATGCCGATTTGACTGGCGTGGTCAAGACCGGCACCTGGCTTGTCGGAACAAGCAGGCCGGATCGCTACGGCGCGAATTATTGGCATGACGATCAGTCCGGCAAGGGCAGCAAGAGTGTCGCTTTCAGCGCGAATTTGCCAGTGTCGGGCACTTACAACGTCTATGCCATGTGGACCGAATATGCGAACAGAGCGACTCATGTGCCGATCGACATTGACTATGAAGGGGGCTCCGATACTGTCTATGTGGATCAGACCGACGACGGAGGCGAGTGGAATTTGCTTGGTTCCTATACGTTCGATGCCGCGTCTGGAGGTGTTGTAACAGTGCGCAATGACGGCACGACCGGTTATGTGATCGCCGATGCGGTGAAGTTTGAGTACGTGCCTTAACGCATAAAGGCGCTTTGGAGCAGTAAGCGAGTCCTGGCGGACGCAATTACTGCTCCATTCTTTTTTTATAATCCATTGGGCTGAGACCATAG
Organism: Paenibacillus sp. HB172176; assembly: GCF_011947265.1. Taxonomy (GTDB): domain Bacteria; phylum Bacillota; class Bacilli; order Paenibacillales; family Paenibacillaceae; genus Pristimantibacillus. Next base: position 125,751 of record NZ_JAATHD010000003.1, read on the forward strand.
GTTTTTTTGAAGGATTGCGAGAAATAGATCACATTGTCATAGCCTACGCGATGGGCGATTTCATAGCTTTTGAGCGTAGTGGCGAGCAGCAGCTCGCGCGCTTTTCTCATGCGAACGTCGATTACATAGTTGTGAATGGTCATGCCCGTGTCTTCCTTGAATTTGGTGCACATGTAGTTTTTGCTCATCTCAACCTGATCCGCAAGCTCTTGAAGGCTGATCTTATCCTTGTAATGCGCCTCAACGTACGTATGAATCATGTCCACCATTCGAATTGTGAGCGGATCGCGGATATGGTTCATTTCCTTCAGCAGCACATGGCTGCCTTCTTCCAGCCGTCTGACGGTGCAGAGCCGGAAATAGCTTCTTATACGGGAGCGCTCCAGCAGGCTGTCCCCCAGACCGAGATCGCGTCCTTCATCGAGCTTGATCGTCACCTGATTCTTCTGCAATTCATGGATGACCGTCTCCAGCCAAAGATTCGACAGCGAATTCAGCAGATAATAGCTGTCGCCGACCCAGCTCCCCAGCATGTCCAGCGTATCCACAATGAGGATGGGCATCGTCTCGACGCGCTGCAATTGAATATGCTGCACCCAGCGATCGAGCATGTCGCGGTTGAGCGGCAATTGGCGAAGAAGAAGCTGTGCGGCTTTTTTTTGCCGTTCACCGTAGATTTTGTCTATGGCGGCTGTCAAGGCGCGTTCCAGAAGCTCGGGATCAATCGGCTTCAAGAGATAATCGACGGCTTCAAGCTGAATGCTTGCCTTGGCATAGGAGAAGTCGTCATAGCTGGATACAACGAAAGAAGACATCCACGGATAATGCTTCTTCACGGCGTGAATAAGCTCTAATCCATCCATCAGCGGCATGCGAACATCGGTTATTAATAGATCGGCATAATAGCGCCCCAGCCATTCCATAGCTCTCGCTCCGTTAGCCGAAGCCCCGCTGACAATAGTAGTGTCGCTGAATTCTCCCAGCGCTCTTGCAAGGCTGCTGCGTATAATCGGCGAGTCATCGGCAATATGAACGCGTATCATAAGGCAAGCTCCTCTCTTCTCTCATGGACGGGAAATCTGATTGTGATGCAGGCGCCTTGCCGCTCGGGCAAATTGCGAATCGACAGTCCCGCGGATGTATCGGGGTAGCGAAGCTTCAATCGATTCTGCACATTGAGCAGACCGACTCTGGCTATCTTCTTGTAATGCTCGCTGGTCTCCGTGATGGAAAGCAATTCCTGCAAGCGCATGCGCGTATCCTCAGCGAACCCGCCGGCATTGTCCATAATGTCCACCCGCATCACAGCGGAATCTTCGATTTCTGCTGCGACATGGATATGGACCGCCTCGCCAGTGGTCTCCAGTCCATGCTTGACGGCGTTCTCCACCATGGGCTGCAGCACAGCCTTCAAGCAAGAAGTTGCTTCCAGATCTGCAGCGATGTCGAAGCTGCATGCTACATCGTCTCCATAGATGCTCCTCATAATGAGAATATAATCCCGCACATGCTTGAGCTCATCGCCAAGCGTCACCGTCAAGTCCCTATAGTTGGACGTATAACGCAATAAGCTGGAGAGGGCGAGCGTCACTTGCCTGATCTGAGGCTGATTGGCCAAGTGAGCGAGCGAGTTAATCGATTCAAGCGCATTGTATAGAAAATGGGAATGAATTTGCGACTGCAGCGCAGATTGAACCGCCTCATGCTCGTTAATCTTCGTATCCGCTAATCTCTGAATCATCTCTTCCAACTGCTCCAGCATGCGATTATAGGCCAGTCCGACTTCGCCGATCTCGTCCGAGCCAAGCTCAGGGAGCTTGTGATGAAGCTTGCCCATTCCCGTTCGGCGAATGCTCTGGCGAAGCACGAGCAGCCGCTTGGTCGCCGACGTGGAGATCGTCAAGATGAGCACAATGGATAGAATGAGACCGATTCCGGTTATGGCCAGCGTGTTGTCGCGCACATGGAAGATGCTTTGCGCGACAACGGGATAGGGCACGAATACGACGGTTGTCCAATTCGTATTCGCGATTTTCTGATAGACGACCATTTCATTCGTCTTCTTCCACAGAAAGACGGAGGACGTCTTCGACATGATTTTCCGGTTCAGATCCTCATCAATGGCCGTCGTGATCAATGTGTCGTCAGGATGGGCGACAATATGTCCGGAGTCATCAATTATCATCGCCTTGCTGGCGCCTCCGAGATGAATGTTGCTGAGAATGCCCTGAGCGGGCGTAAGCTGCATGTCCATCTTCACGAACCAGATTTGATTCAGATAAGCGAATTTCTGAACCATCGTCAACACGGGCACGCTGACCTTTCGATAAGCCTCCAAATATTGATCCGTCAAACGAACGATTTTCTGAGGAGACTTGCTTTGCTGAATATTCAGCAGCCATTTCTCGTCTTTGATGGAATAGCCGTATTTCGAGGTGAGGCGATTCGTCGGCGAGATGAACAGATGCTCGCTGCCGCTTGATTGATTGTAGAGATAGAGGGAGATGATCTCGGGATGCTGATTCGAAATTGGAAGGAACAATTGCTCGTTCGTCTGTCTGTATTCCTCGAAATAGTCGAACGTTCCTCGCTTGCCTGGATCGCTCCAGCGCGAGAAATCGATATTGCCGCTGAGCAAGGAGAAATAGCTTTCGTAATTGTCGTAATATCGGCTCAAATTCAAATTTGCCTGTGTAAGAATCGCATCGCTGAAGCGTTCCACGTCGCGCTGCACATTCTGCTTCATGTCATTGTAGTTCACGAGGCTGACCGCTGTCATAATGACAAGCACAGCAAGTGTAATCATGACGACAAGCTTCCATTTCAACGAATTCCGAATAGTGCGAATCATGCTGCATCAACCCCCAAGAGCGCCTCTTTATAAGATGTAAGCCCATTGTACCTCCCTCTAAAATGACCGTCTATCCTTCTTGCGCAATTCGGAAGTTTCTATATGCATTTCATACGATTTTCGTATATTTTTCTTCTTCTGGCGCCTTTACCATTAAGTTATCGACATCAACCGAAGAAGGAAGGTTACGCAGATGATAACGAAAGCAACAGCTTCGCCCCCCATGATCGCACCGGCCGCAGCGACGAAACGACGAAGCTCGCTGCGAAGGTACTGGCCGCTCTATTCCATGCTGATTCCGGGATTTCTGTATTTGCTCATCTTCAAATACGTTCCGCTCCTCGGATCGGTTATCGCTTTTCAGGATTACAACATATTCAAGGGCTTCCTGTCCAGCGAGTGGGTGGGGCTGCGTTGGTTCGACCAGCTTTTCCACTATCCTCAGTTCACGAGACTTATTAGGAACACTTTGTTCATTAGCTTCTACCAAATATTGTTTGCATTCCCGGCGCCCATCATTCTGGCCTGTTTGCTTAACGAGATACGCCAAATGGCGGTGAAGCGCTCCATTCAAACCATCGTCTATATGCCGCATTTCCTGTCTTGGACAATTATTTACGGTCTCGCCTATATCATGCTGTCGCCGCAGGTCGGCCTGGTCAATACGCTTCTTGGACAGTTTGGCGTCGATCCGATCCACTTCCTTCAGAAATCGGAATTTTTCCGCACAATCGTTATTACATCGGGCATGTGGAAGGAGATGGGTTGGAGCGCGATTATATTCCTGGCGGCGCTGGCAGGCATCAATCCATCGCTGTACGAGGCGGCCAAGATTGACGGCGCCGGCCGCTGGGGACAATTCACGCATATTACGTTACCCGGTCTAGTGCCCGCCATTACGATTCTGCTTCTGCTCAAGATTGGCGATGTGATGGATACCGGGTTCGAGCAGATCTACATCTTCCTGACGCCGATATCCTACGAGGTTGGCGATGTGCTGGACACCTTCGCATACCGCGCGGGAATTGTGAACGGCAAGTACAGCTTGACGACGGCGATCGGACTATTCAAGTCGGTGATCGGCTTCCTGCTAATCGTCATCAGCAATCAGATCAGCAAGAAGACGACGGGCGAGAGCTTGTATTAGCTTGCATTTATTTTCACTAACGAAGGAGTTGCTTCTATGAGAATACGTCGAAGTATGGGAGAGAAGGTATTCGACGCCGGCAATGTCGCTTTTCTGCTGCTAATCTGCGCCACCGTTCTGCTGCCTCTGCTGCATGTGCTGGCTGGCGCGTTCAGCACCTCGAAGGCGCTGATGTGCTCGGAGGTGCTGATCTGGCCGGTCGAATTCACATTTGAGAATATGAGCAAGGTCATGGACAACGAAATCTTCTGGCATGCCTTCGGCGTGTCGGTCATCGTTGTCGTGCTGGGGACGCTGCTGAATCTTGCGATCACCTCGCTGACGGCATACCCGCTCTCCAAGAGCTATCTTACGGGGCGCAAGTGGCTGCTCCTGGTCATTCTGTTCACGATGATTTTCCAGGCGCCGCTTATTCCGACCTATCTCGTCGTGAAGTCGCTCGGAATGCTCAACACCTTGTGGGCGCTTATTATTCCGGCCGCCATGAGCGGCTTCAATACCATACTCTGTCTTACCTTCTTCCGCAATTTGCCGGAGGAGCTGTTCGAGGCGGCCAAGGTGGACGGCATGAGCGAATACGGCATTCTGTTCAAGATTGCGCTGCCCCTGTCGAAGCCGATTATGGTGACGCTGCTGCTGTTCTACGCCGTCGTCCATTGGAACAGCTATTACATGCCGCTGCTCTATATTACGGATTTGAAATGGCGCACCTTGCAGATGTATCTGTTCAACCTGATCTCGCAGGGCGACATGTCGACGACGGGAGCCTCCGGCGCGGAATTTACGCAGATAACGCCGCAGAGCATCCAACTCGCGACCATCGTTGTCGCCACGATCCCGATCATTATCGTCTATCCGTTCCTGCAGAAGCATTTCATCAAGGGAGCGTTGATCGGCTCCGTGAAGGGCTAGTTATATAGGGCCGATTCGGTCATTATATAAAATAATAGAAAAATCAGGAGGGTTTCAACTATGAAGTTTGGCAAAATGACAGCAATGCTCGCAATCATCCTCGTCTTATTGTTCACAGCCGCGTGCAGCAACAACTCCGGCAACAACAATTCCCCGGAGGAAAGCGCGAACGGCGACGCTCCCCAGTCGTCGCAGCCGGCCGCAACCGACGAGCCTCAGGAGACGCCGAAGCTTACCATCTTCGCGAGCGACCATTCCGCTTCCATTCCGGCGGGCGAGTCGATGGAGCAGCCGGCAATCAAGTATTTGGCTGAGCAGACGGGCACGGAGCTTACCGTGCAATATTTGCCGCATGGGCAATATCGGGAGCAGCTCCGCTTGAAGCTGGCGGCGGGCGATAAGCCCGACGTGATTCAGTATTGGGCTTTGGGCGATTCCGAGGTCGTCAACAATGATCAAGCGCTCCCGCTTAATGACTTAATCGATCAATACGGTCCGCACCTGAAGGAAGCGATTCCGCAGAGCGCATGGGATGCCGTAACGATCAACGGCAAGATCATGGCCATTCCCGAGCCGCAGAAAGCGGCGGCCGAGCGCTTGCTCTATGTGCGCAAGGACTGGATGGACAAGCTGGGCATCGATGTGCCGAAGACTTCAGGCGAATTGCTCGATATGTTCCGCGCCTTCCTGAACGAAGACCCGAACGGCAACGGCAAGAAGGATGAAATTCCGTTCACCATGCGCGAGAAGCTTAGCTGGGCGGACAATATTTTCGGCATGTGGGGCGTCAACGGCGACAGCTATCTCATGGAAGGCGACGAGCTTGTCCCCGGATTCATTCATCCGAATATGAAGACCGCGCTCAGCTATCTGCACACGATGTATGAGGAAGGCTTGCTCGACAGCGAGTTCCTGACGAACAACAGCAAGATCTGGAGCCAGAAGATTACATCCGGCATTGCGGGCTCCTTCGACCATGTCGTGAATCCGGGCTCAACCTGGCAGTCGAAGCTCGATGCGACCTCGCCTGAGCTGAACGGCGATCTCATCACGATTCCGACGCCGCAGGGAGAAGGATATGACGGTCCCGTGGGCCGCGCGCTGCAGCCGATTCTGAAAACCTTCATCGTTATGAAGGATACAGAGAAACCAGAGGCGATTATCAAAATGTTCGATTGGATGTTCACGGAAGAAGGACAGGAATTCGCGCATCTTGGCGTTCCTGGATTGTCCTATACGAAGGATGGAGACAGCTATACCTTCGACAAAGAGCAGGATGATCTGCTCGCGAGCACGAGAAATCCGATCATGCCGCTTAACGGCTATAACGAGAAGCTGAACGCCGTGCTTCGCGCGGGAGACGAGAAGTCCACTGAGAAGTTCAATGAAGCGAATCGCATCGCCAAGGATGAGGGCATTCCGAATCCGACGGTCGGCATGCCGCAGCCGAAGGCCTTGGCGGATAATCCGGACCTGCAGTTCGACGGCACGCTCTTCCAGGAAACGGCGGCGAAGATCATTATCGGCGAGAAGCCGCTCGACGCTTTCGATGATTTCGTGAAGGAATATCGCAAGCAAGGCGGAGATCAATTAATCAAAGAAGTAACGGAGTGGTACAACAATAATCAATAAGCGGCATGACGGCTTGAGCCATGGAAGATTGGCTGAAGGTTCGCAAGGTTCGGCCGGATGAGCATCCGGCCGAACAGTCGCGAGCCCCAAGGAGAGCATTCCTAACTTCAAGCGTTATCGGGATGCAGATTTGAAACCGCTTACTATTGGCGGATTAAAACGAAGAGGAAGTGTAATCATGAGCAAGCTTTGTTCAAGGAAAGCAATGGGTTTTCTGTTATCAATCTGTCTGATTCTCGGCGGCATCATCCCCGGAGGCGCCGTTCTGGCCGACGAGGATCCGTTGCCGTCCTATATGCAGGATTTGACACCCGACCAGCAGCAGCTTCTTGACGATATGCTTCATCTCTCCAGCGAGCCCAACCCGTATACGGATGATCCGGACTCGGTGACGCTGCCGACGACCGGCACGCTCCTCGCCGACGAGAGCGACCTGTTCGCGGGAGCCTTGTCGCCGCAGTCGCCCGATTCAACCTATTACAACAGTGAGATTGTCGATGTGTACGACACCGTGACAGGGAGCGTCTACTATGACAGCAACGGCGATCCCATGCCGTTCGGACAAGCCGTGGAGTTCGAGACGGTTCAGACGCCGGCAAGCACCTACAATTTGCAAATTATGATCCCGCTTGCTCCGCAGATGGAGGAAGGCGATGTCGTGCTCGCGATGTTCTATCTGCGAACGATCAGCTCCACCGATGAGACGGGTGCGGCGATGACGCAGTTCGTATTCGAACGCGAGACGCCCAATCTGCAGCATATGAAATTCCTTGCGGACGGGGGCGTGCCGACGCAAGGACAGGAGTCCGAATGGGTGAAGTATTATCTGCCCTTCGAGATTCAAGGGTCGGATATAGACGGCTCCGTCAACTCGCACAGCTTCATCAATTTCAGGCTTGGCTTCAAGCCGCAAACGATTCAGATTGCGGGTCTGGAGGTTTATAACTACGAACAAACCGCAACGGTCGATACTCTTCCAAGAACGGTGGCTTCCTATGACGGCATGAACGATGCGGATGCCGAGTGGCGCATCGATGCGCTGGAGCGGATCGAGCAAATCCGCAAGGATGATTTCTCTGTCGTGTTGAAGGACAAGGACGGCAATCTGTTGAAGAACGCGAATGTAAACATGGAATTGACGAAGCATGATTTCAAATTCGGAACTGCCGTCAGCGCCTCTCGCGTAACCAGCAATCCTAATCCAGGAACAAGCTCATATCGATATAACGACGTTCTGACGAACTCGGGGCTATTCAATTCCGTTATTTTCGAAACCGAGATGAAATGGCCGAAATACGAGCAAAACCCGCAGCTTGCCAAGAATGGGGCCGAGTGGGCGAAGGCGAACGATCTCTACGTGCGGGGCCATGCGCTGGTATGGGATAATTACGGACGCGTTCCTACCGATGTGTCCGATCTAATGAAGACAGATCCGATGACGACGCAGACGCTCGAGGCGATTCAGGATCGGGTAGATAATCATATTACGGATCAAATCAACGATTTGAAGAACGAGGTTCCGGAATGGGATGTCGTGAACGAGCCTATTCTGAATGGAGCGATGCGCGAGCTTCTTGCCCCGCTCTATACAGAGCCCGATCCGGCGCCGACGGGCTATACGTTCAACCCGGAATATGAATCACTCGTCAGATGGTTCCAGACTGCCCGGAATGCGGATAGCGATGCCTCGCTTTATATTAATGACAGCATCACATCCGGAACGATGGGCGCATTCTCCGAGTTTCTTAACTATATGAACGCGACGAACACGCCGTATGACGGCATCGGCATTCAGAGCCATTTCCCCAGCACCGGCGCCGATCCGCTCGATTATTACAATCGTCTGTACGAGTTGGGCAATACGTACAACAAGCGGGTCGCCATCACGGAATATGATCTGAATTCCGGCGACGCCGAATTTTCCGCGAAATTCATGCGCGATATTCTGCTGATGACGTTCAGCAATCCGTATGTGGACGAATTCAATATGTGGGGCTTCTGGGACGGCTCGCATTGGCTGAACAACGCGCCGCTCTTCTACAACGACTGGACGCTGAAGCCGTCAGGTCAAGTGTATTCGGACTTGGTGACGAATCTATGGAAGACGAATAAGGATGGAGTAACCGATGATAACGGCGCTTATTCCTTCCGAGGCTACAAAGGCATGTATGAAGGTACGGTGCAATACGAAGGCGAAGTCGGCACGTTCACGGTCATGCTGAACGATGATTCCGCGGCAACGGAAGAAGTGACGGTCGATTTCGATATTCCGGTCTACGATATGTTCACAGACGATTGGGATGATTTCTCCAAGGTGAGCGCGATGAGCGACAACTGGACGATAGCGACGTCGACGCCGCAGAACAAAGGCAATGATCCGCGTCGTGCTTCGCGCTCCACGCAGTCCGAGGAGTATCTGGTCTATCATGTCGATGATATGACTTCGCTGTCGATGAAGCTCTATTATAATATCGCAGGCGACGATATCGAGCTGTACGGCAGCGCGACGGATGGCAATTATCAATTGTTGACTGCGGATAAGAGCGCTCCGTCGAACTCGGGAGGCGCCTGGAATCAGGTCACGTACACAGTGGACGCTATGCCGCAAGGCACCAACTTCCTGAAGATCGTCGTACCAGCCAATTCCCATGCGTACTACACGCCTCAGCTCGGTCAGCTCCATATTGGCTATGAGGTGAAGCGGGAGCTTCTTGAGGATTCCTTGGATGACTTCTCGAAGATTAGCGAGAAGAGCGGCGGCTGGGCGCTGACAACCTCGTATCCGCAGTACAGAGACAATGATCCAAGCCGAATAACGCGCACCTCGCAAACCGAGCAATATATTATCTATCATGCCGATAATATGAAATCGCTGTCCATGGATACGTACTACACCTACCAAGGCGATAATATCGAATTGTACGCGAGCCGCACGGGCTGCTCGGATTACGAGGAGCTGGATGTCATCAAGAGCGAGCCCGTAAATACGGGCAACAATTGGAAGAAGCTGCAATATGCCGCTTACGACCTGCCCCAGGGCACGAATTATTTGAAAATCGTCGTGCCGGCGAACGCCTATCAGGCTTATACCCCGCAAATCGGGAATGTGAAGATTCATCATGAATCCAGGTCGGGCATGCTTCAAGATGCGCTGGATGTTTTCTCGAACGTATGCGAGAAGAGCGGGAACTGGTCGATCACCTCTTCCTCGCCGGAGCGCAAAGGCGGGGATACGGGCAGGGCCGTAAGAACAAGCCAGTCGGAGGAATATCTCATCTACCATAAAGAGGATATGCAGACGCTGGACATGAAGCTGTATTACAGCTATCAAGGCGATGATGTGCAGTTGTACGCGAGCGGCACGAACGGGAATTACGCGGAGGTAATCCCGACGAAGAGCAATCCAGTCAGCACCGGAAATACGTGGTACGAGGTCAGCTATTCCGTGGATTCGTTTCCTCAAGGCACGAATTATTTGAAAATCGTCGTGCCGGCAAACACGCATGCCAGCTATACGCCGCAAATCGGGGAGTTGTCGATCGGGTACGAAGCGCATGGACTCTTCGCGGATAAATGGAATGATTTCTCGCTCGTCGACGACAAGAGCGGAGGATGGGAGATCAGCACCTCCTATCCGCAATATCGGGACAATGATCCCAGCCGCGTCTCGCGCACATCGCAGACCGAGCAATATATCGTCTACCATGTCGATCATATGAAATCGTTGGCCATGCGACTCTACTATACGTATGCGGGCAATGACGTGAAGCTCTACGGAGGCTCGACCGGTGAAGGAGATTATACGGAGCTGACCGTGCAGAAGAGTTCGCCGGCGAATACGGGGAACAACTGGAACAAGGTCGATTATACGGTGGACAACCTGCCCTCGGGGACGAATTATGTGAAAATCGTCGTGCCGGCGAACGGTTATCAGGATTATACGCCTCAGCTTGGGGATATCGAAATTACCTATTAAGAAGGGAAAGGTGCGACAGAGCTTATGTTTGTAAAACGGAAAAGAGTGGATTCGGCGACAGGTAGAAGCTTCGGCAGCATCGGAATTCCGGGCAAGCATGTCTCTCATTTCTACTTTACGGCCAATAGCTGGTCAGCGGACTCCAGCGGGCTGGTTCTCAATGTGATGGAGAGTCGCGACAGCTTCGGCGGTAATCTCTATCGCTTTGATTCGAATTCCGGCGAGAGCAAGCTGCTGCTGGAGAATCATGAATGGGGCAACGGAACGGTCGGATCGGATGATCGCTATTATTATTACGAGGGTCACCGAATCCAGTCTATCGGTATTCATGATCGAGAGATTCAAGTGCTCTATGAGGATGAGGATGAGTCGGTGAGATTCGGAGGTCCGATGTCCATCACGAACGATGCGGGCACGCTGGGATTCGCGGTCAAGAGAGATGGCGTGTCTTATGCCTCCTTGCTGGAGGTGCGGACGGGCAAGCTTCAGGAAGTCGCAGCGCCGAGATTCCCCGAGCCTCATCCGATTATGACCCATCCGATGGTAAATCCGGCGGATCGAAATCTCATCTTCTACTGCCATGAGGGGAGGACGGATCAGATTCCCGACCGGATCTGGGTCGCGAATACGGAGGAGGGCACGAAGACGAATCTATTTGGGCAGCGGCGGCTATTGGGCGAGGAGGGATCGCAGCTTGGGGAATGGGTTGGACACGAAATGTGGAGCTATGACGGAAAGAAGCTGTTCTTCGTCAAGTATGCGGGAAGTCCTCTTGGACCGACGGGCGTTTATGCGATAGATGCCGACGGCGCAGGCGTCACATTCATTAACGGCGATTATCCCTACTGGCATGTTGCGGTGAGTCCCGACGGACGATACGCCGTGGCGGATACGCAGGAATTTCCGACGATGCCGCGAATCGTACTTATCGATCTGCGCAGCGGACGCTCCGAATGGCTCTGTCATGCGCCGTGCTGGAAGAAGCATCCTTCGCATCCGCATCCCAGCTTCTCCCCGGACAGCAAGAGCATCGTCTTTAGCCGCATGAATGAAGATGGCGAGCTGGAAGCGGCTCTGATCGATTTGTAAGCTTGCTCGGAGCGGGGAAGCGCGGAGAAGGCTGTTTTGATGCGGTGCGTGTTGTCGACGGCAGGTTGGATTTATTGAACAAAAAGCAAAAAAGCTGAAGTCCTTAGGGGCTTCAGCTTTTTTTGCCATGATAGCGTTGAATATGCTGGGATTTACACGCCAGAATTTTTGGGATTTCGATGGGAAATGAGTGAATGCTTGCAGCTGTAACGGACTTTTTCGACCCTTAGAAGCTCTTTTTAGCCAGCCCAGATTTTTAACGGACCTTTTCGCCTCTTAGCTGGTTAATCCCGTTGTTTTTTCGCTCGATTGGTTGGCTAAGAGGACAAAAGGTCCGTTAGAGCAAGCGAATGTTGAAAAACGCCGTCTAAGAGGATAGAAAGTCCGTTAGAACAGGTTGCTGCTTTCCCAGAGACGCCGTCAGGCATTATTCTTTAGTATGGCTATTAAAAATAATAAAACGATTATAAGAAAGCGTTTTCTAATAGGGATCTTTCATAATTCTTTCATTCGACAATGGTAGGATGATCAAAAATGAAGGAAAGGTTTTGATCAAACCCCATGCGAATAAAAAGGAACCGTATTATATCTCGAAAGCTGGCAATCGGCTTGATGATTGCGGCGTTGCTTTGTCCGATTTTCCCTATAGGTCTGACTCCTGTTTCTTATGCAGAATCGGACGGCGACTTTGGTTACACCGTTGTTAACTCTACAGAGGCGACTTTGAACAGTTATTCCGGCAGCGATGTTGACCTTGTGATTCCGGAAAAGGTGGGAGGCGTATATGATGTTACGTCGATTGCCAGTTCGACGTTTTATTCCAAGGGGCTAACTTCCGTAATCTTGCCTGATACGCTAACATCTATCGGAACCAACGCTTTCTATGGAAACCAACTAACAACCATTGATCTTCCTGATAGCTTGACAACGATTGGGGCGGGCGCTTTTCAAAACAATAACCTAACCAATGTTGTGATTCCGGAGAACATTAGTTATCTTCATGAGGATGTCTTTAATAATAATATTAATCTAAAATCGGTAACGCTCCCGACAGGACTAACGTCCATAGCCGCTCGTGCGTTTCAATATGCTGGGCTTGAAACGATTGAATTGCCGAACGGTCTTCAAACGATTGGACCGCGGGCATTTGAACGCAACAATATTGAAACATTGGTAATTCCGGATAGCGTAACTTCTGTCGGACATCATGCATTTCGCATGAATAATCTTTCAAGTGTGACACTCTCAAGTCAGATGACTGAGATTGAGGAATATACGTTTGATCGAAACTCCAACTTGAACCATATTGATATCCCGGAAGGCATTACGACAATTGGGAATAATGCCTTTGAACAGGATTGGATATCTGAAATCGTGCTGCCGCGCAGCGTAAGTCTTGTTGAAAATGATGCATTTAAAATGAGCTATATAAATCGGGCGACGATTCTAAACGACTCGGCGGTTTTGAAAGTCTATGCCTTTGGGGACAGCTATAATTTGACCATCGTTGGATATCCTGGCTCGACGGCTGAAACCCGTGCTAATAACATGGGCTATACCTTTGAACGTTATGGAAAAGCGTTGTTCGAGGGGTTGGATGCGGCCAATGCACGCTTATTAAATTACAGTGCGGGCGATGCAGTCGGACAAGTGCCGGCCGTGGCACGCGATCAATTGACAGACGCGATCGACGAGGCGCAGACAGTGGCGGATGCCATTAAAGTGACTGATCCGGAGCCTCTTGCCGATGCAACAGATGCGCTGATTAGCGCGATTGCGGCATTCGATGCCCAGATCGTACCTTTGTCGATTGCGGTTCCTGCCGATGGGACGTATGGACGGGATGATGTCTTGGCATTCACGGTCACCTATGCGGATGAGGTGACCGTGACGGGCGACCCGGTGATCGAGCTCGAGATCGGCAATGGAGGCTCGACGCAGTCCGTGGAGGCGGGGTATTCGGGTGCCCGCGGAACGGGGCTGCAGGAGTTGACCTTCGAGTATAAAGTGGCCGCTGGTCTGCTGGATGAGGACGGTATTGGCGTAGACAACAAGATTACGCTGCCAGGCGGCGCGACAATTACGGCTTCGGACAGCAGCCCGGCCACGATTGCCTACACAGTGCCCAGCACGACCGGTGTTCAGATCGATTCGGGTCCGACGGATGCGGAAGCGGTAGCCGACGATAAGGCGGCGCTGGGCATCACGTATGCACAGGGCGACAGCGCATCGAGCGTGACGCAGGAAGTTGAGCTGCCGACGAGCGGCGCGAGCGGCACGACAATTACATGGTCGAGCAGTAATGACGCAGTCGTGGACACGGACGGCGTGGTGACGCGTCCTGCGTACACGGAGAGCGACGCAAGCGTAACGCTGACAGCGACAATTAGCAAAGGCTCGGAGAGCGACACGCAATTGTTCACGCTGACGGTGATTCCGCAGGCGCAGACGGATGCGGAAGCGGTGGTCGACGACAAGGCAGCGCTAGCAATTGCGTACGCGCAGGGCGACAGTGCATCGAGCGTGACACAGGATGTTGAGCTCCCGACGAGCGGCGCGAGCGGAACGACGATTACGTGGTCGAGCAGCAATGACGCAGTCGTGGACACGGACGGCGTGGTGACGCGACCGGCGTACACGGAGAGCGACGCAAGCGTAACGCTGACAGCGACAATTAGCAAAGGCTCGGAGAGCGACACGCAATTGTTCACGCTGACGGTGATTCCGCAGGCGCAGACGGATGCGGAAGCGGTGGTCGACGACAAGGCAGCGCTAGCAATTGCGTACGCGCAGGGCGACAGTGCATCGAGCGTGACGCAGGATGTTGAGCTGCCAACGAGCGGCGCGAGCGGCACGACGATTACGTGGTCGAGCAGCAATGACGCAGTTGTGGATACGGACGGCGTGGTGACGCGACCGGCTTACACGGAGAGCGACGAGAGCGTGACGCTGACGGCGACGATCAGCAAAGGGTCGGAGAGCGACACGCAGACATTTACGTTGATGGTAATCCCGCAGGCGCAGACGGATGCGGAAGCGGTGGTCGACGACAAGGCAGCGCTGGCAATTGAATATGCTTCGGGTGACAGCGCATCGAGCGTGACGCAGGATGTTGAGCTGCCAACGAGCGGCGCGAGCGGCACGACGATCAAATGGTCGAGCAGCAATGACGCAGTCGTGGACACGGACGGCACGGTGACACGTCCGGCTTACACGGAGAGCGACGAGAGCGTGACGCTGACAGCGACAATTAGCAAAGGCTCGGAGAGCGACACGCAAGTGTTCACGCTGACGGTGATTATGCAGGCGCAGACGGATGCGGAAGCGGTGGCCGACGACAAGGCAGCGTTAGGCATAGAGTATGCTTCGGGCGACAGCGCATCGAGCGTGACGCAGAATGTTGAGCTCCCGACGAGCGGCGCGAGCGGCACGACAATTACATGGTCGAGCAGCAATGACGCAGTCGTGGACACGGATGGCGTAGTGACGCGACCGGCTTACACGGAGAGCGACGCAAGCGTAACGCTGACGGCGATGATTAGCAAGGGAGCGGAGAGCGACACGCAAGTGTTCACGCTGACGGTAATTAAGCAGGCGCAGACGGATGCAGAAGCGGTGGCCGACGATAAGGCGGCGCTGGGTATCGCGTTTGCTCAGGTCGACAGCGCGACAAACGTGACGCAGGACGTCGAGCTGCCGACGAGCGGCGCGAGCGGAACGACAATTACATGGTCGAGCAGCAATGACGCAGTCGTGAACACGGACGGCATGGTGACACGTCCGACTTACACGGAGAGCGATGCGAGCGTGACGCTGACGGCGACAATTAGTAAAGGCTCGGAGAGCGACACGCAAGTGTTCACGCTGACGGTAATTAAGCAGGTGCAGACGGATGCGGAAGCGGTGGCCGACGACAAGGCAGCGCTGATCATCACGTATGCGCAGGGCGACAGTGCATCGAGCGTGACGCAAAATGTTGAGCTGCCGACGAGCGGAGCGAGCGGCACAACGATTACATGGTCGAGCAGTAATGAAGCAGTCGTGGACACGGACGGAGCAGTGACACGTCCTGAGTACACGGAGAGTGACGCAAGCGTAACGCTGACAGCGACAATTAGCAAAGGCTCGGAGAGCGACACGCAAGTGTTCACGCTGACGGTGATTATGCAGGCGCAGACGGATGCAGAAGCGGTGGCCGACGACAAGGCGGCGCTGGAAATTGCGTACGCGCAGGGCGACAGCGCATCGAGCGTGACGCAGAATGTTGAGCTCCCGACGAGCGGCGCGAGCGGCACGACAATTACATGGTCGAGCAGCAATGATGCAGTCGTGGACACGGATGGCGTGGTGACGCGACCGGCTTACACGGAGAGCGACGCAAGCGTAACGCTGACGGCGACGATTAGCAAGGGAGCGGAGAGCGACACGCAGACGTTCACGCTGACGGTAATTAAGCAGGCGCAGACGGATGCGGAAGCGGTGGCCGACGATAAGGCGGCACTGGCAATTGCATATGCTTCGGGTGACAATGCATCGAGCGTGACGGAGGATGTTGAGCTCCCGACAAGCGGCGCGAGCGGCACGACAATTACGTGGTCGAGCAGCAATGACGCAGTCGTGGACACGGACGGCAAAGTGACACGTCCGGCGTATACCGAGAGCGATGCGAGCGTGACGCTGACAGCGACGATTAGCAAGGGAGCGGAGAGCGATACGCAGACGTTCACGCTGACAATAATTAAGCAGGCGCAGACCGATGCGGAAGCGGTGGCCGACGACAAGGCAGCGCTGATCATCACGTATGCTTCGGGCGACAGCGCATCAAGCGTGACGCAGAATGTTGAGCTGCCCACGAGTGGCGCGAGCGGCACGACAATCACATGGTCGAGTAGCAATGACGCAGTCGTGGACACGAACGGCACAGTGACACGTCCGGCGTACACGGAGAGCGACGCGAGCGTGACGCTGACAGCAACGATCAGCAAGGGAGCGGAGCAAGTCATAAAGGAATTTGTGGTGAGTGTAGCAGCGCTTCCATCTACTCCTTCACCGCCAGCAGTGGAGGATGATTCGGATGACAGTGATCAGACGGAGCAAGAGGAGAACCAAGTTGTTGAATTCAACATCGCAGGTTCCAATTTTACTAATATCGCTGCTCTCGAGATTTTGCAGCAGGACGGGCAGACGCTGTATCTTATTCGTGTCATTGACGAAAATAAATTTGAAGCTATGCTGAACAATCTTCCGGATCAGGCTTCCATTCAAATTGATGTCCGTGATCTTGCCCTCTCGGGTAACTTGGCAGTCCAATGGAGCGGGAAAATAGCAAAGTTGATGGCAGACAAAGGCATTGAATTAATCGTGAAAGCACCAGACGCAGCCCTTCAGCTGGGCATGAATTCGCTCCAGCTTCCCGATATGCAGGCAGAGGAGCAGGACGAACCGAAGGCTCAGCTTCGCATTGAAATCGGAGCTCTGACGGCTGATGAAGCTAAAATACTTGACGGTAAACTGCCAGGTCAGCAGATCGGCGAGCTCGTGAGGATAAGCGTCTCGTTGCTTGAAAGAGAAAACCAATTCAGGCTGACGGACTGGAGCACCTATGGCGTCCTGTCCATGCCGCTTGCGGAAGGAACAGCCGGCGGATTGACGCCGACAATGGTATGGATTGGCGAGGACGGTACGGTGATCCCACTGCCGACGCGGTCGGAAAGCCTGCGCTTCGCGCAAGCGCACAGCATCAGGGACGGAATATTCGCTTTGATCACCTACACGCCGTCTTTTGACGATATTGAAGGTCGATGGAGTGAAGCGGATGTTGAGGATATGGCTTCACGGCTTATTATCCAAGGCGTATCGACAGAAGAGTTCGATCCGCAGCGCTCGATTACTCGTGCGGAGTTGACGGCGCTGCTGGTACGGGCGTTAGGCCTGCATACAATTGAAAGCGATCAGCGGTTCACGGACGTTAGCGGCGATGTCTGGTATGCAGACGAGGTTGCGGCAGCATTGGCAACTGGTCTTGTTACGGGCGACCCGGACGGCAGCTTCCGTCCGAACACACCGCTGACGCGTCAGGAGGCGGCGGTTATGCTTTGGCGTGCTCTGAGCTTGACGGGTACAGAGTCGGCGCAAACCGATCAACAAGTACGCAGCCAGCTGTCAAATTGGAATGATGCCGAGCAGATCGCGCCGTGGGCACGAGAAGCGATGGCGATGCTGCATGCGAGTGAGATTTTGTTTGGCGATGATTCAAGCGCCGTAAGGCCTGACGCGGAACTGACACGTGAGGAGACGGCTGCATTATTGCGCAGAGTGCTGCAGACGACAGGATGGATTGATTAACCAAATGCAAAACGCTGAAGCCTCTTGGCTTCAGCGTTCTTTTTAGGTGATTCGCGCATGGGGACTAACTATATGATTGGCTTGAAGCTCTAATGAATTTTGCAAGCTTGTGATTTTTCAACATGCTCTGAACGGATTCTTCGATCCGCTCATATCCCTGAGCTAGAATGCGGAAAGTACATCAAGCGGGCCAGTCGGCTCATGCGTATCAAATCCGGTGCTGGCGGCGATACTCCGAGGGCGGCATGCCCATCTTGAGCGAGAAGAAGCGGCTTAAGTAGAAGCCGTTGCTGAAGCCGCTGGCGATGGCGATCTCCTCCAGCGTCATGCGGGTATGCGTCAGCAGATGGCAAACCTTGCCCAGCTTGATTCGCTCGACGTATTGCGAGGGCTTCTGTCCGAAGGCTCGTTGGAAACGCCGCGAGAATTGCACGGCATTCAGACCGAAGAAGCTGGCGACGGCCGCAATGGATAGCGGCTCGTTGGCTGCGGAATCCAGCATGCCGCGGGCGTCATGCATCAGCTTGTCTTCGGAGGCGCTTGTTTGTTGTCCCGCAGCGGGTTCGAAGTTGATGGATTGCTCGAGCGCGAATTGACGGAATAGATCAAGCAAAGCATGGCTCCGCCACTGCGGATAAGCGGCATGCATGACCGATACCGGCGACCGCAACGTGTCCAGCGTGAGCGAGACCCGCTGCAAGGATTGAAATGAAAGAAGAAACGCTTGTTGATAGAAGGACGAATCAACAGGCGTTTTTTCGTTGTTTGTAAAGTGAAAGAGAAAGTAATGAAAGGAGATGGGCTTGCCGGTTCGGCGGCGGAACAGCAGTCCCGGCGGGCAGATGACGATCTGGCCTGTATTGGCGCTCTGGTATTGGGAGGCGCTCGCGCTGGCATCCGGTGCTTCGCCGGTTCGCCATTCGAAGTCTCCTTCCGTTACGGCGAAGGCGGCCCACTCGGTATACCGATCCGCATCCTGCTCGAAGGCTTGCTTCCGATCATAGTAGTGATGTCGGATTACGATGATGACATGCTCCCAAGGCGAGGGGAATTGGGCGAAGTCGGAATTGTAAACCACGCTGGAGCCAGCGGTTGCGTGCGATGCTGCTTCAGGGGAGAAGCGCTCTAAATCAATGGTTTGCGGGGCGCGCTCCTCTGTCACATTTTTAGTATTTGTCAGCTTGCCAGCCCTTATAGAATTGTTTTCCTCTAACGAGTCTTTCATATCATCATTCCTCCCGTTCACCAACTAGCCCGCAAACTAAGCAACCTGCCACCCCACCAATCAACCAGATTAAAATCCGCTTCTGACTTATTGAAATAAAGTATATGCCATTTTTAAGTATAGTGCATGGATTAAATGATTTATATACCTCTATAATGATATTAATTGAATATTGATACCAAATGCGCGCATTGGAGAATTGTCAAATCATTCTAACCAATTTTGAAAGGCCGTCTATCATTGTGGACAGTACCATAGAAGCGTCAATTGATATGCTAACGGACACAGATGCACTTATTCACATCAAAAATCATCATTCTTCATTTTCATGGACACCAGCGCTCTTATTTGTAACAAATCAAGAATATAAGAGTGGATTCCACAAGATAAGGTCTGTTATGTCCGCCAAAATGGAGAATTCTCGTATTTTAGTCGAATAAGGTCTGTCATGTCCACTAGAGTTAGTCAGACTGCTAAAAAGGAAGCCAAATTGATGGATTCTGAGGTCCAGGAGGAGATTGAAGCCCATGATTATTAAAGAAGCAGCAAGAGAAATTCCCGTTTTCCATGAAGCAGATATTTGCGTGCTCGGGGGAAGCTGCACCGGGGTCTTCGCGGCGGTGCGGGCGGCGAGACTCGGAGCGAAGGTTGTCATTGTGGAGAAGCAGAACGCGTTCGGCGGCGTTGCCACCTCAGGTCTCGTCAACATCTGGCATTCCCTCTACGATACTGCGTTTTCGAAACAAATTATTGCCGGCTTGACGCTCGAAACAGTTGAACGCCTCCAGCGGATCGGTGCGGTCGCGGAGGAGAAGAAGAGTCATTCGGTCGGGTACGTGCTCAATACCGAGGAGCTCAAGATTGAGCTCGACAATCTCATCATCGAGAGCGGCGTGAAGGCGTATTTGCACACGATGTTCGTGGCGCCGCATGTCGAGGACGGCGAACTTACGGCGGTTATCGTCGAGAACAAATCGGGCAGGGGAGCCATTCGCGCCAAAGCGTTCATCGATGCGACGGGCGACGGCGATCTTTGCGCAAGACTGGAGCTGGATCATCGCATATCCTCGCATTTTCAGCCTTCTACGGCTTGCGCGAAGATCAGCGGCTGGGGCGAGAACAGCAAGGCGCAGGACGATGTGACCGGCAGCGATCGGTTAATCGGACTTGATCTGCAGGCGGCGAGACTTGCATACAGCAAGGAATTCGATCTGCCGGAGGGCTTCGGCTGGGGAAGACATGTGCCCGGCACGAAGGATGTCTACATGTATGCGGGAACTCGCGTCTATCATGCGAACAGCGCCGACGGCGAGCAATTGACCTACAGCGAGATCGAAGGCCGCAGGCAGGTGCGCGCGATTATGGACTTGATCCGAAAGTACGGCCCGGACAATGAAATCGCGCTTGTGTCGCTGCCCTCTTACATCGGAACAAGGGAGACCCGGCATATCGATTGTCTCTATCAATTGCAGGGCGAGGAAGTATTGCTGGGGAAAAGCTTCGATGACGCGATTGCGTACGGAAGCTACCGTGTCGATATTCATCATCAGGACAAACCGGGGCTGACGTTCAAATATTTGGATGGCGAGCAGGTGTATGTGCGGCCGGGTCATCCGAACGAGGTGAGCAGATGGCGCGGACCTCTGGAGAAGGATCCGACCTACTACCAGGTTCCCTATCGGAGCTTGCTTCCGAAGGGCCCCTATGACAATGTGATTGTCGCGGGCAGGATGATCGACGTGGATGAAGAGGCCTTCGGGGGCGTGCGTGTCATGGTCAATATGAATCAGACGGGGGAAGCGGCTGGCGTCGCAGCCTATCTGGCTTTGCAGCAATCGAAGTCGGTGAGGGACATCGATACGGGCGAGCTCCGCGGCAAGTTGAGCGACGGGGGATCGATTATCCTTTAACGGATGCGGCAAACATTACACTCAAGCGCAACAGTCGGCGACACGGTTAATCAAACTCGGCATGTACTGGAAAATCTCCAGTATAATTGAGCGAACATAGCGTTTTCTGCATTTATAGTGGAATAAGTCCCGCTTATTGTCCGAATTTCAGCTGTATGCTGCGATTCGACCGAAATAAGCGGGAGTTTTTCCTGCATATCGCGAAAAGGGACGGAAGAGTACGGATAAAAGGGAGAAATTCCAGTACAAGCTCCAATTCGGGATTTGAAAGGGAATTTAATAGGGAATGCGATGGGGATTTGATGTGGCATCCGATGCGGGTTCCAGTATACGTTCGCTTCCGCGTCATGACGGCGGATGGCTGCGCAGTCGTTTCATTTGCATTGACAAGGTCTGAGCTGCGGCTCTACTATGGAGACAAATCATGAGCCCGGAGGGAGCATACAACGATGAAAATTCTCATTATCGAAGACGAGCCGCAGTCGCTCGAGGGCATGAAGCGCATGGTGGAGCAGCTCGATGCGGAGCTTGAACACGCCTTCTTCTGCCGGCATGCGGGGGAAGCGATGGAGGTGATCGAGGAGCATCTGCCCGAGCTCATCGTGACCGATATCATTCTTCCGGATTCAACCGGACTGGATTTGATGGAAAGCATTCAAATCGACCATTACGAGCCGAAGGTCATTATCGTTAGCGGCTTTGACAACTTCGACTATGCGAAGCGCGGGCTAAAGCTTGGCGCGGTTGATTATTTCCTGAAGCCGTTCGACACGGCCGCTTTCAGTCAGAAGCTTCTTGACTGCATGGCCTGGGTCAGAGAAGAGAAACGCGAGCGGCAGGAGCGGCATCATGCGAAGGAAATGGCCCATCTCGGCACGAGATCGATGCGGGATGTGTTCCTGTCAGGCCTATGTCTGAAGCCCGCTTATTTGCAGGAGCATATCCATCACAGACTTCAGACCTGGGGACTGGAATGGCTGGTCGACAAGCCTTGCCGTATTTTTGCGATAACAATGAAAGCGCCTCCAAATAAGCTGAGCGAGCGAGAAGAGGATACGCTCAGCTTTGCAATCGGCAATATCATCGAAGAATTGCTGCAGCGATTTCAACCCTCCGTTACGTTCCAGAATGCAAAAAGAAATTGGATTATTATCGCTTCTTCCAATGAAATGGAAGAGCTGCTGATGACATTAAGCGAAGGGATTACCCGCTATCAGAAGGTGAAGACGGGCATAGGCGTCAGCGAGCCGACAAGCGGCATTCTTGCGCTTCATCAAGCTTACAGCCAGTCCATAGATGCCCTGAGAGCGGCGCTTCTTAGTCGCGAACAGGATATTTGCCGTTTCGAGCAGCTCAAGGAACAGTCGCATAGCAGCGAAGAAGAGATTGCGGCATGCATGCTCTCCTCGGTTGCGATGAGGGATGTCGAGGGCATTCGGGAATCGGCTGATTTATACGTCCATAGTCTGGTCATGAACGGGAAGGCGACGAGGCCTGCGGATTATTCCCAGTCATGCATGGATTTCGTCATGGGGCTTCAGGAGAAGCTGCAGAAGAACA
The DNA here is from genome assembly GCF_011947265.1 of Paenibacillus sp. HB172176. Taxonomy (GTDB): domain Bacteria; phylum Bacillota; class Bacilli; order Paenibacillales; family Paenibacillaceae; genus Pristimantibacillus. The sequence continues at coordinate 148,398 of NZ_JAATHD010000003.1, forward strand.
CGAAGCTTGCTCTTGGCGTCATTCCACTTGAATTGTGGGAGGAGATGGACGATTGCGAATCAATGGATGATCTCAGCGCGGCCATTGCGAATTATTTTCAGGAGCTGGCGCTTCAATTGAAGGGATTGAACAAAAATTCGCTTGTCGAGCAAGCGCTGTCGATCATCCATGAGCGTTATACGGAGGATTTGAAGCTGCAACAACTGGCAGACGAACTGAATCTGCATCCGGTATGGCTGAGCCAGCTGTTCAAGAAGGAAGTCGGAACGAACTTCCTCGATTACGTGACAGAGCTCCGCATGCAGAAGGCGAAGGAACTGCTGAGGCATTCCAACATGAAAATTTACGAAATCGTCGAAGCGGTCGGTTATCAGGATATCCATTATTTTGGAAAATTGTTCAAGAAGAAGACGGGCGAATCTCCCAAAGCATTCAGGTATGGCAAATGAAGGCGGTCGGCGATCTCATGAGAAGGGGCACGCTGTTCCATAAGCTGCTTCTTGCGCTCGTCATCTCCGTATCCCTGCCCGTGGTGCTGCTCGGCTATGTGTCCTACGATCGTTCCAAGGATCAAATCGAAGAGGTTGCCCGCGTGTTCCTGTCCGACAACGTGAATCAGAACGCGCAGCGCATGGAGCGGGTCCTGACGGATGCTGAGAGCTTGTCCGAGAAGGCTCTTGCCTCGCAAGAGCTTCAGCAGCTGCTGAAGAGTCCTTCGCCGGCCTCATTCTCGGATGAGATAGCGTTCATTCAAGAGATGAATACGCTCATCTCCGAATTGAAGGGACCGTACGAGCTGTATGTGTTCCCGCTGCAAATCGACAAGTTCCCCAATTATGCCAACCTGCTTCAGTACAAGCAGGTCTCTCCATCCCAGGAGCTGTATGACGAAGCGGCGGCTCTGCATGGCAAGGGCTTTTGGACGACGGGCTGGAACGAGCAATGGAAGGCGCCGGACTTCATCTATGTGAGGCAGATTCGCACGCTCGACAACTTTACTCCTGTTGGTGTGATGGCCATTCGCATTCCGCAATTCATGATTCGGGACCAATTGATCGGCCCGTCGCTTTATCCTCAGGCAGCTATCATTATTGCCGATGGCGACGGGCGTATTCTATCGCATGAGGATCCTTCGCAATACGGTCAGCCGTCGCTTCTCAAACAAGGCGACAGCAGTTATCTTCATGCCTCGCTGCAGCTGTCGGTCAAGGACTGGACATTATCGATCTTGCTGCCAAGAGCGGATATTACGGCCAATTTGCAGAAGGTGCAGCGCTTTTCGATCTGGATGGTCGCGCTTAGTTTGCTGCTGATCGTCCTCCTCCTGAGTCTGATCGCAAGATCCTTCACGAACCCGATCAAGCAAATTATTTCGTATATGAAGAAGGTGCGAATCGGACAACTGAAGCCGATGCCGGAGCAGGACAGGCAGGACGAAATCGGACAGTGGATCTACGGTTATAATGCCATGATCTTCAGTCTGCAGGAGCAGATGGATACGATTCGGGAGATGGAGAAGGAGAAGAATGATCTGGAGCGTCAGATGCTCATCTTGCAGATCAACCCCCATTTCTTGTACAACACGCTGGACTCTATCAAATGGAAGGCGCAGGCGATCGACGAGCCGGTTATCTCGGAGATGGTGACGCGCCTAGCCGGCATGTTCCGCTTCACGCTTAGCGACGGCAACGGCTGGACGACCGTGGAACGCGAAATCGAGCATGTGAAGAACTATGCGGCAATCGAGCAGCTGAGAAATCCCGGGCAGTTCAAGATGCTCTATCAGATTCAGAGCGATCTGCTCGGCGCACGCATGCTGCAGCTGATGCTGCAGCCGCTGGTCGAGAACGCGATACGTCATGGCATGAACAAGCGGACGGACGGTCGCGGCAAAATCCTGATTACCGCGATGATCGAGGATGAACATATCGCCATCACGATCGCGGACAACGGCCCTGGGGCGCAGGGCGGCCAGTCGGAGGGCATTGGCCTGGCCAATGTTCGGCAGCGTCTGCGCATTTATTTTGGCGAAGCGTACAAGCTCGAGACAGAATCGACCGAGAAGGGATATACGGTCAAGCTGAAGCATCCGCTGCTGCCGGCTGACGCAGCCATAGAGAAGTTGGATAGGAGCGGGTAGCGATTGGGTTGAAGAAAGTACTTGTGCTGCACGGTAGTGGAAGCTTGCGACATTTCTGTGACTGTCGAAACATTGTAGCTTGTATTGACGATGCTCTAGCGCAGATTTCCAGCGTTGCAGTGCCGAATCCAGCACCGCCCGTCGCTCTAGCGCATCTGACGCCCGTACACTAAAAATGCACCCTTAAATATAAAAAACGACCCGTATTTTCTCCGGAAAATACGGGTTATTCTTTATACATAAGACAGAGGCGTCTCACCTTAAGTCCTCCACTCCAACAGGAGGACGATTAGCAAAGGAGATTGGCAGCATGGATCATCAACCACCTGTACTCGCAAGCAAGCAGCCCCTGACGGCTGCGGTCTCAAGAAGGCTTTCGGCATCGCTCCGACTGCTATGGAAATACCGCGTGCTGTACCTCATGCTTCTGCCCGGACTGATCTATTACGCGCTTTATCGGTACGCTCCGATGGGCGGCGCGATTATCGCCTTCAAGGACTTCAACGTCATGCGCGGCATGTTCGACAGCCCTTGGGCGAATCCCTGGTACAAGCATTTCAAAGCGTTTTACGATTCTCCCTATTTCGCGCAAATCTTGAGGAACACCTTCCTGATCAGCTTCTACAAGCTGGCATGGGGCATGCTTCCCGGCATTCTGCTGGCGGTGATGCTCAACGAGGTTCGAGTGAAGTTCGCAAGATCGATCGTGCAAACGGTTACGTATTTGCCGCATTTCCTGTCCTGGGTGATCATCTATGGCATCTCGCTGTCCTTGCTGTCCGAAACCAGCGGCCTCATCAATATGTGGATCAAGGACAGCATCGGACACAGCATTCCATTCTTGTCCTCAACGGATTGGTTCCGGAGCATTCTCGTCGGTACGGAAATCTGGAAGGATACGGGCTGGAGCGCGATTATCTATCTCGCGGCGATCGCGGGCATCGATCCCGCCCTGTACGAAGCGGCGAGAGTAGATGGAGCGGGGCGAATGAGAAGCATCTGGCATGTCACTTTGCCGGGCATTCGCAGCGTCATTATTCTGCTGCTCATTCTGAAGCTCGGCCATATGCTCGATGCGGGCTTCGACCAAATCTACATTATGTACAACATTCATGTGTATCCGGTAGCAGACATCATAGATACTTGGGTATTCCGAACAGGACTTGAGGAACTCAATTTCAGTCTGGCGTCGGCGGTCGGCTTGTTCAAATCCGTCATCGGATTCGTGCTGGTCGTCATCGCGAACAGTATCGCCAAGAGATGGGGGGAGCAGGTATGGTAAGAAGCTGGAACGACCGCCTATTCAATGCTTTGAATTACACGATTCTGGCGGTCATCGTCATCGCCGTGGTGTTCCCGCTGCTCTATGTCGTGGCGGTCTCGCTCACGCCGTACAGCGAGGTGCTGAAGAACGGGGGCTTCGTCATCATCCCCCACAGCATCACCTTCGATTCGTACACCGCTTTCCTGAACGATTCGCTTATTCCGAGATCCTTCGGCATCACGGTGTTCATTACGCTTGCGGGAACGGCGATCAATCTGGTCTTGACGGCGCTCATGGCTTATCCGCTCAGCAAATCCTATCTTCCGGGCAGAACCTTACTCCTCTTCCTGATCGCCTTCACCCTGCTGTTCAACGGAGGAGTTGTGCCGACCTATTTGCTCGTGAAAATGACCGGTCTCATCAATTCGGTATGGGCGATGATTCTGCCGAGCGCGGTATGGTCCTTCAACCTGCTCATTATGAAAACCTTCTTCGAGGGTTTGCCGAAGGAGGTGGACGAGGCGGCGAGAATCGACGGAGCGGGAGAGCTTCGCATACTCGCGACGATCGTACTGCCGCTCTCCATGCCGGTCATCGCCACGGTCGGCCTATTCTATGCCGTCGGCCATTGGAATGAATTTTTCCAAGCGATCATGTATATCAACGACAGCGACAAATTTCCGCTCCAGGTTATACTCCGGAATATACTGGCGAGCGCCATGATGCCGCCGATGGATGCGGAGGATGTGCTTCCTTCCGAGTCGCTGCAGATGTCCGCGGTTGTTATTTCCGCTTTGCCCATCGTAGTTGTTTACCCTTTTGTCCAGAGATATTTCACGCAAGGGATGCTTCTTGGATCAGTTAAGGGTTAACATAGCAAGTAATAGAAGAAGCGAGGAGAATGGATATGAGAAAAAAAGGGATGGCAACGCTAATGTCCGTCGTGCTCACAGGTATGGTAATGCTCGCGGGCTGCGGCAGCAACAACAATAACGCTACGGATGAGGCGAGCGCCAAGCCGGAAGCAACGGCAACGGGCAATGCTTCTGCGAAGCCGGTCGAGATTAATTTCTTCGCGTCCGGCTCGGGCATGCCCGCTGAGAACGAGGATTTTATTCTGAAGGAGCTGGATAAGCGCCTGAACATGGATTTGAACTTCAATGTGGTGGCGACGGATTATGAGCAGCAGCTCAATGTTAAAATTGCGGGAGGCTCCATGCCGGATCTGTTCGCGGTATCGAAGCCGCAGCTTCAAACCTATGCCGAGCAGCAGCTCCTGCTCGATCTGGGTCCTTATCTCGATCAGATGCCGAATGTGAAGGAGAAGCTGACGGAGGATGATCTGAACAAAGGCAGAATCGATGCCAAGCTGTATGCGATTCCAAAGCGCGCATACTTGCCGATGTCGACCTATTGGATTCGCAAGGATTGGCTGGACGCGGTAGGCATGGATGTGCCGGCAACCGTTGAGGATTTCAAGAAGGCAGCCGAGGCATTCACGAAGAACGACCCCGACAAGAACGGGAAGAACGACACGTACGGAATCACCGGAAGCGGCTTCGGCAGCCCGGACGCGGTTAATGCGCCTTCGACGTTCGACGCGGTGTTCGCGGCATTCGGAGTGGCTACTCCCGGGCAATTCCAGATTGGAGATAATGAAGTGAAATATTCAACTGCCATGCCGGAGATGAAGGAAGCGCTCTCCTATATTCATGATCTCGTGTCCAGCGGTTACGTCGATCCCGAATTTATGACGAACAAGGGGCTCAAGCATCAAGAGAAGGCATTCATGGGCCAGGCGGGCATCGTCTATCTCAACTGGGGCGAGATGGTGAAGGATAATTATGTGGAGCAATACAAAGCAATCAATCCGAACGCGGAATGGATTCAGCTTCCCGCTCTGACCGGTCCCGGCGGCACGTATCAAGGCAGCTTCGATATCGGCAGCACCGGCGGCAGATACGCGATTCCGGCCACTCTGAAGGATGAGCCCGACAAGCTGAACAAGGTGCTCGAATATATCAACTATATTACCGGCGACGAAGGCTCAAAGCTGGTCATGTACGGCATCGAAGGCGAGCATTACAATATGGAAGGCGACAAGGTTGTGCCGACCGACCGAATCTCGGAGACGAGCTACGCGTTCAATCATCAATTAACGGGCCGCGACGAGCTCAACTATCTCAAGACGAAATTCGACAAGCAGCAGAGCTATGTCACCTTTGCCGCCGAAGAGCCGCGCATTAACACGTTTAACGAGTTTATTCCAATTCCGGACGGCATCTCGATCAATGACAAGAATCGCTACGAAACCGAAGAGATTACGAAATTCATCTACGGTCAGCGCTCTTTGGACGAATACGACAGCTTTGTCGAGAAGCTGATGAACGATTTCAAAGTGACGACGTACCTCGAACAAGCGAAGAGCACGCTCAAGGAGCTCGGTTATGTGAAATAAGGAGCTAGACTGTTAAAAAAGCAAACATAAACATAAAAAATGACCCGTATTCGTCGGAGCGAATACGGGTTATTCTTGTATTGCAAGGCATGATAGCGTTTCCAAAAAAGAATGGAGGCAATGATGAACATGGTATGGAAGGCAAAAAGATGGCCTGCAATACTGCTCGTATGCGTGATGCTGGCGAGCATGCTGCCCTTCGCAAACGAAAAGGCGTTCGCTTCGGATGAGTACGACGCGCTCCGCGCCAAGTGGAAGGAGATGATCACGGGAGGCACAGGCTACAGCACAGGGGACGCGGATATCGCGGCGAAGCTGGACGAGATTGAAGACGCGGCGCAGAGCAATTGGGATACGTTGAATACGGATCCCTCGAGAACCCGGCTTTGGAGCAGCCTGGGCAGCGGTTCGGCGGATGTGAGGGACACGTATCGCAAGCTGAAGGACATGGCGCTCGGCTACGCGACCTACGGCTCAACGCTGGAGGGAGATACGGATCTGAGAGACGATATCGTCGACGCCATGGACTGGATGTACGCGAACAACTATAACGAGACGACGCCGGCATCCGGCAACTGGTGGGATTGGGAGATTGGCACGCCGCTTGCGCTGAACGATCTCGTAATTCTGATGTACGACGATCTGACAAGCACGCAGATCGCGAACTATATGACGGCGATCGAGCATTTCTCGCCGGGGGTCGAGCTATCCGGCGCCAATCGCGTATGGAAGGTGACGGTCGTCGGGGTGCGCGGCATCATCGTCAAGGACAGCGCGAAGCTGTACAAAGCGAGAGACGGTCTGGGCGATGTGTTCGAATATTCGACCGACGGCGACGGCTTCTATACAGACGGCTCCTTCATCCAGCACGGGGTCCATCCTTATACGGGAGGCTACGGCAAAAACCTCATCTCCGACATCGCGAACATGATGTACGTGCTGGACGGCTCCACCTGGGAGGTCGTGGATACGCGGAAGGATTTTGTCGCGAGATGGGTGTACGACAGCTTCGAGCCGCTTGTGTACAACGGCGCGATGATGGATATGTCGCGGGGAAGGGAGATCTCCCGCAACAAGTTCCAGGATCATGTGGTCGGCCACTATGTTATGCAAGCGCTGATTCGCATCTCCCAATTCGCTCCGTTCGCGGACAAGCTTGCGATCCAGTCGATGATTAAAGCATGGATTGCGGATGAGACCTACAGTAATTTCTACGAAGACGCAAGCATCAACATGATCGTGCTGGCGAAAGCGATCATGAGCGACAGCTCCATCGTCGCAAGGGACGAGCTCGTCGGCAATTATCTCTTCCCTCAGATGGACCGGGCGGTGCAGCTCCGCGAAGGCTTCGGCTACGCGGTCAGCATGTCCTCGACGCGAATCAGCAATTATGAATCCATCAATGCGGAGAATGCCCGAGCCTGGCACACGGCCGACGGCATGACCTATCTGTACAATGCAGATCAATCACAGTTCAGCGATGATTTCTGGCCAACCGTCAATCCATATCGTCTGCCGGGCACAACGGTCGAGCAGAACAGCACGGTAGGCAGTCATTACGGCGGCAGCAACGAGGTTGGGGGAGCGTCGCTCGGCGAATACGGAGTGATTGGCATGCGTCTCATGCCTTACAGCCAGACGCTCGACGCGAAGAAATCCTGGTTCATGTTCGACGATGAGATCGTGGCGCTCGGCTCGGATATCGCTTCGACAGACGGAAGCCCCGTCGAGACGATCGTCGAGAATCGCAAGCTGAACGCATCCGGCAACAACGCGTTCACAGTGGATGGAACGGCGAAGTCGACCACGCTTGGCTGGAGCGAGTCGCTGACCGGCGTGGATTGGGCGCATCTGGACGGCAACACGTCGGGCTCGGGCATCGGGTATTATTTCCCCGATTCCTCCAATCTGGAAGCGCTGAGAGAAGCGAGAACGGGCAAGTGGAAGGATCTCAACAGCTACAAAGGCTTTGACGATACGACGCTGATTACGAGAAACTATCTGACGCTCTATGTCAACCATGGCACCGACCCGACAGCGGGAAGCTATTCGTATGTGACCTTGCCGAATGCGACGACGACTGAGACGAGCGCCTACGCGAGCAGTCCCGACATCGACGTTCTCGAGAATTCCGATGAAGCGCAGGCGGTCGAAGAGACGACGCTTGGCATCAAGGCCGCGCAATTCTGGCAGAATAGTTCCAAGACGGTTGGCGGCATTACGAGCGACAGCATCGCCTCCGTCATGGTAGAAGATTCCGGCGGCGAGTTGGCTATTGCTGTGGCAGACCCGACACAGGTGAATACCGGCAGTATCGGTATTGAGTTGAGCGGCACTGCGGCTTGCGTGCTGGAGAGCGATCCGGCCATTACCGTACAGCAATTGTCGCCGAGCATTCAGCTATCCGTTAATGCGAATGGCAGCGCGGGAGCTTCCAGGCTGATTAAGCTGAAGAAGACCGGCACATGCAGCGGCATTACTCAGACGACAACTTATGAAGTCGAGGACCTGCCGTACGACAGCTCGGGCGACACTTCCACGGTCTACCACACCGATGCGGCGGCAAGCGGCGGCGAATGGAGATGGTATGCGGCCGATTCAGTCGGCGATTATATCGAGAATGCGATAGATGTGCCGGAGTCAGGCACGTATGAAATATCCGTTCGGCTGAAAAAATACAATTCAAGAGGCATCACTCAATTATCCGTGCAAGGCGTCGATGTTGGATCCGGAATTGACGGCTATGCCTCCAGTCAATCGTTCCAAACGATGCCCGTGGGAACGATATCCTTCGAGAAGGGCGGACCGAAGACCATCAGGTTCACGGTGACCGGCAAGAACGCCTCCAGCTCGGGCTATGGCATTCCGCTCGACTCGATTATTCTGGTGCGTACGGGACCGTCTCCTTCGAGCCTGACCTACGAGGCTGAGGACCTTACGCTAACGGGATCCGCCGGGGATACGTTCGGCGTATACAGCGACAGCTCCGCAAGCGGAGGCAAGGTGACGAAGCTGATTGGGAATACGGCGGGCGATTATATCAGCCACACGGTCAATGTCGCCGTGCCGGGAACCTATCGCATTCATGTGAGAGTGAAGAAATATTCGGATCGCGGCCAATTCCAGCTCTATCTGGACGGCAAGCTTCAAGGCAATCCTCAGGATGAATACAGCGCTTCTTCCGGCTACAGGGAGCTTGATCTCGGAGTAGCGAACTTCACGCAGACGGGCAATCATGAATTCAAATTCACGCTCGCCGGCACCTCAGGATCGGGACTTACCCTTGTATTCGATAAGCTGACGCTTTCGCCGGAATAAGTCAAGCTCAAGCCGGAAGGAGACATTAACAGCCGAATCTAGCAATTCATCATCATTTCGCGGTTATTCATCATGGCATATCACGGGAACTTCCATTATAATTGGACTATTCATAGTCAAGCCGCCGTACGCGTTGTACGGCGGCTTGACTTCCAATACAGCGCGTAAAACGGGAGGTTTCCATGTATAAAATTCTGGTTGTGGACGATGAGCCGAGAGTGAGCACAGGCATTAAGAACTTCCTGCTGGCTTCAGAATTGAACATATCCTATGTGGAAACAGCCTTGAACGGCTTCGAAGCCATCGATTATTTGCGAATGGACACCTTTGATCTTGTATTAACGGATATACAGATGGGCAGGATGAACGGCATCGAGCTGATGGAGACAATCTATATGGAGCAATCCAATCTGCCGGTCATTGTCATCTCGGCTCATGAGAAGTTCGACTTCGCGAAGAAGTCGCTCAGACTCGGCGCCAGAGATTATCTGGTGAAGCCGGTGGAGCTCGATGAGCTGCTGCGGGTCGTTGGCAAGGTGCTCAGCGAGAAGGAGGAGCTTGGCAAGCAGTCGCTCCAGCGTTCGATGCAGGAGCGGGACGAGAAGAGCGCCGTTGTCAGACGCAACGAGCTGTTGATGGAGCTTGTCACGGAGCGCAGCCTGACGAAGAACGATTATCAGGATCTGATCGCAGAGCTTGGCGAACAGGTGAAAGGGCAATATTTCGGCGTTATATCCATACGACTCGATCTCAGCTACGGCGGCTTCAGCAATCGCGAGATCAGACTTCAAGACCGGAAGCTGCTGAAGTATGCGACGATCAATATAATAGAAGAAAGCCTGACGGAATGGAACGGATTGACCTTCAACGGCTTCGGCAATGAGCTCATCAGCATTATTCAGATCAGCGATCAAGAGGTTTCTGGACAGCGCTTTCAAGCTCATTCCCAATTGCATCTCATCGGTCAGATGATCGCAATGAACGTGAAGCAATATTTGAATGTAGAGACGACGCTTGGCATCTCGACGCTGCACGGCAATGTGCTGATGCTTCCCAAGCTGATGGAAGAGGCCAACGCGGCGGCGGAATGGAAGAATCTCCATCCTACGCAGAAGGTGTTCTATTATGAAGACGTAGCCGAGCAGCAAAATCTGAATATGGCGGAGTGGATGGCGAAGGTGGATGAGTTCATCCAGCTCATGAAGGGCGGCCAGGAAAATCCCCAAGCCGTCAATCCGCAAGTGATTCTGAGTCCCCTTCAGGAATTGAGCCATACCGAGGAACTCATGAACAGCTATTTCGGCATGCTCGTTTATCGCATTTATGGCTTGGTGCTTGAGTATGGCCGGGGCAGCGGAGCGTCGCTGCATCGTTTCGACCCGGATGTCTATTTCCGAGGTCTTGCCGGCAAGGAGAGGCAGGCTCAGCTCGAGCGTTATATCGAGGAAAGCGTCGAATTGATTCACGAGTTCGCGAAGGAGAGGGATCAATCCATATTGTCGCGGATTACGAATTTCATTCGCGAGAATTATCGGAACCCCGCGCTGAAGATACAGGATATCGCAGATGAAGTGCATTTCAGCACGGCTTATCTGGGCTATTTATTTAAGAAGGAACTGAAGAAGAATATATGGGATTTCGTGACGGATCTTCGCATCGAAGAAGCGAAGCTGCTCTTGACGACAACGGAGCTCAAGCGTTACGAAATCGCGTATCAGGTCGGCTACGAATCTCCTGAGCATTTCAGCCGCATGTTCAAGCGCTACACGGGCAGTTCCCCGGCTGAATACCGCAAGGATAGCTAGGGGCGGGCTTACAAACACGCTCTAGGAGGGATTAACCTGAAGCTGAAATATAAAGTCACCATCGCGTTCCTGCTGTTTATCATAGGGCCCTTCCTGATTGTTGGCTGGTATTCCTTCTACAAAGCGTCCGAATCAATGAAGAATGAAATCGGAAGGACGATGCTGGAGCTCGCGAACCAGAATCACTATGCCATCGAGAAGACGTTGTCGATTGTGAATGATCGAACCGTCACGCTGCTGGACAATCAAATTTTCAGCGATCCGAAGCAGTTTCAATTCTGGACACACATCGAGACGCTCGGCGATATTAATAAAGCGGATGAAATTTTGGAGAAGTGGACGGCGGACGGCACCATATACTCCATGTACATTAAAAATTTGTACAACATAGTTCCTCAAATGGATTTGACTTATCGGACGATAGGCTTCAAATATATTGAAGCTGATGGGAGGGGGCTGCTTCCCGAAGTCGCCTCCGTCTTGAATGAAAAAGGGGGAGGAACGATACGTCTCATCGATTCGGGGAATGGAACGCAGACCATCGCTTTTATGCGAAGCATTCTGAATCCGAAATATTATGATGATGTAATTGGAATGCTCGTTGTGACTAAGCTTGAGTATCTGTTTACGAAGGATCTCGTTCAAGTAAAACTACCGCCGAATTCAGGCATTTTCCTATTTAATGATGAAGGTCAACTATTGATTTCGGATGGACCTGATGAGTTCACAATGGCGAACATCCCTTTCGAAGCTAATGGCAAAACGGAAGGCTATTATTTTAAGAAAGAAGAAGGCAAGAGGTGGTTGTATGCCTTCTCTAGAAATCCAGCGTTCAATACAACCTTGGTTTATAAAATCCCACAAAAATCCATTACAGGAAAACAAGAAGTGTTTCAAATTACAATGATGACGGTTTCCGTCGTATATCTTCTGTTTGTACTGGCATTTGTGCTCTATTTGCTCCGCATTCTAGTGAAGCCTGTACTGAGATTGGTTGCCATCACCAAGATTTATGAGCCTGGACAAGTTCTGGATATAAGCCAAGATATGCTCCGCACCGATGAATTCGGATTATTGTATGGAGCTTTCCTGAAGATGATGAAACGACTGGACAAATCGGTTGAAGAAAACTATGGTATGCAGATCAAGCAGAAGGAAATCGAACTCACAACTCTACATTCTCAAATTACGCCTCACCTCTTGTACAATACGCTCGACTCGATCTATTGGTACGCCATCGACAGCGGGAATAACGAGGTTGGCGGCATGGTGAAGGATCTGTCCAAGCTGCTGCGGATCGGACTCAGCAAAGGTCAGACGATGATTACCATCAAGGAGGAAATCGAGCATATCCAAGCCTACTGCCGCTTGCAGATGAAACGCTATCCCGACACCTTCGAGGTGGAATGGGATATTGATGAAGAGGCGCTCGACTTTCTAACTCCCAAGGTTATCATGCAACCACTAGTAGAAAATGCGATTTTCCATGCCGTCAGTTCAATGGATGGCGAAGGGAACATACTGGTCAGTGTGAAGCTTGAACAGGATGAGCTAAGGCTGATTGTAGAGGATAATGGATTTTTACCTGTGGATATGGAGCGATTACGACAGATTGTGAGTGGTGAAATACAGGATAAGGGATACGGTATTCGAAATGTGAATCAGCGCATTGTTCTGCACTTTGGCGTAAACTATGGATTGACATACGAGTGGAGGGAGCAGGGCGGAGTTCGAGCAATCATTAATTTGCCAATTTTGAAAGAATAGGAAATTTCAAGCTCCAGCTAATGGCTGGGGCTTTTATTTTGAATGTTTTAGATCACATTTATGAGTGAATACATCATCGTATTGGAGGGGGGGGCATTCTATAATAAACCCATGAGAGAGGAAGTGGTTAACGTGGAGAAGGCGGTCGGCCTTGAGAAAGAGAGATTGAATAAGATGGTTTCGAGGGAAAAAACAGGTCTCCGATTGTTTTGGTTCAATATGTGGAAATATCGTTACTTAACCATGCTAATGATACCAACAATCGTTGTTATTCTTATGAACAGTTATTTTCCGATGTTCGGTGTCTTCATAGCATTTAAGAATATTAATTACGCTGACGGTATATTCCATAGTCCTTGGTCTGGTTTCAAAAATTTCGATTTCTTATTCAGCTCAGGATCGTTATTTCGAATTACGAGAAATACGGTTTCATACAGCCTGGTGTTTATGATTGTCAATCTTATTATGTCGGTTAGCATTGCTATAGGCATTAATGAGCTTAGTAAAAAGTTTCTGTCAAAGGTATATCAAAGCTTTCTGATCTTGCCTAACTTCTTATCGATGGTTGTGGTAAGTTATCTCGTCTATGCTTTCTTGCACCCGGATTATGGATTCATAAATGTTATGACACATAAGTTTTTCGGCGCAGATAAGATCTTCTGGTATACGGATAAGACGTATTGGCCATATATTCTTGTCATTGTTAACGCTTGGAAGCATGTAGGTATTGGCGCGGTTATCTATATTGCCGCTATCGCCGGAATTGATCCAGAATATTATGAAGCTGCCGTTATTGACGGTGCTTCAAAGTGGAAGCAGATTCTTCATATTACTTTGCCTACGATTCAGCCGGTAATCATTATTCTAACGATATTGTCTATGGGCAGTATATTCAATTCAGACTTTGGACTCTTCTATCAGGTACCTCAGAACTCCGGAGCGTTGTTCCCGGTTACCGATGTTGTTGATACTTACGTTTACCGATCCTTGCTCGTCATGAATAATATCGGCATGTCGTCAGCAGCAGCTTTAGTTCAATCCGTAGTCGGATTCATATTGGTTATTGCTACGAATTATACCGTGCGCAAGATTAACAAAGAACAAGCTCTATTCTAAGTCATACAGTGAGGTGAACCCTATGAGTAAAGTATCCAGTGTGAATAGCAAACGCGAGAACGAATTGTCATCTACGACACAATTCGTCATGCATATGATCTTCATCTTTCTGGCATTGGCCGCAGTGTTGCCGGTTGTGCTCGTTATCATTATCTCATTCACGAGCGGAGATTCTATTCGCGCTAACGGTTATAGCTTCTTCCCGGATAAAATGGTGCTCACATCCTACACAACGATATTCAAGGATTACGAAACCATTCTAAGAGGGTATTCCGTCAGTATTGGCATTACGGTTATCGGGACGATTTTGAGTGTGGTACTCATGGCTTTATATGCCTATCCTATATCCCGAGCCGACTATCCATTCCGAACCTTCTTTACCTTTTTCTTATTCTTCACGATGCTGTTCAATGGCGGACTCGTCAGCAAATATCTGATTTACACACAGTTGTTCCATTTAAGGGATAATTACATTGCGCTTATTCTGCCGTTGTTGATTGTACCGTTCAACGTCATCATAATGAGAACCTTCTTCCAAACGACGATACATCCTGCAGTCATTGAATCTGCAAGAATTGACGGCGCCGGCGAGCTTAGAATTTTTGCCCGAATTGTATTGCCGTTGTCCTTGCCGGTCATGGCGACAATGTCGCTATTCAGTACGATTAATTATTGGAATGACTGGTTCAATGCGTTGGTCTTTATCAATAACGAGAAGATGTATCCGCTTCAATATCTGATGATGCGCGTTCTGAATGAGATTCAATATCTTCGGGATCAGATCGAGGTTGTTGCCGCGAATCCGGCGCTGACACGAGATTTGCCGGATGAATCCTTGCAAATGGCGATGGCTGTGCTTGGTATGGGACCTATTCTCGTGGTCTATCCTTTCTTCCAGAAGTACTTTGTTAAAGGCTTGACGGTTGGTTCCGTTAAGGGTTAATAAATGGCGGTAGTTCAGATCGATGGTTTAGAAACCGGAGATCGTTCTATATAGCTTTGCAAACATCAATCTTAGGAGGGTAAATATGAAACAGAGAAAGCGCAGCATGCAGATTTTAGTCGTACTCGTTCTTATGTTTTCGCTAGTGGTATCCGCATGTTCGAACAACGGGGGCAATAACAATCCAGAGCCGACGAAGGATAGCGGTTCAGGCAGTCCGACAAACGAGGCATCAGCAACGCCGGCTGCTGATAAGCTTGATCCGTACGAAGTCGTTATCACTTACTTCGGTACGCCTGAGAAGGATGTTGCTGAAGTGCAAGACAAATTAAGCGAGTATTTCAAAGAGAAAATCAACGCAACGGTTAAGCTTGTTCCTTATGCAAGCGCTGATTTCAAAACAAAAACAGAATTGTCGATGAGTACCGGCGAGAAGATGGACTTAATCTTCACAGCATCATGGCTCGGCTATTTCGAGAATATTGTTAAGAAGGCCTACCTGCCGCTTGACGAGCTTCTGGATGAATACGGACAGGGCATCAAAGAAAATCTAAACCCGCTATATCTGGAAGCGCCGCGCTTCAAAGGCGAATTGTATGCGATTCCAACAAACAAAGAGATTACGCAAGGCAAGGCGTTCATGTATCGTCAAGATATTGTAAAAGACTATAATATTCCAATCGACGATATCAACTCCTATGACGATTTGAAGCCTTATTTGGAAATGATGCATGAGAAAAATCCGGATATGGTGAATCTCTATGTATCTGGCCAAGGTAAAGGCGACGGCATTATGTATGAAACAAGATCCAACTACCGTCCGATTGGTCCGCTAATCAATAAGAGCGCCGGCTGGTTCTATGACTACACAGATACAGATAATGTTGTTGTGAAGGATCTATTGGATCCAGAGATTACTGAAGTTAACAAGAAAGAATTTGAAGTCATGCATACGATGTTCGAGGAAGGTCTAATCAACAGTGATGCTGCGACTAACACAGACAAGATTGATCCATTGCGTTTGGATGGAAAAACATGGGTTCAAGCTGTAACCTGGAAGCCAGGCGCAGATGCTGAGATGGAAACATCCGTACAAGGCAAATACAAATTTGTATCGCATATTCTTGAAGAGCCAGTTGTTACAACCGATTTAGCTACAGGCTCCATGATGGCTATCTCGCGCACTTCGAAGGATCCTGCTCGTGCAATGATGGTATTGAACCTGCTTCATACAGATCCATACCCGATCAATCTGATTGTTAATGGTATTGAAGGCAAGCACTATACCAAGACTGGTCCAAATCGTATCGAGCATATTCAAGATTCCGGCTATGGTGAAAGTGCTCTATTCTGGGTAATCGGCAACCAATTAAACAACTACCTGCTGCCTGCTCAACCTGATGATCTGTATGAAAACTGGAAAACGTTCAATAATGAAGCAAAACGTTCGCCTTTGCTTGGATTTGTATTCGATGCGACGAATGTACAGAACGAGGTTTCAGCGCTTAATAATATCATGAATGAATATGCAGGTATTCGCACAGGTGCTGTAGCCAATACTTCGAAGCTTGTTGACGAACGTAATGCGAAGCTGAAAGCAGCCGGCATTGAGACTGTTACGAAAGAAATTCAAAAACAAATTACAGAATGGCAAGCAAACCAAAAGTAAATAAAATGGCTTGAATGTTAGGTCTAGCTTGGCAAAGAGTCTCCTTGCGGAGACTCTTTCCATTTCATGACTGGATTGGAGTGAGGGAGTAAGATGAAAGCAATGAAACCTGAAAATTTGATCTATACCTTTGTCAGCTATGCTTCTCATTATGATACACCATGGGGGAAGGGCGTCGCTCTGGAAGGCATTGATCGAACCGCTGCCTTGGCGCATAAGTACAATATACCGGTCACATGGATTGTTAATAAGCAGTCTGTGCCGATACTGGAGGAGCGCATTAATCGGTGGCATGAGGAGTTCGGCGACAATATTATTCTGCAGACGCCGTTCTTTATCGAGGATTGCGGCATGGATAAGGCGAAATTCAAGGCCGCTTTGGAGGACGCTTGGGGCGTGATTCAAGGAGCCTTCCCTTGGGCCGGCACGAAGGTGGCCGCCCGCGGCAAGATTTATAACGAGGTTATCCAGGTGCTGGAGGAGCTTGACTTCAAAGGCATGTGGGGCTATTGCTGGGAGCAGGTATGGTGGGACGGCATTACGCATAAGGGAATACCGTGGGGCTCCTGGTATGTCGACCCGAATCGCTACAAAGTACCGCATCCGGGCAAGGGCAAGGTCGTCGCTTGCGAATGGACGGCGCGAGATTTGAATCTCACGTATCATTCCGGCAGTCCGGTCATCTATTCCACCGATCCGAACGATGTGCTTCGCGCAGGTCTTTGCACAGGCGATAATATCGACTATTGGAAAAATCTGTTTGAGGATTATCTCGTCAATACGGCGCTTAATGACCAGGTTTTCTTCTTGCAGCAGCAAGAGGCGCATGAGATGGAATTCACGGAGCAATTCGCCGTATTCCCGGCCTCTCATGTGGAGGGCTGCGAAGGCATGCTCGATCTGTTCTTCCAGCACATCACCCAATATGAAATTACGCTTACGACGCTGCCTCATGCCATGGAGCTGTATCATGCGCATAACGAGGAGACGGCGCCGGTCTATATGCTGACGAAGGATACGAAGATCAGGCCGGAGATCAATGAATACACGATGACGATGGGCGGCGTTGGCTGCGGTCCGTGGCCGAATGCCTTCCTCTACTATGATAAAGAATGTCAGATGGCGTTCGTGGAGGGTGAGAATACGCCTAGAACCTATCGCAGCTATGTTGGAAAGGGCAATATGCATGATGAGTTCGTCGAAGCGACGCCGCAGGTGTTCGTAAGCAAGTATGAGAAAACGGATGAGCATATCCGAGTTGTATACGAGATCAGCTATTGGAAGAGGCTGCCGTTCGGTCTCGCCTACTGGGATGCTCTGGAGGGCTTTGAAGTGGCGGCGTTCTCGGGCTGTCGCGAAGCGAAGCTGATTGGGGAACAGCTTGTTTTCTTGCGGCTTGAGCTGACAGGGGAGCCTTGCAGGATCGAACTGCTGCTTAAGCGAGCGTAAGCGAAGAAAAGAGGAATAATCATTCATCCTTATGCCTAGACTCTAGGCATAGGGATTTTTTTCTTTTAACAGAACTTTTGTTTGACTTTCGAGCAAATGTTCGGTACCTTTGTAGAGGTGGGGACATTTGTCCGCTAAGTTTAGGTACATATTAAGGAGGAGTTAAGTTTGGACGTAGGCATGGCTTCAAAGCCCTCTAACATCGACGTCAGCAAGCTGAAGAGGGGCCCTATTGTTACCGCGCTGATTATTGGCGCATTTGTTGCTATTTTGAATGAGACCTTATTGAACATTGCATTCCCCGATCTCATGATTGATTTCAACATCGAAGCGACAACCGTGCAATGGTTATCTACCGCATACATGCTTGTTGTCGGGATTCTGGTTCCTATAACGGCGTTATTGCAGCAATGGTTCACGACGAGACAGATGTTCATCGGCGCAATGGTCTTGTTCCTCGCGGGAACGATTATTTGCGGCGTGGCGCCCGTATTCGGCGTGATGCTGCTCGGACGCGTCATTCAAGCGCTTGGAACAGGGCTTATGCTGCCCGTTCTGATGAACACGATATTGATTATTTTCCCGCCTGAGAATAGAGGCGCGGCGATGGGCATGATCGGACTTGTTATTATGTCCGCTCCGGCCATCGGCCCGACATTATCCGGTCTGATCGTCGATTCGCTTGACTGGAGATGGCTGTTCTATCTCATTATTCCGTTAGCGGCATTTTCGATTATTTTTGCCCTTATCTTCTTGAAGAATGTAACGGATCTGACCAAGCCGAAGGTAAGCATTCTGTCGATCCTGTTGTCGTCAATCGGCTTTGGCGGCGTTGTGTACGGCTTCAGCCGCGCAGGCGAGCATTCCTGGTCCGATCCGACCGTTATCTGGTGCATCGTTATCGGCGTTGTGACGTTGATTCTGTTCGTCATCTATCAGTTTATGCTGAAAGAGCCAATGCTTGATATGCGAACCTTCAAATTCCCGATGTTCTCGCTTGTTACGGTTCTCATGCTGATCATGATGATGGCAATGTTCTCGACGATGATCATGCTTCCGCTCTTCCTGCAGAATGCCTTGCTGATGACGGCACTATCAGCTGGTTTGGTCATGATGCCAGGCGGCATCTTGAACGGTCTTATGGCTCCGATATCCGGTAAGCTGTTCGACAAGTATGGCCCAAGAGCGCTTATTATACCCGGCTTGATTCTTATGGTCATCTCGATTTTCTTGTTCTCGCAAGTGAAAAGCACATGGGGCGGCGGCTATGTTATCTTCTTGCATGTGCTTATGATGCTGGGCATCTCCATGGTCATGATGCCGGCTCAGACGACAGGCTTGAATCAACTGCCTAAGCGTTATTATGCTCACGGTACTGCGCTGATGAATACATTGACCCAGGTTGCGGGCGCAATCGGGACGGCGTTGTTCATCTCCATCATGTCCTCCGGCTCCAAGGATTATGTCGCTTCTACCGGAGACACGAATCCGATTGAAGCGATGGTGGCCGGTCTGCATGACGCATTCTTCGTCGGCTTCATTCTCGCGATTATTGCCCTTGTTGTGAGCTTCTTCGTGAAACGCACAACCTCGCCTCAAGAAGACAAGCAGGAAGGCGCTGCTTAATCTACTGTTTTGACTAGTGAGTCAGCCTATTAAGCCGCCCGGCCCCCGAAGAGGGAGGCCGGGCGGCTTTGTGGTGACACGCGTTCCGCCCCACCGCGCGCTGGGAGCTGCGCGCGGTGCAAAATGTTGAGGAACTGTAACGGACATTTACGCCCTTTAGAAGCTCATTATCGATTATTCTGAATTTTAACGGACATTTGATCCGCTTAGCAGGGAAAATCTTTTGTTTGTGCGCTGGATTTAGTCGCTAAGGTGACTAAATGTCCGTTAGAAGAATGAAACATCAAAAAAAGCTATGTAAGAGGAAGAAATGTCCGTTACAGCAGATTGTTGTTAAAAAACGGTCTGAGCTAGATTGTTTCTGTATAAAGCTTTTCTCTGTTCCCAAAAGTACTTTCCCTTATCAGAGACGAATAGATTATAATGGATAAGAGAATAACTCAAGATTTGACAGGATGCGACTTGTCCAATTCGGCTTTTGGAGGGGATAACATGAGCTTGTTCGACAAATTGAAGGATGGAGCTGCGAAGGCGGCCGACAAGGCGAAGGATTCTGTGGAGGTTGCGAAGCTGAGCACACAGATTTCCGGCAAGAAGAAGGAAATCGAGAAGATCTACCGCTTCATCGGAGAGTCGGTCTACAACGCACGGAATGAGGGAACGCTTGATCAGACCAGCGAGCTGATTAACTTCCAGAGCAGGCTGATCGATGATCTGGATCAAGAAATCAAGCAGTTGGAAGCTCGGGTCAGAAGCATTAAGAATGAGAGAGAATGCATATGCGGCAAGACCATACCGGCAGATACGAAGTTTTGCCCGCATTGCGGGCAGTCCTAAGAGATAGCGAAGAAGAAGGGACGATGTCTGGCAGTCTACAAGCGACTGGCAAGGCATCGTCCCTATTTGTGTAATACGCATCCTTATTTGTCAGGCAATTGATCGACATAGTTGTCGGACAGATTGAGAAGCTTGAGCGCGTTCTCGTATTGGGTCTCCGTTGTGGAGCTGCCGTTATGAATCTCTGTTTCAGAATTATCCAGCAGATTATAGTCCGTGCCGTCGTCGTAAGCAATTCCCGGCACGTATAGGTTCTTGTCGTTAATGAACGATCCTGTCGGCAAGAAATGGCGCATTGGCAAGATGTTCGTATCTTGATTCAGTAAATCCTCGCCGAAGTGGATTTGATTGTCCAGCGATATCCCGAGCAAGTTGGCGACTGTTGGCAGAATATCGATCTGTCCC
This sequence comes from Paenibacillus sp. HB172176, assembly GCF_011947265.1. Classification (GTDB taxonomy): domain Bacteria; phylum Bacillota; class Bacilli; order Paenibacillales; family Paenibacillaceae; genus Pristimantibacillus. Next base: position 169,195 of record NZ_JAATHD010000003.1, read on the forward strand.
CCTGTCTGTGTCATTACAGCAGGATAGGACACGCCTGGCACATGCAGAATATAAGGAATGTTGAACATATCGGTGTAGCCGTATTCGCGGCCCATAATGTCTTCCATGAGGCCCTTCTCCTTATCGCTTAAGGAATAGAGCGGAAGACCTTGGTGATCTCCATAAAACATCACGATGCTGTCATCCCAGATGCCTTTGGCCTTCAGATCGTCGATAAACTTGCCAACTGCATAATCTGTATAGTTCTGAGCAATAATATAACGACCGACAAGTGTGTCGTCAAAGCGTTCCGGCAGCTTAATCTGCTGCTTGTTCTCAGGCATCTCATAAGGATGATGCGAGCTCATGGAGATGACCTGCGCGTAGAAAGGCTGGTCCGCAGCATCCATTTCCTCCAGCTTGCCGATTGTTTTGGCATACAATACTTCATCATCAGCGCCGAAGGCAATATGATCTTCGGCTGCGTCGCCATAAAATTCTTTGTCATAATACTTCTGGAAGCCGATCGCGGAATACAATTCCTTCCGATTCCAGAACTCGACGCTGTTCGTATGGAAGGTTGCGGTCGAATATCCTTTTCCTTCAAGAAGCTTGGGCAAGCTTGGCAATGCCTTGTCGACATTCACGGCAGTTGCCGGTTGATGCTGCGGCACATACAAGGAAGTGTTCACCACGTATTCCGCATCTGAGGTTGTGCCGGCTCCCGCAGAAGTATAGAAGTTGTTGAAATAGAAATCTTCCTTGGCCAGCTTGTTCAGATTCGGCGTAATTTCCTGACCGTCAATATTCAAGCCGATAAAGAAATTTTGAATCGATTCGAGCTGGATGATAATGACGTTTTTGCCCGCCGCCGCATCCCAATACTGCGAAACCTGAGGCTCTTGAATACCCTTCAACTCATTAATGGAAGCTTGGGTAATGTCCTTCATGTCGACAAATTCGCGCTTCTGGCTGGAGTCTGCGAACAAGGTGTATAACTCGTAATTGAGAATGCCCATTTCCTCGGCTTTCTTGTTCTCATTCATGCTGGCATGATTCGGCAGCACGTTGAAGATGCTAATAAGAAGCGAAGCGACAAAGAAGGTTGCGATCAACCGCTTGTTCACCTTCAGCATGCCGACTTCCTTCAGCTTCCTGATGGTTTTAGGTCTGAACATGACAACTGCGAATAATAAAATATCGATGAAAACGAGCAAATAGTACGGATCGAGCAACGAGTAGGTGCTTTCTCCGACCTTTGTTACTTTATCCGCTTGGCTCAGCGCATGATAGGTTACGACGATGCCATAGTATTTGTAATACATAAGAGCAGAAAAGTAGATGGCCGTAACGAGCAAATTGACAGCCATATAATAGAGAAACTTGCGTTTGGTCGCGAACCATTCAATGAGACAGAAGATCAACCAGATGAATGGAATCTCGGTCAGCATGGTCATGATCGATGGACCGTCATCGAAGATGACAAACCAGGCAAGGGCTCCTTTTAATAGTAGAATGATAGAGAACGTAATAAAAGGTCTATTACGCAAGCCTTGGTAGAGAGACATAGTATCGCCATCCTTTTTTCCACGAAACGAAATGAACTGCTACAAGTAACAGCCCATCTGTCTCGAATAATAGATCATATGGTGTGGTTGTTTGAATTAGAATCAGCATTATTTATTATTAATCTTTTTTGAAGCAAAGTCAAAGGCAACTATTGCGTGAACGCTTAAATGCATCTAAAGTTGGATAAGTTCTCTTCCATTGTTAATTCCGATTCTATTCTATTCGATTCTGTTTCCCTATCCTTCCATTCCGATTTGACTACACATGCAATATGTTTCATTATAAGATTGTACGCGATGTTCAGAACAATTGCTGAATTAGAGATTCGTTTCTACTACTAATATATTGTTGCGGGGAGGTTCAGGAATGAGTGTTATTCCTTGGGATTCAGAGCTGGGAGAGGAGGTTGTCAAAGCTATTCGAGGCGGCGATGTCTCAGTATTGAAGAAGCTTTTGAATAGCCATCCTGATTTGGTTCATGCCAGAATTGTCGGTTCGGAGCAGGCTTGCGGAGGGGGAGCGAATTTGGTGACGCGCACGCTGATGCACATCGCTACGGATTGGCCCGGTCATCTTCCGAATGGAGCGGAGACGCTGCAGACACTGATTGATGCAGGTGCGGATGTGAATGCGAGATTCGTCGGTCCCCATACGGAAACGCCCCTGCATTGGGCGGCTAGCAATGACGATGTCGCGGCGCTTGATGTGCTGCTCGATGCTGGCGCTGAGATTGAAGCGACAGGCGCTGTCATTGCAGGCGGCACGCCGCTGGATGATGCGGTGGCGTTCGGACAATGGAAGGCGGCGAGACGGCTTGTCGAACGAGGCGCCAAGACTAAGCTGTGGCATGCGGCCGCATTAGGTCTGATGGACGAAATCAAGAGATACTTCTCCCTCGAGCCGCAGCCGGCGGCGGAAGAGATTACGGAGGCTTTCTGGCAGGCTTGTCACGGCAGTCAACTGGAGGCTTCGCAATATTTGCTTCAGAAGGGCGCAGAACTGAACTGGATTGGCTACGATGATCTGACCCCGCTTGATAACGCAAGGAGAAGCGGAGCTGATACGCTGTGCGATTGGCTTCTCGAGCAAGGCGCTCTTACGACTGAAGTTGCTCGAAGGTACAGAGGAATATCCTCTTAATGCTCTTTTCCATTGCGGAACATATCCGCGCAGACATGCGCGCGACATACTAGGCGGCAGTACTTGATATGCAAGAATGTCTGCCTAATGCGGCGCTGTTTGCGACAATCGCCTTCTGTTTCCACTCTGCCTCACCAGCCTTAGCTTCCTCTGATGTTCTCTCTCTTTCCCCAAACCGGTATATATTCATGCAATCTTGTCAAACTCGGCTTCAATGTCCAGTGCATACTCTACTCGCTGTCTGGCGAGCTAAAAGCTCTTTTCTAATCGAACATGCTTTCTGGTGGAGCGCTGCAGTGCAGTCCGAGGCTGTTTCCTCTGCTCCAACGTTTATTTTCAGCACTGCAGCATTTTCTTGGTCGCCACAGCGGATAAGTTGAGACTCCAAAGGACTATTATACAGCAATTCGGCTTATTTATAGTAAGCTTGTACGCTTTTTAGCGTATTGTTCAGTTTTTTTCGTGCTGAGGCTATGGCAAGATGTGGGGACGGAAGGAGGTGCGAAGCGGGTTAGAGCGACTGTAATTCGACAGGAAGTGGAGCTAGACAGAGAATCCAGGCTGGAAGCCAGGAACTGCCGTAAGCGAAAGCCAAATTCGAAAGCGAGGGAACGATTAATGAGACTAGGCTCAATCAGCAAGGGGAAGAAGAAGCTGAGAAGAAGAATGTTAAGTTTATTATGCGCGGCAACGATGATGCTTACCGCCATGCCGATGCCGTCCGCCTTTGCGGCGACAATTGATGTAACCGCTTACGGGGCGAACGGAACGGATACCGCAGACGATTCCGCCGCGATTCAGAACGCCATTAACGCGGCATCGAGCGGAGATACGGTGCTGATTCCGGCAGGAACGTACTACATGTCCGTATTGGTGGACGGCAAATCCGGCGTGAAGATTGCAGGAGCCGACCGCGACACGACCATTATCAAGTTCACAACAACCTCGAATACGAACACGATGTTCTATTTGCATAATACGACGAATGCGGAAGTATCCTCCTTGACGCTCGACGCGGCCAATAATGCCAGCGCGCAGTCGGTCGTGTATTCGGATGGGGGCAGCAATAACAAGATGCGCAATCTGAGCGTGAAGGATCTCGTCGCTTCCTCTGGCTTCGGGCCGTTTGCCCTCTTCGGCAACGACACGGACAATCTCGAGATCTCCAATAATATCATTACGAATGTCGGCGTCAATTCCGACTGGGGCGGCGGCGTGCGCGTTGGCTGGGGATCGAATAATGTCCTTATTGAAAACAATGTTGTAGCGGATACCGGCCGCGGCGGCATCTTCGTTAACGACAACAGTCCCGGCGCGATCGTGCGCGGCAATATGATTACAGGCACGGGCAAGAAGCTGGAAGGACTCGGCATCGAGCTTCATACGAATGTCGACAATTCTATCGTGGAGAACAACCATGTCGACCACTGGATCAGCACCGTGCGCTCAGCCTATATCGCGGTCCGCAACAATGTCGTAACCGCAACTGACGGAACCGTGGGCAATATCGGGCTGGAGATTATGGTCGATCATGGCGTGACGTCGAATAATCTCGTCGACGGCGGTCAGCAGGTCGGCATGCAGCAGTCGCCGGGCACCGGCTATCAGCTGTGGAATTACAACACCGTCAAGAACATCGTCATGTGGGGCATGCAGCTGCAAGGAGCGGGCACTGGCGAGACGGAACAATATCAATATTTCTACAAAAATGTCTGGGAAGACGGTCCGAGCGATAATCCGGCCGCGGCCTACTCGGGCTATGGCGGCAACGCCGTTCGCATTCATGGCGATACGAAGAATATTACGTTCGACAGCAATCAGATTCTGAATAACGGCAGAAAAGGCATCGAGATTACCTCTGCATCGGGCACAGATCGCATCAGCTTCATTAATAATACGATCACGGGCAATGCCGGACCGTCGATTGATCAATATCCAACTTCGGCGGGGGATCTGGAATGGAGCAACAATACGGTAAGCGGCAATGGCTATGATACTCAGCTCACAAGCCGCGGCTTCAGCGATCCGAAGCCTGTGGCGAATTTCACGGCTCCGCTGACAGTGCAATTAGGGCAATCCGTAACCTTCACGAACACTTCAACAGACAACGGCACCATCGTTGAGAATCTATGGGATCTCGGCGAAGGACTTCCCGTCACAACGGAAAGTCCGACATACACGTATCAAAATCCAGGCACCTATCAAGTTATTCTCGGCGTCTGGGATAACGGCGGACGCGCCAGCGTCAAGGAGCAGACGATTACGGTTGTGGCTGGACCGCCGGATACGACGGCTCCATCGGCGCCGACCAACTTGGCTTCGCCGGCGAAGACGAACACGAGCATTACGCTGACCTGGAGCCCCTCCACGGATAATGTGGGAGTCGCAGGCTATGATGTGTATATGAACGGCTTCGTGGTCGGCAGCACAGTCGGCGCGAGCACGACCTCGTATTCGGCAGCGGGCTTGTCGCCGAATACGGCTTACAGCTTCTATGTGAAAGCGAAGGATACGACGGGCAACGCTTCAGCTGCAAGCAGCACGCTTAACGTTACGACGAACTCGACTCCGGTGCCGCAATGGGAGCCATGCGCCGGGGAAAATAATCTATGCAGCTTCACGGGCACCAAAGAGGTGCGATACGGGGCGAACAGCAGCTATATTATCGGCACGTATACCGATGGCGTCATGTGCTCGAACAACGGCTTCGGCAGCGATCCGGCTCCGGGCTATTACAAAACCTGCGATGTGAACATGGCCTCCTCCGGGGGTGGCGGGGGAGACACGCAAGCTCCGACGGCTCCGACAGGCTTGACATCGCCGTCGAAAACCTCGACGAGCGTCAATCTGTCCTGGACGGCATCGACGGATAATGTGGGCGTATCCGGCTATGACGTGTATAACGGTTCGACGCTGGCGGGCTCGACAACGGGCTCTACATCGTACAATGTAACAGGATTGTCGGCAAGCACGGCGTACAGCTTTACGGTGAAGGCGAAGGATGCGGCGGGCAACGTGTCCCCGTCGAGCTCCGCGCTCAGCGTGACGACGAACGCTCCTGCTGGCGACACGCAAGCGCCGACAGCTCCGACCGGCTTGACTTCGCCGTCGAAAACCTCGACGAGCGTCAATCTGTCCTGGACGGCATCGACGGATAATGTGGGCGTGACAGGTTATGAGGTGTATAACGGTTCGACTTTGGCAGGCACTACGACCGGAGCGACTTCGTATAACGTGACGGGGCTGTCGGCAAGCACGGCATATAGCTTTACGGTGAAGGCGAAGGATGCGGCGGGCAATAGCTCCGCAGCGAGCTCGGCGCTTAACGTGACGACGAACGCTTCCGGCGGCGGCGGGCAGACGCCGACGGGCACGATCGTCCGCGAGTACTGGACGAATATTAACGGCGCGACCGTAGCCAGCATTCCGCTGACAACGACGCCGACGGGCACCTCTGTATTGACGAGCTTCGCGGCGCCGTCGAACTGGGGCGATCATTACGGCACGCGGATTCGCGGCTATATCGTACCGACGGTAACGGGAACCTACCAATTCTCGATCGCCGGCGACAATAACTGTCAACTGTTCCTCAGCACGGACAATACGGCTGCGAACAAGGTTCAGATCGGAGAGGTGGTCGATTGGGTCAATGAGCAAAGCTGGACGCAGAACTCCACGCAAACCTCCGGCTCCATCACATTGACAGCCGGACAGCGCTATTACGTAGAGGTGCTGCACAAGGAGGAAGCCGGCGGCGACCATGTCGCCGTTGCTTGGAAGACGCCTGGCAGCTCGAGCTTCGAGCTCATCGACGGGGCGTATCTGGCGCCGCTGGAATAGATTGTCGTATAACGCAAGCCAGGAAGAGGGTCCGAAGAAAGCTTCGGACCCTCTATGCCGCGGAATTGCTGCAGCACGAGGAGTCATTGACATTGGAAGCAGCCTTTGGCAGAAGGAGGGCGGCGGTCGAGACGGATTGGATGGAGCAACAGGTGTCAGTCGGTCGAGGTGGTTTGGGCGAAGCAACAGAAGCAAGTCTCTAGCTGAACTGGAATTTCTCCAGTTTATTTCAAAGAATGCTAGGAATAAGAAGTTTATACTGGAATTTGTCCAGCTTATTATGCGGAATTTCGTCTACTGCTGCCATCTGGCAGTAATAAGCTGGAGAAATTCCAATATATTCAGTGAACTGGGCTGGCGTGCGAAGATATACTGGAGAAATTCCATTACATACAGCCAACATCGCCAACCGCTTAAGAAAGGTCGCAACAACATCATCTTACAATGAAAATAACTATACAACCCTGCAACTCTAACACCGCACCTAACACCGCACCTAACACCGCACCTAACACCGTCTAACCCTGGAACAAACTCTGCAATGACCGCCGCAACTAACATCACAGTCTAAGACAAGCCTTGCCTCACTCCTCTGCCCTCTTGCGAAACTGACCAGGCGTGCAGCCGCATTCCCGTTTGAAGAGGCTGCAGAATTGCGCATCATTCGAGAAGCCGCATTCCATGGCAATAGCCGTGACGGTCAGAGCGGTATGCTGCAGCAGCATGCGGGCATGCCCCAGACGCATGTCAAGTATATATTGCATCGGCGAGCGGCCGGTCACCGCTTTGAAGCGATGCCGATAATAGTCGGAGCTGAAGCCTGCCAGCGCTGCGAGCGCCGCGAAATCTATTTTTTGCGTAAAATGCTCCTTCATGTAATTAAGCGTGTAGCGAAAGCTGTCGTCCACGGATACGGATGGCAGTGAGGCATGTCTGCGCTGCAGTTCGATTCTAAGCTGGGAAGCCAGCAGCTCCAGCATGCGGTCGGACCGGGGCTGCTGCTCCTGCAGCTCCGCGAGCATATGCAGCGACGTTGGGAGAATCCGCGTTCCCGCACCGTTGAATACGCCCTCTTCCAGCGGAGGATCATGATGTTGCGCGGCGAGACCGATACAGATCACATCGACTGTAGAGTGATGCTGCTCGCTATGGACGGTATGCGGGCGAATAATCGCGTACTCGCCTTGAAGGAAAGCCCATTCGCGATCGCCGATATGCGTCGTTCCTTCGCCGCTGACATAATAGACGAGCTCGTAGCACTGATGATGATGCGGAGAAACGCCTTCCCCGCTTTGACGAGTCGCGCGGAACATGAAGGCGAGCTCGGGGCCTTGAATCGACATCATTTTCCTCCTCTGACTGCATAAAAAGCCAATTTATATTATAAATCAACCAATTCATCATACTGCTATCATAGCAAATGGAGGTATAATTTATCCATCGAAACCAAATCGTGATAGGAGGAACAGCCGCAATGACGTTAGTTCAATCCATGAGGGAAGAGGAATTAATTCGCAAGCTCAAGCACCCGGGTCGGAAGGTTCGCATCGTGATGGATACCGACACCTTCAACGAAATCGATGATCAATTCGCCGTAGTGTACGCGCTTCTTTCATCCGGGCATATGACGGTGGAGGCTCTGTACGCCGCTCCATTCTTCAATGAACTGTCCGAGAGCCCGGCAGACGGCATGGAGAAGAGCTACAAGGAAATTGAGAAAATATTGCAGATAGCCGGTCGCGAAGAAATTCCGTTTTATCGCGGATCCACCTCCTACCTGCCAGCGAAGGACCAATATGCAGAAAGCGAAGCAGCCAGAAATCTGGTCGAACGCGCCATGGCGAGCGATTCGGAGGATCCGCTGTACGTGCTTGCAATCGGCGCGATTACGAATGTCGCGTCCGCCATTCTCATGAATCCGGACATCATCCATCGAATCGTTGTCGTATGGCTGGGAGGGCATTCGCTGCAATGGCCCGATACAAGAGAATTCAATCTGTTTCAGGATGTGCCTGCCGCCAGAGTGATGTTCGATTCCGGTGTGCCCCTTGTTCTGATCCCTTGCATGGGGGTCGCCTCGAATCTGACGACCTCCCTGTCGGAAATTCGCGATTATGTGCGGGATGAGGGGGAGCTGGGGAAATATCTTCATGATACTTACGAAAACTGCGCGAAGGACCATTATGCCTATACGCGTGTGATATGGGATATTTCTGTTGTGGCGTGGCTCGTCAATCCGGATCTGTGTCCGAGCATTCTTGTGCCAAGTCCGCGCGTTTCCGACGACGGCTGCTGGATTCATGACCCAACGAGACATCTGATTCGCTGCGTGCGCCATATTCATCGGGACGGCGTATTCCGAGGCATGTTCCGGAAGATTGCGGGAAGCAGCCGGAATGATGAGGATTAGCGACCAAGGGGAAAAAGATAACTCCAGACAGTTTACCCGGTCGATAAGCCGAGGAAATGAACCGGGGCGGCAATTAGTCTCGATAGAAAAAACCTTTTGCCAATCGCAGCATTGCGAAGCAAAAGGTTTTTCTTCCATTCCGGCATTCGATAAAACAACGCAGCAATTAGGCTTATTTAATCACGCCGCATGCAATGCGGTCGCCGGAATTGCCGGAAGGATCCGTTACGTAATCATCCGGACCGGCATGAATGATGAGCGAGGTTCCGCCTTCCTTCAGCAGAGAGTTCTTCTTGGCTTGCTCGAGCGTAACGGCCGACGTTACCATTTCCGTCTTCACTTTTCCGTCGGCTCCGACCTCGATATTCGGCAAATCTCCGTCATGGAAGCCTTTCGGATTGTTAAAGCCATGCTCCTTGTGCCCGGGATTGAAGTGGCCTTCGGCCGACTTGAAGTCGGGCGCTTCGCACAAGCCGACATTGTGAATATGTATGCCATGCTTGCCGGGAGGAAGCTTCTCGGCCTCCAAAGCGATATATACCTTCTCCGAGCGTTGCGTGAACCGGGCGGTTCCGATTTGCTCTCCCTTGCCGTTTTTGATCGGGACGGTCACCGTTGGCGCGCCAAGCTCTTCTTTCGCGCTTGCAACAGGCGCGAGGCTGATTGACATCGTGAACAGCAAGCAAATCAGTAAGCTTATTTTCTTCATCCTGTCCTCCGCTAATCGATAGTAGTCGCCATCCTATACTGGCATCTCTTCTAGCATGCGCAATTGGCAGAGATTTCATTACAAGCGACTGCCTGCGTGGTATACTTTTAATCATTGCGGCATGTTTAAATCCAGATTCAAGAAGGGATGATTTCAGCGTGAAAATAAAATTTGATCGATTCGCGGAAGGCAAGCTGAAAGCGGTTGTATTCAGCTTTGACGATGGAACGATTCATGATCGGAGACTTGTTGCGTCCATGAATCAATACGGCCTGAGGGGAACCTTTCACTTGAATTCGGGCTTCTTCGGCAAAGACAATTATATCGAGGCGGGGGAAGTGGCAAGCCTGTTCGCGGGACATGAGGTGTCCGCGCATACGGTGACGCATCCCTTCCTCGACGAGTCGCCGCTTGAACAGATTGCAGAGGAAATTCTCTACGACCGCTCGGTGCTTGAAGCATTGGTCGGCTATCCCGTTCGCGGAATGAGCTATCCATTCGGCACCTACAATGACCAAGTGCTAGGCATGCTGCCTTCGCTTGGCATCGAATATTCCAGAACGGTCAAAAGTCATGGGAACTTCACCATGCCGTCAAATTGGCTCGAATGGCATCCGACCTGTCATCAGAAGACGATGGTGGAGGACGCGAAGCGATTTGTTGCCAGCCAGCCCAAGTACAAACGCAAAGAGCTGTTCTTTGCTTGGGGACACAGCTTTGAATTCGATCGCGACGATAATTGGGAGCTTATCGATCAAGTCGGCGAAGTGCTGGCCGAAGATTCCACCATTTGGTATGCGACAATGGCGGAGCTGGTTGCTTATACCGAAGCGGAGAAGCAATTGAGATTCTCGGTGGATCGCGGCATCGTACATAATCCAACTGCATTGGATATATGGTTCAGCGTCGATGGCGAGACGGTCAAAGCGGCTGCGGGACGAGTGGTTAAGCTATAGCGAGAGCGGGGCAACGTTCTTGTCAATCCCAATCGCTATAGTGTAACAGGCAAAGAGCCGAGTTGAAACAGGGGCAGAGCAAGCGTTGAGCTTGTTCTGTTTTCTTTTTTTCAAAATGAATTTAATCAAAGCGGTTTACTTGGAATTAGAGAAAGTAAATCGCTTCATCAAAAAGAGTTATAGGGAAATTGGTTATAGTTTATTCCAAAATGGATGAAAGTGCGTTATACTAGCAGTAATTCATATTAAGGTGGCGTTCATATTGAATACCCAAATCCCAAAACCTGCATTTCTATCGATCCTTTGGAGCTTCCTCAAGCTATCTCCTATCTCCTTCGGAGGAGGCTATGCGATATTTCCTGCCATTGAACGCGAAATTGTGGAACGGAAGCAATGGCTGAATCATGAAGAGCTTGCGGAAACCTTGTCCTTGGCTGCTGCTGCTCCAGGAGGAGTTGGCGTGAATGCTGCGTTCCTGCTGGGTTTTCGGCTAAATGGCGTTAAGGGAGGCGTCGCGGCTGGCATCGGTATGATACTTCCGACCTTTCTTATCGTGCTCGGCATGTTCTTTCTTTATTCCAAGATCGGCGATTCCGCCAAGGTTAAGGCTGCGCTGATGGGTGTAACCTGGGGCGTGATGACGCTTATTCTGTTCTCCGCGCTTCGGATTGGCAAATCCGCTGTCAAGGACAAATTCACCTTCGCCGTGATGGTTATCGCTTTGGCCTGTTTGCTTGCCGGCGTTTCGCCCGTCTATATGATCTGCGCGGGAATCTTGATCGGCGTCGGCAATTCCATTGTGAGACATGAGCGGAAGAAGAAGGAGCAGCGAGCGGGGAAGGACAACTCGGAGCCTTCTTACATGTATTTTATTTAATTAAGTAATTGAGATATAGCGGTTGAAGCTTGACGGAAGGGAGGGAATGAACAATATGCTGCAAATGTTTCTGTTTTTCTTGAAGCTCGGATTCATCTCCTTCGGAGGAGGCTACGCGCTCATTCCGATGATTGAGAATGAAGCTGCGGCGCAGCACTGGATGACCTCGGATGCTTATGTGGAAGCCGTCGCTGTCGCCGGCATGTCGCCGGGCCCGATTGCCATCAATCTGGGCACCATTATCGGCTATGAAACTTATGGCATTGGGGGCGCTGTCGCGGCGCTCGCGGGATTGATTATTCCATCGATTCTGGTTGCGGCTCTTGTTATGCTGGCGATTTACCGGTTTGGCAAGCAGGCGTGGATCGACCGGATTTTCTACGGCTTGCAGCCGGTCGTCGCAGCTCTGATCCTTTTCGCTGTGTATCGACTTGGCGTAGGTTCCCTGGATCATGGCGCTTGGGGCGGGCAGCTCATCTTCGGCGTTATTGTCATCGGCATCTGCTGGATGATGCTTGTGAAATACAAGATGCATCCTGTGTTTATTCTTATTTTCTCAGCTGTCGGAGGCGCAGCGTTCTTCGCATAGGCTTAGATATGCCTGAGTGAATCATGGTACGATGGAAGCATTACAAACCAAGGAGGAGCTAATCTTGGAACAACCGAAATCATGCTGCACTGCGGGTAGGGAAATGGTCTCGGCCTCCACGCCCAAGGATACGCCTATTGTGATGCTGGGGCGCGTCACGAGGGACGACTTCAAACCCGAAAAAAAACAGCCGACGGTTCTGTCCGCGGGAGGCGTACTGGACAAGTTAATCCTGTTGCCCGGCGGGGAATTTCTAATGGGTACCGACACGAAGGAGGGCTTCCCCGCCGACGGCGAAGGACCGATTCGTTCGGTCAAGCTGAAGCCATTCCGCATCTCGCCAACCTGCGTAACGAATGAGCAGTTTCGCGATTTTGTTCAGGCGACAGGCTATGTCACCGAAGCAGAGAGGTTCGGCTGGTCCTTCGTGTTCCATCTTCTTGTTTCAGAGGAGACGGGAGCGAAGGTGCAGAATGTGCCGCAAGGGGTGCCGTGGTGGCTTGTCGTCGAAGGAGCTTATTGGGCGAAGCCGGAAGGTCCGGATTCGAATCTGGAGAGCAGATGGAATCATCCAGCTGTGCATGTCAGCTGGAATGACGCCAACGCGTATTGCGAATGGGCAGGCGGACGATTACCGACGGAAGCGGAATGGGAGTTCGCGGCGCGAGGCGGCTTGAAGGGCAGAACCTATCCATGGGGCGACCTGCTGAAGATGGACGGCAAACATATGTGCAACATTTGGCAGGGGAAATTTCCTGTGAAGAACAATGCGTCCGACGGCTATGTCGGCACGGCGCCGGTGAATGCGTACGAGCCTAACGGCTACGGGCTGTACAATATGTCCGGCAATGTATGGGAATGGTGCGGAGACTGGTTCTCGCCGAACTATCACAGAGAAACCTCGTCCGATAATCCTTTCTATGACAAAGCAACGGACAAGCGTTCCATGCGCGGGGGTTCGTATCTGTGCCATCGCTCGTATTGCAACCGATACAGGCTGGCCGCTCGAAGCTCGAACACGGCGGACAGCTCGACGGGCAACGCGGGCTTTCGGATTGCCGCGGATGTGCAGGTCTGATGAATGCTTCTGATGTACGATAGTTAATCGACTTTCACATTCGATGCACCCGCTGCCTGCCGTCGCAATAGCCTCTTGATGTGAAGTCGTATGTAATCAATGCTTGATCCTGTTGCTTTGATATGATAATTTGGAAGAAATATCGGCGTGAAGCACATGCCGCTTTGATTCATGGAGCCTTCTGGATTCATGAATCAAAGCGGCATTTTTGTTTTATTTTAAGGGAGGAGGCTATGAATGAGTATGTTTGAAGGAGCAATGGAGGAATGGATCGCTGAGCAAACCTTCAACGAATCCAATCCAAGGAGGCGAGAGATGCTGACGAAGGGCTTGGGGCATGGAACGGTGGAGTTTCTACGCAAGATTTGGTATCCGGTCATTGGCAATTTCAATCATCTATACGCGGAGTGGGAGGTGCGGGACTTGAACAATCGATATCGTTACCTTGATCTGGCGTATATGCCGGGAGGCGCGAAGGGTTGCATCGAGATTCACGGTTATGCCTCCCATGCCCGAGACGTTGAGGCTTGGCGCTTCAAGGATCTATGCATGAAGCAAGCGATGCTGAGTCTTGATCGCTGGTTGTTCCTACCCGTTGCATATCTGTCGATTGTAGAGGATCCTTCGCTTTGCAAGCAGCTGGTTCTTTCGTTTGTAGGCGTCTTTGTTTCTCAGCCTGTGTCGACTTCGATGCACTGGACGGAAGCGGAAACGATTCGTTTTGCGAGGCGGTTGCTCCGACCGTTTACGACTACAGAACTATCCTTCCACCTTCAGTATTCGGAGAAGCATACGAGAAGAATTCTGCAAAGGCTCGCAGATCAAGGTGTATTGGTAAATGTTGAAGAGAAAAAGAGATATCGAACGTGGCAGCTTAGGGATGGGAATGCTGCAGTGCAGTCATCCAAAACTTTATCAATTGCAGAGCTGCGCTAAAGCGATAGTTATTAGCAAGGCCGGAAGCTGCAGACCGGCGAACAATGGGGTAACAGGCAGGAGGCTGCAGATTCGCGAACGATGGGGTAACAGGCAGGAGGCTGCAGAATCGCGAACAATGAGGTAACAAGGTAGACGGCTCCAGACTAATGAGCATTGGGAGTGATGCTGCTGACCAACGATTCTACTGCTATGCGCATTGCGGAAGCGTTTGTTTAGTCTGTAACGGACATTTAGTCCGCTTAGAAGTGAAATCACTATGCGTTCGAGCGCTAACGGACATTTAGTTCTCTTAGAATGCTAATTTTGGTGATTCTAGTCCCGAAAGTCCTGCTAAGATGATCAAATGTCCGTTAGAGTTTATAATGTGCGAAAATTAGGCTCTAAGGTGATCAAATGTCCGTTACAGCAGCGCCGAGGTTGAATGGGCGAGCGGTAGAGTGGATGGAGCGGTGAGGCTGAATGGGCGAGCGGTAGAGTGGATGGAGCGGTGAGGCTGAATGGGCGTGTGGCAGAGAGGAAGCAGCCGCGAAGCTTAAGTGGGCGCGTTTTGCCTCTTTTGAACAGAATTAATCAGTTGCAATAAGGGGTAGAGGCCTTAATCCCCACCCGAAGCAGAAAAGTTAATTGAAAAGGAATGCCCTTTCGTGTCATGATAGTTAGAATATAGCGCGCGAAAAGACCAGACACAGAATAGGCGGGGGTTGCTTCCATGATTAGATTGCCGATAATCCGGATTGGTTCGTCGAAATGGATTACCCATACGTTGCTGCTATCCATTATTCCGGTCATCCTGTTCGGAACGATCATCTATCAGCTCGGCTCCAGAATCGTTCAGGATGAAATTCACCGCTCCTCGCAGGAATCTCTATCCCAAGTGAAAAGCCAAGTGGAATCGAAAATGAAGAGCATCGAGGAAATGACGAATCAAATCGCGTTGCAGACGGATATTATGGCAGTCATGAATATAGGCGACACTCCCAAGCTCGGAGCCGATCCGAGAACGAACGAGATACGCAATCAATTGTCCAAGCTGAAAAACGTGACGGATACCGTGAGATCCATCTATTTCTATCATATGAAGCAGGGGCTCGTCATTACGGATGATCTTGTGACGGATATGGATCAAGAGCTTATCTTCCGCGACTTGTCCTGGCTCGAAAATGTGGATCAGCTGACGGAAGCGCGACAGCATCAGATGTGGGTGTCGCCGAGGGAGATGACCAGCTTGAACGGCGAGATCACGCCCACGCTTTCTCTTATTCGGCTGCTGCCTTTATTGTATAATCAGCCTAAAGCGGCGATCATCGTCAATTTGAACCCGGATTTCCTTGTCAGCGCAATATCCGAATTCCCGCTCGGCTCGGACGGCCGATTGCTCGTGCTGAATGATCAAAACGAGTTGATCGCGCAGACCGCTTCCGCGTCCTTATCCTCGCCCTCCAGCTCAACCTCAACCTCCTCGAGGGAAGAGTCGACAATGGAACTGGGCGACTATTCGTCGACGGAAGAGGCGGGAATGGAACTCGGCGGCTATTCGTCTAAGCAAGAAGCGGCAATTGAACGGTACGACTATTTGCCGAAGGAACAGGAGCCGGTCGCTCCCGGCGTGACGCATACTTATCGATCCGGCCATCAATTCTTGTCCGTGCTGAAGTCGGAGAAGAACGGCTGGACGTATATCATGGCTGTCCCGTCCAATGTGCCGCGGGAGCAGGTCGAGGATTTTCGCAGAATGATCATCGGCATTACCGTAATTCTTTGCCTGCTGGTCGTGTATTCCGCCTACTTCACACATAGCCGCTTCCAAGGCAGCATCCGCTCGCTCATGGAGCGGTTGTCGCTCGCCAAATCGGACGGAGATTCGGCCTCGAACAGCGGCGATATCATGGCCGAGATGGAGAAGCATGTGACCCGTCTGATGAGTGAGGTGAAGGAAGGGAAGAGCCAGCAAGAGACGCAGCTGCCGCTGCTCCGCAATCATTATCTCCACGCCCTGCTGCACGGCAATGCGGTGGATATCTCCAGACTTGCGAGGCATAGCGGGGAGGAGGCGTTCTTCCCTTATGATTCCTTCTGCATCATGGCGGCTCAGATGGACGAATCGGCCGAGGGCTCGTTCGCGAAAGAGCAGGCGTTGTTCTTGTTCGCCGTATCCAATATTGCGACAGAGCTTCCGAGGCTAAGGCAGCTGGAGCAATGCCGCATCGAAGCCATTCAAACGTATCAGTACGCCGTGTTCATCATCAATTACGACAGAACAGGCTTCTCTGAAGAGGAAGCCGTCGACATAGCGGATCAACTGCGCTCCATCGTGAAGAAAATATTAAAGCATACGATTACGATCGGGGTCGGAACGCCTGCGTACTCCGCTCATGATGTTTCCTATTCGTATCGGGAGGCTCTGCAAGCTCTTCAGATGAACGGCATGCATGCGCGCGACGAAGTGTTGCCATACCAAAATATGACGCTCGTTGCGGCGAAGCTGGCGCAGTATCCGTCTGCGGAGGAGCAAGAGCTCTTGAATGCGCTGCGAGCGAGAGATGAGGAGCTGGCGGAGCGAAGCCTGGAGCGATTCGATCATATGCTGGAAAGTCATCTCACTTCGTTTCATATGGCCAAAACGTTCTATCTTCAGCTGCTTGTTGCCGTCATACGGCTTATTCAAGAATATGAAGAGGATATTGGCCGGGTATTCGAAGGGGGAAATCCCTATGAGGAATTTTTCCGTATGGAAGAGCTGTCCCGCATCCGCGAATGGTTCAGAAACCGGCTTCTGCATTCCATTCTGAATTATATGGAGCAAGTGAAGCGACAACGGACCGAGCATGTGGTCAAGCGCACGACGGAGCTGATTCACGAGAGATATCAGCATGATCTGTCGCTGCAGGCGGCAGCCGAGGCTGTCGGCATCAGCGCGTCTTATCTTAGCCAGCTGTTCAAAGACGAGCTCGGCGTGACGTTCATCGAATATGTGACGAGCGTGAGGGTGGAGAAGGCGCAGCGGCTTCTCGTCGATACGGATCTGACGCTGCAGCAGATCGCGGATGCGATAGGCTACACCAGCGTGCAGCAGCTGTTCCGCGTGTTCAAGAAGAGGCATGGCATGACTCCGGGGGAGTACCGGGAGCGGAACGCGGATGTCTGACATTGAATCGGATCGGAGGCGCGAGTGGTGCGGGAAGAGCTAGGAGAGCTGGATGACCATTCGTTCAGGAAAGGAAGAATTGAGATGTTCTATTCGCTGAAGAGCAGACTGATCGCCATATTCATCATGTTGTTCGTCATCTCCTTCGGAGCGTTGTCGATCGTCCTGTTCAACGAATCGAGATCGATGATTCGCACGCATATTGAATCCTCCGCGCTCGAGAAGATGGAGGAGTACGGCTCCTACGTCGACATGGTGCAGATGCAAATCTATGATGTCGCTTCTCTCGTATTTAACAGCGAGATTACTCGCAATTGGGATCGGGATATGTCGGAGGATGGATTGACCGATGGAGAGAGAATGCTGCTTAATCTGAAATTCAGCAGCTTTCTTACACAGGCGACGAACAGCTATTCCAGCGTGCAACGCGTAACGGTTTATCGGAACGAAGGCACATGGATCTCCGGAGAAAATCAGGTTGTGGACGATGATTATTTTCTGGGCGAGAGCTGGTATCAGGATTTTCGGACGAAAGGAATCCGATGGGTTCCCGGTCATGTCGATCCCGTGGAAGAGAGCTTCGGCAATGCCAACTCGGTGGTCAGCATGCTGATGCCGATTGGAACGTTCGAGCCTTCCCATGCGGATACGGTTATGAAGATTAATGTCAGCACGGATTATTTCCTGAAGCCGCTGGACCGCATTCATTTGGGACAAAGCGGCTCCATCTACTTGCTCGGCCATGACGGCGAGCCGCTTCTGTCACAGGCTGGCTTCGGCAATGAATTAAGTCGGGAATCGTTGATTCCAACGATTAGAGATGACTGGCGGAAGGGAGGCATCCTCTACAGGAGCGGCTCGGGCGGTCAGAAGGAGATTATTGTGTTCAAAAAGCTGAACCGGACAGGCTGGATGCTCGTCGGCATCGTGCCGGAGAAGGATCTATACGCCGAGCTGTTCAGTCTCCGAAGAAACATGATTATTATCGCATCCATTCTGCTTCTCTTGTCCGTCGCTTTGGCGATTTGGATATCGCATGGCGTCTCGAAGCCGTTATCGCGGCTCGTCTCCTCGATGAGGCATGTGCAAAGAGGGGATTTCAGCCAAGCGGAGCTGCGATTGCCCCATGAATCGGGCTTGCACAGCGAGGTTGGTTTCGTAACGGCGACGTTCCGCAAGATGGTCACTCAGCTGCGGCAGCATATCAAGAATGAATTCGAGCTGAAGCTGTTCCGGCAGCAAGCGGAGTATAAAGCGCTGCTCATGCAGATTAATCCGCATTTCCTCTTCAATACGCTGGAGCTGCTGAGCAGCCTGACGATGCAGAAGAGGACGGACGATACGGTGCAAGTCATCGAATCACTAGGCAAAATGATGCGTTATTCGCTGAAGATGAACGACGATCTCGTTACCTTTCGCGAGGAGTGGAAATATGCCCAGGATTATTCGGAAATTCTGAGAACGCGCTTCGGCGATCGCTTGCATCTTGCAATGAGCTGCGGGAGCGATCTCGAGCGATCGCCAATCATCAAGTTCATCCTGCAGCCGCTGATCGAGAACGCGGTGAAATACAGCTTTGGACATAGCGATACGGCGTATGTCGAGATAAGGGCAGCTAGAAGCGGCAACAGCATTCAGCTTCATGTCGACGACAGCGGGCCGGGCATTCCCTATTCGGTCGTGAAGGAGCTGAGGGAGAAATCCTTGTCGGCTCGAATGGAAGATGTGCTGATTAGCAGAAGCAGACAGATCGGGCTTGGCAATGTTCTGGCAAGATGCGGACTGTATTACGGCTCCTTATTCCAATTCACGATAACAACCAGCAGTCGTGGCGGGGCTTCTATCGAGCTGATACTGCCCGCTCAGGAGGAGGCATAGACATGTACCACGTTTTGATCGTTGACGACGAGCTGGAAATACGCCAGGGCATGCGCCTGAAGATCAATTGGGAAGAGCTCGGCTTTCGGATTACGGGCGAGGCCTCCAATGGGCGGGAAGCGATGGAGCTGCTGGAGAACGAGCCGTTCGATGTCGTAATTACCGACATGAATATGCCCGTGATGGATGGGCTGTCCTTCCTCGACGCCTGCCGCCGGCAGGATGCGGGTCTGAATTTGATCGTCATTACCGGCTATGAGGATTTCCAATACGCTCATGCGGCGGTTCGGCATCAAGCGAGCCATTATCTGCTGAAGCCGGTGGCGAGAGACGAGCTGTCACAGGCTTTGTCGAAGGTGAAGGGGCAACTGGACAACGAACGGGAAAGGGCTATGCAAGCTCAAAATATGGAATGGCAATTAACCCGATATTATACGGAGCTGAAAGAGCAATTCCTGCTTCAACTGGCCAAAGGCGGAATCGGGCAAGTAGAGAACCGGGAGGAGCGGGCGAAGTGGTTCCAGTTGGAGTCGTGGAATGAGGCGGAAGTCAGTTTCCTGACCGGGGGGTTGCTGGAGCGTCAGGAGACCTCTGAGCGATCCCCAGAAAAATTCCGGCTGCCGTTCGAGCTGTTGCTCCGAGAGCTTGCCGCCGATTACGGAGACTCTATTCAAGTTTTCCAGGACAACAGCTATCCGGGCTTGATGCATGCCGTTATGAAGGAGGACGAAATTCCTGTCGAGCAGTTCGGCCAAAAAGTAAAGGAAACGGTCCGTGCGCATATCCGCTTCGAACCATCAATCGGCATCGGAGGGCCCGTGCGCGGCTTCGCCAAATGGAAGGAGAGCTGCACCGCCTCGCTCGTCGCCTGGCATATGGCCGATGGCGAGCTCCGGCAGATGGAGCGACCCGCGGACGAGCCGCAGCTTCTTCCGGACGATACGGTTCAACTGATTATGCGCTCGCTTGAGCTTGGGGACCGAGAGCTGTTCGCCCGGACCATCGACGGCAAGCTGCGGGATGCACTGGCGAAATCGCGGATGGCGCATGTGAAAACGATCTTTCAAATCTTTCTCATTCTTGAGGAATTCGCGCGGAAGTCGAATGGTTCCTTTGCGGGAAGCGAAGAATTGTGGCTCACGCCGGAATACGTGCTGCAGTTGAACACGGCCGAGAAAGCCGCCGATTATCTCTCGGGGCTCGCGGACAAGCTGTTCGGGCAGCTCAGGGAGAGCGGAGCGGACGCAGAGCTTTCCGTGATTGAAGCTTCGCGCAGATTCATCGACGAGAACTATATGTATGATCTGAACTTGACGGCTCTAGCGGACAAATATAATTATAATGTCTCTTATTTCTCCGAATTGTTCAAGGCGAAGACCGGCATGACCTTCGTGCAATATGTGTCCCAGGTTCGGATGGGGCATGCGATGGAGCTGCTGAAGACGACAACGCTAAGCCTGTGGGACATCTCGGAGCTGACCGGTTTCTCGAACGCCAGCTATTTCAGCTCGCGATTCAAGCGGATGCACGGCATGTCGCCTTCGGAATACCGGCAGCGGCAATCTGAAAAAAACGATAATGAACTCCCGAAGAAATAAGATGTTAACGAAAAGCCTCCTTGTTTATGATGAATGTACAGTACGATCATCATGATTAAGGGGGCTTTGCCATGGGAAAATCACGACGTTCCTTGTACAGCGAGCAGAATCGAACCGCCTATCTCTTTCTGCTGCCGTGGCTGCTCGGATTTGTTCTTCTTACGGCCGGACCGATGGCCGGATCGCTTTACTTGTCTCTGACCAAATACAATTTGCTGACGCCGCCGAGCTGGATCGGATTCGACAACTATGCTCGAATTTTCACCGAGGACGATACTTTCCGGGGCTCTTTGTGGCTCACCTTCAAGTATGTGTTCCTGTCAGTTCCGCTGCGGCTCGCATTCGCGCTGCTTGTCGCGATGGCGCTCAACAAGGGCATTCGCGCGCTGGGTATCTACCGTACGATCTACTATATTCCTTCGTTGCTTGGCGGAAGCGTGGCCATCGCGATCGTCTGGCGGCAGATCTTCGACGGAACGGGAGCGGTCAACAAAGCTCTTTCCTGGTTCGGCATTGAGGGGCCGGCGTGGATCGCGCATCCCGATTATATCATCTACACCATCATTTCCTTGTCGGTATGGCAGTTTGGTTCCGCCATGGTCATCTTCCTGGCGGGCCTGAAGCAAATCCCCGCCGATCTCTATGAAGCGGCCCAGGTGGACGGCGCGCGGAGGCGCAATCAGTTCATGAGCATCACGCTGCCGATGCTGTCGCCCGTCATCTTCTTCAATCTCGTCATGAGCATCATCCATTCGTTCCAGGCCTTCACGCCGGCGTTCGTCATCGGGGACGGACGGGGCGGACCGCTGGATGCGACGATGTTCTATACGCTCTACTTGTATTTGAAGGGCTTCTCCTTCTTCGATATGGGCTACGCGTCGGCGCTGGCGTGGATCATGCTGCTCATTATCGGATTTTTCACCGCCATTATTTTCATCACCTCGAAATTTTGGGTATTCTATGGCGACAATAAGGAAGGGAGGTAGATCAGCATGGCTATGAAAAATGCGAAATTCGGGCAGGCTCTGAAGCATCTGCCGATCATCCTGCTCGGGCTGCTCATGATCTACCCTGTGCTTTGGCTCATAAGCAGCTCGTTTAAGCCGAACCAGCTTATCTTCTCGAATCCGTCGCTTTGGCCCGAGACCTTCACGCTCGACAATTACGCAAGAGGCTGGGCCGGATTCCAGGGCATATCGTTCAGCCGCTTTTTCGCCAATTCGTTCCTCATCTCCATCATGAGCGTGCTTGGCAACGTGATTAGCTGCTCGCTGGCGGCGTTTGCTTTCGCGCGATTGAAATTCAAGTTCAGCAAATTGTGGTTTTCCTGCATGCTGGTGACGATCATGCTGCCCTATCATGTGACGCTGGTTCCGCAGTATGTGATCTTCAATCAGCTGGAATGGATCAACACCTACTACCCGCTCATCCTGCCGAAATGGCTTGCGACCGACTCCTTCTTCATTCTGCTCATGGTGCAATTCATCCGGGGCATTCCGAAGGAGCTTGACGAGAGCGCTACGATTGACGGCTGCAATTATCGCTCGATTTATTTCCGAATTATGCTGCCGCTGCTTGTGCCCGCGCTTATTACGACGGCGATCTTCACCTTCATCTGGACCTGGGATGATTTCTTCAGCCAGATGATTTACTTGAACGATCTGCGTCTATTCACCGTGCAGCTTGGCATCCGGGCGTTATTCGACCCAACCGGCTCCTCCGATTGGGGAGCTCTGCTCGCCATGTCCGCGCTGTCGCTGCTGCCGATCACGGCCGTCTTCCTAATCTTCCAGCGCTATTTCCTGGAGGGTATTGCGACTACGGGGTTGAAATAGAATCGGATAACTGTTTAGGTTGAACGAAGGGCCGAAACGTCACAGCGGAGAGAACAGATCATTCTGGAGAAGCGATAGCGTTCGCCTTTGTTACCGGATTTCACCTGCGCCACATGAATTCAGGAAATCTGGTAACAACAGCGATCGGAAGATTGATCTGTTCTCGCAGCAACTTGCACAGAAGTAACATTCGTTCAGTTAACGTAACATCCGAAAAAATGAATAATGAACTGCCGAAGGAATCGTATTTTGAAGCAATGGGATATCCAGTAACATGACGGTAAGCGCTTAACGCATCCTTTTCCGGGCGCTACATCATCCATACAGGGGGAGATTGAATTGATCAAACGCAAATCATTGATGGCTTCGCTCGTTGTTGTCTGCATGCTGACACTGGCGGCCTGCTCGGGCGGAAGCGGAACGGGAAGCAAGAATAATAACGAGAATAACAGCGGGGGAAATACAGAAGGAAGCGAAAAGCAGGTTGAGCTGAGAGTGATGTGGTGGGGCGATCAGGCCCGCGCGGATATGACGAATGAAGTGCTGCAGCTGTTCATGGACAAATATCCGAATATTAAAGTCATCGGCGAATTCGCGCCGTCTTCCGGCTACTTCGACAAGTTGAATACGCAGTTGGCGTCTGGAACCGCGCCGGATGTATTCTTCCTCGGAGGCAATGTTGTCGACTACGCGAACAAGGATGTGCTGCTGGGCCTGGATCCCTATGTGGGCAAGGAGCTTGATCTCTCCGACATGGACGATTCGATGGTGAAATACGGCACGCTGAACGATCATCTGGTTCATATCTCGGCGGGAGCCAATGCCAGAGGCATCGTCGTTAATACGAAGCTGTTCGAGCAGGCCGGCATCGCTGTGCCGGAGGACGGTTGGAACTGGGAGGATTACGCCCGCATCTCGAAGGAAATCTCCGACAAGCTGGGCAAAGGCTATTACGGCACGTACAACTTTACGTTCGAGGGTCTCGACATTGCGTTCAAGCAGAACGGATCGCAGCTATATGACATGGCGGCCGGCAAGCTTGGTTTCACCGAGGAGGATGCTTTGAATTGGTTCAAATATTGGGATGACGCGACGAAGGCAGGCGGCGTCGTAACGCCGGAGCTGGCGGTATCCAATCCGATCGACGATCCAAGCAAGTCTCTGATTACAACGGGCAAAGCGGCGATGAATCTGATTCCATCCAATCAGCTCGCGGCCTATCAAAGCTTGACGGAGGATCCGCTTACGCTGGTTCAATTGCCTAGAGGACCGAAGGGAACCGGCGTCGTGTTCGAATCGAGCCAAGGCTTGTCCGTATACGCCAAGACGGAGCATCCGAAGGAAGCGGCGATGCTGCTCAGCTTCTTCATCAATGACGAGGAAGCGGCCAAGATTCTGGGCAACAACCGCGGCGTGCCGGTAACCGCTCATAACCGCAGCGTGCTGGAGGCCGATGCCAACGCTGTCGACAAAATTGTGTACGACTACACGAGCCGCGTCTCCGAAGCGACGAAGAAGGAGCCTTTCGCCATCAGCTACAACCCTCCGGGGTTCTCTGAATTCGAGAAGGTCGGCAAGACGGCGGTTCAGGAAATTGGATTCGGACGAAAGAACGTAGAGGAAGCCGTGAAGGATTTCTATAAGAGCGCTGTAGATATATTCAACAACAACCAATAAGGAATGGAATGAAACAGTCATTATCGTAAAAGCAGGTGAAGAAAATGCATAGCGGCTTGATGGAGAAGCTTAGAAGCAAGTCGATCAAAGGAACCTTCGGGGACGCTTCGAAGCCATGGGAGGCCGATGTTATCGCGGAATGGGAACGCTCAGGCGCTTCCTTCTCTGCATCTGGCGGCAAGCTGGAGCATGTGCATGAAGAGGCGATGCGCAAGCTGCTCGAATGCATCGTTCCATCAGGCGGCCGTCCCCAGCCGATACTGCAGGAAGGCGGCGTCTACCTGGGCTGCTGGCTGGAGAGCACAGGAACGATTAACGCGGAGCTGCTGTCGCGCTTCGCGCCGACGGTGGCGGAGTCGACCTTTGAAGCGTTCGCCCTTCATCAGCGCAGCGACGGCTTGCTGCCATACAAGGTGACGGAGCATGGCGGAGCTTACCGGCAAATTCAGCTTGTGACGCCGCTTGCCAGATCGGTATGGAATCATTATCGCTTGAACGGCAAGAACAGAGCCTTCCTGCAGATGATGTATCAGGCGATGGCCAGGTACGACAATTGGATCGCAGCGCATCGCGACACGCGGGGAACCGGCTGCGTCGAAGCGTTCAGCACCTTTGACACGGGACATGATCTCAGCCCGAGATTTTGGCATGCGCCCGATACGCCGCATTTGGATGATGCGGCTAAATGCGATCCCAATTCGCCAATTCTTCCCTTTCTGGCGCCGGATCTGACGGCCAATATCTATTGCCAGAGGCTCTATCTTGCAGTTATCGCGGAAGAGCTCGGGCTGAATGAAACGCATTGGCGCGCGAAAGCAGAGGCATCGCTTGCAAGCCTTCAGCGCTATTGCTTCGACGAAGAGGATTTCTTCTTCTACGACCGCGACCGGCATAACCGCTTCGTGCGCGTGCAATCGGATGTGCTGCTGCGGGTTATGGCTTGCGAGGTGGGAGATCGAGAGCTGTTCGACGAGATGCTGAAGCGGTATCTGCTGAACACAAGAAAGTTTTTCGCCAAATACGGGATGACCTCGCTTTCGATGGATGATCCAAGATTTGATCCATCCTCGGCTTACAACAGTTGGGGAGGCGCGTCCAATTTTCTGAGTTTGATTCGCACGCCGCACGCGTTCGAGCATCATGGAAGATATGTGGAGCTCACATGGGTGCTGCAGCCGATACTCGCCGCAGCGGCCAACATGACGAGGTTCTCGCAAGCGCTTAGTCCATGGACGGGCGAAGAGGGCTTCACCGAGACTTATTCTCCGGCGATTCTATGCGTACTTGACTTTGTAGAACGGTTAAGCGGCATATTGCCGACGTCGGAGGGAGAGCTTTGGTTCACGGGGCTTCGTCCTTATCCAATGGATCACGGAGCGGAGGTTGCCAGAGAAACGGCGTACAGCCGCATCGTTGACGGCAATGCTTATGAGTTCATCAACGCGGAACAGGAATCGGCTATCTATCGGGACGGGAAGGAGTGGCTTCGGTTTCCCGGCGGCATACGCATCATTACCGATCGGAGCGGCGAGCTTCGCGGGATAATCGGCATGTCCGTGCATCCGGTAGCCGGGACGCTCCGCATGGGCGGCGTCGAAATTCCGTTTGCCGTGAAGGGCAACGAGAAGCTCGCCTATTCCCAGGGCGGCTTCATCAGCGAGCGGGACATCGGGATCGTGTATCCGACATATTAATTTCGGCAGCATGGCAAGAGCAGAAGATTAGACGGAATCATAAGCAATCAAGTGTAAAAGGCAGAAAGGGAGGATTGTCACATGAAGCACTTGTCCGACATACAAATTCGCGATCCGTTCGTCCTCCCACTCGAGAGCGAAGGACGTTATTATCTATACGGCAGCACCGATGCGAATATATGGGGCAAGGGAACGGGCTTCGACGCCTATGTCAGCTCGAATCTCCAGCAATGGGAAGGCCCGTTTACGATATTCAGGCCCGGAGAGGATTTCTTCTCCGACACGAATTTCTGGGCGCCGGAGGTGTATCCATACGGCAACGTCTTCATCATGTTCGCAACATTCCGGCGCAAGGACAACGGGTTGCTCGGCACGGCGGTGCTTGCGGCGAACAATCCGCTTGGGCCGTTCGAGCTGCATAGCGACGGGCCTCTCACGCCGGAGAGCTGGAGCTCGCTGGACGGCAGTCTGCATATTGATGGCGAGGGGCAGCCGTGGATGGTGTTCTGCCATGAATGGCAGCAGACAGGCGATGGCGAGGTGTGCGCTGTGCGGCTGAGCGAGGACCTGAAGCGTGCGGAGGGAGAGCCGCTGCTATTGTTCCGGGCATCCGAAGCGCCGTGGACGACTCCCTTTCTGTCCGAGCGATTTCCGGGAAGAAGCAATTATGTCACGGACGGGCCCTATCTGGTTCGAGGAGAAGATGGCGCGTTGCACATGCTATGGGCAAGCTTCATCGACAACAAGTATGCGCTCGGACTCGCGTGTTCCCTGACAGGCCGTGTCGAAGGGCCGTGGGAGCAGGAGCGGGAGCCGCTCTATCGCAGCGACGGAGGCCACGGCATGATCTTCCGCACGTTCGGCGGCGAGTTCCTGCTCGCGATCCACACGCCGAACCGAACGCCGGACGAGAGGCCGATTTTCCTTCCGGTAAAGCAGCGGGACGGGCGGATCATGGTGTGAGAAGTGTTCGTTACTCATATGCAATTATCACGACGCAGTATCCGTTTATTTCGGGTGCTGCGTCGCATTTTTGCTTATAATCGGAACAGCATCCTCGCATTTTCGCTCAAAATTTTCCGTTTTTTATCGATCGGCAATCGGCGCAAAATTTTGGTCGGATCATCGAAGTCCCAGTGCGGATAGTCGCTGGAGAAGAGCAGCATATTCTCCGCATCGAACATTTCGAACATGGCGTCCAGATGCTTCGGATTGTCAGGTTCTTCAATGGGCTGCGTCGTCATGAAAAAATGGTCGCGAACGTATTCGCTCGGCATGCGCTTCAGCCATGGGGCCGAGGCGCGGAGAGCCTTGAAATTTTTGTCCAGACGCCACAGCAGCGGAGGCAGCCATGTCACGCCTCCTTCGCACATGACGACTTTGAAATCCGGGAACTTCTCGAACACGCCCTCGCAGACGAGGCTGACCAGATGGGCCATATAAGTCTGGGGCAGGCAAGTATGCCACTGCAGATAGGTGGCGACGTATCCGACCGCCGTCGGCGGGTTGAATATGCCGCCGCCCTCGGCCCCGGGATGAAGCAGCAAAGGCAGGCTGTGACGCTGGCAAGCCTCATAGATCGAGTGGAAATAGCGGTCGCCGTATGGCATGCGGGATCCTCCAATGACGCTGACTGCAACGATATCCGGGTGCGGCCCGATTCGGTCAATCTCGCGCACGGCTTGTGCCGGATCCTGTGTCGCTATGCACATATAGCCTTTGAATTTCGGACTTGCAGAGAGCCATTCCGCAATGACATAGTCGTTGTACGCACGGCAAATCGCGGCTGCGTAATCGGGATCCGCGAATCCAGAGATGCCAATTACGGAATCCGAGCAGAGCAAGGCATATTCTAAATTGAATGGATCTGCGTAATGCTCCAATACGTATCCGGGATCGGAACCTACAGGGAGGCCGCTGGGCGGATTCGCGTCCTTGCGCTTGTTGCCGATTGGAGAGGCGTAAGGGAGTCCGGCTCCCGGCACGCCGAAGCGCTCGGCTTGACTGCGCCAAGGTTCTTCAAGGTAAGGAATAAGCGCTCTGCCGCTGCTGAACTGATTATGCACATCGCAATCGATAACGGGTAGTGATTTGTTGGTTGAATACATAGCCTTTCCTCCTTATTTTCCTATTGTGATGCTGATTTGTCCGTTCTCGACGCTCACGGGGAAGCTTCTGACTCGTACTTTCTCGCTGAATAAAGATTTGCCGGTCCTCAGATCAAATTCCCAGCCATGCCAAGGACAGCGTAAAATTTCTTGCTCTCTTCCGTAGATGAATTCATATACTTGTGATTCGAGCGTAGTGCCGCATACGATTCCTTTGCATAATTCGGCGCCCTGGTGAGGGCAGTAATTGTTAACGGCATAATAGTCCCCTTTAACATTGTAGAGCCCGATGGATTTCTCTTGAATTTGTATCATTTTGAATGTTCCTTCCGGTATTTCCTCTGTTGACGCAATGGGATAAACAGCCATTTCTAAGCCTCCTGTCTCAATTCTTTTCTTCATTTTAGAGGATTGGGATTATTCTTTCGATTGTAAAATCAAATATTATTTGTATAATTCTAAGATGAAGATGAAGATGAAGATGAAGATGAAGATGAAGATGAGAGGGCGAGGAGCGGGAGAAATGATCGATCTTGTTACAGTATGTTTTGATAATACGGATCCGCAGTGGCACATTGAAGAGAAGGATACGCTGACAGATATTTTAATACTGGTTACTTACGGCGAAGCGATCTATGTTGTGAATGGAGAGACTGTTGAATTAAACAAGGGGGATGTTCTCTATATTTCCAAAGGGGTGAGGAGGGCGGCGATGAATGCGCGGAATAGCGTACACCAGAAATATTCGATTCATTTCTTTGCTGATCGGAAGGAGAGTTACCCGTTCGACGTGGCTAGTCCATACTGCAAGGTTCAAACCCGTCAATTGGATTATTTAAAAATGCGGTTTTCCGCCTTGCAGCAGCATTGGTTCGGACGCAATCCCCATGATGAGCTGATCTGCACCGGAATTGCGTTGGAGTTGCTCGGATATTTTTCAAGAGAATTGGTTGAAGAACGTTTTGCCTCCGTCAAATTGCGACTGATGCAGGAGGTTCAGGATTATATTCGCACTCACTATCGGGAAGCGATACGTATTGAAGAATTATCGCGATATATAGATCGGGCGCCTAATTATATTACACAGACTTTCAAAGCCGTGACCGGGATAACGCCAATCACTTATTTGCATCAGGTGCGCGTCCACGCCGCCTGCGATTTGATCCTTAATACCAGAATGACGATTGGACAAGTGTCGACTCATTTGGGTTACAGCGACCAAGCACATTTTAATCGCGTATTCAAAAAAATCATGGGTTATCCGCCATCCTACATTCAACGCAGCAATCGTCGGTTGTAATCGATTGAAGCAGTGATTTACTTAGTGGCAGGAAAAGAGCCTTCCATGGTCCGATTGCGACTAATGGTAGGCTCTTTTGCATTACGTGTGGATTAACATCTTATCGCCGACCCCGGCGAATCCGTGCGGAGACTGGCGCCGCGCGGATTAAAGAAGTGTCACTGTCCTTGGAATTTCGAAGCGGATACAGTGGAGTCAGGCGGGAATGATCCCGGCCTTGCAATCAGATTAGGGGGGCTTCTAGGTGAGAGACCGAATCGAGGCGCGACTGCAATCCTATGCGAGACATCGATATTTGATTCTCATGTTTCTGCCGGGATTTCTGCTGTTTCTCTTATTCCACTACGTGCCACTCTACGGCATCGTCATCGCGTTCAAGGATTATAAAATTTTGGAGGGTATTATCGGGAGCCCATGGGTCGGGCTCGACCACTTCCGATACCTGTTCGCCGGCGAAGGCTTCACGAACGCTCTTCGCAACACGATTATCATCGCGCTGTTGAAATACGTCTTCGTCTTTCCCGCGCCGATCGTGCTGGCCATTATGTTGAATGAAATCCGGCTCACCTGGTTTCGGAGAATCGTGCAGACGGTCACGTATCTGCCGCATTTCTTTTCCTGGGTCATCCTGGGCGGCATCTTATTTACGTTCCTCGGGCGGGACGGCGGCTTCAATCGCATCCTGGGCTTCTTCGGAGTCGAACCGACGAGCTGGCTCATTGAACCGTCCAGCTTCTACGGTGTCATTGTGACGACGGACATCTGGCAGAGCGTCGGCTGGGGGTCGATCGTCTACTTCGCGGCGCTCGCGGGCATTGATCCTACGCTCTATGAAGCAGCCGTCTCGGACGGGGCCAGTCGTTGGCGGCGCATCTGGCACGTGACGCTGCCGGCGCTCGCGCCGACGATCACGATTATGCTGCTGCTGTCGATCGGCCATTTCTTATCCGTGGGCTTCGACCAGATCTACAACTTGATGACGCCGACGACATCCAGCATCGGGGACATCCTCGATACCTACGTGCTTCGCCGATTGCTGACGATGAACTACGAGGTTGGCGCCGCGGCCGGTTTGTTCAGCTCCACGTTCGGACTGATTCTCGTTATTACAGCCAACCGGCTTGTGAAGCTGTACGACAGAGATCAGGGAATCTGGTAGGGGGGTGATGATGTGTACAAAAAAACATGGACCGAACACACTTTCGACGCGGTCAATTTGCTGCTCTTGCTTCTGCTGGCCCTGCTGACCTTATATCCGTTTCTCTACACGCTCACGATGTCGCTCAGCTCGCCGGTGGATTCGAAGCTTCCGGGCTTGCATTTGCTTCCGCTCGATCCGACTTGGGGCTCGTACGCGAAGGTGCTGGAGCAAGCGGGCATCGGGCGCGCTTTCCTGAATACGATCGTCCGAACGGCGCTCGGCATCGTTCTGGTGCTGGCGTTCACCTCGCTTACGGCGTATCCGCTGTCGAGGAAGAGCTTCCCGCATCGGGCGGGCCTTATGAAGCTGTATGTGTTCAGCATGCTGTTCAGCGGCGGACTTATTCCCATGTACCTGCTCGTGCAGAATTTGGGCTTGCTCAATTCCGTCTGGGCGCTGGTGCTTCCGACCTCGGTAAGTGCGTTCAATATGATCATTATGCGCAATTTCTTCCAATCGATTCCGGAGGAGATCATTGACTCGGCCAAGATCGACGGCGCCGGCGAATGGCGGACCTATCTGTCGATCGTACTGCCGCTCTCTCTGCCCGTTATGGCGGTTGTCGCGCTATGGGCGGGAGTCAGCAACTGGAACGCCTGGTTCGATGCGATGATCTATATCCAGGATATGGACAAACAGGTGCTCCAGCTGTTCGTCAGACGGATCGTCATCGACGGCGAGGATGTCATCGCGTCGCAGACCGAAGTCCTGCATGCGACGACCTATACGAAGGAGACGCTCAAGGCCGCGACGGTCATGGTGGCCACGCTGCCGATTCTGTTCATCTATCCCTTCGTGCAGCGTTTCTTCGTAAAGGGAATCATGCTGGGATCCGTGAAGGGCTGATGCTCGGAGCGAGCGCGACTTGCAGATGACAAGGCGGGCAAGCGAAGGCTAAAGGCAAGCTTAAGTTGGTATTTCGTCGCAAGACTTAATACAATACAAGCATGGAAAAACGAAAATGGGGGATGAAAACGATGGCTAATGGAAAGAAGAAATGGCGGTTCGCGAGCTTCGCGCTCGTACTGGCGCTGTCGCTTGCGCTTAGCGCCTGCAGCGGCAACAACGGCGGCAATGCGAACAACAATAACGGAGAGGCGTCGAAGACGCCGGCAAGCACGAACGATGCTGGCGGGAAGACGGAAGGCGGCGACGAGCCGATCGAGCTGACATGGATGGTAAATCAGGTCGTGTTGCCGGATTCCGAAGGGCAGAAATATCTGGAGGAGAAGTTTAATGTGAAGCTGAATATCATCTCCGTCGCGTACGCCGATTATGTGCAACGGCAGCAGATTATGCTGACGACCGGCGAGGTTCCTGACGTTATGACCGTCATGGATCCGAATCAGCTTTTCAAGTACGCGGATCAGGGACTCCTCGCCGAAGTGCCGATCGAGACGATTGAGCAGTATGCGCCTCGAACGAAAAAGGAGCTTGATGATTTTGCGCCGCAAGGCTGGTATTACACGAACTATAACGGCACGAATTATGGCGTTCCGACGTTCTATGGCGGCAAGTCCACGACACCTGTCACCTGGCGAACGGATCTGCTCGAAAAGGCCGGCGTTACCGAGATTCCTGATACAATCGACGAGATGACGGAAGCGTTCGCGAAGCTGAAGAAGATCGGCGTCTACGGCTTGAGCTCCAACGGCAACTCCTTCTACGCGGCATTCCAGAAAATTTTCGGCGCTTACGGCGTGATGCCGACGCAGTGGATGGAGAAGGACGGCCAGGTCATTAACGGAGCCGTCGCGCCTGAAGCGAAGGAAGCGCTGGCGAAGCTCGCGGAGTGGTATAAAGCAGGCTATATCGATCCGGAATTCGTCACAGGCAAGGACCTTGGTCCGAAATATATCGACGGCGTCTATGCATTCGGCGATAATGCCAGTATCTACGGACTGGACGAATCCGATCCAAACTCCAGCATCTCCGCCCTTAAGAACGCGAACCCGGACGGCAAATTGGAATTCGGTCAGTTTCCTGCCGGACCGAACGGCGATCGCGGCGGCTGGTCTTGGGGGACGGCGGGCAATGCTATGGCATTTGGCAAGCAGCTCGAGAAGGAGCCGGAGAAGCTGCAGCGGGCGCTCGAGATGATCGACGCCTTGATTAACGACGAAGAAACGTTTGTACGGATGTCCTACGGCATACAGGGCACGCATTGGGATTTCGCGAACGGCAAGGATCTGACGGAAGGCATCAAGTTTTTGCCCCCTTACGACGATAATGTGAAGCTGAACGAAGAAGGGCTGGACAAATCCAAGACCTTGTTCGCGGGCAGGCCAAACTCCACAATCTTCTACAAGTATTTTGGCGACAAGTACATGGAGATTAACGAAAAGTATGCGCAATATCCTGTTGCGGATCTGTTCGGCAAGGCGGACATTATGCCGTCCTCCGGCGAATACTGGGGCGACCTGCTGAAGCTGAAGGTCGAGGCGTACGCCAAGATTATTCGCGGAGACGAGCCGATTGAGTATTTCGACAGCTTCGTGAAGCAGTGGAACGAGCTTGGCGGCGCCCAACTGCAGAAGGAAGCGCAGGAGCTCTACGACAGCACGAAGTAGCGGCCTGCGCATCGCTTGAAGGTCAGACAGCGGAGAGAACGGAGGGCGGTATGCCGCCAGTTACGTCTCTCCGCTTTTTTTATGGGACTGAATGAAAGCGTTAACGAAAAGGAGAGGATGAAAATAATGAAGAAGAGACATTTAAGCTTGTGGGTGCTAATAATGACTCTGATTGCGGGGATGATCCCTGCTTATTCCGCCGCCGCGCAGTCCAGCGCATTATACATCGGCGAGGAGTCGGAGACGCAGGGAGATTGGGTCGGCCGCTTCGGCGCCGAAGGGTACGTGCTGCCCTTCTTCACGACGACGCTGACGAGCGGCAGGGATAATCCTCTCGCGGACGACGTCGCGAGTCTGCCGAGTTACATTGATTCGTACACGAGCCATGGCAGCAGCTACTGGGTGAGCGGTCCGGTCGATGAACGGGCGCTTCAGACGCCGGATGGAACCTCCCGCAAGCGTGTGCCTGTGTATAGCGGAACGTCGCTCTATTATACGTTTACGCTGAACGACGAGAATTCCCATCTGTTCTCCATCTATACGACGGACTTCGGCAGCGTCGAGACGGTTGTCGAGAGGTTCGAGATTCAGACTGCGAATGGCGGCAGCACGTTGGCGTCGGTCGACGTCGATACGATAAATAACGGCAAGTACATTACTTTTCTCGTGAAGGGCAGCTTCCGGTTCAAGGCGACCAAGCTGGCCAGCGGCAATGTCAGCACGCTCGGCTTCTTTTTCGACGCACCCGTGCCGACCACGGCGCAGAATCTGTCGGCGGCTCCGGAGCCAGGACGCAAGGTGCAGCTGTCGTGGACGGATGCCGCCGCTACGAAGACAGTCATCCTGCGCAAGGAGCAGAGCGAAGCCGCCTATCAACCAATCGCGATGACGGATGCGGGCGAGAACTCCTATCTCGACGAGAACCTTGTCTCGGGCGGCGTGTACAGCTATCAGCTGCAGAACAAGGTCGGTGCGTTGCTCGCCGCGCCAACCGCTGCGGCGACGGTTCAACTGCCAAGCTATTCGGCGACGAGCCTGTCGTTCACGGACAGCGAGCCGACGCTGGAGGAGCCCGGCCAGACCGTCGCGATGTCCGTGTATTACAGCGATGAAGCGGGAACAGGCATTGGGAACGCGCCGGTGACGTTCACCTTGTCCGGTGAATATGTCGGCGAGTACATCGACGCCAATCTCGGCACGGTGTCGACAGATACGAACGGGTTCGCGGACCTGACGTATACGCCGAGCTTCGCGGGCGATTATACGGTGACCGCATCGACGCCTGCGGACGATGCGGAGTTGCTGAGCGAAGCGAGTGCGACAGCGTCGCTGCTCGTCAAGGATAAGGCGTGGCTCAGCCCGCCGCTGCTGCTCCGCGCTTCGGATGCGGTGAAGCCGGGCATGCTGTTCCAGGTGAGCGGCCATGCGATGATCGCAAGTGACGTGGAAGAGGTGAAGGCGGTCGTCGAGCCGCTGGCGACCGCAGGGTCTGCGCCCGGCGGCAGCGCGGTCGAGCTGGAGATCGTGCAGCGGGATCAGGACCGAGGGCAATTCCTGCAGCTGCTGTTCCCTGATTCGCTAAGCGCGGGAGCTTACCGGCTGTGGGTGAGCAATGCGCACGGCTGGAGCGCGCCGATTACGCTGAACGCCCCGAGGCCTCTGTTCATCTCCGAATACGAGGTTTATAACGGGCTGTCCATCGCCCTGTCCGGCAGAAACCTGATGGCAGGGGAATTCGATGCTGCAGGAGAGTCGAAGGTGAGGCTCAAGAACGTCGGGGGTGTATCCTACCCTGTCGAGATTACAGAGCTGACGCCGTACTCGCTTCGCTTCCTGGTGGAGAATGTGCCGCTGGGCGACTACAATGTCGAGGTCAGCAATGACGGCGGCTTTGGCTGGCAAGGCCTGCAGAGCGCACAGACCTTGACGGTCGTGCCGCAAGGGGAGGATCCGCTCGGTCTCGGCGTGGCCTGGGCATCGGATTTCCAATGGGAGGATCAATTCGAAGTCACGGATTACGGCGCGGTCGCGGGCGACGGGATGGACGACACGGCGGCTATCGCCGCTGCCGTCAGCGCGGCGAAGCAGGCAGGCGGCGGCGTCGTTCATCTCCCGGCAGGCGAATTCCAAGCGAGCGTGGTCCAATTGCCGAGCGGCATCGTGCTGATGGGCGAAGGGCCGGAGAATACGCTGCTCTATCATACGGGCGGCAGCGCCAACTTTATTCAGGCAACAGGCGACGGCAAGACCGAAGGCCATACAGGCATCGCCCGAATCGGTCTTCGGGCGGCGGATGACGAGATGTATCCCGACGCGTTCATCTGGCTCGGACAGGATTGGGGCTCTGCGGTCAGCGACTCGTCTCTCCGGACGGCAAGCGAGATCTTCGTTACTCAGGTCAGTCTTGATTATCCCGTGCTTGATCCCGCGGCGACGGGCAGCGGCAGTGGGCGGGGGCAAGGCATGATCGCAATCGGCGATGAGCGCTTCCTGTTCAAGGACAACCGAATGGCGGGCTGGGATGCGCAATATACGCGCGTATATATGAACGAATATGCAGAGTCCACGGGCAATTACATCGAGTACGCGACGGATCAGATGCCGATTACGGCGGCGTATACCTTCATTACGGACAACGAATTCGTCATTCGCGGCGAAGCGGATGTGCAGGTCCACGGCATCGGAATCAAGGATCACAGCCACGTCGAGAACAACATCGTGCGTACGACCGGCGCCGACCAGAAGGTTACGTTTAACAATGACGGGGAGTCGATCTTCGCGGAGATGCCCGGTGCGTACTTTGCGACGGGCAACGTGCTTGGGGCCACGGCGAATTCGATTGTGCTGGCGCCGGCGGCGCCGGTTGCCAATCCGAGTCCGGGGCTTCGAAGCGGCAAGCTGTCGATCATGATCATCGACGGCACCGGGATGGGGCAATACCGAGAGGTGACGCATGTGTCGGATACGGAATATACCTTGATCGAGTCGTGGGACGTCGTGCCGGACAGCACGAGCAAATTCTCCCTGATCGCGCCGAACGACAATGTGACGATCTACCGCAACGAAATCATCGACGGGCAGCGAGGCATCTGGCTGTACGGCAACGTCGTCGACGCGGTCGTCGCGGACAACCGTCTGTCGCAGACCGACGGCATCTATGTCTATTCATCCGGGGTCGTGGGCACGAATCGCTACACGCCGACGTACTTCGTGAACGTGAAGGGCAACCAACTGATCGGCACACCGGGCGAGGCGAACGCTTCCGGCATCATCGCAGTGTCGCAGCGCAGCGGCGTGGAAGGGAAGTACTACGCCACCGGCGTCTATGGTATCGAGATTAGGGACAATTACCTGTATGGCAGCAAGACGCCCGTCTCCACGGTACGGCATCAGAAGATCTCGGGTCTGGTCTCCTCGGCGGCTACTTTGTCGAGCGACGGCAACCCGACGTTCACCTCGGAGGATCGCGACAACTTGAACGTCATCTTCGAGAACAATCGCCTTGAGCATATGCTGGACGGCATGACGCTGACGGACGGTTTGTACGCGCATAGCGTCAAGGGCAATACGTATGACGACGTGGACGAGGAGATCTATGAGAAGAACGGCTCAGGCACGTCAGACGCGCTTGTGCTGACGGATGCCTATCGGGATGAACGTCCGCCATTCTGGCCGGCGTTCAGCGAGCTGTCCGCTGAGCTGACGGACGAAGAAACGGCGGAGCTAAGTTGGAATCCGGCGGATGATTCGACGGGCGTCGCAGGCTACCGCGTGACGATCAACGGCGAGGAAGCGGCTGTGCTGGCAGCGGAGACGTTAAGCTACACCGCTGAGGAGCTGTTGCCGGGAACGGCGTATACATTCGAGGTCACGGCGCTCGACGCGGCAGGAGGCGAGAGCTATACGAAGCTTGAAGCGACGCTGGAGACGGATCCTGTGCCCGGCCAGGCCGGGTACGAGCGCGGCGGACGGTGGCATGGTCGTGGTTCAGGCGGAGGTTACGGTCACGAGGGCGAACAGGGCGATGGTAATGGAAATGGTCCAGGCAGCGGCAGAGGCCATGGCGGCGGTAACGGCAATGGTCATGACGGAGGAAGCAGCCAATCCGGCCACGGGCCTGGCTTGAATTAATGTCAATTGAAGCGTAATCCCGTCGCTGATATGGTGATCATGCGCCGTTTCATGCTCGTCGCACGTGCTAGAGTGATTACGCAAGTTTGACGAACAGATAGGAGCGACGCGTCAATGACGGTACTACAGGAGGAGAACGACATGGCATTGCGAATGTACGAATTTAACGATCATCTCGATCATCCGAAATACGAATGGCCGCTGTCGCCGGTTTGCTACAGGCTGAGCTTTGCGCGGGGCGAAGCACCGCTCGCGGACCTGGCGCTTCGCGGGCAGGACGGGAACGACGTGCCGATGCAGATCGCTGTCGAGCGCGAGGAGGACGGCTGGTTGCTCGAGGGAAGCTTGTGCTTCCTGACTGATCTGCCGCGCGGCGGGCATAGGCGCTTCGAGCTGTACGCCCGCGGCGAAGAAGCGGAACGGGCAGGGAGCATCGCAGGTCCCCAAGGCGAGGCGAGGCTCTCCGACAACGCTATTGCCGATTCCAAGCGCGAAGCTTGCGTGCTGAATCTAGCCGCATCATCAGATGCGGGCGGCGCGATGATGTTGACAAGCGGTCCGCTGCGTCTGCGGGTGCTGCATGGAATAAGTCGCTTCGAAGAGCCTCTTCCGCTGTCCCAAACGCCGGCCTTGTTCGAGCTGGGTCTGGAAGGCGCGGAGCGCCTCGCGACGGCGAATCTGGCGGCGCCGCCTTCGTCGGGTCTTCGCGTCCGGGCCATCGAGAGCGCCGTCGTGTCTTCGGGCCCCGTGTATCATGAACAGGAGCTGCGCTGCCTGTTCGAGGGCGGCGCAAGCTATGCGATCCGCCTTCGCCTGACGGCGGGCCTTCCTTTCGTCGAGCTCTTCGAGGAAATGCAGGGCATTGCGAAGGAGGATGGCGCGAGTCTCGACGTCGCCTGGGACGGACTTCAGCCGGAGCGGCGCTATGCGCTATATCGCGGAGAGGAAGCGGTCGACGCTTATCTCGCCGAAGACGGCGAGCTGCCGTTCCGCGTTCTGCCGTACGACAACGCCAGATCCTGGCATCGCTGCCGGACGGCGGCGTTCTCGGAGACGGAACGAGGGCTGGAGGCCGGACTGTTCATCGGCAACGCGGAGAGATGGGATGACGGCGAATACGCGCTCTGGCGCTCGTCGGATACGCTTGCAATTCGATTCTCCCATCGCAGGCCGAAGCAAAGCCTTCGTACCGGATATCAAGAAGCTTGTCCTGCCACCCTCGCCTGGCATTATCCGCTGGCTGCGGGCACTCGCGAGACGAACATCGCTCTCTACGAATCGCGCAGTCTTACCGACAGGCGCGAGGGGGAGAAAGCCTTTAACGAACATGAATCGAGCAAGGTGGAAGCCGGCATCGACCGGCTCGCGCTCTGGCATTCGCTGCTGGCGCTGGACAAAGTGAAAGATTGGGTGCTGGACTGGGAGGAGCCGCAGGAGGCGTATCCCCGTCTGTTCGAGCCGGGATCAGAGGACGAAGAGCGTACCTGGTGGTACTTCAACCGACGGGGGAATCCCGTACCAGGTGACATGGAAGAGATTGTCGGCAAGCTGTCCTTCGGCTTTAACAACGTTTATCATACGAGTCCTGTTACCAGCAGGGAATTCGCCGCCTGGACGCCGATCTTCGACCTGTCGGCGCCGCTCATGTCAGCCAAGCAGTTCAAGCGTTTGAAGGCGGCGAGCGCGCTGATGGCCTATGTACGGGAGGATGAAGGCGTCGCTCCGATCAGGAATTCGCTCGCGGGTCATCCGAATTTTCTGATGGACTTCAAGGCGGTCCCCGCCTTCATGGCGTCGCTATTCCCGAACCATCCGCACGCCCGGCGATGGGTTGAACATTTCGAGCGGGCGGTCGCGCTTAATCTGAAGTACCACACTAGGCCAGCAGTCGCCGCCTGGGAAGCGGAGGGCGGCAGATGGACCGAGAATCTGGGCTGTTACGTCTGGGCGTGCATCGTGCCGATGACGCGCGCTGGGTGGTGCGTCCGCCGGACATTCGGCGAGTCCGCGCCGCTCTATCCGAATCTGCGCAAGCTGGGGAATTGGCTGCTTGGCACCCTCAGCGCTCCCGTCGGAGGCACCCGCACATATCCGCCACAGGGGGCGCATTCCGGCGTGCATCAGGATCCGATGCGTCCAACCTATGTTCTTCGAGTGTTGGCGGGCATGCTGGCGAATTACGATCCTGAGCTGTCAGAAGGCCTGTTCGCGGTATGTCCGAGGAACTCGGAAGGATTCGAGTCTAAGGGAAAGGGCGACGTTTGGCGGCGCATGCTGCAAGACGATGGCATGAACCGCGACGGCACGGCGCCGCAGCTTCGATCTACGAAGTTCACCGGCTACGGCTTTGTATTGCGATCCGAGGTCGGCTCTCCTGGAGAAATGTCGGTGTATCTTCAGCAGATCGACGATGGGCCGAATTACCGCTGGGGTCGGTCGGGAGACGGCGGCAACGGCAACTTGTATTACTACGCGGACAATCGCCGT
Source organism: Paenibacillus sp. HB172176 (assembly GCF_011947265.1). Classification (GTDB taxonomy): domain Bacteria; phylum Bacillota; class Bacilli; order Paenibacillales; family Paenibacillaceae; genus Pristimantibacillus. The sequence continues at coordinate 208,905 of NZ_JAATHD010000003.1, forward strand.
TACAGCTATAACCGGCCCGAGGATGTCGGAGACGACAACATGGGAGCGGGCGAAGCGAGCTCGAGCTTCTCTGTGCTCGTCGGGCATGAATTCAAGAGTATAGGCCGGGCCGACCTGACAGGGCCGCTGCATGACTTCGGCTTCGCCCAATTCGCCGAAGTGAGGGCGGGCGAGTCCGCGAAGCCGTTCTACCGCAGCCGAAGCGTCCTGATGTCCGGCAATGATTATATCGTCGTCTATGACGAGGTGGCGGACATGCGCGTGCGCGGGAGATTCTCCTGGTTCACCGCGAGGGACGAGTCGTTCCCGAACATCTATCAACTGAAGCCCGGCGTCGCGGCTTCCGCGGTCGATCCGGCGGGCCCCGTCGACGCAGCGCCGGTGAAGGCGGGCGAGTATTACGGCCGCGGCAGCAACGGCTATCCGAATGGCTCCAAGGGGCGCTATTATGATGGATTCGGCAACTTTCTGACCGTCGTGACCCACCGAGGTACTTGGCAGCCACAGCTGACGGAGGTCAAGGCGACACGATTCGGCGCAGTTGTGGCCCTGTGCGGTCGAACAGACTACCTCTTCCGCGACGCGGCCCGGATCCGCTTCGACGAAGAGGGCGTGAGATTCGACGGACATGCCGGGATTGTACGCAAGCATGGCGAGGACAGCTTCGAGGCGGCCTTGTTCGAAGGGACGGCTATCGGAGGTGGAGGCGTGACGGCGACGTTATCCGGAGATGCCGCGTTCGCGTTCGCGAAGGAGGGCGGAACGCTAACCGGACAATCACATACGCGGTCGACGGCGACGGTGAGACTCGAGCTGCCTGCCGGTTTGGTCACGGAGCGGCATCGCCTGTATGTCGACGGAGTCGAGCTTCCGTCGACGCTCGAAGCCGGCCCAGGGGGTCAAAGGAGCTTGAGCTTCGAGCTGCCGGCGGGCAAGGCGGATTGGCAATGGGCAGCGGGGCTGCCTGTACCGAGCGTTCCGCAAGGCGTGCGGTCCTTCGACGTCGCAGCGAACGAGAGCGAACTAAGCTGGGACGCCGTCGCAGGCGCCGATCGCTATAGAGTCGCCGTCAGCGCGGATAACGGCAAGAGCTGGACGGAGCTTGAGGCAACGGCAGGCGGCGAGCGTCTCCGCCTGAGCGGCTACGCCAGCGGAACGAAGCTGCTGGCAAAGGTGCGCGCCGCGAATGCGGAAGGGGAAGGCGAGTGGAGCCATTCGCATCCGATCTACGTTACGGATCGGGAGCCGGCGCATCCGGAGGGACTTCGACTTTCGCGGGCGGATGGCGGCATCCGGGCGGAATGGGGAGGCGTGCCAGGCGCGAAGCTCTACCGCCTGTATCGGGAATGGGGCGGCGAACAGAAGCTGGTCTACGAAGGCGACAGCCGCTTCTTCGTGGATGAGGCTGCGGCTGCGGCCGCCCAATCCCAAGCCCCGGCGGAGGCTGCTCTAGCCGGGGACGCCATGCAGTGTTATCGAGTGAGCGCCGTCAGCGGCATCGGCGAGAGCGACCGCTCTCCTGTTCGCGATACGCGAGGGGGCGGTATGATTGACTGGGATTCGAAGCCGGAAGAGGGCTTCAGACGATATGAGCGAAGCCACGAATACGGCTTTAACGGGTTCCATTATTGGGACAACGAACGGAAGGGAAGCCTGCCGAATTATCCCGAATGAGGAGGATCATCACATGTCGAGAACGACAGATTATGTAAGAGAGAGAGCGGTGGAAGCGACGCTGCACATGCCGCTGCGCGAATGGAACTGGAGCGAAGGCGTCGCGCTGTACGGCCTCGCGGCGCTTGAGGCCAGGACGGGCTCAAGCGACATTGCCGAATTCATGGCGACGTGGTATTACAAGCAGCTAAGCGGCGGGCAAATTGCGGAGACGGTCAATGCGACGGCTCCCTGGGCTGCTTTCATGAAAGCGTCGAAGTTGGAGCTTGACGAGGAGAAGCGAGCGCTGCTCGGGCAGCGCGTGCATTATTTGCTGCATGATGCGCTTCGCCTGAATAACGGCGCTTACGAGCATACGCTGACCGAGACGAAATTCGGCGGCCAATTGTGGGTGGATACCTTGTTCATGGCCGGATTGTTTCTGGTAGAGGCAGGTCTATTGCTGAAGAATGACGAGGCAGTGCGGGAAGGCTTGCGCCAATTCCGCGTGCATGCGGAGAAGCTGCAGCAGGAGAACGGACTGTTCTATCATGGCTACGATGAAGGGAAGGGGAAGGTTATCGGCTGCATGTGGGCAAGGGGCAATGCCTGGGCGACGGTCGTTGCGGTGGAACTGCTTGGAATTGTCCCGGCAACCCCCGCCTATGAGGATGAGCGGTCATTCATCCAACAGACCTTGAAACGCCAGCTTGAAGGTTTGCGTCGTTATCAGGATGTGTCCGGATTATGGACGACTGTCGTGACGGAACCCGGCACCTACACCGAGAGCTCCGCCGCAGCCGGCATCGCCTATGCCGTCCTTCAGGGGATTAGACAAGGAAGCGTAGACTCCGCTCACAAAGAAATGGGGAACGCCGCCTATCGCGCGGCATGCGCGCTGATTGACCACGAGGGCGTGCTGCGCGGCGTCTCCAGCGGAACGGCGGTGCAGAGCCATCCCGGCGAATATCATGTGATTGCCCGGGATCGGCTGGAGGGGTATGGACAAGGGTTGCTGCTTCTCATGCTGTCCGTGGACATGATTGATCCTGTATGACCAGCGATTAGCGAGGCTTCATTTCGCAGTTAGCTTGTTCAAACCAAGCTCCTTCAATTCAAACGTAACATGGACGGTTTCGAGCGAATCCGAAGAGATCGCGAAGTCCCCGGGAGCTCCTTTGAGCCATTCCCGGGGATATTTTTTGTAAAATTCATGCCGGAGGCTATAGATATCGGTCTGCAGGGCAAGTCCCTTGCCGTAGGTGAGCCTGACTTCCTGCTCCACTCTGGCTTCAGCCAACTTTTGAATATCGGCAATAGAGAAGTCGCCGTGCACTTCCAGAATGACGCCGGCCAAGTCGATGTCGATGGAATAGCGTGGCCGCGATCCCTTTTTTGCCGCATGTTTGTGAACATCGATATTTTTGATGGAGATAATGGTATATTCCTCGCTGCCCGGCTTTCTGACAAGAAGCGGAGTGCGCTCCGTTTTTTGCTGCGTCCAACGCAAACCTATGAGATCCTTCAGAGGCATCCAGCCCTTCATGCGTTTGTCGTTTAGCAAGAACGCTCCGTTCACGAACATTTTCGGACTCGGCTTCTTGCGTTCTCCGCTGGTCCACGTTGTCTTCTGGATGCCCAGGCTGGGCAAAACGACGATCGATCCGGGCTCATTCAGTTCAGCTCCATACTGGAACAGCATATAAGGCTTAATCTCGGAATGCTGATTATAGTTGGCAACCGGCTCGTACATAATTTCAGTCAAGGGAGAGCTGTTGAAGAAGCCTTCCGTCGCGAATAATTCGTCCAGCCTCTCCGTCGTACCGAAAATCCAGGGAGTCATGCGAATCTCCCTGTATCTCGTGAACAAATCCCAGAAGAACAGCGTTCCCTTCTCCTTCAGAACACGATCAGTAAGCACGACGGAATTGATCATGGCCCATTTCGTATTCATCTGCATCGTTCGGTACAGTTCATTGATGGCAAGATCAAGAACGGGATTTTTCCCGTGCCCGTTGTAGCTGGGATCATGATTGCCGTTCATCATGCCCTCGCTGCGAGCAAGGTAGGTGAAATCAATCATTTGCGCATAAGCTTCGTACTGGTTGTCGAGGAAATCGATGCCGACACCTGTTACATAATTGGTGTCTCGTATATCCTTCATATCCCAGCAGCCACAGATGAACAGGAGCAAGCCTGTGACAATCAGCCCTTTTATGGAGGCCGTCATGGCGATGTTCCGTCCTTTCGATCGGGATTCAGCGTATGAAGCTCCTTCGGCCTGTCGCGATAATACCGCCAAGGCAGGGTGAAGAGCGCCTTGGCTACCTCCCCAAGCCGAAGCGGGGCGATCGGCGACAAGTACGGGACCCCGAGCGACTCAAGCGTGGACAGATAGGCTAATGTGGCAAGCATCCCGATGAAAAATCCGAACATGCCAAAGAAGGAAGCCAGCAGCAATACGCACAGGCGAATAAGACTAACGGTTCCGCTTAGCGATTGGTTAATCAGCGTGAAGGTGGCAACGGCGCATACCGCCGAAACGACAAGAAGCGAAGGAGAAGTCAGTCCCGCCCGAATCGCGGAATCGCCGACGACGAGCCCGCCCACGACCGCTACGATCTGCCCTACAGGCTTCGGCAGCTTCGCTCCGGCCTCCCGGAACAATTCGAACATGACGAGCATGAGAAGCGCTTCAACCGGGACGGAGAACGGAATACCGAATCTTGAATTCGTCACCATCGCCAGCAAGGGCATGGGCAATTGATCGATTTCATAGGCGGCAAGCGCGACCCAGAATCCGGGCAGAAAGAGAGACAGAAAGAGGCCCAGCAAGCGGATGAACCGTTCGAAGAACACGAAGAAGAAAAACGAATGCGAATCCTCGGGCGACTTCATCAGCATGAATAACGAAACGGGAGCAATCAGTACCGTGGGCGAGCCGTCCACGAGTATGGCAATGCGTCCTCTGCTCAGACTCTCCGTTACGAAGTCGGGACGGCCTGTCGAATCGACCAACGGGAACATGGCGATGGATTTGCTCGCGAGAAACTCTTCCAAACGGCCGCTGCCTATCATCGTATCCACGTTAATCTCCCGCAGTCTGGCTCGCGTCTGCTCGACCATGCGGGGATTTGCGATATGGTTCAAATACATAATGGAGACCTTCGTCCGTGAAAGGGAGCCGATTGTAAAGCCTTCGGCGCAAAGAAGCGGGGTGGCCAGACGCTTGCGGACCAAGGCGATGTTCGTCGCCAGGCATTCAACGAAGCCGTCCCGCGGGCCCTTGATCGACACCTCAGCGTTCGCTTCCTCGGGAGCTCGCTGCGGAATATCGGAAATATCGGCAAGCAGCATAAGTCCGCATTCCGGAAGAAACAGCATCGCCATTCCCTCGAGAATCGCCTCTGCGGCATCTTGTCCTGTGCGGGCTTTTTTCCAGCTTGAAGAGCGGGAAAACCATTCCTCGGCGGAAGTTCTTTCCGCAGACGAGCGTACCATCCATTCATTCACGGAATGGCGCAGAAATTCGTTCAGTCGTTCTTTGTTGGTCATGCTGATGAAATAGACGATGACGATACGCTCATTGGAATTCGTCATCTCGCGGTCCATCTCTTGAATGGTCAAATCGGAGGAAAGAGAAGCCCAGCCTCTGAGCCATTCGATTGTAAGCTTCTCGGGAACTTTTTCTTCAGCAATTGGACTGCGCCCCGTGTTCTGCTTCCCATTTCGGTATTTTTGTCCAAACATCATTCCGCATTCACTTCCTTTCCGAAGGTTTTCACGCAAATCATAAGAAACAAGAGAAGGGATAGAGCAAGGAAAAACCAAAAGAAGAAATAGGCGTAATATTGATTCATGAACATTTGCAGCCACTTGAGAAGTAGCGGAATCTTGAAGGAGGCGATGGTGACCGCTCCCAGAATGACCAGAATAATCGCGGGTCTGCGCTTCGATCCGATTGCGCATTCAGCGATTAAATGAAAATAGAGCGAGGTTTGAATGACTAATCCGGATATCCATTGGAAGAGAGCCAGAAAATCGGTATGCGAAATATATTGAGTGATGGAGAACAACTGCCATTGCTCGAAAGCGGGATAGCTCATTGTGGCGGCAATTACAGGACCGTACGCGCTAATCGCTCCCATCAGGGGCCCGATGGTGAGTCCGCCGAGCAACACGGCGAGCAGCAGCAAGGTTCTGCGATTGAAGCGGGCCTCGAGATGATGCTGAACGAATGGAAGAATGATTAATTGGAACAACCCTCCGAGCGTGATAACGGTGCTTTTCACGACAGGCCCGTAGCCCTCGCTCAATATCGGCATAAGCAAATCGTAATTTTTGTATTTCATATTGCCGAGGCTGACCAGCATGCCGAGCACCCAGACCATAGGAAGCAGCACGCTAGCCATAATGCCGATCGAGGTTAGCCGGTTGTTTGCGATGTAGACGCAAAGAGCGACCAGAAACAACAATATAATCATCGTGGGCGTGTTCAGCAAATACGTGATTTTTATCCAGATTACGAATCTGGCCAAGGACAAAAACATGAGGAAATAGAAGAGCAAGGCGAGAACATAGAACATCACATTCGTTATCCATGCTCCGTATTGCTCGCGAATCCAGTCGCGCATGGGACGATATTCCGTCTTTTTCATTATCCAGTGGACGAAGAGCATCCAGATCAGGGAAGCGGCGATGGCGACGAGCACGCCGATCCAGGCGTCGCGCTTACCATCCTGCAGCAAAATCGGAATAAGGAGCACATGATTCGTCAGTCCCACGGACAGCAGCATGGTGAACATCGCGCCGGTTACGGTTGTTTTCGGTACCATGAATAAGCTCCTCCCCAATTCATAATAGGTTCAATCGATTATTTATTTTCTTCCAATCCGTTCCATAATATGCAGAGGAGAACTATTTCTAAAGTTTTGAAATCAAGCATATGGGATGAAAGCAAGCGAGGGGAACTGTTATAGTAAGAGGAGGGTAATCACAGGCAGGAAGGATTTTCGAATATGAAGACGGACAAGACGGATTTTCTGGAGAGGAAAAAAGCGGAGCTTGGCGTCGCGCTCAATGATGTGCAGCGGGAAGCCGTGCTGCGGACGGACGGTCCCATGCTGCTGCTGGCATCTCCGGGCTCGGGCAAGACGACCACTTTAATTATGCGTATCGGTTACTTAATAGAAGAGAAGGGCGTGCGTCCCGCGCGCATCAAAGCCGTGACGTTCAGCCGCGCGTCCGCGGGCGACATGAAGGAGCGCTTCAAGCGCTTCTTTCCGATGCGGCAGCCTGTCGATTTCTCTACGATTCACAGCTTGGCGTTCGAAGTCGTGCGCGAGCGCTGCGGCAAGACAGCCACGAGCTATCTGATTATAGAAGGCGCGAGCGAGCCCGAGCGGGATCGCGACGGACAGCCGCTGATGAAGACGGCTATCCTGCGCAATCTCTACAAACGGATGACCAAAGAGAATATAACAGAGGATCAGCTCGAGGCCGTAAGCACCTATATCAGCTTTGTGAAAAACAAGCTCATTCCCCAGGAGGCATGGGGAACGATCGAGACCGATATTCCTTATGCGGAGCAGCTTCTGCGTGAGTACGAGGAGTATAAGAGCTCCGCGCATTACAAGCTTCTGCTGGATTTCGACGATATGCTGACGCTCGCGAACGAAGCGCTGGAGCAGGATGCGAATTTGCTCCGCGGCTATCAGGAGAGATACGATTATATTTTGACCGACGAAAGCCAGGACACCTCGCTCGTCCAGCATGCGCTTGTGGAGAAGCTGGCGAGGGAGCATCGCAATCTGTGCGTTGTGGCGGACGACGATCAATCGATTTACAGCTGGCGCGGAGCGGAGCCTGCTTATTTGCTCGATTTCAAGAAGGTGTACCCCGAGGCGGCCACGCTGTTCATGGAGCAGAATTACCGCTCGTCGAAGGAAATCGTGGAGACGGCGAATCTCTTCATCAAGCGCAACAAGAACCGCTATCCCAAAAATATGTTCACGAACAACGAGTCGGCGGAGCCTATTGCGCTGAGGAGTCTGGGTGATTATCGGGATCAGGCCAAATACTTGGCGGAGCAGCTCCAAGGGGCGGAGAGGCTGGGCGAATGCGCGATCCTCTATCGCAATAATTCGTCATCGATAACGCTTATTAATGCGTTTGACAGGGCGGGCATCCCCTTCTATATGAAGGATGCGGATAATCGTTTCTTCTCGCATTGGGTGGTGGAGGATATGTTGAATTTCATGCGCATGTCGTTCACCGATAGGAGGCCCGAAATTCTGGAGGGAATTCATCTGAAGTTCAACGGATACATTTCCAAGCATCAGATGGCCGCGCTGAAGTCGATCGACAATCAGGAGTCGGTATTCGATAATCTGCTGCGATACGTTCATATTCAGGATTATCAGAAGCAGGCGCTGACCGATGCGAAGAATACGTTCGAGGAGATGCGCGGGATGCCGCCCCTCCCCGCCATTCAGGTGATTCGCCGGCGTCTCGGCTACGAGAAGGCGCTGGAGAAGATGTGCGAGCGGATGGGCTACAACAAGGATTATCTGATCGGCGTGCTGAACACGCTGGAGGATATTGCCGACGAGCTTGACTCCATGGAGGCGTTCGCGGCAAGGTTGAAGCATCTGGAGCATGAGCTGCGCAATGCAAAGCGACGGAAGGGACAGAACGCTGTGACTTTGTCGACCTTTCACAGCTCGAAGGGGCTGGAATTCGACCGCGTCTATATGATCGATCTCATTAAGTCGGTCATTCCGACGGAGGAGGATATCGAGAACGAACGCGACGGAGACGGTTCGCTGATGGAGGAAGCCGCGAGATTGTTCTATGTGGGTATGACCAGAGCGAGGAAGCGTTTGGAGCTTGTTGCGTATTCTTCTCGCAATGGAGCGCGCTGTGAAGAGTCCTCCTTCATGCGCAGAGTGCGCGCCATTATCGACCCGCCGAAGCCTGCTGTGAAAATAACGGAGGGGCGGCACTCAACGAAACGGCTGGGTCGGGATGCATCGAAGCCATCAGAGCCGGCTATTAATCCAAATGCGATCCGGGAGCGATCAGCTCTGAGCGAAGGGATGGCGATTCGGCATCGGGTCTTCGGTCCATGCGTCATCGAGGCGCTGGAAGCCGATCACATTCACATTCGAATCAGCGAAAACAACGTGAAGCGGCTTTCGCTGTCGATGTGCCTGGAGCGAGGGCTTCTGGAGGCCGCGGCCGAGTAGCTGCTGCGAATCCCGTTAAGGAAGCATCAGCTGTATGAGGGCGACGACATCCGGTCGATGCAAGCCGGCGCCCAAGATGGATATTCGGCCTCGATCCTCGCGGGAGCGAATAAGCCGGCCGATCCCTTGACGCAGACGAAGCAGCATATAGGGCAAATCTACCTCCTCGAATGGATGAAGAGAGTCCTTCCTTCTTGCCTCGAATAGAGGGTCGTGCGGAGGATAGGGAAGCTCCCAAATGATGACATGCGACAAGGAGGGCCCCGGAATGTCCAGGCCTTCCCACAAGGTGACAGCGCACAAGACGCTTGTTTCTTCTTGCTGGAATCGGGAGATGAGATGACTGATCTCGCCGCTTCCTTCGAACAGGAAGCCATAATGTCTTAATTGCGCGGCATGCTGCTGCTCCATGCAATGCCTGAACTGCCTTAACTCCGCTTGCGAAGGAAACAGAATAAGCGATCTGCCGCCAGACCGAGCAACCAATTGCAGGACTCGCTCCACCTTATCTCCGCCGTCATCGGGAAGCAGCGCGGCTTCCATCTGTTCCTTATAATCATAGGGCGATGGAACAGAGAAGGACAGGTAAGCATCAATGCCGAGATTGCTCGAAACGTAGTCAAAGCTGCCGTTCACCGACAAAGTTGCGGAAGAGAACACAACGGGCATGTTTTGTGAAAACACCCGTTCCTGCAGCACCTCCTTGACTCGCTTCGGCATAAGCACGAGCGTCTGCTCCTCCCGATCCTCCGTCATCCAGCAGATGAGCTCCTTGGGCTTCTCGAATAAGGCGAGCGCGGTACCGATCATTTCAATATGCTCTTCCACAATTTTCAGTTGATAAGCGTCCAGGGTATGCATGCCGCTTTCGAACACGAGTTCTTCCTCAATCTTCGAGAGCCGACTGCGAAGCAGTGTCACCGTCCTCAGCAGTTCCTTGCTCTGGACAACCTCCTTGCGATCGGAAGCGGCCACGCTTAGACTGGTTCGCTCCAATATCTCGAACATCGCCTCGCTTGCTTCAATCGCATCTTCGATTACAAACGCAAAGCTCTCTCGCACTTCGCCTTGCAGCAGTCTGGTAATGATTAATTCGAAGGATGAATGCTTGAGCTTGTAAGTCAACGCATTCTGTGTAGCCGTCTCCAGCAAATGACCCTCGTCAAATACGACCGAGCTGTGCTCGGGAAGCAGCGGGAGCTGCCCTTCGCGCTTTCGAGCCTCATAGGTCCACACATGCTCCATGTAGAAATCATGGGAGCAGATAATCAGCTCGGATGCTTTGCGATAATGATCGCGAGAGATCGTCTGACCGCAGCGATGGCGCTGACTGCAAACAAGACAATCCTGAAAAACATCCCAGTTGATACGCTCCCACTCAGCGTCGGTCAGGTCGGGATAGTTTTTGCGATCGCCGTAAGGATAGAAGGCTTGCATCGTGCCGGGCGATCGAACGAAGTCGGGCAGACCTTGGTAAATGTTGCGGGACATGCCGTCGCCTCCCGGCTCGGATCGATCGACATCCAGCTTGTTCAAGCAGATATATTGATCGGGCGATTTGCCGAGCCTCGCATCGATGGTCAAATCAAGATGGGCGGCCAGCTTGGCGAGATCGCCTTCGGGCTTGACGAGCTGCTCAATGAGCGATTCGTCCGCGCAAGCGATGATGGCCGGCTTTCGCGTGTACTTGGCATAACAGATAGCATATAGCAAATAAACGAGCGTCTTGCCTGTTCCTACGCCAGCCTCTGCGAAAATCGTGGATTTCGTGCTATACGCGCGTTCGAGCTGGAAGGCCATATATATTTGCTCATCCCGAACCTCGAAGCCCGCCTCGGGGAGCACTTCGTAAAATACATCAGCGATCCAGTCGCCAGCTTGCTGAATAAAGGGGATTTTGGGATCTACTTTAAAGGGATAATAGCTCAATGTTGCATAGCCTCCAGCTTCTTGATCAGACACATTGCTCTATTATAGCGCATTGGAAGGATAGACACATCATTCGGCCCATCACAGCGGAGTGAATAGAGGATTCTTTTTCATGGGAAATACCCAATAATAGTCCACCTATCTAATCATAATCAGGTTTTTTTAAGTCGACTATCTGTTTATAATGAAATTGGCTGCTTCTTATGAAACTAGCTTGTAAGCGCAACCAGGGAATCCAAGCGCCTGTCTATAAGAAGGGGCTTTTTTCAGCATAGACGAGAGGGCTGAGCGGGATGAAAATATTAGTTGTGGACGATGAGCCGAGACATCGCAGAGGAATGGCAAGTATGATTCATGTCCTGCGCCCTGAAGATCAGGTTCTTGTCGCTAAAGACGGGGCAAGCGCCTTGGAACTCATCAGGTCTGAAAAATGCGATGTCGTGTTAACCGATATACGAATGCCAAATCTGGATGGACTCGAATTTCTGAAGCAGCTTAAAGATGAAAGTCTTCGGACTAAGGTTGTCATGGTTTCAGCATATAATCTGTTTGAATATGCCCAGACTGCGATTCGTCACGGGGCTTATGATTATCTCTTGAAACCGGTGGATGTCGAGAAGGTAGAAGACGTATTGCGGCGAATCGAAGAGCATCTCGCCGAGGAATCCCGGCAGCATTCGGAATCGGAAGAGTTAAGGCATAGGCTGAGCCTCACTTCCTCTGCTTATCGAAACCGCTTGCTTCTATCCTGGTTAAATGGAAGCTTGACGGATGAGGAACGTAAGGAACTCGAAATGTTGGACTGGATGCATGGGAATGGCAGAGTGGTTTTCTCGGAATTCCGGATTGTACAGGGAAATAAAGGGCGGTTTGATCCCATTGCCTTCCTACAAAGCATGGAGCAGAAATGGGCGGATGGGGGCGAAGCGCATACTTTCTCCTTGAACGCTCTTGTTGAGGATGTCTTTCAAGCCGTTACGATTCTCCAAACGTCTCGGCAAAGCAGCGACAATTGGAGATCGGAAATTCGCACAATCGCTGCCTCATTAGAAGATGAATGGGCAGAGGTGGGGAGGCTTACCCACGGAATCGGCCCATACTGCCGCTCCATATGGACGGAAGCGCCTCAATCTTATCGGGCAGCCCAATCCGCCAATTTTTATAACTTCCATGAATGTTGGAACGGTATCGTATTTCATGACGAAATCGAACCCTCTAGCAATCCGATTATTCTTAATGGTGAGAGTTTGTTCGAATTGCTGCAAGGGAGTCCTGCTGACGCGGCCATAGAGATGTGCCGGACTGCGTTCGCGCAACTTGCTGCTAACGGTCATGCGAATCCGACACTGATCAAAGAATGCGCCGCCCTTACACTCATGAAGATAAAAAGCAGAATTCGCAATTTCGTTGACCGGCAAATTGGGAACGTTCTCACGGATACAGCTCTGATGGCTGTTCCGACTTGCAATTCCTATCAAGAGCTCATGTCGATTCTAGAGGATAGGCTCCGGGATGTATACCAGGCATTAAGGCTTGCGCAACTGGATAAAAGCGAGATAATCGTTGCCGAGTGCCTGAGATGGATTCAAGAGAATACGAAGGAAGATTTGACGCTTGAACGTGCCGCCGAGCATTTCTTCTTCAATCCTTCCTATTTCAGCACGTTGATTAAAAACCGGACGGGAAGAACGTTTTCCGATCATGTGACGGATGCCAGAATGCGGAGAGCCAAGGAGCTGCTTGCGGAGAACAGGCTGAAAATATATGAAATCGCCGTCCAATGCGGCTATCAGGACACGAAATATTTTTGCAGGGTATTCAAGAAACAGAACGGCATGTCGCCGGAAGCTTATAAGCACACATCCTTCCCGCAGAGGAAGAGGGGGGGAGGAAGATGACTTTCCGCTCCCGACTGTTAGCCAGTTATATTATTCTTATCGCGGTCCCGCTCATCGTCTTGGGGACCCTTTTCTACCATACCAGTCTGCAGGTTGTGACCGATCAAGCGCAGAAGAACGTATACGAAATCGTCAAGAAAAATAACGAGATTATGGACACCAAGCTGAAGATCATAGACCAGAATAGCCAAGCCTTATTCGTGGACAAGGATTTGTTTCGGATTTTTAACAGTCTGGATCCGAATAACGAGGCGGACCTGCTTGCCGCTGATCGTCAAGTGTCCGCTGTGTTAACGAAATATTTCTCACAGATTGAAGACGTATACGCTTATCAGCTATGGACGACTTATTTTACCTTCGGACAGACGCTGCCTCAAGGTGATCCGACGAATTCGGATATTTACCGCACAGCACGACAGGCAGGCGGCAAGATGGTATGGTACCCCACTTACGACTTCATCGATATGTTCAATCAACCGTATTTGGCGAATGGCAAAATCGAATTTCGCTATCTGTTCTCAGCGACGCGCATCCTTGATTTTTCCTATTTAAGCAATACGACCTTGGAGAAGCTGGATGCAGGCGTCGAACGGCCTGTTCTAACGATAAGCTTCAAATCCGAAGCGTTAAAGTCTCTGTACGAGAAGAGCATTCCCGACGGTTCCGGCTATTTGGTCCTTGATTTGGACAAGCGAGTTGTTGCCAGCAATGAATCGGATCATATATCGAAAATATATAAGGAGAATTGGGTGGAACAGCTTCACCTGGCTGGAAGCGGCACGCGAAGAATAACGCTGGACGGTGTGAAGATGATCGTCTGCTTCGATCGCTCGCAAGTTACCGGTTGGATGTCCATCGTCATGACGCCTGAATCCGCCCTTGTCGGAAGTCTCGTTCCCATCATCCGGACTTCATCCATCTTTTTGGCCGTCATTATGGGAATTGTTGCACTTATTTTCGCCTATTTTATTTCAGGCAGAATTACGAACCCAATTAAGAAGCTGCTTGGCGCGATGAGGTCGGTGGGTGAAGGAGATTTCCAAACTCGGGTTGTTGTCAGCACCAATGATGAATTCGGTATTTTACTTCAGCGGTTTAATCGGATGAACGATCGGATTCGTTTATTGGTTTCGGAAAATTATGAGATCAAATTGAAGGAGCAGGAAGCGGAAATTCATGCACTGAACATGCAGATGAATCCCCATTTTTTGTACAATACGTTAAATGTGATGAACTGGACAGCCATTGAGAATGATCAGAAGGAACTAAGCAAAATGCTTGTTTGTTTATCTAATATGCTGCACTATACTTCGCGGAAGGAATGGGGTGCGGTTCATCTGTCCGAGGAAATGGAATGGATGAAAAATTACTTCTATATCATGTCCGTCCGGTTCGAAGAGAAATTTCTGGTCAGCTACGAGATTGACTCGATACTCTATGACAACAAGGTGCCCAGACTTCTTTTCCAGCCGTTTGTCGAGAATGCCATCCTGCATGGCTTCGATCAGATTGAATCGGGGGGACTGATCCGAATTCGAGGTTGGATCGATCAGGGAATTCGGCATTTCGAGGTTGCGGATAACGGGCGGGGAATGAGCAGCGATGCGGTTCATACGATTTTATACGGGGAGTCTTCTTCAGTCGGCATCAAGAATACGATTGCCAGGATCCGGATAACGTATGGCAACGAGTACGGCGTCGAAATCTCCTCCAAACTGGGTTTTGGTACGAAAGTGACTATAACGCTCCCGTTATGACGTTATAAACCCAATTATAATCCACTATTCCAATCAGGTTCGGGTATGGAAGCGCTCTATTCTGTTTTATAATTTAAGACATCGTAGACTGCAGCTATGAATCATTAAGGGTTGAAATCGAAAGGGGCAAAAAGATGTCACGACAAAAAAAATCCATATCCGTTCTGATTGTATTACTCCTGATTCTGGTTGCGATTCTATCCGGATGCTCACAGTCCGGCTCGGGTAAAGACAGCGGCGAAGCCTCCACCCCTGCCAATACGGCAGGCAACTCTGACTCGTCCAACGGAGAGCTTTCGAAAGATCCCATCACGCTTCGCATGACGGTATGGGGAGCGCCTGAGGAAGTGGCTGCTTACAAGACGGCCATCGCCAAGTTTGAGAAGAAATATCCGAATATCACCGTAGACCTTCAGCATATTGCCGCTGACTATGATACAAAGCTCACAACAATGGTTGCGGGCAATGACGAGCCGGATATCGCACAGATGGAATCCGCCAGCATTGCTTATCCGCTTGCGGAGCAAGGCAAATTCTATAATCTGCAGGATTTTCTCGCGTCTGATCAGGATATCAATGCAGAAAAACTGGTTCCGAATATTTCTTATTCACTTGAACCGGGCAATGTTATCGGTTTAGGTCCAGGGCCTGAGACGTTCGGTTTGTTCTATAACGAAGATATTTTTAAAGATGCGGGTTTAACGCCTCCGCCGTCCAAAGCATCGGAAGCGTGGACATGGGATGAGTTCGTGGAAGTCGCCAAGAAGCTGACAATCGATAACAAAGGCAGGAATGCCGCGGATCCTGACTTCGATTCCAAAAATATCAAGCAATTTGGCGTGAACTTTCCAACGTGGTGGGGAAGCTTCAGCAACTTTATTTTCTCCAACGGCGGGGACTTCGTCTCCGAAGACGGGAAAACCTTCGCGCTGAATCAGCCGGCAGCGGTGGAAGTTCTTCAGAAAATAGCGGATTTAATCAATGTTCATCATGTTGCGCCTTCTCCAGTTCAAGCCAAGAACATTCCGGCTCCGAATATCGCGCTTCAGACGAAAAAAGTGGCAATGGCCATTGATGGGCAATGGGTAAGCGCAGGATTGGCTCAATCGAAAGTCCATTACAATGTCGGCGTATTGCCGATTATGAAAAAGCCGATGACAACCGTCGTTTGCGGAATGTTCTCCATGTTCAAATCAACCAAACACCCGAAAGAGGCTTGGGAGTTGATGAAAGCGCTGATGGATCCGGAAGCGTCGATTGATTTGATTACGGCCGGAACATGGATGCCTTCTTACAAAGACTGGTATACAGATCCTGCATTGCTCTCCAAGTGGACGGAAAACCTGGATTCCCGACCATCGGGCTACAAAGACGCGATTATCGACGTTCTGCTGAGTGACAGCCACCAAACGCCAACGGGTTATGTGAAAAATTTCAGCAAGATCATGGATATCGTGACTCCCGCTTTGGATAAAGTGTGGCTCGGCCAGGAAAGCGCTCAGGAAGCCATGGATGCAATCTCGGCAAAAGCGCAAGCTCAAGTGCAGGGCCGCCGCGACGTGAAGGAATAAGGATTATCTAAACAGTTGATAGGGCAGGAGACGGCGTTCTTTCGGCAGAGCGCCGTTTTCCTAAGCGGGAAGCTTTGCGATCGGAGGTTGCACATGAGAAAAGGAATGTTTTACGGGTTATTGTTCACTTCGCCCGCCATACTCGGTTTTATCATCTTCACGTTGGGTCCCATGATTGCAAGCTTGGTGCTTAGCTTGACGGATTACAACGTTTTCAAAGAGCAAACCGGATTTGTCGGATTCGATAATTATACCAAGTTGTTCTCTGGCGAAGACGAACTGTTCTATAAATCGCTTGGCGTTACGTTTTACTTTGTTATACTGCGGGTACCTGCAGTTATTATTATTTCTTTTTTTACTGCCCTGCTTCTTAACCTGAATGTCAAAGGAAGAGCCTTGTTTCGCACCATTATCTATCTGCCAAGCATCGTGCCGGCGGTCGCATCGGCAATGATCTGGATGTGGCTTCTGAATCCCGATCTGGGCCTGATTAATTCGGTGCTAACTTGGCTGCATCTGCCGACTAGCAATTGGTTGTATTCGGAGGGCAGCGTAATTCCGTCCGTCGTGCTTACGACGTTGTGGGGGATCGGCAGTACAGTCATTATTTTCCTCGCGGGGCTGTCGGGTATTCCCCAGCAGTATTACGAGGCGATCGATGTGGATGGAGGCGGGTGGTACAGCAAGCTTCGCCACATTACGATTCCGATGGTGACTCCGACAATTTTCTTCAATACCATTATAACGATCATCGGTTCCTTCCAGGTGTTTAACGAAGCATATATCTTGACGCAAGGCGGACCGAATAATCGGAGTTTATTTTATGTGTTCTATCTTTGGAGGACAGGTTTCCAGGATACCGAAATGGGGTATGCTTCCGCACTCGCGTGGGTACTGTTCCTTATTATCCTGTTTTTCACCTTTTTTGTATTCAAGACTTCGAAGACATGGGTGCATTACGAAGGAGGGGAGCGCGCATGAGGCAATCCAAGCTTTCGCTTACGGCAGGATATGCGGCTCTATTATTGATCTCGGCGATGTTTATCATTCCGTTCGTATGGCTGCTGCGGAGTTCGCTTATGGATTTATCGCAAATTTTCACCATGCCGCCGGAGTGGATTCCGAAACCTTTTCATTGGAACAATTTCCATAGAGCGCTCACCATTCTGCCTTTCGGCACGTTCTTCACCAATACTCTGATCATCGTGCTCAGCGTTCTTGTCGGCACTGTTGTTACAAGCAGTATCGCGGCGTTCGGGTTCTCGCGGATTCAATGGAAAGGCAGGGACATCGTATTCGGCATCCTGATGTCAAGCATGATGTTGCCGGTGGCTGCAACTCTTATTCCAAGCTTTCTTGGTTGGAAGATGCTTGGCTTCTATGACACGTACTACCCGTTGATCGTACCGGCTTATTTCGGCGGCGGAATTTTTAACGTCTTCCTGATACGTCAATTTTATTTAACGATTCCGCGAGACTTTGATGAAGCGGCCTTCGTGGACGGAGCAACTTATTTTCAAATCTACATGAGAATTATTTTGCCTCTTAGCCGTTCAGTGCTAATCGTGGTCGCATTATTCAGCTTTTTGGGATCATGGAACGATTTCATGGGCCCGCTCATTTATGTGAACAGCGACAGCCTGTTTACCCTTGCGCTTGGGCTGCAGATGTTCCAAGGAACCTATACCGCGCAATGGGATCTGCTCATGGCGGCTTCGGCGGCTGTTGTGTTGCCCTGCGTCATCGTGTTCCTGATAGGACAGCGTTATTTCCTTGAAGGGATTACGATGACCGGACTGAAAGGATAAATTGACGAAAGAGAGGAAATACCTGAATGACATCCATAGAAAACCCAATCATGAAATGGCAGAGCGTTCCCTTTACGAAAGTGAAAATCGATGATGCGTTCTGGCGTCCGCGCCTTGAAGTGCTTAATCGTGTCACCATAAAAACCTGTTTGGCCCAGTGCGAGGTCACGGGGCGCATAGCGAATTTCGCTAAGGCTGCCGGTTTGATGGAAGGAGCATTCGAAGGGCTCTACTTCAATGATTCCGATGTGTACAAAGTACTCGAAGGAGCAGCCTATCTACTCATGTCGAACAGGGATTCGGAGCTGGAATCGGAAGTCGACCGGATTATCGAGCTCATAGCCGCCGCACAGGAATCGGATGGCTATTTATGCACCTACTATACATTGGCAGCCCCTGAGAGCAAATGGACGGATATGGAAAAACATGAAATGTATAATGGAGGTCATTTGATTGAGGCGGCGGTCGCCTATTTTGAAGCGACAGGCAAACGCACGCTTCTCGATGTTGCCTGTAGAATGGCTGATCATTACGACAGCTTATTCGGCCCTGGTAAACGGCATTGGGTGGAAGGGCACGAGGAAATCGAACTGGCTCTTGTGAAGCTGTACCGCGTGACTCATGAAGAACGATATTGGAAACTCGCTCTTTGGCTGTTAGAGGAGCGTGGTCACGGTCACGGAAAAGGGGAAATATGGGATAAGGAAGAATGGGGACCGGCATACTGTCAGGACGATGTTCCGATACGTAACATTGAGAAAGTGACCGGACACGCTGTCCGCGCAATGTATCTATACACGGCAATGGCCGATGTGGTTCACGCTTCCGGTGATTCGGCTTATGTGGATGCCTTGCATCGCGTTTGGGCGCATACCGTGGAGCGCAATATGTACGTGACGGGAGGAATCGGGCCTTCGAGGCATAATGAAGGTTTTACTACGGATTATGATCTTCCGAACGAAACGGCTTATTGCGAGACCTGCGCTGCTATTGCCATGGCGTTCTGGAATCATCGGATGAACCTGCTGTTCGGAGATGCCAAATATGCAGATGTGGTGGAGCGGGAAATGTATAACGGCGCATTAGCCGGCATTTCATTGTCCGGCGACAAGTTTTTCTACGTTAATCCGCTGGCATCCGAAGGCGGCCACCACCGCGTAGAATGGTTCGGCACGTCCTGCTGCCCCACAAACTTGGTGCGCTATTTGCCTTCCATTGGCCAGTATGCCTATGCAAGAACAGACGACGGGTTCGCCGTCAATCAATTCCTGAATGGCGAAGCGGAATTCGAGGCTGGCAACGGGCTTATCGTAAAGCTGAAACAAACGACGAATTACCCGTGGGACGGCAAGATCGAGCTTGCGGTCAACCCTGAACAAACTGGAAAATTCGTTGTTCGATTACGCATACCGGGTTGGTGTCGAGGCTACAAGCTCAAGGTCGGCGAAGAGAGCCTTGTCGGAGCCGAAGCGCTGACGGAACGCGGGTACCTGATTCTGGATCGGCAATGGTCATCGGGAGATTCTATTTCACTGGAGCTCGATATGCCTGTGGAGGTTGTGCGCGCAAGAGCGGAGGTTGAAGCCGATCGCGGCCGTCTTGCGATTCAGCGCGGACCCATTGTTTATTGCGCGGAGCAAGCCGATAATCGGGAGTTCACTTATGATACGTTTGCCATTTCTGCACAAGAACCGCTGAATATCCTGTACCGTCCGGATCTGCTTGGCGGAGTCACGGTATTAATGGGCAAAGAAGAGAATGGCAAGCCATGTCTATTGATTCCTTACTATGCTTGGGATAACAGGGAGGAAGGTTTCATGCAGGTGTGGATTCGAGAGGTGGAAAACCAGCGTCTGTATATCTAATAAAACGGCTCGGGTAAGTCTGATATATCCAATATTTTAGTTGACCTAAGCTTGTTGACAATTAAAAATTGAAGGGATTTATGTGATAAAATCAAAAACATTCATTATAAGACATCAATGGATGGAACGACCTGGTCCAGTGGAATTGGCAGAACGATTTCAGGCCAATACTCGGCCCCTTTCTTGATTGCGTTGCCCGACGGATAACTTGCCTTTACTTCCAACAGTGGAAACCTTTCCTTCAGTGATGACTATGGCACAACATGGTATTTAAACGGAGCGGCGCCTTGGGCGCCATTTGGCAAGGCTTGGAGCAGTATGTACATGACTGGTTCTAATGAGATCGCCGTAATAGTAGGCGTGGACCAGGGAAACTATCGAACTAATGTTCAGTTGAAATTTGGTACATTCGTCAATAAAGGTTATGTGAAAAATGCCGGATTTGAAGAAAAAATCAAAGATGGTCAATCATTCTAACAGGCGACGGACACTTTCAGATTGCCTCTAAGATAAATGAGAAAGTTGCCGCTTTTCAAGACAATTCGCTGTCCAATGGCGCTCAAATTATCAACTCTGTCCATGTAGAAGGAAACACGTCGCAGCAATGGGATTTCGTTGACGTTGGAGATGGATGGTTTAAAATTGAAAGTGTCAGAAGCGGTAAAGTGCTTGAAGTGACCGGGGACTCGACGAGTGATAATGCAAAATTGCAGCAATGGGATTGGAACGGGATTAATTCGCAAAAATGGAGGCTGCAGCCTGTCGGTGATTATTATATCCAGGCAAAGCATAGCGGCAAGTATATGAATATCGGAGGAGGGATGGTATAAGGTATCCAGTCTGCATGCCTTAGGCAAGTTCGTTTCGTACCGCAAAATGACGGAAGTTTCAAATTATTCTTCAAGCATTCTGGTTTGCTCTGGGATATAGCAGGGGAATCGTTAATTAACGGTGCTCAACTGAACCAATGGATTGATTTGAATCTTAATAATCAAAAGTTTTACTTTGAGTCGCTATAATTAGGTTTGAAAAAAAGGTTGGTCGTCGCTTTTTTAACGATCAACCTTTTTTAATCACATCACAGTGAACAGGGGCTTCTCCTTGATAAAATGAACAGGAATGCCCGGGAACTGAAGGCGAAGATGGTCGGCTAGAGCGGACATGCCCGCCTCCTCGCTCTCCGCATGGCCGAGCGCGAGCAGAGCCCGCTTCTCGCCCAGATAGAGCGAGTCCCGCACATATTCCGGCGTCTCCCATTCGAAGCCCTCTCCATATAGGACGAGATCCAACTGCTCCTCCTCGAACATTGGGATGATGAATTGCGCCTGCCCTCGGAAGCCTGCCAATACGCCGATTCGTCTGCATAACGTTGACGGATCGCCCATTGCCCGCAGGAAAGCGACTCCGAGCCGGGCTTTAATATGCTCGGCAGCTTCCTTCAGCGTCGCGGGAGGAATTTGCACGATGACGGCATGGGGGAGGCGCTTGTGAACATACGGAAGCCAATCAAGCTCGCGGACGAGCCCTTCGGTAATCATGTCGGGCTGCAAGCGATGACAATAGTCATGGCAGCGATAGATCGCGACGCCGGAAGCATCGATGCGCATTCCTTTCTCTTGTCGAACGTTGCTTCCCGCGTGAAGCTTGTCTCCATCCCGATGAGCATAATAGAGCATCTCATGAGCGACGACCAGGTTGGTCCCTAGCGCGGCGGCTTGCTCTACAATCGAGAGCGTAGGCATGAACGCTGTAACAATCCCGGTTACTTCACTGCCAGGCTCGCCCGCTAACAATTCGTCTACGGTATCCGGTGAATTCCCGCCCGGCATGGTTAGAGTCTTGATCACTTCCTGTATGGTAATTCCCATTGTCCAACCTCTTTTCTATTGGCTATATGGCTTGGATGGAGCCAGGCAAAACGCTAACGAAACTGGATAACGTTATGGCTATCAAAAGGCATCATTTTCAAATCTAACGAAGATTGATCGTTTTATTTCATGGTTTCGAGCAGAAATCATGCTCAATTTGAGAAAATAACGATACCCATCTTCTTTAGATTCATACAGGCAGTAGATTCTGGTAAATAACGTTATGAATCTTCCTTAGGATCGGAAAAGTCTCAGAAATCACCCTAATGTTTGAACGCAGCCACTCTGTTGTCCAACCTCTTTTCTATTTTTCAAACTGAAACCATTTTAAATCAAACTGGCTGCCTGGCAGGAACACAAGGATTACTGTCTGTAGACCCGCAATGTGCTCAAGCTGAAATGCTCTCTCGCAATAGCCCTCCGAATAGGCGAATTCAACCAACTGCTTGCTCTCCCCTTGGGGACCGCTGAACAAGAGGTGGATGGTGTTCTTGTCGAGCGGAGAATGTCCGCAAATCACTACTCTTGTGCTTCCTCCGTCACCGAAATCCATATCCTCATAAATAAGCGAAACATTGTTGCCGATGCCTTCGATTGCCTGCTCTGACCTCGTAAAGGAGTCGCCGTAGATATGATCGTTATCAAGGGCGCTTAAGCGAGTAAAAGCTTTCTGCCGCTTTGCAAACTTAAAGCCTTTAAGATGGATCTTGCGTCGCAGGACGAAGCTAAGGCTGCAGACTCCCTTCAATCGCTCAGGCAATCGGTATGTCTCCTCCTGGTAGACATTCCACCGCGAAGGACGCTGATATGCGACTGTCGTCAACAACTCGCCGCCATCCTCTCCGGGCACGCCTCTCCAGATTTCAATCGGAAATTCCTCGCTGTCGAGTGCGAAGATCGGAAGGGTGACCTCGTCCGAGCCGTAGCTTCCAAAGTCGATATCGGAGAAGCAGATCAGACTTTCGCCGTCTCTAGCTGTAGCGATTCCGCGTTCGTTGCCGTTCGTCAAATTCCGGCTGGCGCTGCTGTGGTAACCGGCAGATACGAATTCGTACGGATTCAGGAACGTCTGCCCGAGTCCGCTGATATGAAATTCCATCAGCGAATAGAGGCGTGTGCGCTCTGCGCCGTTCTTCGTCGCGCAACGTATATAGATATCGCCGTCCCCCAAGGCGGTAATGACGGCGTCATGCCCGTTTGCTTCCAAGGCGGCGATATTCGCGTCAATTCCGGCGGCGTTGGTTACTCGCCATTCGACTTCCTGAAAGGTGGCTTTGTCTGGGTGGAGCTTTACCCGAAGGGGCAGCGATCTGTTCTCCGGCGACAAGCGATTGCCTTCCGGGCAAATGATCTCAAGCTTGCGCACGGGGATTTCATCCCGCTCGACGCCGTCGATTGGAGATGCGGGATGCTCTTCGAAAGCGCGATAATCGTACAAATAAAGCGCTTTGACGCCGGCGTCATCGGCAGGCTGCGGCGCGAGAGCGGTCAAGGCAAGCTCGCCTGCCTGCAAGCCTCTGGAAGCGACCCGAACGCGGATACTGCCGGGTTCGAGCGATGCGGCAATAACCGCGAGCAGCTTGCCGCTGAATAATCTGCGGGAAGCGCCCTTGTACGAATCGTAGTCGGTGCTGTCGCCATTGTCCAGGCCCACGAGCCTGCCTGGGCCGTCCACGGTCACAAGCACGCGGTTGTTGGCGTTCTCGACCGGATGTCCGTCGGAATCGACGGCGGATATCTCCACGAAGATCAAGTCGACGCCGTCGGCTGTCAGAGTCGTTCTGTCCGGCGACAGCGCGATGGCCGCCGCGTCTCCGAAGGAGGAGCGAATATCCGAAGCGATCTCCTTCCCCGCCTCGTCGTAAGCGGCGGCCCGAAGCACGCCCTCCTCGTAAGGAATTCGCCATTCACCGATCAGCCGCTGCCCGCGAGCGTGATCGATATGAACGATTCCAAGCGACTTCTCGTTCAAGAACAATTCGATCTTCGGAGCATTGGAGCAGACGCGAACATCGATGAGCTGCCCGTTCGAGAAATCCCAATAGGGGAAAATATGAATCATCGGACTTACGCGATAATCGGTCCATTCGGCTTGATAGATATAGAAGGCGTCCTTCTTGAAGCCGGCGGTGTCGAGCTGTCCGAAGTAGGAATTCTTCGTATGATAGGGCGTCGGTTCCCCGATATAGTCGAAGCCGGTCCACAGAAATTGGCCGGGAGAATAAGTCGCGTCCCGGTCGGCGATAATGCAGCTCTCCGTGCTCTTCGCCCCCCAACTCGTGGAGCTGTTGCCGAGCGAGGAGCACTGCTCGTCATCATCCGCAAGCACGGACTGAGACAACGGGAAATGATAGATGCCGCGGCTCTGCACGGTGGATGAGGTCTCGCTGCCATAGATAATCCAGTGGGGATGCTCGGCATGATGCTGATCATAATATTTCTCTGCATAATTATAACCCGCGAATTTCACGATATCGGCGCATTTCCGCGCATTCTCCCATGGCATGTAGTTGGAGCCGATCGTGATGACAGCATTGCCCTTCGGATCATGGAGCAACACTTCATCCATCAGCATCCATGTCAGCTCTTGTCCGCGCTCATCCGCGTGGGTGTCGTAGATTTCATTGCCGATGCTCCACATCAGCATGCTCGGATGATTGCGGTCGCGTCGGACCCAGCTCGCGATGTCCCGCCGCCACCATTCCGGGAAAAATCTCGCATAGTCATAGGTCGTTTTCTTCCGTTCCCACATGTCGAATGCTTCGGACACGATCAGAATGCCCATCTCGTCCGCGAGTTCCATGAGCTCGACGGCGGGCATATTATGCGCGGTGCGAATCGCGTTAACTCCCATCTCCCTCAGCAAGGCGATCTGCCTTCGAAGCGCGGCTTTATTCACCGCGGCGCCGAGGCATCCCAGGTCATGATGCTGGCAAACGCCGTGGAGCTTCACATGCCGTCCGTTCAGGAAGAAGCCTCTCTCGCTGTCGAAGGCTATGGTGCGGAACCCGAAGCTGTTCGTTTCCTGCATGATAATGTTCTCGCCATCCATTAGCTGAGTCGTCAGTTTATAGCAGTAGGGACGCTCGATATCCCACAGCTCGGGCTGTTCCACGGGAATGCGCACGGGCACAGAAACGATTGCGCCAGCGCTTGCAGGAGTCGGGACTGGCATCGTCGCTTGGGCAACGATTCGCCCTTCGGCATCCGTCACATGATGCCGAAGGGCGAGGAGAGTTGAGGCCGATTTCTTCGGCTCTTCGGCGCCGTGAGCTGCAGCCGCTCCCGAAGCAAGATCCGAAGCTCTCCCCGCAGCGAATACTACCTCCGTCTCTGTCTCCACATACCATGAACCGTTTTCCTGAGCTGCCGCAATATAGATGCCGTCCGCCGCGATATGCGTATTCGGATAAGCTTTCAGCCAAACGGAGCGATAGATGCCTGCGCCGGAATACCAGCGGGAATTCGGGGATTCGTGAACGACGCGCACATACAGCTCGTTCATGCCGGAGTGCGCGAATGGCGTAATGTCGATTTCAAAGGTGGAATAGCCGTACTTCCATGCGCCTGCTTCTTGTCCGTTCACATAAATGGTGCTGTTCATGTAGACGCCTTCGAAGCGGAGTGAGAATCGTGTTCCGGGCTCAAACCCGCCCAACTCGAAGCGTTTGCGATACCAGCCTTCCCCGCTTTCGTACAAATCATGAGATTGATAGATCATCCAGTCATGGGGCACGGTAACGGGTGTCCAGTCGATGCTGCCGCCCGCTGCGGTTTCCAGGTCGCTATGAAGCGGAAGCTTGGAGAACTGCCAGTCGTTGTTGAACAAGGTTATCTGATTCATCGCTTTTTTCTCCTTATTATTAGAATGAGTGGATTAATCGTTATGATGCGGACGGCTGTCATGCAGATGCTTGTACTGTGTCGGCGTGCATTTCTTATATGTCTTGAATGCGCGGTTGAAGGTGGCGAGGCTGCCGAAGCCGGAGCGCATGGCCACTTCGGTGACCGACATATTCGGGTCGATCAGCAGCTTCTCCGCATGCATGATGCGATGTTGATTGAGATATTCGTAATAGGACATCCCGATGAATTGCTTGAACAGACGGGTGAAATGAAATTTGCTGAAGCCCGCCAGCTCGGCCAGTTCATCCACTTGAATATCCTCGGTGCAATGCTCGTTCATATAGTTGCAAACCTTGAGGAAGTTGTCGATATTCTTATGATATTTCTGGCTTTTCGATGAATGGTCGCGATGCTCCGCCTTCATGGCGTTTCTCCCGAGGAGCACGAAGAATTGAATGAGCAGAGCGTAGGCGGCGGCTTCCTTCAGCAGCGATTTCCCGAAATATTCATCCTTCAGGTTAAGGAGAAGCTCGCGCAAGGACTCGGCGAAGGGCTCTTGCCGATTGGCGGAAATCAAGCAACAAGGGCGCAGCAGATGAAAGGTGGAATCGAAGCCCTTGAGATTGTAGAGCAGTGAAAAATCGAACTGCAGAATAATGCGTTCTCCGCTGGGAGGAGCGATAATCTCGTGAAGCTCTCCTGGGGGGAGGACGAGGATATCGCCGGGTTGAAGCACGTAAGCCGTATCGTTCACGGTTACGGTGTAGATGTTCTCCAGCGGCATAATGATCTCGGCGGCGGTGTGCCAGTGCACAGGATAATCCTCTACTTGAACGTTCAAATAGAGCCGAATACCGAAATGATGATGATAGGATACGGTTTCTTTGGTGCCGTTGAGAATTTCAATCATGAGCGGTTCAACTCTTTCTGAGGTAGAATTTGATCTATCAAATTCGTTAAATTCGCAATATTTGAGAAGCAAAAAGCAAGATTTACAGAGATCGTATGAACGATTACCTCTATAATAACAACATGAAACCGGATACATCAATAGAAAAATTACAAAAAATTGTTTTTAATCAAGTTTATCCCACATATTTGCCTCTCAGATTGCAGAAAGCTGGTGTAAATGTACATGTCAAATTTGGTGAAACGGAAGAATAAAAACGAACGTTATAAAGAACGTGCCGAACAATTGGTGGGGCAGATGACTTTGCAGGAGAAAGTACATCAGATGATACATGCTGCGCCAGCGATCGAACGATTGGGCGTGAAGGCCTACAATTGGTGGAACGAAGCGTTGCATGGCATTGCGAGAGCTGGAGTGGCAACCGTATTCCCGCAAGCGATCGGACTCGCGGCAACGTTCAACGAGGAACTGCTGGAAGAGGTAGCAGATGCAATTGCGACGGAAGGCAGAGCGAAGTTTAATATGCAACAAGAGTTCGGAGATACGGATATTTACAAAGGCTTGACCTTCTGGGCGCCGAATGTCAACATCTTCCGCGATCCGAGATGGGGCAGAGGTCATGAAACCTACGGCGAGGATCCTTATCTGTCATCAAGACTGGGTGTTCGGTTTATTCAAGGTCTGCAGGGCCATGACGAGAATTACATGAAGGCGGCGGCATGCGCGAAGCACTTTGCGGTGCATTCGGGTCCGGAAGACATCAGGCATAGCTTCAATGCGGTAGTATCCACTCAGGATCTGTACGAAACGTATTTGCCCGCATTTCGCGCATGCGTAGAAGAGGCGGAAGTGGAAGCTGTGATGGGCGCTTATAATCGCACCAATGACGAGCCTTGCTGCGGCAGCGAGCTTCTATTGAAGAAGATTTTGCGGGAGGATTGGAAATTCGACGGGCATGTTGTTTCTGATTGCTGGGCTATTCGGGATTTCCATGAGCATCACAAGGTCACCTCGAATGAGATAGAATCTGTGGCCTTAGCGGTCAATATGGGCTGCGATTTGAATTGCGGGAGCTTATTCCTTCTCTTGCTGAAGGCGGTCGAACAAGGGCTAGTGACCGAAGAAACCATTAATACTGCCGTAACGCGTCTGTTCACGACCCGAATGAAGCTCGGTCTGTTCGATGATCACGATAAGGTGCCGTATCATTCGATCACTTATGCAGAAGTTGATTCAACCGAAATGCAATCGCTGAACCGGAAGGCCGCCAAGGAAAGCCTGGTGCTTCTGAAAAATGACGGATTGCTTCCCATGAACAAGTCCGCGATTAGTACGATCGGGGTAATCGGTCCGAACGCGGACAACAGACGGGCGCTGGTAGGCAATTATGAGGGAACGGCTTCCCGCTACATTACGGTGAAGGAAGGCATTCAGAATCTGGCGGGATCGGATATGAGAGTGTTCTACTCGGAAGGCTGTCATCTGTACAAAGATCGCATCAGCGTTCTCGGAGGTGACAATGACCGGATTGCGGAAGTGAAAGGCGTATGCAAGGAAAGTGACGTCGTCGTCGTTTGCTTGGGGCTCGATGCGAGTCTGGAGGGCGAGGATGGCGATACCGGGAATCAATACGGCAGCGGAGATAAGCGGGATTTGGCGTTCCCGGGCATTCAGGAGGAAGTGCTGAAGGCAGCCTGCGAAAGCGGGAAACCGGTTGTTCTGGTTGTATTGTCAGGAAGCGCACTCGGACTGGGCTGGGCGCATGAGCATGTCTCCGCGATTATTCAAGGCTGGTATCCAGGAGCGCAAGGCGGGCAAACGATTGCCGAAGCGATCTTCGGGGCGTTCTCTCCGGAGGGCAAGCTGCCGATTACGTTCTACCACTCCATTGACGAGCTGCCGGCGTTCACCGATTATGCGATGGCGAACCGCACCTATCGGTATATGAAGCAAGAGGCGCTCTATCCGTTCGGTTATGGATTATCCTATACGAATTTTGCTATAGACAATGTTACTCTCGATAGGAATCCTATTACGGATGCTGGAATTTCAATCACCGCTACGATTAAGAATATCGGCGCTATGGCAGGCGGAGAGGTGCTGCAGGTGTACGTGAAGGCCGAGCGAGAAGGCACGCCGAACCCGCAGTTGAAAGCGTTCAAGAAGGTTCATCTCCAGCCGCAGGAAGAACAAACTCTGACCTTGCATTTGCCTATCGAAGCCTTCGGTTTATATGATGAGGAGGGGAAAAGGAGGCTGTACGCTGGGAATTATTCTGTATATGTAGGCGCTTCCCAACCGGATAGCAGAAGCCGCGCGCTGACAGGAGAAACGGTACAGGCCTTTACGCTGATCTCCGAGCAGGATCAAGAGCTATAAATGGAGGAGGGATGTATCATGGATCGCGAGAAACGTATCTATTCCGAATACAATGCTTGGTTGCAGCCAAAATTCAAATTAGAACCCAAAGCCTTGCGAATAATAAGCGCAGGCTCGGATTTGGATTTTATCCATGGAGAATGTCATCAGGGTTTAATTCGCTTATGGGGAGGAATTGAAGAATGCGCTGATTACACTCTGCGATTAAAAGTGGATGACCTCAGGCATGAGGGGTTTGCGCTAATCCCGCTGGAAGATGGATTCGAAATCACGGGCGGCAGTAAGAGTGGACTCCTATATGGCGTTTATCGCTTTCTAAACCGTCTTGCCACAGGGGAAAGTATGGAAGAGATTTGTGAAACCTCCGCTCCTCAAGTGAACTATCGTGTTATGAATCATTGGGATGACATGGATGGACACATTGAACGCGGCTATGCTGGTAATTCCTTCTTCTTTCTTCATAATAAATTTGATTACGATGAAGTAAGAATTAAAGATTATGCCCGACTGCTGGCCTCTATCGGAATTAACGGTATCTGCATTAACAATGTAAACGTAACCCATGTAAGTGCTGCCTTGATTGCCGAACCGTTACTCTCTGACCTGGCTGAGCTTGCTGCACTCTTTAGACCTTTCGGTATTCGTTTGTTGGTATCCGTTCATTTTGATGCACCGCTCATTATCGGGGGGCTGAAAACCTCCGACCCGCTGGATGCGGAAGTAAAGGAATTTTGGAAGGCTCAATCCGCTGTTGTATACGATAAAATTCCGGACTTCATGGGTTATGTCGTGAAAGCGGATTCAGAGTTTAGAGGCGGCCCAGAGGCATTTGGACGAACGCAGGCAGACGGCGCCAATACAATTGCCGCAGCGGTCGCTCCATTTGGAGGGGCGGTCTTCTGGCGCTGCTTCGTGTATAACTGCCAGCAGGACTGGAGAGATATGCAAACCGACCGTCCAATGGCAGCATATAAGCACTTTCAGCCGCTTGATGGTGCTTTTGATCAGAACGTCATCCTTCAAATCAAAAATGGTCCTGTCGATTTTCAGACGAGAGAGCCGGTATCGCCTCTTTTCTCAAGCCTTAAAAACACCAACGAGGCCGTTGAGTTTCAAATTGCACAAGAGTACACAGGCCAGCAAATCGACCTGTTCGGTTTGGCTGTTCAGTGGGAAGACATCTTGTCAACGGAAGTTGATCAAGACAAACCGTTGAAAAGCTTGTATGGCCAAGAAATCGTTGCTGCGACAGCGGTCGCCAACACAGGCGATAACATGAACTGGACGGGAAACACCCTTGCTCAGTGCAATCTGTTCGCCTTTGGGAGGATGGCGTGGAATCCAGGTCTTACTGCCAAGGAACTAATCCGCGAGTGGATTCAAATCACATTTGAAATCGATGAACGTGGACGCCAAACGATAGAGGAGATGATCCTTAAATCAGGAGGGATTTACGAGAGCTACACAGCGCCTCTTGGCATTGGATTTATGGTGAATCCAGGCACTCACTACGGGCCTAATGTTTGCGGCTATGAGTTTTCAAAATGGGGAACGTATCATAGAGCAAATCATGAAGCGATTGGCGTCGATCGAACGTCAAAAGGAACGGGATACACGCTTCAGTATCCCGAGTCATTAAGAAGGATGTACGATGATATCGAAAGCTGTCCCGAGGAGCTTTTGCTGTTTTTTCATCGAGTTCGGTATGACTATAGGATGAAAGACGGACGAGCCTTGCTTCAGTATATCTATGACAGTCGCTTTGAAGGTGTTCAGCAAGTGGAATTATTATTGAAATCTTGGGCGTCCTTGGAGAACAAAGTTCCGAAGGAAACGCTTGACTCGGTGGAAGAGCGACTCCAGCGTCAATTAATCAATGCCCGTGAGTGGCGCGATCAAGTGAATACATTTTTCTATCGCAACACAGGAATTGAGGATGAAAAGGGTAGGAAAATTTATAGGTAAGGTGGTAAAGACATGGAGACTGCGAATAAGGCAGCTGCAAATAAAATGAAATCATTCAGCTATATGAAGCGTTACTGGATACTCTATTTGATGCTGCTGCTCCCGATGACCTTCTTTATCATTTTCCGATATATCCCTATGAACTATATTCAGATTGCATTCAAAAAATATAGCATTATACAAGACCCATTGGAGATGGAATGGGCGGGAAATCATGGATTCGAATATTTTATCAAGGCTTTTTCCAATCGTGATTTTCTTTATGCTCTGAGAAACACCATCGGTCTTAATTTGCTTGACTTGCTGGTAGGCTTCCCTGCGCCGATTATTCTTGCCCTGATCATAAATGAACTCGCTTTCAAACGATTTAAGCGGCTCACCCAAACGATTGTCTATATGCCGCATTTTTTATCCTGGATTATCATTTCGGGCATGGCACTTCAGCTTTTTGCACCCTCCTCGGGGCTCATCAACATCTTGATAAACAAGATGGGCTTTGAATCTATTCCGTTTATGAATGACCCTTCGCATTGGGTAGTCACCTACCTTGGGCTGGGCATATGGCAAAGCGCCGGTTGGGGAACTATCCTCTATCTGGCGGCTATAGCGGGGATCAACCCGGAGCTTTACGAGGCTGCGGCAGTGGATGGAGCAACTCGTTTGCGAAATATTTGGCATATCACGCTTCCAGGACTTCGTTCCACAATTGTTGTTTTGTTGATTTTAAGCCTTGGGCATATTTTGGGCAGTGAATTTGATAGACCATATGCGCTTAGCAATAAGCTTGTCACTGAAGTTTCTAACGTTATTTCCATATTCGTATACAACTACGGTATCCGTGGATTGCAATTCTCTCTCTCCACAGCCGTCGGTATATTCCAATCCGTTGTGAGCGTCATCTTTTTATTTGCTGCGAATGCTCTGGCAAAAAAAATTGGCGAACGCGGCATTTGGTAGGAGGTTGGCAAAATGATTAAATCAAAAAGTACTAAAATCGGAGACTGGATTATCGTTTCAATCTGCGTATTGTGTATTCTGGTGTGTCTCTTGCCGCTGTTGAATATATTGGCGCGATCCTTAAGCTCTGCGGATTCCTTAGTGAAAAATGAAGTTTTATTTCTGCCGGTAGGACTGAATTTCAGCGCTTACACAACGGTGCTTAAAGATTCCGCTGTCACGTGGTCCTTGTCGTGGACAGCCATATTAACCGTGATTACTACAGCTTGGTGCATGGTTATGACCATTATGTGCGCATACCCGCTAACGTATGACAACCTGAAAGGGAAAAAGACCATCATGGCGCTCATTATCTTTACGATGTACTTCAGCGCAGGCACAATCCCGACCTATTTGCTTTTGAAGGATCTGCATCTGCTTAATAATCCGTTGGTATTAATTCTGCCAAACAGCATTAGCGTATTTAATTTAATCATCATGCGAAGCTTCTTCTTTAGCATTCCCGAGAGTCTTAAGGAATCTGCGGAGCTTGATGGAGCGGGGCCGCTCAGAGTGCTTGTCAACATCTATCTGCCGCTTTCCATGCCCGTGCTTGCAACACTCTCTCTATTCTATGCCGTTGGCCGCTGGAACGGGTTCTCGGATGCCTTGATGTTTATGAACGATAGAACGTACTTTCCCATACAATTGTTGCTCTATAACATACTGAATAGTATTAGCAGTGTGGAAGTGGCTACACAGGAAGGCTTCTCAAGCCCTGGTTTGTCTCAAACAATTAAAGCAGCAACCGTTGTGTTTGCAACCGTGCCGATTCTGCTCGTTTATCCCTGGTTGCAGAGATACTTTATCTCCGGTGTTACCATCGGGGCGGTAAAAGGTTAGTTTCTCACCAGTTTCACACCAATGGTAGGAATTGGCCATGCCAATTTTTATAGATCAATCAAGATAGCAATCAAAAAGGGAGGAACAAAAAATGAGATTTCGCAATGCATTGTCCATTCTAGTGCTTAGTACCATTCTTGTTTTCACAATCGCAGGATGTACCGGCAACAATGAAAATGCATCAGAACCACCCGTTTCAACAGCAACGTCAGCTCCAGAATCTTCATCGAACACCTCTGACGACGGAGCCGATGCAGCACTGGAAAAGCTGGGTCTTGACTCCAATTTGAAATTCAAGGAGACCCGCAAGATCACGGTAGAGGTTTATGACCGCGGCAATGAAGGTGGAAGTCCGCCCGAGGACAACTTCTATACCGATTATATCAAGGAAGGAATGCTTCGCGACCACAATGTAGAAGTTACTTTTGTTCCAGTTCCGCGCTGGACAGAAGGCGAGGCTCTCAACAACCTCTTGGCAGCGAATGATGCGCCGGATATTGGTGTCACCTATGATTATTCAACCATTCAAACGTATGCCAATATGGGCGGTATCCTTGATCTGGCCCCTCTAGTTGAAGACAACAAAGAGATATTGCCGAACTTGTGGGGATATTTAACCGAATCCAACATCTATTGGGATAAGGATCCCGACGAAGGAACCTTGTGGGCATTGGAGGCTCGTTTGAACGTCATGAACCGCATTAATACCTTTGTGCGCGAGGATTGGCTCAAGACTCTTAATCTCCAGGCGCCAACAACGTTGGAACAATTTGAAGACATGCTTATCGCTTTTAGAGACAACGCTTCCACACTCCTGGGAAAAGATGCCGACAAGATGATTCCTTTTTCAACAAGCTTTGACGTTGGTTGGCGCACAGATCATTTGACGACATCCTTCGTACCGAATGATATAACAGATAAGGATTTGTATGTGTACGGCTTTGATGATCGACATCTCCTGCTTCCGAATTACAAGGAAGGGATAAGAACGCTCAACAAGTGGTATAATGAAGGTCTTGTCTGGAAGGATTTCCCTCTATACCCTGCTGGCGATCAGACTGAGGATAATCTTATGAAAGTGGGCTATGTTGGCGCATTTATACACAACTGGGATTACCCGTATCGTAACGGTGAAGACAGCATTCAAGCAAACCTGCAGAAAACTGTCGGTCCAGATGCAGCGTATATTGCTATTGAACCTTTTGCTAACGACGCTGGAAATTATAAGAAGCTTTTATCGGGCCCTGTTGACCGTAAAGTGTTCTTCCCGGCCACAAACAAAGAACCAGTCGCCTCTTTGCTCTATTTGGATTGGATTTCCAAGTTGGATAATCGCATATTCCTGCAATTTGGAGAAGAAGGCGTTACCCACAAGGTTATGCCTGATGGCTCCTATGCGACAATTGCGGCAACAGGCGAGAAGATTATGAACTCTCCGGCAAACATTGACTACACCATTACAAGCAATGGCATTGACCTTGGCGATCCAGATTTGACAGGCAAGTCTATTGCCAACAGTTATGCTAATGTCGACCCTAGGCTTGTTGAGGTAGCCAATCAAATTACAACGCATGAAGGACAAGTAGGGAAAAATGCCCATGTAGGTGAGATCAAGGCAGAAGAAGGGCAAGGCACAGCTCTTAAAGAGAAACGGGATACGCTCTTGAACAAGGCTGTTGTGGCGCCTGTTGATAAGTTTGACTCTGTGTATGACTCAGGCATGAAGGATTATCTCAGCTCAGGCGGTCAAGCCATTATCGACGAACGGGAATCTGCTTGGGAGAAATACCACGGCAATGAAACAACTCTGAAATAGGAAGTAGAAAAAGATAGAAGCTACAAGTAACAAAGGCTAATTCTCATTCATTATCGAATGGAATTAGCCTTTGTTTGTTTGGTTGACTTAATCACTTCTAGATTAAACGCCGGCGTAGGACATGAAGCCGCCGTCTACCGGGACGACGATGCCGGTGACAAAGCCCGACGTCTGCTCATCGACGAGCCATAACAGTGTGCCGAGCAGATCTTCGGGAACGCCGAACCGGCGCATCGGCGTATGCGAGATGATCTTCTGAGAACGCTCGGTCAGCGTTCCGTCGGGATTCGTGAGCAGCTCTCGATTCTGCTCGGTACGGAAGAAGCCTGGCGCGATGGCGTTCACGCGAATGCCCGATTCCGCGAGATGAACGGCGAGCCATTGCGTGAAGTTGTCAATGGCGGCTTTGGCCGCGCTGTAGGCGGGCACCTTCGTCATGGGGCTCGGCGCGCTCATGGAGGAGATGTTGAGCACGACGGAGCCCGACCGCTCAATCATACCGCGGGCGAAGATTTGCGTAGGAATCAGCGTGCCTACAAAATTAAGATCGAGCACCTGGCGGAAGCCAGGAACGCTTAGATCGAAAAACGTTGTGATGTCCTGGGCGTCCAAATCTTCCAGTTTGAACGTTTCATTCGTCGTATTGGCGCTCTTATGATTGCCGCCCGCGCCGTTAATCAGGATGTCGCAGGGGCCCAAGGCTTCACGAACAGCTTGCTCGGCGGCGCGAACGCTGTCCGAATCCGTCACGTCACAGGCGACGGCGATGGCGATGCCGCCTTCTGCTTTGATTTGTTCGGCGACCGTCTCGCATTTGCTTAGCGTTCGTCCCAATATCGCGACTCGGACGCCCTGGCGGCCCAGCTCCTGCGCCATCGCGCTGCATAACACGCCGGAGCCGCCGGTAATGACGGCAACCTTCCCGGCGAGCGCGGCATGCTTTGGCAGTGAATTTTGCTGATCGAGCAGGTTCGGATGGTTGCTGTTTGGATCGTTGCTTCTATTCAAGTTCACATTCATGCTTTCATTTCTCCTTCAGATCGTTGATGTGACAAGGAATCCCAGAGGCCCCACAGATACATGATGCCAAGCGCTCGATCGTACAGGCCATAGCCCGGCCGGCACTGCTCGTCCCAGAGATGGCGGCCGTGATCGGGACGGCAGTAGCCGTCGAAGCCCGTATCATACAGCGCCTGCACAAGCCCGGCAATGTCCACGCTGCCATCCTGCGTCCGATGGGAGGTCTCGATGAAATCGCCGTTCTCATAGACGCGAACATTGCGAATATGGGCGAACGGGATTCGTCCGGCGAACTCCCTCGCCATCGAGACGATGTCGTTGGCAGGGTTAGAGCCTAGCGAGCCGCTGCATAGTGTAATGCCGTTCGAGGGACTGTTGTGCAGCTGGAGCAGCCTGCGCAGATTATCCTGTCCGGTCATGATGCGCGGAAGCTCGAATACAGACCATGGCGGATCATCCGGATGGATGGCCATGCGAATGCCGCTCTTCTCCGCAACGGGGATGATCTCGCTTAGGAAATAGTCCAGGTTGCTCCACAAATCCTCTTCCGTCACATTCCGGTAAGCTTCGAACAGCTCCGTCAGCCTCTCCATCCGTTCCGGCTCCCAGCCCGGCATCGTCATGGTGTTGTCCCCGTTAATCAGTTGCACCAGATCGAACGGATCCACGCCGTGAATCCGGGATTTCTCGAAGAAAAGCGCCGTTGATCCGTCCTCCAGCTCCTTGTGAAGATCCGTCCGAATCCAGTCGAAGACCGGCATGAAGTTGTAGCAAATCACTTTGACGCCGACTTGACCAAGCTTCTCGATCGTCCGTTTGTAATTGTCGATGTAGAGCTGCCGGGATGGCAATCCCAGCTTGATGTCCTCGTGAATATTGACGCTTTCCACAACATCGGCGTGAAAGCCTGTCTCTTGTATGTGACGGACAGCGTCCCGAATCCTGTCCTCCGGCCACTCTTCTCCGGCAGGCAGGTCATGAAGCGACCAGACCAATCCTTCGACGCCGGGAATTTGCTTGACCTGCTGCGGGGTTATCGTATCGTTGCCCTCGCCGTACCAGCGGAATACCATTCGCATAATGAGATACCTTCCTTATTTGAAATATAGGGGATGCTTCTGCTTGAGCTCGTTCAAATCCGTTACCGCGAGCTGCAGATGATCGCGGATCGTCCGCTCCGCGAGATCCGGGTTGGAATCGCGAATCGCATCGGCAATGGCGCGGTGCTGGCTGTACAGATGCTTCCAATCCCGATCGGGAGCCAATGAAAGATGCCGTGTTCGAACGAGATGCGTATTCGCCTGCTGAAGCAGCGCCCATGTGTTCAGCTTGCTGCAGCCTGCGAAGATGATGCGGTGAAACGCTTCGTCAAGCTCAAACATCAGGTGCTCGTCCCGAGCCTCGAGTGCGGTCAATTGGGCTGCAAGATTGCGTTCCAGTTCGGCCGAGCTTTCCTCAGGGAAGCCCTCGGTCGCCAGACGAATGACGGCCCTCTCCAATTGCTCGCGCATGAATCGGGCTTCCAGCGCATGCTCGGTATCGATGAGGGAGACGAGCGTGCCGCGCTGTGGCAGAACTTGAAGCAGACCTTCCTGCGCAAGCCTTACGAAGCTTTCGCGCACAGGCGTGCGGCTGACCTGGAAGGCGACCGCCATCTCCTTCTCCGATAACGCGGTTCCCGGCGGGAGCGTCAGGTCGAGAATTTGGTCCTTGAGCTGCGAGTAGACTCTATCCTTCGCGGACTGAACTCCTGTTTCATAGGGATAATTCATCGTACTCCTCCTCGTGTAATCGTATTCGTAAGACCTTTTTGCTCATCTTTTCTTATACTACCATACTTGTATGGTAGTGTGGTAGTTGTGAGATTCAGCTTTATTATGAATAACTGATGCCCAATCAAACTATAACGCAAAATTTTTGCGGGAAATACGAATCATGTTTTCGTTGGAATGAAATTCCATCTGGATTATACTTGTTTTTGCGGGACTTTTGGACTAATTCGAAGATGTGCAATACATATAAAACGAGTAGTTGGAATTCGTAAGGGGGAGCGTTCCATTGGTATTCGATACACAACAGGCGACGATTCACAATCCTTGGATTGAACTGGACTCTATTCATCCTGAAAGGGTTAATGTTTGGAGACGCGCTTCAATGCAAGCCGGTTTCAAGGCGGATCAAACCAAATTAATGAATGGTCTGAGCGAGAAAGAATTTGAGAATCTTGAAGATGACTTTCAAACCACAATCATCATTGCGGGCAGACATTGCGAACGCGCTTGGAGGGGGATGTTCAGTTCTGTTTTGTTCATGCTGACAACCTGCGACGGAGTCGTTCTGTCAATCTTTGGCCGGGATAAATTGGTAGAGCAGATGAATGAAATGCATAACGTGCGCGGGGGAACGATATTCTCCCTGGAGCAAACGGGAATCAATGCGATTACGGTAGCAAGAATGACTAAAGAGTGGGTTTACGTAAGCGGGAGAGAGCATGATTTGGAGATGTTCTCTAGTTGGAGCTGCTTCTGCAGTCCCGTCTATCATAATGGCAAAATTATAGCTTACCTGGATATGTCGCTATCGGATGAGAACGATCCAATGCTTGCAGCAGGCTATTTCGGACTTGTTTTGCAAGGGATAGAACGAGATTTAAAGAGAAGCTGTCCGGAAAATAGAAAAAAGGAGATTTACAAGCAGTTTGAGCCGTTCAACCTTACGCCGAGGGAGAAAGAAGTGGGGTATTTCTGGCTTATCAATCAAGGCGCCTTGCAAATTGGCATGCAGCTCGGGATAACGGAAGGCACCGTTCGCAACGTCATTAAGAAGGTCTACGCCAAAACGAAGGTTTCCGATAAGGGGCAATATATGAGGGAATTTTTGTACTGAGTTCGATCAATTAATTCGCTATATCCAATATTGGATATGGAAAAATGTTTAATTCCAAGCTAGCATAAAAGAATGTGTATATTACTAGAACGAGGGGATTGGTAACAAAGATGAAGAAGGTTTTGCTCTTATTTCTTGCGATTTTGACAAGCTTGACATTCGGTACAGCGGTATACGCGCAGGAGGAAACCCATCCGCTGTCGGTACAACTGAATGATCAACTGATAGAGTTTGGCGATCATCAGCCCAAAATAGAGAAGGATACGGCGCTCGTTCCGGTCAGGACGCTGCTGGAAACGCTCGGTTACGAGATTACCTGGAATAACGAAGATCGTTCAATCGATGCGGATAGAGACGGCCATAACATTCATCTCTCCATCGACGGGAAAATTGCGGAGATCGATGAAGAGCAGCAAGAGCTGGCTGTCGCGACGAAAATTATTGATGATACCGCATATGCGCCGCTTCGTTTCCTGGGGTCGGCTGCAGGCCTGGAAATTGCATGGGATCCTGAGAATTGGGCGGTAACGCTTCTTTCAGCGGAGAGCAAAGGCTTCTTCTGGAAGGTAGAGAAGGACGGGAAAGAGGTCTATTTGCTAGGCTCCATTCATGTGGCGGATGAAACGATGTATCCTCTGCGCTCGGAAATCGAGCAAGCGTATGAGGATGCCGATCATTTGGTTTTTGAAATCGATCTGACGAAGCAACCGGCGGAGGATGAGTTGGCCCAAATTAAATCCATAATGAAATATTCTGATGGAACAAAGCTGCAGGATCATATTTCGCCTGAATTGTATGAGAAGGTGCAAGCGGTACTCGAGCAGATCGGATATCCGAAGGATACGTTCGATGCGTACAAGGCATGGGAAGTAAGCAATGAATTGTCCACGCTGAAGATGCAGCAAAGCGGATATGAAGCGGGTCTAGGCATCGATATGCATTTCATGCAGCAGGCTGCGGAAGATCATAAATCCATTCTAGAGCTTGAATCTCTGCTATCCCAATTCCAGATGTTCGACAGCTTCTCGGACGAGCTTCAGCAGTTTCTGTTGCAGAGCACCTTGGACGGCGAGGATGGAGCGGAGGGAGTAGGAGTAGGAGAAGACGAAGACGTCGACATGCTCACCGAGCTTTGGAAGTCCGGGGATGACGAAGGCGTAGCGGAGCTCATCCAGAAGGTTCAAGAGCAAGAGGAATATTATCAGAAATTGATTGCGGAGCGGAACAAGCTCATGCTGGAGAAGGTGGAGGGCTATCTGAATCAGGAGGAGCCGGGAACGTATCTGGTTATCGCCGGATATCTGCATATGCTGGGTGAGGACGGTATTGTGCCGATGCTGGAAGCGGATGGCTATACCGTAACAAGAATGTAGTTAATATATGTTAAGCTGCCGTTCTCCTTCGAGGACGGCAGCTTTCTTGTTGTTTTGAATGCTAAAGAACGGGGCTGTTACTCACAGCTGTATTTAAACGCAGGCTCTGTCTGAATATAGAAAGCGTTTCTTACTTGCGCGCTCCAATTTGCAAAGGTTCGAGAATGGGAGTTTCTGGACGCTATTCTTTTGGAAGCTTAAGATAATCTCCAGTCACATCGACAGACTCAATTGGAGCGTCTTGAATTCGTCGATGTGCATTTTCTGTTCTTGAGAGAAAGTCCAATCCATAGCCCCAAACTGGGGACTACTGAGAAAGAGTATGCGTAGACAAGGAACAGGAGATCGGAATGGGCATTGAACAAGATTGCAATTGCCGGCGCGTTCGCGAAAGCGTATATGATCCATATCATGTTTTGCGTGGGATTTGGTGCGATTAAGCTGCATAGAGTTGCTGTAAGTAGTAATAGAATAGAAAGAAATGAAACGGAGTTGAAATTCTCTTTAGTGGATTGTTGCGGTTTCATAAAAACAAATCCCCCAATGATATACAACAGCAGCAGGAAAGCGAGAATAAAAAGCTCGTTTGCTTTCAAATCTATGAATAGCAATTGATATCCGGCCACTCCCAGAATGAAATGAAAGAGTATGGAGCTCAGAAAATTTTTATGCAAAGCATTCCCTCCTTACAAAAACGTCTAGCCAGACGGCTAGGAATGGACAAGGCATTTTCAAATGTTATTGCATCTTTTCTGCTAACAAATTTAGCTGTTTCACGGCTTCTTCTTTGTCGAACGAGCTGAACCAGCGATAATCCTTTTCATCAAGTATACGAAAATGCTTGGAAATAACATTTTGTTGAAGCCGGAAGCCGCCTTGCTTCGCTTCCTCTCTCCACCACACATTGCCGCCCATCGTCTTATCCTTAGCGCGAACGAGGCTGTCATGCGCGATGGTCTCCACAACTTCCAGCGGATCGCCGCCGATAGCGGCTTGAATAATCTCGCTGTCTCGGAACAATGCGCATAGGGCAACGGCCGTGGTCCATCCGGCAAGCATTCGATCTTTCTCGATTTGCACCAATGTCTTCTTCGAAATGCCGAGAACCTCGGCCATGTGGTCTTGGGTGTAATTTCTTTCGACGCGGACGAGCTTCATTTTTTCAGATATGATTTGAATGAATTGTTCTTTGTTCATGGGAGCACCTCGTTTCAGTTGATAACGCTTGAATAGTGTAATTATACACTTTTTATTCCGGAAAGTAATTGCTTCAAAAAGAATTGTTGCACGATCTGTGGATAGTACCTGGAATTTACTTATGCAATAACTCCAACTGGGAGAGTGTCTCTTGAGAAAAGATGCGAATATCCATTAATTTCTCAGTTAGGAGCACACATTAGAAGAATTGATGCGAATATCCATCAATATCTTCTCCGCATGTCTCAAACGGTGATTTTCAACGAGGATTCCTGTATAATTGCAGGAATTTACTGATAGCGAGCGTTATTCGTGAAAAAGATGGATAATTGCAGGAATTTCTTGTTTGATACTGGTTAAATCTAGAATGCCCGGCCCGGATTTTCTCCTATCCACCTATCAAGGTTGCTCGACCAAGGCTGCCCGGCAATGACAAATGGCTGCGATTCTGTTATCCTATATCCAATAATGAAACGCGACGACGAGAAGAGTAAGGGATGTGGCGCTTGCACAGAGAGCTTCCGATTGCTGAGAGGAAGTCAGGCGCGTTTCCCCGAACCAAGCCTCTGAGCAGCAGGCCGGAACCGGAAGGGGATGGCTTGACGGGAGCTCCCGTTACAGAGCTAGAGTATAATCCTTGCGGATCAGAAGCCGCGATGACGTACTTGAAGAGGTCCATGCGGCGACGCATGGATGAACCCGGGGTGGCACCGCGAAGATTTCGTCCCCAAGACTACTGTCTTGGAGGTGAAATCTTTTTTTGTTGCGCGAGTAGGCTGGCCCATTCATGAGTTCAAGAAGGAGGCGTTGGC
The DNA here is from genome assembly GCF_011947265.1 of Paenibacillus sp. HB172176. Taxonomy (GTDB): domain Bacteria; phylum Bacillota; class Bacilli; order Paenibacillales; family Paenibacillaceae; genus Pristimantibacillus. Next base: position 250,544 of record NZ_JAATHD010000003.1, read on the forward strand.
GATGGTTGACGAGAAGAGAACGAATTCAGAGCATTTTCTGATCAAAAATATACGGGAAGAGCTGAAGGAGAGTCCCTTCAGCAGAGAAATGTGCACAAGGTTCCCTCCCGAGCCGAACGGCTATTTGCATATCGGGAGCTCCTATGCGATTCATACGAATGACCGGGTTGCTCAGCAATTTGGCGGTCGCTTTCATCTGCGGTTCGATGATACGAATCCGCTCAAGGAAGACGCAGAATATGTGAATGCGATCATCGAAGACATGAAGTGGCTCGGGTACGATCCGAAGGAGCATATCTATTACGGCTCCGATTATTCGGAGGAGATCTATCGATGCGCGCTCAGCTTGATTCGGCAAGGCAAAGCCTATGTCTGCGAGCTGTCTGCCGAAGAGATGACCAAAACCCGGGGGACGCTGACTTCTCCGGGCACGAACAGTCCTTACCGTGAGCGTTCGCCTGAGGAGAACGAGGTACTATTCAAAGCGATGAGGAACGGGGAGCTCCCGGATGGATCGAAGGTGCTGCGGGCAAAGATCGATATGGCTTCGCCGAATATGAACATGCGCGATCCGGTGCTGTATCGCATCATTCATGCGCCTCATTACCGGACGGGAAGCGACTGGTGCATCTATCCGATGTATGATTTCGCTCACCCCATTCAAGATGCAATTGAAGGTGTAACGTATTCCTTGTGTTCCATCGAATTCAAGGATCATCGTCCATTATACGAGTGGGTGCTAGGAGAGCTGAAAATTTCGGAGCCGCCGAGGCAAAGGGAATTCGGAAGGCTGAGCTTGACGGGAGTGGTAACGAGCAAGCGATTTCTAAGACAGATGGTTGAAGGCGGCTATGTGGACGGCTGGGATGATCCTCGCATGCCGACGCTGCGGGGCATGCGGAGAAGAGGCTTTACGCCGGAGAGCATACGCAGCTTTGTCGACGAGATTGGCAATATAAGAGCGCAAAGCACGGTGCACATCTCGCTCTTGGAACAGCTGCTGAGGCAAGAGCTAAAGGCGAATGCCAAAAGCCTGATGGCCGTGCTGCGGCCGCTCAAGGTTGTCATCACAAACTATCCGGAGTCGGAAACCGAGCTGCTCGGCATCGAGAACAACAGCGCAAATGCATCGTTGGGGACGCGCGAGGTTCCCTTCTCGCGAACGATCTACATTGAACGTGAGGACTTCATGGAGCATCCGGAGAAGGGCTTTCATCGCTTAACGCCGGGCGGCGAGGTCAGGCTTAAGGGCGCTTATTTTATCCGCTGCAACGAGGTGGTGAAGGATGAGGCAACCGGCGAAGTAACGGAGCTTCGCTGCACTTATGATCCCGAGACGAAGAGCGGGAGCGGATTCACGGGACGCAAGGTGAAGGGAACGATTCATTGGGTGTCCGTGAAGCATGCGGTGAAAGCGGAAGCGAGGTTGTATGACCGCTTGCTGCTGGAGGAACGGCTGCCGGAAGACGGAGACGCGGATTGGGAGAAGGCGATTAACCCGGAATCTCTCCTAATACTGGATAATATCGCTATCGAGCCTGCCGTATTGCGGATACGTCCAGAGGAGAAGCTCCAATTCCTTCGCCATGGGTATTTCTGTCAAGATTCCAAGCTGAGCGAGACAGATCGACTTGTCTTCAACCGTATTGTGCCGCTGAAGGATTCCTGGAAGCGGGAGTAGGGCAACCTGTGAATTTCAAGGCTGTCTTCGCAAGTGTTAACGCTTGCGAAGACAGCCTGCTATTGTTCGATTTGAAAGTGCTATGCGCCGGTTATTCGTTTCAACAACAATAAGAGCTCATTCTGGAATTTCTGATCAAGCACGATTTGAGGAGGACGAACTGCCTTGCCTTTCTCGATATAAATGCCGGTCTTCTCTTTCAGACTAGGTGCATGCGCGGCTTCATAAATCCGTTTGGCGCCAACATCCGGCGATGAGAAAAATATGCGAAACAGCTTGAACAAGCCTGGCAACGCGGTATTGTTCGCCATTGGGGTTTTATTCGGACCAGGGTCGACGATGCGCAGCTTGATGCCGTCATTCGTGAATTCCTTGGACAACGCCAGGAAGGCTGACGTCGTTGCCAGCTTGCTTTGCGCATACAGCGCGAACTTCTTCATCCGTTGCGGCTTCTGCAATTCTGTTAAGGATACCTTGCGCACCATTCGCATAGCGCTTGATCCGACGACAATAACAATTGGATTCGCTGCAGCGGCTAATAGCGGCTTTAACAACCGGGTCAATAAGTAAGGAGCCGTCGTATTCACTTCGAAATGCAGGTCATTGCCTTGCGGCGAGGATTGACGTGTATCCAGCAATATGCCGGCGTTATGAATGAGCAAGTCGATATGAGGACGGAGTCCGCCAATCTGCGCTGCAGCCCATTTAATCGATTCATGATCGGATAGATCGGCAGTGACTGAAACGATGTCTTGATTGTTGCTGCTTAGCTTTCTAAGCTCCGTAATCTGCCTCTCTGTGCGCGCTTTGTCCCTGTTAACCAGTACCATGTGATAACCGTCCTTCATGAGCAGTTTGCTCAGTTCCGAGCCGATGCCGGAATAAGATGCGGTAATGACCGCGATTTTGCGTTCGTTGTTAATCATGGGAAATAACCTTCTTTCTCCTCTTATTGGAACGTTCGTTCAAATATATGTGAAAATAGTGACCTGTTTGATTAACAGGTCGACTATTGGAAGCAAATATAGCGCTCAAGTATGAATGTATTCACTCTTTCAACACGGCCAAGGTAGTGCTGATTACATCATTCAAAAAGGATTTTGTCAGATTGGTCTTGGCAAGCGAAGCCAATCCGGCGAACGAGCTCGTTAAATATCTTCCGGTTGATTGGGCGTCAAGGCTGGAGCGAAGCTCGCCGGAGGCAATTCCGGCTTCAATGCAAGCAGTGAATGCTTCCTCTAAACGCTCGAAATTGCGAGTAACGATTGAAGCGGCTTGTTCATCATGCAGTCCAAGCTCGCTGGCCGTATTTGTCATGAAACAGCCCCAATTGCAGCCATCTTCATGAACGAGCTCCACCACATTGGAGAATAGCTGTTGGAGTGTGGGATAGACAGACTTGCCGGTGGTCAATGAAAGAATCACCATCGACATATAATTTTGCGAATATCGATCCAAGGCTTGTAGAAACAAGGCGTGTTTGTCGCCGAAGGTGTCATAGATGCTTCCTCGATTAATGCCCATTTCTTGCACGAGATCGTTAATGGACGTTCGTTCATAGCCGTTGCGCCAGAATAGCTTTAACGCTTTCTCAAGGGCGGCGGAAGGTTCAAATTCCTTAGTTCGAGCCATAATTTCAAGCCTCCTTGCATGCAGTATATCATTTCTGGAATGATTGTTCAAATATAAATTTCGAAAGAAAGCATGCTTTATCGACGAATGCACCAATTGCAATCTAGGCGAGTATAGTGAGTAACAAACATGTAATGAAAAGGAGTGCCTGCTTTGTATTATTACGGATATCCTTACCCCGCTTGTATCCCGGTTCCGCGCAACAGCATGAGTCCGTCTGTTCCTTCCTGTCTGGAGGATGCCCTGAAGTTAATTAGAGAATCCGTAGGCAGCGAGCGGGAAGATGAATTGTTCTACGATTATCTTATCTCCGTCGCTCCCACGCAGGACGAGAAGGATATCATTGCTTCCATCCGAGACGACGAGCGGCATCATAATCAAATGTTCCGCTCGATCTATCGGGATTTTACGGGACAAGAGGTTCAGACGACAGATGAAGAGACGTTCGTGAAGCCGGACAATTATGTTGACGGTATCAAGAAGGCGTTGTTCGGAGAGCTCAAGGCGGTCGAGAAGTATCGTAAAATCAGGCAATGTCTGCCCCACGGTCCCTATCGCGATATGTTGTTCGAAATTATTACGGATGAGCTGAAGCATGCTTCCAAATACAATTATCTTTTTGCCCTGAACAAAGCGGGAGGCAAGCATTGAAACAATCCACCAGGTTTTTCAGCTCGTTTCATTGTTGGCCCTTCTCCCTGTACACGATCCAGCCGTCACTGTGATATAGTGGAGCTACCGGAGAACGCAGAGCAAGCAGAAAAACGCGATTCTCAACAGGAATGGAAGCGGGAGGCCACACATTGAACAGAAGCTCGAAATCAAAGGATCAATCAAAAAAGAATTCGCGGACTGGCGCGCATGCCAAGCCGCAATTAAGATCGAAAGCAAGGGCAGAGGGGGGAAGCGATACAAACGGGATATCTTCGTCAAAGGGGAGAGCCTCGTCAAACAAGAGAGCCCTGTTAGGGGAATGGACCTCATCAAGCGAGAGAGACCCGTCAAAAGGGAGTGCCCCTTCAAAGAGGAGGACTTCTACTAGTGAGAATAAGCGGAGCAGTCAGCCAGCGAGCCGCGTCTTTCAGGTGAAAGAGTCGGCAGAGCTTCTTGCCTTTCTGCTCCAAACGCAGACGAAGCTAAGCCGCAATTCGGTGAAGTCGCTGCTTACGCGCGGTCAGGTCCTGGTGAACGATCGGATGGAGAAAGCTTACAATTTCCAATTGGAACCCGGCTTTACCGTTACGATTAGGCGTGAAGGAGCCGAGCAGAAGGCTCCTTTTATCGGCTTGTCTATTCTGCATGAGGATGACGATATTATCATTATCAATAAAGATGCAGGCTTGTTGTCCATCGCGTCCGAGAAAGAGAATGATGTTACGGCCTATCGCCAGCTCATGGCGCATGTTCGGACAAGCGATCCCAGGGCGCGAATCTTCGTCGTGCACCGTCTCGACCGGGACACCTCGGGCGTCATGATGTTCGCGAAGAGCGAGCAGATTCAGCAGCAACTGCAGAATGCTTGGCAAGAGACGGTGCTGGAACGCAGCTATATCGCTTTGGTCGAGGGCGAAGTGAAGCGGCAGGAGGGCAAGATCGAATCCTGGCTTCAGGAGAGCAGCACGCTGAAAATGTATTCGAGCTCCCGTCCGAATGACGGGCTTCATGCGATTACGCATTACAAGAAGCTGCAATCGAACAAGCAGTTCAGCTTGCTGGAGGTGCGGCTTGAGACGGGCAGGAAGAACCAGATTCGCGTTCATATGCAGGATATCGGCCATCCAATCGTCGGCGACAAGAAGTATGGCTCGAAGTCGCGCGTTATTCCAAGACTCGGCCTTCATGCTCGTATTCTTGCTTTCACTCATCCAACCATCGGCAAGATTCTGCGCTTCGAAGCGCAGTCGCCGAAGTCGTTCTTCAGTCCGTTTCGTTAAGCAACAGAATCACGAAAGCTTGGCGAATCTCCGCTCCGCTTTGACCAGAAATCTCTGGCGCTCCTCCAAGCTGCGCCTCTCCATACCGGTGAAGTTATGCCAGCGCAGCTTGTGGACGCCCATCTTGCGGAACGTCCCTCGGAACAAAATCTTCGTAATGGGGTTGCCGAAGAAGTAACGATAGAAAAAATTCGGCGTGCTCATGACCGTCAGCAAGTTCACAGCCTTCAGGTTCGGAAGCAGGCTGATGAACGGCTTCCCGCCTTTTCCCTCCGTGTAGATCGTCTCCTTCACGAATACCTTATCCAGAAATCCCTTCGTCATTGCTGGCATCGCCTCCCACCAGATCGGGAAGAGGAAGATAATGCGGTCGGCTGCGATTAGCCGCTGTTGATAGTCGGCAACGAGCGGGTCGATCGTCTTCCGTTGCCGCCAGGCGACCAAATCCTCGGCTGTTGTTACCGGATTAAAGCAGTCCTCGTGCAAATCGATGAGATCGATTGTATGACCGCTGCTCTTCAAACCTCTTGTAACGGCCGCCAACAAAGCCGCGGAATAGCTTCTGCGATGTGGGGTATTCTCGGAAGCCGAGCCCTCAAAATATAGTTTCCAAGAAACTTTATTTTCGGCAGCGTTCTTGTTACACTGGAACAAGAACGATTGCAGAGGAGATTGTCGATGAGCGATTCTTGCGAAGGGAAACAGCAACTAATCCATAAGCTCATAGAAGCCGGAGGCAGGCTTCAGCAGCATTTTGGCAATGAGGATGATGAAGAAAAGCAGTGGCTGCATCGGCATAATTCGAATCCCGTGCTTGAGGAAATTCTGAAGGAAAGCACGATAACGATGCTGCATGTCATCGATGCGATAGGCAAGCTCGAGCCGACTAATGGAGCATCGATCTCCAAGGCGTTCGGGATACCGAAGGGCAGCGTATCGAAAATAACGAAAAAGCTCGTTCGGCAAAAGCTGATTCAGACGGAGCATTTGCCGCATAACAAGAAGGAGGTGCTGTTTCGCCTGACAGCGCTTGGGCGCGAATTGTTCGAGTTGCATCGAGAGCTTCACAAACAGATGAATAAGGGGATTATTCGCTTCCTGGAGCAATATTCGGAGGAAGAGCTGTTGATTTTCCTCAAGGGGTTCGAGGATACGATGAAAGCTTCCTGGTTTGGTCAGGAGCCCGGCTCGGAAGCTGAGCCGATTTCCGATTCGACCAACTTGGAAGAGGCTGCGGGGCCAAGTATGCGGCGTGACATAGCGTCTTCGTCGAAACGCAGAGATGAAGAGCTGAATGAAGTGATTGCGATGCTCCAGCAACTGAACGCAAGCGAACTGCGCAAAGCGAAAGCGATTGTAAGAGAGGTGTTCCTCACCTCATACGAGGGGGACTAGGATGCTGTATTATTTCTTCGCGCTTATCTTCGCTGCGGCAACGCTATTCTTCACGAATCCGCATAGCGAGCGCAACCGTTGGGGAGCGTTCTTCCTTGCCAGCGCGTCGATTGGAGGCTTGTCCGATTGGCTTGGCAGCGTCTATTCGCGGGAAGCGGCGTTAGTTGTTCAGCTTCTTAATCATACGCTTACGCCATATGGCGTCATGATCTTCAGTTTTGTCTACGCGGTGCGTTTGCGGAAGCCGAGGCAGCGCATTTATGCGAAGCTGCTGCTGCTCCTTCCGCCGGCGGCCATGCTTGTCATCTATGCGGCCGAAGCGGAGCCGAGACTGCACTACGCGCTGTTGCTTATCTGGACGGTGCCGTATTATCTGCTTGCTTGTTACCTGCTCGTGCACGCGCTGTGGAGGGAGCAGGATCTCCACCGGCGACGGAGCCGGTTTATAACGACCATGATTATGGTGCCGACGCTGCTCGCGGTGCTTCTGCTTATTAATGTCGGCAAGGTCGTAAATTCGAATTTTGACTATTTTCCATACATATCGCTGTTCATGCTCTATTCGCTTACTGTCGCCGCAATCTGTTCGTTCCTGTACGGCGTGCTTGGCGTGAAGCTGCGAATCGAGAACGATCCGCTGGAGAATACAATGAAGCTTGTCAGCTCGGGCGCGGCGCTGCTGAATCATACGCTCAAGAACGAGATCGGCAAGATTGCCATCTCCAGCGACAATATGAGGCATGAATTAGCCGCAAGACCCGGCAACGACGATTTGCTGGGCCAGCTTCAGATTATTGAGAACGCCTCCCGTCACATGCAGGAGATGGTGAATCGCATTCAAAGCCAGATGAAGGATATCCTGCTGCGGGAGCAGCCCGTTCAGCTTGCTCGATTAGTGGAGGAGCTTGTTCAGGAGCAGACTAGCGCTATGAATAAGCTTGGAATCAAGACGAAGACGAGCTATTCCTGCTTTCCCATTCTGAGAAGCGATCCGGTTCATCTGAAGGAAGCAATCGGCAATCTGATCAGCAATGCAAGGGAAGCCATGCCGGGCGGCGGAGAATTGACGATTGCGATCGAGCGATTTCGGAGCTCGGTGCGTCTTCTTGTGCGCGACACGGGGATTGGAATTGGGGCTGCTCAGCTCGAGCAAGTGCTTCAGCCGTTCTTCAGCACGAAGGGCAAGTCGAGCAACTTCGGCCTGGGACTCTCCTATGTGTATAAAGTGATGCGCAAGAGCGGCGGAGAGCTGAAGATCAGAAGCTGCGAAGGGGAGGGAACGGCGGTGGAGCTGTATTTTGCCAGGAATAAAGTGTTGCATGTGAAGGGGGAAGCGAGCGATGGGCGAGCTGATTAAAGTGCTGATGGTTGAGGATGATCCCGATTGGATCAAGGCGATGACGGCGTTCCTGAACAAGGAAGAGGATATTCTCGTTGTCGGCTCCGCGTTGGAATCCCATTCGGCGCTGCAGTTGGCGCGAACGCTCGAATTCGATCTCGTGCTGATGGATATTCAGCTTGAGGGCAGCAAGCTTGACGGGATACATACTGCCATTGAGATGCATGGCATTCGACCGGCGAAGATCATCATGCTGAGCTCGCTTGGCGACGAGAGCGTTATGACGCAGTCCTTCACGGCCGGAGCGGTTAATTATGTGGAGAAATCGAATTTCAAGGAGCTTCCGCATGCGATTCGCACGGCGTATCATCGATCGACGCCGATGGATGCGCTGCTGAAGGAGCTTGCCCGGCTGAAGCGAGAAGAACAGCTGCAGTCCCTGACGAAAGCGGAGCGCGAAATCTTCGAGCTGATCGAGCGGGGAGAGACACAATCGCAGATCATGAAGCGACTGTTCAAGGCGGAGAGCACGCTGAAGAATCAAGTCAACAAAATATTGAAGAAGCTTGGTGTGAAATCGAGCAAGGAAGCGATCGAGAAGATTAGACGAGGCGGGCTGTAGCAGCTTCCGGTAATTTGACAACAGAGGTGTTGACGTATGAGCGCAGAAGCTCCCACTTATCAAGAGAATGCGGCGGTGCAGAAGAAACGGTGGATCATTCTTATTGTGCTGAATCTGTTCACGTTTATGGCCACGCTTGATGCAAGCATTGTTAATATTGCTTTGCCGGAAATCGTGAAGCAGCTCGGTTTGCCGGTGGCAAAGGTGGAATGGGTGACGACGGGCTATCTCATGGCGATCTGCGCCGTAATCCTGTTCTTCGGCAAGCTCGGCGACATGGCGGGCAAGATTCGGGTGTACAAAATAGGGATGGCCGTGTTCATTGTTGGCTCGCTTCTCTGCGGTTTAAGCGCGAGCTTGCCGCTGTTAATCGCGTCGCGAATTGTACAAGCCATTGGCGCAGCGATGACGATGGCGAACAGCCAAGGCATTGTTACCGACATTTTCCCATCGACGGAGAGGGGGAGAGCGATTGGCATCATTGGCACGTTCGTGTCGCTTGGCAGCATCGCGGGCCCCAGTCTCGGCGGCATTATTGTAGCCGGGCTTGGCTGGCCTTATATTTTCCTGGTGAATGTTCCGGTAGGGCTTATCGCCATTGTTCTCGGATGGAAGGTGCTGCCCAAGGATCTCATAAGGACCAAAGCGGTAATCGACGTTCCCGGCAGCTCGCTATTCGCTGTGTTCATCATAGCGCTGCTTGGCGGCTTGTTGCTTGGACAGCAATATGGCTACGGAAACAGCGGCATCCTGGCGATGTTGAGCTTGTCGGTGATATCCTTCACGGCGTTTATCCTGGTGGAGCTGCGGCTGAGGCATCCCGTTCTGCAGCTGTCCTTGTTCAAGAATGCCTTGTTCTCGCTAAGCATTTTTTGCGCCTTTCTCGTGTTTGTCTCCAACTTCTGCTTCAACATCATAGCCCCCTTCTATGCGCAAAATATGTTGAATCTCTCGCCTTCCTCGGCGGGCTTCCTGCTCATGCTGTTCCCGATCGCGATGGTAGTGGTCGCGCCGATCAGCGGGGCGCTGTCGGACAAGATCGGCTCGGAGGCGCTTACCTTCGCGGGTCTGCTTGTCATGGTGGTCGCGCAATTCGGACTGGCCAGATTGCATGAGGGCAGCGCGATCGCGCTGGTCGGCGTGTGGATAGCGATGCTCGGCATCGGCACGGCATTGTTCCAGCCGCCGAACAATTCGCTGATTATGTCGAATGCGCCGCGCGCCCAACTAGGCTCCGCCGGCAGCGCCAACTCGCTCGTTCGGAATGTGGGCATGGTCGTCGGCATTACGGTCGCGACGACAATCCTGTTCGGCGTGATGAGCAGGGAGGCTGGTTATCGAGTTACGGACCTGATTCCGGGCCGTCCGGATATCTTCCTCTCCGGCATGCATGTCGTATTCATGACCTCGTCGGGGATCTGTCTCGTGTCCGCTGTATTGACCGGCTGGCGGATGATCAGCATGAAGCGGGCGAAGAAGGCTGCCCGGCGGGTGAATGCTCGGAGCTAGGATGGACGGTTCGATGATGATACGCAAGCCCAAGGTACTACAATTTGTAGTACCTTTTTGCTGTGCGGCTCTATCAAAGTTAGGTCTGAGCAAATTCTGCGATCCCCCTTATGATGGAAGCAAGGAGGCGAAGCTCATGAAATTGGCCATACGGAAAGCCGCAAAACCCATCTATGTCGAACGATTCATACGAACGGATATGGATACGATCTGGAAGCATACGCAAAGCCCGGAGCTGCATGAACAGTGGGATCTTCGGTTCACAAAGATTGATTATTTGCCCAAAGATGGGGATGAAGGCTCGAGCCATTTGCAGCATTTCCTTTACGAGACGCGCATCGGCTTCGGCCTCAAGATTGCCGGTACTGGTGTGAGCAGAGCACTTTCTCAGCAGGACGTCGAGTGTTCGAGCAAGGTCGCTCTCCAGAGCGATATCCCCGGCGCCGTCCAGCCGCATTCGCCGCAAGAGAGCGCGATTTCCAGGCTTGAATCAAGCAATAGAGCGACGGGGTTAAGCTTTCAATCCGATCAGAGGATTTCCCTCATTCTTCAAGGCAGCGGCTACTGGAAGTATACGGCGACGGACGAAGGGGTTATTTTCAAAACACAATATGATTACCAAACGCGATTCGGCGCAATGGGGCGATGGTTCGACCGCTGTCTGTTTCGGCCGCTATTCGGCTATGCAACGGCATGGAGCTTCGATCTTCTGCGAATCTGGCTGGAGGAGGGCATTCGGCCGGCAATGATCAAGCAGAGGGCGCTCATTCATTATGGCTGCGCAGCCTTGTTGGCTCTGCTCTGGATTTATCAAGGGCTGGTGCCGAAGCTGCTGTTTCCGGGGACTGGAGAACTGGCTCTGATGCAAGACTCGGGCTGGTTAACAAGCTGGCTGTCTGGCGGATTTGAGAATGGCCGTCAATCGGGAGAAGCGAGCCTTTTTGCGGATCACGCGTTTCTTCTCCAACAAGTACTCGGTTTCGTCGAGATAGGAATTGGAATGGCAACCATCATGCTCCACAGAAGAACATGGCTGTACAGGATTCAGGGAATCACGCTAACACTGTTGCCATTCCTTGCGATTTGGGGCAATCCCATGCTTCTGGCGCAGCCGTTCAATCCGGTCATGCTCAGTGCGGCGATGCTTGGGCTCGGACTATTCGCCGGCATGACGACGCGGCATTTGCCGCAGGCAAGCAATTGTTTCCGAAGCAACAAGAATGAGCAATCCTACGGGACTGCGTGGAAGGGGAGGTGGAACAGACTATGGCCTCAATTTACGAACAAGCATTAGGAGAGCAGTTTCGAACGCTGCATCCTCGCATTCAACAGCGCTTCGGCTTTAGCAGCAGGGACAATCGGGCATCTATCGGAGAAGGCGTGATGGAATCGGTCTGGTTCTCGAAGCTGGCGTTTCTTCCGCTTAAGCTGGGAACGACGAGACATATCATGTTCCCGCAGGGAGGACGCGATATCCCTTTTACCATTGAAAACTATGCCTACCTGGATTCATACGGCCGCGAGACGGTCAGTTGGAATCGCAAATTCGATTTTGGCAGCCACATTCGTTCCTTTGACGCCACAATGATCTATAGCGACGAGAGAAGGAAGATCGTCGATTACCTCGGCAACAAGCAGCATCTGGCGGTTGATCTCATGATTTCCCCTGCGCCGAATGGCGGCATTCGCATCCGTTCAGGCGAACAGCGAGTTTATGAGCGCTGGCTTGGGTTTACTTTTCCAAGCATGCTTACTGGAGCGGCGGAGGTTTGCGAATGGTATGACGAGGCCGAGGCGTGTTACAGAATCAAGATCGAGGTTGTGAATCCGATCATCGGACCCGTGTTCCGCTACAAAGGAGCTTTCCAGACGAGGTTCATCGAGGTCGATGCAAGGAGAATTCCGCCGGATATCAAGCCTCTTCGGGAAGAGGCAAGGGAGTAGGGGGATGCTGATATGTCAATTATTTATATTCTGAGGAAGCTGTTGTCGGCGGTTTTGGGTGCATTCATAATCATGATTACGGTTTCGTGATTCTCTTCTTCGGAATTGGGGCTTCGGTTGTGTACATGCTGGTTGATCAGGTGCTGAGGCTCCTATTTGATAAACAAAAATCTGCAAAGAGTCTGGTGAACCGGTATATCTTACAAAAAACGGAGAAGGCGATCTTGTCGTTATGGATATCGACGCATTCGCAAAGCGTGAAAGTATGTTAAAGCTTCGTGAGTACCTCGTGAGTGTTGAAGAAGAGCGGTTAAATGGGAAGTATGGCTATTCTGTGGACGAAACGGTTTTGAAAATGCAAGAAGCCATTCAACGCTCCATCAGCCGCCGCAGCTTCGATTCCGTAGCCGACTCTGGTGCGGGCGTATAGATGCTGCAACGTATATCGGAATTGCCTTGCACCTGGAACGAGGTGAGATGGAATTGCATCTTGCCCGCCTTGGCGTGACGAAATTCAAGAAGAACCTCCGGCGCCGAGCTCACCGCACTCGCTTCCCATAACGATTTGAAGTCCTCATGCTCGCTCTTCATTTCCTCGATGAAACGATCATACCAGTCATCCCCGACATATTGCCCGTAATAAGAGCGGAAGATCGCCAAATACCCGCTGACGAAATCCTCCCAATTCAGCGCCAGCTTTCTTAGTTCCTTTCTCGTAAAAAGCAATTCAATCATGCTCCGCTCTTCTGGCGGAATTTGCTCGAAATCCAGAAAAACATGCGCCGCGGCTTCATTCCAGCCGATAATGCGGCATTTGCGATCGGAGACGATGGCCGGGCTGAAGCGAAGCTCCTGCAGGATTTTGCGAAGAGGCTGGCTGATTTCGAGCATTTCTTCGTCAGGCAACACGCCGGCAGAGCCTGTGCCGGAACCTGTCTCCGTCGCCAAGGCGTACATATATTTACGTTCGTCCACAGTTAGGCGCAAAGCTGCGGCGACCGCATCGAGAACGGAGGCGGATACCGAGATGTCCCGTCCTTGCTCCAGCCACGTATACCAGGTCGGGCTGACCCCGGCAAGCTGAGCGACCTCCTCTCTGCGAAGTCCGGGCGTTCTGCGGCGGGGGCCCGAAGGAAGGTTCACGGATTCCGGCGTTATTTTGGCGCGCTGCGCTTTGAGAAACTGGGACAGAGCTTGCAATTGGGCGTTTCGGTTCATAGTCGAGCACTCCTTTGGGAGAAGTATAGCGTTGCTTTCTTGCTCAAGGCTTATCTCTCTGCTGCTTCAAGACACGAAAGCTCCGAACAGAGAATAGGGGAGCTTATTGTGGTACTCATTATACTATAATAAACGCCAACTTGTAATAGGATATCACCTGTGACAAGATAGTTGATACCAGGTACCAAAAATGTAAGTGCTAAAGGAGAATGAACATGGAACGAGTCGTGATAACGGGAATGGGCGTGGTTTCTCCCCTGGGCAACACAGTAGATGAATTATGGGGGAATATGCTTCAGGGCAAGTCAGGCATTTCCACAATAGATGGATTCAATACGGATCGTTTCAAAACAAAAATAGCAGGCGTTGTGCGAGACTTTGACGCAGATGCGCGGTTCGGCAAGAAGGAAGCGCGGCGAATGGACCGCTTTTGTCAATTTGCATTGGCGGCGGCAGAGCAGGCGCTGAACGATTCGGGCTTGGAGCTGGAGGCAATGGATCGGGACCGTATAGGCGTGTACGTCGGATCGGGAATCGGCGGACTTGGAACGCTGTTGGATCAGGCGGACACGCTCCGCGACCGCGGCCCCGAGCGAGTAAGTCCGATGCTCGTGCCAATGATGATCTCGAATATGGCGGCGGCCATGATCTCGATCAAATACGGCTTGACCGGACCGACGATGTCTCCTGTCACCGCTTGCTCCATCGGCAACACCGCCATTGGAGAGGCATGGCGGCTCATTCGCTCCGGCGGGGCGGACGCCGTAATCGCCGGCGGGGCGGAGGCGGCCATCAGCGAAATTTCCGTTGCCAGCTTCGGCAATGCGACAGCGCTGTCGACGCGCAACGACGACCCTGCGAGAGCAAGCAGACCGTTCGATGCGGAAAGGGACGGCTTCGTCATGTCGGAGGGGGCGGGAATCCTTGTGCTGGAATCGCTCTCGAGCGCGAAGCGAAGAGGCGCTGTTGTCCACGCTGAAGTGATCGGCTATGGAGCCAGCTCCGACGCCTATCATATCGTGGCTACGCATCCAGAAGGGGCGGGTGCTTATCATGCGATGCGGCTCGCCTTGCATGAAGCGCGCATCCATCCGTCCGATGTGGATGTGATCAGCGCGCATGCGACAAGCACGGAGCTTGGCGACAAATCTGAAACTCTTGCGATAAAGAGATTATTCGGGAAGGACGCGTATCGCATCCCCGTGACGGCGAACAAGTCGATGCTCGGTCATATGCTTGGCGCAGCGGGAGGCGTGGAGGCAATCGCATTGGCGAAGAGCTTACAGGAGGGCGTCATCCCTCCGACGATAAATCTCGAGGAGCAAGATCCGGCCTGCGATCTCGACTATGTGCCGAACAAGGCGAGAGAAGCGAGGCTCGACATCGGCATATCAAGCTCCTTCGGCTTTGGCGGTCATAACGCGGTTATTGTGCTGCGTGCTTGTCGCGAGCTGGTTTAGATATACGTTTGCAGTCATGCCGCTTTCTCTTGATAGGAGAATGCGGCATTTTCGTCATTTTGTCATTCATTTAAAGACGATTTAAAGATTTGTCTTTTATTGTTGAGCTCGATTAGTATGTAGGTATGAATCCCGAGGAGGAATGTTGATTATGCGTACTTTGGAAGAGCTGGAGGCCAAGCTGGCGGAGCCGTCGAAGGCATTAGTGGAGGATATGAAGAGCATTGACGGAGATATCATGCTCCTTGGCGTGGGCGGCAAGATGGGGCCGAGCTTAGCGAAACTGGCGATGAATGCCATTAAGGAAGCCGGCGTCAGCAAGAGGGTTATCGGCGTGTCGCGCTTCTCGGAAGCGGGTCTGCGCGAGCAGTTGGAGGCGGAGGGCGTAGAGACGATTGCATGCGATTTGCTTGACGACGAGCAGCTGCAGAAGCTTCCCGAAGTGGAGAACGTCATCTATATGGCAGGCACGAAATTCGGCACCTACGGCAAGGAATATTTCACCTGGGCGATGAACAGCTATCTGCCGGGAAGAGTGGCGGAGAAATACAAGAATGCGCGAATCGTTGCTTTCTCCACGGGCAATGTGTACCCGTTCATGCCGCTTGCTTACGGCGGAGCGGTGGAGACGACGCCTCCTGCTCCGATTGGCGAATATGGAAGCTCCTGTCTCGGAAGAGAGCGGGTATTCGAATATTTCTCCAGAAAATACGATACGCCGCTGGCGATCTACCGTTTGAATTATGCGATTGATCTTCGCTACGGCGTCTTGCTCGAGATCGCCAAGTCAGTGCGCGCGCAGAAGCCGATTTCGCTGGCGATGGGACATGTGAACTGCATTTGGCAAGGCGACGCCAACGAGATCGCGATTCGCGCCTTGAAAGTATGCAGCAATCCGGTGAACGTGCTGAATGTGACGGGTCCGGAGACGATTTCCGTGCGCTGGCTCGCTCAGGAATTCGGCAGAAGATTCGGCGTCGAGCCGGTGTTCGAGGGCGAAGAATCACCGAATGCTCTGCTCAATAACGCGTCGAAGGCGAACCAACTGTTCGGCTATCCGAAGGTATCGCTTCTGCAGATGATTGACTGGATGACGGAATGGCTGGAAGCGGACGGAGCCACGATTAACAAGCCGACACATTTCCAGGAAAGGGCGGGGAAATACTAGAATGGCGAAGCGTAGAGAATTATCCCAGGAGCAGTTTCGAGCCTTGCATGACGGACTCGTCATTCCTGCGCATCCGCTCGCGCTTGACGAGAATCGTCAATTGGACGAGAAGAGTCAGCGCGCTTTGACTCGCTACTATATGGCCTCCGGCGCAGGAGGCATTGCCGTTGGCGTTCACAGCACGCAATTCGAAATTCGCGAGCCCGAGCATAATCTCTTCGAGCCGGTGCTAAGGCTGGCGGCCGAGGAAGTGAAGAAAGCGAAGCTGGATCGTCCTTTTATCGGAGTGGCGGGTATCTGTGGTGGGGTGGAGCAAGCGGTCGCAGAGGCAAAGCTGGCGGCGGAGCTGGGCTACGATGCGGGACTCCTCAGCATGGGCGGTTTAAGCGATTTGTCGGAGAAGGAGCTTCTTGAGCGGACGGCCAGAATTGCGGAGATCATTCCTGTCATCGGATTTTATCTGCAGCCGTCTGTCGGAGGGAAGGTGTTCAGCTTCGACTTCTGGCGCGAGTTCGCCAATATTCCGGGCATCGTCGCCATCAAGATGGCTCCCTTCAATCGTTATCAGACGATCGATGTGGCAAGAGCGGTCTGCTATTCCGACCGCAGAGACGAGATTGCGCTCTACACCGGGAATGATGATAACATCATCAACGACTTGCTTACGGTCTACCGCTTCCAGGTGGGCGGCAAGCCGGTGGAGAAGCGGGTCGTCGGCGGCTTGCTCGGACACTGGGCGGTATGGACGCGGAAGGCGGTCGAGCTGCTGGAGGAGATTAAGCAGGTGCGCGACGGGCAGATGCTTGCCGCAGACTGGCTCACTCGCAATATCGAAGTGACCGAGAGCAACGCTGCGTTCTTCGATCCCGCGCACGGCTTCGAGGGCTGCATTCCCGGCATCCACGAGGTGCTGAGGCGTCAAGGCTTAATGAAGGGGATTTGGTGCCTCAACCCTCACGAGACGCTGTCGCCGGGGCAGAAGGAAGAGATCGACCGCATGTATGCGGACTATCCGCAATTGAACGACGATGCGTTCGTGAAGGCTCACTTATCGGAATGGCTGTCATAATATAAATAGAAGGAAAGAACGGACAGAGCCATGCTTGTCCGTTCTTTGTATACGGATAGGCGGTGGGAGTATGAGGTTCAAAGATGTGTTCTCTATAATCGGGCCGGGCATGATCGGTCCTTCCAGCTCTCATACGGCTGGAGCGGTTCGCATCGGGCGAGTGGCGAGACAGCTCTTCGGCGAAGCGCCGACGAGGGCTATAATCGAATTCCATGGCTCCTTCGCCGAAACCTATCGCGGGCACGGGACGGATGTCGCTATTGCAGCAGGATTTCTCGATTATGACACGGATGACGAGCGCATTCCCCGTTCGCTCGCCTATGCAAGACTATCGGGCATGCGGGTGAAGATTACAACAGGCAAGGGTTTGGCGGCGCATCCGAACACAGCAAGGCTTCAATTGTTCGCGGCGGATGGTCGCGCGCTGCAGATGACGGCCAGCTCCATTGGCGGAGGCAGCATCGAGGTTACTAGTTTAATGGGCTTTGATGTGAAATTTACCGGCATGTATCCGACTCTCGTTCTCTTCCACAACGATCGGCCCGGCATGATTGCGCATGTCGCGAAGGTGCTGAGCGACGAGGGCGTGAACATCGGATACATGGATGTGGACCGCAAAGCGAGAAGCGGCGAGGCGATCACTGTTATCGAAATGGACGCGCCCGCGCCTCCGGAGCTCATCGAGAGATTGAAGACGCTCGAAAGTATTGCGGCCATCAGCTATGCGGATTTGAATGGAGGAGGGATGCCGGAGTGAGATTTCAGACGCTGAAGGAATTGTCGGAGCTCGCCGAGCGGGAAGGAGAGTCGATCTCGAGCATTATGCTTGGCGATCAGGCTGCGGAATCGGGGAAGTCTGCCGAGCAGGAGTTCGGGAAGATGAGGGATTATTATCTCATCATGAAGGATGCCGTGCGCAAAGGAATAGAGACGGATACGCGATCCAGAAGCGGGCTGACAGGAGGCGATGCCCGCAAGGTCGAGCGGTATGTCGCATCGGGAGCCTCGGCTCTCGGCGAATATGCGGGAGAGGCCATGGCTTACGCGCTGGCCGTCTCCGAGGTGAACGCGTCAATGGGCCGTATCATCGCGACGCCGACGGCAGGGTCCTGCGGGATTATCCCCGGTGTCTTCGTCAGCAATCAGGAGCGGCTCGACTGGGATGACGATCATATGACGCGGGGCTTGTTCTGCGCGGGAGCTATTGGCTATATTATCGCCAATAATTCCTTCGTATCCGGCGCCGAAGGCGGCTGTCAGGCGGAGGTCGGCTCGGCCATCGGCATGGCGGCGGGAGCATTGGTCGAGCTGCGCGGAGGCACTCCTTCGCAGGCGGTTCACGCTGTCGGACTTGCGCTCAAAAATTCGCTCGGACTCATATGCGATCCGGTAGGCGGCCTGGTCGAAATCCCTTGCATTGTGCGCAACGGTTTCGGTGCGGTAACCGCGCTTGCCGCGGCCGATATGGCGCTTGCCGGCGTTCAGAGCGTCATTCCTTCGGATGAAGTGATCGGGGTGATGCTGGAGGTAGGCAGCGCCATGCCGTCCAAGCATCGGGAAACCGCGCAGGGCGGGCTTGCGCAGACACCGACGGGAAGGAAGATTATGGACGACTTGAAGAGAGACCGGAGAGCGAAGCGATCGAAGGAGGCAAGGGAGTCGAAGCAAGGGAGCGGTGAGCCGGATGAGAAACAATGAATCATGGGAACCTGCGGATAAGGATAATTCATTAAGTGAGCATGAGAAAAAGCAGATGAATCGCGGGTCCAGCGGTCAAACGAAGGTCGCGAGAATAGAAGATTCTCTAGCCCCATTGCTGGAGGAAGCGCTTGAGCTTCAAGCGGAGCTCGTCGGGCTGCGTCGACATTTGCACCGGAATCCGGAGCTGAGCCTGGAGGAAACGGAAACCTCGCAGACCGTTCTATCGGTGCTCCGGGAGCTGCCGCTGGACATTCGCACGAATGTGGGCGGTTACGGCATTGTTGCGGATTTGAATGGGGAGGGCGAGGGCCCTACCATTGCGCTTAGAGCGGATATGGATGCCTTGCCGATTCAAGAGGAGACGGATTTGCCCTATGCATCCGAGATTCCCGGCAAAATGCACGCCTGCGGACATGATGCGCATACGGCGATTCTGGTAGGTGCGGCCAAGCTGCTGTCACGCAAAAGGGACAAGCTGTCGGGCCGCGTTCGCTTCCTCTTCCAATGCGCAGAGGAGATCAATCAAGGCGCGAGAGCGATGATAGAGGACGGCGCACTGGATGGGGTCGACGAAATATACGGACTTCATAATTTGCCGACGCTTGCGGCAGGGAAGGTCGCGACGAGATACGGCGCGCTCATGGGCTCCGTGGATCGCATTGAAGTTACCATCGAGGGGCGTGGCGGTCATGGCGCCATACCGAACGAAAGCATCGACCCGATCGTGGCCGCATCGGCTGTCGTCATGGGGCTTCAGACGGCGGTCAGCCGCGAAATATCGCCTTTTGATCCCGCAGTTGTTACAATTGGAAGCATATATGGCGGCCATGCGAACAATGTGATCCCGCATCGCGTGGAGCTGACGGGTACGGTGCGAACGTTCCAGCCCCGGGTGCAGGAGGGGATGGAGGCTATGCTGCGCCGCCTGATCGAGTCGATCTGCGAGGGCTATCGCTGCAAGGCGGAGCTGCGGTATATACGCCAGGTGCCGGTGCTCGTCAATCATGATGCATGCGTGACGCATGTGGAACAAACGCTTGATGGACTTATGCCGATCGAGAGCCGTATCGAAGCCGCGCCAACGATGGCGGGCGAGGATTTCTCGCTGTATGTGGAACGAATTCCAGGCTGCTTCTTTTGGATCGGCTCGGGACCGGAGGAGAACGCGGAGCAGGCCTATGGCTTGCATCATCCGAAGTTTGACTTGAATGAAGAATGTCTTGGGCATGGCGCTGCGGCGCTTGCGGGAATTGCCTTTTCGCGATTATTGTAACGAGGAAGAAATGGAGGAGATCAAGCTGCATTCATCCAATCAGAAAGCGCCTGTCAAAGGCATACCAATAGGAGTCATCGGTCCCCGGGAAACGGCGAGAAAAATCATGCGGGTGCTGCAGGCCTTTCCTTCGTTTCACGGCATAGCAAGAGAATATGCGCTGGAGCAGGAAGCTCCGAGGCTTGCGGCGCAGCTGGCGTCAGAGGTTGAGGTAATCGTGGTTTCCGGGCCTACGCCGTATCGCTTGATCCGAGAGGAGACGGAGCTCGGCGTGCCCGTTCACTTCGTCCCCCTTACGGAGACGGATTTTTATCGCGCTTTATTTCGCATTCAGAAGAAGCTGGGGAGCCTGGACAATGTAGCTTTGTCTGTTGACTCGATCAGCAAGCAGACGATAAAGGCTCTGCTGAAGGACGCGGATGCGGAGCGGCTTTCTGTTCTGCACTACGATGGACAAGCCTTTGCTCCGGTGGATCAACTGATCTCCTTTCATGCCGGCCAATATGAAGCCGGCGCCAGTCTAGGAGCGCTTACAGCCGATCCGCTCGTCGCGGCGGCGCTTGATCGACTCGGCATTCCATGCGAGTGGGCGGCGCCTACGGATCAGAATATAACGGTGACGCTCGAGAGAGCGCTGCTGTCGACGGAAACCCGGCAATTGAAGGAAGCGCAGATCGTCGTCGGGATGCTGAATGTGGACGCGTTCACGCGGCTGATTCAGAATCGCAGCTCCGAGCATGATATTCAAAAATTCAAATTGGAGATTCATCGCATATTGCTCGACTATGTGGAATCGCTGGACGGTTACTTGACACATCTGGGCGCGGATGAATATTTGTTCTTCACGACGAGAGGCATCTTCGAGAGGGAGACGGGCGGCTACAAGTCGATTCCGCTGGCCAAATATGCCAGCAGTTCGCTGGGGCTCACGCTAAGCATGGGCATCGGCTTCGGAAGATCGGCCAACGAAGCGGGCACCCATGCGCGCTCCGCGCTGCGCAGATCCAAGGAAGCGGGCGGCAACACCTGCTTTATCGTGCGGGAGGACCGGACACTGATCGGTCCGCTTGAGATGGCCGAACCGGTTGAATACGATCTGTCAATTACGAATGGCGAGCTGCTGAAGCGGACCGAAGACGCCGGCATGACCTCCGGTTATTTGAGCCGGCTGCTGTCTCACGTTGCCAGGACGGGCAGCCTGGAGTACAAAGTGCATGATCTTGCCGCTATCCTCGATATTACGATTCGCAGCACGCATCGCTTGCTGCTGCAATGGATGGATTACGGCCTGATCGAAATAGCGGGCTTCGAGAAGGTGCCGAAGGGAAGGCCTCGGCAAATCTATCGGTTAACTTTTTTGGCAGAAACGATTGGCCGGGAATGATAGGCGAGCTGATGCTGGGGTTGTCACGCGAGTTGCCAGGTTGGCGAGTTCATTCAGGGGTGCCGTTTCCCTTTGCTGATTGAATAGCCGTTGGTTACCAGCGGGGGGAGTCGGCGGGGAGTGTTATCGCTGCTGCAACGCCGATTTTCAGCGCTGGAGCGCCGTCCGAGGCGAAACATGTGAGGGCAACGCCGATTTTCAGCGCAACAGCCTCAACTCAAGGACCTCGCCATTATCGCAAATTCTGCCGTAAGGACTCCCCCAATTCCCAACTGACGTTTTGCGACTCGAATTTCTGAATAAGCGGGAATAAGTCCAGTATAATCCGACTCGTTTAACTCACATTGCTGTTTATACAGGAAAATCTCCCGTATAATTTCTTCGTATTGTTGAGAATGAGGTGATTTGACGAAATATGCTGGAGGAATTCCATTATACTCATGTATTTCTTCCAATTAGGAAAAATAAGCTGGAGAAAATCCAGTTTATAGGTTCCAGATGCTTAGTGCCGCCACATATAGCCAAGCGCAGCAATACCGCCACCCAATTAATCCCCTCCCCCGCCGCATCCAACCGAACGCCGCCACCAATGAGTCTCCCCGTCGCTCGCAAAGGACGGCATTAGACATTTTTCTCCATGGGTTCTGTCATTATGAAGATCGCAATACAAAGCAGGATAATCCATAAATGTTAGCTCTTATATCCATGTATTTTCCAATGAAACAGGAGTACACTTAGGTTCGAAGCGAAACAAGAGGGGGAAATATGGGTGGGTTCTGGTTCATTATTTAGAAAATACTTATTGCAGAACAAGGGGAAGTACTTGATCGGAACAGCATTATTATCCATATCTTGTCTTCTTAATTTGGTAATCCCCCAACTGCTGGGGCATTTCACGGATGTGGTCCAAACGCTTCAATTCAGCGGCGGAGAGGTGCTGGAGATCGCGCTTTGGATTGTGCTGTTCGGCTTTCTCGGAGCGGTGTTCCGAGCCGTCAGCCGCGTGTACCTGTTCAAGCTCGCGAGAGTGCTGGAGCGGAATACGCGCAAGCGGCTGTTCGAGAAATGGGAAAGCATGTCCAGCGAATACTACAACCGCAACCGAATCGGCGATTTGATGTCGCATGCGGTGAATGATCTTAATATTTTGCGAGAGATGGCCATGCAAGGGGTATTTATGTCGATAGAGGCTCTTGTGATGATTGCAATCGCGTTTTTCGCCATGGCCGGAACGGTTCATATCGGACTGACCTTGCTGGTGCTGCTCCCGCTGCCGGCGCTCAGCTATCTGGCCTACCGGTTCCGGACGCAGATGCAGGAGAGAACGACGCTGGTGCAGGAAGCGATCGGGCATCTCGCAAGCCGCGTGCAGGAATTTTGCGCGGGCATAAGGGTTGTGAAGGCGTACGCGCAGGAGCCGTCCGAGATTGGCAAGTTCGAGAAGGATAATCAGAATAACCTCGAAGCGAACGAGAAACTGATCCAGTCCAATTCCTCGTTCAACGCGCTCAGTCAGGCGGTTGTCGGAGTCAGCTACCTGCTCTCCGTCGTCTTCGGGGGTCTGCTCGTTATGAACGGAAGCATTACGCTGGGCGATTTCGTCGCCTTCAACACGTATTTGATTATGCTGGTGGCGCCGGTCGAGAATCTGGGCAAGGTGATTAATGCGCTGCAACGGGGCAAGGCGGTCGACAAGCGGCTCAGACATATTCTGAACACGCAGCCTGAAGTGGCGGATGACGAGGATGTGTCGCCGCTTCCTGACATCAAGGGAAGAATCGAATTCCGGGATCTCTGCTTCCGCTATCCCGATCAGAAGCAATTCGTGCTGGAGGATATTAATCTGACCGTGCCTGAGGGCAGCAGCCTGGCCATCGTCGGCAAGGTCGGAAGCGGCAAGACGACGCTTGTCAATCTGCTGCTGCGGCTCTATAATCCGCCGCTTGGCACCATCTATATCGACGGACGGGAGATCAGGAAGTATCCGCTCAAGCAGCTTCGTCAATCGATCGGCTTCGTGCCGCAGGAGCATATGCTGTTCTCGACAACCATCGGGCAAAATATCGCCTTTGATCCGGCCGCGTATTCGATGGACGACATTAGCGACGCGGCGAAGGCGGCGCAGGTTCATGATAATATCATCGAATTTCCGCGTCAGTTCGAGACAGCGCTTGGCGAGCGCGGCGTATCTCTGTCCGGCGGTCAGCGCCAGCGGGTAAGCATCGCCAGAGCGCTCATCAAGAGTCCTTCCATCCTTGTATTCGATGACAGCTTGTCTGCGGTCGACGCCTCGACCGAGGAGAAGATACTCGCAAATTTGAAACGTCAGATGCAGGGCAGAACGACGATTATTACGAGCCACAGGCTGTCGGCGATTCTGCATGCCGATCATATTATCGTCATGGATCAGGGAAGAATCGTGGAGCAGGGCAATCATGCTTCCTTGCTAAGGCTTGGCGGACATTACGCTTCGATCTACGAGAAGCAGACGATGAACAAGATAATGGAGGGGTAGCGTGAACATTCACGAAGAGAGCAGAATCAAGTCAATCAGCGATTCCATGCTATGGAAGAAGATGCTCGCGTTCGCCGTTCCCTATTGGAAGAGCATCTCCGTGTCCTTCTTATTCGCCTTGCTGATTGCCGTTACGGCCATCCTTCAGCCGCTTATCGTCAAGTCGGCCATCGATGACCGCATCAAGGGCATTACGAAGCCGATGGTTTATGCCGAAGACGCGGGCGCAGAGAAGCAGCTTGAGAAGGACGATAGAGTATACGGCAAGCCTGTAGCGATTGGGGATCGCATCTATTATCGCGCGAAGCAAGACGAAGCAAGCTGGCCCCAAGGCGTCATGAAGGCTCAGATTGTTCCGCATGACGGGCATTACGATGTGGTGGACGGCTGGGTCGAAGACAGCGAGAATGTAACGATTACTCACGCGGAGAACGGCTCCGGACAGCTTGCCGAGAACAACGAAGCGCTGGAGCTGCGGCAGCTAGCTCCTGATGAATTGAAAGCCTTCCGCAAGCAGGATATAAGCGGTCTGATTATCCTTGGCGCGCTGTTCCTGGTTAATGTGGTGCTGGCGGGTTTATTTACCTACTGGCAGTCTCTCATTCTGCAGAACACCGGTCAGAAGATTATTTATGATATGCGCAGCCGCATGTTCGAGAAACTGGCCAAGCTGCAAACCTCCTATTATGATCGAAATCCGGTCGGGCGGCTTGTAACGAGAGTAGCGTACGATGTGGAGGCGATGAACCAATTATATTCCCAGGTCATCGTCAATCTGGCGAAGGAGCTCCTGTTGCTTGTCGGCATCGCCGGTATCATGCTGTTCCTGAATGTGAAGCTGGCTCTGGTTTCCTTCACCGTTATTCCGCTGCTGCTCGTTTGCACCATTTACTTCAAGGGAATTATAAGGGATGCACAGCAGAAGGCGAGAATACTGCTGTCGAGATTGAACTCGTTTCTGGCGGAGAGCTTGTCGGGCATGGGTATTATTCAGATGTTCACGAGAGAGAGCAAGCAACTGGAGCAATTCGACAAATTAAATAACGCTTATTATGAAGCGGGCATGAAAGGGACGACGAACAATTCGATCTTCAACCCGCTGATCGGCTTCCTGGGCAATCTGGCGCTCGCCGTCGTCGTTTGGTATGGCGGACATTCCATTCTGGCGTCGGGAGTAACCTTCGGTATCGTCTTTGCTTTTACCTCGTATATTCGCCAGTTCTTCCAGCCGCTGACGGCGTTGTCGGATCGATTCACGCAGATTCAAACGGCGCTTGCTTCCGCCGAGAGGATCGTAGAGCTGCTGGAGGAGAAGCCGACGATCACAAGTCGCTCCGATGCGCACAAGCTGTCAGAGCCGCTCCAAGGCGCGCTTGAATTCAAGCATGTGTGGTTCGCCTACGAGGCCGAGCACTGGGTGCTGCGCGATATCAGCTTCTCAGTGAACCCAGGCGAGACAATTGCTTTCGTCGGGGCCACAGGAGCCGGAAAAAGCTCGATTATCGGGCTTGTGAACCGATTCTATGATGTGCAGCAGGGAAGCGTGAGGCTCGACGGCAAGGAGCTGCGCGAGCTGGATTTGAAGCAAGTGAGAACCTCGATCGGCGTCATTCAGCAAGAGCCGTTCGTCTTCTCGGGCAATGTGTACGATAATATCCGGATGAACAAGGGGGATGTGTCCGACGAAGAGATTCGGATGGCGGCAAAGGCTTTGCGAATGGAGGATTTCATCGAGCGTCTTCCGAACGGGTATGATACGATGCTTGGCGAGCAAGGCATCAAGCTGTCATCGGGTCAGCAGCAGCTGCTTGCGTTCCTGCGCGTCTATGTCAGCAATCCCCATGTGCTGGTGCTCGACGAGGCGACCGCGCATGTGGATACGGAGACCGAGCAGACACTTCAGAAGGGCTTGCTGCAGTTGTCGAAGGGCAGAACGACGCTCATCGTCGCTCACCGTCTGTCGACAATCCGGCATGCCGACAAGATAATCGTCATGCACAAGGGCAGCATCCAGCAAATGGGCAGCCATGATGAATTGATGGCTGCCGGGGGGGCGTACCGCAAGCTTTACGAGCTTCAGAACGGCGCAGCGGCTGCGCCGGCTCCGATCAGCACGGCGCAATAGGGCGGGGGCGGCTCAGTGTTGGAGCTCATCAGCACCAGCCCGTTTCATAGCGGCGCCAGGCAAGGATAGGCGGGATTCCCCCTATGCCTTGCCTGGCGCCGATTTGTGCAGCTTCGCGTATTGCGAGGGAGAGATGCCGACGAATTTTTTGAACAATCGGCTGAAATAGAGCTCGTCGCTGTAGCCGATGCTTTGGGCCAGCGCCTTCAGCTTGTAATCGGACAAGGTCAGCAATTCCTTGGCCCTGTCCATGCGAAGCTGGGTCAAATAGTGAATGGGGCTGTTGTTGACATATTTTTTGAACAATCGGGTGTAATGACTTACGCTTAAGCCGGCAAGCTTCGCCAGCTCTTCGACGGTAATGTTCTCATTATAATGATTCACCATATAATCAATGGTGTTCTCGATGACTACGTTGGTGTCGCTCGACACGATCTGGGAGCGCAAATCCGAAATAATCTGCAAGAGAATATCGAGAAACAGGATGCGCTGGCGCATCATAATGATTTGCCCGCGTCGCTTCATGAGCAAGCATAGCTGCTCGCAGTTGTTCAGCAGGGCCGGCGGATTCTGAATGGTATAGGCGCCAATCAGCGGAAACGGCGTGTCATCTCCTGCTCCGGAGAGCCATTCTCCGTTTTCTTCATAGTGGGTCGCATACTGGAATCGTATAAAATAATATTCAAGCGGCTGCTCCTCGTCGGCCATGCGCGAAATAATCATGCCGGGCGAGATGACGAACAGCTTGCCGGGCTCGGCGATATGCTCGTGGCCGTCGATGGTGAATACTCCCTTGCCCCTGGAGATCATCCACATGCTGTTGAAGCGATGCGTATAAGGTCCGCTTGGCAGGGAAGGCTCTTGCTTCTTGTGGCCGGCAAGCGATACCTTGAAGTTCATTTGATTCAATTGCCGCATCATGTCGCTTGGCTTTATCACGGTACGCGCCCCTTTGTATGCAATATCAGACAGGGTGATTATAACAGATTACGGATTAGGATAGAACAGATCGGGAATATAACGTATAATGAAGGAAATGATGATAAGAAATTAGCAAACCAAACTTTAGGAGTGATCGATTGCGTAAGAAAAAACCAATGTCATTTGAGGATTTGCTTAAGGAACTGCAGGATCAGAAAGCGGCGGAAGGAAGCGCAGCCGAGCGTTCGCTCGAGAAGCTGTTTAATGAGCGGTTCATGAGCGAGCATTCCGGCTTTACAAGCTTTCAGGCTTTTCTTGAGAAGGGCAATTTCCAAGCCTGGTCGGAGGAGGATATGAATCATATCCCGGAGGAGCTTCTGAACCGCCATGTCGCCAGAGAAACGAAATTCGAGGATTGGCCGTCCATGCTGGCCTCGGCGAACCAAGCCTTTGATCAATAGAAGAGCAGCTCGGGAGCAATGGAAAGGCCCTCATCTTGTTATCAAGATAAGGGCCTTGTTCTCGATTATCATTACTTGTCGGTTGAATATCGTATGACCGCGTGCCGCTAAGTCGAAATGGCGGAGCTGACGGGATTCGAACCCGCGGTCTCCTGCGTGACAGGCAGGCATGTTAGGCCTCTACACCACAGCTCCGGATTTTCGGACAAGCATTGAAAGACACAAACAGTATCTTAGCATGAAAGCCATAGCTTTGACAACCGGATTTTTTGGCCGGTTCACGATGCTTCCGCTAATAGTCTCACGTTAGCTCCGCTACTGCCCGCCTCTTTCTTTCACAATCTGCAATAATTGCCCGATATCGTTGGCAATCTCCGCGGCATTCATCTCATCCGCTGCCGCTTCCATCCGAATCGCTTCAATTAACTTCACCGCTTCCGCATCTTCAACTTTCATTACCTTGACCGCGCCGCCCATGTAGCCCTCAATAAGCTGGGCTGCCATAGCCAAATTGTCGAGATTTGCGTTGCCTGCATCCTGCTTGCGCAGCTTGCCGGAATCGGCAGAGGAGCCGTTGGCGGCAAGGCCGCTGTCGGAGCCGAGCAGCCTCTGCTGCGCTTCGTCGTACTGCGTTGCCGAAGGCTCCAGCTTCTCCGTTGCCAGAACGACGCTGTCGTCGAAGACGAATACGCGCACATTGGGCACGCCGTCGCCGCTAAGCCGCGATTCAAGATGAGCGGAGAAGCCGGCGGCATGCAAGCTGGAGCTTCCGATCAAGCTGTAGACCGAGGAGCCAAGCCCGTACGTGGTATGCCCCTTCTCGTTTGTCGTATACGTCTTCATGCCGTCCTGGCTTGGAATGAGCGAAGGATTCTTCACCGCCTTCGCGTGTTCGGCGTTCATGATTTGCATATTGCGCATTTGTTCCACTTGGCCGTCATAATCGCCGCAGCCGTATAGCAACGTTGCTCCGGCAAAGCTGAGTATGGCCATCCTGATAGGTTTCTTCATGATTCTGTCTCCTCCGCTGGCAGGCTTCATGGCCTGCGTTAAGGTTGAAATGATTTTGCTTAACTGATACTCCTTGCCTTGTTGCTTATAGAATGACCATTACCAACTTATGAATATTCATCATTGATTTGAAAATAATAAACATGCATGCAAGATAAGGAAAATTGGAGGTGTGGGCATATGGAGCAGGAGCAGCATGGTGGAATGAACATTACGGCTGACGATATCTTGGACAGGACAGCCTCGGGCGCGGACATCAATGGCACAGCGGATTCAGACGAAGTCTTCGCTGGCACGGGCGTCTCGAATAAGGTCGCTGCCTCTCATCAATCAAGGCGCAAGTTTCTTGTGAAATCCGGGTACGCGATCGGAGGAATCATGGTCAGCGGGGCGCTTGCCTCCTTAATCGGATGCGCGAAGAAGGATAACGCCAATAACACGAACAACGAGTCGGGAGCGGACGATACGAAGAACGCGGTTCCCGCCAATTACAACAGGGCGTTAATGTTCTTCACACAGCAGCAGTATCTGGTCGTTGAAAGCGCGACTGAGCGAATTTTCCCCGAGGATGACAATGGTCCCGGCGCGAAGACGCTTGGAGCGGCGTTCTTCATCGATCATCAGCTTGCAGGCGATTGGGGCTTCAACGGTCGCGATTATATGACTCCGCCATTCTATACAGGGGAGAAGGAGCAAGGCTACCAAGGAAGATTGAAGCGCAGGGAAATCTTCGAGATTGGCATCCGCGAGCTTGATAATTACAGCAATACGCAATACGGGAAGGGATTTGCCGCCATTAAGCCTGAGCAGCAGGACGAGGCGCTTAAGGCGTTCGAATCCGATACGGTGAAGCTGACCACGATTTCGGCGAGCAGTTTTTTTAAAATGCTGCGATCATCCACGCTCGAAGGCGTCTACAGCGATCCGCTGTACGGCGGCAACGCCAACATGGACGGCTGGCGCATGCGCAGCTATCCGGGAAATCAGATGAGCTACACGGATGTCATAGAAAAGGAATTTACCGAAATCGCGCCGAGCAGCCTGCAGGATCACTTGGCTGCCCATTAGAGAGACAGGAGGACGTTATGGCCAAAACATTGCCCAAAACAGATGTTGTTATTGTCGGCGTCGGCTGGAGCGGCGGCATTATCGCCGCCGAGCTGACGAAGAGCGGATTGAACGTAGTCGGCTTAGAGAGAGGCAAGGAGAGGAAGACGGAAGATTATTACATGGATCATGATGAGCTGAGGTACGCGCTTCGTTACGAGCTGATGCAGGATTTGTCGAAGGAAACGATTACCTTCCGGAGCACGGAGAAGGTTCGCGCGCTGCCGATGCGTTCCTACGGCTCCTTTCTGCTCGGGGACGGGCTGGGCGGAGCCGGCGTGCATTGGAACGGGCAGACCTACCGGTTCCTTCCTTATGATTTTCAAATTCGGAGCAAGACGATTGAGAAATATGGGAAGAACAAGATCCCGAGCGATATGTCGATTCAGGATTGGGGCATCACCTATGATGAGCTTGAGCCGTATTATTTCAAATTCGAGCAGCTATGCGGCATTTCCGGAGAGGTGAATGCGCTCGCCGGCGCGCGCAAGGACCCTTATCCGACTCCGCCGATGAAGAAATCCCCTTCCATGACGAAGTTCACGGAAGCGGCAACCCGTTTGAAGCTGAATCCTTACATGACTCCGTCGGCGAATCTCTCGCAGAATTACACCAATCCTGACGGTATCTCCCGCGCCGCATGTCAATATTGCGGCTACTGCGAGCGCTTCGGCTGCGAGTACGGAGCAAAGGCCGATCCTGTCGTCACGGTCATTCCCGTTGCGAAGCAAACGGGCAAGTTCGAAATCCGGACGCATTCAAATGTGCGTCGAATACTACATAAAGACGGCAAAGCGACCGGCGTCATGTATACGGATGTTACAACCGGCGAGGACATTATCCAGCCGGCGGATATTGTGGTGATGACGAGCTATGTGTTCGGCAATGTGCGGCTGCTGCTTATGTCGGAGCTTGGCACGCCGTACGATCCGTCGACAGGCAAAGGCTCGATCGGCAAGAACTATGCTTATCAGGTGGCGAAGGGAAGCGCGATCGGCTTCTTTGAGAATGAGCAATTCAATTCTTTCGCCGGGGCCGGTGCATTGGGCGTTGCGCTTGATGATTATAACGGAGACAATTTCGATCACAGCGATTTGAAATTCATTCACGGCGGCGTCATTGCCCATACTCAATCGGGGGCGAGGCCGATTCAGAATAATCCCGTGCCTTCCGGGACGGAGTCTTGGGGCGCGGAATTCAAGAAAAACTCGCTTCATTACGCCACTCGCGCGCTGGCTGTCGGCTCACAGGGCTCTTCGATGTCATTCAAGCAGCATTTCCTGGATCTTGATCCGACATACAAGGATGCTTACGGCGATCCGCTAATGCGCATTACCTTCGACTTTCAGGATCAGGACAAAGAGCTGGCGAAGTTTCTGGCGGAGCGCTGCTCGGAGCTGGTGAAGGAAATGGGAGCCGACAAGGTGGATTACTTGAAGGAGCTTGGACCTTACGAGATTACGACCTATCAATCGACGCATAATACGGGAGGCGCCATCATGGGCGCCGCTCCGGAGGATTCCGCTGTGAACACGTATTGCCAAATGTGGGAAGCCGAGAATGTGTTCGTGACCGGCGCCTGCTCCTTCCCGCAGAATGCGGGCTATAATCCGACGAACACAGTTGGCGCTCTGGCGTATCGCACGGCTGAAGGCATTCTGAAGTATCGGGAAACGGGCGGCATGCTTGTCTGAAAAACAGGTGTTGAAAAAACGCGAGAAAAAGGGGCTCGCCTTCAGGTTGGAAAACCTGCGGGCGAACCCCTTTTTCAGCGTCTCTCGTACCGCTCGAACAGCCTGGCTGCTGAGAGCTCTGCTTCCATTTGCCTGTCGTTGGACAAATCTTCAGAGAAGCTTCTTCAAATCCTCTTTGCTCTCGAGCACCGAGCCGCTCGCTCCCGACGCGTTGCTATGGGGCTCCTCGTCCACGATGCCTCGGGTCGAGCTGCGGAATTCGCGAAGCGTGTCTCCGAACGCGCGCCCGAGCATCGGGAGCTTCGACGGCCCGAATACGATAATCGCAATGAGCAGAATAATCATCAAACCTGGAATGCCGATGTTGTTGAACATAGATACATCTCCTTTATTAAGTGTTATGGAATGAGCCTTCGCTCGGCAAGATCAAGTCGGCGAAGGCATGGCGTCCTTGCGCTTCGAATAGCGCCAGGACAGCAGCACCGAAATTTCGAACAGCGCCAGCAGAGGCACGGTGACGGACAAGTGGGACACAAAGTCGGGCGGCGAGATGCAGGCGCCGACAATGGCCAGACCGACATAAGCGTATTTGCGAGCGACCTTCAGCTTCTCCTGCGACAACAGACCGAGCTTGGTCAGGAACAAGATGATGACCGGCATCTCGAAGGCAATGCCAAGCGGGAATACGATGCTGAACAGAAAGCTGAAATATCGGTCGATGCCATAGGTCTCAGCCGCTCCAACGTTGTGGTTCATCTTCACCATGAAGGCGAGCATCATCGGGAAGACGAGGAAATAGCTGAACGAAACGCCAAGCAGGAACAACAGGAAGGACGCGGGCACGTAGACGAGCGTTCCCTTCGCTTCCCTCTCCGTCAAGCCCGGACGAACGAATGCCCACACCTGGTAGAGAAAAAGCGGCAGCGTCAGCAATACCGCGAACAGGAAGGCGCAGCGCAGATAAATGAACAATCCGTCCGTGAACGCGAACACATTCCATTCCACTTCATAGGTCGAAGAGCTTGACTTGATAAAATGCAAAATATGCGGAGAGAGGTACATGCCGCCGCACATGGCGACCAGAAAACAGCCGAGCACAGCAAGAATCCGTTTTCTAAGCTCCGTCAAGTGGATGACCACATCCTCTTGCATGTTCATATCATCACCTCGCTAGTTATGCGCTTTCCTTAGAGTTTCCAATATCATGCAAGTTATGCGTTGAAATGACGCGGAGCGCATTTAAGCATATTTAATAGGAAGTCAGGGAATTATAGGGAGGCAGGAACCCAAGCAATGGATCATTGCATATACGATAAGGACAGAGGAGGTATGAGCGAATGCTGAAGCGCAGAGGATGGCTAATCTTGTGTATCATTGTGCTGGCGCTTGCCATGGCCGCTTGCGGCAACAACAAGAACAACAACACCGCGAACGAGAACAATACCGACAACTCCGGAACGGTTGGCGGCAATAATGAAGCGAATAACGGCGCGAGCAATGAAGGCGAAGCGACGGTAGACGCCGCAGCGGCCGAAACGGTCTACAAAAAAAGCTGCATCGGCTGCCATGCAGTTGATCTATCCGGGGGCGCGGGACCGAACCTGCAGAAGGTAGGGGCGGAGATGACGGTCGATCAAATCAATCAGCAAATCAGCAATGGCGGGGGTGGCATGCCCGGCTTTAAAGGGCAGCTTACGGATGATGAAATCGCAACGCTGTCCAACTGGCTGGCGTCGATGAAGTAAAGCGGCCATGAAAACAGAAAGGGGCTGTTCCGATTGAATCGGGACGGCCCCTTTCCTCGTACGTCCAGCATGCATAAGAAAAGCTCACGATTCGATTCAAATTTTCTTATAGACAGATTTCGACTCATTTCATTGACCGGAAATAGCGGGTATGGTAGGTTTAGTACAGTAAAGAATTCATAGTTTGAAACTTGGAATTGTCAGGAACAGATTGATTATCGTGTGAGGTGGATATTGTTGCAACTTAAGGTGACGAACAGTCCGTTTACAGAGGAGCAGGCTGAGCTTATTAATCGGCTTCTGCCGACGCTGACGGATACGCAGACGCAATGGCTCGGGGGATTTTTGACATTTTATCGGAACGGCGCGGCGGCGTCCGAGGCTGCGGTAGCTCTGCAGGCTCCTGTGCTGGAGTCCGCCCCGCAGGCGGTGTCGGCAGTACCGGCGGCTCCGCGCGAAGCGACGATTCTATTCGGCTCGCAGACGGGCAACGCGCAGAGATTATCAAGCAAGCTGGCGGCGAAGCTGAAGGAGCAGGGCTTCGAGGTAACGCTCTCGGCTATGAACCAGTATAAGACGAAGGAACTGAAGAACGCCGCTCATCTCTTCATTATCGCGAGCACGCACGGCGAAGGCGATCCGCCGGACAACGCGATTACCTTCCACGAGTTTCTCTACGGGAAACGCGCGCCGAAGCTCCAGGGATTGAAGTTCTCGGTTCTGGCATTGGGAGACACTTCATACGAGTTTTTCTGCAAGACGGGCAAGGATTTCGACGCAAGACTGGAGGAGCTTGGCGCGGAGCGCCTGGTTGAACGTGTAGATTGTGATCTTGATTTCGAAGGTCCGGCAGCCGACTGGTTCGCGAATGTCGTTAACGCTTTGAACGCCGACACGGGCTCGGCCGCGGCAGCTGCTTCTGCGGGAGGCGCTCCTGCGGTGTCCGCGGAATTAACTAGCGGCGAATCGATCTATACGCGCTCGAACCCGTTCCGCGCGGAAGTGTTGACGAGCCTTAACCTGAATGGACGCGGCTCGGATCGCGAGACGAGGCATTTGGAAATTTCGCTTGAAGGCTCCGGTCTGAGTTATGAGCCGGGGGATTGCGTCGGAATCTATCCGGAGAATGATCCGGCTCTTGTCGATGCGATTATCTCGTATATGAACTGGGATGGCGAGGAAGTTGTCGTTCAAGGCAAAGACGGCGACGAAGGCCAGCTTCGCACGGCGCTTCAGCGCCAATACGAAATTACGGTCTTGACCAAGCCGCTGCTCGAGAAATCGGCTGCCTTCACGGACAGCAGCGAGCTTGCGAAGCTGATTCTTCCCGAGAACAAAGAAGCGATGAGAGCTTACGTGTCAGGACGTGATCTGCTCGATCTGCTTCAGGAGCACGGACCTTGGAAGCTGTCGCCTGCCGAGCTCGTCTCGATCTTGCGCAAGCTGCCTCCGCGCCTGTACTCGATCGCGAGCAGCCTCAAGGCGAATCCGGAAGAGGTTCATGTCACGATCCGCAAGGTGCAATACGAATCGAACGGCAGAGAGCGCTTCGGCGTATGCTCCTCGCAGGCGGCGGAACGTCTCGAGGAAGGCGACACATTGCCGATCTTCATTCAGCAGAATCCGAACTTCAAGCTCCCTGCCAATGGGGATACGCCGGTTATCATGATTGGACCGGGTACGGGCGTTGCTCCGTTCCGGGCTTTCCTCGAAGAGAGAGAAGAGCTTGGCTCGGAAGGCAAGACATGGCTGTTCTACGGAGATCGTCATTTCGTTACGGACTTCTTGTATCAGACCGATTGGCAGCGCATGCTGAAGGACGGCGTGCTCACGAATCTGGATGTCGCCTTCTCGCGCGACACCGAAGAGAAGGTATACGTGCAGAATCGGATGTTGGAGCATGCCGAAGAGCTGTACGCGTGGATTCAGGAAGGCGCGCATATCTACGTCTGCGGAGACGAGAAGCATATGGCGCATGACGTACACGCGGCTTTGCTGCAAATTATCGAGCAGCAGGGCGGTCTTACGCCTGAAGCGGCTGCGGCTTATGTGGAGCAATTGCAAACGGAGCAGCGCTATCAGCGCGATGTTTATTAATAGACTTGCACTTTGTGCGTGGGGAAGGAGCTGCGGGAAGTGGCTAATAGACAGAAGGTAGTACCGATCGGCGGACCGCCGAGCGATGTTGAAGATTTAAAGCTGGAAAGCAATTATTTGCGCGGATCCCTGGAAGAGACGCTTGCCAATCGGATTACTGGCGGCATGACCGAGCTTGATAACCGGTTGATGAAATTCCACGGAAGCTATATGCAGGATGACCGCGATGTACGCAACGAGCGTCAGAAGCAGAAGCTGGAGCCATCTTATCAATTCATGCTTCGCATCGTTACGCCAGGCGGCGTAACGACGCCGGAGCAGTGGCTGGAGATCGACAAGCTGGCTCAGAAGTACGGAAGCGGAAGCATTCGGTTCACAACGAGACAAGCCTTCCAGCTTCACGGCATTCTGAAATGGAATCTGAAGCGCACGATCAAGCAAGTGAACGATGTGATGCTGACGACACTCGCGGCATGCGGCGATGTGAACAGGAACGTCATGTGCAACCCGAATCCGGATCAGTCCGATATTCATAGCGAGGTATTCAAATGGTCGGAGGAGCTGACGACCCATCTGGCTCCGAGAACGCCGGCCTATCATGAGATTTGGCTGGACGGCGAGAAGGTGAACGATGCTCCGCAGGTTATCACGCCGGGCGATGACCCGGTTGAACCGATGTACGGACCGGTCTATCTGCCGCGCAAATTCAAAATCGGCATCGCGGTTCCGCCATCCAATGATGTGGATGTGTTCTCCCAGGATCTTGGCTATATCGCGATTGTCGAGAACGGCAAGCTGGTCGGGTTCAATGTCTCCGTCGGCGGCGGCATGGGCATGACCCACGGCGATACGAGCACGTATCCGCAGCTTGGCAAGATTATCGGCTTCTGCAGACCGGAGCAGGTGCTTAATGTGGCGGAGAAGACGATTACGATTCAGCGGGATTACGGCAATCGCTCCGTGCGGAAGAATGCCCGTTTCAAATACACGATCGATCGTCACGGTCTGGACTGGTTCAAGGAAGAATTGGCGGAGCGCATGGGCGAATCTCTCGAGCCCGCTCGTCCGTTCAACTTCGAGAACACGGGCGATCGTTACGGCTGGATCAAAGGCAAGAACGGCAAGTGGAATGTGACGTTGTATATTCAGAGCGGACGAATCATCGATTCGGAGGGCTGCGAGCTGATGACGGGCTTGCGCGAGATTGCCAAGATTCATAAAGGCGATTTCCGCCTGACGGCCAATCAGAACCTGATGATCGCGAACATTCCGGCAGGGCAGAAGAAGAAGATTCAAGGCTTGCTGGAGCAATACGGCATCTCCGAGGGTTCGACGGAGTCGGCGCTTCGCCGCAGCGCGTTGTCCTGCGTTGCATTGCCAACCTGCGGACTTGCGATGGCGGAGGCGGAACGTTACATGCCGTCCTTGCTTGAGAAGCTTGAGCCCATTCTGGCGGATGCCGGGCTGCAGGACAAGGAAATCAATATTCGCATGACCGGCTGCCCGAACGGCTGTGCCCGACCGGCGCTGGGCGAGATTGCGTTTATCGGCAAAGCGGTGGGCAAGTACAACATGTATATGGGAGCCGGCTTCTCCGGAGATCGTCTAAGCAAGCTATATCGCGAGAACATCGGTGAAGCCGAAATTATTGATACATTGAAGCCGATTATCAAGCATTATGCAACAGATCGCGCGAAAGACGAGCATTTCGGCGATTTTGTAATTCGGGCAGGCTATGTGGAGGCTGTCACGGACGGCACGAATTTCCATGCGTAATTCTGGTTAACGAATAATGGATTATGGCCGCAGATCGATTCGCTTGAATCGGCCTGCGGCTTTTTGCATGGCAGGCGGCGTCGGAGCGAAAGCCAACGAGAGTTAAGCTTTGGCTTATGTCCCATTAACGACAGTTAAGAAACAGACTGCGGACAGTGTTACACTTATGGCAAGCATTGAAAGCATGATTTATATTATGATACGAGGAGAGGCTGAACCATATGAAGAAATCGATGATAGCTGCTCAATTGTATACGCTGAGAGAATATTGCAAGGATGAAGCGGGGCTGCGCGACGCGTTGACGAAGGTGAAGGAAATTGGCTATGACGCGGTTCAAGTATCTGGTGTAAGCGCAAGCATTGCTCCAGAAGCCGTGAAAGCCATTACAGACGAGCTCGGCTTAACGATCTGCGCTACGCATATCGGCTTCGACGCGATGTTGAACGACTTCGATGCGGTTGTTGCGAAGCATAAGCTCTGGAACTGCAAGTATGTCGGTCTTGGCTCCATTCCCGGCGAATATCGCGGCACGAAGGAAGGTTATCTCGACTTTGCTTCCAAGGCGAATGAAGTCAGCAAGCGTTTGAAGGAGCATGATTTGGAGTTTGTGTATCATAATCATCATTTTGAATATACGAAGTTTGACGGAAAAACGGGCATGGAGCTCTTGCAAGAAGCAACGGATCCTTCCGCATTCGGCTTCGAGCTGGATATGTACTGGGTGCAGGCAGGGGGAGCGAATCCTGTCGACGCGGTGCATGGCGTTGACGGCCGCATGAAGGTTGTGCATTTGAAGGATATGGCGATTGTGGACGACAAGCAAGTATTCGCCGAGGTGGGTGAAGGTAACCTGAACTTCCCGGCTATCATTAAGGCATGCCGCGAGATTGGCGTGGAATGGTATGTGGTGGAGCAGGATACCTGCATGCGCGATCCGTTCGAAAGCCTCGCGATGAGCTACAACTATTTGCTAACGCTGGCTGAATAACAAAGAAGTTCGCTAATATCCGTCCATATCAATCCCCCGATGTCGTAATGACGTCGGGGGATTGTTGCTGCGAGAACAGATTAATCATCTAATGATAGAATATCATTTCCTGCGTTCAATCAGCAGCGTCAGCGAAGCCAGCGTGACCAGAATCGTGGCGCCCATATCGGACAAGACGGCGATCCATAGCGTCAGCCAGCCCGGGATTGTCAGAAGCAACGCGATAAGCTTGAGTCCCAGGGCGGCGCCGATATTGATGCGGATGACGCGATTCACCTTCTTCGCTATGCTTATCGCTTCGGGCAGCTTGCCGATATGATCCTGCATGAGCACAATATCAGCTGTTTCTACCGCGCTTGCCGTTCCCTTGCCCATCGCGATGCCGAGGCTGGCAGCCGCTAACGCAGGAGCGTCATTCATGCCGTCTCCAATCATAGCGGCTTTGTCTCCGAGCTCCTTCACCCGTTCAACCTTATCCTGTGGAAGCAAGCTGCTTTCGTAAGAGGTGACTCCGACTTCGCCGGCTACCTTCGCCGCCGTGCGTTCATGATCGCCGGTCAGCATGACGGTTCGTTTGATTCCCAGAGCATGCAAGCTTCTAATCATACCGGCGCTCTCGGGTCTGATCTCGTCTTGAATGCCGAACAGTCCAAGAGCTTTATGCTCATCCGCAACAATAACCAGGGTCAGACCTTCGGATTTCAATGCTTCCATGGCAGAGAGCTGCTCTTCCGTCCACTGCAAATGCGACATTGCCTTCTCGTTCCCGAGGTAATAGATGCTCCCGTCGATCGAAGCCTCCACGCCCGAGCCTGCCTTTGTTTTAATCTCTTGAGGAGCTGGAATTTCCGTCTTCCGGGCTTCGACCTCTCTCATGACGGCCTTGGCGAGCGGATGGGACGAGGCTTGTTCAATCGCTCCGGCAATGCGCAGCAGCTGATCATCCCATTCCACCGTGCGGGCCACATGAGGCTCGCCCTTCGTCAACGTTCCCGTCTTGTCGAAGGCAATCGTATCAAGCTTGCCAAGCTGCTCGAGGAACACGCCGCCTTTCACCAGAATGCCGTGTCTCGCGGCGCGCGCGATGCCGGATACAATGGCTACCGGCGAGGCGAGAATCAAGGCGCAGGGACAGCCGACAATGAGCACCGACAAGCCTTCGTACAGTGAAGCGATCCAATCCTTGCCGAACAGTAGCGGAGGAATCGCCGCGACTAATGCGGCTAGAATCATAATGCCCGGCGTATAATAGGCCGCGAAGCGATTGATGAACAGCTCGGTCGGCGTCTTCGTTTCCTGCGCCTCCTCCACAAGATGAAGAATATTCGCCAGGGAGGAATCCACATATGCTTTCTCAATACGGATATGGAGCATGCCGCTTCCGTTGATGCTTCCTCCATATACCTCATTTCCTGCTTGCTTGTCGAGCGGGAGCGATTCGCCGGTGATAGCCGCTTCGTTCACCTCGCTGCTGCCCTCCGTAATGATACCGTCCGAAGGGATCATCTCTCCGGCCTTGACTCGCACCGTATCGCCGACACGCAGTTCGTCGATGGGAATCATCAGCTCGCGTCCATTGTCGAGTTTAAGGGCATTCTTCGGCGTTGCCTTCAGCAGCGCATCCATGGATTTTCTTGCCCGTTCCATGCCCAGACCTTCCAAGTATTCATTCAATCCGAACAAAATCGCGACAAACGCAGCTTCCTTCCATTCGCCGATGGCTGCAGCGCCAACAAGCGCGATCGTCATTAACGTATCCATCGTGAAGCGGAGCCGAAGCAGATTCTTCAGTCCCTTCGCGAAAGTGGTATATCCGCTAATAATCGCAGCGGCCGCATAGAGAAGCACGGCGTAGATTTGATTGGCATAGCTATCGGCAACGAGCGCGGCCGCATAGAGAATGGCGGCAACGGCCACCGTTCTCAGCGCCCCGCCGAACATTCCGGAGCCATGCGCGTGCGCGTGCCCGTGAGCGTGATCATGCGCGTGATCGTGGGAATGACCTTCCGCGCCATCATGATGATGCCTCTCGGAACGCCCGTATTCCCCGGCCTGAGGCTCGATAATCGAAGCGCCGTCGGAGCGCAATATTTTGCGAACGGCATCCATGGAAATTTCGGAGCTGACGGTCAGCTTGCCCGACGCGAAGCTCAGCTTGGCGTCCTCTCCATGCTGAAGCCGCTCTATTTCCTGTTGAAGCCGGAGGGCGCAGCCTCCGCAGCTTAAGCCTTGCACGCGGTATTCGTTCATAGTCGACACCTTCTTTATTAATTCATATGAATACTTGCTCATATGATATTACTAATTGGCTTGGATTGTCAATCCTTTCTAAGCGGAAGATTGCCAATGATTGCCCGTCGGAGTTCTTTAATTTTTGCAAAATGTACATGATTTTCTTTGTTTCCTTATGGAGGCTTGTCCCCGGATATGATAAGGTGATAGTAAAATTACTTTCAGGAAGATAGGTGGTCATTCCTAATGAGCAAGGGTTACAAGAACAACAGAAGCAAGAAGAAGGACGGCTCGAGATATTTTGTGTTGTATTCGGCCATTATCATCGTGGTTATTGCCGGACTGGTCGTTGTCAACCAGTTATCCAATGATTCCGGCGCGACGAACGTAACGAACATCAAAGAAGCTCCCTCGACCGAGGGTCAACCCATGATGGGCAATCCCGAATCCACGGTCTCTATTGTCGAATTCGGCGATTTCAAATGTCCGTACTGCAAAGAGTGGACGGCAACGATTCTGCCGCAGCTGAAGAAGGATTACATAGATACGAACAAGGTTTCCTTCTCCTACGTGAACGTGTTGTTCCACGGGAATGAGTCGATCCTGGGCTCGCTCGCCGCGGAATATATTCTGGAGACGAATCCGGATAAATATTGGGAATTCCATGATCTTCTGTTTGCCAATCAGCCGGATGAGACCTCCAATGCGCCTTGGCTGACCGACGATAATCTGGTCGCGATGGCGAAACAGGTCGTGCCCGATCTGGACGAAGAGGCTTTCCTGAAGTCTGTTCATGATGATATTACCAATCCGGCAACGGAGGCAGGCAAGCAAGTGCAGCTCGATAAGAACATGGATGACGAACTGCAGCTTCAATATACGCCGACGCTTGTTGTCAACGACACCGAGATTGCGAATCCGCTTGATTATGAATCCATTAAAAAAGCCATTGAAAAGGACCTGGAATAGGGGGCTTCCATCCATGATTGTAAGGCGGAACGGCTTGTATATCGCTTGGCTTGCGGCGGTTGTCGCAACGCTCGGCAGCTTGTATTTCAGCGAAATCAAAGGCTATATCCCTTGCGAGCTCTGCTGGATGCAGCGGATTCTGATGTATCCGCTCAGTATCATTTTGGGCATCGCTGCCTTTTATGATGAGCTGTCTATCCGAAAATATGTACTGCCGCTGTCGATAATCGGCATGATTGTATCAACCTTCCATTATATGGAGCAGAAGGTTCCGGGATTTGCCGAGCTGAAGCCCTGCAAGCAAGGCGTGCCCTGCAGCGGAGAATATATTAATGTGTTCGGATTCATTACGATACCGTTCCTTGCGCTGATTGGATTTATCGTCATCACGATTTTCCTTTCGATCGCAAAGCGGGAAGAAGAGTAGAAGGCCGGAGGGCAGGCTGGCAGGAAGGCCAAGCCTAATTTGCCAAACAGGTCGCCGCATGAGCAGCGTTTCAGCGCTCCATGCGGCTTTTTTGTTGTTATAGCTTTTTCGAAGGCGTTACCTTGAGGTGCGTCAAGAAAAAGCAACGCGGCAGGGGGGAGGAGGCGGTGTAATATGCCCTTAAGCGGGTTTTCATACATGCCCTAACCTGATGCTTATAAAGTAGCCAAGCTGCGCAAAGCTGCAGGTCGAACAGCACGGAAAGATCTCGCTAAGAGGCTTGGATGGAGCATGGCGGAACGCTAACGAAGATTGATAACGTTAAGAGTATAAAAAAGGCATCCACTCCAATCTAACGAAGACTGATCGTCTTATTTCATGGTTTCAGGCTGAAATCCTGCTTACTTTGATGGAATAACGATATCAATATTCGTTAGATTCATGCAGGCCTGAGATTCAGGCGTTTAACGTTATGAGTCTTCGTTAGGACCCCATGTTTGGAGAATTAACAGTCATAAAGGAAGCTGAATAAACGGCAGGCTTTTCAGCTAGCAACTCCGCCAAGTCTGATTTCCATCAGAAGAATGGCAGGCATACAGTCAGCGCAGCTTTACTGCCATCTAAGGACGCCGTCAGGTGTTCTTCCTAGAAAATATAAGAAAGTATATGATTTCGCCGTACTTTCTCTATATTTCGCCGGATACCGTTTTTCGCTGAGTATGCTGCTTGTGCGACTACAGAAAAGACGGGAATGAAACGCGACCGCCGCTAAAAGGACGGCATAGCTGTCTCACCTTGAAAGAATTTATAAAATGCCGGGGTGGAGTGGTTTGCCTTCTCGGTCGACTCGCTTGCCCTCCCGGTCGACACGCCCAGGATGCCCAGGATCGGACGATTGGGATCCTTATCTCCGCGCAGTTCAAGAGCTGCAAGTCGAATTTATCGACTTGCGGCTCCCTCTCTGCGCAGTTCAAGCGCAGCAAGTCGAATTTATCGACTTGCGGCTCCCTCACTGCGCAGTTCAAGGGCTGCAAGTCGACTTTATCGACTTGTGGCTCCCTCCCCGCGCAGTTCAAGGGCTGCAAGTCGACTTTATCGACTTGCGGCTCCCACTCTGCGCAGTTCAAGCGCAGCAAGTCGACTTTATCGACTTGCAGCCCCCTCTCTGCGCTCTTCAAGCTTCAGGAGTGTATCAGAAATTGCGCACAAAAAAAGGCCAACTTCCGATGACCTTCAATTTTAGTTACACTTTCTTGGCGTTTTCGGAAGGCTGGCGGCAAAGCCGGCGCTTGAGCATTTCGACATTAGCATCCGACTTATTTCGATCTTTTTCTTCTCGGAATTAACTTTCGTTAATTCTTTTTCGCATTCCCGTTTGCTAGAATCATAGGCGGTTCAGCAATGAAGCCATCAATATAAACGGGGAAGTGAAGAGATCATGAAACCATTGAAGAAGCTGTTGAGTGCCGCGCTGGCGGGAGTTCTGTTCTTATCGGGGAGTTTGCCGGGGTCTACGCCGAAGGCATGGTCATATGCCGAGGAGAGTCAGTATCATTTTGAAAACATGACGCCCCGGCATCAATACGTATTTAGCAGCTTGTCGGATGTTGAGGTTGACGTCGCGGGAAGCGTGTATGTATCGGAATGGAGCTCTCCTGATATTCGAATCTTCGATGAAGAGGGGAACGAGCAGACGCCATGGACGTTCGATACAGATCAATCATCCTTTAAGCTTGCCAAAGGGGCGGGCAACTTTCTCTATGCGGCGAGCCAAGACAAGGTGTGGAAGCTGGATATGTCCAAGCAGGGCGCGGATGCACTCGCTCGTATGTGGAATGGCGCGGAGCAGTTCTACTACATTGAGGATCTTGCTTATAATGGTGTGACGGGAACGGCGGCGGGCGTGGATTCGGGCGACGACAGCATCTGGCTGTTCGATGAAGAGCTTGGTTCGATTCATGTGGAGCAATATCGGGATCTAGATGAAGCGTTGCAAAGCTTCGGATACATTTCGGCCATCGCCGCGGATTCGGAAGGCAACTGGATTGTCGCGGAGAATGGAGACGAGATCGTCATTCTGGACAGTGAATGGAATGAGCTTGATCGCATCCATCCTACTTTTGATCGGGAGCTGG
Source organism: Paenibacillus sp. HB172176 (assembly GCF_011947265.1). Lineage (GTDB taxonomy): Bacteria > Bacillota > Bacilli > Paenibacillales > Paenibacillaceae > Pristimantibacillus. The sequence goes on from NZ_JAATHD010000003.1 coordinate 294,077, forward strand.
AATACGAGGTTTGGATGGACAGTCTGGCTGTCGGAGCCGACGGAGCGCTCTATATAGGGGATTCAGATAATAGCATGCTTGCCAAATGGAAGGATGGCGCAGTTGTCGCCGAGCTTGGCGGCTATGGCAACGACTCGGGGCAATTTGATGCTTTGAGAGGGATTGCGATCTCGCCAGGCGGAATTGTCTATACGGCGGACAGCTTTAACAATCGCATTCAGAAGTTCGATGGCGACTTGAAGCATCTTGCTTCCTGGGGATCCGAGGGAGGAGAAGAGGGAAGGTTCTATATTCCCGAGAATGTAAGCGTCGGTCCGGATGGCATCGTCTATGTCGCGGATCAAGGGAACGAACGAGTGCAGGCCTTTAACTCGGATCTGCAATTCCTGGACGCCATGGGCCAGGAGGGGTTCAGTCCATACGGAATTGCCGTTCGAGCGGATGGGCAAGTATTCATAACGAGCGACAGTTCACTGCTGAGATATGACCCGGAAACCCGGCTGGTTGAGGGGATTGACAGCAGCTTGGGTTATCCTTACGATCTGGATTTTGATTCCGAGGGAAATCTCTATGTGGCGAATACTTCCGGTTATCGAATCGAGAAGTATGAGGTAGATGAGAATGACGTCTATCATAAAATAGATCGCAACGGCCAGGCCGAGGACTGGTTCATAGGAGAGCCGGATTATGACGGCGGTTATTTCTATTTCCATCCTCGCAGCATTGCGGTCGACGGTGAGCGAGGTATCGTGTACGCCTCCGACACAAAGCATATTCAGACCTTCTCCTTAGACGGAGAGTTGCTCGACTCGGATTGGTTTGGTTACCCGGAAGATTCCGAAAATTTTATAACCGATGTCGCACTGGATGCCATCGGCAATGTCTATTTCAGTAATTATAATACGAATCTGGTCACAAAGCTGGATCCTTCAGGGGCGTATATCACAAGCTGGGGCGGGACAGGCATTGACCCCGGACGCTTTGGGCAAATCGAGAAGCTCGCGGTGGACGGGGAAGGCAATGTGTATGTGACGGACGGGACGGACAGCGGATATTCGCGACTGGTCAAATTCGCGTTCGACGGCAATCGACTGACGGATATCAGTCTGTCAGGAGCAGCGCTGCAGGAAGAATTCTCTGCCGACAGGATGATGTATTCGGTTGAGATGAGCGCGGAGACGGACAGCTTCACCATAACGCCAGAAGCATTCGATGATTCTGCAGAGGTGTTGGTGAACGGAAGCGAAACGATAAGCGGCTCGCCATCAAGCGATATTCAGGTGGCGGCAGGCGAAACGAAGCAAATCGATATCGAAGTGACGGCAACGGATGGTCAGTCGAGAACTTATACGCTAACCGTTCATCGCGCTGAAGCCGCAGCCGGCGGTGGAGATGAAGGCGGCGGTAGCGGTGAGGGTGACGGCAGCGGAGGTAACGGAGGCAATGGAGGTAACGGAGGCAATGGAGGCAATGGCGACGGCAGCGGGGATAATGGAGGTAACGGAGACAGCGGCAGCAATGGATCCGACAATGGCGACAGCGGCAGCAATGGAACCGACAACGGCAATGCCGGCGGGGAGTCGTCTGCTGGCGGCGAAGAGGAGCAGCCGACATCTTCAGGCAGCGTAATGGCAGAATTGTCGAACGACGGGGGAGCGCCAATCGCGATTGTGGATGAAAGCAAGCTGGAGCAAGCGCTCGACGACAGGATTGCGACTGGCAATAGCAGAGGCAAATTGGTAGCTATTTCCATTCCCGCAACGGACTCCGGTTCGGTAGGACAAGTTCGAATTCCAGTGAAAATGCTGGAGAAGGCGCGGGTGAACGGTATTTCGATTGAGCTCAAATACGAGAATGTGTCCGTGACGATTCCGGCCGGCGCTATTAGCAGCAGCGATCTGCAGCAAGCAGCATATATCGATTTCTCGCAGTCGGTAGCTGACAAAGCATACACAGACAGAATATTGCGGCAGGCGGCGGGCAAATCTGAAGGTTACACGCCGATTCCTGTGCTGTATCAATTCGAATTGGAATTGACCGATGGCAACGGAGCAAGCAAGTTAATCAGCCGCTTCAGCAAACCGCTCACAATTGCTATAAGCGTTGATGAAGTTCAGCAGGCCATGATTCAAGATAAAAGGAAAACAGGCGTGTATTATGTTACGGCTGAAGGCGCTGTTGCCTTTATGGGCGGGAAATGGATGGATGGCGAGCTTGCTTTCCAAACCAACCATTTCAGCGATTATGCCATTATGCAGTATGACAAATCATTCTCGGATGTGGGAGAAGGCTGGTCGAAGTCATACATTGAGCTTCTAGCGGCGCGCCATATTGCTAGCGGCACAGTGGAGTCGGCCTTCTCGCCTCAGGGGATTGTGACAAGAGCTCAATTCGCTGCGTTTCTTGGACGGGCGCTCCAATTGGGAGCCAGCGAAGAGGGAGCTTCATTCCCGGATGTAAGCGGCAATGCTTATTATTCCGGTTATGTCTCCGAGCTTAGCCGAATCGGCATTATTCAAGGCTATGAGGACGGCAGCTTCCAGCCGGAGGCGACCATCACGAGAGAACAGCTTGCCGTGATGATGCTGCGCGCCTATGAATATGCAGCAGGAGAAAGTGCTGATCCAGGCAACGGAGACGTCGCAGAATTTACTGATATGGATGAAGCCAGCGGTTATGCGGTGAACAGCATTCGGGCCGCAGCCAAGCTGGGACTCATTAACGGAAATGGAGACGGAAGCTTTACTCCGCTCGCCCCAGCAACTCGCGAGCAAGCGGCGAAGCTGCTGATCGAGCTGCTTGAGAAAGCGGGATGGCTGTAGCTTGCTGCAGCAAGGAGCCTCTATAGGGTAATTCTGAATGGGGCTATTTTCCAGTAATCGATTGTAAGCTGCATTAGAGCTTTGTTTTCAAGTTGTTGATTGGGAATTTCCACAGGAGTGAATTTCGCAGGAGTGAATGAAGAGTAAATAGAGAATGAAGAATAAGGAGAGCCCCTGAGCAAATTGCTCAAGGGCTCTTCGTTGTCGCTGCTCAGCATTGTAGTATCAGCGCAACGTCGGTCGACACTGCAACGCCGAAAATCAGCGTTACAGCTTAACGACCGCCTTGATGATCTCGTCGTCGCGAAGGCCTTCCAGATAGTCCTGTACTTCCTCCAGACTTACAGCCGTAATTAGCGAATCCAACTCGAAAGCGCCTTTCTCAATCAGGCGGATTGCCCGCAGTTGGGTATCCGGATAGGTGAAGGTGCCGATCAAGCGAAGCTCCTTGCGGAAAATTTCATAAGGCTCGATCGGCAGCGCCTTGCCTTGCGGATACGCGGCGAATAGCAGAACATCGCCGCCCGGCTTCGTCGCGTTCACACACTGCGTCAGCACGCCGCCGGCGCCGGCGCAGTCGACCGTGAAATCGAGATCCTTCAGCTTGGTCATCATTGACGGCTCGCTGAACGGATCGATGGTTGCGAATCCCAACTCATTAGCAACCTGACGCTTATGCGCTTGCGGCTCGACGAGAATGACTTCGGTTGCACCCTGCAACTGGATAGCCTGAAGCATGAGCTGGCCGATAAAGCCGCCTCCGAAGACTGCGGCTCGAGTGCCCGCCTTGATCTCCAGACGATCGAGTCCGTGAAGGACGCATGAGATCGGCTCGGCCAAGCAAGCTTTGAGCGGATCGATCATCGGCAGCACATTGTAGAGCAACTGCTCGGGAACCACGCAATATAGAGACATGCCCCCGTCCAGATTAACGCCGAGAGCTTGCATATTGCTGCATAGATGCGGTCGACCCTCCAGGCAGGCTTGGCAATGCCGGCACCATATGTTCGGGTTAATGGTGACGAATTGCCCGATTTCCACATTTGCGACCCCGGAGCCCAACGCTTCAATATGACCGGCGAATTCATGTCCAGGCACGACTGGCAGCGTAGCCGGATAACTGCCATGATAGATATGTCTGTCCGTGCCGCATATGCCGCATGCGGCTACCTTGACAAGAACCTCATGCTCGCGCAGCTTGGGCAACGACTGTTCTGCTATGCTCATATGGCCGGGGCTGGTCAATCTAAGCGATGGAAAGGCTAGTGTTGTGCTCATAACGTTGCTCCCCTCCTGAATGTCGAATCATGGATTTTCGAATTGAGTTTGTTGTCTACTGAATCGCGTTGCGTCTATTGTCTTAGCATAAAGAAGCAAATAGGGGCTGTCAATGCGGCAAACGCCGTTAATCCGCGCTGTTAGCGGATTTATGAGCAATCTAACCAATCCTTTTGCCCATATACATATCCTCCAGAACAGGATAATTCCCGTATTTGTTAACGCCGAGGAGGATCGCTCGATTGTGAATGCGCTGCCATGGAAGGTACGATAGCGTTACTTAATCGAAGGAGGGTTGCAGCATATGGCAGAATGGATAGGCCCCTCGGAGTCAGACTCCCTAGACACAGCCAAGACGAAGCAGAGAAAGCGGGCATCAGAGAGCCGGATTCTCGCTAATATGAGAAAGCACTGGATCCTGTACCTGATGATTCTGCCGGGCGTTCTATACTACATTATTTTTAAGTATGTGCCGCTGGCAGGGAGTGTCATCGCGTTTCAGGATTATCAGATTTTCAAAGGCATGGGCGGCAGCGAGTGGGTTGGCTTTGCGAACTTTAAGTACATTTTCGCTTACCAGGATTTCTACACCGTGCTCAGGAATACGTCGGTCATTGCCTTGTATCACCTGATTTTCGGCTTTCCGGCTCCTATTATCCTGGCATTATTGTTTAATGAAGTAAGGGTGATGCTGGCAAAACGCTTCATGCAAAGTCTGTTCTACTTGCCTCATTTTCTTTCCTGGGTTGTTGTCGGCGGCATCGTTTTTGAGCTTCTTTCCAATGAAGGGGTGCTCAACGCCGTGCGGGGATGGATGGGAATGGACCCGATTCTATTCATGCAAGAGCAGAAATATTTCCGTTCCATCGTCGTCATATCCGGAATTTGGAAGGATGTCGGATGGGGAACGATTATTTACCTGGCCGCAATTGCAGGGATCAATCCGAACTTATATGAGGCGGCGGTTATGGACGGAGCCAATCGCTGGAAGCAGTCGATCTACATTACGCTCCCGACGATGTTTCCGACCATTCTGGTCCTGTTCCTGCTGAATATCGGCAATTTCCTTGAGCTGGGCTTCGATCAGATTTATAATCTGCTCACTCCGATGACGTATTCGGTCGGCGATATTATCGAGACCTATGTGTACCGGGCCGGGGTTCTGCAAGGGCAGTACAGCGTCACGACCGCGATCGGATTATTCCAATCGGTAATCGGCTTCGCGTTGCTGTGGATCTTCAATCGGATGGCTAGAAAAACGGAACAGGGGTTGTGGTGATGAAGCTAACCAGAGGCGATAAAGCATTCCAGTTGTTCAACTACTTCTTTCTGTTTGCCGCTGCGGCTTCCATGCTGCTTCCGCTGCTGCAACTGCTGGCCGTTTCCTTCAGCTCGCCGATTGCGGCCGATTCGAAGGAGGTCTTCCTGCTCCCGGTCGATTTCACTACCGCCTCATGGGGGCAGGTGCTTCATAATTCCGGGCTGTGGAAGTCCTTCGGAATCACGCTCTACATCACGGTCGGAGGAACGATTCTTAGCATGCTGTTTTCCGTGCTTACCGCTTATCCGCTAGCTCATAAGGACTTTCTGCTGAAGAGGCCCGTCATGTTCGGCATCATCATTACGATGATTTTCAATGCGCCGATGATTCCGTTCTTCCTTACCGTTCGTCAGTTCGGCATGATGAATTCGCTCTGGGCTCTGGTACTGCCCGGCGTCATCGGAACCTTCAACATGATTATTATCCGCACCTTCTTCATGGGACTGCCGAAGGAGCTTGACGATTCCGCCCGAATCGACGGATGCAGCGATGCAGGCATTCTGTTCCGGATTTTCCTTCCGCTGTCCAAGCCGGTACTCGCCACAGTGAGTCTGTTCTACGCGGTCGGTTACTGGAACACCTTCTCCAGAGCGGTATTATTCATTCGTGATCCGGAGAAATGGCCGCTGCAGATGAAGCTTAGAGCTTACCTGACATCTCCGGAAGAATTGGCCTCGGTGAATATGTTTCTGGGGGATTATGATTTTAACACAACCACGCTTAAGGCGGCGACTATACTATTCGCCACGATTCCGATCGTGCTTGTTTATCCGTACCTGCAGAAGTACTTCGTCAAGGGTTCCATGCTGGGGTCGTTGAAGGAATAGGGATGGATAAGTTGAACGATTGTGTCTTACCGACATGTTGCTGCGAGTACAGATCAATCTTAAAGAGGTTGTTGCCATTATAAAGGGAGGTACGATGTATATGAAAAAATGGTTTGGAAAATCGACGAAAATGTCTGCGGTTGCTGCTTTGCTGGCGGTAACCATGATTACGGGATGCTCGAATAATGGAAATGCCGGAAAGAACGCTAACGCCGGAGAAGAGGGAGATCAGCCTGTGGTCGTGAAGGTGTTCAAGAGCCATATGGGCGTTGGCACGCTCCCCGACCATGATAACCCGCATGTGAAATACGTGGAGGAGAAGACGGGCGTCATCTATGAGCTGATGTCGACGCCGCCGGGCTCCGAGCCGACCGAATATTTGAATCTGATGATCGCATCCGACGAGCTCCCGGACATTCTTCGTCCCATTGGCGGAATCGAGCAGACGCTGATCAAGCAGGGCGGTGCGCTGCCGCTCGAGGATTTGCTGCCGAAGTACGCGCCGAATGTATGGAAGAATATTCCTGAAGAAGCTTGGGATATTGTTCGTTCGGCGTCGCCGGACGGCCATATCTATTATGTGCCGAAGGTATTCCTCGTTCCTGAACGCGCGCCGATGATCCGCCAGGATTGGCTGGATAAGCTCGGCCTCGAAATGCCGAAGACGCTCGAGGAGTACAAGGATGTGCTGCGCGCCTTCCGCGACGGGGATCCGAACGGCAATGGCAAGCAGGATGAACTGCCAACCTCCGGACGCGAATACGGGAAGTGGATGGATCATCTCTTCGGCATGTTCGGCGTTGCGATGTGGGAGGGCTTGCCTGAATGGGATATTTACGATGGAGAAATCGGCTATGCAGGCGTTTCCGACAACATGAAGGCGGCTATCGCTTTTATTCGCGATCTGTATTCGGAGAAGCTGCTCGACAATGAAACGTTCCTGAACAAAGGCGATGTATGGACGGCCAAAATCAACAATAATCTCGTAGGCAGCTGGTACCATCTCCCGGCCAACCTGAGAGACCGTTACACCGCGATGCTTAAGGGCGCGCCGGAAGCTTATGTCACGGGTATGCCGATGCCCGAGGTAGACGGCTATGAAGGCTTCGTTACGATGAAGAGCATGGGCGAGCCCGAATGGGTCATTCCAACCGCTGCCGAAGACAAAGCCCCTGCAGCGCTGAAGCTGCTCGACTTCTTCTATAACAAAGATAACGATGAATTCGTGAGGTTCGGAATCGAGGGCTTGCAGCATGAAGTGGTAGACGGCAAGAAGGTGCTGCTGCCGCCTGAGGATGACCGTCCGCTGGCGCTCGGCATGCGCAATCTGACGACGGAGGAGGATATGGCGATTCGCATCAAGGAGACGATTCCTGAGGATATGCAGAAGATGGTGTCGGATATCTTCGAGGTCAGCAAAGCAGACGCGCGCAGAATAGCGGGTGACGGCTTGCCGAACACCGTATATGAAGGTTTCCCCGATATCCAATCGCATAAGCTGTTCCAGGAATATCTCACCAAGATCGTCATTGGCGAATGGCCGATCGAGAAGTTCGACGAATTCGTGGACCGTTGGAAGAAGTCGGGCGGCGACAAGGTCACCGAGCGCGTGCGCGAATGGTATGCGAAGGTGAAAGGCGAATAGAACAGAGAGTCAGGGTCGCCATGCTATGTCGACCCTGACGACATGATTTGGAAGACTGGAGAGAAAGGTTTGATTTGCAATGAAGAAGAGATACGCCATATGCGGAGTAAGCGGAAGAGCGCTCGGCATGTTCGCGAAGCCCATTCTGACGCTCTTCTCGGACACCTGCGAGCTGGTAGGACTGCTTGATCCCGATTCCGCGCGATTCGAATTGTTCCGGGAGAGATTCCCGGAGCATGCCGGGATCGCGATCTACGGAGAAGACGAATTTGACCGCATGGCGGCGGAAACGAAGCCCGATGTTATCATTACGGCGGGCCGCGATGACACGCATGCCCGCTATATCATCGCCGCGCTGCGTCATGATCTGGACGTCATCACGGAGAAGCCGATGGTGACGACCGGCAAAGACAGCCGCAACGTCCTCGACGCGGAGCGCGCGAGCAAAGGCAAGGTGACGGTGACGTTCAATTACCGCTACGCTCCGATTCATACGAGAATCAAGGAGCTTATTATGGAGGGCAAGCTTGGCCGCATCACGTCCATCGATCTGAACTGGTACCTCGACACGTATCACGGCTCGAGTTATTTCAAGAGATGGAATCGGGAGCGGGAGCTGTCCGGCGGTCTGTCGATTCATAAATGCACGCATCACTTCGATCTCGTCAATTGGTGGATCGATCAGAAGCCGCAGGAGGTGTTCGCCTACGGGGCGCTGAACTATTACGGGGCAGACGGCGAAGCGAATCCGAGCAGGAGAAACGGACGACATTGCATGACCTGCGCCGAGCGGGAAGCCTGCGATTATTATTCGCGATGGAACGCCCGAAGCAAGAACCGGCATGTGCCGGATGATCATTTGGAATCGCCGGATGCCGTGAAGCCCGCATCGTTTCCCTATTCGAATTATCGTCCCGACCGGTGCATCTTCGATTCCGACATCGAGATTGAGGATACCTATACGGCGACGGTGAGGTATGATCGCGGAGCGCTGCTCAGCTATTCGGTCAACTTCTCGCTGCCCTACGAGGGCTATCGTCTGGCCATCAACGGAACGAAAGGACGAATCGAGACGCTGGAATATCATATGCCCGGCCGGACGCCGTTCCCGACGCCCGTGCAGACCATCGATTATTTCCCGTTGTTCGGCTCGAAGGAGACGATTCATGTCGTGCATCGAGAGGGCGGACATGGGGGCGGCGATCCTCTGCTGCTCGAGGATTTGTTCATGGGCGAGAGCCAGAGGAAGCCATACCGGGTTCTGTCCGGAGCGGAGGACGGAGCGTACTCTGTGGCGACGGGTGAGGCTGTATGGCGTTCCGTGAAGGAGCGCCGGCCGATCGAGATCGCCGAGGTGCTCGGCTATGCGCCTCCTCGGGAGCAGCGGGCGCCCGCAGCCGTTGCCTGCGCCCGGGAAGGAGGGAGAAGATGACGATTCCATCTGGTCCGTACTTCGAGCGGGAAGAGAGCATGGCCGCAGCGGCGGGCATCGATAACATCCCCCGAGTGCTGGAGACAATCGCTCAGCGGTACGTGGGTCAGCATCCGCCGCATGAACCCGTGTTCAGAGTAACGAGAGAGAGCGGCATTCGCAAGCTGCCCAATCATCTGTATGACATACCGGCAGACCGCCTTTTCCCCGACATGGCAGAGGGGCAATATGTTTACGCATGGGCGAAGCTGTGGGCGGAGGAGGCGCATGATTTCGTCTTTCATCTGCACGGCTCGGGGCCGATGAGGCTCTATCTGGGCGGCAAGAAGCGGTTCGGATCGGCGCCCAAACCGGCTTTGAGCGAATCTGTAGCCGCTGAAGGCGAAGCGGATGCGCCCCTTAAGCTGAAGCTGCGGCTTGAGCGCGGTTGGAATCACTTCGTACTGGAGCTTGGCAAGGCTGCCGGCGGAGATTGCGGCGCGCAATTCGGAACCGGAAGCCGCAAGAACAAGCCGCTGCATTTCCTCATTCCGTCGAGCGACCGCGAGGGAGAAGAGGGCTGGCTGTATACGGCCCCGCTGGACAGCCGGCTATCCCGTATACCTTCCTGCGGCCAGCCGGAATCCGCAACCGGCGCGAAATGGCTGCCGAAGCGGGAGGAAGGAAGAGAGACTGGCCGATTGGAGCAGATATACGGCAGTCTCTCTGATCGCTTCGCATTCGCGTGGACTACGGTAGCGAACCGCGCTTCCACTCGCCAACGCATTACTTTGAAGGGCATCGCATATGGCGGGCTCTCCATCCGGCGGCAAGGGAAGGAGACGGTATTGGCGCGGGAAGGAGGTCCTTTCGCATTCGAATTCGAGGCGGAGCCGGGTCGTGAATCGCTCATCCTGCGCTGCAGCAGCGGATCGCAGGGTTGGGGCTTCCGTCTCGAGACTGTCGAGCCCGAATGCGCCGGAATTTCGCTGGAGGCGCCTGTTCGCGCAGCTGGCATGCGGGGCGAGTGGCTGTATCTGGGACCGTTCCATAATGATTACAAGGCAGATCCCCAATTGTATATGTCCATGGACGCTGTCGCGGAGAATGGAGAGGAACGCTTCTACTGGATGGCGGGGCCGGGCGAGCATGTCAGGCCGTTTCTGGAGAATGAGCTGTTTGGCCGCTGGAATTACCCGCTTGGCGTCACGCTTTTCGGATTGCTCGAGACAAGCGGGCTGCTTAAGAGGGAGGATCTGGCGGACTATGTGGCGAGACATGTGGAATTCGCATCTTCCATGTACGGCTACTCGCTCTGGGATCGCGAACGCTTTGGAGCGGCGGGGCTGAACAATCAATTGTCCGATATCGACAGCTTGGATGATTGCGGCTCTTTCGGGGCGCTTGCTATTCTTGCGGATGGCTTGCGTCCGATCAAAGGCGTCTGCGATGTTTCTCATGCTATCGCCCGTTATATCATGGAGACGCAGGATCGCATGGAGGACGGCGCCTTGTATCGCCGGATCGGCGTTTCTCCGAGCATGCACAACACGATGTGGTGTGACGACATGTACATGAGCGTGCCGTTCCTGTGCCGCTATGCGGAGATGACAGGCGAAGCCTGTTACGTGGACGAGGCCTCGAGGCAGCTGCTGCTCTATAAGAAATATTTGTATATGCCGAGGCTGCGCATCATGTCCCATGTGTACGATGTGAGTCGCGGCGAGCCTTCTCGCACGGCTTGGGGAAGAGGAAACGGCTGGGTGTTCTTCTCGCTGGCTGCTCTTCTAAAGTCGCTGCAGACGACGCATAAGCATTATAATGCCATACTCGCTTTCTACCGCGAGCTTGCGGAAGGCTATCTTCGCCTGCAGGGCGAGCATGGCTTATGGCATCAAGTGCTGACCGACTCGGAATCCTACGAAGAGGCGTCGTGCACGTCGATGTTCATGTACGGCTTCGCGCTCGGCGTGCAGCATGGCTGGCTGGAGCAACCGGAGCGTTTCGCGGAGTCAGCCCAAGCGGGATGGCGCGGATTATGCGAGCGAGCGATTGATCGCAAGGGGAATTTATACGGCGTTTGCAAGGGCTCCAGCTGGTCTTACAGCCATATGTATTACAAGCATGAGCTTGGCTGGAGCCTGAACGATACGCATGGCATCGGCATCGCGCTGCTGGCCGGCATCGAGACTTGCCGCATGCAGAAGCAGTTCGAATCCCATTCAGGCTCCGCTGCGGCGAGCATTCAGGCATAGAGCCGGATGTGCCTCGCAGAACCCAACACGTTATAATGAGAAGAAATTAGGTATAAACGCGTGTTCAAAAGTGGACCTTTTGAACAACCTCTATAAGGTGGGAAGTTCTGTGCTGACATCCGTCAAGAAATGGCTATTATTCAATTGGGCTCATACGCAAATAAGGCTGGTGCTGCTGCTGACGGTATCCGTTTTCTTCATCATATTGGCCGTCGGACTCACCTCATACTACACATCGAAGTCGGTGCTGCAGCAAGAGCTTGGCGATCTGCAGAGGCAGATGCTGTCTCTGAACATGGACGTCATCGACGAAGCGATCAAGGAAACGGATCAGGCCGCGATACAAGTGGCGCTTAGCGACAATATCTATTGGTTTCTGACGAGCGAGAATCAGAATTCATATAAGGACATTACGGAGGCCTATCAATTATTTACAACGATTATCAATAATGCGGCATATATCAAAAGCATCTATGTCTACGATATCGAGAGGGACAGCTTTCTGGCGATTCCTCAGGGCTTCGCGTCGAACAGCGCAACCTTTGTCGATTCCGATTGGACGAAGGTAGCTTCCGAATTCGGTGACAAATCCATGATCGTGAAGAAGCGGGAGCTTACTCCTGGCGCGGGGACTTACGGCTCTGATATCACCTTGTTTCGCCAAATCAAGATTCAAGGAGAAGTGAAGGGAATCGTGGCAATCAATATATTGGATGAAGCGTTGTTCGCCAAGCTGAACCCGCCGGTCATGAACAATTTGAATCGGATGAGGTATATCGTCGACGAACAGGACCAAATCTTGTATTCCGTTGCCAACTATGATTTCGATGAGGAGGCCGTAGGGCTTGCTCTCGACGAAATGAAAGCGGACGGACGAGGAGATATGTCGTTCCGCAACAAGCAGCTATTGATTAATCAGCTGCAGTCTCCGATCGCGGGCTGGAGATTCATCTCCATCGTCGAGCAGGACAGCATGCTTGCGCATACGAAGCACATCGCTCAGGTGGTGTTCCTTGTATCGATCGCTGCGCTTATGCTCGGAGGAGCGGTTATCTATTATATCAACTCCAAGGCGCTGCGTCCGGTTCGGAGATTGAAGCAGCTGTTCGGCACATTCGCGAGAAAGTCGGGAGAGAATGACAAGATTGATTTGGAAAGCATCGCAGGAGAGCTTCTCGGCAAGCACGCGCATTTGTCCCATCTCGTTCGTGAGACGTTATCCGAGGCTTCTTCAAAGCTCATCATCGATATCGAGAAAGGAAATATAAGCAGCAGACGAGATATACAGGACAAATGGCAACGTTATTTTCCCGATTGGACCGAAGCTCCGATCACGGTATGCATGCTCTCTATTGATCGTTATGAGGAGTGGGCCCGCAGTCTGTCGGGCAGCGATTATTCTTTGTTGAAATTCGCGCTCGCGAATATCGCGACCGAGCTCCTGGCGGAGGATTGGCGCATTGCCTGCGCTGATTTCGGCAGAGACAAGATGGCGATGCTGATGCAGCCTAGAGGGGATGGCAGGCAAGCGAAGCAGAAGCTGGAAGAGGCGGTCGAGCAGGTGCCGGCGTTTCTGAAGTTCACCGTGTCCGCCGGTATCAGCCAGCCGTTCAAGGATGTCGCGAGAATGAAGAAGGCGATGCTTGAGGCGGATAATGCCCTAATGTACCGATTGTATCGGGGGTACGGCCAGGTGATTCTGTTCCAGGAGGTATCCCAGCATGAAGCGGGGGAGCGTCGGCTTGATGAAATGCCAACTCTCGAGAGCATCATTCAAGCTATTGAATCTGGCAATGGACGAGACGCCGAAGAAGCGATCGCGAAGGTGCTGGAGAGTATTCGAGAGCAGAACTGGTATCCCTCGGAAGCGCTTCAGTTCTTGCATGAAGCGACGCTCCGAATCTATGAGCTGTGCTCGGACGAGGAGCAAGCCGGCAATTCGGCGATGGAACGGTACGAAACGCTGCATTGGAAGGATATCGAGTTCGGGCTGGTCGAGCTTGTCAAGCCGCTTGCGGAGCGTTACGGCCAGTTGATCGAAAGCAAGGATTTCGTCTTGTGCCATCGCATGATCGAGTATATGAAGCAGCGACTCGGCGACCCGATCGGCATTCCCGAAATTTCGGAAGAGGCGGGCATCAGCAGCAGCCTTGCAAGCCAGATTTTCAAGCAGGAGACGGGGGAGACGATCTACAATTATTTGACCAATCTGCGCATGGAACGGGCGGCCGAGCTGCTCGTCAAGACGGATGATCGCTTGGCGGACATTGCGGAGATGGTCGGCTATCAGCATGAGAACAGCTTTATACGAACCTTCCGCAAGGTGAAGGAGATTACGCCCGGCAAGTATCGGGATATGATGAGAACCCGGATGGATGCTTCAATCGAATAAGCGGATCCGGCATCCTCCGGGAAGCCAGAAGGAGGAGCAGCAATGAACAGACAAGAGATCGTCATGCGGCATCAACCGGAATTGACAAAATGGGATTTGCAATCCCCATTCTCGGTCGGGAACGGGGAATTTGCCTTCAGCGCCGATATTACGGGGCTGCAAAGCTTTCCGGAGCTATACGAAGTGCCTCTGGGCACGCAGTCCAATTGGGGATGGCATTTCTCTTACGGACATGAGCGTTTCACGGAAGAGGATGTGGAGCTCCAAATGTTCGACACGCATGGACGAGAGGTCGGCTATCCGATGAAGCCGGGCGGTAAGCCGAAGGCGTATCACTGGCTCCGGCAAAATCCGCATCGCTTGCAACTCGGCCGCGTTTCGTTCCGCTTGCTTAAGGAAAACGGCGAGGAAGCGAAGCTGCAGGACCTTAGGGATATCCGCCAAACGTTGAACCTGTGGACGGGCGTGCTGTCGAGCGAATTCACCCTGCAGGGCGAAGCAGTGAAGGTGACAACCGCCTGCCATGGAGAGAAGGACATGATCGGTGTGGAGGTGAAGTCGCGGCTGATAGGCCAAGGCAGGCTGGAGGCGTTTATTCGCTTTCCTGCGCCGGACATGACGAATAATGCTTGGGCGAAGTCGGTCTTCCCGGATTACGGCAATGACGCCAGGCATGAGACAACGCTGCTGGAATCGGGGGAGAATCGGGCGCTTTTCGGGAGAACGATGGATGAGGACGGCTATCGCGCGGCATGGTCCTGGTCTGCCGGACGCTTGGAGCGAACCGGCGCGCATGAATTCACGCTGCAACCGGCCGCTGCTTCTGACGAGCTGAGCTTCTCAGTAGGCTTTGCTCCCGGGCAGCCGGAGACGGCCAACGTCGAAGAGGTCATCGCGACGAGCGGGCGGCGCTGGGCGTCCTTCTGGATGAAGGGAGCGGCCGTCGATTTCGCTGGAAGCTCGGATCCAAGGGCGCATGAGCTGGAACGCCGCATCGTCTTATCCCAATTCTTGTGCGCGATGCACAGCGGCGGCTCGATTCCTCCGCAGGAGACCGGGCTGATGTACAACAGCTGGTTTGGCAAGGCGCATCTCGAGATGCACTGGTGGCATGCTTCGCATTTCCCGTTATGGGGGCGCGAAGAACTGCTCTTGAACAGTATGGATTGGTACACGGAAATTTTGCCGGTTGCTCGGGAACTGGCGTCATCACAAGGCTACGAAGGCGCGCGCTGGCCCAAGATGGTCGGCTTCGACGGCAAGCCG
Organism: Paenibacillus sp. HB172176; assembly: GCF_011947265.1. Taxonomy (GTDB): domain Bacteria; phylum Bacillota; class Bacilli; order Paenibacillales; family Paenibacillaceae; genus Pristimantibacillus. The sequence goes on from NZ_JAATHD010000003.1 coordinate 309,294, forward strand.
TGTCCTTCGCCGGTCGCTCCGGGCCTGATCTGGCAGCAGCCGCATCCGATCGCGCTCGCGGAGCTGCTGTATCTGTCGAATCAGTCGCAGGCGATGCTGGAGCGCTTCCGCTCGGTCGTGTACGAATCGGCGGATTTCATGGTATCGTTCGCTCATTGGAACGAAGAGACGGGCTGCTTCGATTTGGGTCCGCCGCTTATTCCGGCGCAGGAATGCCATCGTCTTCAGGACAGTAAAAATCCGCCGTACGAGGTGGAGTATTGGAAGCAGGGGCTGGAGACGGCTGTTCGCTGGGCAGAGCGTTTAGGTGAGAAGCCAAACCCCGAGTGGGTGCGGGTAGCGGGAGCGATGGCTCCTCTGCCGGAGAAGGGCGGCGTCTATCTGGCCCATGAGCGATGCGAGGACACGTTCACAGAGAAGAATCACGACCATCCCTCGATGCTCGGAGCGCTGGGGCTGCTGCCCGGCACGCTTGTCGACCGCGAGACGATGCTGAACACGCTGCTGAAGGTGAAGGAGTGCTGGGACTGGGATTCGGCGTGGGGCTGGGATTTTCCGATGTGTGCGATGGCGGCAGCCCGACTGAACGAGCCCGATCTCGCGGTCGACTTCCTGCTGCTGGACGCGACCAAAAACACGTATTTGACGAATGGCCACAACTATCAACGTCCCGGCTTGTCGGCTTATCTGCCCGGCAACGGCGGTCTTCTGACGGCGGTGGCGATGATGGCTGCCGGCTGGCAGGGAGCGGCAATCAGGAACGGCGAGCGCGATTCGTCCCTTCCCGAGAATCCGGGATTTCCGCAGGACGGGAGCTGGAAGATTCGGTGGGAAGGGCTTAAGTCGTGGATGTAGACGGCGCGGCGTTTGAGTTGGCGACGGAGAACGGCTGTATCGTCATTCGAGGCGCCTGCAAGAACGAGTTGGATGCAGGGAACGATGGAACCTGGGAGGGAAATCGCATGACAATCGGCAAGAACAAGGGGAGACGCTGGCCTTCGGAGCGCAAGAAATCCGTGGACAGGCTGACGGGACTCACCGTGACGCAGTTGACGGATTACAAGGCTCACAGCCATCATTTATATTTTACGGAGAACGGTTGGTACGATAATGAACGGCGGCTGCTCTTCATCTCCGATAGGGAGAACAGCGCGAATTTGTACAGCATGGATATGGAGAGCGGAGAGATGACGCAGTTGACCGATTACGCGGCGAATGATCAACTGGATGCTTCCCTGCTTCCGGATGGAAGCGCGGCGTTCGTGAAGCTGGGAAGCAAGCTGATTCGGCTTGATCTCGGTACGCTGGAGGAACGGTTGATCTACGAAGCGCCGGCGGGCTATAAGCTTGGCAATGCCAGCGCGACCGCGGATAGCCTGCATGTGCTGACCTGCGTGCAGGAGGATCTGTCGCATCGCATCCGGCTCGATCTCGGCAATGGCTATGTGGGGCATCGAGAGCTGATGGAGGCCGCGCCGCACAGCATGATCGTTCGAATCGACGCGAAGGGCGGCGGACACGAGAAGGTGTATGAGGCGAACAAATTCATCACGCACATTAACGCTTCTGTGACGGAGCCATGGCTGATGACCTTCTGTCATGAAGGACCGTGGCATTTGGTCGATCATCGCATTTGGGGACTGGATTTGCGCACCGGCGAGGCTTGGAGGATAAGAGAACGGCTCGAGGAGGGCGAGAAGGTCGGCCATGAGTTTTTTTTCCCGGACGGTCTCACGATCGGGTATCACGGCTTTCGCGCGGACGGGACCAATTTCTTCGGCAGCATCCGTTACGACAATTCCGGTATGGAGGAAACGGAATTCGGCTTCGATACCTGGCACGGCTACGCGGATGGGCATGGTCAGGCGGTTGTCGACGGCAAGGGGCCGGTCAAGAGTCTCAGTCTGTGGCGCAAGCGGGATGGGAAATACGAGGGGCCTCGCATGCTGTGCGAGCTTCGCTGCAGCTTTCATTCGCAGAAGGTGCATGCCCATCCCCGCTTCGACGCGGAGGGCAAGCGCTTATTGTTCACGAGCGACAAGAACGGCTATGGCAATTTGTATCTGATCGATATTCCGGAGCCATTCGACGCGCTGCCGGTATTTCAGCCATAAGGAGGACGAGGAGATGGAGGGAACAGCAACAATACTCAAGGAGGGCAAAATGTCCGGCAAAATCGCCGAGACGATTCTGTCATTGACCGACCGGCAAGGCTTTCATCCGCAAATCGCGAACAAATGGGGCTATGTGTCCGGGATGGCGCTGCTGGCGATTTCCCGGGCAGGCGATTGGATCGGCGAAGTGGGCTATCAGCCATTCGTGCGAAGGCAGATGGATGTGTTCATCGGCGAGGATGGCGCAATCGGAGGCGGCTTCCGCCTGGAGGATTATAATCTCGATCATGTGAACAAAGGAAAAAATCTGCTTCGATTATGGCGAGAAACCGGCGAGGAGAAGTACAGGAAGGCCGCCCGCTTGCTCGTTACGCAGCTAATTGGCCAGCCTCGCACGGAAGAGGGCGGCTACTGGCACAAGAAGATTTATCCGTTCCAGATGTGGCTGGACGGCCTGTATATGTCATCGCCGTTCATGGCGGAATACGCCGCGACATTCCAGGAGAACGAGTGGTTCGACGAGGCGGCTTGCCAGCTCCTGCTGGTCGAGAAGCGGACGCGCAATCCGCAGAACGGCCTGCTCCATCATGCCTGGGACGAGAGTCGGGAGCAGCGCTGGTGCGATGGCACGACGGGGCGCTCCCGTTATGTGTGGGGCAGGGCGATGGGCTGGTACGCGATGGCGCTTGTCGACGCGCTGGAGCAATTCCCGGCGGAGCACAGCAAGCGCGGGCAGTTGATGGGGATTTTTGAGCGCATGTGCAATGCCGCGCTTCGCGTGCAGGATCACGAGAGCGGCGTATGGTACCAGCTCATGGATTGCAACGGGCGCGAGGGCAACTACCTGGAAGCGTCCGGCTCATGCATGCTGACCTATGCGATGGCGAAGGGGATACGTCTCGGCTATCTGGCGGAGATCGACCGCAATGCCGTGAACCGCGCCTATGACGGCATTCTGGCGCAGTTCGTCACGGAAGACGAGAAAGGCGTTCATCTTCACGGCATTTGTCATGGCGCCGGACTCGGCGGACGCAAGTACCGGGACGGGTCCTATGACTATTATATGAGCGAAGCGATTGTGAGCGACGCGCTGATGGGCGTGGCCCCGTTCCTGCTCGCCAGCATCGAGATCGAGAGATTGCGAGAGGAAGGAAGCTCGCTTGATTAGGAAGAAGTCGGGGGAACGCGAGGGCAGTCGAAAGTCGGATCAAACGGGATACGGGGAGAGGCTCAGCCGTTCGGAGCCGCCTGTCGACCACTCGGGTAATTGGGCAATTCCTCAAGGTTCCGAGGATGCTGGAGCTGCGCAGGATTTCTTCCGCATGAGCTATCCGGCATCCTGGTGGGGCAATATGTGGCGGGAGGCGCTTCCCTCCGGCAATGGTGTCATCGGGGCATCCGTATTCGGAGGCGTAAGAGAGGAGACGGTGCTGCTGAATCACGCGAAGCTGTGGCATTGGGGCAGGAAGGACGAGCTTCCCGATGTAAGCGATATCCTGCCTCGCACGAGAGCTCTGATGGACGAGAAGAGATATCGGGAAGCGAGCTGGCTGCTGGCTGACGCATTGAAGGAGCGGGGCTACGGCACGAAGCTCGCTTCCCGCTTCCCGCTGGCGGCCGTTCGTCTTGTCATGCCCGCCGGCAATGCCTTCCGCTCTTACAGCCGCAAACTGGCGATGGACAGCGGCGAGATCGAAGTCGCTTGGATGGACGGCTCGATTCGGTATCAGCGTCGTCTGTTCGTCTCGAGGCCCGATGCGGCTGTCGTGTTTGAGCTTGGCTCGAACGGCGCAGCGGCAGTGTCAGGCGAGGTTGGACTTGCACTTCATCCGAGCGACCGCTCGGGAGACACTCCTGAGTTCAAGGAACTGGAGCGCTCTGTAGAGAGGGGGGCGTCCGCAGAAGGATTCTCTTGGTTCGCGGCAAGGAATGACGACGGCACGGATTATGGCTCCGTCATGCTTGTGAGGACGGAAGGCGGGAGGCTGGAGACCAGAGATGGCATGATCCGGATGGAGGAAGCGGATCGCGCGCTGATCCTCATGAAAACTTTCGTGAAAGGCGAGAGGGAGCGAGACTGGGTCCAATTGCGCGAAGAGCTTTCCGCTTTGGCAGCCGGCACTTCTTATGAAGAGCTGTTAAAGCGGCATGCTGACGTTCATAGAGCCTTGTACCGCTCGGCAACGCTGGAGCTTGGCGGAGATAACGATTCTGGCGCTTACCCTGACGATGAACATCCTGCAGCGGAGCGGCTCACCAATGAACGGCTGCTGCTGGATGCCTACGAAGGCGAGGCGCCTGTCGCTTTGATTCGCCGAATGTGGGCGTTCGGCCGCTATCTCTTCATCAGCGGCACTGATGCGTCTTCCGAAGCTGAGCCTTTTGGGCTGTATGGCCTTTGGGGCGGCGACTACCGTTTGGTTTGGAGCCACAACATGGCCAATGAGAATACGCAGATGATGTACTGGCATGCACATGTGGGCGGACTCGGAGAACTGACGCCAGCACTCTACCGCTACTATGAAGCCTTGATGGACGATTTCCGCGACAACGCGAAGAAGCTGTACGGTTGCGGAGGCATCTATATTCCGGCGGGGACGACGCCAGGCATCGGGGTGCCGAATCAAATTGTGCCCGTCATTCTCAACTGGACGGGCGCTGCCGGCTGGCTCGCCGCTCATTACGCCGAGCATTATCGCTTTACCGGAGATGAAGGCTTCCGGCGAGAGCATGCGATTCCGTTCATGCGGGAGGCCGTTCGTTTCTATGAAGATTTCCTCGTGATGGACGACAGAGGGAAGTACCTTATCTACCCGTCAGTCTCTCCGGAGAATACGCCGTTGAATTACATGCCCAAGGATGGGGCGGCGCTCGCGCATCCGATGCCGACGGCTATTAACGCCGCGATGGATGTTGCTATATTGCGCGAGCTGCTGGGCAATCTGATCGAGGCTTCAAGGACAACGGGCGATGCTTCTCATGCCGAGTTGGAGAAATGGGAGTGGATGCGAGAGAAGCTTCCATCCTATGAACAGAACGCTGACGGAGCTGTGAAGGAATGGCTTCACCCTGACTTTGACGATCGCTATGCGCATCGTCATCTCTCCCATCTATATCCCGTATTTCCGGGCCATGAAGTTATGCAGGAGACTGATTACGAGCTGTTTGAAGCTTTCGAGAAGGCTGTGCGCAAACGGGAGATTGGCGCGCAGAGCGGTTGGTCGCTCACGCATATGGCTGCCATCTATGCGAGGCTCGGCGACGGCGGCAGCGCGCTCGATTGTTTGGATATCCTTACCCGTTCGAGCTTGTTGCCGAATTTGTTCACGCTCCATAATGACTGGAGGGGCATGGGCGTGTCGATGAACATGCCGACGGCTCCGGTCCAGCTCGATGCCAATATGGGCTTCGTGAACGCCGTGCAGGAGATGCTGATGCAGGTTCATCCCGGGATGCTCAAGCTGCTTCCTGCCTTGCCTGAACGCTTGGCGCATGGCAGGCTGTCGGGCTGGCGCTTTCATACTGGGACGCTATCCATGAAGTGGAATCGGGCGGAGGGGTCTTTCCGTGCTGAGCTGCATGCGGAGCGCGATGCCGATCTCCTGGTTAAGCTGCCTGATTGGGCGAAGTCCATCCAGATCACAGAGGGCGAAGCTCAGCCGTCCGAGCTCGGCGAGACCTATTGGACGATACGCCTGCGGAAGGGAGAGTCGGCTCGACTCACGACTGTGATGGAGTAGTGTTCTCAGTTGTCTCTTCGTTTTAGGTTCAATATTCCTCGATATCGCTTCGTTGAGGTTCAATATTCCTGCATATATCCATCATTTTCTTGAACAAAGAGCGATAGCATGAAATTACTGCAAATATTCAGGAATGATGCTGGAAAACAGCCGCTCAAGCAAAACATTGACGAAATTAATGGATATTTGTATCAATTATGCAGAATTCGTACCTTACCTGAGAAATTGATGGATATTTGCAGCTTTCCGCATGGCAGAAGCATCAAGGACTGCAAGCCCAGGAAGGCAAGATCAAGCATGGCAAGATCAAAGAGTGCAAGACCAGGAAGGCAAGATCAAGCAAGGCTAGACTATGCCTAGCATGACTTGATCATGCAAGGCCGAGGCTATGCATTTGCAGACCACATCCATTCGCTTGTGCCTATTGCACAAGCGTGGATAAAGTAAGCTTCAACCCATTAAACAGCAAAACAGCGACAGTCCCGGACTTTATTTCTCGTCCGTTGCTGCCGCTGTTTTCAATGCGATGTCCCGTTCAAGACGGCATGTATGACTTGGCCACCGGTGTGCCTGGTGTGCCTAGTGTGCCTAGTGTGCCTGGTATGGCTGATGTGCCTGGTGTGCCCGGTGTGACCGGTGTGCCTGGTGTGCCTAGTGTGCCTGGTGTGGCTGATGTGCCTGGTGTGACCGGTGTGCCTGATGCCACTGGTGCGAATGCCGCAGCTGCCGCAGTTGCTGCAACAATTCGCGATTTCTCTGCATGCATGTTAGTCAGCCCCAATTGAAGCCGCTACATCTCCTCCAGCCTCATCATCAACAAATCCGCGTAGTAGGTTAATGTCCAACGAGCGTCCAGCGACAGATTCTGTTGCATAGACGCATCATGCAACTGCTCCTCGTACTTTTTCAGAAAGTGAATCGCTTGCTTGAGGGAACCTTTCTCAAGATGATGCCTAACTTGCTTCAGTGCATTCGTCAGCTTGGCGGCGAGCGGTCCCGTTACGTCGCCGGTTTGTTTGAACTGCTCCGTGTAATGGTCCAGCACCGTCATCAAGCCAGGCTTGGCCTGAACGCTGTTCGACGCCTCAGACTCGCCTGCGGCATTCTCGGCTTTAATCGTGTACGTATACGTTGTGCCGGGCTCCGCCGTTCGATCGTAGAACGTGCTCACCTTCGCCGTGCCGACTTGCTCGACAACGCCGCCTGCTTCTCTATAGACATTGACGATCGATTCTCCGCCATGGGAGGTCCAGATGAGCCCGACGAAATCCTCGCCAACCTTGCCAACGATAAGATCAGTCGGCGCTTCAGGCACGGGCATGTCAAGCGGAAGCTCATCGGAATAGCCGGATTCGCCCATCTCATTAACAGCTGCGATTCGGTAGGTGTAGCCTGCTTTCCCTACGCTGACACTGTCATCCGAATAGGAAGCAGACTCTACACTAGCGATCAGAGAGAATGCTTCCTCGCCATCCGCTTTACGGTACACATTGTAAGTATCCGCTTCGTCCACGGCATTCCATGACATATCAAACGAAGAGGTAGACACCGCCTCAGTCTTCAGACCAGCAGGCTTCCCAGGCAGAATGAGCGCTTCCTTCGTTCTCACTTCGATGTCGGCCGAGCGTTCGGATTCGCCGCCGATTCCTATCGCAGACACCTTGTAGACGTAGACGGTCGACGGATCTACGCTTCTATCTGCAAAGCCGGCAGCCGCAGTCGATCCGACTTTAACGAAATCGCCTTCCGAGGCAATGGCACGGTATACCAAGTAGGAGGTCGCGGCCTCGACCGGCGTCCATGAAAGCTTCACGGACAAGCTTCTGACCGCCGCAGCAGCCAGTCCCGTCGGAGCGGCAGGAGCGGGCTGAGCGGCATCGTAGATGAGCGCTTCCACCGAAGAGGACAACGGCGATTCACCGCCTGCATTAAGGGCGGATACTCTGTATTCGTAAGCGACGCCTTTCTCGCTGGTCGCGTCTGCGAAGCTCGGCTCTTCCGCGCTTGCGATCGCTTTGAAGTTGGGGTTCTTGGAGGAGGCGCGATAGACCAGATAGCTCTGAGCTCCATCCACGGATGTCCAATTAAGCGATACCGCGGCATTCTCTATCATCGAGCCGTCCAAGCCGGCCGGCGCTTCCCCTAAAGGCGCTGTTCCCTCGTTCGCCGGTTTGACGATCACGAAATATGGACACTTGGATTTATTATTATTCGGTCCCATCACAACCCGGGACCCTGCCCCGTAACGCTTCCTGTACAGCTCGTACGTAACCGGCTGGCTGTCCGTAATCGTCTCGCCGGTGTCCTCGTATTCCGAGGTCAGCCATTCCGGCTGCGTTGTAATTCTCGAATCATAAGCCACATACACATCCGCTTCTCCCGCCAAAAAGAACGAAAGCAGGTCGCTGCTCGTCGCGCTCCGCGACTCCACGGCCGAACGGATCCATTCCAATCCGAGCAGTTCTTCGGGAATGGACTCGAAGATGTACCTCTTGCTTCCGGTCATCCGGTCGCCGAATACAATATCGCCAAGCTTCAGGTTGCTCTGAAGCGACCAATTGACGGCATTGGCGATGCCATTGCCGCTGTCGTCGTGAATGACGGCATTGCGAATAAGTTCACCGTCCAGGGCAGGCTCCGGCTCAAGCGCAGGCTCCGGATCCGGTTCGACAGGCGGCGGGGTGAACGGAGGGCCCGACCATGCGGGAGGCGTATCCGGGTACGAAGCAGGAAAACCTGGAGCGGCCAATTCGTTCAAATAGTCCTCCAGATTCGTATAGCCGTCTTCATTCCGGTCCCCGTTGCGGTCCGTCGGATTCTCAGGGTCCAAGCCATTCGCGATTTCCCAAGCATCCGGCATGCCGTCCCGATCCTCATCGGGAGGAGCCGTTCCTTGATCGAGCTGAGGGAATCCGCCCGCATCGTTCTCGTCTCCGATAATGACCCCGGTCTGATTGCGAACGCTGTTAATGACGCGAATATCCGTCGCATCCCGCCTCAAGGAGGAGCCTGCATGATCCAGAATATAATCGTATGCGACCTCCGGCGACTGGGTATGCACAAGCGGATATTCGAAGCGATCCGGTACGACAACGCTCGGACGGCCTGCCTCTACAAGTCCGGCTCCTGTATCCGTTCCGTCGAGCACGCCATTCTTGTTGCTGTCGATCCGGTTGTCCTCCAGATACACCTGATAGTTCTCGTTGCCGCGAACGACGGCGAATTCGGGCTCTGCTGAGTTCAGGCCAGCGATAAAATAATTCCCGACCACATTGCCATAGCCCTTCGTCCCCGACTCTCCGCCCGCTACATAAGGGAAGCCTCCCCAGTTGTAGACGATGTTGTTGACGAAGTCCATAACGCCCTTCGTCTTCGGATTGCGATCATTGTTGTGGGCGTAGAGATTGTGATGCATCGTAATGGTGTTCATCTCGACCAAGCCGCCCATGGAGTGGGTCAGCAGGCCTTCCGAGATGACGGACCATTGCACAGTAATATTGGCCGAGCGGGGATTATCATAATCCTTGCTCTTAATGGACAGCACCTCGTCGGTTCCCCAAGAGAAGGACGAGTGATCAATCATCACATTTTGGCAATCCTCGAAGTACATGGTATCATCGTTGAAGTCCTGTCTTCCGAGTCGGAAACGCAGGAAGCGAATTACGATGTCGCTTGAATCGATGAATCGGATATTGTTTCCTCTGATCGTAACGCCGTCTCCCGGAGCCGTCTGTCCCGCAATCGTAATATGCGACTTGTTCCTGGCTACGATTTGGGGAATCGTAATATCGCCGGCTATGTCGAACACAATCGTTCGAGGCGTATCGCCTGCTGTCTGGATTGCATCATGGAACGTTCCCGGACCCGTAAGCTCGTAGCTCGTGACATGGTAAACCTCGCCGCCGCGCCCGCCGACGGCTGCATAGCCGAAGCCTTCCGCTCCGGGGAAAGCAGGGAGCATGGAATTGTCGGCCCGAACCAGCGTTGACTGCAGGGGATAGAGAGATAGAAACATGGCCAAGACTAGAATGATTGCTGAAAAGCGTTTCATTGGTTGCCTCCTCCAAACCGATAATGGTAAAATCCTTCACTGCGAAAGCTTGCGAGTGCTTCCCTCCTTTCCATGGGATTTTCGTTCAAGCTCAGTATAGATAACGCTTTCATTCAGGGGCAACCAATCATTCAGCCATGGGATGCGCAAATCGCGCAAACCGTCATGGCGAGCGCGAATATCGGATCGGTTCATGGAAAGGCGAATGGGTTAGTCGCGGCTGAAGGCAGGCGGATTCGACAATTCGGGAGACGAAGCGAATGGCTTTTATAGGAAGCGCTTGACGGCGAGGCGTATTCCGCTTACACTTATGTTAATAACAAATAGTAAGTAACTAATATATATAGAGGATGATAAGAGATGACAAACATGATTCACCCGGAAACAAGGCTTGGAGAAGTGAAATTGAAGGTCAGTCAGTTGGAACGCTCCATTGCCTTCTATCAGGACGTAATCGGCTTTCGCGTTCTAAACCAATATGATCGAACGGCGGAATTGACCGCAGATGGCAGCAGTTCGCTCCTTGTACTTGAAGAAATTCCAAATGCGATAACGACAAGACCTCGAACGACGAGCGGCCTCTACCACTTCGCGATTCTGCTGCCGACAAGACGAGATCTCGGCATGGTTCTGCGCAGACTGATCGAAGCGAAGCTTCAGCTTGGTCAAGCGGATCATCTCGTGAGCGAAGCGATCTATCTGTCCGATCCCGATCAGAACGGGATCGAAATCTACCGCGACCGGCCGCGCGAAGAGTGGAAGCATGAAGCAGACGGTTCGGTCGTGATGGATTCGCTGCCGATTGACTGGGAGGGCTTGCTGAACGAAGCGAAGGACGTTCCTTGGACCGGACTGCCCGCAGGAACGACAATCGGTCATGTGCATTTCCACGTTCATAGCTTGGAGCAGGCCAAAGCTTTCTATTGCGATGCGCTTGGATTCGAGATGCAGGCGGACTTGGGACGCCGGATGGGCGCGTTATTCATCGGCGCGGGCGGCTATCATCATCATATCGGATTGAATATATGGGCAGGCCAGAACGCGCCGCGCACGCCGCAGAACGCCACGGGATTGGCATATGCCGAGATCATTCTACCGTCCGGCGAAGAGCTTGAGGCTGTTATTAAGAGGTTGAGGGATTCGGGATATTCTGCGAGCTATGAAGACGGATTCTGGTTTATAATAGATCCGTCCGGCATTACGCTCAAGCTGTCCGCCGCTTAATCGCGAAGGGACAGCTTAGAGAAACGGAGGCTGTCCCTTGAACGAGAAATGGAAGAAGTACGTGGAAATTATATTGGTTTCCGGAAGATTGGGATTAACTTCCTTCGGAGGTCCGGCAGCTCGTAATTGAAGCTGTTATAAGCAACACTGGATAGTGGGGATCAACTCAGGAAAGGAGCGAAGGAGATGGATTTCACACTTGGCGCCGATGAAGTTGTTCGTCGCATTAAGGAACTGCAGTCATCGGGCGGTTCTGTTTCGAAGAAACAGGTTAAGCAGAGCGACCCGGAGCTGGTGCGCAATGCGTTGTTCTACTTCCCAAGCTGGGAGTATGCAATCAAGAACGCGGAACAGCTGTAGTCAGCTCGTACATACATAATGAATCAATCGAGGAACAAATGAAGACCTTGCTGATCGGCGCTAGAACCGCTAGGCAAGGTCTTGTTGTAATATTTGTTAAACGGCGTTCAGTTACGAATGGCTTTCTGTCAAAATATCGATCCAGGACGTGTCCATGAAGGTCTCGCCGTTCCGAACATAGAATAGACCCGGCAGCTCGCGTCCGTTACAGCGGATGAGATGATCCTGGAGCAGCAGGGAGAAGGAACTGTCATTCATCTTGACATCAACGGTGTCATTCTCCGGATTGTAGACGACCTTGCCGCCGCGGCTCTCAACATAGGGGCGAAGCGAGCGATATGCGCCATGGGGATCAGTCAAGGCTTCGGTCGAATTGCTGTTGCTTATAAGAAGAAGGCTTTCCGCTTCTGCCGCCGATGCCGCTGTCCAAGGCGGCGAGAGGGCCGCAAAGAAGAGCGTAAAAGCGGCCAGAGCGATCATCGTCAAATTGGAAGCAAGATGCTTTGGTTTCATAACGCCTGTCCCCCGACCTTCGTATTGGAATGGATGCAAGAGATAGGATAAGCTATGAATGTTAAGCGTATGTATGCCCCATATGAAGATTTCGCAAATTAGGAGGCTTGGGATTGGCTGTCGGATTTCGAAGAAGCTTTGCGTCCCGATTCGCTTGCTTCCCCTTCAACGCTTGCGGCAGGCTTCATCTTGCTGTTTCCGTTGAACACGCCGCCGGCTTCAATGATGAAGGACTCCGCCGTAATGTTGCCGTTCAATACGCCCGTGGAGCAGATGGTCAGCTTTCCCTTCGCTTCAACATCGCCTTCCAAACGTCCGGCGAGAACGAGGTCGCGCGTCGTAATATTGGATTTTGCGTATCCGCTTTCGCCAATCGTGACATCTCCTTCCACAAGCATGTCGCCGAGCAGCTTTCCTTCAATGCGAATGGAGGCTTGCGATTGCAGATTGCCCTCGAATACGGTGCCTACGCCGATCAAGGTGTCGGTCGTATCCGGATTGATTTTCTTCGTTTCGCTCTTTGATTTGAACATGGCTTATCCCATCCTATTCTTCTTTGATATACGGCGCGGGATCGACGGTCGTCCCGTTCACGATCACTTCATAATGAATATGGGGACCGGTGCTCCGCCCCGTATTGCCAAGCTCGCCGATAACCTGACCCTTGACGACCTTCTCGCCGACCTTCGCTAACAGCTTGTTCATATGCATATAACGCGTTTCGATGCCTCGGCCATGATCGATAATGATATTGTTCCCATAAGGGTATTCCCGCTCCGATTTGACGACGACGCCGTCGGCTGTCGCGTAGACTGGATCCCCGCGCGTTCCTCCAAGATCGAGCCCGGAATGAAAGGCCGATCTGCCCGTGATAGGATCCTTGCGGACGCCAAATTCGGAAGTGATTCTGCGGCTGTCGGCAGGCCAGATCGTTGGCGTAATACTGAGAATATGCTGATACTGCAGCAGCGCTTCTTTCGTGGACTGGAGCTGCGGTTTCAGTTCTTCCATAGTGGCGGACAAGGAGGAATAGCTCTGCATGGTCTCAATCAGCAAGCTGTTATTGCCGTCAGTACCATCCATGAATGCTCCGTTTGCCGGGCCGACTTGTTCAGAGGGATACATCAGAAATTCTTCGCCGCCCTGACCGTCATTCTTCTCATCCAGTATGGAGGAGATCTGAACCTTCGGCTCCTTAATGCCCGCAATTTCCTTCAGCTGCTGGTCCAGCTCGGTAATTTCGGACATTTTGTTTTCCATGAGCTCGGCTTGATCCGACAGCAAGGCCAAGCTGTCTTCAAGCGTTGATATTTGATTCTCCTTGCTTGACAGCAGCTGTTCATAGCCGGCTTCGGATCTGGAAAGCTGGTTTTTCAATTCATGAATGCGGGAGGTATTCCCGGAGAAGAGGTAGATGAGGAGCGCTGTGCTTATGATGAATAATAAGAATAGGACTGGCAGTATAATGATGATGATTCGCGGTATTCGATATCGCTGAACGGCCTGATTCGCATCCGGAATGACAACGAATGTGAACGGTTTGGAGATCCACTTCATTTTTATCCTCCTAGAAACTATTTCCAAGACATGTTCGACCGTATATTATTCGACACTGAGGCTTCAAATCCTTCTTTTTCCGCAAAATAACACAAGCATTGCGATTCGCTGTCGAATGGCTTTACAATTGTAGGAGACAGGCGTATTGCCGATGGGATGATTCCCTGCTGGGAACAATAGAAAATAGGAGCGGATTGCATGTTGAAATGGGATGGACATACGCATTCGCAGTTCTGCTATCATGGCAGCAGCGACAGGCTGGAGCATTATATAGAAAATGCGGTGGCGCAAGGCTTTGAACGATATACGATCAGCGAGCATCCTCCGCTTCCGCGGGAATGGGTGAACGATGCCTTATTAATGAAAGAGCTTGCCATGCCGAAAGCCGAGCTGTCCCTTTACATGAACGAGGTGCTTCGTTTGAAGCGCGAATATGAAGGGAAAATCGAAATTACGGCGGGGCTCGAGCTGGATTATTTGGAGGGAAGGTTCGATTTCACCGAAGAAATCATAAACGAATGGCAGCATAGCCTGGAGGATGTGGTATTCTCGGTTCATTTCCTGCCGGGCGTTGGCGGCATGCGCTGCATCGACTTTACGACCCATGATTTCCGTAGCCATCTGCTGACTTATTACGGCAACATGGATGAGCTTGCGAATGCTTATTATGATCATGTCGAGGGTGCGATAGAAGCGGCCTCGCGGCTGCCAGTGCGGACAAGACTCGGACATGTGAATCTGATAGAGAAATTTCGTACGGCACTTCCGCCCATAGACCAGCAATTAATCGAGAAGCGATTAAGGAGGCTGCTTCCTCTGCTCGAGGAGGGAGGGGTTGGCGTCGATGTGAATACGGCGGGCTTAAGGGTTGCGACTTGCGGCAAGCCCTATGTGCCGGAGTGGTTCCTGCAGCAATGCTTGAAGCGTGGAATCTCTTGTGTTTACGGCTCCGACTCGCATAAGCCGGAGCAGGTTGGTTTCGGCTATGATTGGTTTGAGTCGCAGATGAAACGCTTTGCGGCCGAATGAAGGAGGAACAGACATTTTGCCTGAGAGAATCAATATCATGGTGGTGCCTGCCAGCGATGCAGGGCTGAGGCGACTTATCGCAGAGCTGGACAGCTACCTGTCCGGCTTATATCCGGCTGATGAAATCTTCGCAGTCGATCTTGAAGCCGCGGAGACGAGGGAGATGATCTTCGCCGTTGCCTATACGGACGGCAAGGCCGTCGGCTGCGGCGCGATTCGCAGATTGGATGAAGCCGCGGCGGAGCTCAAGCGCTTCTACGTGCTGCCGGAATGCCGCAGATCGGGTATCGCGGGCGAGCTCTGCCGATTTCTGGAGAAGCGATGCAGGGAGCAGGGCATCGCCGTTCTTCGTCTCGAGACGGGAGCGCCTCAATATGAGTCGCTCGGCTTCTACAGGAAGCAAGGATTTTATGGGATTGACCGGTATGGCGAATATGTTCATTGCGAATCGAGCTTGTGCATGGAGAAGCGGCTGACAGATACGGCTAACGAAACCATAAATCCCGAAACCTGACCCAGCCGAGCGACTCGAGCGAGATGCCCTGGACAGACGGATGGAAGGCGGTCTTGAGCGCTTTGCGGTAGAGAAGGAACAAGGAGTTGTCCTCAATCAGCCGCTTCTCCATCGCGAGGAAATGTTCTGACCGCTTCGTCTGGTCCGGCTCCTCCAGCAATTGCTTCATAGGTTTGTCGAGCACCGGAATGAGCTGAGGATTCATGTGCTGCAGCATGCTTGCGTACAGATCGATAAGCCGAAGCTCCCGATGCTCGTCCAGCATAACGGCGAATAGGAGCAAATCCGCCGTCATGCGGGAGGAGCCCTTGAACTCTTCCGCCTTCAGCAGCCGAAGCTCAAGCGGAACATCGATCTCCTTCAGCAACGCTTGAATCAGCTCGGCATCCCTGGCGTACTCGGGAATCGTTGTAAGCCGCAGGGTCTGCCCCTCATAGCCAGCCTCGCGGAGCCGCTTCTTGAGCGACGCATAATTGCATGGCTTGAAGGTTCGCTTCCGAATTTCTCTGGACTCGGTCCGATTCAGCGTTGTCGCCGGCTCAAGAACATCGCCCGACAGAAGCTCGAGCAGTCTGTTGCGGTCGATCGCCTCGTTGATAACGGCGCGTATTTCCGCATTCTCCATAGGACCGCCGTTTAACGCATTGACGGTCATGAATTTGATGGTTGTGCCAGATTGCTTGATCTGCTGCCATTCCCCTCCGTCCATCTCGGTAATCCGCGCATTGTGCATCACCTGGAAGGTGCTGCGATTCATCAAATCCTCATGCTTTCCCTCCTCCTCCTCCGATCCCCCCAAGCTCCAAACCTCTACCCGATCCAGAAACGCTCTTCCCTGAAAATAAGGCTGAAAAGCCTCCAACGTCCAGACGCCCTGCGTACTTGATTCCAGCCTAAACGGTCCTGTACCGATCGGCTTCAGGCCGAATGCCATGCCATCAGCGCGGCAAAGCTCCTCCGGCACGATGGACGCCCGATTCGTCGAGAGGAAGGAGAGGAACAATTCGTTCGGCTTGCTCAGCATGATACGAATCGTCGTTTCATTCACGATTTCCATCCCGGCGATATCCTTGTATACCCAGCTGTACAAGCCTTGCGGTGCGAGTGATTTGAGCCGCTCCAGCGAATACAGCACATCTGCCGCCGTCATCTCCCTTCCATGATGGAACAGAACGCCTTTGCGCAGATAGAAGGTCCAGGTGACACGGGCTTTATCCGCCTCCCAGGCATGAGCGAGATGGGGAACCGCTTCCTGCGTCTTCCCGTCCAGGCGAATAAGGCTGTCGAACAACTGATTGACGAGATGCGATTCGCCGAAGAAATGAATGCAGGCCGGGTCCAGCGTATGAATCGTCTGGGGCAAAGGGAACCGCAGCACATCCCTGCGGCGAGAGCCCTCGAGCTCCGAGCGGAAGCCGAAATGACCGGACAGCCATTCCTGGAACTGCGCTTGCATCCGCTCGCCGGCAGGCTGATGCTGGATAAGCGCAAGCGCCGCTTGCAGCTCCTGCTTGTCCACAAGCTCCTTGGCTTCTTTCAGAACGAGCTCCTCGAGCGAAGCCAGGAATGTGAGCAGCGATCGATTGCCGCGACCGCGCTTCGGCTCCCAGAGGAGCCATTGCTCCTGCTGCATGCGATTCAGAAGCAACACCATGTTACGCTGCGTGCATGTCAGGATGTCCGCCAGCTCGGTTGTCGTGCATGCCACGGGTTCATGTTCGCGCGCATGGGCGAAATGGCGGCGCATCGCGATATAATGTCGTCTGATCTTCATGAGACAGCTCCCTTGATTGCACTGTAACGCACTTAAAATATGAAATTTCCCAAAATTAACTTGCACTTTTTGTTCTTGTTTTTAAGGTTACAATAAAAGGAAAGGAATTGAAAGCTGTAAAGGGGTGTTCATACATGCAGGATGCTGCGCCATGGCAGAAAAGATACGACAGGATGCTGGTTTATTCCCTGCTTATCGGTCTAGCGGGCCAATATTTGTTCGTCGGGAGAGAGTTCGGAGTGTCCGTTCCCCTGTTCATCGCGTGCTTCTATGGCTTGTTCTTCTATGCGGTGCAGGGCAGAATCGGCGGATTCGATCGATGGAAGGGGCAGCAGCTATCCGGTATTTTGCTGTTCATCCCCATTGCTCTGCTGTCGCTGACGTATGTGTTCTACCGAAATGATTTCTTCCATCACTTCAACGTACTCCTGTTGATTCTGCTTGTCGTCGCCCAGACGCTGTTGCTGACAAGGAGCGGCTCCCAGCCTTGGCATCGCCTTGTCTTCTATGGCGAGCTGCTGCTGCAATGGTTGTTCATGCCGCTGACGCATCTGATGGTGCCGTTCAGCCTGGCCGGCAATTGGCTGCGACCGGGAGGCGGCAATTCCGGTGCGAGAAGCAATCTGCGTCAAGTTGGCTTCGGATTGCTGATTGCCGCTCCACTGCTGTTCGTAGTGGTCTCTCTGCTATCGTCGGCGGACGGCATCTTTCAAGGCTGGTTGAATCACATTCCTCAGGGCATTTATTCGGCTTGGGCGGGCAAGACATTGGTGCGCTTAATCGTCGGAGGAGGCATAGCTCTGTATCTCTTCTGTTATCTATGGAGCTTGCTGTTTCGAAAGAGCTTAAAGCCGGCAGCGGGCGCGGCTCTTCAGCCTTATAGAGAGAAGGCGCTCCTGGACTCGATTGCCGCGAGCACGGCGCTCATTTTGGTCAATGTGGTGTACATCCTCTTCACGGCGATACAATTCACCTATCTGTTCGGAGGAGCGGACGGCTTGCTGCCGGAAGGGGTCTCCTATGCGGAATATACGCATAGGGGCTTTGCGGAGCTTGTGCTTGTCGCCATGATCAATCTCGGCATTCTGATGGTCGGCCTGCATTATATCCGCAGCGCCTCGCCTCTGCAGGAGAGACTGCGCAAGCTTCTGCTAAGCGTGCTGATGGGCTGCACGATCGTGATGCTCATCTCGGCCTACAGCAGGCTGTCCCTGTACGAGGAGGCTTACGGATACACCTTGCTCCGCTTGCTGGTGCAAGGGTTCATGCTTCTGCTCGGCGTCTGGATCTCTGTATCACTGGTACGCATCTGGACCTATCGCTTCTCGCTCGCGAAATTCTACATCTCATCGGCCATTGTCGCATACGTCATTATGAATTATGCTAATCTGGACGCAAGAATCGCGGAGGGCAATCTGGATCGGTACGAGCATACCGGCGAGATCGATGTCTACTACCTGGGCACGCTGTCGACCGACGCGCTGCCGGCAATTAAGCAAATGGAGAAGCGCTTCCCCGAGTTGGAAGGCGTGGACGATATCATTAGTCAAATGCGCAAGGAAGCGGCAGCCAAGAAGCATTGGCAATCATGGAATCTTTCGTTGCGGCAAGCGAAGGAGTGAGAGCTTTGACGAAGAGAGGACGCAGGCTGCTGCTCGGCTTGCTTGTATTCATTCTCGCATCGACCTGTTTCGTGTATGTCGAGAACAATGTGATTGGCATTACGAAGCTGAGGATCAGCTCGAGCAAGCTGCCCGATGGCTTCGATACGTTCCGAATCGTGCACTTGTCCGATGTGCATAACAAGGAATTCGGGAGCAGCCAGCATACGCTTCTTGGCAAAATACGAAAGCTTAAGCCCGATCTCATTGTCGTGACCGGGGATTTGATTGACAGCCGCCGCTATCATCCTGATATTAGTCTGGAGCTGATGAGCGGCGCGGCGGCTATTGCTCCCGTATACTTTATTCCCGGCAATCATGAATATGAAGTCGGTGAGCAGCCGTATGCGGCATTCGAGCAAGCTTTAAGGAATGTCGGCGTGCATGTGCTTCGCAATGAGAATACGGCCATTGCGGTCGGAGACGGCGTTATTCGACTGATCGGCGTGGACGATCCGATCTTCAACCGCAAGGAGGACGGCGATGTCGACAAGATGAACGCGCACTTGGATCAAGCCATGATTGGCATAGAGCAGACTGCGGACTATACCATACTCTTGTCCCATCGCACCGAGCTGTTCTCCGTCTATGCGGAGCGCGGGATCGATATCAGCTTTACCGGACATGCGCATGGCGGGCAGGTTCGCATTCCGTTCGTCGGAGGCGTGTACGCGCCGGAGCAGGGCTTCTGGCCGAAATATACGGCCGGACTGTACGAGCTTGACGGCTCCGCGATGGTGACGAGCCGCGGACTTGGCAACAGCGGCGTTCCACTGCGCCTATTCAACAGACCCCAGCTGATACTCGTCGAGCTCACACGGTAGTGAGCATAAGCAAGATTATGCTTGTGCGAGCGTGAGTCCACGCAGGCCCATATCTGCAAAAAAAGGGACCCGCTGCAACGGGCAGCGGGCCAAAGGTATATATATATTAAAAAAGGGGGTCGAGTTCTATTATAGGCGCTCTACATTAAAGATCGATGAATGAAATATTTCAGTTCAGTTACAAATATTGGACGAGTCTTCCACCTAACGGGAATGGAGCCGCTGCTTCAGGTCGTACCAGTCCGTCAATTGCTTGTCCAGCTGCTGAATGATCTGTTCGACTTGCTTCAGAGCCGCGCCAGCTTCTCCTCCCGACAACCCCGAAGCGATATCCGCGATTCGCAACAAGCGTGCTCCTTGCTCGGATAGAGCGCCCTTCTGCTCCTTAAGCAAAGCAACAATTGTCTCCGAGCCGCTAATGACGGCCGCGCTTGCAAGGCCGCTTTCGCTCAAGCCTCCCGCTGCCGGGGCAGCTCCGTTCAGAATCCCCCCGCCGCTGCCGGCAGAAGGCTTCGAAGCGTCATTCCCCATCGGAGCTGCGGACGCAAACCGGGCTTGCTCCTCCGCCCATTCCTTCTCTTCCTGCTCGCGTTTCTTCTTCTCTTTCCGATTCTGCTCGTAGACCGACCAGGTTTCTATAAGCCCGCTGCCCGTCTTGAGAAGCAGCTTCTCCTTCGTCTTCTCCGAGATGGTCTTGTCCTTGAACAGCTTCGCGATCTTCTTCACGTCGCTGACCGGCAGCTCGTCCCGCGCCGCAATCAAGGCGATCGGATCGCGATGCTCCATAGGCAAATCCTTGAGCGGCATCAATTGATCCTCGGTAAGGCAATCCTTCCTAATTTCGGTTCCGCTGACGATGAGCTTCTTGACGGCACCGCTGAATTTGAGCAGTTCGCATTTATTCTTGATGTAGCTCTCCGGTTTGCCAAGCTTGGCGGACAGAAACTTCATTGAGCTGCGAAAGCCCGAATCGTTCAGCAGCTTATTGAAGGCTTCCCCTTCCTCGATCGGCGAGAAGCCTTCGCGGGTCAGGTTCTCGGCAATCTGCTCCAGATAGATCTCCATCTCATCCGTGGTGTCTGACACGATGCAGGGGATCGTGCTGCGTCCGAGCATTTGCGAAGCTTTATAGCGGCGGTTGCCATATATGATCATGTATCGCCCGTTCGGCGCGTGCCGCACCTTAATTGGCGACAGGAGTCCGATCTCGTCAATGCTCCTCATGAGCTCTTGCAAAGCCTCTTCATTGAATTGATAGCGGGGCTGATCCTTGTCCTCGTCAATCAGCGCCATCGAGATATGTACAATATCCATGGGAATCCTCCTGCTGTTTCAATTTGTATAGCGGGGGTATATACAAGTATGCCAGAAAAACAACACGGAGAGAAGGGTGATTCTTATGTTAGGATGGGCATTATTATTTTTCATATTTGCAATCGCTGCAGGAATTTTCGGATTTATCGGAATCGCTTCCGCATTGGCAGGGATAGCGAAAGTACTGTTTGTCGTATTTATCGTATTGTTCATTGCTTCCTTGATTTTCGGAAGAAAAAGAGTTTGACGCAAGACTAGCATTTCTATCCATGGACTCAAATCATAAATTTGAATGAGGAGGGATTCATCATGGCTGCGATCGACACGGAGGTAACGAAGGTACACACGGTAATGACGGTGGAAGAGGTTCGGGAACTCGTGCAGAAGTTCAAGCAGGATGGATATCCGGAGGATCGAATCTTTGTACTGACGCATGATGATAAGCGTACGAAGCGCATTGCCGACCGAACGGACGCGGAGGAAATCGGCGTTTGGGAGGAAGGGCTTGGCACCGCTATCGCCAACATATTCCGATCCCATGGTGACGAGCTTAGGGCGAAGATGAGGTCACTCGGCATCGGGAAGAGCGAGGCGGAGCAGCTTGAGAAAGAGATGGATCAGGACAAGATCGTCGTCATCGGGTGGCGAGGCATCGAATATGTAGACGATGATTATGATCGGGATGTTTATTTCCATCCTTACAGCATGTACAACGGAACGATGCCTCCTTACAGATAAGGAGCCGGCCTGCCCGCAAGGGCGGGCTTTTGCTATGAATCCCATTCAAAATCATTTACAATAAACCGTATAGAGGAACAGAGGAAAAGCTTTTGCATGACAGGAGCCGGGACACGGGAGGAAACAGGTTTGGGTATTATAATCGTAGACGATAATTTGACGAACCAGATGATTATTAAAACCATACTGAAGAAGGAGGGTTACTCCGAGCTCAGAGTCGCTTCAAGCGCGATGCAGCTGTACAAGATGCTTCAGATTGAAGGGACAGGACTGCCCGAGGAGCCGGTCGATCTTATTCTAATGGATATGATGATGCCGGAAATCGACGGGCTCGAAGCATGCCGGGCCATCCTGGCAGATTCGCGCTATCGCGATGTGCCGATTATATTCGTTACGGCTGTCGGCGATTCGAACAAGCTTGCGGAAGCGCTTGATGCCGGAGCTACCGATTACGTGATGAAGCCGATTAACAAGCTGGAGCTTCTGGCGCGAATGCGCTCGGCATTGCGACTCAAGCACGAGAAGGATTGGCATAAGGAAAGAGACAAGCGTATTCAATATGAGCTGGAGCTGGCCAAGCAGGTACAGCGCAGCGTTCTCAGCTCTCCGCTTGAGGATGAGCATCTGCGCATAGAAGCTTCGTATCGGCCTTCCTCGGAGCTGGCCGGCGATTATTACGCTTGGTTCCGCATTGACAAGCATCGCTATGGCATTATTCTGCTCGATATGATGGGGCATGGCATTTCATCTTCGCTCGTCTGCATGTTCATATCCTCGGTGCTCAAGGATATGATCACGCGAATTGCGGATCCGGAGGAAGTCATGCGCGGGCTCAATCGTTATATGGGACAGCTGTATCGGTCGGAAGAGCTCATCAACTATTATTTCACAGCGATTTTTGTTGTAGTCGATACGAGCAGCAAGACGCTTGAATATGTGAATGCCGGTCATCCGTCGGGGTTGTTGATTCAGAATAAGGAATGCATTCGGTTAACGCAGAATTGTCCGGCGATCGGTTTGTTTGATGCCATAGATGTGAAGAAGGAGAAGCTTGCCTATGAGGACAGTGCTGTAGTGGCGTTATTCACGGATGGTCTGCTTGATGCGATGGGCAAGACGAAGGACGCCGAACCGCTGGAAGAGCTTATCATCAATCAACTGAAGTCGAATGAAAGCTCGAATCCCTCCCAGATCGTGGAGGCGTTGCTGGCAACAAGCGAAATTCAAGCACAGCAAGACGATATATGCATGGTACGGATTACGGTGGGCAAATAAAATTTGTACATTTGCGCAAAGAGAGTGGTCTCGACTGGTTTCATTTCTCCCGAATACGTGTATAGCTATTTATAAGGCTTTCCGATTGGGCATCTTATAGCTGTTAGGGAAGCAAGGGGGGATTCAAATGAGAGCCATCATTGTATTCACATTCTTAATCGGCTTGCTTGGACACGATCAGCTTCGGGAAGCTGAGCATCTCGGCGAGAGAAGCGCGGCATCCAGCGCCATTGCAGTGCGGGCGACCGAAGCCGCGGCACCCGTGCTGAATAAGTCGGAGCCCGCAGCCCATATGAGGGGCCAGGCGGAGCTTGCGCCGGATGCGTCTGCCTTGGAAGCGCCGATTGCGGAAGTGAAACAGGATGCGTTCGCATTGAATGCGGTGAATGACTTGACCTTGTATGACAGCAGAGAAGACGTGCGGGATAAGCTGGGAGAGCCGGATTCGATTGAGCGGGACGAATATTTGAAGGATGCGGTTACATTTCATTATGGGGACATGAGCATCTATTTCTATCAAGATTATATTCAATCGATCGATTTCGCAGCGACGGTGAAGGAGCTTAATATCGACGGCGTCATCGTGCAGGTGAACGCGGAAGCATTGAAAGCCGCGCTTGGCAAGCCCGATTATGTTGCGGAAGACGGCATAGTCTTTCAGCGGAACGATTGTCTGCTGAAGATGTTCATGGACGGTCAGACGGGCGAAAGGCTTGGAGTCAGCTACTATCATTTAGCATCGGTATAAGGAAGGGATACACGGGCAAGCAGAAGCAGCATAATAATTTCGAAGTGGAGTGAAAGAGAATGAAAGCAGAGCCTTTTCAAATTACGGCGGAAGAGAAATATGGCGAATCGATTCTTTATGTTAAGGGAGAGCTCGATCTGTCGGTGGTGCCTCAGCTTCAAGCGGCTCTGGAGAACGTGATGTATCGCGAGGATACGGCATTGGTGCTCAATCTTCGCGATTTGACCTATATTGACAGTACCGGCATTGGTATCGTGGTTACGATTCTGAAGGCGAGGGATGCGCTTAAGGCGCCGTTCTATGTACGTGAAATTCCACCTTCTATTCGCCGGTTGTTCGATTTGACGGGTATCACCAGATTTTTGAAAGAAGGGACAGAAGCTGACGCATGAAAGCCATCCAATTGCAGATACCGGCTGAAGCGGAAAACATTGATCTCGTTCGAATTTGTTTGTATGGAGTAGCGAATAAGCTTGGCTTTTCCTATGAAGACATTGAAGACATGAAGGTCGCCGTGTCCGAGGCCTGCTCGAACGCTGTCATTCATGGATCGAGTGACAGAGGAGCAGACGGCATTTGGGTTCGATTCCAGACGGATGAGTCGACATTTGCGATCAGCATAATCAATAAGGGCGGCGTATTCCCCTATGAAGAGGTCAGAAGTCAAGCATCGCCGATTCAAGCTTCGGAGACAAGCGAGTTGAAGGTCGGCGGGCTTGGCATTTATTTGATGGAAGCGCTGATGGACGAGGTAGCCGTGAACACGACGGAGCAAGGAACAGAGGTCGTTCTAACCAAATATCGCAGCAAAAAAGGAGACCTTTAATTAATGGGTCTCCTTCTTTGTCAGCTTGCGATAAATGCGCTCCTCCGCATTAATCTCCTCGAAATCCGTCTTATGCCCGGAGATGAAGGATTCTTTGTTTCCCAAAGCAAGGAAGCCTTGTGAAGACAAGCTTTCGTATAAGATATGATGCGCTCTGGCCTGCAGCTCCGGATTGAAGTAGATGAGCACATTGCGGCACAGAATAACGTGAAACTCATTGAAGGAACCGTCTGTTGCGAGATTATGCTGCGCAAAAGTCATATGCTTCTTCATGGACGGATGAAAGCTTGCATAAGCGTGGTTGGTGGAATAGTAGGCTGAAAATTCTTGATCGCCGCCCGCTTGCAAGTAATTCTTCGTATAGGATTGCATCCGTTTCAACGGGAAACGGCCTTCCTTCGCCATTGCAATAGCCGTCTTGCTCATATCCGTCGCATAGATGGTGGATCGCTCGAGCAGCCCCTCTTCCTGCAACAGAATGGCCATCGAATAGACCTCTTCTCCCGTCGCGCAGCCAGCATGCCATATTCGCAGCTTGTCGAATTGTTGCAGAAACGGAGCAACCTCCCGGCGGAAGGCTAGGAAGAAGGCGGGGTCCCGGAACATCTCCGTTACCTTGATGGAGAAATCCTCAAGGAATTTCTCCAGAAAGCCTTCTTCGTGAATCGTCTTCTCCAGCAAAGCCGTAATGGAGCTCGCTCTGTCCATTTCCAGACGATGTCGTATTCTTCTTCTTAGCGATGACCGTAAATAATTGCGAAAATCATAGCCGCTGGTTCGGAAGATGCCTTCCAAGAGAAGATCGATTTCCAGCTCCTCACGGCTGTCTATAGGTTCTTCTGCATTGTTCAATGGTCCACCTGCTTCGTCAGCCAGACTCGGATAAGGGAGAACAGCTGATCCATGTGTATGGGCTTCGAGATATAATCAGAAGCGCCTGCTTGGAGACAGCTCTCCTGATCGCTCTTCATTGCCTTCGCTGTCAAAGCGATAATCGGAATATCCTTGAGCACGGGATGCTGCCTCAGCGCTCTTGTCGCTTCGAAGCCGTCCATGACCGGCATCATGATATCCATCAGCACGAGATCAAAGTCGGTGTTATCTTCTACAATGTCGAGGCATTCCTTGCCGTTCCCGGCAACCGTAACCTGAAGCCCCTTCTGCTCAAGAGCGTTCACGATTGCAAAGATATTTCTTGCGTCATCCTCGACGAGCAGCACCTTTTTGTTGTGGAAAATATGGGATTCGGAGCTTGAAGCCGCCGTCTTCGAAGCTGCTTCATCCTTTTGATTAATGAAGCTTTGTTGATCGGCGTGAGCGAGCTCCTCCTCTTGTTTTCCGTCTCTCTCGACGCTTGCCGCAGCCTCGCTTGCGCCAAGCTGAAGCTCTGCTCCGGCGGCGGGCTCGTAGTTAACGGGCAAGTAGAAGGTGAAGGTGCTTCCTTTATGCAGCTCGCTGCTCAGCACCAGGCAGCCTCCCAGAAGCTGTGCGAATTCGTTGCAGATCGACAGGCCGAGTCCGGTTCCTCCATAGATGCGGTTCGTGTTGCCGTCCACTTGTTGGAATGCCTCGAACACAAGCTCCTGTTTATCCTTCGGAATCCCGATGCCGGTATCGATTACGGAGAACGCAATCCATTCATTGGAAGGATGGCCTGGCAAGCATTCCTCCGCCATCGTTGGATCCGCCAGATGGATTTTCAAGGTGACGGAGCCTTTCTCCGTAAACTTGAAGGCATTCGACAACAAATTCTTCAATACTTGCTGCAGTCTTTGACCATCGGTGTGGATGATCTCGGGAAGCCCTTCTTCGATTTCGATATGGAAGGCTACCTGCTTCTTCTCCGCTACGGGATCAAAGCTCAGCTTCATGAGATCGGGAATTTCCGTTACATTCACTTCATCCTTGATGAGAGTAATCTTCCCGGCTTCAATCTTGGACAAATCCAGTATATCGTCAATCAGCTTCAGCAGATCGTTGCCGGAGGAATGAATGACGCGTGCATAGCCGACTTCTTCCTCCATAAGCGACTTATTGTCGTTCTCGAACAGCATTTGCGACAGGATGAGAATACTGTTCAGCGGCGTTCTCAGCTCATGCGACATATTGGCCAAAAAGTTGGTTTTATATTGCGCGCTTTGCTTTAATTTATCCGCATATTCCTCAAGCTCGGATTTGGCAAGCTCAAGCTCCTTGGTTTTCTGCTCGGCGTACAAATTCTGTTCTTCAAGATGCTCCGTGGTCATCCGCATTTCTTCCTGCTGCATCTGCAGCTCCTCGGATTGGGCCTGCAACTCCTCTGTTTGCGCTTTAAGCTCCTCGGTCATGGTTTGCGATTCTCCGAGCAATCTTTCGACTTCCATTCGGCTGGCGACATTATCAAAAGCGACGCCGAGATGATCCTCTATCTGCTCGAGCAGCTTCAAATGCTGGGAAGTGAAATGCTCCATGGATGCGAATTCAATAACGGCGATGACCTTATTCTCAAATTCAACAGGGAAGACAAGCACGCTTTGCGGCCGGAATTCGGATAATCCGGTCTGAATCTGATTGTCGTAATCGGTAATCGGCGCGTTAAGCAGAAAGCTCCGCTTGTCAGCGGCGCATTGGCCGATAAGTCCTTCGCCCAAGAGGAAGCTGGATTTCGCGCTCGCTTTGCCTTCCCCGGCGTAGGATGCCAATATTTCCATGCGCTGCTGAGCTCCTTGGCCCCTCCGCAGGTAGATGGCGCCAGATAACGCCCCAACCATAGGCGCTGTATGACTCAGGAATGAGGTTGCCATATCATTCAAGTCATTCATGCCTTGATTCATTGTTGCGATATTTGCGACGCGAGTCTGAACCCAGGATTGGGCTTCGAGGCTGTCAAGAAGTTTGTTGGTCGCCTCGGCCAAGTCCTTGATTTCATCTCTTGTCCGCACGTGAATGCGCTTGGTCAGGTCGCCGCGGGCGGCTGTTATCTCTTGGATGGCGGCAGAGACCCGGCTGATCGTTCTAACAATGTTGTTCGATACGTATGCGACGATCAAAAACGCGAGAATCGCTACGACGAAGAGCATAATGTAGAGACTGATGGTCAGCATATCGTTGCGGTTTTTCAATTCGGCGATATAGATGCTGGTTTGAGCGACCTGCTCGTTCCGGAGCGTTTCGATTTGCTCGCGAAGATCGTCAATATCCTGCTTCCCGGGATCATTCGCGAAGAAATCCATGATCTGATCGGTCTTGCCTTCCCTTCGAAGTTCAATGGTCGGCTCTCCCGTTGTACTTAGCCAATGCTCGATCGTTAGCTTGATGCTTTCAAGCTTCTTCTGGGTGCTCGGTGTTTCCGATATGAGCGCATACAGACTGTTGTAGCTTGCCTCCCATTGCGTCTTTCCCTCTTGATAGGGTTGAAGATAAGTTTCGTCTCCGGTAATGAGGAATCCGCGCTGGCTTGTCTCCATATTGACGACATCATAACGGATTGAGGTAATCAAGTTATGAACTTCCATATCCTTGGTCGTAATGGTTTCGATTTCATGCTGAAGCATCTTGACCCGGTCCGTTACGATAACGATGGCGGCGCCCAGACAGCAGATAATAAGAACATAACCTAGCGCTATTTTCATGCGAATATTGAATTTGAAATTGAATTGGTTCTTCATTACAGCCTCCTCAGAACTACTTAATGCTATATAAGGCGCGCTTGCGCTGAATACTCTATTAACGATTATAACAGAAGTAGCTCCAGACTTCGAAGATTAGCAGAAAGAAAGATTGTTTCAAATTGAATTCAGCTGGGTAATGAAAAAATAAAAGGAGAGATGCGTTTATGGATATCGTCATTGGATGCAGCGTAGCAGCGGTAGCAATAGCGTTGATTTTTATTCTGATTACCTTGAACAAAACCTTGAAGCAAGCGGGAGCGGCGCTCGAGGAAGCCAAGTTCACGATGGGGGAGCTTCGCGGGGAAATCAGCAAGATTACAAAGGAAGCCACGGAGGTTGTGAGACAGACGCAAGAGGTTGCGGTGGATACGCGCGAGAAGCTGAACGAACTCGATTCTCTGTTTCATTCGATTAACGATATCGGACACGCGGTGCAGTCTCTGACAGCAGCCGCACGCCAAGCGGCTGCGGGAGCTGCGGACAAGCTGAAATCGGTAGTGGAGACCCGGCTGGAGTCTATCGACAAAGCGGCCGCTCCTTCCCTTGAAGAAGTCGAAGCTGTCGATACCCCCGGAGCCCGCTATTCGGGTCCGTCCAACGATCGAAGAACGAAAAATATGATCAGCGCCATCTCCGACGGCATAACATCTTCCATAAGAATCTGGAACAAAGTGCGAGTGAAATGAAGTATACTAGTTGAAATAGAGGGGAATGTGCAGCAATGAAACAAAGTCAGATTCGAATGACGATACCGGCATCCGCTGAATATCTGGATATTATTCGCACGACGCTGTATGCTGTTGCCAGCAAAGCCGGATTCTCGTACGAGGATATTGAGGATATGAAGGTGGCCGTGACCGAAGCTTGTGCGAACGCTATTCAACATGCCTATGAAGATCGGACAAGCAACGGACAGGTTGATCTGATGTTCCAGTGGGACGAGGAGGATTTCGTTATCAATGTGAAGGATGACGGACGAAGCTTTGAACCGGGGTTGAATGAGAAGAGTATGGCGGGGTTGCAGAACATTCCATTGTCCGAAGCGACCGCAGGGGGGCTGGGCATTTTCTTGATGAAAGCTTTAATGGATGAAGTAGAGGTTCGTACTGCGCAAGGTACGGAGGTTGTTCTCACCAAACGCATGAGCAGAAACGAGGAGAAAGTATGAATCCATCTGCCTCAGGCTTGACTCCCCAGCAAGTGATTAAATTTATGGAGATTTACCGCGAACAGAAATGCAATGAATGCGCGACGGCTTTGCTCAATCATTATGAACCCATTGTCAGGATGGCAGCCGGGAAAATGTCCAGAAGCCGTCCGGATTTGTATGAGGATATGTATCAAGTGGGCCAAATGTCCATGCTGCGCTTATTCGCGCAATATAACGCGGATCGCGAGGTGCCGTTCGAAGGTTATGCGATGAAAAGCATCATTGGCCACCTCAAAAATTATTTGCGCGACAAATCATGGTACATTCAAGTGCCAAGACGCTTGAAGGAGAAAGGCATTCAAGCGCAACGCGCCATTGACGAGCTGACCGTACGTTTGAACCGCTCGCCGAAGGTGGAGGAAATCGCCGACTACCTGGAGCTGTCAACGGAAGAGACGATTGAAGTGCTGACGTCGAGAGAGGCTTATCAGTCGATTTCGCTCGATACGCCAATTTCCTCCGAAGGAGAGAGCGCGGCGACGATCGCAGACCGCATTCCAACCGAATCGGATGATCTGCTTACGCTCGACAGCCGGCTGGATTTGCAAGAAGCGATGGCAGGACTTAAGGAACAAGAGCAGCTCGTGCTTTCGCTCATATACGGACGAGGACTCGCGCAGAGAGAAATTGCAGAGCAGCTCGGCATCTCGCAAATGAGCGTTTCCAGAATTCAACGGAAAGCCATTGCCAAACTGAAAACAAAACTGGAGGAACAGCCGGCTGACGATTAGCTGGCTGTTCTTCTGCGTTGTGACGGCAGCTGAGCCGAATTGCATAGTTAAACGCAGTGTTAAGCAACCTATGGGGGAAAGCGAACTTTTACTTCGAAGGAGTGCATCATCCATGAAACATTATGAATCCAGTTTGCCCAAGAATACGCCGGTTTCACAAGCCGAAGGCTCGGTGACAAAGCTTCACAATGCAGTATCGCAAGCGCTTAGCCATCCGTCTCGGCAGTCCATTGAGCAAGCCGAAAACTGTCTGGCGCACACGGAGCAATCCGTTTGGCAGGCTCGCCAGAATTCGGAAGACGGCCAGGGGATTGAGCTTGTAGAGGACGTTCTGCAGGAGGAGCGGGAGCGACTGAGGTCGGCTGAAGACGCAAACCGGACATAGGAGGGCAATGAAAAGGCGATTCCGCCAGTCTCGGGAAGACTTGGGGGAATCGCCTTTTCTGTTGGGGATTATTGCGCCGGATCGGAAACAAGTCCCTTTTCCTTCAGCTCGGCATTCGTTGGCATTACATCCATCTCTTTGCCGAGATGCTTCATATCCTTCTCGTCGGGAGCCATGGAATTCACCGCATCCTCAGCCTTGTCGCAGGCTTCCTCCATCGTTTCTTTGGCTTGCGAACGCAGATTGGACGCCAATTCCTTCGTCTGCGTGGTGAGATTGGAGGCAATATCCTTCGTTTGCGATCGAATGTTTGAAGCGATATCTTTCGTCTTGTGACTTATATTTTGAATTTGTCCGCCGAGATCTTCACGCATTTGCTTGCCCGATTTTGGCGCCAGAAGAAGTGCGGCGGCCGCGCCGACGATTCCTCCGATTACTGCGCCCAACACCATTCCGTTGCCATTTGTTTGTTTCGCCATAGTCACTCTCTCCTTTTTTATAACCTTCTTATTGGGCATTCTGCCTCTTACTGTTCTTATAAACCATTGAGACGTTTTTGAATCATGCGAGGTTGAAATTACCAGATCCGCAAGAGCGTTAATTTTGACGGTTCTCCTCATAATAAGCAAAAATGGCAGAGAGGAGCTTGCGCGGCGGATGGAAAAACGATTATATCGCATGAAAGCCTGCCTCATTCTTTCCTTGCTTGCAGGATTGATCTTGTTTCCGATCGCGGGTCAAGAGGATGTGAAAGCCGGCAGACTCGGCGCACGATATGATGTAATTGTGGTCGGAACGGATCCCGAAGGCGTGGCTGCCGCGGTATCCGCAGCCCGAAACGGCTTAAAGGTGCTTCTCATAGATGGAAGAAATCGGGGGAAGCTTGGCGGGTTGATTACTTTGGGATGGTTGAATTCGCTTGATTTGAGCTTTTCTCCCGTGAAATCTGCAAGAAAGTCCGCTGCAAACATGCTGAACAAAGGCATCTTTCTGGAATGGTACAGGGAGCTGGAGGGCAGCTCCATGGACATTAGAACTGCAGAAAGCTCCTTGCAAGCGTTAATTGATCGGGAGCCCAATATTACACTGCTTCTGAAGCAGCGAACGATCATGCCGATCGTGTCCAAGCTTAAGGATGATGCGCTCCTTACAGGCATATCGTTCGTGAATGAGGCCGGTGAGCGAAAGGAAGCGTATGCGGGCGCTGTAATCGATGCGACACAGGATGGCGATATTGCGGCTCTGGCGGGAGCGCCGTATACGATTGGAAGAGAAGATCTTGGCGATCCGCATGCGCGCATGGCGGTTACGCTTGTTTTCCAAATGAGCGGCGTGACCGATCAGATTTGGCAATCCTTCGGCAGGAGGTCGGATACGGGCAGTGACAATCGCAGCGCTTGGGGATTCAAGTCGGCCAAAAATTATGAATCATCGAATCCGGAACGACTTGCGCTTCGCGGACTGAATATCGGAAGACAGAATAATCATACGATTCTTATCAACGCGATGCATATCTTCGGAGTAAATCCGCTTGATGCTGCTTCCGTCGAGGAAGGCTTGAGGCTTGGGCGACAGGAAGCGCCGAGAATTGCGGCTTATCTGAAACGAAGCTTCAAGGAATTTGGCAGCCTGGAGTATGCGGGAGCCGCTCCCGAGCTCTATGTCCGCGAATCGCGGCATATTCAGGGCGAATATCGCTTGACGATGGCGGATGTGATGCAAGATCGGGATTTTTGGGATGCGATTGCCTACGGTTCATATGATGTGGATATTCAACGTCTGGGTCCCGGTGATTACGGAGCGATTATGATGTCTCCGAAGCAATACGGAATACCGTTTCGGACGCTCGTGCCGCAAAAAATAGATGGTTTGCTCGTTGTCGGCCGATCAGCTAGCTATGATACATTGCCTCATGGCAGCGCCAGAACGATACCGATTGGCATGGCAACGGCCCAGGCGGCCGGCGCGGCTGTCAAGCTAGCCCAAAATAAGGGCGTATCTCTTCGAGAGCTGTCACGTTCGCATTTATGGATGGCTGAGCTTAGAGGGATGCTCCAGAAGCAAGGCATGGATTTGAAGATGAAGGAGCTGGCGAAATCGGATTTCGAGAAGCACTGGACCTATAAAGGACTTCTCGCCGCTGTCAGTATGTGCATGACGATCGGAGGCTATGACAACAGCAGATGGGAGCTGGACGGCAAGCTCACCGCTGCCAAGCAATATGCCATGATGCAGCGGTTGACCGCCATGCATCCGAAGGATTTCCGCGGCAATCCGGCGGAAGCGTTAAAGGCATGGAAGCAATCCAGGAGGCAATTAACGGTGGAGCAAGCTGCCGAAGCTATGTTGCTTGCCGCGGACGTTATGCCGCCCTCCGGAGGGGCTTATGAGGAATTGATTCGCAGAGGCTGGATTAAGAATACAAGGCTTCTTCAATTGGATGAAAACAAGCTTTGCACAAATGGAGAAGCTTATATGATTATTGGAGAAGTCGTGAGACAGTACGCAGGAGTAGAGTACAAATAAGAGCCTTCATCAAAAATGTTCTTTATAAAGAACGAAAATGATGTTATAGTATAGAAAACGTACGATAAAACGACCGTTTTCTCTTATGATAATCGGTGACGGAGGTTCTTGAATATGAGTGAAATGCAAGGCTTACAACCAAATACCGTTGCATATCTGCTCCAGCAGAGAGCGATTCTCTATGGCGACGATATTGCATATCTGTATCCGGAATGGGGGCAAAGCTACAGCTGGTCCAAAATCTGGGACGAAGTAAAGCAGCTTGCGGGAGGATTGCTTAAACAGGGCGTAAGCAAGGGAGATCGCGTTGCTTTCCTCATGACCGGAAGAATAGAGCTCATCCTTTCCATGTACGCCGCTGCATGTATAGGCGCAGTGTCCGTGCCGCTCAATACATACTGCAGGAAGGATGAGCTGATCGCATACCTGAAGGAATCATCGCCCTCGCTCCTGCTGATCTCACGTGAAGGACATCGTCAGCATTACCCGTCGATGCTGAGAGAAATCGTTGACGATCTGTCGCGGCAAGAGGAGACGGACTGGCTTCCCCAGCGTATATTCGTGCAGGGCGAAAGCAAATCGGAGATGTTCGGCTTCCGCGACTATCGGGAATGGCTGATCTATGGAGGGAAGGAAGGAAGCGAGGAGAAGGAGCGCCTCTTGCAGCAGGCATGTCAAGCCGTGCAAGCGGATGATCCTCTCGTTCTCTTGTTCACTTCCGGAACGTTGGGGATGCCGAAGGGCGTGCTTCGCACAATGGCTTCTTTCCATGGGAAGACCTCGCCGGACGCGGGCGGAGACCGTAGCGTCAGATCGGGCTGGCTTCGGACGGCCAGCCTGAAAGTGATGCAGCGTTTCCGAATTCTCAATCTTCTGCCGCTCTATCATATGGGCGGCTTCGGCATGATACTTGGCAACCTGTCCGGCTACAATGTGAAAACGATTATGATGAGCCGCTTTCATCCCGTAGAGGCTTTGGCAATTGCGGAGGAGCAGCGCTGCCATGTGCTTCTCGGCACACCCTATATGCTTCAAGGCATGATGGTTGCTCCGGAGCGAGCCCGATATAGCTTGAAATCGGTGCTCGGCGTCGTGTTCACGTCGGCCTCCGTCAGTCCTTCCATCCTTCGCAAAATAAAGTCCGCCATAAATTTGCGCTTCTTCATCGTTAGCTACGGCTCTTCGGAAGCGGGAGCGGTAGCAAGCGGCACTTGCATTATGAACAAACGCATAGATTGGCTGCTGGCGCTGCTCTATAAGTTGCTCAAGCATACGAAACTGCTTGGCGGACTCATCCCGTTCGAGAAATTTATGGCCGAAGAAAATTCGCTCGCAGGCATTCTCGACAAGGAGGTGGAAGTGAAGGTTGTTGAACCTGACTCCGGGAAGCCGCTGCCAAAGGGAATTCCGGGGGAAATCATTATACGCAGCCATCGCGTGATGAAGTATACACGATTAATCCCCGTCGAGACGGACGGAACGGCGCAGTCCGAGCCAGGCTGGCATCGCTCCGGCGATTTGGGCTATCTGAATGAAGACAATCATCTGGTCATTGCGGGAAGGCTGCATCGCTTAATCTCACGCGGCGGAGAGAAGATATCTCCCCTCGAAATCGAAAACGCGATACTAAGAAATGTCGAGGTTGAGGATGCCTTCGTGCTGGGCATTCCCGATGAGCTTTACGGCGAGCAAATCTGCGCTTGCGTCGTTGCCAAATCAGGTTCGACGCTGACCGAGGAACGTTTAAAGCACGAGTTGGCAAGGCAGCTGTCATCATTCAAGCTTCCCAAGGAGATCATTTTTCTGAAGCAGCTTCCACTGTCGCCTACAGGGAAAATATCATTTGCCGAAATGGAGAATATAGCTAATTCTATGCTTCGAGAGCTGAGGAGAAACGCATAATGAGCTCTCGGACGTATTATCCAGGAATTACTATCTTCAAGCTTGCCGGCGCGCTCGCGGTACTGTTCGCGCATTCGCTGTTCATTCCTTCGATGACGGAGATGACCTCGAGTCCGCTTGTGAACTATTTGCTTCTTCAAATGAGAATCATTGTGCCATGCTTCTATGCGGCCGCAGGATTTCTGGCGTACAAGAGCTGGAGTCATGCTGAGGATTCCAAAGCCTATGTGCGCCGCTATGTGACCAGAATCGGATGGATCTACGGGATGTTCTGCCTTCTCTTCTTCTTCAAATTCAATATTCCCGCGTTGTTTAGCGGAGGTCTCGGCTTACATAATCTATTCCTTCAATTCAAAATCATCGTGATGGCTGTGTTGGTGAACGGGCCGTTTGTTCAGCTCTGGTTCATTCCGCCGTTATTGTTCGGCGTCGTCTTATCCTACGCGCTGCTTTCCAGGTCTTCTGCGCGGTTGTGGATTATACTCGCTGCGGCCGGATATTGCCTGAGCCAGCTGACCGCGGGAACGCTTCGAGGGGCCTATGACGATGTCATGAACGGAGTCGCCTTCTTCCATACGACGGCGTATCAATATGCGGAGCTGGCATTCACGAGGTATATGGGCTTCGGGCTCGCATTCGTGCTGGCGGGAGCGCTGATTGCCAAATACGAGCAACTCTTTTTGCGACTAGCCATCAGGAGAGCTCTCCTGATGTCGGGAGCTGCAACATGCGTCGAAACCCTTCTGCTGCTCGGCTTCTCGAACTGGACGAACGACTATAAGCTGACGGTAAGTCTGCTTCCCAATACGCTTCTGTTATTCTATGGCGTTTTGGTTGTCAGAAATGATGCGGTGCGGCGGTATCATTCCGTGTTGTCCCTGTTCTGCCTGGTCTCGTATTGCGGTCATATTGTGTTCATGGAAGTGAATAATCTGCTGTTCGGCTGGCAGTATATCGGCATGCCTCTCGGCGTGTATCTGCTTCAATCCTTCCTGACGCTCATTGAATGCGTTGGATTAACGATCTTGCTTGCAAGGCGCAGCCGCAAGAGATGGCGGGCAAGCGCCGGGCATGTCCAGGATGCCGCCGTTGTACAAAAGAGCGGCTGATTCGTTTCAGGTATAACTGTCCCGCGAGGCTGAAGGCAGCGCCGCGAGACAGTTTTTTTGCATTCGAAGAGGTGTATCAGGTATGCTTTTATTTATAGTAGGAAGTTTGTATGTGTTGCGGAGCGATGTTCAGCAGCAGATGGCGAGAAGGAGAGAGTGCAGATGGCGATGGAGATTGAGAGAAAGTTTCTTCTGCCGCGGCTCCCGCGGGAGCAAATCGAGGCAGGAACAGTGACGATTCGCTCCCAGCAGAGAATTGAGCAGACGTATCTGGCGATGGACGACGATCAGGAGATAAGGGTTAGAAGGCTGATGGACTCGGCGACAGGGAGCGAGAGCTACACGCACACCTTCAAGAAAGGCAACGGGATGGTGCGCGAAGAGGTGGAATACGGCATCTCGGAGAGCATCTACAAACAGATGACAGCCGCATTCGGCTTGGAGCCGCTTACGAAGAACCGGTTGACGGGCGATTGGAATGGCATTGGAATAGAGATCGATATCTACGACCAGATTGATTTGGCAGTGCTGGAGGTGGAATTCGAGTCGCTCGATGAAGCTAACGCCTTCGTCCCGCCGGAGTGGTTCGGCGAGGATATCTCCTCGCAGAAGCAATACAGCAACAAGACGGTATGGAAGTCATTGCAGGGCGGCAAGTTCCCATGAGTCTTCACGAAGCGCATGGTTATTTGAGAGCCTTGTCTCTGGTTAGGGAGAGCGTGCCTTCGTTCTCGGGGTATCCCAACGAAGAGAACAACCTGGAAGAATACCGGGCATTACATGATTACAAAGCAGTTTCTGAATCGTCCCCAGCAGATGATGCGGGAGCTGTTCAGCGACCAAGAGGAGGAATAACGGTTAGATGAGATTCGGAATCATTGGAACGAATTGGATAACAGATCGATTCATCGCGGGAGCGAGCCTGCATGAGAGATTCGAGCTTGCGGCAGTCTATTCGCGGACGGAAGAGAAGGCAAGGGAGTTCGCGGACAAGCATGCGATACCAGGCCGCTATACGGATGTGGAGGAGATGGCCGCGAGCGGCAATATTGACGCGCTCTACATCGCGAGTCCGAACAGCTTGCACGCGGAGCAAGCGATTGCGGCCATGAAGCGCGGCATACACGTGCTGTGCGAGAAGCCGATTGCCTCCAACAGCCGCGAGCTGGAGAAGATGATTGCCGCGGCCCGCGAACATAACGTCTTGTTGATGGAAGCCGTCAAATCAACGACGATGCCCGGCTTCGGCGCGATTCGCGACAATCTGAAGGAGCTGGGGCCGGTCAGACGATATATGGCATCCTTCTGCCAATATTCCTCGCGATACGACGCTTACAAAGCGGGCACGATATTGAACGCGTTCAAGCCCGAGTTCTCTAACGGCGCTCTCATGGACATCGGCATTTACTGCATTTATCCGGCGTTCGTCTTGTTTGGCAAGCCGAAGGCAATCAAGGCGAACGGATTGCTGCTGGAATCCGGCGTCGATGGAGAAGGAAGCATTCTGATGGAATACGATGGGATGGAGGCGGTGCTGATGTATTCGAAGATCAGCAGCTCACAGGCGCCTTCCGAGATTCAAGGCGAGGCGGGAAATATGATTATTCGTTCCATCAGCGAGCCAGCTCAGCTTGAGCTGCAGTATCGCAATGGGAGCACGAAGGATTTATCCCGCCCGACGATGGAGCATAATATGTACTACGAGGTCGAGGAATTCATACGAACGGTTGAAGAAGGACGCAGGGAATCCGCCGTGAACAGCTTCGCCGTATCCCTCGAAGTGATGCGAATCATGGACGAGGCGCGCAGACAAATCGGGCTGATATATCCTGCGGATGGGGGGACGCTATGCGTTTCATCGACAATAAGGGCATAACGGATCCGGCGCTGAATCTGGCGCTTGAGGAATACGCGCTCAGATCTCTGCCCGAAGGGGATTATCTGCTCTTCTATATCAATGAGCCTTCCATCATTATCGGGAAAAATCAGAATACGGCGGAGGAAGTGAACGCGGAATACGTGGAGGCCAACAAGCTGCATGTTGTGCGAAGATTGTCAGGCGGCGGTGCGGTCTATCATGATCTCGGCAATTTGAATTTCAGCTTTATCATGAAGGATGACGGAAAGTCGTTCCATAATTTCAAGAAGTTCACCGAACCGGTCGTCAAGGCGCTGCGCGACCTTGGTGTCGAGGCCGAGCTCAGCGGCAGGAATGATCTTCAGGTCGGCGAACGCAAAATTTCCGGCAACGCCCAGTTCTACTCCAAAGGGAAAATGTTCAGTCACGGCACGCTGCTGTTCGATTCCGAAATCGAGAATGTCGTCTCCGCGCTGAAGGTAAACGCGGAGAAATACGTCTCGAAAGCAACGAAATCGATTCGGAGCCGCGTTGCGAATATTTCGGAGTTTCTGAAGGAGGGGATGACGATCGGGGAATTCCGCGAGAAGATTCTTCGCTCCCTGTTCGAAGGCTCCGAGGATATCTCGTTCTACGAGCTGAGCGAGCAAGACTGGGAGGAAGTACGGAAGCTGGCCGAGGAGCGCTATCGGAGCTGGGCGTGGAATTACGGCAATTCTCCGAAATTCAACATTCAACAGAAGAAGAGAATCGAAGGCGTCGGCACCTTCGATGTGCGGCTTCAGGTCGAAGAGGGCGTGATTACAGAGGCGGTCATCTTCGGCGATTACTTCGGCCGGGAGGACAGCCGCGAGGTGACGGAGAGACTGGTCGGAATGCCGTATCAGGCAGATTCGCTGCGGGAGCTCGCGAAGAGCCTGGAGCTGAATCGTTATTTCGGAGCGATCACGGAGGAAGAGTGGCTGAGTTTGCTTCTCTAGGGCGCGTTTGCAAACCCGCCCCAGCCCTCTCCAGCTGTTAAGCCGGACGAACTTTTGCCCTTCCACAAATTGCGGTCGGTTGAAAGGTCGGACGATGCTCCTGCAATCGGGAGCGGCTACAGACGCTCCGACGTTTCGTAGATCTGGCGGTATGCGGTGGGCGTCATCCCTTCATGGGACAGAAACCGCTTGTTGAAATAGCTTACGCTGGGATAACCGGCCTCCATCGCAATCTGGCCGATGGAGGCCGTTCGCCGTTCCAGAAGCCATTGCTTTGCGGTCTGCAGACGGCAGCGGGTGATGAAATCCATCGGCGTCATCTGCATGGCGCTCTTGAACAGCTTGCAGAAATAATGCGGCGTCACCTGCGCCTGCTCCGCCCAATAATCCAGCTCGAACGGCCTGGTCGCTTCTTGCTGCATCAGAGGAAGGAGACGGGTAATGCGATTCCCGGACAGTCCGGCTTTGCCGCTTGTCTTCGGCGTTGCGTATTGAACGAACAAAGTGAGCAGCGCATAGGTCAAGGTGGACAAATGATGGGGACGGAGCATGCGGTGTTCCGCCGCTTCGCGCAGCAGCTCTTCATGAGCTTGCTCCCAAAGCTCCGTCTGCCTGAGCGACCAGATCAGGCTGCGGTGCAGCTTGCCTTGAACGAAATACGTCTGCAGACTTTCGCCGTAGAAGTGAAACCAGCGAATATTCCACGGATCGTCCTTGCTGCTGTAATACAACTGCTCCTGAAGAGGCGAATAGAGCACGGCATCTCCTGGGCCGAGCGTATGAACAATGCCGTCAATCTCGACATGCCCTTTGCCGCTGACGACGTAATGAATGTTGTAATTGTTCAGCGCCCCCGCTTCGCGATAGGAGTAATGATCGGGATGATCATAATAATGTCCGATGGATTCAGGCATGCAGAAGTAGGGGCTTTGCGGCAGCGTGAGCAGATGGCTTTGTCTCTGCATGGCGATCCTCCAATAACAATATTGTTGTAATGTCGTTCAAAATATTATCATTTTCATTTTAATCTAGGGGGTTTATAATCGCAATATCGTATTAAATACAAAACAAGGAGCTGAAGTAATGATGACGGACAAAAAGTTGAGATGGGGCATTCTGGGTTGTGCGGGCATTGCCAAGCGTTCGGTAATTCCTGGTGTCCAAGCATCCCGTTGGAACGAAGTCGCAGCGATCGCAAGCCGCAATATCGATAAAGCCGAGGAAACGGCGAAAGCGCTTCAAATTTCAACTGCATACGGAAGCTATGAAGAATTGCTCGCTGACGATTCGCTCGATGTGATCTATATCCCGCTGCCGAATCATCTGCATATGGAATGGACGATCCGCGCGGCCGAAGCAGGCAAGCATATACTGTGCGAGAAGCCGCTGGCGCTTAATGCGGAGGAAGCGGCAAGAATGGCGGAGGCTTGCGAGAAGGCAGGCGTTCAATTGCTGGAGGCGTTCATGTATCGCTGGGATTCCCGTTACGACAAGATCAAGGAAATCATCGATTCCGGCGAGATTGGAGAGCTGCGCGGCATTCGCAGCGCGTTCACCTTCAATAATGCGAAGGACAAGGGCAATGTTCGTTACCGCAAGGAATGGGGCGGCGGCTCCCTCTACGATGTGGGCTGTTACCCGATCAGCGCGGCAAGATTGTTGCTCGGAGAAGAGCCAGTCGCGGCAACCGTACAAGCGATCTTCTCTCCCGAGCATGATGATGTGGATATGATGGCTTCAGGCTTGCTGGAGTTCGAGGGCGGCGTATCCTTGACCTTCGACTGCGGCATGTGGGCCGCGTTCCGCAATCCGCTCGAGGTGCTGGGCACGGAAGGCATTATCGAGGTTCCTTCCGCATTCGTGACGAATGCCCAGAACAGCGGTAATTTCTATGTCAGCGCAAGAGGAGAGCGCCGTCTTGTTGAGGTCGAGGCTGTGAATGCTTATACCGCCCAAGCTGATGCGATGTATCGCGCCGTCACGGGAACCGAAGCGCCGCGCTTTGATTCGCAAGACGCGATTCGCAATATGAAGGTCATCGACGCTTGCCTGAAGTCGGCAAGAGAGCGCGCAAGAATCGAACTATAACGGGAGGGAAGACCACTATGGACTATATTCAAATCGAAGGCTGCGAGAAGCCGGTATCCAGACTGATGAAGGGCACGGATTATTTCAGGCATGACACCTATGAGAAAGCGGCCGCGAACTTCGACGCCTATCTTGCCATCGGAGGCAATTCGCTGGATTCCGCGCATATTTATTGCGGCGGCGAAAGCGAAGAAGTTATCGGCCGTTACATGAAGGAACGCGGCAATCGCGATCAAATCGTCATTCTGACCAAAGGCGCGCATCATGATTCGAACGGGCCCCGCGTTAGCAAGGCGCATATCGATCATGATTTGCAGATCAGCCTGGAGCGCTTGCAGACGAATTTCATCGACTTGTACGGCCTTCACCGCGATGACCCGAACACGCCGGTTGAGGTGATTATCGACGCGCTTAACAGGCATGTGGCGGAAGGGACCGTGGGAGCGATCGGCGTATCGAACTGGACCTGGCAGCGCATCGAAGAAGCAAATCGGTATGCGAAGAACAATGGCCTTAGAGGCTTCACCTTCAGCAGTCCGAATCTGAGCCTGGCGAAGGCGAACGAGCCGTTCTGGGCGGGCTGCGTGTCCGCGGACGAGGAGACGATCGCTTGGCATGAGAAGGAGCAGCTTCCGCTCTTGTCCTGGTCCTCGCAGGCAAGAGGTTTCTTCACGGGTCGCTTTACGCCTGAAGATCGCAGCAATGCCGATCTTGTGCGCGTATTCTACAGCGACAACAACTGGGAACGCCTGGAGCGGGCTCGCAAGCTCGGCGAAGACAAAGGCGCGACGGCAATTGAGATTGCGCTGGCCTATGTATTGAACCAATCGTTCCCGACCTGCGCCTTGATTGGAGCTCAAAGCGAAGCGGAGCTGAAATCCTGCGACAAAGGCTCTCGAATCAAGCTCACGAAGGAAGAGATGGACTGGCTGGATTTGAAGGCTTAAGGACATTTTATAGGGTGACTGTAAGGCCAGAACCAATCACTAAAGGTATGAATGCCGAGAACAGCTTCTTGCTGCTCTCGGTTTTTTGTGCGCTTAACTTCCGATTGCAGTATTTAAAGGGGGGGAGAGAAGGAGAAGAAACAGGTGGTGGAGAAAATTAGAGATTAGAGATGATATTTAATTGAGAATACATGGAAACAAATTCATTCCTTCTTGCGTCTTAATGTACGAGGTGATTGAGGTGAATTTTTCTGCTTCCAAATTCTATATCATACTATGTTTGTGCGCCTGTTTGTTGACAGCATGCGGAGATGATAGGCATGCTTCCTCATCGGATTTTGCAGTGGCAAACCATCTGCCGATTGCTTCCTCCGAGGCTGACGGCGCTCCTGTTCAAGATCCTGGCACTACCGAAATCGTTGGATTCGATGACAGCCCCGTGTTCAAGTCGAAACTTGAGGCGCTCATGTTTAAGGACACAACAAAGGACTCTTCACGGTCAATTCTCCCAAATGGAATTTATTATTATGAAGGGTCGGAGCATTTCGATCAAATCGAAATCGACGGTCCTTCTGTGACCTTCAAGAGAGAAAGAATCCATCCATACGGGTTTTATGTGTTCGATTCCATGGAAGAGTTTGTGCTCGAGGACGGTACGGAGTGGGGAATGAATAAACAGAAGGATTTGTTTTCATTGTTCAGCGCCGGCGATGTGCCTTACGATTTCAATGCTGTGGATGAGTTATTGTCGGGCTATAAGGAGTATATGGGCTCGAAGAGAGCAGGCGGCAGCCAGACCGATTTCTTCACTTTTAACGATAAAGGAAATGATCTTGTTATTCGATTGAAATATACAGATGAGGATAAAAATAAGGTGTTGCCGTTGTTCCTCTATATGATCTCGACCATTCGCTATATCAGTGACCCTGATGATTTTCAGAGCGGAGTGGCTATTGAATTTCCGGGTGGGGGAACAGAGAATGAGAGGGCCGTCTACAATCTGCTGAAAGCAGCTTTAGAAGCGCTGGTGGACAAGAATGAGGAGGCATTCAAGGAAACCTTGGAGCCTTCGATGCGGGAATATTTCGATTACATGCTCGACCCGAGTCAACAGCGGAGATACATAAAACTGGAATTCGAGAAGCCGCTCGAAGAGGATGATCAGGTTCTGAATGCATATGTGGAATCTGAATTTCTCGATCCCACAAAGAGAGTTACCCGAATAACTCAAGCAACCTACACGGTGCGGAAGGGCAAAGACGGCGTCTGGAAGATTGCGAACATCGATTAGCTTACCTTTCTGCAGGCTCCTTGCTTAGCCGTACCGATTCGGCCGGTGCAATTTGATGGAACATCGCGCAAATTGCTCCGTATTAGGTATAATAGATGTCATATGCAATGAAATGGGAGGGATTGGTTTTGGATCAAGGATTGAAGGTTGTGCTCATGCAGAAGATGGCCGATGGCAGTCTGCAGCAGATCGAAGAGAGAACATGGAGCAGCAATATGGTAAAGGCGCTTGACAGCGTTAATTATATTGTGGTTGGCGAAACGGAATACGAAACGGTCGAGGGCCGTTTGAACCTTAACCTGGATCGACTGGAGCTGCTGGTCGTTCCCATGAACCATTCGGAGTAATTTTGTCAGAAGGAGGAATGCAGCTTGAAGAACGAAGAGAAGATGAAGGATCAAACTTCATCGCGGCTATTCACATCCGAAGGCAAGCCGGTTCGGGTGCTGTCCACTTCGCTTGGTCTCGCATTGTTGGCCAACATCGTCATGGCGTCAGGCGCTTATGCGGAAGGCAATGGCGGCAACAGCACTTCAACTGGTGAGCCGAAATTGGTCGAATGGTCCAATGAGGAAGTGAAGCAGTATTTCGACAAAAATGTGGATTGGAGCCTTCCGATCGAAAAGGCGGTAAATCCGGAGGACGACGAAGAGTCCGCAGAGCAAGGAAGCTCGGGCGCATCAGCGGGGGATACCGGCGGCACTACGGTTATTAATCATTACGGCGGCGGCTTCGGCTGGACCGATCTGATGTTGTACCATCTGTTGTTCAACAGCGGAGGAAGCTATTCTTCCTCGCGTTATTATACCAATCGTCCTGCGTATAACACGAGCACGAACACGTCCTACAAACCGAAGTCGTACACGAGCGACACGTTTCAGAACAAGCAGGTTGCCGGAACGAATGTGCGTCCGAAGACTTCCACCTCAACAGGCTCCGTCACGCGGCGGGCAACCTCTTCCGGACAAGGAAGCATCGGCGGCAATTCAAGCAGCAAGAGCTCATCGGGATCGAGCAGCAAGAGCTCGTCCGGCTCCAGCAGCAAGAGCAGCGGCTTCGGAGGCTGATCATGGCTGTATTCGAGGTTGTATCGCAGCCGCATGAGGATCGGCAGAGCAGAGTGGATGCGCTGAAGGAGCTTGGCTTCACTTGGGCCAACCTGGAAGACGAGCAATACTGGATGGATCAGCTTATCGTTATGAATAAGGATACGTACGAAGAGCTTCAGCAAGCTTCGCAGCGGCTGTGGCGGATCTTCGATCGGACGGTCAGACATATTCACGGCAATCATCAGCTCTATGAGCTGATCGGCATCCCTACGATTCTGTGGAATATGATTGACGCGGCCGAGCTTCCGGAGACAGGGCTGATTAGTCGTTACGCCCGATTTGACTTCGCCATTGACAATGACGGCGTGATCAAGCTTCTGGAGCTCAACGCGGATACGCCTACCGGCTACGTTGAAGCGTCGATCGCGACGCCGTGGATGTGC
Source organism: Paenibacillus sp. HB172176 (assembly GCF_011947265.1). Taxonomy (GTDB): domain Bacteria; phylum Bacillota; class Bacilli; order Paenibacillales; family Paenibacillaceae; genus Pristimantibacillus. The sequence goes on from NZ_JAATHD010000003.1 coordinate 353,725, forward strand.
GAGCAGGAAGGAATCGATTCGCCGAACCGAGAGATGAAATCTCTTCTGTCCGACGCATGGCGGATCGAGCAACCGGATACGGCGGCATGTGTTGCTTATGGCTCCCACATAGAGGATACAGGGACAATCGACGCGCTTGTCAGGCATAGCGGCCTTGACATGCGCTGCGTGGATTGTCTGGAATTATCGATTGAAGACAGCATGCTGCTGGATGGCGACGGAGGCGTTATTAAGCGAATGTTCGCGCTTTATCCGAAGGAATGGATGTCTGTCGACGACGGTGGAGACGCGCTTGCGTATGCCATCGAGATCGGGAATGTAGAGCTGTTCAATCCTCCGCTCGCGATCTTGCTTCAGACGAAGGGAATGCTGGCCGTTATCTGGGGATTGTATGAGCTGAATCAGGTATTCAGCGAGGAAGAACGCGCGGTAATTGGCAAATATATTCTGCCAACCTATAACAAAGCAGTATTCGACGGGAGCTTCGTGTCCAAATCAATGTTCGGCCGGGAAGGCGGCTCCGTGCGGATGTTCGACGAGAGCGGCAATCTGGAGCTGCAGGACGAGGACGGATACGACACAAGCGAGCTGTTCCCGAATGTATATCAGAAGCGCGCGCAATTGGCGACGATTGAGACTGCGACAGGCGAGTATCGGCTTTTGACCGGCATGTTCGTCATCAACGGCAAGCCTTGCGGATTGCTGGGCCGAGCGGGCGGCTTGATTACAGGGAATTCCAGTCAATTTATAGCGATAGGAGTGAGATGATTGCGGAACCAAAGGCAAGGCAGCCAGGAGAGCATCATAGAGAGAAGCGCGGCAACGAGAAATCGCTCCATCCACAAGTTCGTCATCGGCATGGGGCTTATCTTCATGCTGGCATTGACCGGCTGCGCGAACGATGAAGCATCCATATTCGATTCCACAGGCTCGTCTAGCGAAACGGCGGGGAGCGAAGCAAAGGTGCCGTGGGATTATAAGATCGTTGAAGGCACGGTAGGAGACCTGGTCGGAAGCGATATGACCATTCTTCCAGACAATCAACTGCTACCGAATGACAACAATTACGGAACCGGAGACAAGGTATGGCTTCTGCAGTTTATGGATGCCGACCTGATTACCGACAAGGACAACAACAATCAGGTTCAGTTGTCGGCATGGCGAACAATCAAATCGTTCAAGGACGAAGCGGCAGCGAAGGAAGATATGGATAAGCTGAAAATATCGGTGACGACCGAGCTGGACCTCGTCGGCGTTTATAAGACGGAATATAATGGACAGACGCGAGATTTCGCTGTTGTCGAGCTTCCTTCCGGCAACCGGATCAAGCAGCCGATCGATGACGCGCGGTATGATCTGTTCGAGAAGAAGATAACCGTGGAAGCGGTCATTGAAGAAGTACATGACTTCGCCGATTACGATCTGGCGTACGCAAAATTTCGGGGGTGGGCGAATTGACGGTAGTCGTGAATATTGTTGTCAGCGTGATTGTCATTATCTTGCTTCAATTGATCGGCATGATTATTTTTAACTATATTACGCCGTTCAAGGATATGGAGGAGCTGAAGAAGGGAAATGTGGCGGTAGGTCTGGCGCTCGGCGGGAAATTCATCTCGACGGCGCTGATTCTCGGCGTTGCGGCCTATACCAATTCATCCATCTGGTACATGATCATGTGGTTTGCCATCGGTTATGTTTGCCTGCTGGCCGCCTATCTTATCTTCGACCTGTTGACTCCGGGCTTCAAAGTGTCTGATCAGTTGGTGAAGGGCAATGTGGCGGTGGGCATTATGCTGTTCGCCGTGTATCTCGGCTTTGCGTTCGCCATCAGCTCTTTAATCATATAGAGCTCTTCGCGAATGAATAGACAATTGAAAAGGCTGAGTCTGCAAGTATCGCAGCTCAGCCTTCTCTTATTCATGGCGTTGTAGTGGAACGAAGCACCTCAACATCAGCGGGAAGAATCTCTTCTCCCTCATACAGCATAAATCTGCCTTCCAACCATTCAATGCGCATCAGCTTGCGGTCGTCGGATTGATATTGCCAAGCCGACTGCTCGCCGCCGCGCATGAACGGCGTTTTGCCTTCTGTTATAATAAAGTCGGTGTATTGCTCTTCCATATAGTAGACGCGGTCGTCCAGCTCCAGCGTTGTCGGCACTTCCGTAATGGAATCGAGCCTGCCGTCAATGTCGTTGTACAAGGAATATTGCGTGGACTCCCGTTCTTCGATGAACAGATAGCGCATATCCGCGCCGTCCTGCAAGGTCAGCATGATGGTGCCGCGACGCTTGTTCTGAGTCCGTCCGATCACCTGGTAGGTAATCATGGATACTTCGCAAACGTCTCCGGGTCCGATCGTAAAGATGCTTCGCTCGGCAATGGGAGGCTCAGGGCGCTTCATGATGCCGCGAATTCGATTGAATATGCCCATAGGCGCTCCTTAGTTCTTCTCGTATTGCTTCATTAACGCGGCGAGTTCATCCTCGACAGCCTTGTTCTTGCCGAGATTGGCGAATTCCTCGTCGAGCGATTTGCCCTTGGAAGAAGCAAGATCGTTGCTGGCTTCAGCCATCGCTTCCGCTTGCAGCATCTTCTCTTCCATGCGCTTCATGCCGGAAGCGGCAGTTCCCGAGCCGAAGCTGGACATGGTTTTGTTGATTTCGGATTGCGTTTTCGCAGCTTGATAGCGGGCGATAAGCGTCTCGCGTTTGTTCTTCATGTCTTCGAGCTGCTTGCGCATTTCATCGAGCTTCTGGCGAAGGTTGTTAGCGAGAAGCTGGTTCTCGGCGAAAGCTTCCTTGTATTCGACGACCTTCTTCTCAACGGCCTGCTTGTCTTCCAGAACGCGGCGGGCGAGATCGATATTGCCCTCCTGAGCGGCGATATGAGCTTGCTCATTGCGTTTTTGCAAGAGCGCATCCTGCTCTTCGTACAATTTTTTGAATTTTTTCTCCAGAGCGATTTGTGAAGCGACAGCTTTCTCTGCGTCCTGCAGATCCTCTGTCATATCTCGGATGTATTGATCCGTCAATTTAACGGGATCTTCGGCTTTTTCGATAAGAGAATAGACATTGGAGAGAGTAAGGTCACGCAATCTTTTGAACAAGGACATGGAATTACCTCCTGTATATTGTGGTATGCTCTCCTATACGATTCTACATGGAATTGGTTTCAATGTCATTATCGAGGTTTTTGAATCTGTATTTCACAGGAAAGGAGAAGAATTCTTGATGCATTTATTTCGATTATTATCCGTCAAAATGTTAAAGCTGAGCAAAACAGTCATTGCGATCAGCACGATTATATTCGTCGGCGCAAGCGCGACGCTTGCTTACGGTCTGGAGCCGGACACCTTCACGAATTGGTTCAACGCCTTCTATTGGGTGCTGACGACCATGGCGACTGTAGGCTACGGGGACTATTTCGCGGTCACGATACCGGGCAAAATTCTAACTATTTTTCTATATATTTTCGGAATCGGACTTCTCAGTCTGGTGATCGGAAAGATCATCGACGGTATATCTATTTTTCAACGCAAGAGAGGAGAGGGAGCATTGATCTTCACAGGCGAAAATCACATTATTATCATGAATTGGAGCAAGAAGGCGCAGACGGCGGTGAACGAGATTCTGCTGCATCAGCCGAAGATGTCGATCGTGATCATTGATGAGAGCGGCAAGCATCCGATGGAAACGAACCCGCAGGTGCATTATGTGAAGGGGGATCCGGCCGAGGACGAGGTGCTGAAGAAAGCGGGCGTCGACAAGGCGCGTTCAGCCATCATATTCGCCGATACACGGATCGACGAAGCTTCCTTGATTGACGGAAAATCGCTGCTGATCGCGTCGAGCGTCGAACGAATCGCGCCCAAGGTACATACGATCGTGGAAATCGTGCAAGAGAAGCATATTCAAAATTTTCGCCACGTCGACGTGAATGAATTCGTCTTGTCTCACGACGCAATTTCGCGGCTTGCGGTTCGCTCGGCGCTGCAGGAGGGCAACTCGGAGGTGTTCAGGCAGCTGCTTAGCAGGCAATACGGCGATGATATTTACGAAATTCCGCATAACGGCCAGTGGCAGACCTACGGAGACGCGTTCCAGGCGCTTCTTGTGCAAGGGGCCACTTTGCTCGCGGATCGCGGCGATCTGGGCATCAATCGAAAGCTGAATGAGCCGATTCCGAAAGACGCCAGGCTGTTCATGATTTGCGACAAAGAGACCTATAAAAAACTTTTGCCGTAAGATTGGAAACAACTGCACAGAATTGCTCCAAATCCTATTCTGAGAAAGGCCCATGCAAACGCGCATGGGCCTTTTGTCGCGCGCCGACAAAGCCGGTTAATTAAAGAGTTGGTGATGATCATAAAAAGTGGTGATGCGGCAATTAAAAGATTTGTTGACGATTCGAGAAGTGTCGATTTACGCAGCGAATGCCATTACGGTACTGTGGATTCAGGAAAAGCGCTTACACAAACTGGCGCTCACCAATAACAGACGCATCATAAGGAGAGGGTACAATGAAAAGAAGAATTTCCGTTGCGATCGCTGCTTGTCTGACACTTGCCATCGCAGGCTGTTCAAGCGGCAATAACGAAAAGAACGGAGCCGCAAACGTAACACCGGCTCAGGAAAGCGTATCGCCAAGCGCAACGGCGACAGCTGAGGCAAACCCGTACAAAGACAAGCTGGACATCGATATCACGGCCATTTATTACTCAGGCGGCGGTTGGGCGGATGATCATCCGATCATAAAGCTGTTGGAAGACAAATTTAACATTGATCTCAACATGCAATGGATTCCAAGCGATACGTACAGCGAGAAAGTGAATGTTATGGCTGCGTCAGGCTCATTGCCCGATTCGATGTTTCTCAATGGAGCCGATTACAAGAAATGGGTAGAAAAGGGGCTGTTTCTTGATTTGAAGCCGCTGCTTTCAAATTACCCGAACTTGTCCCAATATCTTGGCGATGAAGAGGATTGGCAATACATGAATCCATCGGGGAAATATTACGGACTGCCGTATTCGCTTACGGAAACTCGGAATGCTTACGGCATCCGCAAAGACTGGCTGGACAAATTAAATCTGGAGATGCCTAAGACGATTGATGAATTTTATGAGGTAGCGAAAGCGTTTGCACTTCAGGATCCGGATGGAAATGGCAAGAATGACACAATCGGGTTCTCTGCGGCGCTCCCGCCGAATCAAACCGAGTTCCGACAGATGGATCCGATTCTGGCCGCCTTTGGTCTCGTAGATCGTTGGGGAATAAAGGACAGCAAGCTGATCCCATGGCAAACACAGGTTGAAGAATGGAAAGATGTGGCGGCCTTCATGAATAAGGCGTATGAAGAAGGCGTGCTGGACAAAGATTTCGCCATCAATAAAGTCGCCGAAGGTCAGGATAAATATATGTCAGGCAAGCTGGGCATTCTCGATATGCCGGCAACGGATGTATACAATAAGCTGATTCCGAATTTGGAGAAAATCGTGCCAACAGCCGAGACAGCGCAGCTGGCTCCGCCGATTGGTCCGACAGGCCTGCAGGGCGGGAATACCCTCGGAAAATCAAATCAGAGAACGATTATCAACGCCAAGATCGATCCAGCCAAGCAAAAACGCATTCTTGCCATGTACGATTATTTGTTGTCGGATGAAGGCTACACGATGATCAAGAACGGCGTTGAAGGGATTCATTACAAGAAAGAAGGAGACTCTTACGTCAAGCTTCCTGCATTTGAAGAGGATCATCCTTCTCAAATTGTCGCCGGTTTGCTGCATCGGGTTGATCCGCTCTCCAGCGTTCGGTTATTCGACGATCAAGAGACAGCGGCGAAGCTCAGCGAGTGGTATGCGAACAATGAGCCTTACAAATGGCCTAACGCTTCGGACGGTTTGAAATCGGAGACGAATGATAAGCTGGGCGTACAGCTTGCGCAGAAATTCACCTCTGTCATTGTGAAGGTCATTATGGGTCAGGAATCGCTCGATGCGATCGACGATGCATCGAAGCAATGGCTGAAGGACGGCGGCGACAAAATTATTGAGGAAATGAATGCGGCCTATCAAGCTAGCCATTAATATGATTGACATCAGGGAGGTATTCTAACATGCGTTCGGATCGATACATTCGGGAATGGAAACGGGGTTTGCCTATCTATGCGATGATCCTGCCAGGCTTTCTGTTCTTCCTTATCTTTAAATATGTTCCAATGGCAGGTCTTGTGATCGCGTTTCAGGAATTCGACCCGTTCGCGGGCGTTGTCCACAGTCCATGGGTTGGTTTCGAACATTTCCACCGGTTGTTTACCGATCCGGACTTCTGGACGTTGTTTCGCAATACTTTAATTTTAAGCGGACTCAATCTGCTATTCTTTTTCCCGGCGCCGATTGTCGTCGCAGTATTGCTGAATGAGGTTGGAAGAGCATGGTTTCGCAGAAGCGCGCAAACGATTCTCTATATGCCGCATTTCTTGTCCTGGGTAATTGTCGTAACAATGACCTTGCTGCTGTTCGGCACGCAGGACGGCGGAATTAATAATTTTCTGGAAGAACACGGTTTCAATCGCATTGAATTGCTGACCGATCCTTCGCATCTCAGACCGCTGTATTTAATGCAGAACATCTGGAAGGAAGCCGGCTGGAACGCGATTATTTTCCTGGCTTCGCTGGCCGCCGTCGATCCGACGTTGTACGAGGCGGCGGTAGCGGACGGGGCCGGGCGTTGGCGGCAAATGTGGCATATCACGCTGCCTGCGCTCAAATCGACAATTGTCATCTTATTCATCCTGCGTCTGGGCCATGTGATGGAGATCGGATTCGAGCATATCTTGCTGCTGCAAAATCCGATCAATCTCGATGTGTCCAACGTGTTTGACACCTATGTTTATCATGTAGGCATTGCGCAAGGGCAGTTCAGTTACACGACGGCTGTCGGCATCTTTAAATCCGTCATTGCCCTGATTTTGATTATTATCGCGAATCGACTGGCCAAATCATTAGGAGAAGAGGGGGCATACTGACATGAATACGAGTCTGGTTCGCGGCAAAGCCCCCTTGTTCTTGTTTCTGGCATACGGCCTATTGCTTGTCTTGATGCTGGTGATTCTGTTCCCCTTCCTGTACGTTGTGTTCACTTCTTTCGCAACGCGGGAAGAAATATTGACGCGGGGATTCTTCCTTATTCCACATCAATGGACGCTTGACGCATACGGCTATTTGATGAACAGCGAACAGTTTGTGCGCTCGTTCCGGAACGCGGTTACCATTACGGTATTTGGCACGGCGATTAACATGATCTTCACCACGTTGATGGCTTACGGGCTTGCCAAGCGGTGGCTGAAGGGACGCCGGACGCTTAACTTTATGATCCTGTTCACGATGCTGTTCAACGGAGGAATCATTCCTACTTATATTGTCGTCCAGCAGCTTCATCTGCTGGACAGCTACTGGGCCTTGTATTTGACAGCGGCAATCGCGCCGTTTCATTTGATCGTCATGCGCAGCTTCTTTCAGAACATTCCGCTTGAAATCGAGGAATCGGCCCGCATTGACGGCTGCGGCGAGCTTCGATTGCTGCTGCGGATCGTGCTGCCGCTCTCGATGCCGGCGATCGCCACATTCACCTTGTTCTACACCGTGCAGAACTGGAATTCGTATTTTAATGCGATCTTGTATTTGACCGATTCCAACAAGCTGCCTTTGCAAGTGTATATCAAGCAGATGCAAGCGGCGGCGGAGGGAACGATGAACACAGTGGTGGCGGGTTACGATTACAGTCCGTCTGTCAAGATGGCGGCTGTCGTCTTGACGGCGGCGCCGCTCATGATTATCTATCCGTTCCTGCAGAAATATTTCAACCAAGGCATGCTCCTCGGTTCGGTGAAAGGATAAGTGGAGAAATGCTGGAGAGAAACCATGCGCTTTGCGAATGGAATGAACGAGAATACGGCTCCGTTATCGCCGGATTGATCGAAGGTCCTTGCTCACACTATGAGGTGGCTGTGTCGCATAAGAATGAACTTGTCTTGCACATGAGGCATAGCGCAGTCAAGCATTCGCATACGGAAGAAGTTCCGAGATTTCAAGTAGGCTCCGTAACGAAGGCCATAACCGGAGCGTTAATCGTCAAGCTGATCGAGCTGGGCGTGCTTACGCTTTATGATCCGGTGGGGAAGTTTATTCCGGAGTGGAAGTCATTCGATGTGGAAATGATCCATTTGCTGACGCATACGACAGGCTTCGATGAAGCGTTCGGTCAGCAGCATGAATGGCCAAAGCGCGGGCAAAGGGAATCGTATTATGAAAGGCTCTGCAGCCGTGCAGAGCCGAAGTTCCAGACGGGGACCGTGAATCGATATTTTACGGCCAATTACGCCATGTTGACCCGTATCCTTGAGAGTGTAACCGGAATGACATTGGAATCGTTCGCGCAGGACATGCTGTTCGGTCCGCTCGGCATGACGTATACGACGTTCGAATGGGAAAAGGTACGCGACGCGTTTGTGATTCCGCTGAATGGACAGAGCGGGGAACCGGAGAAGAGGCTGACCGAACTCGATATCACTGGCGACAGCGGGCTGTTTACGACCGCGAGCGATTTGCTGGCCTTTGGTCAAATGATCTTGAACGACGGAGTGGTCGGCGGCCGCCAGGTGTTCTCCAAGAGTGCGATTGATCTGATGAAACGCGATCTTACTGGTGGAAAGTTCGGGCGCACAGTCAATTTCTGGCTCAAGACCGAACTCGACAAACATGGAATGAGCAATATCGATATTCACAGATGCTTCTCTGATTTTCACTCGTCCTTGGCGCTTGGCCATAACGGATTTACCGGCTGCTGGCTGTACATCGATCCGCTCTATGATACGGCGGGCGTTATCCTGACGAACAGTATGAAGATGAATACCGACGGAAGATATTACAAACGAATCGGCAATGTGTTGATGAGCATGCTTGAAAGATAATCCGCACGTTGCGTATCCTCGGCGCGTATCCGATTGTTCGGGATATGCGCCGGAATTTCGCGAAAACTTGCAAACGCTTACTATTTCGAGAGGAGGTGATGACGATGACGTAAAGAGAGCCATCCCCATGAGATGGCGTCAGCTTCAACACAAATTAGAGGAGGAATTGTTATGGTAAGAAAAGGACTTTGTCTGCTGCTGGCGTTTGGGTTGCTGCTTGTGAATCTAGGCCTGAATATTCCACGCAGCTATGCCGATTCCGTGACGCAGCTTACGCTGCCGACAATTGCGGATTCGTATGTCAACTCGGATACAGCCTATGTAGACCGAAATTATGGATCCAAAACAACGCTTTTTGTTAAATCGGGCTACAGGGTCAGTTATCTGAAGTTCGACTTGTCTTCCATCGCTTCCGCGAGCGATGTGCAAAGCGCCACGCTCCGTTTGAACGGAAGCTCGCAATCATCAGGGAATACATCGACGATTCACCTGTTCGGAGTAAGCGATGATTCATGGACGGAAAGCGGCATTACTTGGAATACGAAGCCGACCCCCGATGCCGCAGAGATAACAAGCGGTACGGTGGCGGACACGGAGCAAGATTATGATTTCGATGTCACGAGTTATATCCAGGGTCAGGTTGGGGGAGACGATACGGCTTCCATCTATCTTGATAATCTGACAGGCTACTCCGCTTCATTTTCCAGTAAAGAAGGAGCAAATCCTCCGCAACTCATCATCCAAATGGGCGACAGCGCACCGCCATCCGCGCCAGGCAGTCTTGCGGCAACGGTCTCGTCCGCAACCGATATTCAGCTGTCCTGGAGCGCGGCTACCGATGATGATGGCGTGACAGGCTACAATATTTACATGGACGGCACCTTGGCGGGCACTTCTATCGGTCCATCGTACCACGTAAGCGGTTTGTCGTCTTCCACAACGTATTCGTTCTATGTCACTGCTTTTGACGCGGCTGGCAATGAATCATCTGCAAGCAGCTCCGTTAATGCAACGACGCAGGCGTTGTCGACGGGGACTACCTATTATGTGGATCCAAGCGGCGGCGGCCAGCCGAATACGTATACGACGATCGCCTCCGCGCTCGCAGCTTCCTTGCTGCCGGGCGATACCATCGTCATTAAAGACGGCATTTATGTGGAAAATCCGAAAATCACCAAGTCAGGATCGCAAGGGAATTTCATTACGGTCATGGCGGAAGGCGACAATGCGGTCATTAAAGGCAATATGACCATATCCGGCTCCTATGTAAGGGTGCAGGGCCTGAATTTTGACGGAGCGCTCACTTCGGGAGGTTTTATTAGCAACGGGATTAAAGCCGGCAGCTCTGAGCATGTGGAAATCGTTCACAATACGATTACAGACTTCAACTTATTTGCGATTAGCGGCGGCGTGAACAGTTATATTGCGGACAACTATATCTACGACTGCGCAGGAGGGATCAATCCGGGCGAAGGCTCCCTTATTGAGAGGAATGAAGTTGTTGGTATTAACGTGCATGGCGATGACGTCAACAACCCGGGCGATAACTTCCGCGCTCTGGCTTCCGATTTGGTCTTCCGCAATAACTACGGTCACGGCACGTCGCAGGAGTTTACGTTGACGACACATGTCGACTGCATACAGACGTTCGACACCAATGGTGCGTATGCCAGAAATGTCCTGTTCGAAAACAACAAATTCACAGGGTGGTTCAGTCAGGGCGTCATGATGCAGAATACCAAATATCCTGATCAAACGCATGCCAGCGACTGGATCATTCGGAACAATATTTTCCAAGGCATGACGGGTAATGGCGTATGGGCAGGGAAAACGAATGACGGCATTCCGAATCTCGTTATTGAGAACAACCTGTTCTACGGCAATTACGATGAGGGTTGTTTCAACGCAATAACAGCTACGGGGCCTTATAGCTCTGTCTCTGTCAGGAATAATATCTTTGTTAACTTTACCGACAACGGCTTGCGCGCACTTTCGGGCGCCTCGATCGATTCGGACTATAACCTGTATTACAATTCGATCGGATCTCAAATCATGGGGCCGAACGACATCTTCAACTTGGATCCGCAGTTTGTGGATGAAGCGAACTTTGATTTCCATCTGAGCGCGAACTCGCCAGCGATAAACAGCGGCCTCGCGATCTCATCGCTTTCAAGCGACAAAGACGGCAATCCACGTCCCGCAAACGGCGCATTCGATATCGGACCTTACGAGTTTCAAGGCACGTCTTCCGATATTCCGCCCGTCGTTACCTTGCTATCTCCTGTGAATGCCGACGTCTATGCCGTTGATTCCAGTATGTATATCACCGTGAATGCCAGAGACGACGATTCGGTAACCAAGGTGGAATTCGAATTGGACGGACAGAAGGTCGGGGAAAGCACGACAGCGCCGTTCGACTACACGATTCAGAATTTGACGGAGGGCATTCATCTTGTCAGAGTGGTTGCTTACGATAATGATGGTTTAAGCTCCGGTTCCAATGAAGCAAGAATCGTTGTGACGGATGAGGCGACCTACAAGGCGGAGGCGGTGTGGAGCAATACCTCCATCTCCCAGCAAACCGGAACGTTTACCGCGGCCTTTGACGTCATTCCGTTAAACGAAAACATGAATGGCGTAATCGGGTTCGGGCAAAGTGATGCAGCCGCCTATTCTGATATGGCAACTCTGTTACGCTTTAATCCAGACGGGTATATCGATGCGATGAACAGCACGGCTTATAGTTCCGTAGACACATTGTCCTATCAGGCTGGAACCAAGTATTCGGTTGTTATGGCAGTTGATGTCGTGAACCATACGTATAGCGCCTACGTCACGCCGGAGGGAGGAACGCAGCAGACCATTGCGGATGATTACGCCTTCCGTTCGCAGCAGGCGGCCGTTTCAGCGCTGGATCGTCTGGTTATGTATGCTGCCGACGGCAATTACATGGAGCTGGGATTAACGATTACGCCTTGATTGATAACCGAGGAGAGAGAGCCATGAAACCACCCGTTAAATGGGCGTTAATGGGAATCGCTGCTGTTGCGCTCATCTTCGCCGGCCTTCTTATGGCAGGGAACAGCCGGGGAAGTCAGCATAAGGAGAATGATGTGTTAACCGTAGATTCAGAGCCTGTAAGCATGGAAGAATTCCAAGCCAAAATGGAAGAGGAAAAGCCGGAAGTTTTTGTTTATTTCCATGAAAAGTACGGCGCGAATCAGGAGCGGGGATTTTGGACAACTCCGTTTGGAAGAGAAGTGCCGCTGGACAAGCTCAAAGAGCAGACGCTTCAGGATCTCGTGCGGACGAAGATTGAGCAGATTGTTGGGAAAGAGCAAGGCGCAATTAAAGATATCAGCTATTCGGCATTTTTGCGCAATCTGGCGAAAGAAAATCAAAGACGGCAGGATGCGATAAAAAACAACGAAGCGGTATATGGCACAGCTTCTGTCACGGCATTAAACTATTTTAGGACGACTTACGATGAAATGGTGACAGAAGTGAAAGAAAAGCTCGCGAAAAATGAGTTTCGCTTAAGCGATGAGCAAATCAAGCAGATGTATGAAGCGGATAAAGAGACGCTGTATAAGGTTCAGGATACGATCACAGTCAAGGTCATTGCGGTTTCAGCTGTGGACGGCAATGATGACGCCAAAGCGGCGGCGGAAAAAATAAAATCCCTCCTGGATAAAGGCACAACCATTGATGAAATACCGAAGGCCTTTAGCGGAAACGCTTCTGTCAAGATCGACATACAAGATCAAGTGTTTAATGTAGAAAACTCGGAGTATGGAGACGATCGCTATGTCTTGCTGAGTCCGGAAGCAAGCAAGTTGGAGGAGGGACAGGCGAGTCAGGTCATCGAAGGAGATGGAGCTTATTTGATCATGTCCTGCACGGAGCGGGCAGAAAACGGATCTATGCCGCTAGAGCAAGTTGAGGGGTTAATTGTCGCGCGGTACGTGAATCAGAAGTACAACGACTTGATCGACGAGCGCGTTCAACAAGCAGAAGTGAGCATCGACAAGCTTATGTATGACGAGATTACTGGTGAGTAAACAATTGAATGCAGTGCGCGGGAGGAATGTCCTGTTCGAGAACAACAAATTCACAGGATGCTTCAGCTAGGGCGTTATGATGCAGAACAGCAAATACCCTGATCAGACGCATGCCAGCGATTGGATGATTCGAAATAATATTTTCCAAGGCATAATAGTAGAGGTTATTTTCGATCCATCATAAAAAATGGTGATCACAAAAAAACTGTTGATTTACGAGCCGCCGCCAGCGGTGTTAGGTTAAAATTTGCAACTAGAAAATAAGAGCAGAGGAGGTTTCTATTGTGACGCATGGGCAAGTAGTATACCCGGCAGACTGTACGGCAATCATTGATGTTACGAAACCGCCGTATAACATAGATCATACGGGGAAGGAAGATTGTACACGACAACTCATTCAGATTATAGATGATATTATCCAGCGCGATGTGGACGCTTTCGAACGAACGAAGGCGAAGCTGGAAGCGATGCCGGGACTCGACGCGCAGATCAGCTTCGAAATCAAGAAAGAGAACGGGCGATTAAGCGTCATTTTTCCCGAGGATCTGCCCCCTGCGAGAATCATTTATTTCCCAAACGGGACTTATCTCGTAAGCGATACCATTGCCTATTCCAACGAGAATTTGGTAAATATCAACCGCGGTGGTTACATTCGCAATGAGATGAATCGGCTGCTTCATATGATGGGAGAGAGCCGGGACGGCGTCGTCATTAAACTGATGGATCATTGCCCGGGCTTCGGGTTTGGCGCGAACAAACCGGTGGTCAGCTTCATGCGGGGCGAGCAATCGAACATTGCAATGACCAATTCCTTCGAGAACATCACCATAGATGTGGGGAGGGGAAATCCGGGCGCCGTCGGGCTGGTGTTCTTCGGCAACAACACCGGAGCGGTAAGGCATGTATGCATAAAGTCCAGCGACGATCAGTATAGAGGAAGATGCGGACTTGAGGTTACGCACGAAATCGTATCGGGTTGTTATATCAAGCATATCGAGGTTATTGGTTTTGACTATGGCATAAGAGTAACGCCGATTCGGAATTTCACGGTATTCGAGCATATAACGCTCAAGCATCAGCGGAAAACAGGCTTCTATATTTTGAATACGATCACTTCCATTAGAGGGTTATACAGCCGAAACGAAGTGCCTGCTCTGCGAGTGGGCGGACCTACCGCTCATGTCGTGGTGATCGACGGGAGACTGGATGGCGGAAGCGAATTATTCACTGCGCTGCAATGCGACATGGGGACGATTTTTGCCAGAAATATTGAAACCGCCGGGTATAGCCATGCCATCTCCTATGGCAGAAAAAATGTGGAAGGCCAAAGGATTGATGAATATCACTCGCACGAGGCCCACGCCTTATTCGAAGGTCAAGCCAAGCGATCCATCGATTTGCCGATCGAAGAAACACCTCATGTTCCATGGGAGACAGATCTATCGAAGTGGGTGAGTGTGAACGCATTTGGCGCGAAAGGAGACGGACAAACGGATGATACCGATGCGATTCAACGGGCCATGAATTCGGTGTATTCCGTCATCTATTTTCAGCCGGGGAAATATCTCATTAATGATGTGATCGAGATTCCTGCCGGGGTTAGCCGAATTAACTTCATGTATTGCGATCTAGTGGCGGGAGAGAAGCTCCAAGGCTTGAAGGAGGAAGGGACGTTCAAGGTGACGGGCGAGTCTGAACAGCCGCTGGTCATGGAGGATCTTCTCGCATGGGAAAAGTATTATGGCTGTATGAGGCTCATCAACCACGCTTCGACGAGAACGTTGGTCTTGAGCGATCTTCATGCCCAGACGGGGGCGTTATACTTCAACTCCGTTGAGGGCGGGGAGGTGTATATGGAGAACGTGGCCTCAACCATTGGCGGGGAGGCGTACCGGCATGTTCCTTGCTTCCATTTCAAAGGACAGCAGGTTTGGATCCGTCATCTAAATCCCGAACGCTCGCTCAAGGAAGTTGTCAATGATCGTTCCCGGGTATGGGTGCTGGGATTCAAGACAGAGTTTAATGGAACGTCCTATGAAACGATAAACGGCGGCTTCACAGAGGTGCTCGGAGGGACGATCAGCATCGGCACCAACGAGCAGTGGCCGGCCATTGTCAATGAAGAGTCCAATGTGTCCGTCATTGCTTCCACGAACGGCTATCAGACGGATCATATTTTCCCTATCGCGGTTCGCGAAACACGAAACGGCGAAGTAAGGGAGCTGTCGCATCGCGAATTGCCGCTGCGGCTGATGACGCAATATGTGATTCCCTTGTATGCGGGCTATACAAATCAGCCTAAATAAACACACTGTGACGGAGCTGTTCCTGACAGCAGCTGGAAGTATCTTGACAGGGAGGAAGCTTGGATGAAGAAGAAGCCGAATATATTATGGATCATGACGGACGAGCAACGCAAGGATTCGATTGGGTGTTACGGAAGCGAATGGGCCGCAACGCCTCATATCGACCGTCTCGCCAAGGAAGGCGTGCTGTTCGAGAACGCCATCACCCCGTCGCCCATGTGCGTGCCGGCAAGACTGTCGGTGTTGACGGGCAAATACCCTCATGAAACGGGCGTATGGAACAATAAGCACAGCAAGGATAGCGAGGAGCATCTCACCCATTGCTTTGAAGAAGCGGGCTATGTGACAGCAAGCTTCGGCAAACAACATTATCAAACGAAAAATAACGCATTCGGAACCGAAGTGACGTTCGAACTCGGCTCGGAAGTGGAGTATACGAAATACCATGAGCGCTATGAGGAGTCGGATTATGACATTGTTCGCTACCGCGGCAAATCCCCGTGGCTGCTAGGCGGTAAATTCCCTGCCGACATCTCGGAGACGCAGGAGAATAAAGTGGTAGAGCTGGCGAAAGCGTTCCTGTCCAGGCATGAGGATGAACGACCTTTCTTACTCAGAATGTCGTTCAACGGGCCGCATACCCCTGTGGTTCCGCCTGAACCGTTCGCGTCGAGCATGGAGGATCGCAAGATCGGCATCCCGGCGGCTTCTGAAGGGCCGCGCGGCAGCATACCCGAATGGACGAAAGCGTTAATCGAAAATTATGCGGGCTCCCATGTGATGACGGATGCGGAAATGGAGAAGGCAAGGAAGTATTATTACGGCTACGCCTCCTATGTGGATCACGAAATTGGAAGCATGCTGGACTGGATGTCTGACGAAGGCTGGTTAGAGAACACGATTGTCGTGTTTATGTCCGATCACGGGACGCATCTCGGCGACTATGGACTTGTGCAGAAGCAGACGTTTTATGAGCCTTCGGTCAGTGTGCCCTTTATATTCTGGTATCCGGAACAATTCAAATCCGGGACAAGAATCGCGACACCGGTAGAGACGAGATGGATGCTTCCTGCACTGCTCGATCTGGTTGGGATAGAAGCGACTGTTCAATTGAGCTGCAATCGATTGTCGGAAAGTTTGCGCAGCGGCCAGGAACCCGCCGCCGTCCCGGTTTACAGCGAATTTATCCTCAATTCACTGCCGCTTTTTGAAGAGGATAAGATCTTGATGGTCAGGACGGGGCCGTGGAAGTTTACGGCTCGCTTCGGGGATTCGGGCGAGCTGATCGAACGCTCTCTTTCCCATATGGAGGATGATCCGTACGAGCATCATAATTTGGCGAAGGAACAGGAGCATCAGGACAAGGTTGCAAGCATGACGAGGGTGCTTCAAGAGCGTTTGCGCCTTGAAACACGATGATTTTGGTTAATAAAGGATGACTCCAGGGGGATTCGAAAATGGGCTATTTGAACGAGATAACGAAGGAACTGCAAGGCTACTTGCCTGAGCTTACGAAGAAGGACGATTTTGACGCTTTCTGGCATGAGACGATTCGAGAAGCGAAGGAGGCGCCCCTGGAGCCTCGGCGAACGCTGGTCGCTGATTATCCGATTCGAAACGTGGAGGTCTATGAGATTCAATATAATGGCATGGACGATACTCCGATTCACGGCTGGATGATTGTTCCTTCGTTTCTGCGCAAGGAAAGTTATCCGTGTTTGATCCGCTATCACGGCTTTAACGGCAATCGCGGCGAGCCGGCCGCCTATATGCACTGGGTTATGATGGGGTTTGTCGTTGTGGCGGTTGACTGCCGCGACCAAGGCGGCCGAACGGGCAATCGGGCTTCCTATTCCAGCGGGTTTTCTCTAAATGTAGCCAGCAAAGGCATTCATGACAAATATGAGTACTATTATCGCTTCGCCTACATGGATAGCCTCAAAGCGGTGGATTTTGCCTGCGCGCAGGCTGAGGTGGACGCCGCGCGCATCGTGGTCGAGGGCGGAAGTCAGGGAGGCGCGTTAGCGATGGCGGTCGCGGCGCTGGACGACAGGCCAAGCCTCGCGATGGTGGACGTTCCGAGCAACAGCCATTTGACGCAGCGGGTTGAAGGCATGCACGGAGCATTCGCCAGCGCTGCCGAATATATTAAAAAACATCCTGAAGAGTTGGATCTTGTCATCGATAATTTGAGTTATTTCGATACAATGAATATGGCAGACCGCATGACATGCCGGGTGTTTGCTTCGGTTGCGTTGAAAGACGAGATTTGCCCTCCGCGCATGTACTTTGCGACCTACAATCGGATTCCGGGAGCGAAGGATATCGTCATCTACCCGTTTAATGGACATGAGGGAGGCGGAGCGGCGCAGACGGAGAAGAAGATTGCGTATGCTGGACGCTGGTTCGGCGATTGGTTTGAATAAACGGCAGAGAGACAGCAACCTGCAAGATATTCAGTTTCTAGATCCTGCTTGAATGCTGTTTCTCAGCATTTGTGCAATGCGGAAAAAGCGGGATTTTGATATAATTAAAATTGTAAGCGTTAGCAAACAGCTCATTAAGGAACAGGTGTGGGAGGGGGCGAGCGTGATGAGAAAAAATAAATACTTCCGCAAGCTGCTTGTTATTTACATGGCTATCGTGCTAACCTACACCTTTGCCGTTGCAGGTGTATTTTTCTATAAGAACAGCGAGGCGGTTACACATAAGCTAGACGAGAACCAGAAGGTTTTTCTTCTTCAGATGAGAGATAAAATCGACATGAAATTCCAGGTCGCGTTCAATCTGATACGACAGTTCGATATGTCTGAAGAAGTGCAGGCGTACAGCGTCGAGGAGGATCGCGATTATTATAATATTACCAAGGTTTACGATGCGCTGGGCAGAAATTTGACCGGATTTTACGATTTCGGGTACCGGATCGATGTGACAAGACCGGATGACGATCTGGTTATCAAACCGGACAGCACGACCAACAAAAGTCTATATTACAGCAGATTGGGACTATCGCCAGAGCAAGTGGATCAATTGAATGACTATATCCTTGATCATACCAGGATGGAGCCTTTTATTTTGCCGCGAACCGAGCAATTCGTCGGCTATTTAACGATGGCTCAGAAGAGGCAGATTCCCGGTTACGGAGAAGTCATTTACTTTATTTCATTCCAGGAAGCTTACTTGTTCCCCGAGCAAGCAGTGGGCGGCGGTGACATTGGCATTGTGAACGCGGGTGAGCTCGTAGCAAAACAAGCGGGAATATCGCGTAACAGGATGGATGGCGCGAAGACGAGCGACTTGCTTCGCGAGGTTGGCGACAGACCGTACGAATACGATCGACTCAAGTTATCCAACTATATGGTGGATTCGGTTGGTTCCAATCAATTCGGAGAAATCAAATATGTGCATGTGCTTCCACGGTCGACGGTGAAAAACCAGCTTGCCGGCATTTTGATTAACGCGCTCTTCATCTATGGCGGTCTCGCGATTGTCGGCCTCGCGATGGCCTTTCTTGCGGCTCGGAACATGTACAAGCCGATTCGCAACACGGTTAGTGTATTTCATGGTCTTGGAGGAAAAGAGAGCGGAGATGAATTTAATTTCTTGAGAGAAACCGCGCTATCGATTCGTCAAGCCAACGAGAGTCTCCAGAAGACACTTCTGCATCATCGGCTTCCTTTGAAAAACAAGTTTCTGCTCGATTGGATGTTCGGTCTATTGTCAAGGGGAAAGGTTAGAGAGGGGTTGGAAAGATACGGGCTTCTAGCGTTTCAAAAAGGAATGTCTGTCGTGGTGTTTGAATTTTTGAACGACAAAGAAGAAAGCGGTCACTTCTCCCGGGAAGCGATTCTGGATATTCGCAAGCAGACGATCTCGATCATTGCGCAGCAAGTGAAGGCGGAAGCTGCTTGCGAGTGGTTCGCTATTGATGGCAGCAGATATGCGATGCTCGTGCAGGAAGTCGCAACAGCGAAAATTAAAAATGGGATGAGTTCCTCGATTTATGATATCGAAGCGGAATATGACATTCGTTTGGTCGCAGCGATCGGCCTGCCGGCGGAATCCGCTTTCGAAATCGAAACGTCTTACCATGCTGCGCTGCAATTATTAGACGGACGTTTTGCTTTGTCCCATCAATCCATTTTGACGCTTGACGAAGAAGGGAAAGAGCAGAATACGAGCTATTTTTATCCGCTGGATCTGGAGCGGGATTTGATCAACTATGTCATTCAAGGGAAGGAGCAGCAGGTAAACGCGATCCTGCAGCGCGTGTTGGAGCAAAATCTGAAAGAGAGGGAACTGAACAGCGACATGTTATCGCAATTCATGTTCGCGCTCACTGCGACTGTGCAGCGGATTATGCAGCAATTGAACAAAACGACGGAAGAGGTGTTGGGTCAAGACGCCAGTTTGCATGCGGAGCTGCATAAATGCGAGAGCAGCCAGCTGCTCAGCGAACGGATCACAGATACGTTCAACTCCATCCTCTCAGCCGTTAATGTGGAAAAAGAACAATTGGACAGTAAAATCGCCGATCAAATGCTGGCTTATATTCATAACAACTACAACCGGGATCTGTCGCTGTCGGATATGGCGGAGCAATTCAATTTGTCGGCGAGTTATACGAGTTTGTTGTTCGGGCAGTATATTGGCGAGAATTTCAAGGATTATCTGAATGAATATCGTGTGCGAAAGGCGAAAGAGATTCTCACGGCAAATGCCGATTTGAAAATATACGAAATTGCCGGCATGGTTGGCTGCAATCATACCAACACCTTCATTCGCATGTTCAAAAAGTACGCAGGCGTCTCTCCTGGCGCATACGCCAAAAACTTGGAACGCCCAACAAGTTGAAACGGTTCGGGTATGAAAGGAAGGAGGACACTCATATGAGAAAGAGCAGAAGAAGGCTATGGCTGTCCGGATGGTCGGGCGTGCTGTTGTTAAACTTTCTGCTGGTTGGCTGCGAGTCCGGAAATCAACATTCTGCGAACGGGCCGACCGCCACAGTGGATCCGCCTGTATCCGAATCGTTCATCGTCAGCGAAAAGCCGCTCACGCTGAGCATCTTCTATTTCCTGCAAAATAACGTGTTTAACGACAATTGGCCGGTGTTCAAGCAAGCTGCGGAATGGACGAACATTACTTTGCACGGCACCATTCCGCAATCGGCTACGAATGCCGATCAGTTGTTTCATCTGATGATGACAAGCGGCTCCATTGACGACATAGTGGAAACGACGAAGGACAATTTCAGCAAGTATGGCTCGCAAGGGGAGTTCGTGCCGCTGGATACGTTAATTGATCAGTATGCGCCTCACTACAAGGCGTTTCTGGAGCAGAATCCGGATGTGAGGCGAAACGCCACTTCGGCGGACGGCCATATGTATTTTATTCCGTTCGTATCGGACGGCGAGCTCTCGACAGGTTGGTTCATTCGTCAAGATTGGCTGGACAAGCTGAACCTTGATGTTCCGACGAATGTACAGCAGTTTCACGATGTCTTAACCGCGTTCCGCGATGGGGATCCGAACGGCAACGGCAAGCAGGATGAAATTCCTTATTTCATGCAGGGCAAGGAATATGGCATTTATTATTTGCTCGGGCTGTTCGATGTGGGCTGCCGAGATTTTTGCCTCTCTACGGACGGCAGCCAGGTCGTGTTCGGCGCGATGGACGACGCGTATGCCGCAGCTATTCAGAAAATTTCCGATTGGTACAACGAAGGGTTGATCGACCCCGAAATTTTCACCCGCGGATCGGAGGGGCCGACCTATTTATTCGGTAACGACCTGGCAGGATCAACCCACGATTGGTTTGGCAGCGCATCATCCTTTAACGATACGATGCAAAGCAAAGTGCCCGGGTTCTCGCTTCTTCCAATCGCTCCGCCGGCCAGCGAATCAGGCCGCGTCATCGAGTGGGATTATCGCAATCGCAACAAGGATTTCGGCTGGGGCATTTCGGCTCAGAACGCCTATCCTGAGGAGACGATGAAATACTTCGATTTCTGGTTTACGGATGAGGGACGAAGGCTCAGCAACTTTGGCGTCGAAGGGCAGCACTATACGATGGTGGATGGCAAACCGACTTTTACGGATGAGATACTGCGAACGGGAACGGTGAACGTAACGCTCCGCAATCTCGGAGCACAGCTCGGCATTGGATTTCAGCAAGATTTCGAGTACGAGAAGCAATGGACGAATGCGATCGGTCTAAAGGGACTGGAGCTCTATACGGCAAACAATTATGTTAAGTATCATGTGAAGCTCCCCATCCTCCCCTATACGATTGAGGAGGAAGCGGAAGTGAAGAAGCTGAAGGGCGCGATTGAAGACTATCGGGATGAACAGGCCAAGAAGTGGATTCTACGAAACGAGAAGGTCGCCGATCATTGGGAAGAATACAGCGCAGCCTTGAAAAGGATGGGCATCGATGAATTGCTGGAAATCATGAATCGGGCATACAATCGCTACAAATCATGAATGAAACCGAAACGTTTGATTCGGAATATCATTTATCGGTTACATAAAGAGCAGACGAGCAGATTGATCTCGCGCTGCTCTTTTTGTGTTTATTTTGGAATCAGAGGCCGTTGCTCGGGAAATAGTAGGTAAAGAAGAGGTGATCAGCATGGCGTTAACAGCACAAGAACGCATTCAACTGCATGGCTTCAATAATCTGACCAAGACGCTTAGCTTCAACATGTACGATATCTGCTTCACGAAGACGAAGGAAGAGCGGGAGGCGTATATTGCTTATATTGACGAGCAATATAACTCGGATCGGCTGACCTCCATTCTGAATCAGGTAGCGGAAATGATCGGGGCGCATGTGCTCAATACGGCAAAGCAGGATTATGTGCCGCAAGGAGCCAGCGTGACGCTGCTTGTCTCGGAAGGTCCGGTCGTGGAGGTGCCTGTTGATTCCTATGAGGAATCGCCGGGACCTCTTCCCTCCGTTGCCGTGCTTGCGCTGGACAAAAGCCATATTACTGTCCACACCTATCCGGAATATCATCCGAACGAAGGCATAAGCACGTTCCGCGCGGATATCGACGTCTCCACTTGCGGGGAGATTTCGCCGCTCAAGGCACTTCGCTTCCTCATTCATTCCTTCGATACGGACATTATGATGATCGATTACAAGGTGCGCGGCTTCACCCGCGATATTAACGGTAAGAAGCTGTTCATCGATCACGAGATCAATTCCATTCAGAATTATATTCCGAAGGAGCAAAGTGAGCTTTACGACATGATCGATGTGAATATTTATCAGGAAAATCTGTTCCATACCAAATGCCGGCTTAAGAAATTTGATCTCAACAATTATCTGTTCGGGTATACGAAGGACTCGTTGTCGGATGAAGAGCAGGAAGAGATTACGAATCGCCTGAAGCAAGAGATGGACGAAATCTTCTATCATATCCAATGAAAAAACAAGGAGCTGAGTGAGCATGTCCAGTACGCCAACAAAGAAACCCATATTCCCGCCGCAAAATCAAAATCAGCAGCCGGGCATCGAATCAGAGATGCTTCCGCTCCCGGTATTCGAGACGCCGGCTTACAAGGCTGCCGGTAAGCTCGCAGGCAAGGTCGCGATTATTACGGGAGGCGACAGCGGAATCGGAAGAGCCGTTGCCGTGGCTTATGCGAAGGAAGGCGCTGAATTAAGCATCGTCTATAAGAACGAGCATGGAGACGCAAAGAAGACGGAGCAGCTCGTGACGGAATACGGCGCTCGTTGTCTGCTGCTTCCCGGAGATACGGGTGACGAGGCGTTCTGCAAGAACGTGATTGCCCAGACGATTCAGACCTACGGCAAGCTCGACATTGTTGTCAACAACGCGGCAGAGCAGCATGTCCGCAAGAAGCTGGAGGATATTACTTCGGAGCAGCTTCATGCCACCTTCCAAACGAACGTATTCGGCATGTTCTATCTGACCATCGCCGCGATGCCGCATTTGAAATCCGGCAGCTGTATTATTAATACGGCATCCATTACGGCGTATAAGGGAAATCCGACATTGATCGATTATTCATCGACCAAAGGCGCAATCGTCTCCTTCACCAGGGCGCTCGCCGCGAATGTGGCTGGAGACGGAATCCGAGTGAACGGCGTTGCGCCGGGACCGATCTGGACGCCGCTCATTCCAGCCTCCTTCGATCCTGAGTCCGTGTCCACCTTCGGCTCCGATACGCCGATGGGCAGGGCGGGACAGCCGCATGAGCTCGCTGCGGCGTATGTCTATCTCGCGAGCGAGGACTCCAGCTATATGACGGGTCAGATGCTGCATATTAACGGAGGCGAGCCCGTGAATGGTTGAGCCCGCGATTAGGAATGATTCTGTGCGAAATGATATAATGATGAAGGAGGGCGTGATGGCCCGGATAATCATTATGAAGCATAAGGAGATGTACATATGACGCGAGAGTTAAGCAGCAATCTGGAGAAATACGCCGAGCTGATCGTTCGTACCGGCGTGAATGTGCAGGAAGGCCAGGATGTGTTCGTAACCGGGGCTGTTGAGGCTGCCGAGCTTGTTCGTAATGTGGCGTCCAAAGCGTATGAAGCGGGAGCGAGAAACGTTCATGTCGATTGGACGGATGACGCATTGTCCCGCTTGAAATATGAGAAGGCGGCGCCGGATGTATTCGAGCAATTTCCGGAGTGGGAGACGTCCAAGCGCAATTCGTTCGTGGAGCGGGGAGCTGTGTTCATCTCCATCGTGTCTTCGAATCCGGATTTGTTGAAGGGCGTGGATTCCGCCCGGATTTCCGCTTTCCAGAAGGCATCGGGAATGGGGTTGAAGGAGTTCCGCAGGGCGATTCAGTCCGACAAGGTCAGCTGGACTGTTGTTGCCGCCGCAGGCCAGGATTGGGCGGCGAAGGTATTCCCTGACGCTTCCGGCGAGGAAGCCGTTCAGAATCTTTGGACGGCGATCTTCGACTCCGTGCGGCTTCATGAAGCCGATCCGGTTGAAGCATGGGTGAAGCACAATGAAACGCTGCATGAGAAGGCGGAGATATTGAACAAGCATCGCTTCGCCAAGCTGCATTACACGGCGCCCGGTACGGATCTCACCGTAGGTCTGCACGAGAAGCATCTCTGGGTCGCTGCGGGCAGCACGAATCAGCAAGGAAACTCATTCATGGCCAATATGCCGACGGAAGAGGTATTCACCGTGCCTCTGAAGGATGGCACGAACGGTTATGTCAGCAGCACGAAGCCGCTTAGCTACGGCGGCAATATTATCGACAAGTTCAAGATTACGTTCGAGAACGGTCGGATTGTCAAAGCGGAAGCCGAGACTGGCGAGGAAATTCTGAACAAGCTGGTCGAGATTGACGATGGCGCGCATTATCTGGGCGAGGTGGCGCTCGTTCCCCATGAATCGCCGATTTCGCAATCCGGCATACTCTTCTACAATACGCTGTTTGACGAGAATGCTTCGAATCATCTTGCTATCGGAAGCGGCTACGCCTTCAATGTGGAGGGCGGCAAGACGATGTCGCCGGAGGAGCTCGAAGCGCATGGCGTCAATTCGAGCATTACGCATAATGACTTTATGATCGGCTCGGCCGAGATGAATATCGACGGCATTCAAGCCGACGGCACCGTCGTTCCCGTGTTCCGCAAGGGGAATTGGGCTATTTAACCGCATTTCCTGACAGAATACAGCAAAGAAGCAGTCTTCTCCAATCATTCGCACAAGTCGCCTATATGACATTTGTCATATAGGCGACTTGACGTTTATGACTGTTGGCGGCGTCGAATGAATTCTACAATAGAGGTAGAATCATTGACGCTGCGATGAATTTGTCAGAAACGGCGTCCCTACGAGGAGGAAGACAGCGTGCTGGAACAGAAACAAGCGCAATTAAAGAAAAGCATGGCTCCATTCGAGAAAAATAATATGAAAACAAGTATCGGACAATTGATAAATTCGCTTATTCCAACATTATTGCTGTGGTATGCGGCCTATTATTGCCTATCGATTTCTTATCTCTTGACGCTCGCGATCAGCTTGCTCGCGTCGGCATTTGTCATTCGGACGTTCATTATTTTCCATGATTGCTGCCATGGCTCGTTCTTCAAGAATAAGAAAGCCAATGACATTCTGGGAATTATAACGGGAGTCATTACCCTGGTGCCTTATCAACAGTGGAAGAACGCGCATGCGATACATCACGCGACGAGCAGCAATCTCGATAAGAGAGGCGTCGGCGATCTCTGGATTCTGACCGTTGAAGAATATGCGTCTCGAGGCTGGTTCCGAAAGCTGCTATATCGCGCGTATCGTCATCCGCTCGTCATGTTTGGACTCGGACCGATAGCCGTGTTCGCGGTGCAATACCGCTTCAATCGCAAAGGCGCAAGACGCAAGGAACGGATGAATACGTATCTGATGAATGCGCTGATCGTATCTCTCTACGCACTGATGTGCTGGGCGATCGGCTGGCAGGCTTTCCTGATGGTGCAGGGACCGATCTTCTATCTATCCGGCTTGCTGGGCATATGGCTGTTCTACGTGCAGCATCAGTTCGAGGATTCCTACTTCGAGAACGAGGACGAGTGGAGCTATGTGCGAGCGGCGGTCGACGGCAGCTCCTATTATAAGCTTCCGAGGATGCTTCAATGGCTCACCGGCAATATCGGCTTTCATCATGTTCATCATCTTAGCCCCAAGGTGCCTAATTATTACCTCGAGGATGCCCATAATTCCGCTCCTCCGCTTCATAAAGCAACAACGATCACAATCAGGCAGAGCCTCGCATCCTTGAAATTCCGTCTGTGGGACGAAGAGAGCAAGAGATTCGTCAGCTTCCGGGCGGTCAAACATCGTCTTCGGCAAGGGCAGGCTCCCGCTGTGACCATGAAAGCGAAGAAGATCGATCCGCTCAAGGCCGGCTGAACGATGCAGCGTTCCATCGTTCCCGATACTCTGCGAGTCTTGCGCAGCAATGACGTTATGCTACAATGAGGATGAGCTATCGGTTCTAAGTACAGTTCAGGCAAGGAAGGGCAGACCATGAACAAGTGGTATCAAATTTTCCATCGGAACACGGGACTCAGTCCTTATGTTTGGGTAGTTTTCTGCATTCTGCCGTTCTATTTTATTTTTCGTTCCTCATCGCTTGCGGGCGTATTGTCCGGCATTGTGATGATCCTCCTGTTTTTTATATGCTACCGGCTGTCCTTTGTGTCCAAAGGATGGCTTGTCTATTTCTGGACGAGTATCCAGATCATGATTTCCATCTGGATGACGCTTGCGTTCAGTTATGTGTATTTCTCGATCTTTCTTGCTTTCTTTATCGGCAATATCAAAAATCGCGCAGGCTTCTTCACGCTCTATGCGATTCATCTGGTCAGCACCTTCATTACTGTCAATTACGGCTTTGCGACGCAAAATCAATTGCTGTACACTCAGTTTCCGTTCATTCTGATCTCTTTGATCATTATCATTCTGCTGCCGTTCAACACTTACAATCAGAAGAAGCAAGGTCAGCTTGAAGGGCAGCTCGAGCATGCGAACAAACGAATCTCTGAGCTCGTCAAGCTGGAGGAGCGTCAGCGCATCGCGAGGGATCTGCATGACACGCTCGGTCAGAAGCTGAGCCTGATCGGGCTGAAGAGCGATCTCGCAGGCAAGCTGATATCGAAGGATCCGACGAGGGCGCAGAGAGAAATACAGGATGTGCAGCAGACGGCTCGCACCGCTCTTAAGGAAGTGCGCGAGATGGTGACGCAGATGAGGGGCGTAAGATTGGAGGAAGAGCTGCATCATATTGAACAGATACTGGGAGCAGCCGGAATCGAACTTAGTCTCGAGGGCGACGCGAGAATAGAGAACACGACGCTGCTCACGGAGAATGTGCTCAGCATGAGCCTCAAGGAAGCGGTTACGAATGTCGTGAAGCATAGCGGAGCCGAAAACTGTCGGATTTCCATCGCATCCACGCCGACGGAGCTTATTGTGACGGTTGCGGACGATGGCGTCGGAATGGCAGCTTCGCCGGGTTATTACCGAGGGAATGGACTGAGGGGCATGAAGGAGCGCTTGGAGTTCGTCAACGGAAGCATGGACATACGTTCGGAATCGGGCACAACGATCATGATTCGAGTACCCCATGCGGCAGAGCAAGGGGTGAAGGAGCTGAGCGAATGATTACAATCGTCATAGCCGAGGATCAGCGGATGCTGCTCGGCGCGTTGTCCTCTCTTCTCGATCTGGAGGAGGACATGCAGGTTGTGGGCAAGGCGAGCAACGGCGAGGATGCGCTTCGACTGGTGGAGCAGCTCCGGCCGAATGTATGCGTGATGGATATCGAGATGCCGGCGAAGAGTGGGCTGGAAGCGGCGGAAGAGCTGAATAACGCAGGCTGTCCGTGCAAGGTTATTATTCTGACGACCTTCGCGAGAGCCGGTTATTTCGAGAGGGCGATCAAGGCCGGCGTAAGCGGCTATCTGCTGAAGGACAGCCCCAGCGAGGAGCTGGCGAGCTCCATCCGAAGCGTCATGGGGGGCAAGCGCATCTACGCTTCGGAGCTGATGGACGAAGCGTATGGCGGCGGAGCGGATAACCCGCTGACCGAGCGCGAGAAGGAAGTGCTCGAGTTGGTCGCCGACGGGAAGAATACGAAGGAGATAGCGGGGGAGCTGTTTCTGACGACGGGAACCGTTCGAAACTATATTTCGGTCATTCTGGATAAGCTGGGCGTGAGCAATCGAATAGAAGCGATAACCCGCTTCAAGGAGAAGGGCTGGTTCAAATGAACCGGCTTTTTTCTTTTTTTCTGCAACCTTTTTCCAGTTCATATCGTATTTAGTTATGGTACATATTGGAGCAAATAGGAGATGGAAAGGAAGGGTCGCGTGGGTATGAAGAACGGGTTTACCGCAATAATCGCATCGACGTTGTTATTATCCGGCTGCAGCTTTGGTTCGGGAGGGTCGGAAAACACTACAGAGCAACAAACCTTGAAGGTGATGTATTACGACGAACAGAGCTTCTTCCAGCAGTATGGCATGCTGTTCACCGCTTTGCACCCCGAGGTGGATATTCAGGTGGTTTCAACGCAGAGCATCTATAATCGTTCGGGCAGCGAGGATGAAGAGATCGATTACGAGGAGGCCATGCAGCAATTCATTGATGAGGAGCAGCCGGATCTTCTCATGCTCGATATTTCCAGATACGAGAAGATGGCTCAGGACGGCAAGTTGTATGATCTTGGAACCTATATAGCGAAGGATAAGTACGATACGGCAGGACTTGTTCCCGGTCTGGAGGATTACATGAAGGAGCTCGGCGGGGGGCAGCTCTACGGCCTTCCTATCGGATTGAACAGCCAGGTGATTTTCTACAATCGGGATTTATTCGACAAGTACAATATCGCGTACCCGACAGACAAGATGACATGGTCCGAGATTATTCAGCTTGCGAAGCAATTCCCAACAGATGGAGAGGCGGAGGATCGGGTATACGGCCTCAAGATGGGCTACAGAAGCGGCTTGAATCAGGTCGGCAGCATGCTCGCGAATTCGGAGGGCTTAAGCTATGTGAACGCGAAGACGAAGACGATGACCATCGATACGCCGGCATGGAACAATATTTACGAAACGGCGCTTGATATCATCAACTCGGATGCCATCTACGACGAGAGCAGACAGAATGAGGGCGGGATGGTAACGAGCAACTCTTATGAGGATTATTTGCTGAGAGATCCGTTTATGTCCGGACGCGTAGCGATGACGATAGACGGGAGCTATCTCATGCAGCAAATGAAGGAAGCGAAGAGCTATATCAAAGAGGAAGGCAAACTGATTGGCAACTGGGATGTCGTGACGACGCCTGTGAGCGCGCAGAATCCGGATCAGAGCGCCAATGTGTATTATAATCAGATCTATGCCATCGCCAAGGAATCGCCAAACGCGGATGCCGCATGGAAGTTCATCAGCTACATGTCCAGCGACGAATACGCTCGCGTCATGTCCAAGATGGGCTACAACAATGGCTTTCCAATTCGCACCAAGTATATCAAGGATGAAGAGAATCACAATTTGGCGGCCTTCTATCAGTTGAAGCCGACGCGTCAGACGATGACGAACGAGGATTATCAGAAGCTGCCGCAGCAATTCAGCATGATGTTCTATCAGACGATGGAGAGCGAGCTTTCCAAGGTGGAGTCTGGGGACGAGTCCGTTGCGGATGCCTTGTCGGTGCTTCAAGTGAAGGGCGAGGAGTTGCTGGCGCAGGAGTCGATGTCGGATGAAGAGCTGAATCAGATGATGATGGAGAATGCGAGCGAAGAGAAGAGGAAGGTTATGGAGGCTGCCGGAGAGATTGTGCCGGAGGATTCCGCCGACGCCGATACGGCTGAAGCGTCGGAGGCGCCTGCGGAGGAAGTAGAAGCTTCCGCTGAATAATTGAATGTGAGACCCCGGGGAAATAATAAGAAGCGATTCCTGCCAAACCTTCGAAAGGCGGCGGAATCGCTTTTTTCTGTTGAGCTGCGAGCCGGATTCCTCAGCTTCTTCTCCAACCGAACACCTTCACATGCACCAACAATTTGGTCGTCCAATGCGTCAGTACGTAGAGAATGATGAACAGAATGACAAGAGGCTTGAATACAATCCATGCGATGAACCAACTGAGCAGCACCTGCCAAGGCTTCATGCGCTTGAGCAGCGTCGCAGGCGCAAGCAGAATGCGGTAGAATCGATAGTTTTTCTGCAGGGCTTCGAGATAGCTTTCTCGAATTTGTTTGTCGGTAGGATCCAATTGAACGGAATTTTTCAGCATAAGAAGATAGTCGTCATAATCTCCCCGACGTTCGGCGGCCCAGCCAAGATAGAGATAAACTTGATAGGACTCGACCTCGAGCCGAAGCGCCTGCCTCGCGATTTGCCTTGAAGCCGCGACTTGGCCGAGCAGTGCTTCTGTATAGCTAAGGCCAGCCAGATAGAGCGCATTCTCCGGGGCGAGCTCCAGGCCGTCCAAGAGCTCCTCCTTGGCGCGGGAATAAGCTCCCTTCCTGTTCAATGCGTTGGCTCGAAGGAAGAAGTAGAAGGCTTCATTCGGATCAACGCGTTGTGCTTCTTGCAGGCATTGCTCGAGCTCCTTCCATTTCTGCTGTTCATAGAAGATGACGCATCGAACGAACCAGGCAATGCGATTGTCCGGATCGCGCTTCAAGGCTTGGAGCGACCAGCTCTCCGCATCCTTATACTGCTCCATTCGCATGACCACCTGCGCGAGAACGGCGTAGGCATTCGCTTCATCGGGATTCTCCGCAATGAGCTGCTGTGCCTCCTGCATCGCATCCTTATATCGCTTCAATTCCAAAAGCTGATAAATCTTCGAATATCGAAGCTCCGCCACTTGTCTGGTTATCATCGCTATTTCAATCCATTCGTTTTAATGTAATCTAACACGACGCCATAATCACTGTTCACATCGCTGAAGGTTGCGTAATTTTTCGCCGTGGCGAACCATTCGAGAGTGGTCGCCTTACGCTGTTTCGCCGCTTTTCGTATGTCCTCCTGAGTAATCGGTTCGATCTCCCCGGATTCCATCATGCGTTCCACCGCTTCCTCGACTGCATCCTTGACAATCTGCTCGAGATCGGCTCCGGAGAAATGCTTGGTTTCCTTGGCTATTCGTCCAAGATCGAGCTTGTCGGAAGGCTTGCCGTTCAGCTTGAGCTGAAGAATCGTTGCCCGCTCCTGTTCCTCGGGCGGAGGGACGAAGGTAAGATGATTGAAGCGTCCGGGTCTGCGCAGAGCGGGGTCCAAGTACCAGGGCGTATTCGTCGCTCCGATGACGTAGACGCCGTCATTGAAAGAGCTGAGACCGTCCAGCTCCAGGAGCAGCTGGTTCACAAGCATGCGGTCATGATGCTGGCGCATGCTGTTGCGGCTTCCGCCCATCGCGTCCAACTCGTCTATGAAGATGACGCAGGGTTTATTCTCGCGCGCTTTCTCGAACAAGTCATGCAGGTTGCTTTCCGTCTGACCTACATACATGGACAGAATAGCTTGCAGCTCCACATGAATAAAGCTGGCGTCGATTTCTCCCGCAATCGCTCTGGCAAGAAAGGTTTTCCCGCAGCCGGGAGGGCCGTATAGCAGGATGCTTCCTCCTGCTTCTTTGCCGTAAGCGGCGAACATCTCGGGCTGCTTCATCGGCAGAATGAAATTCATTCGAATTTTCTTCTTTACCGCATCAAGACCGCCGACATCCTGGAAGGTTTCCTTCGGCTTCTCTGTCTCGATCAGCCCTTTGCCGTCCTTGTCAAGATGAAGCACCTTCAGTTTATTGCGGCGCCGCTCCGCCAGATCATCGCGATCATTGAAATCTGTCATCTCTATCATCCCTTTGCCTATAGGATTTATTGCTTCAATTATAGCAGATTCATTCTTTGATAGAAAAAAAGGATTTGACAGAAAGTTGAATCGGTTGTATGGTTAGTTACATGAGTAATGAACCGAATGAGTAAAGAGGTGAAGCCATGTTTGACGATCGGAGTCCAATCTATCAGCAAATTGCGGATGGAATTAAGAACGATATTGTAAGCGGGACTCTGCAAGAAGGAGACCAGGTCATGTCAACTAATCAATATGCGAGCTTCTACAGAATCAATCCAGCAACGGCAGCGAAGGGCTTTCAGTTGTTGACGGATGAAGACATTCTATACAAGAGGAGAGGAATTGGCATGTTCGTGAGTGAAGGCGCCAAGGAGAAGCTGCTGTCGGAGAGAAGAGAGCAATTCTTCGAAAAGGTTGTCGATGATATGTTCATGCAAGCGAAGCAAATCGGCATACCCGTTCAGGAGATTATTAACAGAATTCATAATTTGAACAAGGAGGAGAAGGAATGAGTCAGACGATCGAGGCGCAGCATCTGTCGCTGCGCTATAAGGAGAAGCTGGCGCTGAATGATCTCTCATTCAAGCTTGAAGGCGCCAAAATCTTTGGATTACTGGGACGCAACGGGTCGGGCAAGACGAGCTTGTTAACGATTCTCGCCTCCTATATCGAACAAACAAGCGGAACGATCCGAATCAACGGGCAAGAGCCTTTCGAAAATGCGGAAATGATGCGCCAGGTTTGCTTGGTTCAAGAGAACGGTTATCTATCGCAAGCCATGACGGTGAAGGATGTAATGAAGCTATCCGGAGATTGTTGGCCGAATTGGGATGAAGCTTATGCGCAGAGGCTTATTGAGAAATTCGAGCTGCCGGGCAAGCTGCAGCTGCAGAAGCTGTCGCGAGGCATGAAGTCGGCGCTTGGCATTACCGTTGGGCTGGCCAGTCGCGCGCCGTTTACGATATTCGATGAAGCGTATTTGGGACTTGACGCTCCGTCAAGATATTTCTTCTATGACGAGCTGCTCAGCGACTATATGGAGCATCCGCGAACCATTATTCTCTCCACGCACTTGATTGAGGAAGTGAGCAAGCTGTTCGAGGAGGTGCTGATTCTGGATCAAGGCAAGCTTTTGCTGCAGGCGGAGATTGAAGAGCTTTTGCAGCAAGGATGTACCGTCACTGGCCGTGCCGACCATATTGACGAGTTTGCGATGGGGCTTCCCGTGCTGAATGAACAAAAGCTTGGAAGCACGAAGTCCATTATAATATACGGCAAGCTCAGCCAATCGAAGCTGACTCAAGCTTCCGTATTAGGCTTGACTCTGGGGCCGATTGCCTTGCAGGATTTGTTTGTTCATCTGACGCAGAAAGGAGGGCGGCCATAAATGAAGGACTACGAACGCAAGCCGGCGGGAACGGTTTTCGCGCATCTATGGTCGGCCTATCGGAAGGTTATCTTGTGGTATTGGATGGTTTATATCCTTGTATTTATCGCAATTGGTGTATTATTCGATATGGATATCATCCCGAGCGAGGAATTAAGCTCATCCGGTGTTTGGCTTCAATCAGGCAGTATACCGGGTTACTTTCTATTTGTTCTCGGAATCATGCTTACACCGCTCAGTCTCGCCAACTTTGTATCGAGCGGCGTTACGCGCAAGCATTTCACGACAGGATCAACTCGCATGCTGCTTATTGCGGCGGCGCTATGCGCTTGTATCATCACGGCGGGAATTCCGGCGGAGCAGTTTCTCTACAGTCGATTTATAGACCGGGAGATATTGAATCACCCTCCCCTTCTCCGGTTTCTGATTGAGCATTTTGCGCTTTTTGCCGGCTATTTCAGCAGCGGATGGATGATTGGTACGATCTTCTATCGATATCCATGGCATCTCGGCATTCTGTACAGCGTCATCGCCTACTGTCCCACGCTTCTGATTGAAACGGCGATCAAGCATGACGAGTGGAGCACTCTGATAACGATTCCCGCCATGATCCTATTATGCGTGTTGATGGTTGTCGTTAATTTCATGCTGCTGCGGCGAATAAACATCAAGCGGCGCTTGATTTGAACGAACTCTTAAAAAAGCTGCTTCTTTGATCGATAGGGTCAATGAAGCAGCTTTTTTCCATTGTTGAAATGATTAAATCTGTTGCTATTCTATTTAGAATATAGGAAAATGTTAATAGGTAAAAAATGGCGAACGATGTCGAAATTTATCAGATAAGCTTGGGATGATCCGGGGTGTATGAATGAAAGTTTCTCGCAAAATACTAATGTCACTGATCATTTCATTTCTAGCTGCCGCTTTCTTGCTTCCAATTGATTCCTTTGCTGCTAACAAAACGGATTATCAAAGCATCACAGAATGGCAGATGATATGGGAAGATTCGGGAAAAGAAATGACCATCGATCAAGTTTCGCAGCTGGAAGATGATGCGGAATGGATACGCATTCATGTCGGCGATTCGTACCCGCAGGTTCCGGAGGGCGTCAAATCGGCATGGATTAAGCTGCGTCTGCCGCAGCTGACAGAAGAAAGACCTACGCTAAATTTCGACAAGCTCTATGCAAAGGATGTCTCAGTCTATCTGGATGGTGAAGTGATATATAACCGCACGCGTAATTACGCCTTCGATATGAATGAGTTCCTTCTTCCAATTAGTAAAGAGGAATCTGGGGGAACGATATATATCAGGCTCGTGATGAACGGGGAGAATCTCGGACTTCAAGATGCTGTGAAGGTGGGAGAGTTTGACGATCTGTTCAGGAGTTTTATTAAGAAGGATCTTGTTGATGTCGTGCTCGGCGCCGCACTGGTTTTTATCGCATTCTTCATGATCGTCAGTGTCCTTTTTCTAAGGAAGGATTTTATTCCCGGTTGGAATTCTTTATTTCTGGTTATTCTTTCTATTGGCATCATGATATTAACGTATTCTACCTTTCTGGATACCTTCTTCCCTCAATATGGTATTGTCTTCTATGTACTGTTCGATGTGGCTTCATCCATTCTGTTGCCTGCTTTATACTTTTTCCTCGAAAAAGTATTAGGCCGAGGGCCGTTTGGATTAATCGCAAGGTTTAAGAAGATTCAATTCTATTTCACTTGCATTTATCTTACGATGATGATTTTGAGCTTCTATTCGGAGGTTGTTTACAACTTATATTTCAGTGTGGGGGTTCTTGTATTTGGTCTCTCGGTGGTTGTCGGCAACCTGCTTTTTATCTTCTGCTTGGCCTATGAGTGCATGAACAAGAATAAGGAAGCTATCATTCTTGCGTCCGGAATCAGCATATTCGCGGGGGTATGTCTGCTCGAGATCGCTTGGTACTTCTATAGCGATAAGCCATACAGAATGTTTTACTGGAAATTCAGTATTCTGTTCTTTCTCTCATCCCTAATTATTATTCTGGTCCGCAGAGTGATGTTTAATTATGAACAAGCGGTGCAATATTCCAAGCAAATCGAAGTATTCAATGATGAGCTCCAGCGGAATGAGAAGATCGAGCTAATCAGCAATCTGGCTGCTTCCGTTGCGCATGAGGTTCGAAATCCACTGCAGGTAACGAGAGGGTTTTTGCAATTGCTCGGAGGAGAATCCGATAATCCGAAGAAGAAGGGGTATATGAATTTGGCGATAGAAGAGCTTGACCGTGCTTCGGAGATTATTACGGATTTCCTTACCTTCGCCAAGCCCGATGCAGCAGAGGTGCTGAAGCTCGATATTACAGAGATTGTTCAGCAGACTGTAGCGATCATGGCACCGCTTGCGACGATGTCTGGCGGAGTTATACGAACGGATCTGGAGAAGGAAATGTATGTAAAAGGCAATGCGTCCCGATTTAAGCAAGCATTGATTAATATGATCAAAAACAGCATCGAAGCATTTCGGGAAGAAGGAGAGGTTTTCATTCATGTCTACCTGGATGAGTCGAAGAAAAGGGTTGTTTTAAAAATCAAGGACAACGGCGAAGGAATTGACGAGCAGGATTTGAAGCGGCTTGGGGATCCTTATTATTCGAAAAAAACGAAGGGAACCGGGCTTGGGTTGATGGTCACTTATCGCATTATTGAATCCATGAACGGGGATATTGTGTATAGCAGCGAGAAAGGAAGAGGAACCGAGGTATACCTCTCCTTCCCGCATTTTGAGGACCATCTTGATTTGAGAGAATAGGTGGGAAATATTCCAGAGTGCCGATGATAGTATTCGTTATCGGCGTTCTGTCCATACTAATTCCAACGAGGGGTATCAACCTCATCGTCATCGTCTTCTGCCGGGTTCTGTGGAAGAACAAGATAAAGCTGGGTAGCGGATTCCTCTAAAACTTCAATGTCGACATCTGCAGGGGCTTCCACGCCGAAGGCGTCCTTGATGGCGGTTTTCGGGTCTGCAATCAGTTGTGCTTTGAATGTGGCGTCCGACCATGCTTTTTCGATAATTTGCTGCTTCAATTCCTGTTCAGTTGTCAAATTTATCATCCCTTCCACAATATGTATGGTTTTACTAAACCAAGTCTATCATTTGGGGACGACAAAATCTAGTTCTTTTTTCTTAGTTTCGACATTATTTTCGATAGAATTATAGATCTTTTGAAGTAAATGTCGAAAATAGGGAATTGAATCCGCCTTGAAGTCGTGCTTTCTTCCTTGATTCGATAGTCTCGGTTATGCTTTGCAGCGCATCGATCATATAGGCATTGAAGGCAATCAGCTCGGGAAGCAACGCCGTTAGCGCGGTCAGCTTGGTATGATTATGAACGGCGATGGCCGTGAACGACTTCATGCAGCCTCTCACATAAATAGCTGCTCCAATCGATTCTCTGGTTAATTCTCCAAATTCGGCTTCGATGAGAGCGAGCAATCCGTTGTAATTCCCCTCCTCCCAATCTTCCTTCCAATCCGCCCAATCATCCAGCATCTGCAGGGTAACCAGCACGCGGTCGATTCCTTCCTCCATGACAGGGATACGCTCAGGCTCCGAAGCGAGCAGCCAGGCAGCTGTAGAGGCAAGCTTCACCGGCGAAGCTTTGCCGGCTGTGCGCAGAAGGTCATGAAGAAAATAATTGCCGCTGACCTCATTCACCACGCTGTCCGCCCACTCAGTCACATAGCGATTGAAGTAGGACCAGAATGGACTATTGGAAGCGAACAGTTCCCGGAAGGAAGCTAGCATATCCAGATAAAACAGATTTCCCAGCGCAGAGCGTTGCTTCATGGTCGAATCCCACTTACTGTCCATAAGATCATCCTGGTTGAAGAAATAGAGCATCCCGTATACGTTGGCAAGAGCAAGACATTGGCATTGCTGTTCCGACAAGGCCGCAGCATCCTTAAGCCAGAATGGCAGAAGGGTGCATATAAAATCCTGGCGGCTGTCATTCTGAAGAGGATTGAAGCGGCTCGCATATTCAAGGCCAAGCTCATTCAGCGGCGACGGATAACCGGCAATGGTTAATTCGACGCGGCGATATAAGTCTGCGAGCTGCGATTGATAGCGCGTATGCCATTCCATAGGAAAGCACGTCCTTTCGGTCCAAGTATCTATTCACCACTATAGCATGACAGAGAAAGAAGAGACATGGCTCATTCATGCTCCGTTTCGCGAAAACTGGACTGGAGTCGGGGCGAGAACTATACCTTCAGCAGGTTATGCAAGATTAAGAATTCCTTTACAGTTAAGGAAATTGAACATCGTAATCGGAGGTTGACCCTAATGGAGCAGGCGAAAGAACTATATATTCTCTTCACGGATACCGGCACGCTGTTGTCTAAATTGATAAAGAGCTATACGAAGATTCCGCTTAATCATGCGTCGATTTCCTTCGATGCGAATTTGCAAGAGGTATACAGCTTCGGGAGGAAGAGTCAGGGCAATCCGTTCCTTGGAGGCTTTGTGAGAGAGAACCTGTATTCGCCGTTGTTTCAAGAGGCCAGCTGCGCGGTGTACCGTTGCACGGTTTCGCATTCTTCCTATGTCCGCATACGGGCTCAAATCAGAGAATTCGAACAAAATCAGGAGAGATACAAGTACAACCTGATCGGTTTGTTCGGCGTTATGCTTCAATTGGAATGGGAGAGGGAAGATCGTTTCTTCTGCTCGCAATTTGTCGCAAGCGTGCTTGAGAATGGCGGAGTAAAGCTGGTCGACAAGCCGCCCGTTCTCGTTACTCCCGCCGATTTACAGCAAACAGGCATGCTGATGCAGGTATACAGCGGCAGTTTGAACGAGTATCTGGGGCATGACGTCTTGTTCGAGAAAGGATGCGTTCAGACTGCATAATAGTCGGACCTCGATGAGCGCTTGCCGGGCACATACGGGGATCGGCCTTATTTGACAAGGCGGGAGAATGCAGCTAATATTACTATAAACGATAATGATTCTCATTATTAAAGGAGAATGCAAGAATGAAGACTGATACTAGAAAACCGTGGAATTGGCTGCTTTTCCCGTTCTCATCGATAAAATCCGGCGCCGAAGGCATTTATGCCGCTTCGGTAGGTCATGGCGTATTTGAAATAGATGGCGATTCCAACTGGAGCAAGCTGGACAGAGGTCTTCCGGCAAGCGCGAGCATCTATCGCCTGCAGCTCCAGCATGATCTGCTGCACGCATGCACGAGCGAAGGCTTGTTCGAATGGGCGGACAATCATTGGGAGGACGACGGTTTGCCTCTAGCCTGCTATCAATACCGCAAAATCGGCGGAACATGCTTCGCGGCTACGGAAGACGGCATGTGGCACCGATACGGAGCAAGATGGGAGAGACTTGCGTACCAAGGCAAGCAGGTGTACGATTTTCTCAATTTGCCTCAATTCGTAATTGTCGGCCATGAAACGGGCATTGCCTTGTACGATAAGTTTATGGATGAATGGTCGGAATTTGGTTTGTCTCGAAGAGTAACCTCTCTATCGGTCTATCGGGGCCATTTGATTGGCGTCAGCGAACTGGGCGAGCTGTTCATTGGGGACAAGCGGGGCGGCTTCGATCGGGTTGCGTTCGGAGGCAAGCATATCTTCACTGTGGCATCCAAGGGCGGAGAGGTGTACGCCTGCACGGATCAGGGGTTGTACAAGCTTGTGTGGGCAGCTAACCGTTTCATGCTTCTATCGGTCCAACTCGGCTTTGCTGTGACGGATGTTGACATTCAGGGTGATCAGCTCCATGTCGCAACTTTGTTCCACGGCATTCAGAGCGTTCAGCTATAACTTGAGAGGATATGGGCAGAATGAACATTGTATGCTGGACGAATGGACTTATTTATGAGAATCTAAAGCTGGAGGGATGCTCATGAAGAGTCAAGGTTTGCTCATATCCGCATTTGCTTTTGCGGTCGTTATTGCCGTATTTGCCGTTATCAACGTGGAAACGGTGGAAGTGAATTTCTTGTTTGCCAAGACATCAACGCCGCTTATTCTCGTTATTCTTGTCTCTACCTTGCTCGGCGGGCTCACTGTCGGCTTGTTCGGGATGCTGCGCATTTTCCGTCTGCAGCGCACTGTGAAGACCCTGGAGAAAGGCTCGAAGGATCAGTCGGCAGACCAGCAGCAATCTATTGCTGAAGGGCATGAACGGCTCGAAAACCTGGACGAAGACGATGTCGACGCGCAAGAAAGCTCGAACCAGTCGTCCAAAGCATTGGACAATTCGAATGAACAGTCGGAATTGGACAAAGGCTAGAGATGGCATTCGGCTATACATACGTTAGTCACGAAGAGGAGTTCGAGCTGTGCGCGCTTGAAATGCTGTCTTTGTTCGGGATTGGAATCACAGCGAAAAACGGTTTTTTCGTCGATCATGGCTCACGGCCTTTGTCCATGCATCGAAGTCCTTATTTGAAGAGAAGGGTGCATGTCGCCATTGCTGCAAGGAGTATCGAAGAGCTGCTTGCGCAGCTTGCCGATTATGAATCTCCACAGCTATCGTTCAAGGTCGTATTCACGGATGGGGACAGAGCGTATACGTTCGGCGAGAAGCGGGAGCTGGAGAGGCTCGTCGGTGCTGCAATCAGAGGCAAAGCCGATATGAGAAAGCCCGATCGACGATTCGGCCTTGTTCCGTATAATGGAGGATGGCTGTTCGGCGAATGCGAGGATCATAACGCAGTCTGGTTAAAGCATCGGATGAAGCCGCAAAATTATTCGACAGCTTTGCCGGCAAGGGCCGCCCGAGCGATCGTCAACACAGCTGCCGGCTTTCGGATAGAAGGAATGAAGATGATTGATCCTTGCTGCGGCATGGGCACTGTTCTGATCGAAGCGTTGTCGATGGGAATCATGGCGGAGGGCATGGACCGGAATCCGCTCGCGGTAAAGGGCGCAAGGATTAATCTGCGGCATTTCGGATACGGGAATCTTGTCAGGCTCGGCGATATGAGAGAAATCGCGGGAAGTTATGATACGGCTGTTATCGATCTGCCTTATAATCTATGCTCGGTCATGGAGACGGAGGAGCTGTTGTCCATGCTTCGTACCCTTCGTCGAATAGCTCGAAGAGCGGTCGTTATCACGACGGAGCATAGGGAAGAACAGCTGGAAGCCGCCGGATTCACGCTTAAGCATGGGGCGGTATTGCGAAAAGGAGCTTTCGCGCGTCAAATAAGTGTAGTAGAATAAAGATGATTTGATGGTTAAAGCGAGGTGAACCTTATGACTGCAAACGAACACAATGAATCCGCAGAGCAGCAGAAGCCTCTAACTCAGGCTGAACGCGCCAAACAGCTGCTTGCGCAGAAGAAGCAAGGCAAGGGAGGCATTCCAGGCCAGAAAAACTTCTCAACCGGGACGCAGGAATTGAAAAGCCAGAACACCAAGAAGGTCAATAATCAACGCAAAAAAATGGGTGTCTAAATACGCGATGGACAACGCCGGCTGTTTTACAGTTTGGCGTTTTTGCTTTTTTTCCCGATTGGGTTGCCGTGGATAGAAATGACAAGACTCACCTTGTATGAATTTGGCCTTCTCCCCGCATGATAAGGAATACAAAAATATTGGAATAGATGGGGTGAAGAGATGATGATGCCGAAATCATCTTCGCTTAACGTTTATTTGCTCGCAGGTGTCAAGACGATGCCCAGCGCCTTTCAAGCCTGTCAAGACCGATTGAACAAGCAGCTTAGGGAGGCGGGCATCGAGCCCCGTATCCGTGTTCTCTTCCCCTATGGCGATGCAACGCGCAGTCTGGTAAGGCAGGTGCTGGAGGTGAGAAGCGACTTGTCGGGGCGCATGAAGGCTGGCTGTATTGGCGGTCGTTATGTATGGCAGCAGATCAAAGATACCTTCGGTAATGAACGATTGCTGCTCATCGGTCATAGCGGAGGAGGCGCAGCGGCCTATCAAGCGGCGAAGCTGTTGGAGGAGGAAGGAAACCGCGATTTTCGCGTGGTGCAGGTAGGCTCGCCCAGAACGCCGATTCATCCCAAGCTGACGCATAAGGTCAGCTACTTCCATTCGGTTGACAGCTTGGGCAAGCTCAATGATCCTGTCAGTCGTATCGGCAGCTGGGGAGGCTGGAGTCGGGCCAGCCTGGCGGTTCCGAAATGGAATCGAAACAAATACGCGCCGGGACATGTTGCAGGAATCCCGACGATTGGCGGGCATGCGGATTATTTCCGGCATGCGTCTCCGTTTATCGATAACGAAGAGGTGTGCAATTTGGATAAAACGATGAAGAACATCAGTGAATGGTTGAAGGAGTGGCTATAGCCGTTTCCCCGTCCCTATTCGTTCGAGAAGCAGGCTGTCCGTTATCAGGCGTGACGCGGGAGCAGCCTGCTTTGCTATTGCAAGATACTCTTTCCCCTGACTGAGCCGTTCTTATTCGCTCTGGATATGCTCGCTGAACGGGCACCATCCCGGAGGTTCGGCGCATACAGCGGCAGCGACGGAAGGCTGATCCTTGGCAAGATCGTCGAAATAACTGGACAGCACATGATTGCCGGAAACGGAGCCCATGCGGAAGGAACGGGGAACCTCGCCCTTCACATGAAGATAGAAGTAGGTTTGCTTTGTCTTGGGAGATTGATAGACAAGCGGCGGCAGATGCGGCACAATATCGAACTCATTCTGGAATCGCCAATGGGTTCCTACGCTGTAATTGTAGAGCTGTACGAACTTCGGATCTCCGACCCGCGGCGCGCCAAACGTATATACAATCGGGGAAGACAATGGCGAATTGCAGGCAATGTCAAGCGCGGCGAGCGTTGCGAGCGCTCCGCCGAGACTATGTCCGGTAATAAACAACGGCTTGTCGGGAGATAGCTGACTCAGCAGCGAGAACACGGAATCGCGGGCCGAGGTATAGATATCCGTGAAGCCCTTATGGGTTTGTCCCGCGTTCCTGACAGAACGATATGTCGTCTGTTGGGCGATGAAGTCGGAGACCCAGTCCACAGCTGAACCGCTTCCTCTGAAGGCAAGGATGCTGCATTGCTCCGACTCGATAATAAATCCGAAAGGTTCATAACGGTTGTCATAGGCGCGGGCTTTGAATTGCCCCACCAGGTTGTAAGTACGCGGAA
This sequence comes from Paenibacillus sp. HB172176, assembly GCF_011947265.1. Taxonomy (GTDB): domain Bacteria; phylum Bacillota; class Bacilli; order Paenibacillales; family Paenibacillaceae; genus Pristimantibacillus. The sequence goes on from NZ_JAATHD010000003.1 coordinate 395,953, forward strand.
CTAGAAATAATCCATCCTCTTTGTTGTTGAATTGCACATAGGTTTGTCCGCAGACGGCAGCCAGGAATAATGCGGTTTGCATATTCAGCTCTTGTCCTCGCATGTGTCCGGTTCCAGCAATCATTTGTCATCCCTCCGCTCGAACTGCATTCGGCGCTGATGCTACATTGTATGTGGGGGCAGGCGAATGGGTGCTGGCGGAGATGGGATGGACGATGGCAATCGCGACATCTATAATAGGGCAAGAGAGGAGTTGGTTGCAGGTGACAATCAATATTGGAATAATCGGCACGGGATGGTTCGGCATGATGCATGCCGCGAAGCTTGCCAAGCTTGAAGATGTGCGGGTTGCCGCTTTCACGGCGACGAATCAACTGAAAGCGGATACGGCGGCCAAGTCATTCAGCGGAGCGAAGGGCTTCGACGATGTAGCGGCAATGCTTGAGAGCTGCAAGCTTGATGCTGTGTATGTGTGCGTGCCTCCCTTTGCGCATGGCAGAATTGAAGAAGAGCTTATCGAACGGGGCATACCGTTCCTTGTGGAGAAGCCGCTCGGCGTGAATTCGGAAATTCCCGAGCAACTGCTTGCGAAGATCGAAAACAAGGGATTGATCACTTCCGTAGGCTATCATTTCCGATACATGGACAGTACGTTGAAGGCCAAGCAGCTGCTTGGAGAATCCAAGCTGGCTATGGCAGCGGGGAGCTGGATGGGCGGTATGCCAGGCGTTGCGTGGTGGAGAGCGATGGAGCTGTCGGGCGGCCAATTCGTGGAGCAAACGACCCATATTGTCGATCTGCTGCGCTTCACGGCAGGCGAGGTGAGCGAAGTCTATGCGGCGTACGGCAATCGAATCATTGCCGAGACTTCGGAGAACGCGGATGTGCCGGACATAGGCAGCGTCATTCTGAAGCTGGAGTCGGGGGCGGTGGCAACGATCAGCAATACTTGCGCGATTCCGGCAGGCTCGCGGAGCGGATTGCAGCTGTACACGAGCAAAGGCGTTCTGGAGCTCTCCTCGAACGGTCTCATTCAGGTCGAGCCTAATCAACGAATGGAATACAGCAATCACAGCGATCCTTATGTAAGGGAGAACGAAGCTTTCTTGCATGCGGTGAGAACCGGAGATTCCTCGAAAATCATGTCCCCGTACAAGGATGCGTGGCAAACGCATCGCGTAACGATGGCCGCCAATGAATCAGCGCGCACCGGGCTTCCGGTTAAGCTCTGATTGGACAGGCTTGAGCCGTTCACTGCGAAAACAAAACAAAAACGCTCCCCGGGAATGACGGCTGCATCAGCGTCTCCTGCGGGAGCGTTTTTGTACGGCGCTGTCGAATGCCGTTTCATGCGCCTGGACAACAAGCTGCTCTTTGCGGCTCTCGGCGACAGGATTTCGTTTGTTTCTGGACGATCTATTCTGCTTTGATGATTTCTGCGCTCCTACCGACTTGGAATGCTTGAGAAGCAGATCCCCGGTCCAGCCTTTCTTCCACAGCCACAAATATACGCCGATCGTAATCACGGCAATGCCCGCAAGCATAATGGCGAAGCCCCAGCGATTCTCTGTTCCGGGAAGCCAATCAAAGTTGGTTCCCAGCAGGGAGCCGATAATGGACGCAGGGAGGAAGACGACGGTAAATATCGTCAAGGTCTTCATGATATCATTGCCGCGAAAGCTGGAAATCGCGTCATTCATTGAGATAAGCGTATCGATTTCAAGCGCGTAATGCTTGAGCAGAAGCTCGATTCGTTCAAGCTTATGCGTAATTCGTGTATAAGCTTCCTTCTCTTGCAAATCTTGCTCGAAAACCTCCTTCGCGGCTCCATGCAATTCGCGAATCGGGATAAAAAGATGGCTCCAGTGCAGCAGATCGTATCTACGCTCGAATATGCTGTCAAGCAAGCTTGTTCGATTTGCGTTCTGCATCGTGCGCTCCAGCTTGCCGAGTCTTCTCTCGAAGCCGTCGAGGCCATCGTGGAAGGTTTCAAGAATAACGCTGATCATAATGAAGAACGCCTCAGGCGCGCAATCGCATTCCGCGTATTTGTCCGCATGATTGCCCGATTGCAGACGCAGCGGCACTCGAATATCCTCGTGCATGGTGATCATTCGTTTTTTCGAGATCCAGAAGTGAAAGGGTTGAATGTCCGATTGATCCTCGGATACCTGTATCATCAACGTGCCCGTCATCAGCGGGCCGAAGCCCGGAATATCGTCTACGGAGATATGGTTGGCTCTCCTGCCCCTTGCTTCGACCGTCCAAGCCGCGCATTCGGGAAATTGCTGTCTCAGCTCTTGCAAATGCCGTTCCTCGAGCGCTTGCTTTTCCGAATTTGACGCTTCCTGACGCTTCGGTCGAGTCATGGGCTGTTGGGAGGCTTTGTTTTGCCGTTTCCTGCTTGGAAGCTCCCGCCCCTCTTGGGAAAGCTGTCTGCTCTGCAGCAGCACATGCCATTCCCAGTCTGCGGGATAACGCAGCATACGATGAATCATTGCTTATGTCTCCCCTTGTCCGAAATTCAAGAATCATCTTCCATCATACCTTGAAGGAGAAGCTTGCACAACCTGTCTGACGGGAATTGCGGTTTGATCGACAGAAGACGTCACATTCAGACATGATCCTATTTCTTGCTCTGCGATTGAGCCCGTCTGATTTGGGGTATACCAATTGTAAGGAAGCATTTTCATCAATCGAAGGAGGTAATCAGCATGGCTAGAAAACTTGGGGTATTCGATAGTCAGCAGCATGTTATTGACGCTATTGAGAAGCTCGAGAAGGCCGGAATCAAGCAAGGAGATATTCAGGTGCTTGCCAAGGATTTCGAGCATTCGAGACGTATTGAATCCGAATCCGATGTGCATGTGGATGAAGTGCGGGAGGTAGAGGAAGCGAGCGAGCATAGCGCTGCTCCGGATTCAGGCGATCAAGCGCGTTTTGCCGGCATTGGCGCCGCGGCGATGTCGGGCTCTTACGGCATGAACGGAAACGGGGGAGTTGCGGGAGCGGGAGCCGCGTTCTCGTATGCGCCGGCTTTTGTCTTTTTTGGCTCTGACGATGATCATGAGAATACGTTACACGCTTTCGGCTTGGACGACAAGGAAGCCGAACTGTGCGGCAAGGCGATCAGCGAAGGCAATCTCGTTATGGTCGTAGAGACGGATGAAAGCAAATCGCTTCTGGACAAGGACGGCGGCCCGGATCTTTCCGCGCTTGGCGTTGCGGAAGCGGTGTTCCGCGATTGCGGAGCCACGACGATCGCGGACGGAAGCTAGAAATCGTTCTTGCTCTTATTAACAATTAAATGCTCTAAATCAGAAACAGGCTGCCCGGCGGAAATTCCGCAATACGGGCAGCCTGCTTCGCGTCATAGAAGGTTAAGGCGTTGAAATGTTGTTCAGAGAGCGGCGGTTCAAGGAAACGACGTTCGACAGAAGCTGATCTTCGCGGCTCATAAGGCTTGAGGCATCCGATTTCTGCCGAATCCATGCGAGAAGCAACCGTGCGGCCATCATGCTATAGACGGTGCCGTTGCCTCCATAGCCCAAGCTGTAATAGACATTGTCTATCTTCGGATCCTCTCCGATGAAAGGCAGGTTATCCTTGGATTCGCCGAAGACGGCGTTCCATTCATAATCGATGGAAGGCGACAGACCGGGAAAATGCGATTGAAGCAGCTCAAGCAGCTTCTCGCTATGTTTGGCAGCCTGCTTGTCATTGTGAACGAGCTTGCTCTTGTCTTCGTCAAGACCTCCCGCAACAATTCGTCCATCGATCGTTGTGCGCAAGTAGAGATAGGGGCGGGCGGTTTCCCAAATGAGCAGTCGATGATGCCAATCCTTAAGGGGCTGGGGATCTGTCACAATGACGAAGGAACGGTTCAGCTCTGCTTTGATCAATTGTCCGCGAAGCTCCTCCGGCTCGTAGCCAACCGCGAAGATTACATGTCTTGCGGTAATCGTGCCGCCATTGGACGTGCGAAGAATATGTAGTCCGTTTGAAAGCGTACGATGTTCTTCGATGGAGGTTTTCTCATGCAGCCGGGCGCCCGCTTCTGCCGCTGCATCGGCCAGGGCGTGCACGAATTGATAAGGATTCACCTCGGCATCGCCATGCGTAATGATGGCGCCGGGCTTCGTAAAGGGGAAATGCGCTTCGATTTCCTGCGGCGTCCAGTATTCGGTCTCGAAGCCGCAGGCGGTTAAGGCGTCGAATTCGCGCCTCAGCTTCGGGAGATCCTGTTCGCTTGACGCATAGTATAAGCTGCTTCGCTGCTTGAAGCCGGTATCTACCGGCAGGCTGTGAGCCGCAGCAGCGATTTGATCGACTGCGGCTTTGCAGCTGCGATAGAAGAGCTCCGCGGCTTCTTTCCCGATTTGTTCTGTAAGCTCGCTTAACATGATGTCATTGCAGAATTGAAGCAAGCCCGTATTGGCCGAAGTGCTTCCAGCCGCAATGCGGTCTTGCTCGACGAGCAGCGTGTCCAGACCTCCCCTTGATAACATATACGAGCATATGACGCCGGACATGCCGCCCCCGATAATGACGACCTCCGCTTCCGCGTCTGAATCGAGCGGGGCGTACGTCTTGGCGCCCGCAAGGGTTGTCGGCCAGTACATCTGGCCAGTATGAAGCTCCTTCATGCTTTTGCACCTCCTGCGTTAGTATGCCCCGTCCGCCAGCCGCGCTTGCAGACGTTCAGCTCATTCTTCTTTCCTTCCGATAAGCAGTAGGCGATATTCCATACACATTCCTAAACTGTTTCGAGAAATATAAAGCATCCTGAATGCCGACGGAGGCGGCCGTCTGTTCAATCGTCAAGTGAGGCTTCTCCCGCAGCAGCAGCTTGGCCTTGTCCAGCCGCAGTCTAAGCAAGAAGGAAATGGGGGACAAGCCGGTTCGTTCCTTGAATATTCGGGAAAGATAAGCTCGGTTGTAGCCAAGCGACTCCGCCATTTGCTCGATAGAAACGGGATGCGTATACTGCGTGGACAAATAATGGACGACGCGCTGATGAAGCTGGTCCCCTTCGCCGTGCAGGCGGCCGTGCATCAACTCCTCTTCGATGGGGCTTGCGGCCATTCGACTGTAGCAGGCCATGAGCAGATGGAACAAGCCTGTCGCTTCGAGCGAAGCCGAAGGCCTCCCTCCGCGGAAGGCTTGATAGATTTGATAATAAAGGAGCTGCGCTCGGCGTCGTTGCTCCAGCATAATAATCTGCGTTTCATCGTGAAAACCGGCAAGCGAGGCCAATTCCGACGCTTCACTGCCCCTGAAGGCGATCCAGCGGTATCTCCAGGGGGAAGCGGCGTTCGATTCATAGCTGATGAGCTGCTCGGGCTTGATGAGGAATGTCTGTCCCGCGCCAAGCTGATGCTTGACGCCCTCCAGGGTGAAGGTTCCTTCTCCCGAGAGAACGATATGCATCAAATAGAAATCATACACCTTGGGACCGAGGCGATGACCGGGCTTCGTCTGACTTTCTCCTGCGAATAAAACCTGTAGGGAAGGTTGGAGTCCCAGATTTAACGGAGGAGAGGAAGCCACTGTATAAAACTCTTGCTGCATAAGGATTTACACCCGCTTTACATTAAACTTGAATAGGGGATATAGTCTGATATTCCTATTTTAGCATGAATGCGAAGGCGAGTTGAAGTCACATAAATACATAAATTCCGCATATTCAGCCATTTCCCGTCCGGGATCGTTCCATTATACTTAGAGCATAACGACGAACCTCATTTTGAGAAGAAAAGGATTGTGATCGCATATGGCAGACATTTCATTGTTGAAAGAGAAGTTTTTGGAGCAATTCGCCGGTGAGGCTGACGGCGTTCATGTTTTCCATGCGCCAGGCCGGGTGAATTTGATCGGCGAGCATACGGATTACAATGGCGGCTATGTATTCCCGGCTGCGCTGACATTCGGAACAACGCTTCTTATACGCAAGCGCGATGACAGAAAGCTTGGACTCGCATCCACCAATTTCCCGGCTGCGCAAGCTTTCGCCATTGACGAAATTGCTTATGATGAGCGCGACGATTGGATGAACTATCCGAAAGGAATCGTATATACGCTGAAGCAGCAAGGCATTGAGCTGCAGAATGGCTATGATCTTCTGTATCACGGAGAAATTCCGAACGGCTCGGGCTTGTCCTCCTCCGCATCCATCGAGGTCGTGACTGAATTCGCCTTGCTCACCTTGGAGAAGAGAGAGATCGACAAGGTGAAAATCGCGTTGCTGGCCCAGAAGTCGGAGAATGAATTCAACGGCGTGAACTGCGGTATTATGGATCAATTCGCCGTTGCGAACGGCAAGAAGGATCATGCGATTCTGCTCATGTGCGACACGCTTGACTATGATCTCGTTCCGTTCGAGTCAGGCAGCTATAAGCTCGTGATCGGCAATACGAACAAACGAAGAGGACTTGTCGATTCCGCATACAACGAGCGCCGCCGACAATGTGAGCAGGCCGTGGCGGACCTTCGTGCGGAGCATGACAATCTAACTCTCCTCGGTCAACTGAGTCTGGAGCAATTCGAGGCTTCCAAGCATCTGATTCAGGATGAGGTCGTGCTGAAGCGCGCACGGCATGTCGTGGAGGAAATCGACCGCGTTCTGCAGTCGATGGAAGCTTTGAGGCGCAATGATCTTGAGCGATTCGGCCAATTGATGAACGCGTCGCATGATTCGCTTCGCGATCTGTATGAGGTGACAGGCGACGAGCTCGACGCCATGGTGGATGCCGCCCGCAAGGTGGCTGGCGTGCTGGGATCTCGGATGACGGGAGCCGGCTTCGGCGGCTGCACTGTCTCGCTGGTGCATGAAGACAGCATTGAGGCGTTCATCGGGCAGGTGGGCAGTGAGTATAACGAGAAGACGGGACTTCAGGCGGATTTCTATGTCTGCTCGATCGGCAACGGCGTAGAGCAGTTAGCTTAGGCGGCAGTCTAATTACGAAAGGAGAAGATTCATATGGCAGTACTAGTGACGGGCGGAGCCGGTTACATCGGCTCGCATGCAGTGGCGGCGCTGAAGGAGCAGGGAGAAGATATTGTTGTCGTCGACAATCTTCAGCAGGGACATAAGGAGGCGCTGCTTGGCGGCAAGCTTTATGTGGGAGATCTGAGAGACCCTGATTTTCTCGATACCGTATTTCAGGAGAACGCTATCGATTCCATTATTCATTTCGCGGCCAATTCGCTTGTTGGAGAGAGCATGACCAATCCGGGCAAATATTATCACAACAATGTGTACGGAACGCTCTGTTTGCTTGAGAAGATGAACGAGTACGGCGTGAAACGAATTGTATTCTCTTCCACCGCCGCTACCTACGGCGAGCCGGAGAATGTTCCGATCGACGAGTATGACCGCACCTTGCCGACGAACGCGTACGGCGAGACAAAGCTGGCCATGGAGAAAATGATGAAATGGTTCGATACGGCGCATGCTATCAAATTTATCTCGCTGCGCTATTTCAATGCTGCCGGCGCGCATCAGAGCGGGCTGATCGGCGAGGATCATCAGCCGGAGACGCATCTGATTCCGATCGTGCTCGAAGCGGCGCTCGGCAAGCGTCCTCATATCTCCGTATTCGGCGATGACTATGACACCGAAGACGGAACCTGCGTGCGCGATTATATTCATGTCAGCGATCTTGCGGAAGCCCATGTACTGGCCGTGCATCGGCTGCGGGAAGGCGCGGAAAGCGCAGTATACAATCTGGGCAACGGACAAGGCTTCTCGGTCAAGCAAGTCATCGAGATCGCGCGGGCTGTGACCGGCCGGGAAATTCCGGCTGCAATCGAGCCGCGCAGAGCCGGAGATCCCGCCGTTCTGGTCGCCTCTTCCGATCGAGCCCGCGCAGAGCTGGGCTGGAAGCCGAGGTTCAGCAAGCTGGAGGATATGATAGAGAGCGCCTGGAGTTGGCATAGCGCCCATCCGAACGGCTATAACGACAAATCATCATCTTAGTAAGCACGGGATCGAAAGGAGATTATCATCATGAATACGAAGGAGCAAGCGGCGCCAACGCCGGAAGAAGCGCTGCTGCTGATTGAACGATTATTGCAATTCGGCCTTCAGCGCGGTCTGCTGCGTCCGCTGGACCTCTCATACTCGCGCAATGCCCTGCTCGATCTCTTCGGGTTCAGCGAGCCTTCATCGCTCGGCGCTCCCGAAGAGACGCTGGACAGCCCGGGGGCTTTGCTGGAGCCGCTGCTTGATTACGGCGGATTAATCGGGCTCATTCCGGAGCAGACGACAACCTATCGGGATTTGCTCGACGCCAAGATTATGGGGCTGCTGATGCCGCGACCTTCCCAGGTGTGCGACCAGTTCGAGAGAACGGCGGAGGCCGGCGGCATCGCGGCTGCGACCCATGAATTCTACCGCATGAACATTGACAGCAATTATATCCGAATGGACCGGATCGCTAAGAATCAATATTGGCTGCATGAGACGACGTACGGCAAGCTGGAGATTACCATCAATCTGTCCAAGCCGGAGAAGGATCCGAGGGAAATCGCCATGCTTCGCTCCATGCCGCAAGCTCATTATCCGAAATGCTTGTTATGCGCGGAGAATGTTGGCTACGCCGGGCGTCCCGATCATCCGGCGAGACAGAACCTGAGAGTGATTCCACTGCGGCTGCGTGAGGAAGACTGGTTCTTCCAGTATTCGCCGTATGTGTACTACAATGAACACAGCATCGTGTTCAAGGGCGTTCACGAAGCCATGGCCGTAACGCATGAATCCTTTGCAAGGCTGCTCGATTTCGTTGAACAGATGCCGCATTACTTTATCGGCTCGAATGCGGATCTGCCGATCGTCGGAGGATCGATACTCAGTCATGACCATTTCCAGGCGGGCCGACATGTCTTCCCGATGGAGACGGCGCCTGCAGAGCGCTCTTACATGGACGCGAAACAGCCCGATGTGCGTTTCAGCATCATCAAGTGGCCGATGACGGTCATCCGATTGAACAGCGCTTCGAAAGCTTCGCTTCACAAAGCGGCTTGCCGCCTGTTGGACGAGTGGAGGGAATACAGCGACAGAAGCGCGGACGTGCTGGCCTATTCCGTACAGAAGGATGGCGACGCTATTCCCCATAACACCATTACGCCGATAGCTAGGCTCAAGGATAACGGGGAGTACGAGATGGATCTGGTGCTTCGGAACAATCGAACCAGCGACGAGCATCCGTTCGGCATATTCCATCCCCATCAGGAGCTTCATCATATCAAGAAAGAAAATATAGGATTGATCGAAGTCATGGGACTTGCCGTCCTTCCCGGACGCCTGAAGCAGGAACTGGAGCAAATCGCGGCATATTTGTCGGGAACCAATCCGGAGAGCGCGGTCAGTCTGCAGCGCGACGAGCATCCTCTGCATCTTCATGCGGAGTGGGTGCAGTCGCTGATTCGGCAGCACGGCGCTTCGAATGCGCATGAGAAAGCGCAAGAGCTTGTATTGGCGGCAACCGGAGACAAATTTCTCCAGGTGCTTCTTGACGCAGGCGTATTCAAGCGCACGGAGCAAGGTTTGGAAGCCTTCGAGCGCTTCTTAAGCTCGGCGGGTCTTGCGCGTACGGAATAGAGCTCGAGCGTGAGCCTTCAAGCAAGCTTCTTAAGGAAGCGCGCTTGAAGGTTTTTTATTGTAATCCCATGAATGTTATGGTATTTTTTATATAATAAAATTATATTATTTCATGATTAAAGCTTTGAAAGTTATCATTGGAGGGGTTATTTTGCCGGAAAAGATGTTGCCGCTGGATGAATTTTTGCAATTGGACACAGAGACCCAGGTCGAGAAGCTCAAACGCTGGAAGATGGATTATACGCTGAAGGATATTCGCGAGGCATGGAATTTCAAGCATTCCGCCCAGTATTATATGCTTCTTAAGAAGCTTAGAATTTACGAGCGGGTGGTGAACAAATCGGATAAGTTCTACCCGGCGCAGGATCAGCTTTCGCAGCAGCACAATCCGGATAATCGGAGCTGGAGAGAATCCTCTTACGCCTCCAAGCTTCCGTCGGATCATTTCGATTACCAGCTCAATACGACCTTGAGCGGTCTGGAGCTTGCCGATCGTCTGGAGCGGTTGTCGCAATTCCTTAAAGGGGAGAACAAGGATATTACCATCAAGCTTTCCTTAAGCTCCGTCGTTCCGCAGAGCGAGGAAGAGGAAGCGTCAGAGTAAGCGAGGGCCGCTGTCGATGCGTCGATAGCGGCTTATTACTGTCGAATTTTGAAAGTTAATGGATGAAACTGGAAACGAGATGCGTTCAGCGGATGAGCAGCATCCGCCTAGCTCTGTTTGCGCAGCTTGCCGAGCTCGGACACAAGCGCTTCGACCTCGCTGATGCTGAAGTTGCTCTTCGCTTCCACAATCTCGTATAATTCCTTAATCTCTTCGAACTGATTCATATCATAGTGGGAAGCTTGCATGGCGGCTGCGGATGCCATTCTCAGCTTGGCTTTGATCGCGCTGATCATCAGCTCGAGATTTTCCTCCGTGTGTTCCTTCAAATCGGACATGCGTATCCATCCTTTCCTTTGCCTCGTTTCAGCTATTGTACCACTTATGAAGCTTCATGCACCATAAACGAAACACGGAGCTCGAAATTCCCCGAAAAATTCGTTACAATAAGGCGAGACGTCAAGTTTCCACAAGTTAATCGTTCCATACATAGAGAGGCAGGCGAGCAATGACGGACGGTACAGAGATGCAATCATCCCATGGGTATCTGAGCGGATTTTTGCGTAAAATCGCGCAGGCAAGACCCGATCGCGATCATATATTATTTGTCTGCATAGGAACGGATAGATCCACGGGGGATTCCTTCGGTCCGATTATGGGTACATTGCTTAAGAAAGCAGGCTGGAAGCATGTGATTGGCTGCCTTGAGGAGCCGTGCGACGCCTATGCTGTCGAAGCGGCTCTGGCTGCCGCGCTGGAATTGCAGGAAAGCGGTAACCTGATCGTCATAGCCATCGACGCCTGCCTGGGGCCATCGGTCGGCGAATTTATCGTCTCCAAAGGCTCATTGCAGCCGGGAGCAGCGACGGGAAGACGACTGCCGCCAATCGGAGATTACAGTATTGCTGCGGTTGTGAATCAGAATGGGCCGAAAGCGTATATCAAGCTGCAGACCACTTCCTTGAACCATGTCTATCTTATGGCCAAGAAGCTCCTCCGACATATACAGGAGGCGTGGAGCATCTCATCATGCGGCATTGCCCGCACAGAGGAAAGAGGTTGATAGAATGAACGATCAGCAAAGAAGCATATCGATTGCGAACGCGAGCATAAGTCTGGGCAGCGGATCGAAGCTTGCCTATTATGATTCGGGGCCGGGCGACGCTTCCGTTGCTCCGCTCGTTCTTCTGCACGGCTATTGCGGGAGCTCGGCCTATTGGGAGATGGTCGTCGCGGAGCTTGCGACAAACCGAAGAATCATCGCGCCGGACGCGCGCGGACATGGTAGTAGCGACGCTCCGTCCGACGAAATCTACACGATGGAACGCTTCTCGGACGATTTGAACGAACTGCTGGGAAGATTGAATATAGATCAAGCTATCATTATGGGACATTCCTTGGGCGGCTATATCGCGCTTGCTTACGCCGAACGGCATAGCGGCGCTTTGGCGGGCTTCGGTCTCGTTCATTCCACTCCGCTGCCGGATAGCGACGAGGCGAAGGCGAATCGGGACAAGGCGGTCCAAGCTCTCGAAGAGAGGGGAATCGCTCCTTTCGTGGAGGGACTTCTTCCGAAGCTCTTCGCGCAGGATGGGATCGATCTGCATCAAGAGCAATTGTTCCGCGGCAAGGAAATCGGCTACGGCACCTCGTTGCATGGCGCGATCGCAACCGCCAAAGGCATGAAGGAGAGAGAAAGCCGTGTTCATGTCGTGGAGGGGTTAAGCGTGCCTGTCTTGCTGGCGGCAGGCACGAAGGACGGCGTCATTCCCGTATCGAGCACTTTCGCCGCAAGCAACGGACGAACGACCAAAGCGGAGCTGCCTTCCGGTCACATGAGCATGATGGAATGTCCGGATCGGCTTGTTCGGGCAATTCTGAGCTTCGTCCGCGAAGAGGAGGAGTGATCGGCCTGTTTCAGAGAGATTATTTAGTGAGAATGATTAACCAAATGACCGAAGCGATGGGACAGATCGTAGGACTGCGCAGGCAGATGAAGCAGGAAGAGGCTTTGCAGATCATCGACGATCTGCTCGACAAACGATTTCGTCTCAGCGGCAGGCTGATTCGCTCCTTGTCCGAAGAGGAGCTTATCAAGGTTATGACGACAAACGGCTTGGTGGAAAGAGAGAATGTCGCGGCTATCGCTTATTTGTTGAAGCAAGAGGCATTGCTGCGGCAGGATCTCGGGAAGGAAGCCGAGAGCTATGAGCTGCATGTGAGAGCGCTCAAGCTCTTCTTGGGCCTTGCTCTGCTGAAGGAGGAGCCGGAGCTGCTGTCGCTGCAGGAGCAGATTGAAGAGCAGCTTGAGCTTCTAAGCGCTTACGAGCTTCCCGCTCCGGCGAAGCGGCTCATTATGAGCTGGCATGAGGCTGAGGGCCATTATGATCAGATGGAGAATGTGCTGTACGAGCTTTACGAGGATCGCGCATGCACGAAGGGGGAGCTTGCGGCCGCGTATGAGAGATTGTTAAGGCTTGATGACGAGGCGTTGCTGGCTGGACGTCTGTCTCGCGACGAGGTGGAGGCAAGTCTTGCCGCGCTGACGGTGAAAGAGGCATAAGGAGTGTGCAAGGAATGAAGGAAGAGAGCTGGCAACAGCTATTGGAAAGATGGATCGAGGAAGGCGCGTTCGTGCAAGCGACGCTGAGCCAGCCGAGGAATAAAGGGAAAGAGACGGCTGCGAAGGTCGTAGTGCGGCCGGTTCTGCTTAAGAACGGTCTGCATTATCAGTTTGAATCGCATTTCGCGAATAAGGCCTTTCACTTGAATGTAGAGGCGGCTCAGGCTGCGAGCCGCATGGCAGAGCTGATCAATCGCGATTACAAGCAAGCGTTGATGAAGAGCGAGGATAGGGATGTGCAGCTTCTGTTCAATAAGAAGGGCAAGGCGACTATGAAGGAGCTGAAGGCAAGCGGCGGCGCGCGGCAAGCGGAGCTTCAGCATAACCGGCCCAAGGAAAGGATGCTGGAAGAGGGCAAAGTCGTACCGTTTCTCGTCGAGCTTGGCATTATGACGCCTGAAGGCAAGGTATACGCCAGGAAGCAGGACAAATACAAGCAAATCAACCGATTTCTGGAGATGGTCTCGGATGTGCTTCACGCGCTTCCTCAGGACCGCGAGGTGACGATTGTCGATTTCGGCTGCGGCAAATCCTATTTGACCTTCGCGCTCTATCATTTGCTTGCGATTGAGCAAGGCCGCTCGATTCGCGTTATCGGACTCGATCTGAAGGCGGATGTTATTGCCTTCTGTTCCGATCTTGCCGGGAAGCTGGGATTCTCGAAGCTGCAGTTTCTTGTTGGAGATATTGCGGAATACGAGGAATTGCATGAGGCCGATATGGTCGTGACGCTTCATGCCTGCGATACGGCGACGGATGCCGCGCTTGCAAAGGCGATTAGCTGGGGCGCTTCGGTCATCCTGTCGGTTCCATGCTGTCAGCATGAGCTGTTCAGACAGGTGCAAAGCGAGGAATTGTCCCCGATTCTCTCGCACGGCTTGCTCAAGGAGAGATTCGCGGCGCTGGCTACAGACGCTGCCAGAGGCAGTCTGTTGGAAACGCTCGGTTATAAGGTTCAAATGCTGGAATTCGTTGACCCTGAGCATACGCCCAAAAATTTGCTCATTCGGGCGTTCATGTCCGGGAACAGCGAATTGTCCATGGGTAAATGGAAGGAGTACGAGTCCTACAGAGACTATCTCCATCTGTCTCCGGCACTAGAGAGGATGCTGCAAGACCGTTTGCCGCATCAGGCGTAGAGGCAGGCCCATCGCCAAAAATGCTAATTGTCGATAGGAACATCATTTGTTACAATGGAAGAAGATGGCTACCAAACGAATGGGTGAACCTTATTGGATTGGATAATATGGCTGGATTTCAGTATATTTTTGGTGCTTATAGGCTTGTTTCTCTATTTGTTCTCATCAAGCTCAATTACATTATTGCACCGAATTTACATGTTTCTGCATGTCGTGTTTATGCTGTGGCCCTTGTTCCAGTTCGCCTCGCAAACGACGGCTCAGCTTTCTTATAGGCTCTTCTACCTATCAGCCTCCTATGCAGGATTATCTCTGCTCGGATTGGGCTGGTTCGTGTTTGTTCTGTTTCTTACGGGGCAATCCTATTATATTCACAAGGGCAGGTTATTCATTCTATCGATTCCGGCCGTGCTCTCCGTCATCTGCGTAATATGGAATCCGCATGGACTTTTCCTCTCGATTCAAGCTCAGAACATGCCTTCGGAGCAGCTAAGAGAAGGTCCCTTGTACTGGGTCATGATCATTCAATTGATTGCGTATTCCGTGGCGTCCTACATTATTCTGTTGTTCAAGCTGAAGAGGAAGGACGAATCGCTGCGTCAGCGCAAAATGGCCAAGACCGCATTGAACAGCTTGTTTCTGCTATCCTTCTTCGCGTTTGCCGACCTATTCATCAATGTGTCGTATGTGTATCATTTCTCCAGATATATTCCGTTAATCTCTGTCGGAATGGCGTGTTCAGCCACATATATTGTATATGCGATCAGCAGGAACCGCGTTTTTGATATTATCCAGATCGTCCAGCGCGATGTTATGAACACGATGTCGATGGGCATCATAGTGCTCGATGAAAACAACACCGTCATAGAAGTGAACAAAGTGATCAAACCGTTCATTCGCGTGAAGCTTGGCGATGTATTTACTCCATCCGCAGTCGTGGGGCAATTCAAAAGCGAAGCGACGAAGCAACTGCTCGACTTCTTCGAGGCCCAGGCGGAGCATCCGCTGGAGCGGCTTGAGATTGAGCTTCAACTGGAGCTCAATCATATTCGCCACGTGATTATGCAATCGGCGCCAATCCTTAATCAGAAGAAGCGGATTGTGGGCAGAGTGTTGACCTTCCAGAATGTAACGGAGCTTCGGATGCTGCTGGAGGAAACGAATATTCAGAACGAGCTGCTTCAGGAGCGCAATCAGGAGCTGTTGATCGTTCAAGACGAATTGTTCCAAGCCAACAAGAAGCTTGAGTATATGGCGATTACGGACGGCTTGACCGGCTGCTTCAATCGCAGATATTTGCTCCAACAGCTCGAAGAAGAGATCGTTACGAATGTCCGACATCAAATTCCATTCTCCATCTTTATTTTTGACCTCGACCACTTTAAGCAAATCAATGATAAGCACGGACATCTCGTAGGCGATGAGGTTTTATGCAGCACGGTTGAGGCGGTGCGAAGCAAGCTGCGTTTGACCGATGTGCTGGCGAGATTCGGCGGCGAGGAATTTACGGTATATCTCCCTCATACGAATCGTGAACAGGCGGATTTGATTGCCGAGCAAGTGAAAATTGCGGTCGAGCATAATTCTGTACCGACCGGCGCGGGGGATTCGACCGTTTCCGTGACGATCTCGATGGGCACGATCACGGTGGATCGTTTTGACATGACGAATTTGACTTATCCGAAAGCCTATCTCAAAGGTTTGATGGCGCAAGCCGATGCGGCGCTCTACGAAGCAAAGTATAATGGACGGAATCAAATTGTGAAGCATAAGCTCGCATGATCATGAATAGCAACCTGCCGATGAATCTGCTAATATAAGAATGCGTGACATTCATTGACCTATGAATATATAGGAGAACACATAGCAGTTATGGTTAAAAGGCGGGAGCAATCTATGAGAAAAGTTCAACTGGAATTAGTCAAGCCTGGCGATAAAGTAGCGAGGCCCGTATTCCAAGATAATGGGAATATCCTGTTAGGAGAAGGCGTTGAACTGAATGAAAGATATATTGATCGCTTGTTGCAGATAGGAATCGATTTCTTATATATTGAAGACGGGGCCACCGTCGATATTATTCCCGAAGAGACGATTCGGGACGAGACGCGCAAGAAATCGGTGGGCATCATCTACGATACGATGAACGCGTTCAAGAATGAGGACCTGTCGAAGAACAAGACGATCGCGCCGGATATCGGACGCAGCTTTCGAGCAGTATTCGGCAGTATTATGCAGGACTTGTCGACAAGGCCGAATGTGCTGGTCAATTTGTCGAGCATTCACTCGATGGAAGGTTACTTGTTCCAGCATTCGTTCAACGTGGCCGTGCTTGCCGGCATTATGGGCATTGCCAAGGGCTTCAATCGGTATCAGCTTGAAGAATTGGGCATCGGAGCGCTGTTGTTCGATATCGGCATGACGAAGCTTCCTGCATCGATGCTGACGCATAAAGGAAGATATTCCGCAGAACAGCTAAGCTTGCTGCACAAACATCCGATGGACGGTTTTCAAATTTTGCGAAAGTATCACGATATCTCGATCGTGTCGGCGCATTGCGCGCTGCAGCATCATGAGAGGTACAACGGCAGCGGTTATCCGCGCGGCTTGAAGAAGGACGAAATCCATATCTACGCCCAGATTGTCGGATTGGCGGATACTTACGACGCGCTGGTTTCCCCCAGACCGCATCGCAAGCGGTACACAACAAGCGAAGCCATTGAATTTTTGTTCGCGGCAGGGGGGACCTTCTTCGATCTGGAGCTGATCAAGCTGTTCTGCAGCCATATATCAATCTACCCGGTGTCGACGACTCTGCTGCTCAGCACGGGCCAAACCGTGGTCGTCACCTCCAATACCGATCTTGCCGTACATCGGCCTCGAGTTCGGGTTATTAAGGAAGCGGATGGCAAAGCGCCTCATTCGCCATATGAGATCGAGCTTAAGAATGAGCTGCATATTACGATCGTTAAAGAATTATAGATGGGCTTGAAATCTCCTTTGTTCCTGATTTTGTTAGGAACGAGGGATTTTTTTTGGCGCGCTTCTGCTTTGATATCCGGCGGGATTAGGTTAAAATGATGGAAATAAGAAGATAGGCTACGATGAAGGAGATTCAGCCCATGGATGAATTCAAACGCATTCGTTATTGGACAGAGGGGGGGCGGACTCCTGAGCGCGAAGAGGAGCTTGGCGTAATCGTCGGCATTGGCGATGACGCCGCCATCGTCGATTGGAGGCGCGCTTCAGCAGAATGGAGCGGCGGGCAGCGGCTCATCATGACGGTCGATACGATGGTGGAGACCGTTCACTTCAACGAGAAGACAATGCGCGACGAGGATGTGGGCTATAAAGCATTGGCTGCTTGCGTCAGCGACATTGCCGCCATGGGCGGCAGGCCGTTGCATGCTTTGGTCGCCGTCAGTCAGCCGCCCTCCTATTCTCCCGAGCGGATGAGAAGGGTATACGATGGACTCCATGATTGCGCAAAGCGATATGGCATTGCCATTGTGGGAGGAGATACGACGGCTTCGCCGCAGCATATGGTCATCAGCGTTACTTTGACAGGCTGTGTGGAGGAAGGCGGGGAGCTGCTTCGGTCGGGCGCGAAAGCAGGAGACGCGATATTCGTGACAGGCGAAGCAGGCATGTCGGCTGCCGGCTTGCAGCTGCTGCAGGAAGGTCTCCGGGGTAAGAAGTCCAATGAGGATCTAATGGCCTCTTATGAAGAGCTTGTTGCTGCGCATAGACGACCGAAGCCGTCTCTCAAAGCCGCGGAATTGCTGCGTGCGCTTGCTTGCTGCCATGCTTTGAATGATGTCAGCGACGGCCTTGCCAGCGAAGCATGGGAAATTGCGGAGGCGTCGGGCGTAAGAATGATCGTGCGCGAAGGCATGCTGCCAATTAATGAGGATGTGAGCAGGTACGCCTCCGCCAGCAATGTCGATCCGCTGGAATGGATCCTCTATGGCGGAGAGGATTATATGCTGATCGGGACCATGGCTGCAAGCAAGCTGGAGGAGGCTCGTCTCCTCTTTCTCGCGGAGGGCGTTCCCTTCTACTGCATTGGCTTTGTGGAAGAAGGAGAGCCGTCTGTGGAGCTGCTGCGAGAAGACGTTGAAGGAGATGGACAACTCTCCGTTCAAGCTCCGCAATTTGCAGAAGTCTCTATCGCGGATCTCGGCACAATTCAATTGAAGCGAGGCTACAACCATTTTGAGAGATGAACGGGAGAACGAAAAGAGTATGGAACAAAGAACGGTAACGGCAGAAATCAATGTGCGATCGATTCAGGATACAGCTAGTTTGGCGGAATGGCTGGCTTCCCGCGCTTTTCCCGGCGCGCTCCTTGCGCTGGACGGAGATCTCGGCGCCGGCAAGACAACCTTATCGCAGGCTTTCGCGGCTGCGTTAGGCGTTCCGGGTATCGTGAACAGCCCTACCTTTACCATTATTAAGGAATATAGAGGAAGCTCGCTTCCTCTCTATCATATGGATGTTTATCGTGTAACTCTCGAGGAGGCCGACGAACTCGGACTGGATGAATATTTCTACGGCGAGGGCGTGACAATTGTCGAATGGGCAAGCATTATTGATGAGCTGCTGCCCCCTCAGCGCTTGGACATTTACATCGAGCATATGGGGGGGGAGCTAAGAAGGATACGTCTTGCGGGATCAGGCGAGCCCTATGCTGAATGGTGCGAGGAATGGAACAGGATGGGAGCGACAACGAAATGAATAATCGGAATCAAGGGACGGGTCTGAGTATTATCGCGCTCGATACATCGACGGCTGCGATGGCTGCGGCAATCGTTCGCGAAGGAGAGCTGCTTGGAGAAATCAGTTCGCTTGCGGAGCGGAATCACTCCGTTCATGTGGTTACTCATATGAAGAAGCTGCTCCAGGATGCGGGAATGACAAGAGAGTCGCTGGACGCAATCGTAGTGGGAAACGGTCCAGGTTCGTATACGGGCATGAGGATAGCGGTTACGGCCGCCAAGACATTGGCGTGGGCGTGGAAGAAGCCTCTGGCAGCTGTCTCGAGTCTGGAGGCTGTTGCATATGGCGCATGGAACAGAGGCATGGAGCTCGCGCAGAATAGAGCTTCTCTGGATTCGACTGAGCACTGGATTATTCCGATCATGGACGCGAGGCGGGGACAAGTGTATTGCGGTATGTTCACCCGTAATGACCGCGAAGGATGGAAGCGCCGGCTGGAGGATGGAGTTCGGCTGATGGAGCCATTCGTAGACTGGCTTGCCCGGGAGTTGAAGGATCGGAAGGAGCTCGGCAGGCTCAAAATTTGGCTTGTCGGCGACCTGAGCTTGCATATGGAATCGGCGAAACGACTGAAGACGACGGCCGACGAAGCGAATGTCGAAGCCGAGTTGTATCCCTATGTGCTTGAAGGGCGTTATCTGGCCGAGCTGGGGGAGCGGAAGCTCGAGCGTGAGCAGACCGAGGATGCTCATATCTTAGTGCCCAATTATACGCAATTGACTGAAGCGGAAGTCAAGCTGAAGGAGAAGCAGACGGCAGGAGGCAATGAAGCATGATGATGGAGATGGACAAGCTGATCTTCAGATCGATGGAGCTTCGAGACATTCCCGCCGTAGTCGCTATCGAGCATGAAGCGTTCAGCTCTCCCTGGACAAGCGAAGCCTTCGAGAACGAATTGAACAATAATATGTTCGCAAGATATATGGTTGTGGAATATCGCGGGGAATTGATTGGCTATGGCGGCATGTGGGTCATAATGGATGAAGCGCATATGACGAATATTGCCGTGCGCCGGGATGTTCGCGGCATGGGCCTCGGCAATAAGCTCATCGAGCAGTTGCAGCGCACCGCCGTTTTCTTCGGGGCGGCAAGAATGACGCTTGAGGTCAGGGTCTCGAACGGCCATGCCCAGCGTTTGTACCGCAAGCATGGCTTCCAGGATTCCGGTCTTCGACCAGGCTATTATTCCGACAATAACGAGGATGCCCTTATCATGTGGGCGGAGCTGGACGCTGAGCACTGGAAGACGGGGGGAATCGACAATGAATAGCGAAACGACTAACATCCGAATCAGGAAAGAAGATGAAGCATTAATTCTTGCGATTGAGACAAGCTGCGACGAGACGTCGGCTTCCGTCATACTGGGAGGCAAGCATATCTTGTCCAATATCGTGTCCAGTCAAATTGACATTCATGAGCGGTTCGGCGGCGTCGTGCCCGAGATTGCTTCGAGAAAGCATGTCGAAGCGATAACCGTCATTATGGAGCAGGCTGTGAAGAAATCCGGCCATGAGCTGGCGGATTTGTCGGCGATCGCCGTCACGCAAGGCCCGGGCCTGGTCGGCGCGCTGCTGGTAGGAATCGTTGCGGCCAAGACATTGTCGCTCGCTCTCGATATTCCGCTTATCGGGACGCATCATATCGCCGGTCATATTTATGCGAATGGACTCGTGCATGAGTTAATCTATCCCAGCATTGCGCTGGTGGTCTCCGGCGGACATACCGAGCTGGTGCTGATGAAGGAGGAAGGCGTGTTCGAGGTCATCGGCAGAACGCGTGACGATGCGGTCGGAGAAGCGTATGACAAGGTTGCTCGCTCTCTCCGTCTGCCCTATCCCGGCGGTCCTCATATCGATCGAATGGCCGGCGAGGCGCAGACTTCCATCGACCTCCCCCGCGCCTGGCTCGAAGAAGGCAGCTTTGATTTCAGCTTCAGCGGACTGAAATCCGCGGTTCTTGCGGTCATTAATCAGACTCGCATGAAAGGGGAGGCGCTCGATGAAGCGGCATTGGCCCGCGGCTTCCAGGAATCCGTAATCGAGGTTCTGGTTGTAAAAGCGCTTCGCGCGGTCAAGCAATTCGGCGTTCGGCAATTGCTGCTATGCGGAGGCGTCGCCGCGAACAGAGGGCTGCGGGATGCGCTCGCGCAGCGCTGCGAGGAGGAAGGCGTCGATCTTCTTGCGCCGCCGGGCAATCTGTGCACGGACAATGCGGCGATGATCGGCGCAGCAGCCTTCCTGAAGTTCAAACGTAGGCAGTTCACCGAGCTGGATATGCGGGCAGATCCGGGATTGTCCCTGGAGCAATGGTCTGTAAGAGCTGGAATTTCATAGGCATGAAGCAAGAGGCGGCAACTGTGCGCTGGGCAGCAGCTTGTCACTCACTATAGCGACGCAAGCTCTCATTCATTTAAGAATGAGAGCTTTATTTTCAATAGAGACGCATAGAAAGTGAGGTTGCAGAGAAAGGGCTCGAAAGACTAAATAAAGAGGTTGTGCACAAGGTTATACACATGCTAACAAAAAAATGTGGACGAATGAATGAAATGCCCATGAATTGCATCTTTACAATGCCTTCACAAAAAGCTGCAAACGGGGATAATATTTTCAATATGTTCCTGTGGATAATGTGGATAAAGGGGATAAGCCAAATTTCCAAAGAAGATGATTAGACGACGATGTGTCGAATGTGTAGTTGTCGTAATCTGCCAGGCTTCAATTATCGACAGAATTAACTAACAATTTATGCACGATTGTGGATAACAATGTGTATAACGATTTTCGGGCTCAAATGACTGCGAGCGCAATTGGCATTGCGTTAATTACCAAACAACTTTTCGGTGAAATGCGGGATAGGATGCGCTATCGTTAAGCTATCCTTAATGTGTATCGGAGGTTTCCCGAATGGATAATTATGCAGTTATTCAAGTGAGCACAGTTACGAAGCACTACGGACCGAATAATGCCATTCATCAGGTTTCCTTACAGGTGGAGCGAGGCGAGCTCTTCGGAATCATTGGGAAGAACGGAGCGGGAAAAACAACCTTGCTGGAATTAATGATGGGTCATCTGCACGCAGACGAGGGCTCCCTGCATGTACTCGGATACGATATTCAGAAGGATTCCGAGAAGCTTCGGGATCACATGAACATCTTCATGCAGAGCACCTCGTTAATCGACAAGATGACGGTAAGAGAAGCGCTGCTGTTGTTTCAGAGCTTTTATGAGCGAAAAGGCAGCATAGACGATATTTTGGAGCAATTTCGATTGGCGCCGGTAGCGGACAAGCTTGTGAAGCGACTGTCGGGCGGACTGAGGCAACGCACATCGCTTGCGCTTGCCGTTGTCCATAATCCTGATGTTATTTTCCTGGACGAGCCCACCACGGGCCTTGACATCCAGGCGAAGAAGGAATATTGGGACATCTTGTCCGCATTAAAGCTCCAAGGAAAGACGATTGTCATCGTATCGCATGATATGAGCGAAATTCATCAGCATTGCGATCGTGTCGGAGTCATGAGAGACGGTAAGCTTGTTGTATGCAATCATCCCAATACGCTTATTACGGAGTTGCCCGGCGGAGGAATGACAATGGAGGCGGTCTACATGCATTATGCCGTCGGAGCTATGGGAGGGGTTGAGAGATAATCTGATGAAAGCAGGCAATCGCATCGAAGATCCGTCCAATGAACGCAGTCAGATCGTAGAGAAAAGGATGGAAATGATCGCAAATCTATTAAACTCAAAACGAAAGGCGGGAGATAAGGAAGAAGAACGAAAGGATGCGGGCAAAGAGGAATAATAGTATACTGATTAAGAACAAGGTTTCATTATAACGGAGGATCGCGCGCGATGGATATGAAGACGAGAATAGGCGAGACCATGAAGGATTGTGTCCGTCAATGGTTTACTGCTGAGCCATTAACCATATATTCTCTAATGTTTATCGAGGAGAAGCTCAAGGAGTCCATGATGTTCGGCTCTTTGACCCTGGTCCATTATCATATGTTCGACGGCGAAGGCGCGAATGAATTCGAAACGGCCGCTGCAGTCGAAATGTTCATTCTGGCATCGGATATTCTGGATGATCTCGAGGACGCGGATATGCCGCATAAGCCTTGGATGCTCGTTCCGCAAAGCATTGCCATGCATGTGGCGGTTTCCTTATTGACCCTGTCCCAGCAAGTGCTGCTCGACAGCGTCCGGGAGGATGAACGCAAAATTCGGATGATTCAAATGATGAACAAACAACTACTTCACTCCGCAAATGGTCAGATGCTGGATATCGTAAATAGCAGCGCTGACGAGAAAGCCTATCTGGAGATGGTGGAACAGAAATCCGCGGCACTAATCGTATTCGCCTGCATGGCGGGCGTTATGGCGGCGGGGCATCTCTGGCATCCAATCGTAGCAAATTATGCCGCGGAGCTCGGCATGTCCGCTCAGCTCCGCAATGATTTGAGAGACTTGCTGAGATGGGACGAAAAAAACGATTTTCTGCAGAGAAAGCGCACGTTGCTGACCTTGTTTCTTATTGAAGAACTGCAAGAGGAAGATCATTGGATTTCTCATTATTTCCATAATGGCGAGGCGGAAGATTTGTTCGATCACAGGAAAGAAGATTTCATAGAAGCCTGCAAGAAGACAGGCACAATTCTGTATGGTTCGGTCATGAGTCGAATGCACTATGATCGCTTTCTGGAGCTGCTCGAGGAAGTGCGGCCCGATAATCCCTGGAAGGAGCAGCTTCTCCAAATCATCGACCCGAAAACGGCATAATTTACAAAACGCGCAAAGTTGATTTCGGAAAATACGAATCATCTTTGCGTTTGCATGCCGATCTAATCTTGGTATAGTAGAAATGTACTATTTGCAAGATTAATAGGATCGAAAAGAAGCGGAGGAGATCGAATGTTAAAAGAAACAATTCGTCAACTGGTTGGCAGCACAGAAAAAATGTCGATGGCAATGGGTGGACAGCTTCAACTTTCAGGTATTTCCGCTGCAGAACAAAAGGCACTTCTTGGAGAATTAAAGGATAAAAACGAGAAAAAGAGCGGCTACGCATTTATGTGGGACTAAGCTTTGAAGGGAAGAGGAATGCATGAAACCTACTCGATTAAATCGTATACTTGCGCTCCTCTTCCTAACATTATTCTCGGCAACATTAGTCTATCTAACGATTGTCATTATTAGAATCCCTTCCATTGGCGCTGTATTGGAACAACGATCCAGCACCGAATATGTCGTACGGTCTGTAGAGCCAGCCTCGCAGGCGAAGGTTCTCGGCGTCGAGATCGGTGACCGTATTATTGAAATTAACGGCAAGCCCGCTTGGCAATTCGACAATGTTAAGAAATACAATTCGCTTGAATATGCCGAGAATGTGCTCCTCGAGCATAAGAATCATACTACCAGCCTAATTACTTTTTCGAAGAGCTGGTCCGGCATGCATACGACCTCCGAATTAATGCTGCAGCTTTATATTCCCGGCATATCTTTAGTTATATTTTGCGCCTTTTCTTCCTTTCTTTATTTGAAGCGAAAGAATGATAAAGCGGCCATTTTGCTAATTCTTTTTTTTATTTCAATCGGGCTCTGCTATTACAGCTCCGCCGCTTCGCATCGAAGCGATCCTGTAGGATTATCGATTATTTACGTCGTTATGCCCTTTATCCCCATATTGTTCATGATGTTTATGAATCAATATTTGCATCGTTTCGATGTGCAATTTATAAGCAAGAAGAGGTTAAACCTGCTGATAGCTGCCATTAGCGTAGTCAGCGTTTTCAGCTTGCTCTATTTTTGGACGAATGTATTTACGAGCGAAGCGATGGTTTATATTAAGATGGCGTACAGCGGCGTTGTCTTTATAGGCAATGCGGTGTGCGTGGTCTCCTTAATTGAGAAATTTATGAAACATCGACATACAAAGCTGCATTCTTTATTCACGATTACGTTAATCTCGCATCTTGTCGCCTTTATGCCGTTCACGACAATGAACTTATTGCCGATGATACTCGATCAGAAGCAACTATTGCCGGCTGCCTTCACGGCATTGTTCCTTTTTGTTCTTCCTGTTGTTTATTTCTATCTGACCACGTCGAACCAACTATTCGACATCGATTTTATATTGACTCGCTTCAAGTATTACACCTTATTGTCCATTGTTCCGGCTATACTCGTCGCTACGGTAGTTTCGCTTGTCTTGATTGGCAATACGGAACGAATATGGTCGGAATGGCTTGGGTCATTCGGCATCGTCTATTTAGGAATGATCGCCTTTCTCTATATGAAGGAGCAGATAGATCAGAGATTCAGGCCAAGATTATTCAAAGCGATGTACAGCTATCAGGACAGTCTGGATCGATTCTCCAGGAATGTTGCGAGAGTGATGAAACAATCGGATCTGGAGGATGTGCTGACACAAGAGATCAAAGCGATTCTGCCCGTTAACCGCATCAGCTTTCTGATTGTCGATCAAGCGGAGAAGGCGGTATATCCGATGAGCGATGATTTTGAAGAAACGGTTACGAGCGAGTTTCTGCTAGGCATTGTCAATACATTCAAGCTGGGAGAGCTGATAGAGCTTCCCTTCGGTCTGGGGCTTATTATCGGCAGACAACGCTCTCGTTATCATATTCTATGGATAGGGCTTAAGACCAATCATACCCGGTTCAATTCGGATGAAGTGCGCTGGCTCAAAACGATGGCTAATTATTCAAGTATTGTGTTCGAAAATTTATATTTGATCGAAGGACTGATTGAGGATCTCGAATCCGAGGTTCGCAAGGAGCATTCGACGTCGCCATGGGTGCTTCGCATGCTGTTCTGGTTGTCCGAGAATGAGCGGAGAAAGCTTGCTGCGGATCTTCATGATTCGGCCTTGCAGGATCAGTTATTGTGGTACCGCAAGCTGGAATCGATCATGATGGATCAGCCGATTCCCGAGAAGCTGGGACAAGAGTTAAACGATATTAAAGAAGGCTTGCTCGATGTGATTCATCAAATTCGCGAAACCTGCAACGAGCTCAGACCGCCGCTATTGAAGGAAATGGGAGTCATCGAGGCTGTCGAGTCGATTATTGAGCATACGCAAATGAGAGTGAATTTCGAGGTCAAATTCAAATATAAGCCGATTAAGGTAACCTTGAGCGAAGAACAAATCACGGCGATCTATCGGATTGTGCAAGAGCTTCTTCGAAATGCCGACAAGCATGCCGAAGCTAAGCTCATCGCCTTGGAGTTGGAGGTTCGTCAAGGGTTAATCTACTTCCGTTACAAAGACGACGGGATTGGTATGGAGGTTAACCAATTGGTCGAAACGTTCGAGCATATGGGACTATCGGGTATCAAAGAGCGGGTAGCCAGTCAAGAAGGCGATATTACTTTCCGCTCCTCCAGGGGAGAAGGGCTTGAAGTCATTATTCTTATGCCTGTTCATTCAGCGAAAGGGCCGTCAGAGAGGGGAATACCGAATGATACATATCTTGTTGGTTGATGATCATCCTTCCGTTGGCGAAGGGACGAAGACGATGATCGAACAGGATAGCGAAATGAAGGTAACGGTTGTTATCTCTGCATTGGAAGCGTTGGATAAAGTGAAGTCGGAGCAATTCGATCTTATTCTATGCGATTTGAATATGCCGGGAATTAGCGGGCTGGAGCTTTCGAAGCGATTGATTCAATTGGATCCGGACAAGAAGATAATTATATATTCCGGTTATGAAATCGGTTCGCATTTCAACTTGCTGGTAGAGTCGGGCGTTTCCGGCTTCATATCCAAAACGGTCACGAGAGAACAACTGCATAATTCCATTCGATGCGCGATGAGGGGCGAGGCGGTCATTCCCATCTCACTGTTGAAGCAATTAAGAAGACAGGAAGTAACGATCGCAAGATCGGAATTGGCCATCGAGGATGTGTCGATTACGGAGAAGGAGCTTGGCATCCTTCAGGAAATCGCTATGGGCGTCAGCAATAAGATGCTTGCCGTAACGATGCATGTCAGCCAGCGCAATGTGGAATATCAACTTACACGCATATTCGAGAAGCTGAATGTCCGTTCGCGTTCGGAAGCCATTCGAGAAGCAAAGCGGCTTGGATTAATCAGCATGGAGCAATACTGATCGACCACGAATAGGGGGCGTCCCGGAAGTCATTAACTTTCGGAACGTCCCTTTTGCAGCTTATATCATGCTTCTACATGTATTGCTCCCATTCCTCATAAGCTTGGGACAGGGCTTCTTTCTTCTCGTGAATGACCGATTGAATTTCTTGAATGCGAATATAATCATTGAAGACGGCAGGATCGGCAAGCTGCTCTTCGAGAGAAGCAATTTCCTGCTCATAGTCGGAGATGCTTTGCTCCAACTGCTCAATCTTTCGCTGCTTGCTTCTCTCTTCGCGTTTTAATTGCTTGTCCAGCTCGTATTGATTGATTCGGGGCTGATCCTTGGCCGTTTCCGTGCTTTTCACGGAGGCTGCAGCGCTGCCGGATTCCAGCCTCATTTCTTCAAGCTCCAGCTTTTTCTCCAGCATATCGTCATAATTTCCCAGGAAATGAGTGACGCCTTGAGGACCAAGCTCGATAATGCGTTCTGCCATCTTGTTGAGGAAATAGCGATCATGGGATATGAATAGCAGAGTCCCTTCATAATCCAGCAATGCCGCTTCGAGCACTTCCTTGCTGAATAAATCGAGATGATTCGTTGGCTCGTCAAGAATGAGCAAATTGGCTTGCGCGAGCATCAGCTTTGCGAGAGAAACGCGGGCTTTCTCTCCGCCGCTTAGAGATGAAATTCGTTTCAGCACATCTTCTCCGCTGAACAAGAAATTGCCAAGCACTGTGCGGATTCGGGCTTCCTCAATATGAGGGTATTCCTGC
Organism: Paenibacillus sp. HB172176; assembly: GCF_011947265.1. GTDB lineage: Bacteria > Bacillota > Bacilli > Paenibacillales > Paenibacillaceae > Pristimantibacillus. Next base: position 423,582 of record NZ_JAATHD010000003.1, read on the forward strand.
CAGAGCTCCTCCAGAACCGTGTTCCGGCCGTTTAAACGAGTATGCTCCTGATCATAGTAGCCGATCTTCACATTCGTACCGAATTGAATCGTCCCCGTCGCCGGCTTATATTGATTCATCAGCGACTTCAGCAGGGTAGACTTGCCAATGCCGTTTGGTCCGATCAAGGCTACCGTTTCGCCGCGCGTAAGCGTGAAGTCGACATGTCGGAAGACCGGAGCGGACTTCTCGGGAAACTGAATCGACAAATCATGCACGGCAAGCACATCCTTGCCGGACATTCTCTCGATCTCGAAGGTGAAGGAGGCCTTCTTCAAATCGCCTTGCGGCTTATCCAGCCGATCCATTCTCTCGAGCGCTTTGCGTCTGCTCTGCGCGCGCTTGGTCGTGGAGGCTCTCACGATATTGCGCTGAATGAATTGCTCGAGCTTGGCGATTTCATCCTGCTGCTTCTCGAAATGCTTAAGCTCAATTTCGTATTCGGCCGATTTTAATTCCAGGTATCTGGAATAATTGCCGGTATACCGCTTTGCCGAATGACGTTCAATCTCGACGATGGTATTGGCCAAGGCATCGAGAAAGTAGCGGTCATGGGAGACGACGACGATTGCGCCGGAATAGCCCCGGAGATAGGATTCAAGCCAGGTTAACGTTTCGATATCCAAATAGTTTGTCGGTTCGTCAAGCATGAGCAGATCAGGCGCTTGCAGCAATATGCGCGCGAGCGCCAGCCTGGTTTTCTGACCTCCGCTTAGCGTCGAAATCAATGTGGTTAGATCGAATTGGCCAAAGCCCATGCCGTGCAGAACGCTGTTGATTCGCGTATTGATTTCGAATCCGCCTTGCTCGCGGAACCAGTCCGAGCGTTTGGCGTAGCGTTCCAGCAAATCGGTATACCTTTTTTCATTCTCTTGCTGAGCGAGCTGGGATATTTCGATCTCCATCGCGCGAAGTTCCGACTCGGCAGCGAGCAAGTCCGAGAATACGGCTTTCATTTCATCAATAATGGTTCGATCGGAAGAAAGGCCGCTATTCTGAGCGAGATAGCCGATTTTCGTTTCTTTGGCCTTATGAATATCTCCGGAATCCGCAGAAAGCTCTCCTGCGATGATTTTCAGAAGCGTCGACTTGCCTGCTCCGTTGACGCCTACGAGGCCCAGGCGGTCGCGCTCTTGCACTTGCATCGATATCTGTGATAATACGGGCGTAATTCCGTAATTTTTAGAAATATTGGAAACTTGCAACAGCATTTCGAAACCTCCACTTTATCATCATCAAAGCTTAAACCTGTAAACATTTCTAGTTTACCACAAACTCGCGCTTTCATTGGCGAAAGTTGTATAACAGTGGTACACTACATGTAAGATAATTAAAGGAAATAAAAGAGAACTAATCGTATATTTTAGCCACAGAATGGATGACTGTTCATGGGAAGAGGGAATGAGGAAGCGACGAAAGCGGCTTTGCGGAAAGCGTTGAACGAGAGACGCAATTCCTTATCCGCGGGAGAGCGGAAGCGATGGTCCATTGAGGCATGCGGCCATGCCGCGGCATATATCGAGAAGCATGGCATGACATCGATTATGGCCTATGCTTCCTTCCGCAGCGAGCTGGATCTAAGTTCGTTGATCGAATGGTGCTGGGATCGGGAGGTTTCTGTCATCCTTCCCCGGAGCGATGCTGCCTCTTACCGAATGTCTATGCATCGCTTGCAGAGCTGGGAAGAGCTGGAGAAAGGCGCGTACGGCATTCTGGAGCCTAATCCGTTCTTATGTCCGGAGCTTGATCGAGACGTCCGCCCGGATATGGTTATCGTTCCGGGGCTTGCCTTCGATCTGCTGGGCGGAAGACTAGGCTATGGAGGCGGATTCTATGATCGGTTCGCCGCGGAATGCGGCAGCGGCAGCCGTTGGCTTGGCGCCAGCTTTGAAGCTCAGCTAGTCCCGAGTGTTCAGCTTGAGCCGCATGATCTCATTCTTGATGGTCTATTCACGCAACGCGCTTGTTATCAATTTGGAGGAGGAGATCTCAGGTGGGGCAGATGACTCATTTCAATGATCAAGGCAGAGCGCATATGGTGGATATTTCCGAGAAGAAGGCAACCTCTCGCGAAGCAACTGCGGAGACAACGGTGAGAATGCTTGCGACAACGCTGGAACAGATCAAAGCCGGCAAGATCGGGAAAGGCGATGTTCTTGCGGTTGCGCAGGTGGCGGGCATCATGGCTGCCAAGAAAACCTCGGAATGGATTCCCATGTGCCATCCTATCCCGCTCACGGGAATTAATATAGCATTCGATGACAATGGCAAGGACGAGCTGTACATAACGGGAACAGTGAAAACAACCGGGAAGACCGGCGTGGAGATGGAGGCGCTCACCGCCGTATCCGCTGCCGCTCTTACCGTGTATGATATGTGCAAGGCGCTCCAGAAGGATATGGCTATCGGCCCGACGCAGCTCATGACCAAGACGGGCGGCAAGAGCGGAGATTACCGGCGAGAATAATTCATGATGGTGAGCGGTTCATCGAGAGAAGAGGAAGGGAGGAATAAGAGATGCAATGGAAGGTTGCCTTGTTGACCGCCAGCGACAAAGGCTCGCGCGGTGAACGCGAGGATACAAGCGCTCAAGTGATCAGGGAGCTTGTGGAGGAAGAGCTCGGCGGCGTTATTGTTGATTATCGCATTGTGCCGGACGAGCAGGATGAGATTATTGCCGCTATTATTGAAATGACGGAATATTACCAGGCTGATCTTGTTCTGACCACGGGAGGAACCGGCCTTGCGCCGCGTGATATTACGCCTGAAGCGACTCTGAAGGTTATTGACAAGCAAGTGCCCGGGCTCGCGGAAGCGATGAGGATGGGCACCTTGCAGAAATCGCGCAGAGCGATGCTGTCGAGAAGCATATGCGGCATCAGGGGCAGCTCTCTCATTATTAACCTGCCGGGAAGCCCCAAGGGCGTTCACGAATGTTTGATGGCTATTATGGATCAATTGCCCCATGCGCTCGGGATTCTGTCCGGACAGCTTGGAGAGCATAACGAATGATGGGCATGCATGAATCGAATGGCGGAAAAGAAGCGGGAATGAAGCGAGGGAGCACGCTTCTAAGAGAAGTGTCCGTTCATGATGCTATTGGGCTGAGCCTGGCTCATGATCTGACGCAAATCGTCCCGGGCGAATTCAAAGGCAGATTGTTCAAGCGCGGGCATGTCATCAGCGAAGCGGATATCCCGCAGCTGCTTGATATCGGGAAAGAGCATATTTACGTCATGGAGCTTGGCTCAGACGAGCTTCATGAAGATGACGCGGCTAATCGAATGGCAGCGGCTCTGGCAGACGAAAACCTGCTGTTAAGGGAGCCGCATGAGGGCAAGGTTACGATCAAATCGCCGATTCTGGGACTCGCCGATATCGATGAAGAGCTTGTCCGGGCGGTTAACCGTCTGGGAGAGATCGCGCTGGCCACGGTGAAGAGCAAAGTCGTGCTTCAGGCAGAAGCCTCTATCGCAGCTACGCGTGCGATTCCGCTTGTCGTTCCGAGGGCAAAGGTCGAGGAAGTCGAGAGACTGGCATCCCGATTCCGGGAGGCGAATAACGGCAAAGCGCCGTTAAGCGTCAAGCCCTTCAGGAAGATGAAAGCGGGCTTGCTGACAACCGGAAGCGAGGTGTTCGGCGGCAGAATTCAAGATAAATTCGGACCAGCGGTGACGGCGAAGCTGCAGGCTCTTGGCTCAGAAGTTGCCGAGCAGCGATTCGCGCCGGATGATCGACAAATAATTGTCAAGGAAATACACTATTTGCTTGCGGCCGGTTATGATATGATATTGGTAACGGGCGGAATGTCTGTTGACCCGGATGATCGCACACCTGGAGCGATAAGCGAGGCCGGCGCCGAGATTATCAGCTATGGCACGCCAATGCTTCCAGGCTCTATGCTGCTTGTCGGCTATATGAACAACGTCCCTATATTAGGTTTGCCAGGCTGCGTGATGCATGATCCCTTCACTTCGTTCGATGTGCTGCTGCCGCGAATTTTGGCAGGAGAACGAATTGGTCGTGAGGATATTGTCGAGCTGGGTTATGGAGGACTTCTATAATGGATAGAACGATAAGGAGGTATTTCGAGTGAGTGGAATAGGTGCTACAGGCATGATTCTTCTTGTTCTGGTCGCTTTGTTGCTGTTCGGACCCAACAAGCTTCCCGAGCTTGGACGCGCTTTCGGCAAGACACTGAGAGAATTCAAGTCCGGCGCAAGAGAAATTATGGACGACGACGATCGCAATGAGAAAGAGAAGAGCCGAATCGATGTTAGTCGTGCAGAAAATAGCGAAAAAGAAAACAAGCGGCTCCCGGACTAAGAGGAACCGCTTTTTTCAAGGCTATCTTTCATCTTGGCGGTCATTGTAACAGCAGGGGGTACGAGTAATGTCAGAGAATACGAGCCATCGCTCTGCCGGCAGGCAGGGTTTGCTTGGCGATGACGGCTTGATGCCGCTTCTCGAGCATATTGGCGAGCTGCGCAAACGAATTATCTATATCTTGATTGTGCTCGTGCTGGGCCTTGTTATTGGCATTTCAGTAGCCGAGCCAGCCTATAATTTGCTTATGAGCCAGAAGCCGGCGAATACGATAACGCTCAATACATTCTCGCTGTGGGACGGCATCGGCATGTATATGAAATTCGCGTTCGTTATTGCTTTGGTCATAACGCTGCCGTTCACCGCCTACCAGCTATGGGCTTTCGTCAAGCCCGCGCTGCGGGTTCATGAACAGAGATCAACGTTGAAATACGTGCCGTTCGCCTTGATTATGTTTCTAATCGGCTTGTCTTTCTCGTATTTTGTCGTGTTTCCATTAGCTTTTCATTTCACCAGATCGATTGCGAGCCATTTGAATTTGGTTGAAACGTATGGCATCATTCAATATTTCTCCTTTATGTTCAGCATCTTGATTCCTGTTTCGTTGCTGTTCGAGCTGCCGTTGCTCATTATGTTTCTTACGGCAATTCGATTGCTTAATCCGATGCTGCTGCGACGAATGAGGAGAATCGCTTATTTCATTCTGGTGTTTATTGGCATCGTCATAACGCCTCCGGACTTTGTTTCGGACATCATCGTTATTATTCCACTGATCGGACTTTATGAGATGAGTGTCTTCTTGTCCGGCATCATATTCAGGAAACAACAAGCGGCGGATAAGAAATGGGAGGAAGAGCAAGCGGAAGATGAATAGGCGCATGGAATATATGACCTCGCAAGCACACGCTAATCCGTGTGCTTTTTTATGTTTATTTTGCTTCTCGCAGCTGAAAGGTAAAAATAACGGCATAGCTCAGCAAGAAATCGTTAAAGAAGAACTCGCTTCTTTTTCTATAATGAATGTAGATAACAGAAGCGAGGTGAAATTCATGCAAGCATTGCAGCCAACTCGGCAGAAAGACATCGTAAAGGCGGACAAGAGAAGCAATCGCATGAAGAGAAGGGAAACGATTTCCGGTTTTTTATTCGTAGGGCCGATGTTGATCGGGGTAACGGTATTGACGCTGCTGCCTATCCTTGCGACATTCCTGCTCTCGATGGCGGATTGGAATTTTATAGCCGGATTCAAGGAAATGAAATGGGTCGGGTTCGATAATTTTAATCGTCTGTTCGACGACGAGGGGTTCATGAAATCACTGCGGAACAATGCTTACTTCCTGCTTGCGGTCCCGATTTATTTGGCCATATCGATGGTGCTCGCGGTCATTATTGATAAATACGTGTATTTGAAAGGCTATTTCAAGGTAGCCTATTTCATGCCTTATATCTCCAGCGTTGTCGCTGTGGCGATTGTATGGCAGGTGTTATTCAATCCTTCGGCGGGTCCGGTGAATCAGCTCCTGATGTCGCTTGGCATTGACAATCCCCCGAAATGGATCGCGGATCCGAGCTATGCGCTGCCCTCCATCATGATGATCTCGATCTGGATTTCAATTGGTTTCAATCTAATTGTCTATATCGCGGGTTTGCAATCGATTCCGAAGGATCTCTATGAAGCGGCGGATATCGATGGGGCCGGCACTTGGGTGAAGTTCAGAAGCATCACGTTCCCGCAGCTGTCCTCAACCTCGTTCTTCTTATTAATAACGGGCATTATCTCGACGTTCAAAGTATTCGATCTGATTGCGGTATTAACGAAGGGCGGACCGCTCAATTCGACGAGCATGCTTGTCTGGTATCTCTATGATTCGGCCTTCGTCAATTTGAAGATCGGCTATGCTTCGGCAATGGCGGTGGTGCTGTTCGCCTGCGTTATGATGATTACGGTACTGCAGTGGATCGGACAGAAAAAATGGGTGAATTACTAGGAGGAGAGGCTCATGACCGCATTACAGATTGAACGGATTCGAAAAGGCGTGCTTACGATCATTATGTTCGCGATAAGCATCGTGTTCCTGCTGCCATTCCTATGGATGCTGTCCGCATCGTTCAAGGTGGAGGCGGAGGTCTTCACCTATCCCATCCAGTGGCTTCCTCACAAATGGCATGCCATCGAGAATTACAAGGAAGTATGGACCGGCAAGTTCCCGTTCTACAAATATTATTGGAATACCGTGAAGGTTACGGTGATGACCACGGCCGTCTCGGCCGGCATTTCGGCGCTGGCGGCTTACGGCTTCTCCAAAATTCAATTCGCGGCAAGCAAATATTTGTTCATGATCGTTCTTGCCACCTATATGATTCCTCAGCAGGCGATTCTGGTGCCGCAATTTCTGCTGTATCGCAATATCGGACTGTTCGACAGCCATACCGGACTTGTGATGCTGGGCTGCTTCAGCGTGCTTGGTACCTTCATGCTAAGACAATTTTTCATGGGCGTGCATAATGAATACATTGAATCGGCGAAGATGGACGGAGCGGGACATTTCCGCATTTTCTGGAAAATCGCGTTCCCGCTTGTCCGACCTGCCGTTGCGACCTATGCAATCCTTCGCTTCATCTGGACCTGGAATGATTATCAGAATCCGCTTATCTTCCTTCGCACCGACAAGCTCTATACGATTCAGCTTGCCATGCAGAAGTTCACGACGATTAACGGCGAATTCTATTCGCTCATGATGGCTGCGGCGGTCTCGGCTATATTGCCTTTGCTGATCGTCTTTATTATCGGGCAGAAGAGCGTCATCGAAGGCATTGCCCTCGGCGGCGTGAAGGGCTGAAGAATGACTGCCAATCTGATGTGCGAAACAACCTCTAAAAGTCAAAATAAACGTATTTCTGGTCAAAATTATAGTATAGGGAGCTGGATCGGCATTGCTACAATAAGGGAAAGAAAGCGGATACAACCATTCCATCCGCATTCGAGACATACGCTTTCCAATTAAGTACGCAAAGAAACGAGGAGGGTTTACACATGGTAACAAACAAAAAAACGGTCTTCATTCTAGTGTTGGCAGTCATGATGCTGTTGACGGCTTGTTCGAGCAACAACGGCAATAACGGATCGAATAATGCGAATGCCGGAAATTCGAACGCGACGAATGCGCCGAGCGAGTCCGACAAGCCGGTGACGATTCAGCTCCACACCTTCGGCAATGAAGCGAATTATAATTGGGAGAAAACGATAGCCGCTTTCGAAGAAGAGTATCCGCTGATCAAGGTGAACGTAAATGTGCTGAGCGAAAAAGGAGACTCGCAGGAAGCGCTCCAAAAGCTGGATCTTGCGGCTTCCTCCAACGAGGATATGGATGTGATTATGTTCAGTGATCCAGCAAGTTATGCGCAGCGCGTCGGTCTGGGCATGGTCGCTCCGATGGATGAATATATCGCCAAGGACGGCTTCGACGTAACCGAGGATTACAAAGTGGACACCACCTTGAACGATCATGTATACGCATTGCCGGGCAAATTCAATCCTTGGTACGTGCTGCTGAACAAGACGCAGCTCGATGCGGCGGGTCTTGCGGTGCCAACGGATTGGACGTGGGACGACTTCACGAGCTATGCGAAGCAGCTGACAACTGGAGAGGGCGCTTCGAAGCATTACGGCACTTACTTCCATGGTCCGCAGAACGGCGGATGGATGGAATTCATGAAGCTGGCTCTTGGCAATCAACCCGACAATTCCGAATTTTTGAACGCAGACGGCACCATGAACTTCGACAGCCCGAATTTCCGCAAATCGCTCGAGCTGCGCGTGCAGATGGAGAAAGAGGATAAATCGGCTACTCCGTACACCGATGTGATGTCGCAGAAGCTTCACTATCGCAATCAGTTCTTCAGCCAAAGCGCGAGCATGATTATGATTGGAAGCTGGATGAACACCGAGCTGGGCGGAACCGAGCAATTCCCGCTTGATTTCGAAGTGGCGGTGGCGCCGATTCCGAAAAACAACGAGGGCGACGAAGGCGGCTACACGATGGTGACGACGGATTATGTATCGATCGCTCAAAGCTCGAAGCATAAAGACGCGGCATACACCTTCGTTCGCTGGTACACAACGAAGGGCCAAATCGCTCAAGGCAAAAACATCCCGGCATGGAACGGCGTGAGCGATTCCGAGATGGCGTCCATTATCGACATTATTCTCAGCGGAACGCAGCATCCGGAGAAGGTCGACAAGGAATCGCTGATCAACACGCTGGCAAATGCGAAGTCCTCCAAGATCATTCCGCCGGTGACCTATCAGTCCGAGGTGTATAAAGTGATTAACGAAGAATACGAAAAGCTGATCTATGACAAGCAGGATATCGATCAAACGATTGCCGCGCTGGATGAGCGCGTGCAGAAGATCATTGATGCGAACCAATAATAAGGTATACTCTTAGGTATCATGGTCAGGACGGAGAGGTGCAGGGAAAAGCTGCGCCTCTCTTTTCCATTGCGTAAGGAGGTGCGGTCATGCAGGTTCGAGGCCAAGGCAAGCCGTGGCTGTGGTCCAGGTCGTTTCGGTTCAAGCTCATGGTCACTTCAATTGTATGCATTCTGGTGCCGGCTTTCATCACGCTGCTCCTCTATAATGTATTGACGAAGGACGCGGTCAAGCAAGAGGCGATTCTGCAGTCGCAGCAGAAGCTTCAGTTAGTAGACGGTTATGTGTCGAATTTGTTCGATTATATGCTTTATATCGGCAATACGCTGCAGAATGATCCCAAGATGCAGATCATCTTGAAGGCGATTGCGGCCGGCAAGTCGTATGAAGGTCCTGATGCCGAATACGAAAGGTACATGGATCGATCGCAAATTACGAATAAGATCGAAACGATGACCGCACACGGCGACAAGGCCTATGTCAGCGTTATTCTGAAGGACGGCTCAGTCTACACGAATTATTCATTGGCCGATTTTGATCCGCATTCGTTGCAAGAGGAGGCGTGGTTCCCGCAATTGGATGAGCTGAAGGGCTTGCAATCCTTCTGGATTGGCACAACGCCGACGGTGTTTCCGGACGAGAAGAAGAACAGTCCGTATCAAATATCGATGGCCAGAACGCTGCGAGCGGGCGTGAAGCCCTATGGCTACGTCATTGTGACAATTATGGAGACGCAGGTCAGCACGATATTCGAACGGGTAGCCGATGAGCAAGAGACGATGCTTCTGAGCGCCAATGGCGAAATCTTATCCGATCATGACTCCGGGCGCATCGGTCAGCTCTATCATCCGCAAGAGACTGAAGACAAAGGGACGGACACGAAGCTCGTTCAATTGGATGAAGAGAGCTATATTCAAACGACGCAGTTGTCGGCGCTTACGGGATGGCGATTGGTTTCCTTGACGCCCTACAAAGCCGCTGTACACAAGTTAAATTCGATTTTCAACAAAGTCGCGGCTTTGCTGCTAGTATCCTTTGTCGTCTTCCTGCTGTTGTTTCTGTCGCTCCTTGGAAGCTTTACGAAGCCGCTGGTGCGGCTCGGCAAGATGGCGGAAACGGTGGAGCGGGGCAATCTCGAGGTTCGTTCGAATATAAGAGGGAAGGACGAAATCGGCTATCTTGGCCAATCCTTTGATCAGATGCTTGATCGAATCAAGCAAATGATCGCCGAAATTACAAGAACGCAGACAAGAAAGCGCAAGGCGGAGCTCGCGATGCTGCAAGCGCAGATTAATCCTCATTTTCTATTCAATGTGCTTAATTCCATACGGATGAAGGTGATGCGCAAAGGCGATCAGGAGAGCGCGGAGATGATCAGCTCGCTGTCGAAGCTGCTGCGCATGACGATTATACAAGAGAAGGGACTTATTCCGCTCGAGGAAGAGCTTGCTATTATCGCTGACTATATGCTGCTTATGAATATGCGACAGAAGCAGCAGGTGGAGCTGGATATTGACGCCCATCCGGAAACGTTGCAGCTCATGGTACCAAGGTTCTTCATGCAGCCCATTATCGAGAATGCGCTTATTCATGGCCTGAGCCAGCGGGAAGGAAGAATCGAGATCTCTGCAAAGTCGCGTGCCGGCGAAACGATGCTCCAGATAACGGATGACGGGCGCGGCATGGACGATGAGACTTTGGAGCAATTGGAAAAGAGCTTGTCGCAGCACGGTCATACTGCCGCAGTTGAAGGCACAGAGCGGGAAACGAAGGGGGGACTTTCGAGCATTGGCTTGTCCAACGTTCATGAGCGCATGAAGATGACCTACGGCGAGGGCTTCTATATTGATATCAGGAGCGATATCGATATTGGCACGCAAATTACGCTGCATATTCCGAAACAGGAGGTAACTGGGCATGATTAAAGTAATGCTGGCGGATGACGACTTTCCGGTGCTGGAGATGATTCATTATGCAATGGACTGGGAGAGCATGGGCATGGAGGTTATCGGCATGCACGAGAACGGGGCTCTCGCTTATGAAGCGGCGCTTCTGGACATGCCGGATATTCTCATAACGGATATCGGAATGCCGCAGATGAATGGATTGACGCTTATCGACAAGTTGAAGGCGATCAAGCCGAATTTGCGCGTCGCCATCCTGTCCTGTCATACGGAATTCGATTATGCGAGAGCTGCCATGAGGATGCAGGTTCAGGATTATCTGCTTAAGGATGCGCTCGAGCCTGCCCAGATCGAAGCCTTGCTGAAGCGCTTCTCCCGAAGCCTGGAGGAGGAGAGAACGCTTCAACACAAGCAGCTAAGAATGGAGCAGCTCGTTGATCGCAATATTTCCCATATGAAGGAAATCTTCATACGCAATACGCTTCAGCAGCCCGTGATTGACGGGGAGAAATGGAAGAGCGAGCTGGAGAGCTTCGGACTTCCGCTGTCGCATCGGGAGACGATTATTCCGACCATCGGCTTGGTAGATTGTTTCCGCTCCGCGAAGCAGCGATTCCAATCGGAGGATATGCTCCGATTCGCGCTGGACAATGTCATGGAGGAGGCCGTGCGTCTGAACGGCGCAGGAACGATCCATCTTCATTATGACGCGCGAGAGAGTATCCTGCTCTCTTCCTTCCAAGGCGGCCTCAAGGTAAACGGATATGATGAGGTGCGGGGGTTGCTTGGACAGATACAGACAGCGGTGCAGGGAGCCTTGAAGCTTTCGATCTCGTTCTTGATTGGAGATCGTTGCGCGTCGCCCCATGGTATCAAGGCTGCGCTGCTGGATCTTAGACGCGACGAAGCGAGCCGCTTCTATCGGAATCGCGGCTCGATCGCGCTCGCATCGAAGGCAGCGTCCTCCGACAAAGAAATGGGGATCAGCTTTCATCAGGCGAGCGAAATTCTCCGCGAATGCATAACGGACAAACGCAAGGGGGAGATGAATGCGGCAATCGAAGGTTGGATGAAGGAAGCAAAGGAAGGCCTGGTCTCTCCGGAGATTGTCAAGGACTGGACGCTCAAGCTGCTTCTGGATTGCAGGCTGAAGCTGCAATCCGCGCTTGATTATCAGAAGAGGGGCGACATGGACCAGATTGCGAGCGAGGTTCGCGAGCTGCATACATGGGCGGAGCTTCGGGAATGGACGCAATCCTATTGCGAGTCGCTTCTGGAGGACCAGCATCAACCCGGCGGACAGCATTTGCGGAAGGAAATTGCCGAGGCCTGCCAGTATGTCGCGATGCATTTGGACAAGAAGATTACGCTGGAAGAGGTCTCCGAGCGCTTGTTCATGAATCCGAGCTATTTCAGCCGTTTGTTCAAGAAGGAAACCGGGGAGACCTTTATCGAATATGTAACGAGGATGAAGATGCATCGCGCGAAGGAGTTACTTGATCGAACAACGACGCCGGTAGGGAAAATTTGCGAAACGCTGGGCTATGATAATCAGAGTTATTTCATCAAGCTGTTCAAATCCTTCACAGGCGCAACGCCGGTTGAGTATCGAAGTCAGCGGAAATAATCATGGGGGGAGATCATGTGTTGAAGGAGTATAGGCAAGAGAAAATCCAGACATTGCTGGGAGAGGGAAGAAAGCGGGGTTCATCCTTGCTTATTCCCGGAGGAAGAACATGGAGCGAGCATCGAAGAGAGATGGCTGGCGCGGAATCGCATCGAGAGCTGCTGCAAGAAATTCAAGCCGAGGCGGAACGATTGCTTGCAAGCGAGGAGCCCCTTCTTACCGATGCCTTGTTCAATGCGTTCGAGGAGACGGGGGAAAGACTCTCTTACGAACGGGTTTATTTCGAAAAAAGAAAGCGTTTGAACTCATTTGCCATCATGACCTTGTTGCACCCTGATTCCTTGCGTTATTCGTCAGCATTAGAAGCGGCCGTTCTCGCGATTTGCGAGGAGAGAACCTGGTGCTTGCCGGCTCACTACAAGAAGGAGCTCGGTCCCAACACAATTGATCTGTTCGCTGCGGAAACCGGCTTTGCCATGGCGGAAATATCCGCGCTTCTGGGAGACGGGCTTCCTGGAGCATTGAGAGAGAGAATGACGGAGGAGACGGAGCGACGAATATTGGCGCCCTTCCTGTCTGACGGACCTTATCATTGGGAGCGGCTGGAGAATAACTGGTCCGCGGTATGCGCGGGCTCCGTAGGCTCGGCCGCGCTCTATCTGGTTGACGACAACGAGCGTTTGTCGACCATTCTGGCAAGAGTGATGGAGGCGATGCGTTGTTTCTTCGACGGCTACGGAAATGACGGAGCCTGCACCGAAGGCTATGGTTACTGGCAATACGGCTTCGGTTTCTACACTTATTTTGCGGCGCTGCTTAAGGAATCGACGGAGGGAAGAATCGACGGCTTCGAAGGCGAGAAGCTGAGACAGATTGCCCTTTTCCAGCAGCGGGCTTTCTCCAGCGGACACACGATTATTAATTTCTCGGATTCGAATCAAAGAAGCGGCGTGTTTATGGGACTGTCATCCTATCTCCACGACCTGTTCGATGAGGTTGCAATTCCGAATTCGAAGCTGAGAGCTCCCTACGCCGAGGATCATTGCGGGCGCTGGGCTCATGCGATACGAAATTTGGTTTGGGTCAAGCCCTCCGATTTTTTGGCAAGCGGAGATTGGCCGGTTGAATCTCATTATCTGCAGGATGCGGCATGGCTGATGTCCCGTTCGACCGACGAGCAAGGCCATACATATTGCTTCGCAGCCAAGGGCGGTCATAATGGGGAATCCCACAATCACAATGATTGCGGGCATTTCATTCTGCATGCGAGCGAGGATGTGCTGCTGGCGGATCTCGGAAGCGGGATGTATACCAAGCAATATTTCGGGTCCGAAAGATATGAATTCTGGTGCAACGGCTCGCAGGGGCATTCGCTTCCAATCGTGAACGGCAGTTGTCAAGCGGCGGGCAAAGAGCATCGCGCTGTGGTGCGCGATGCTTCGGTTGAGGAAGCACGCAGCCTGTTCACGGTCGAACTGACGGAAGCCTATCCTGCGGAAGCAGGTCTCAAGAGCTTCATTCGCAGCTTCGAGTGGAGAACGGGAAACCAGCCAACGCTGCTATTGCACGACAGCATTGTCATGAGGGAAGACATCGAATTGGACAGAAGTCTGCACGAGCGATTCATTCTCATCCATAAGCCGGAGATGCTTGAGCCCGGCAAGCTGAAGATCGGCGGAGAGGTCACGCTGAACATTATATATGACAGCGAGCAGTGGAAGGCAGAGGTGACAATGCGCACCGACAAGGATCATTCCGGTGAGGATAGAAGCTGGTATACGCTTGATTTCATTTGGCTCGGGGAAGCTTCTTCCGGAAGAGAGCTGGAGGCTTCTTTCGTATTTCAATTCGCAGGATGACAAGTTCGGAATCGAAGTTGTTAAGGTACGATAAATTTCATTTCAGGGACTTGAAATTGATCGCAAAAAAAAGTATGATGATAGTGGTTGTTAGCACTAACCGCTTACGAGTGCTAACGAAATGACAAAAAGCGACAAATTTAGAAGGAGGCTATTTTCAATGATTAAACCATTGGGTGAACGCGTATTGGTCGAAGCCATCGCGAAGGAAGAAACAACCGCAAGCGGCATCGTATTGCCTGATTCCGCGAAGGAGAAACCGCAAGAAGGCAAGGTTGTGGCTGTAGGCAGCGGGTCTCTGAAGGACGGCGTGCGCATTGCATTGGAAGTAAAAGAAGGCGACCGCGTTCTGTTCTCCAAATATGCGGGCACAGAAATCAAATACGAAGGCAAAGAGTATTTGATCATGAAGGAAAGCGATATCCACGCGATTTTCGAATAGGCTGCGACTAGCGAGTTCACATACTTAAGAAATTCAAATTATGACTGGGAGGTTTATTGATAATGGCGAAAGAAATTAAATTCAGCGAAGACGCTCGCCGCGCGATGCTGCGCGGAGTTGACGCGCTTGCAAATGCGGTTAAGGTGACACTGGGACCAAAGGGACGCAATGTCGTGCTTGAGAAGAAATTCGGAAGCCCGCTCATCACAAATGACGGCGTGTCCATCGCGAAGGAAATCGAGCTTGAGGACGCGTTCGAGAACATGGGCGCTCAGCTTGTAAAGGAAGTAGCGACTAAAACGAACGACGTAGCGGGCGACGGCACGACTACGGCAACCGTTCTTGCTCAAGCGATGATTCGCGAAGGCCTCAAGAACGTAACTGCAGGCGCTAACCCGATGGTTATTCGCAAAGGCATCGAGAAAGCCGTGAAAGCGGCTGTGGAAGAGCTTAAAGCAATCTCCAAGCCGATCGAAGGCAAGCAATCGATCGCTCAGGTTGCCGCAATCTCCTCCGCTGACGAGGAAGTTGGTCAACTGATCGCCGAAGCTATGGACAAAGTGGGCAACGACGGCGTTATTACCGTTGAAGAATCCAAAGGCTTCGCAACCGAGCTTGAAGTGGTTGAAGGCATGCAGTTCGACCGCGGCTATATCTCGCCGTATATGATTACGGACACAGACAGGATGGAAGCGGTTCTTGAGAATCCGTACATCTTGATTACAGATAAGAAGATTTCGAACATTCAAGAAATTCTTCCGGTATTGGAGAAGGTTGTTCAATCCGGCAAGCAGCTTCTGATCATCGCTGAGGATGTTGAAGGCGAAGCGCAAACTACTCTGGTATTGAACAAGCTTCGCGGCACCTTCACTTGCGTAGCGGTTAAAGCTCCAGGCTTCGGCGACCGCCGCAAAGCGATGCTGCAGGATATTGCTGCGCTTACCGGCGCCAAAGTGATTACGGAAGAGCTCGGACTGGAGTTGAAATCAACGGATGTTGATTCTCTGGGTTCCGCGCGTCAAGTACGCATTACGAAAGAAAACACAATCATTGTTGACGGCGCCGGCGACTCTGCCGACATCGTTGCGCGCGTGAAACAAATTCGCGCCCAGTTGGATGAAACGACTTCCGATTTCGACAAAGAGAAGCTGCAAGAGCGTCTGGCTAAATTGGCTGGCGGCGTAGCGGTTATCAAAGTCGGCGCAGCTACTGAAACTGAGCTTAAAGAGCGCAAGCTTCGCATCGAGGATGCTTTGAACTCCACTCGCGCTGCGGTTGAAGAAGGCATCGTATCCGGCGGCGGCACAGCTCTAATCAATGTATACAAGGCGGTTGCGGCTGTTCAAGCAGCAGGCGACGAGAAAACAGGCGTGAACATCGTGCTTCGTTCCCTGGAGGAGCCAATCCGCACAATCGCAGCGAATGCAGGTCAAGAAGGCTCTGTTATCGTAGAGCGTCTGAAGAAGGAAGAGGTTGGAGTTGGTTACAACGCCGCTTCCGGCGAATGGGTGAACATGTTCGAAGCGGGCATCGTCGACCCGGCGAAGGTAACGCGTTCCGCTCTGCAGAACGCAGCATCCGTCGCGGCTATGTTCCTGACTACTGAAGCGGTAATCGCCGACAAGCCTGAGAAAGACAAACCGGCTATGCCTGACATGGGCGGCATGGGTGGTATGGGCGGCATGGGTGGCATGATGTAAAAAGGCTCTTGGAGCCCTAAGCATCAGAGGTTCTTCAGCGGAAGAACGCCGTTTGACTACATTTTAACCACAAGAAAAAACAGGCTTCTCACGAGTTCAGTCGAACTTTGTGAGAAGCCTGTTTTATTAGCGTCGAGCATTTATACGATGGACTTCTTTGCCATTCCACTTCTTTCATTCTGCGAATTTGGATTCCGGGTCAACGCGTCAATTGCTTGTTCAACTCGCGAAAGCGGTCGTTGTGGGAGGACACATACGCCATCGGCGCCGCGGACGGGTCGATATACCGCTTCGCGCTGTTGAGCGCGAGTACGGCGTCGACGAATGCTCCGGCAATCAGCCGCACTTTGCTGCTGTGGGTGGAGCAATCGCCGGCAGCGAAAATGCCGGGAATGTTCGTTTCCGCCTGATTGTTGACCGTGAGGCCCCATTCTCCGATCGTCAATCCCCATTCTCGGAGCGAGCCATAATCGCGGTTATATCCGTGGTTGACGACAACGGCGTCGACGTCCAGCCTCTCGAACGCGCCGGTTTCGACATGCCGGATGGTCACTTGACGAACGGCGTCGCCGTCGCCGTGCAGCCTCTCGACCGCGTATGGGGTGCGGACGTCGACAACGCGGCGCATTTCCTCAACATGCCGCTCCATGGCCGTAAACTCATCCCGGCGGTGCACGACCGTGACGCGGTCGGCTACGTCGGCCAACTCCCGCGCCCAATCGACGGCGGTGTTGCCTCCGCCGGAAACGAGCACGCGGCGACCGCGGAAGCTGTTCAAGTCCTGAAGCGTATAGTACAGGTTCGTTACCTCGAAGCGGTCCGCCCCTTCGATATCCAGCTTCTGCAATTGTGCGACGCCGCGGCCTATGGCGATAATGACCGTTCGCGTATGGTGGCGTTCACCGGTATCCGTTTCGAGCAGCAGCGTGCCGTCCGGCTGCCGGGCGAATCCGATCATCTTCTGTCCGAACAAGAGAGTCGGATCGAAGGTGCGAGCTTGCTTGGACAGCCATTCGATCAGCTTGTCGCAACGGATGGGCGGGATGCCGCCGACATCCCAGATCGTCTTTTCCGGGTACATGTGCAAGTAGCCGCCCAACTCGTCCTTGGCTTCGATTAGCTTCGTCTTCATGTTGCGCATGCCGCTGTAAAATGCCGCATACATGCCGGCGGGTCCGCCGCCAATTATCGTTACATCATATAAATCTATGGCTTTATTCGATTCAGTCACAGTTTTGTACTCCCTTCCGTCAGGATTGCTCGACAACGGCCGCCTAGCGGACGACACGCGCCAGCAGGTCGTCGATTTTTCCTGTATTCGCCATGTAACCAATCGACAGCCAAAGCGTCGGGTCCACTTCGTACACGCGGTTGTTTTTGGCGGCTGGGAGGTCTTTCCACAGGCTGTTGTTCATCAGCTCCTGCGCTTGGGTTTTGCCCGCGTCGTTGACGACAAGAATGATATGGTCAGCGTCCAGTTGCGGGATCATTTCCAGTGACAACGACCCGCCGCCATCCTGCGGCAGCTCGCGCACGAGCTTGGCTGGCGTAAGTCCGAGATCCTCGTACAACAGCTTGCCGTTGAACGGATCGCTAGCGCCGACGCCATATAATCGGTATTCCTTGCCGGTGAGCCGCAGCAAGGCGAAGGTTTGGCCGCTCGTCGCCTTGACAAGTTTCTCCTTGGCGGAGGCCGTTTTCACATCGTAATCCTTCAGCACCTGCTCCGCTTTGTCCGACAGGTTGAGCAGTTCCCCGATTTTCCGCAGAATTGCTTTCCAGTCGCTTTTGCCAGCGTCCAGACCATAGGTCGGTGCGATTTTGGCGAATTCGCCGCGGACTTCCTCGTTGGCGACAAGCGAATGGGCGATGATCAGATCGGGAGTGACACTCAGCGCCTGTTCAGGCGTCATCATGGCTGTGCCTGTGCCGGCGAGCGGTACGTCGCCGATATATGGTTGCAGGTATGAGGCGCCTGCTCCGCTAAAATTAAACTGAAGCAACGGCTTCACGCCGAGCGCGACGAGCGGGTCCTCCAGATATACGCCGAGTACGCGTTCGGGCGTTCCTGTCACCTTCACCGTATTGCCAAAATCGTCGGTGAACGTTCGTTCCGTGGTTGATACTTCCGGCGATGTCGCCGGGCTAGTCGACGCGTCGGACGACGGCGTAGGGGAAGAGGTCGGTTGCTGCCCGTTCCCTTGTTGCCCCCCGCATGCTGCAAGTCCAAATGCCAAGCTTAGCGAAACCGCCCCCAACAACGTTTTGCCCAATGTCTTGTTCATGTTCTGCTCCTCCATATGTATAATGATTATCATTCTTAATTATAGAGGAGGGGAGCATTCGAAGCCATGGAGGATCTTCAGTAGAAATTGGGACAATCCTTAGCGAAATAGTCGCGCGGCGGCGTCCAAACTCCACAGATGGGCGTGCGGCGTATATTCGAACCATAACCCCCGCTGTACGCGATGCACCTTACGGTTGCGCACGGCGCCTGACTGTTGCCAGGTTGGGCAGTTCGCCAATTCGGCCAACTGACGCTCGGCCGCCGGGCCGGAGTCGGAGATGATTAACACGCGATCGGCGGGGATCGTGCCAAGTGTTTCCGGCGTCGTCGGTTGCATAGCTTCCGCGGTCGGACAAGCCGGCGTCAGATCGAGGTCCTGGTACAGAACGGAGCCGGCGTGTCGGTCGCCGACGATGAAGAGGCCGTAGTCCGACGCGGAGACGACCAGCAGTGTGTCGCGTCGAACCGCCGCAGGGAGCTTACGCTTCACCGCATCGACCTTGCGCTCGTATTGGCCAAGCCAGCGTTCCGCTTGCGCCTCCTTATTCAGGAACGACGCCGACAGCACGAACAGCTCGCGCCACTGCACGTCTGCATTCCATGGCAGCAGAAGAACAGAGGCCGCTTGCCGCAGCTGGGCGACATAGATCGGGTTCGTATTGTCGCGAAGCACGATCAGGTCGGGGCGGTGGCGGGCCAGCTCCCGGATGACGGTTTCTTCGTCTGGCATGCTGTGCAAATGCAGGTCGACATCGGCGTTGTACTGCTCATAATAGTCCCACACGTATCGCGGGTCGAGAATAGCTCCGCTCGGAATGATCTGCAGCGCCAGCAAATGACCGATGGTGTGGTAGTTCAATGCGATTACTTTAAGCTCGGAGTTTTTCTTGTAGGCTACTGGCGAGATGCCGAGCTTTTGCCGGAAGCGGCGGCTGAAATAGCCTTCGTCGTCATAGCCAACCGATTTGGCGACATCGCCGAGCGGCATAGCGGGCGATTGACGCAGGATGTCCCTGGCCGCTGCTATGCGACACTCTGTTATATATTCAATCGGACTGGTCCCATATATCTTCTTGAACTGCTGGAGAAAGTATCCTTGACTCATATCGGTTCGATGCGCCAGTTGTTCGATCGTCAGCTTGTCCATGTAGCGCCGTTCCATATAGCGCTTCGTTGCGGCAATCGCCGCTTGTGAATCTTCACGCGATGCTTCGTGCTGCTGGCGGATCAGAATGTACAACAGTTCTGCGAATAACGATTGGCAGCGGAACTGCTCCAGCGCGTGCTGTCGCCAGCCTTGCTCGATGGCGTGGTATAACGACCGGATCCGGAAGTCCGCCGCCGGTAGAAACATCCGGCTCCGCCCGCTTCCTTCCTGGCCGTTATCCGCATCCGGCCCGCCTTCCCATGTCAGCGCAAAGCGAAATCGCCATACTGTCGCCGCGCCGCCGCCGGGCATATGCCAAGCGACCATGTCGCCGGGCTCGCATACGACGGCGGAAGCGAGGCGCAGCGGCGTCTGCTCCTCGTTGATTACAAAGTGAACTTGGCCCCGATCGGGCACAATGATATACAGAACGCGGCCATCCGCTAATCGGCCTGCAGCCGTCGCTTCCTGTTCGGCAGGCAGTACCGCTTTCTCCATCTCCTCCAAATGCGTCGAAAGCCCGCGCCAGTCGCCAACCGTGTGCGCAAGCGCCTCGATGACGGAGCTCGCTGCCTGTCCGCTGCCGCTAATGTCCGACATCCCCATGTTTATCGCTCCCCGAACCATAGATTCGCTGGCGCATCCGTCTATAGAGCGGCCGCGTTTGGCGGGCGGCTGTTCAGGTCGGACAAGCGTCAGCGGTTGTGTTGGGATTATTGTAGATGATAATCATTCTCATTGTCAAAGGGTTTTCCTGCCATATGGCTCTGAAGGGGGATACGAATACCGCTTATGTTCGCAAGTCTTACATGAAAGCGGATTTGCAGGGATGGGATGGCGTTGCTGTCGATCAAGCCGGATTGTACTTCTATAACAGCACTGTAGTAGACGCTACGTATGTGCGCGTACGCGGACTTGCCGACGACACCTGGACGGAGACCGGACTCACCTGGAACAACCAGCCGAGCGAATCTTTATGGAGCCATGTCGGGGACGTTTCGATGTCGGAAGCCGGCTGGTATACGCTGGATGTGACGTCCTATGTGAATGAGCAATTGTCTGCTGAAGACCGGGCGGTATCTTTGGTCCTTGTTGCCTCCAGCAATACGGTGAGCCCGTTTATCAGTCTGGCTTCCAACAAGCATGCAACCTTGTTTCCGTGCTTGATACTGGAGGAATAGAATAGTAAGGCTAGCTTAAAAAAATAGGCTTCTCGCCAGTTCAGATTGAACTTTGTGAGAAGCCTATTCTATAAGCTATCGCTATTGTCGGCATCGAGCGTTTCGAGTTTTTGCAAAATCAGATCCAATATGTTAATCGGAACGGCGTTACCTTTAGCCGGCAATCTTCTTCTTGGCCGATTTGGGAGTAGCGGAAGCATGCTCCCCGCAATCATTAGCAGGCTCACTGCCCCATTGATTGCATTTCTCAAAACAAGGGCAATTACGATAGTCCGTAAGAGCGTCATCGAGCAATCGGCTTGCGTCCAATACGATAGGATCGGTAAACGATTGAAACTCTGTATAGGCAAGCTCCATCTCGGTCCGAAGCTCTTCAATATTCACTCTGCAGGTGCACATGCTGCATCCCTCGATTCTGTTCGCTAATAGAGTCATGGTTGACACTTATCTACATTTTACAGGTAATATGAAAAAATGTCGATATCTGTAACGATGATTTGCGACCAAATGCCAGAGCCCGCCTCCATGAATGGAGGCGGGCTTTTCAGCATTCCGGCATGCGGCGACATCAAATCGAATACGGCAGCGTCCATTAACGAATATGCTTCCTTGCTTTTATCAATTCCCCAATATAATAATCAAGATTTCGCTGAGCCGTCAACAGTTGATGATGATGGGTATGCTGCGATCTTTGATTGATCGGATTTTCCAAGTCTTCCAGAGCAAGTCCCGCGGCAAGCGCGGCTAACCCGTCTCCGATGGTCGCAATCGTTGCTCCGATAAAGGCCAGCCTGGCTATCTGGATTTCGCTGTATGCGGAAAGTTGGTCGAGCTCGTCATCGTTGCCGCTATCGCTCATTCCCATTCCCCTTTCTCCTCGGCGGAAAGGCTCACATGGCATTATATGCTGCTGGGCGTTGAATGTGAGTGATCATAGCTGCGCTCCGCCCTCTGCGCACATGCTCATCGGTCATTCATCCTGAGACGATATTCCGCCCAATAATCGGATCTATTAACGGCAAGCAGAGGAGCCAGGAAGCAGGCGGGCCGAGTAATCAGCCCAACATATTTTTGATCACGAGCCATAGATGAGAGGGCTTCTCTGCGAGTCTTCTCGTATAGTAGGGATACCACATCGTGCCGTAAGGGACATAGCAGCGAATGCGATAGCCCTCTTCGGCAAGCTTCTGCTGCTCTTTCATTCGCAAACCATAGAGCATCTGAAATTCGAATGCGGATTTATTGATGTCATGCTCTGTCGCGTATTGCTTCACTGAGCGGATGACAGCATCATCATGCGTGGCCACGGCCACGTACGCGCCTTGCTCCAAATGCATGCGAATCAATGCATTAAAGTTTTTCAGAATGGCGGATTGTGATTGATAAGCGATTGCGGCCGGTTCATTGTAAGCGCCTTTGACCAGCCGCAAGGAAATGCCGTCCCTCAAGCATTGCTCGACATCCTCCCTGGAACGATGCAGGTAAGCCTGGATTACGGTTCCGACATTGCGGAAACCGTCGTTATGAAGTTTGCGGACGATGGACAAGGTGGCGTCAGTGACCAGAGAATTCTCCATGTCCAGGCATACGAATTGTTGGGAGGCCGCCGCTTGCTTCACGACAGCGAGAATATGATGATAGCAAGCCTCGGGGTCCAGCAACAGCCCCAATTGGGTAGGCTTCATGGATAGATGGGATGGAATCCCTTCAATGTCCATCTCTTTTGACAGCTGTACATATTCCTCTCTGCATGGCGGGGCGTCTTCGATATGAACAATGGTTTCTCCCAGATGGTCTATCGCCGCAAGTATGCCTTGATGATCGAGCTCGCGAATACGAGGCCACAGCGCTTCTCTTGTCTCGCTTGCGACGAAACGCAGCGCGAGCCTCCTTCCGCGCCTTAGCATGAAGCCGCGTACAGGAGCGCTGCTCGCTGCGGAGAGCATCAAACGGCGATAGGCATTGCTTCCATAGCTCATCCTTTGAGAGCCTCCTTTACAATCGTGTTTATGTATCTTACGCCGTCAAACCCATGCTTTATGCTTGCAGTTTGACTCGCTGTCATGCGAAGAAAGACCTGCCGGGGGCAGGTCTTTCGCTCTCGAATAAGGGGCCGAGTCAAGTCTGCATGCATGGAGGAGACATGTCAGATCCTTCTTAGCACCATTTGCCGCCGTAGCCGCCGAAGCTACAAGCGATAATCACCAGCAGAATAAAGAGAACCAGGATTGAACCTGTGTTTGTGAAAGCACCACCAACGCAACCGGACATTGTTACATGCACCTCCTTACGTTTTGAGTACTCTGTAGGTTATGCGCCTTTGCCTCTCAATGATTGGGTGATTGTTCCTATGGCAGATGAACTTAGGCGGATGAGCCGCTTTCTCCTGCAATTGCGGAAGGGCGGCGGACAACCGTACAAAAATTTGCCGATTAACGCCGCGACGGGCTGCGCATGGTGAGGGCTTTCGCGAAAAATGTGCAAACGCACATATTTCCGCATAGCCTATACAATTTGGGGAGATAGACATAGGATACTGTACATTAACAAAAAGGAGATGACAAAATGAACTACGCAGCAAACGTATCTGGCGGTGCAAACTCTCACTATCCGGTGGCAGGCGCTTCTTGCAATCCTGTAGGCGGAGCCTTCACCAGCACTGGCAGCATCCTGGTACTCTTCATCCTTCTCGTTATCATCACTCGCGCTTGCCTGTACTAATCATCACGCTTTCGTTCATTCATCTGCGCTAATCGCGTATCCGCTACTCTAAAATAATAGGATGATTTCACGTAAGAAGACCCCTGTGCGATTATTCGCTCAGGGGTTCTCCTTGTTCATCGCATGCCGGCTTCGTGCAAAGCCGCAAGATTAATCGCGAATTTCGGCAATGAGCTCGATCTCGACCGGCGTGTGGAACGGCAAATCGCTGACGCCGATCGCGGAGCGGGCGTGACGGCCATTCTCGCCGAAGACGGAGATCAGAAGCTCGGACGCTCCGTTCATCACATACGGTTGATCGCCAAAGCCGGGCGCGCTGTTCACAAACCCCAGAATCTTCACAATCTTGATGACCCGATCCAAGCTGCCAAGATAGCCTTGCATGGCGGCAAGCAGGTTAATGACGACCTGTCGCGCGGCTGCCTGGCCTTGCTCGATCGTAAGCTCGCCGCCGATCTTGCCTTCATGCATCAGCTTGCCGTCGATACGGCAGTCAAAGCCGGAGGTGTAGATGAGATTGCCGGTTTGATTCACCGGAATATAGGCGAATTTGGGTTCTGTCGGTTGCGGCAGCATGATTCCAAGCTCCGCAAGCCTCCGTTCAATGGTTGACATAGTTGTGTGTGCTCCTCTCGTTCAGTATGATCTAGTCCAGCAAGCCTCTAGCCGCAATCTTGATTTTCTTCAGCTCCCCGTCTGCATTCTCCAAGTAGATGCTGTTATGGAGATTCACGGTGCTGCAAATATGATTCGGAATAATCGAGATGATGTCTCCGATGCGGTAGTCGCTGTCCGGATCGACAAGGATGACGCCATGCTCCTCGCTCATGCGATCGAATACGGCAGCGTCGTCGCCGACAATATGGCCGAAGCCCTTCAAGTGCAGCGGAGGCTTGCCCGGTTGCACATCCGTCGCGAAGGTCTTGCTGCCTCCGTCGATGACAATTCGATCCGGAGCGGGTCTGCTGACCACGGTCGCCCAGATCGTCCCGGCGCAATCCTCCAGATGGCAGAGACCGAATGCGGCTTGCATGCGATCCTGGTAAATATAGGTGCCCGGCCGAACCTCCGTGATGCCTTCGATTTCCGCCGCATAAAGCGCTGTGGGAGATGAACCGACGCTCACCTCCGCGATAGGAATGCCTGCGTCCCGAATAGCCGCTGCGGTCTGGGCCATGATACGTCCCTCTTCATGGCCGGCAGCGCGAAGCTCCATGGTTGCGGCTCCTTTCAGCATGGCGCCGCGATAGGTGAACAAGCCGGTCAGATGAATGCCCGGAAGGCTATGTATCCATTCAGCGAGCTTGACGGCATCGGAAGGCGTGACACCCGTTCGAGCCATGCCGGAATCAATCTCGAGCCTCGCCTCGAAGGAAATGCCCTCCCTGACGGCAATCTCCGACATGCGGCTTGCGCCGTCCTTGCTGTCAACGCCAAGAATGAGCCGAATGCCAGCCTGCAGCAAGCGGGCCGCGCGTTCGAGCTTGGAATAAGCAACAATCGGATAAGCAACGAAGATATCTCGAATGCCTCCAGCGGCCATCACCTCCGCTTCCGCGATTTTCGCGACGGTAATGCCGTCCGCTCCCTCATCGATTTGCAGTTGCGCCATTTCGGGCAGCTTATGCGTTTTCGTATGCGGACGAAGCTTCGCAGAGGTGCGAACGACGGCTTCGGCCATCGCTGCCACATTGGCATGCAGTTGCTCCTCGCGAATGACGAGGCAAGGCGTTTCGAATAAGGGTTTTACATCAAGCGACGGTTTCATGTATCGGTTCCTCCTTCAGAATGGTGCGATGCTTTCGATTCCTCGAGATAGCTGTACAAGGTGTATTTGGAAATGCCAAGATAAGCGCAAACTTTCTCTCCGGACTTCTTGATAAGGAAGGCCCCTTTCAGATCGAGCGTTTGGAGGAAGCGAATCTTGTCTTCCTTGTTCATATGGACAAGCGGCTTGCCGATTGCATCCTGAGCCTCCTGTATGAGTGTGTCGAGAAGATCATTCACATTGCTGACGAATGATTCTTTCACCCCCTGCAAGCTCGTTCCGGTCAGCGACTGCAAGGTGCGTTCCGCGACCATGAGATCAGAAATGTCGAAATTGATGCAAACGGCACCGATAATCTCACTGCGCGCATTCTTCACATACATCGAGGTGGATCGCAGGATGCGGCCGTCGGCGGTCTGGGTGATGTAATTATGGCGGTTGTCGCCCTCCGAGGTGCCGCGCATAATTTCGAGACCTAGATTCGTTCCCGGATCGCCTGCCTTGCGTCCCGTAACATGACCGTTCTCGATAATGGTAATGGTGCTGTCGTAAGGTTTGGACCAATCATGGACCACGACCTCGCATTTTTCGCCGAACTGGGCGGCAATGCCTTTGGCAAGCTCCGACAGGAACAGAAACTCTTGTGCGATAGACTCCATTTCGTACTCCCTTCTGTCTGGAATGGAACGGCAGATGATCATAGGGTACATCTATTATGGTTATAAATCAAACAAAATTTCTGTTTGTCAGAAAAAAAGTGTGGAAGATAATGCGCGGTGATTTGATTGCCGCAGCATGTCTAATCCTGTCGCTTCATGGATAAAATAATCCAGAAGAGGCAATCTCTAATGGAATGCAGCTTCGCCAACCAACAACAGATCAGAAAGGTGGAACATTCCATGCTATTCAAAAAAATGCGTCTATTCGCAATTGCTGTCGCTGTAGCCGCATCTGCGGCGTCCTGGTCCGCTCACAGCGCAAACGCAAGCTCGTCCCAGACCGAAATGCTTCAAGAAGAGCCGAATCTGCAGGATGGCGGTTCCCATAAACATCATCGCAGAGAAATGTCACGTGAGCAGTTCGAGGCGTACCGGATGCAAAAGCTGCAAGAAATGGCTGCTTACTTCGGCATCGAGACGGAGGGGAAATCCGCGGAAGAGCTGAAGAGAGAACTTATGACGGCGAAGGCCGAAAACAAGGAAAAATGGGAGGCTTATAAAGCCGAGCATAAAGCCGAGCGATTAGAGCAACTGCAAAGAGTTGCGAAGGAGCATGGCATCGAGACAGAAGGCAAAAATGAAGAGCAATTGGTGAAGGAACTCCGCAAGCAGCATAAAAGCAAGCAGAGCAGCAACTGGAAGGATGGAGCAAAGGAAGAAGCGAAGGAAAAACGCAAAGAGGGCAAAGGACGCATGGAAATGCAGGAGGAGGAAACACCCTCAAGTTCGCCTGCGCCGACAATGACGCCGACCATGGCTCCAACCGCAGCGCCGACGGCAGCACCGACCGCTGCGCCAACGGCAGCTCCCAAGCCGGCTCCTAAGCCGGCTCCGACGGCAGCGCCTACGAAGGCTCCAGGCAAAAAGAAATAAGGAAGCTGCATTTTACGAAATCGCGGCGCCAAGAAGGCATGGAATCGATTGTCGCGGAAGCGGTCGTTTCCATGCCTTTCGTTATTTTGAAGCTTCGCTCCTTTTAAATCGTCCACTGAGAATGAACAATCGCGCTCACATACCAGCTTCCATCGACCTCTTCCAGCACCAGAATCAGGCTTTCCCAATCCATGCCTTCGTTCTTCGCGTCAAAGCCGTTGAAGTGATAATCGGCCACAAAGCTGCCGGGGAATACATCCTCGATATTCGGAATCGTATTGCCGGAGCCCTTGATTTCATCCCAACCGATTTCATCGGCTTTCAAGAAATCCTGATCATAGACGAATTTCTGATAATAATTCTGGAAGGTCATCGAGATCGGTTCGCCGGAGCCGTCGAGCGTTCCCCACTCATAGACTTTGTCGTCGTCCCATCCGGGCAATGCGTCCTTCTGGAAGGAGACGGCTGTTGACGTGTCGATGGCGACATAGGGCGAGAACAAGATGCCCTTCTCCCCATGAATATAACGATTGAGCGTATCCAGGTCATTCTCGCTTAAAGCTGTCATTACCGCATTCGCAGCATCCCTTGGATGCTCCGCCGTTGTGATTTCAGCAGCGGTTGGCGCAGGCGAATTTGTGGCTTCCGCAGGAGTTGCGCCGTTCGTTGCGGCAGGCTGAACGGTTGGCGAGTTCACATTATTCGTATTGTTATCCATCAAATTTCCACTGCTGCTCGTGCAGCCCGCCAGAAGCAGCAGCGCGAGGACGATGAAGATGCCATATCGTTTTGACATTATGATTTCCCCCCCGGTCTTTATAGTAGAAGCTTAATCTTCAGACGCAGAGAATGTGCGAAAAGGTTGCAGCATGCTTCGTTTCTTTATACTACCCGGAAAGGCGGCAAGGTAATCAAATGACAAATTGCGTATTGAGCTTTGCGCGCTGTTCTGTTAGGATAGATTTGATTAAATTTAGTAAAAATATTAACTAAAAATGAGGGGGAGCCTATGGCCACGATCAAAGATATCGCCCGGCAAGCAGGCGTATCTCCCGCGACCGTATCCAGGGTGCTAAATAATGACGCGACTCTTGCCGTCGGCGAGGATACGAAGCAGCGCATATTCAGCATTGCCGAGGAACTGGCATACAAGCCCTCCCGCCTCCGGAAACAGAAGCAAGAGAATGAACGCGCGCGGCTGCAAATCGGGCTGATTATGCTTGCGTCGGTGGATGACGAGAAGCGTGATACCTATTTCTCATCCATTCGCGGCGGCATCGAGCGACGCTGCGAGGAAATGGGACTGAGCCTTTCCGTCATCCTGAGGGTTGGCGAGAAGCTTGAGCTGCCATCCGTTCAGCAGCTTGACGGCCTTGTTGTGCTGGGATCGATAGATGCGCGGGATATTCTCGGCATTTTTCCACGCAAGGATCGTGTCGTATTCATTAATCATGTGGAGGAGCTAAGCGAATTCGACACGATTAAGCTGAATTTTGAAGGCGCGATGAGAGATTCGCTTCATCATCTGCTGGCGCTTGGACATCGGCGCATTGCGTTCATCGGCGGATATGAAGGCATCCATCATTTCAATCCGCATTCGATGTACGCTTCCAGCGTCAATCCGAGAAGCGAGATGTACCGGCAGATCATGCAGGAGCAAGGACGATATGACGCGGCACTGGAGCATGAGGCGGATTGGTCCTCCCATGGCGGATACCTGGCGATGAAGGAGCTTCTGATGAAAGGAAGCGCACCAACGGCTTGCGTTGTCGCGAGCGATCCCATGGCGGTAGGCGCCTTGAGGGCTCTGCATGAGGCGAATATTCGGGTGCCGGACGACATGGCGGTCATCGGCTTCAACGATATCGAGATCGCGGCCTATTTGACCCCTCCGCTTACAACGGCGCGGGCCCATACCGAGCAGTTGGGACGATCGGGCGTTCAAATGCTGCTCGAGAGATTGGAAGGAAGAGAGGCGGCGATGCATGTCACGATGAATACAACCTTCGTTATTCGTGAAAGCTGCGGAAGCAAGCCTGTAGAAGAGAATAGCCATTAATTTTGGGGAGGAATAAGCCATGTCCATTCACTATCATGAAGAGGAAGCGGTCTTTCACTTGCAAGCTTCCAATACGAGTTATGTCATCGGCATTACGAAGCAAGGCTATCTCGCGCATTATTATTGGGGAAGGAAGATACGAGGCGCGAGCTGGAAGCGCCAGCTTCTGCTTACGAACCGCTCATCCTTCACGCCGAGCACGGATTTGTCGCAGATGGAGCTGTCGCTGGACACTTTGCCCCAGGAATATCCTTCGTACGGAAGCTCGGATTTCCGGACACCGGCGTTGGAGGCGCAGCACGGCAACGGTTCGTCGATAACGGAGCTCACCTATGTCTCCCATCGCATCATCGCGGGCAAGCCTGAGCTTGAAGGATTGCCAGCCGTGTACGTCGAGTCTGCGGACGAAGCTCAGACGCTCGAAATTACGATGCGGGATGCCGTAACCGCTGTTGAGGTGCTGCTGACTTATACGGTATTCGAGAGCTATAATGCGATTACGAGATCGGCCAAAATCATCAATAACGGCTCAGAGGCCGTGAAGCTGAACCGGGCGCTTAGCGTGAGCGTGGACCTGCCCGGCGATCAATATGAGATGCTGCAGTTATCCGGCGCCTGGGCACGCGAGAGATATGTGCATAAGAGAGGCCTGGTTCCAGGCATGCAGATGATCGAAAGCCGCAGAGGCTCGAGCAGCCATGTTCAGAACCCGTTCATCGCTTTGCTGGAGAACGGGTCTACGGAAGAGACGGGCGAGGTATACGGCATCAGTCTGGTGTACAGCGGCAGCTTCATGGCCGGCGTTGAAGTGGATCCCTTTCATACCGCACGGGTGTTCGCCGGAATCAATGCCTTCGACTTCGAATGGAGGCTGGAGCCGGGAGAGCAATTCCAGACGCCGGAGGCGGTGCTTGTGCACTCGCACGAGGGTCTTGGCGGGATGTCGAGAAGCTATCATGATTTGTATCGAACAAGATTATGCCGCGGCGCGTTCAGAGACGAGGTTCGCCCTATTCTTATCAACAATTGGGAGGCGACTTATTTCAACTTCACGGCGGACAAGATTGAAGCAATCGCCCGCGCGGGACAGGAGCTCGGCATTGAGCTGTTCGTGCTCGATGACGGCTGGTTCGGCAAACGCGACGACGACACGACCTCGCTTGGCGATTGGTTCGTGGATCGGAACAAGCTGCCGAGAGGCCTTGAGGATCTGGTTGGCCGGGTGAAGGCAAGCGGCATGCAATTCGGCTTATGGTTCGAGCCGGAGATGATCTCGCCCGACAGCGAGTTGTATCGCGAGCATCCGGATTGGTGCCTGCATGTGGAGGGAAGAAGAAGAACGCAAGCAAGACAGCAGCTTATCCTGGACCTGTCCAGGAAGGATGTTCAGGATCACCTGGTAGCGGTTATCTCCGATGTGCTGTCCAGTGCGCCGATTACCTATGTGAAATGGGATATGAACCGGAATATGACGGAGATCGGCTCGGCTCTTCTGCCGGCGGAGCGTCAGCGCGAGACGGCGCATCGCTATATGCTCGGCCTCTATGAGGTGTTGGAGAGGATTACCTCTGCCTTCCCGCATATTCTGTTCGAGAGCTGCTCGGGCGGCGGCGGACGCTTCGATCCGGGCATGCTCTATTATATGCCGCAAACCTGGACGAGCGATAATACCGATGCGGTCTGCAGATTGAAAATCCAATATGGCACGAGCATCGTATACCCCGTCTCTTCGATGGGCTCGCATGTGTCCGCGGTGCCGAATCATCAAGTCGAACGAGTGACCTCGCTTGATACGAGGGGCAATGTGGCATTGTCCGGCAACTTTGGCTACGAGCTGGACCTGACGACCTTCACCCCCGAGGAGAAGGAATTGGCCAGAAAACAGATTGCGCTCTACAAAGAGGTTCGGCCTTTGGTTCAGCAAGGCGATTTCTACCGTTTGCTCAGTCCGTTCGAGGGCAATGACACGGCCTGGATGTTCGTGTCCAAGAATCGCTCGGAGGCGTTCATCTTCTACGCAACCGTCCTTCAAGAGCCGAATGCTCCGCTTGGCAAATTCCGCCTCCAAGGACTTGATCCGCAGCGCGATTACGTGCTGCAAGGAGAGGCTGCCGAGGTTGAGGAGCAGTCTGTATTCGGCGGAGATGAACTGATGTACGCGGGTCTGGCCAAACCGCAGTTCCATGGGGATTTTTCCTCCAGGGTTTATTATTTCCGCACCGCGAAATAGCCGGAGACGGAGATTTGCAATCGAAAGCGAAAGAAGAGCATGCTTGCTCAGAGCATGCTCTTCTTTCGCTTTTCAAATCGATGCGATATGATTAGGAGGATCGCATACCCGCTTTTTTGCTGAGCATAGAAAGGATGGTTCATCTGATTTCGTGGTTTCGCACGACTCTATTATTGTTCGCCGTTCTCGTCTTAACGAGATTCATCCCCTTCTCTTCCTTCTTCCGCAACGTGAACACATTGGTGCACGAGCTTTCTCATGCCGCGGCGGCGCTGCTGCTTCAAGGAAAGGTGATGGAGATCCATCTCTACGGGGATCAGAGCGGCGTTACCTATACTCAGCTGACCGAAGGGTGGTCGATCGTTCCCGTTGCTTCCGCAGGCTATATCGGGGCGGCGCTATTCTCCGCTATGCTGTTCGCGCTTTATGCCCGCGGCCAAGAAAAGCTTGGCTTGATCATCATCGCTTTGCTTGCCGGCATTGCGTTAATTTTATTTGTGAGGAATGGATACGGCGCCGCGTGGTGCGCGGGCTTTACCGTTATTACAGGCTTAGTCGCTCTGCTCGCGCCAAGATGGGCGCAGAAGGTTTATTATTTGCTTCTTGCTTTTCTCTGTTTGGTGGAATCCGTCGTTTCCTCCTTCGTCATCGCCTATCTCGCGGCGCTTCAACCTTATTCGGCAGGTGACGCGACCAGCCTGGATTTGGCGACGGGCATCCCGGCCATCGTATGGGCGCTGGCTTTCCTTGTTATTGCTCTGGTCTGCTTCAAATCAGCGATGGGACGATTGTTTCGAGGAGGCAAGCGGGAGACTGAGAGACAGAATGAAACTACTTTGTAAATAGGATAGTGCGACCTTGGCGCGTTGCTGAAGCCGGAGACCGTTTCACTGGAGGATGGAATGAAAACCATCGAAGTCGATATTGTGCAAAATATTGCGGATGAAACAAACAGCGCCCCTTTCAGCTGAGGGGCGCTGTTCTATATGAAAGCCAAGCAAGCTTAGCTGGCTTTGTTGCTTAGCTGCCGGATTTCTTGGCAAGAAGCTGCTTATATTGCTCTTCGACAAGAGCGTTGCGCTGTTCCGAGCGAAGATCATGCGGAGCGAAGCTTGAGTAAGCTCCTTGCGAAGTACGCGCAAGCTCCCGCTGCGCTTCCATCTCCATCACCTTCTGTTCGATGCGTTCAAACCCCTTGGTCGCAGCTCCTGCTTGCAGACCGTGGACGGAGCTTGAATAGCTCCCAGTACTGCCTCCTGTGCGTCTCATTCTGGCAAGAAGCTCCTCGCGCTTCTCTTGCAGCTTCTGCTTCTCCGCTCGCAAAGAATCAATATGCAGTTCAAGCTCCAGCGTTGCTTTCTTTGCAAGCTCGCGAAGCTTGGAGGCTTCCTCGGCTTGCTCCAGGTAGAGAAGCTTTGCTTCGAGAGCCGCCCTTGCTTCAACCTCGCGCTCTTCGGCAGCGGCTTGCTCTGCCTTGCTCTCATAATGCGCGGCTCCGGCGCTCGCTTCATCATATTTCGAAACAAACATACGCTCCTGAGCTTGCTGCTGCGCCAAGCTTCGTTCAGCCTTCATAATTTCCTCGTCCAAATCTCTCAAATAGTGATTAAGCATCATAACCGGATTTTCAACTTTATCCAGCATTTCATTAGCAGCTGCCTTCGTCATATGAATCATGCGTTCCAGAATACCCATCTTGTCATCTCTCCCTTAATCAAATTAGTAGTTGTAGTGGTTGGAATAATGAAAATCATGCTCGCTTGCCTTCGGAACAAATATGGAAGCGGCAATGTAAATCAAGAGCACTGCCCCGAAGCTGAAAAATGCGGTAATGACCACGAGCAATCGAATAATCGTAGAATCAATGCCAAGCCATTGCCCGATGCCGCCGCATAATCCCGAGAACTTATGATCCGTTGTTGATCGAAATAATTTTTTCATTTTTTCAAACATCCTTTCGTGTGTCTCGCTTATGTCCTTATTCTACCTGCTGATGCTTCCGCTCGTAACGGTCCCCGGTCTATTCTTGCTACTGGTCTTAAGGCGGGGAAGCGCTCCGACGGCGGGCGGGGGTTGCGGATTTGAGACGGATGTATCTCTCCACAGCCAGATAAGCAACAATTAATTGGAAGGATATGTTGACGGTAGCGACGGAAGGCAGGGTTGCCGAATTGCTTGTCATGCTTGTCAAACTAGTCCGCATAAATGGTCAAGTTCCCTCATAGACATGTTATCAGCCAGTAAAAACATTGTGCAGAGGGGATGATTTCATGCGTCGCATGGGATGGACCGCGGCAATCTTTATGTGTTTCACACTCATATTGTCCGCTTGCGGTACGAAGAACGCCGAGTCCGTTGTGAAGGATCTCGACAAGGTTGTCAGCAACATGGAAAGCTATCAAGGAAGCGGCACAATGACGCTTCATACCGGTCAGCAGCCGCTGGAATATCAAGTGGAGGTATCCTATCAGAAGCCTTCCTTCTACCGCATCAAGCTGACGAATGAAGCGAAGGATATTACGCAAATCGTGCTGCGCAATGACGAAGGCGTGTTCGTGCTTACGCCGAAGCTCAATAAAGTCTTCCGCTTCCAAAGCGACTGGCCGCAGAATCAAGGACAGGTCTATCTCTATCAGACGTTGATTCAGAGCATTCTGGTGGACGGCTCGAGACAGTTCGCCGCCGAGGACAACGCCTATGTATTCGACGTTATGGCCAATTACAACAACGGAACGTTGGCAAGACAGAAAATATGGCTGAACAAATCCGATCTGAGTCCGATGCAGGTTGAGGTGAGCGATACGAATGCGGCGGTGATGGTCGATGTGAAATTCGATTCGTTCAAATTCGGGCCGAAATTCGAAGACAGCGTATTTGAGACCGAAGCGAACATGAAGGCTTCCCAGTCGAATGCAGAAGAGCCTGATGACCAAGAAACCATGGCAACTCCTGAGCAGAATAATGGCGGGGTTGCATCGCAGGATGACGAGGGCGCTGTCAGCGGAGACGACGATGCGGTCGGCAATGATCAAAATAGCGACGACGGCACAGGCAGCAATCCGGATGACGACGCGGCGGCTTCACCGGATGACGACGGCGTCGAGCAAGGGGATGACGCTTCTGCAAGTCTGGAAGATATCGATTCCAGTCCGTTCATCGCTTACGGTCCTTCTTATTTGCCGGAAGGCGTATCCCAGAAAGATATGACCGATATTGTATTCGGCGGAAACAAAGGCGTGATGACGCGCTTCGACGGCATCTACAGCTATACGCTTATTCAGACTCAGCCGAAGGATAAAGCATCCTCGCTAGTGCCGGGCCTGATGGTCAATGTCGGTTCCTCGGTAGGGGAGATTACGGCTGGAGACGAGCTTCAAACTTTAACATGGATTTATCAGGGCAATGAATTCAAGCTGTCCAGCGGAAACCTTCCGGAGTCGGAGATGATCAAGGTTGCTCAGTCAGTTCTTGGCGAAATTGACAAATAGATCCGCGGTCTGCGCAATTTCCAAGACGTGCTAGCTGAATCTAAAGCTCATTTCATTGACAGTCCCCGCAGCAACGTTTAACATTGAACTATTAGTGTTTGCCGCTCGGACTGCAGGTGTGATGAGAAGAAGAAGGTGACCGACTTGGATTCGTATTACCGCCCGACATGGGCAGAGATATCGCTTGATGCATTGCGCTCCAATCTGCATCGGGTTCGCGCGACCTTGCCGAAGGAATGCAAGCTTATGGCATCGGTCAAAGCAAATGCTTATGGACACGGAGCAATCGAAATTGCAGAGGCGGCTGAACGCTTCGGTGTGGATTATCTGGGCGTCGCCTTTCTGGACGAGGCGCTCCAGCTGCGAAAAGCCGGCATTCAGTCGCCTGTTCTCGTGCTTGGCTACGTTCCCGCTGAAGCTCTGGAGCTTGCACGCGAACATCATATAACGATCAGTCTGTTCCGAGAGGATGTGCTTGCCGCGGCAGCCGCGCTTCCTGATCGGGGAGACCTTGCGAGATTGAAGGTTCATATTAAGCTGGATACGGGCATGGGCCGGCTTGGCGTGCTCGGATTCGACGAGTCCATCTCTTTCATTGAACGTGCGCTTGGCAACGACAGGCTGGAGGTGGAGGGCTTGTTCACTCATTATGCGAGAGCGGATGAGGAAGACAAGAGCTATACGAAGCTGCAATACGATCGGTTCTCGGAGATCGTAGAAGCTGTGAAGCGCAATGGCTGGGAGATACCGATTATTCATGCCGCCAACAGCGCCGCAGGATTGGATACGCCGCAGTGGGCGGGCAACATGGTTCGTCTGGGCATTAGCATGTACGGCTTGTATCCGTCTCGCGAGGTGAATCCCGATAAGGTCAAGCTGCAGCCGCTGCTGACGCTGAAGACAACGGTTGTTCATGTGAAGACCGCGCCGCCCCATTGGGGAATCAGCTATGGCTCACGCTATGTTACGAAGACCGATGAGCGGATTGGAACGCTTCCGATCGGATATGCGGACGGATACAGCCGGATGCTGACCGGCAAGGCGCATGGCTTGATAAGAGGACGAAAGCTTCCCATACTGGGAACGATCTGCATGGATCAATGCATGATCGCCCTTGAGGACGATAACGGGATTTCTCCGCCGGTCGAAGCGGGAGAAGAAGTAGTGCTGATTGGCGAACAGAATGGAAACGTCATAGCCGTCGAAGAAATCGCGGATCAACTGGGAACGATTAATTATGAAGCGATATGCATGTTGGCAGCGCGGGTTCCACGTGTCTACCGAGAAAACGGCCTCATCACCAGCTCCCGAAATGCATTGCACATTCAGAACTCACAATCGGGAAACTGATCGACATTTATTTTGCAGCAATAGAGGAAATTGACGGTAATTGCACGAATATAGATAGTTGGATGAGCTGCGAAATTCAGCATATATCCTATGTAGCATATTTGATATACGGACATCATAGATATGTTGAAGTATAGGAGCAGCGTTTTTTTGTCATAATGTGTAATGAGGGATTGGAAAAGTTTTGGGGGTGCGAGTTCGGTGGCCAATGTGCATAATACGAAAAGGATCATGATTAGCTTGCCCGATCAGCTTCTTGAAGAGGTCGATGGAATCGTTGCCAAGGAGAATTCCAACCGCAGCGAGTTTATTAGGCAGGCCATGAAGCTTTATCTCGTGGAACGAAAAAAACGTCAAATTCGGGAATCCATGCAACGCGGCTACATGGAAATGGCGAAAATTAACCTGAATATGGCCTCGGAAGCTTTTCAAGCGGAGGAAGAAGCGGAACATACGTTGGGTCGTCTTGTTAGCGGGGTGTAGAGCTTGATTGTAAAACGCGGAGATGTATTTTTTGCTGATTTGTCGCCAGTCGTAGGATCCGAACAGGGAGGAGTCCGTCCGGTGCTCGTTATTCAGAATGATATCGGCAACCGCTTCAGTCCGACCGTTATCGTAGCGGCAATTACGGCTCAGATCCAGAAGGCCAAGCTGCCGACGCATGTGGAGATGGATGCCGCTACTCATGGCTTTGATCGTGATTCCGTCGTACTGCTGGAGCAAATTCGTACGATTGACAAACAACGGCTAACGGACAAAATAACGCATTTGGACGATGAAACGATGCGTAAAGTGGATGATGCCTTGCTCATTAGCGTAGGCTTAATTGACTTTTAAATCCAAAAAGGGATAGACAATTTGAGTTCATTTTGCTATTATAGGCTCAATTGGAATTCGAAATCATAAATCAAGAGCATCTCTTTTGCGAAGAACGCAAGCAGAGCTTCGGCATAGGCCGAAGCCCGACTTGCGTTCTTTTTTGTATGCTCGGTAAGGAGCACTCATGAACAGAAGACGGAATATCTGGTTAAGCTTTATTGCCGCAATGCTGTCGGCGGCGATTGTCTACGGACTATATCAACTGCAACGGCAGCAGATTGAAAGACAGATGACGATTGAGGTCGTCGTTCCGAAGAGATTCATTTCGGCCGGCGAGCATATCAAGGCATCGGATCTGGCGTTGGCAGGACTTCCGTCAAACGCCGTATTGCCCGATATGATCAGGGATGCGGGAGAAATCATCGGCAAGGAGGCGGCGATGCCGATGGGAAGCGGCGAACCCGTGCTGAGCTGGAAATTCAATGAATACGGGCTGCAGCCGAGCGCGCTGCAATCCACTTTCCAAATTCCAAAGGACTACATCAGGTCGATCTCCAACGGCATTCGCGCCGGGGACCGCATCCGCGTGTACATATCCAGCGAATCGGGAAGCTCCGGAAGACTGTTCCAGGAGTCGGTCGTGGTCGCCTCGGTGAAGAGCTCCGGAAACCTGGAGATTGACAATATGGAGCAATCGCATCTCATGTCGCTCGCGGAAGGCAATAAGGAGGAGATGTACGCATCGAGAAGAGACGCAAACGGCAATATCGAATATATCAATCTGAATCTGACAGAAGAGCAATGGCTGCAAATCGACAGCTTGTGCAAGGGCGGCGAAGCCAAGCTCGTCATTGCTTATAGTCCCGAATCCTTTAGCATCATTGGCGAAGAAGATCAAGCTGGATCGGACAGCGGCAAGGAAGGTGGATTGAATTGAAAAGCATGCATGCGCCATTAGTCGTTTTTGTCGGCACGACGCCGAATATCGGCACAACAACTGCCGCGTTTGCCGCAGCGATGCGAATGGCGGAAGCGAGCGATAAGCCTGTCGGCTATCTATGCCTGCACTTGAAGAGCGCCAAGCTGCATCGTTACGTTG
Organism: Paenibacillus sp. HB172176; assembly: GCF_011947265.1. GTDB lineage: Bacteria > Bacillota > Bacilli > Paenibacillales > Paenibacillaceae > Pristimantibacillus. The sequence goes on from NZ_JAATHD010000003.1 coordinate 461,652, forward strand.
GCGTTGATGAACCGGAGATGACGCTGGACAAGCTGCAGCCGGAGCTGAAGTCGCAAGCTCTGACCGGTCATATGCTGCTTCGATCGATGCATGTGTTGAACCGGCAGCCGAATCTTCATATTCTGTTCGGCTGCTTGAACCGAGAATATGCCGAATATTTCAATCCGGATGAGATTGATCATCTGCTTGATGTTGCAGAGAGCTTGTTCTCCGTCCTTATTGTCGATGGAGGCGCATATTGGGACAATGCCGCCATTCTGTGCGCTTTGCATAGAGCGAATTCGCGTATTCTGGTAACGACGTCCGCGCTTTCGCATTTCCAGGAAGACGGAACGCGCTGGATGAAGGAGATGTCTCCGCAATTCCGGATTCAGCCTCAAGACTATGATTGCGTGATGACAGAAGGCTCGTGGAATGTCGGCAATTACGGAATGAACGATATTTGCAAGGAATTAGGCGTTTCTCCTCTGGAGGAATTTCGGCTGGGTGAAGCCCTTCTTCACAGCTTGGATCGCGGTCAATATCAAGAATGGCTGACAGGGGATGCCGGTGGGAAGAGCGCGATGAAGAAAGCGGCTCAAGCGTTGCTGCGGCGGCACGGTATTCGGGAAAGCTTGGGCAGGGAAGCGAGAAAGCGGCCGTGGTTTGCCAATCTCATCAAGCAGCGGAATGGAGCGGAATCCCTATGAATAATGGCAGGAAGAAGTTCTCCGTATCTCAATTCACATCCCGAATGCAGCAGGAGCAAATGGGGCAAGAGCGCGTGAAATCCCAATATCCAGAGGGGGAACAGCCAGATTCGGAGCAATTTGAGCGGCTTGCCGACGAGATCAGGAGCAGTCTTAGCGCGCCCAGAGGACTGAATGACGAGCAGCGGAGGCAATACAGCGAGACCTTGAATCGAGCGGTGCTCGGCTTTGCGCAGGAGCGAAATCAAATGCTGGCGATTATTGAAGATCGATTGCAGAGAATGCGAATGCATTCGATTGCCGGACATGCGGGACCCTTCGCAAGCTTGGCAGAGGCTCTATTCGCGGAGGTTATCGGACTAAATGTGCTGGAGCTGGTGCTTGCGGACAAAGAGGGGCTTGAAGAAATCCAGGTTGTCGGCACATCAATCTATGAAATTCGGGAAGGGGAGGCGCTTCCCTCCCGATATTCCTTCGAACATCAGAAGGATGTTGAAAGGATTCAGCAGAATTTGGTGCTCTATAATAACGACCGGATTAATCCGCGGAAACGGTGGGCGGAGGTTATGCTGCGAGACGGGTCCAGGGTGACGATGACAGGCTTTGGCTTCACCGCCGTCCCCACGCTTACGATTCGATTCTATACCGTTCGCAGCTTTCGGCTTCAAAGCTTGGCCGAGCAGCCCTATCGAACGTTGGACGCCAGAATGGTCGATATGCTGCAAGCCGTTCTTGCCGCGCGCTTCAATATCGTAATTATCGGCCCTACAAATTCCGGGAAGACGAATTTGATGAAGGCTTTGATCGCAGAGCTGCCCGACAACGAACGACTCATTACGATAGAAAATCGCTTCGAAATGATGCTGGGCAGAGATTTTCCTTCGAAAAATATTATTGAATATGAAACATCCGAGGACGATCCGGCGCATGCCTCCAGCCAAGCCTTCAAGCTTGCTCTCAGGCAATCTCCCAAGCGGATCATCCATGCGGAAATCCGCGATGATGATGCGAATATTTACGTTCGGGCATGTACGCGGGGACATTCGGGAAGCATGACAACCGTACATGCCAATCGGCTTGAAGATGTGCCGGAAGCGATTACCGACATGTGCATGCTCGATGGCAGAGCGCTCAATCCTGAGCGGCTCGTGAAGCGGATTACGGAATATGTAACAGAGATCGGCATCGAAATGCGGTTATGGAAGGGAAGAAGAATCATTAGCCGAATTAGCGAACTGCATTGGCACGGCGGAGAAGTTGCCGTAGCGGATTGGGCATGGTTCGACGAGAGCAGCGAGGAATGGAGCGTTACGGATTCGCCCTCCAACAAATTCGGAGCAAGAATGAAGCGTTCGGGGTGGAGCCTATGAATCTGATATCCTTGACAGCGGCTTGTCTGCTCCTATTCTGTCTGCTGCAAATTGCTCTCTATTCCTTGTTTGTCCTCGTTACAGGAAGGCAAGAGCTTCGCGGCAGACTTACGCATAGGAAGCGAAAGAGCCGACTGGCCATCCGGCTTGCGAGCATCAAAGCCTATGACGAATTGCGAAGGCATCTGGCGGAGCTGCTGGAAACGCTGCGAATGTCGATGCTTCCCGAGACCTTTCTGGGAGTTTCGAGCTTGCTCCTGTTGTTCGGAATTATTGCGGGGGGATTATTTTTTCAAACGGCGAAGGGCCTGCTTCTTTTCGGTTTTGCGGTCGGCTTCACCCCGTATCTGAGTCTTCGAACGCTGCTCATTCATCGGAGAATGCAGGCGCAGATCGATTTCTTGCCAGCGGTGGAGCTGTTCTATCAATGCTATCTCGTAACGGGCGAAAGACAGGTGCGGATAGCGCTTCAAAGAGCGGTGGAGGAGCGGAGGCTAATCGGCGGGATGCAGGCTGTGTTCGAGCAACTGTATCGGAATTTAACGCTGCGGGGCGATGATGAGAGCAGCCTGAAATTGCTTTCGTCCTCTCTTGGCCATGCATGGGCGGACTATTTCGCCAATATGCTGCATGTCGCCCTGACGGAAGGCGTATCCATATCCGATAATTTGCGGGAGCTGCTGGGAGATATGCGGGGAGCAAGAAGAACGAATGAGCAGGAAAGGCATAAGCTGCTGGAGATTAGAATCGCCAATTTTACGCCGATCTTTTTTCTCGCTTTGTTCATTGGCATTAATATTCGTTATAACTCTGCAAACGCTTATCTGTATTATGTGCAAGACGCTCATGGAAGAGATATGCTTCTCAATGCCATTGTGCTTATTTTCTTGTCATTTCTAATGGGACTATCGCTTTCGCGCAAAAAAATGTAGGAGGTTTGTTCATGGCGAATTGGATTGAAGCGATGGTGGGGACAGGCTCATTGATAGGTCAATTTCTTTTTGGCGGAACGGCCGTCTACCTCTTGCTGCAGCTGCTGCCAAGAAGGAAGACAAGATGGAAGCGATTGGCCTTCTTAAGCTGGAGAACGAAGGAAGCGCCCAGGAACTGGGTGAAATGGCTCGCAATCCATATCGAGCGTCCTGCTGATCAAGAACGCGCGCTGCTGCTCGCCGGCTGCGGAGTAACGGCGGATCCCGCCTGGTACTTGCTGGCGCGAAGATTTGTCGTCATTCTCTTGCTCGTTGTCGCCGGAGGAGCGGCGCTCCTCTCTAGGAGCATACTTCTGTCCCCACAGATGCAGATAATGACGGGCATGCCCATTCTTCTTATGATTGCGCTGGGGCTGGATCGTGTCTGGCTTCGGGCCTTCCACAAGCTGCGAAAGCTCCAAATTACGAAGGAAATTTATATGATCAGCAATCAATTGCTGTACTTGTCGGAATCCTCTCTGCATATTCATGCCAAGCTGATGCGCTGCGTTCCGTTCACCAGAATGATGCGCGGGGAGCTCGAAGGACTGCTTGCGGACTGGTACCATGACCCCGCAATCGCGCTCAAAGTCTTCAAATCAAGACTGGGCACGGATGAAGGCATGAGCTTCGTGGAAACGATAGATGCGCTTCGCCAGCATGAAAGCTCTCATTATTATGAGCTGCTTCGCGTGCGGATTTCCGATTACAAGGAGAAGCTGGAGATAGCAAAGCTAAGCCGCAAGGAATCGACCTCCTATTTGCTGTTTGTATTGGCGGGAGTACCTATTCTGTATACCTTTCAAATTTTTATCTATCCATGGGTGCGAGAGGGGCAAAAGCTCTTTCAAGCATTAAGCTGACGGGGGCCATGCCCGATTGATGCATAGGGAAGGGAGGTGAGCGCATGCGCAATATTCTAATGACCGTCATGATGCTTGTTGTCGTCATTGTCATGTTCAACGCGATTGTGACGAAGGACACGACAGGAACAAGAAGTCAGATTGAATCGCAAGGGAGTACGACGAATACGAAGATCGGCGAGCTTGCTCCATAAGAAAAGGAAGTTTGTTGCATGGAGGAGCTGGAGTGGAGGTGAGCTCTAATGCGGGCTTTGTTAATGTCGATGATGTTTATACTTGTTATTCTGGCCATTTACGCATCGATAGCGGACGGAGATGACGGAATGAAGCAAGGGATAGGTCGGTCGGGCAGCGCAATGAGCGACTATATTAAGGGGATGTCTCCTTGAAGCAGATTCTCATATTCATTCTGTTCGCGGCTATGTTGTGCTGGATGATGTTCTCTCCTATTTATAAGCATATCGTTATCGTGAGGGGAGCTGTTCTTCAGCAAGAGGTGGATTATTTGCTGGAGGTCGGCGCTAGCGGCGCTTATGGCTATATCAGCGAGGACATGATGACAGAGTCAAAGGAACGACTGGCGAAATTCGGTCTCGACGAGAATAAAATTTCATACGAGCTTGCGACGACGAGCGGAGTCGATCCGACTATCGCAAGCGCGCCGATTATGCGGGGGACGGGTATCTCGCTTCGAATCAGTTATCCGTACGAGCAGCTCTTTCTGATCGATTCTTTGATTGGAATAACTCCGATACCGGCCGATGAACGAATGGCTGCCTATGGCATGAAAATGAGCGAATATGTGCCGAGATCTTAACAATAAGCCTGCCAAGGCTATCCAGAAGAAATGGAGGCATCGAGATTGTACAAGCTGCTGCTGATCATAGCCATGATGACCCTTTGGCTGTCCGTTCATCTTATTCAAATTGAAGATGAGCTGGCGATGAAGACATTGTTCCAAAGCAAGCGCGCTGTCAATCGCGCCGTGCATGCCGCTGCACAGCAACTGGACAAGACTTCGCTAAGCGAAGGCGAATTGCGTATTGATCCAACTGCCGCCGCAGCCGCAGCTTTTGAGTATTTGCAACGGAATTTGCAGCTCGATGCGAGTAACAATCCGCAAAATACATCATTTCTCGAGGAGCAGGTCGAGGTGCTTGTTTTCGACATCATTAATTCTGATGAATCATTTCCTTACTTTTATCATAATGATAGCTATCTCTATGATGCCGTGCTGAACAAGCCGGGCGTTGTCATGATCATTCATGTCGCATTTCCCAATCGCTTTCCTGTTCTTGAACCAATGGAGTGGTCCGTGAAAGGCGTCTCCGAGATTGTGCTTGATCTATAGGAAAGCAAATCAATTTGACGCGGCCAGAGATAATTGGTGTAATTGAGTAAGGAGGTGGCGGAGATGCGCATCGAAGTGGAAGAGGCGGCTGCAAGATGGTATAAGGAAGAGATGGGATTAACAGGAGGCGAAAGCTTGCGCGTATTCGTAAGACTGGGAGGATGCGGAAGCGTCCATTCGGGACTTTCGCTCGGAATTACGCAGGATATTCCCAGGAAGCCGGCGATTAGTCAGAGATGCGAAGGCATTCTCTTTTTCATGGAAGAGGATAATGTATGGTATCTGGACAATAATGATCTTCATCTTTATTATCATGCATCGATGGAGGAAGCGGTCATTGAAGTTCGCGCGGCGAAGTCGTGATTTCAGATAAGGAAATCTTCGTGCAAGAGGAGATTGTTGTGAGAAAAACGAAGTTTGAGAAGTTTGATAAGAGAGGTTGTCCGTAAGGTTTGCGAACCAAGGGACAGCCTCTTTGTCGCTGCAGCCAACAATACCGCGCCTCTGCAAGGCGACGAGAATGTTCAAAGTGGAACTTGCATTTTGTTGCGTTTGCGGAATTGGGAAGGGGTTATGCCAACGACAAGCTTGAACTCTCTATTGAAATGTATGGTCGAGCTGTAGCCGACCTGTTCCGCAATGCTTTGAATAAGATCGTTTGACACGATTAACCGCTCGCGTGCTTTGTTGAGGCGAACATGACGCAAATATTCGACAGGCGTAAAGCCTGTATATGCCTTGAAGGATCGGCACAGATAGTACGGACTTATGTTATGCAAACTCGACAATTCATGAAGCTTGAATGGCTTTGCGTAATGCGCTTCAAGATAGTGCACGATTTCTGCTGCTGCTTTGTTGCGTACCGGCAAGGCGGAGCAGGCGTCGGGAGCGCTGTGCCCGGAAATTCTCTCGAGCGCAATCAAGAGTTGAATAATCAGAATTCGAAGCAACAGCACATTCATCTGAGTCGGCGATTCGTATTCTTGCCTAAGCTGGAGGAGCAAGGGCTCAATAAGCAGCTGCTCTTGATTGGACAGGCTTAGGACCTTGTGTCCCGATTGGAAAATCTTCAGCAGCTCCTGGCTGTAATTTCCGAAGGATTCAAGAAAGCGATCATTGAAATTAACAACGGTGCGCTCGTGGCTGTTCGTACCAGGCTCGATCGTTTTGTGCAAATCATGCTTATCAATCAGTACGACGTCCCCAGGGCGAATAGTGTAGGTCTTGTTCTGAATGAAATAATGACGCACGCCTCCATGAAGATAATAGATTTCATACCCTTGATGCTCGTCGAAGGAGTCCATCGTGTAGGCATGATCCCGTTTCACATGTTCAATGAAGAAATCGGTAGAGATATACATCTCTCTCATTCCTCCTTAGATTTATCGCAATATAAGTTTATTATAACGACAAAAAGCAATATTGTATCTATATAATTATACAATATTGTCATAGAATAAGGATGAATCAATCCTAAGTGAATGCTCCAATTGAATAATGAATAATACAAAGGAGAGTGTAAGTGATGAATTCCGTTGCACAGCAATTAAAAGAGGGCAAGATTCCTGTTTCCACAAATCAAGTAAAGGTATATCCCCGTTCTATTCATGAGCATGACGGCGCTAAACTTATTATGGTGCGTCAGGATCAAACAAAGTCGATTCTGTGTGTTGGAGAAGGAGAGCTTTATTCTTCACTGGAAGGCACTGAATATGATGGTTATAAAAGCTGTCCGCTCACGCATGCCAATCGCATGGCGCTTATTCAATTCTTTCCTCATTTGGCTCCGCAGGCGTTCGGAAGAGAGGTTGCGACCTTTGGGCTTGGCGACCGTCTCGGTCTTGCGGGTCCAGGACATTTGCAAACGATTTCCGGCAGGAACGCGAAGCCGATCCTGGCTCAGCAGAGCATTCGCGAGCTGAATCTGACGGGCAGAGATTATCGCGAAGTGTTGGATGCGGCAAGCTATGCCGCTTTTCAAGAAGGCTACAGAGACGGCTTCGGCGCGGATGGCGATCACTTGAAGATTGAAGAAGACATCAAGATGTCTCTGGACCTCGGTTTCACTATGCTTACGCTGGATTGCTCGGACAAGATCGACAATACGATCGAAGGCTTGAGCGAAAGCGAGCTGTCCGAGAAATATGCGAAGCTGCCGGAGAACGTTCGGAGTCGCTATGAATCAAGCTATTTGAACAAAGAGTACGAGGTAGGCTCTCACAAGGTTTCCTTCAACAAACAAAGCGTGATGAAGAATGTGCTGATCTATGATCAAGCCATCCAATATATGATTGAAATATACCGCAACTATATTACAAAAGCCGGGCGCAGCATTGATTTTGAAATTTCGATTGATGAAACGATGACGCCGACAGCGCCTGAATCTCATTATCTCGTGGCCAAAGAGCTGTATGATCAGAATGTAGAAATATTCAGCATGGCTCCGCGCTTCTGCGGAGAATTCCAGAAGGGAATCGATTATGTGGGCGATCTTGGACAGTTCGAGAAGGAATTGATTCTGCATGCAGCCATCGCCGATCATTTCGGCTACAAGCTTAGCATTCATTCCGGAAGCGACAAATTCAGCGTGTTCTCCATGATTGGAGAGCAAACCAAGGGCAGATGGCATGTGAAGACCGCGGGAACCAACTGGCTTGAAGCCGTACGCACCGTTGCCGAGGTTCAGCCGGCGCTTTATCGCCGCATGCATCAGTACGCGCTGGAGCATTTCGAGGAAGCGACAGCCTATTACCACGTGTCGGCCGACATTTCCAAAATCAAGCCATTGGCCGAGGTTTCAGACGCTGATCTGCCGCAATATATGAACGACGACAATGCAAGGCAGCTTATTCATATTACGTACGGCATTCTGCTGCAAGCGAAAGACGAGTCCGGCAATTCATTGTTCAAAGAAGACTTCTATCGCATGCTAAATGATCAGGAAGAGGCGTATTACGCTGCTTTGAGCAAGCATATCGGCAAGCATTTCGACTTGCTCGGCAAATCGAAGCAAGGATAATTGCAGGCTGGGAATGCTCGTTCAACCTTTAGGGAACACTCAAGGCATGTTGAGGAATTATCCGAGGAGGTTGAATGATGTCCAATCGGGGATTGGAGACGGCGCTTGTTGCGGTAGGAGCGGCGCAAGTAATGAAGCTTCCTATTCATTATTGCCGTACAGGCAAATGGGATTGGAAGCAGTTATTCGGTTCGGGAGGCATGCCCAGCTCCCATTCGAGCGGCGTATCGGCGCTTGCTGCTTATACGGCAACCAAGTACGGTATGAAGACACCAGTGTTTGCGATCGCGTCCATGCTCGGAATTATCGTCATGTATGACGCCATGAATATACGCAGACATGCTGGCGAAATTGCGATTCAGGTCAATGATCTTGACGAGGATGTGGAGAGATTAACGGGCAACCATCCCGGATTGTTTCATAAGAAACGGCGATCGGAGCTGAAGGAAGCGCTTGGTCATCATCCGAGCGAGGTTGCGGCGGGAGCATTGCTTGGGGTGCTGTTAGGCTATGCAGGTGCTGTCATTTCGGAATAGAAGCTAAGAAGAAGACGTCAAGCGGTTTAGCTTGGCGTTTTTTGGCGTTGAGGTACGGATAGGATTGGAGCTGGAAGAGAATGTTGACATCTTTGTTTAAATTGCATACAATTTAATTAGATGTTATTCGATTAAGAAGGAGGTCGTTCAATGTCCATCTATGATATTGTAGTGAAAACGATAACTGGCGAGGAACAAACTCTGGAGCCCTACAAGGGGAAGGTTATGCTTATTGTCAACACAGCGACGGGCTGCGGCTTTGCGCCGCAATTCGGCGGACTGCAGAAGCTCCACGATGATTACAAGGACCAAGGCTTTGCTGTGCTTGGCTTCCCATGCTCTCAGTTCGGCAATCAGGAGCCTGGAACAGATAGCGAGGTTGCGCAGTCCTGTCAGCTTAACTTCGGCGTTTCATTCCCGTTATTTTCGAAAATCAATGTGAACGGCAAGGATGCGCATCCCTTATTCAAGCTGCTGACGAATGAAGCAAGAGGCGTGCTGGGCTCAAAGTCGATTAAATGGAATTTCACCAAATTTCTTGTTGATCGGGAAGGGAATGTCGTGAAGCGCTTCGGCTCCACCGATGAGCCTGCCCAAATCGAAAGCCATGTGAAGGAATTGCTGGCCTACAAAGTTAATGCTTAATGGATGGAAGAAAGCTGGAATATATGACATGAGCATCTTTGACCTTTGAGGGTTGGAGATGCTTTTCTCCATTTCCGGAAGTTCGATATCGTTCTGATTGTCGCATAAATAAGTTTGGAATCTAGCGAAAATCGGTTATAATGACTGTAGGCAGATATTCAATCTTCAAAGGGGGAAAGGGTTTGGCAGGAAATAAAAAACATAAGAAATTGTCTAAGCTGGAAATATTCAAACGATTGGTCTTTATAACGATAGGTTCTATATTAATGGGGATTGCGTTGGAGAAGTTCCTCGTTCCTTATGATATAATCGATGGCGGAATTGCCGGTATTTCCATTATGCTTTCCGCGATTACAGACTGGCCGCTGAGCTTGTTCCTCTTCATTGTGAACGTTCCCTTTCTTATTCTCGGTTACAAGCAACTAGGGAAAACCTTTGCCCTGTCAACGTTGTACGGCATCATTATTATGTCGGCTACAACAGCGTTCTTCGAGCATTCGGGTCCCTTCCCCGAAGATAAACTGCTTGCCGTGTTATTCGGCGGATTGATACTGGGCGCGGGCGTTGGTCTTGTTATTCGATATGGCGGATCGCTTGACGGCGTAGAGATCGTTTCGATTTTAATTTCAAAGCGAATCAGAATTGCGGTCGGTCAGGTGATTATGGTATTCAATGTATTAATCTTCGTCGTTGCCGGATTTGTGTTCGAATGGACCTCGGCGATGTACTCCATGTTTACCTATTATATTGCGATCAAGGTCATTGATATTGTTGTAGAAGGTCTGGATGAATCGAAATCAGTTACGATTATATCCAAGGAATTCGAAGAGATTTCGCAGGCCATAATGGATCGGCTCGGCAGAAGCACTACATTGCTGCAGGCCAAAGGCGGGTATTCGGGCGAGGGGACGGAGGTAATCTACTGCGTCGTATCGCGCTTGGAGCTGGCGAAACTGAAAGGCATTGTTCAATCAATTGACGAGAAAGCTTTTATCGCGATTGAGCATGTGTCAGATGTCATGGGAGGCAATTTCAGCAAGAAGAGCATTCACTGACAGAAACGACGAAGAAATTGGACAGGGCTGCCCTGTCGGCACAGCATCTGCCGACTGAGCAGCCCTTAAATTATTGTTGAAACTATTTAACCAACAGCCTCAGCTGTGTGATGGAATCCCCGTTATAACCGCAAACCGCATGCTTGCAAGGCGGCGAACTTGCTATTCTAAAACAACGAAAGCCCTGCCTCTCTTCCGTCCTTGCGGCTCCAATGACCGCGCCAGCGTGAATCAGAATGACAACATGAACAACATGAGTTGGATAGGTCAGTCAAGAAATCAAAATCAGAGGGTAATTATGAATTTCATTGAGGATTGACGAGGTTAAATACAACATTCTTATTATTTTACCATGATTCATTCATATTGGCAAGAATAATTGGGCATTATAAGAAAAAAGGAGGAATGAAACGATGCCCGATTGGCTGCAAATTGTACTTCGAACAATGGTGGCTATTGTCATTTTATTTGTATTAACAAAATTGCTGGGAAAGAGACAGATTTCCGAGCTTTCCCTCTTTGAATACATAACGGGAATCTCTATAGGCAATATCGCTGCATACATTTCACTTGATCTTGATAATTTGTGGTATTTGGGGCTGATTTCCTTAGTTGTTTGGGTGACGGTTTCGGTTGGCATCGAATTTGTGACCATGAAGAACAAGCGGATAAGAGATTTTGTAGACGGCAAGGGCACTGTGCTCATCAAAGACGGACAGCTCGATAAGAAATCGCTGCACAAAGAAAGAATGACGTTGGACGAGCTGCTCGAGCAGCTGAGGAAGAAAGATGTTTTCCGAGTGGCTGATGTTGAATTTGCCGTAATGGAAGCAAGCGGAGAGCTCAATGTAATGTTGAAGAAGGAATATCAGCCTGTAACCGCCGATTTGCTCGGCTGGAAGGTAAGCGAAGAGAAGCCTCCGGTAACGGTGGTCATGGATGGTCAAACGTTGCAGGACGAGCTTCAGGCGGCCGGCAAAAACGAAGGCTGGCTTTTGCATGAGCTTAAGAAAAATCATATGAAGCTGCGCGAAGTATTTCTGGCCCAGATTGACGATAACAATCAATTGATTATTCAAACAACAAACGGGAAAATCATTCCTGCACCTAAGCAAATGAAAGCAGCGGACCGGATCTTTCAGATGACATCGCAGCTCGAGGCAGAGCTCAAGCAACTGGAGCAATCCTCTACAAACGAATCGGATCGGAAAAAGTACGAATCTGCGCTGAAGCATTTGCAGATCGGAATAGACGGTATGAAGCCGAAAAATTAGTGGGAAAGACGAGGAATCCATGTGTTTCTCGTCTTCCATTTAATGCCGAATCGATGACGATTTTGACGTACATATAATAGAAGGAATAATTTAACGGCGACGCATTTGCTTCTGTTGCGGGGCATATTCTCCCGGAACGGTAATCGGAGGCGGCATGACGGTGCCATTGCCGAAGAAATATTGTACAACCGTATTGAAATCATCGAGATAAGGCTCGAGCGAATGCCCGCTCCATGCTTCCTTCGCGAATTCATTCAAATAGTTGACCAGTTCCATATTGGCCGAAATGTGAACCTCCTGCAAGCTCGGCGTGTTTTCCCGAATGAGAAGCGCGATTGTTTGCTTTAGTTCATTCGAGATATCGTTATGATCATTGACCGTGAAATAGGAATTATAAGGAGATGCCAGCACTCGGCTGTTGCCGTCTGGACCTCCCGGGACTGAGTTGTATCGAAGCCTGTTTCTTCCGCCGTTATTCTGCTCTTCCGTGCCGCCCGAGTTTTTCGTGCCGACGGCCGTCCAATCCAGCATGATGCCCGCATAGGCGTTTTTGTCGGTCAGCATAACGATTGCGGAAGCTACGCCGTTCAGCGAGCTTATCTTGTTCGAGAGCATGGAGCTGTATTCGAAGTATGCGTTATTATGCTGTTCGGCATTGCTCGACATCGTGCCATACGAACGATTTTGCGCGGATTTCAAATCATTTTTGCCGCGGCTTCCATAATCGTAATCGCTTTTTTGCACCTTTTCGTAACTGCCGCAGCCTGAAGCTGCGACCAGCGCTGCAACAAGAAAGATTAGAGCCGATTGTCTCATCATAGGTTGGCAACCTCCAATCGATTTTCATGCTTTAGTTTTGGTCTTGAAGCCGGAAATATACCTTATGGAGATCATACATAATTGACCATGGTTTTGGTGCACAATGTAGAGAGAAGCGGCAAATTAGGATATAGAAGATCCAGCAAAACACAAGGAAAAAAACGCATAAATCTTGCGATTTTGACAGGTTTGAGAACAATTTGTGAACTCTCTGTGGAGCGTTGACAAAAACAGGCATCAACTTTATATTTAATAAAGTGATTTAAGTTGCAGGGGTTGTCATAACATCTGTGAAAAACGCAGCAGGCCGCTTGCCACGTAATAAGGCAGCTGTGAAAACGTCAAAAGTGGGGTTGATTAATGATGAATCGGTGGCAATTTTTAAAACGGCTTGCGCCGCTATTAACCATTATGGTTTTGGTGCTTGCGGCATGCGGACGAGAAGACTTGTCTCCGCTTAATCCCCAAGGGCCAGTCGCGCAAGAGCAATTGGATTTGATGAAGACTTCAATCATTATTATGTCTGTGGTGGTTGTCATCGTCTTCGCAATCTCTTTGTACGTTATCGTTCGTTTTCGTAGACGTAAAGGGGACAAGACTATACCTAAGCAAGTAGAGGGCAATCATAAGCTGGAGATTATCTGGACCGTCATTCCAATAATCATGCTTGTGATTCTTGGCGTGCCTACGGTTCAATCGGTATTCAACTTGTCGAAAGATCAAAGTGATGATCCGGACGCCATTAAGGTTATCGTTACCTCACATCAATATTGGTGGGAATTCGAATACCCTGATTACGGAATCAAGACCGCTCAAGAGCTTGTCATACCAAAGGGAAAGACGATTGCGATCGAAGCCAAGACGGCGGATGTTCTTCACTCCTTCTGGGTTCCGTCTCTTGCAGGCAAGATTGATACAAATCCAGGCGGTACAGTGAATCATATGTACTTTTCGGCACCGAAAGAAGGCGTTTACTTGGGCAAATGCGCCGAGCTATGCGGACCTTCTCACGGTTTGATGGATTTCAAGGTGAAATCGGTCGATCAAGCTTCATTCGAGCGTTGGACATCGGCGATCAAGGCTCCTGTAGCGATGCCTAGCGATCCTGCCGTGGCTGCAGCTTTAACGAACCAATGTCTTGTATGTCATGCGATTGGCGATCAAGGCGGTCCGGCTTATCCGAATCTGACAGGTATCGGCAGTCGCGACAGCGTGGGCGGAATTCTTGTCAATGTCGATGCTGATGATATTAAATACGACAATGAGGGAACGGTGTACGACAATCTCTACAGATGGATCAAGGATCCTGAAGCGGTAAAACCGGGCAATCATATGGCGAAGCAATATGATTTAACGGATCAGGAGCTTGAAGGGATTGCCGACTATTTATCCAAATTAACTCTAGACTACTAAAATAAACACCATCAGTGATTGAAGGAGGTACCTACATTGGCTCATGCTCACGCGCATGCGGTTAAACGTTATAGCGGCATTATGGATTGGCTGACAACGGTTGACCACAAGAAAATTGGCATTTTATATTTGATTGCCGGGGGATTCTTCTTTCTCGTCGGCGGTCTGGAAGCAATACTGATTCGGGTGCAATTATGGGGACCGCAGAACGATTTTGTATCGGCTTCTACATATAACGAGCTGCTTACCATGCATGGAACAACAATGATCTTCCTGGCGGCTATGCCCGTCATATTCGCTTTATTGAACGCGATTGTTCCGCTTCAGATCGGAGCGAGGGATGTAGCGTATCCATTCGTTAACGCGATTGGATTCTGGACTTTCCTGTTCGGCGGCTTGCTGCTAAATGTAAGCTGGTTGACCGGCAGCGTTCCTGACGCTGGATGGACTTCATACGCGCCGCTTGCCGGCACGACTTACGGTCCTACACATGGCATGGATTATTACGTGCTGGGCTTGCAGATTGCAGGTATTGGTACACTGGTAGGCGGAATCAACTTCTTGGTTACAATTATAAATATGAGAGCGCCGGGTATGACCTTCATGCGTATGCCGCTTTTCACATGGACGGCTTTCATTACTTCCGCTCTTATCCTGTTTGCCTTTCCTGCGTTAACTGTAGGCTTGGCGGCATTAATGTTTGATCGTTTGTTCGATGCCAATTTCTTCGACCCTGCCGGCGGCGGCAACGCTGTCTTGTGGGAGCATATTTTCTGGATATTCGGACATCCTGAGGTGTATATTCTGATTCTGCCGGCATTCGGCGTTATTTCCGAGGTAATAAGCACATTCTCCCGGAAGAGATTGTTCGGTTACAGCTCCATGGTCTTCGCGACTATTCTCATCGGCTTTCTCGGCTTCATGGTTTGGGCGCATCACATGTTCACGACGGGACTTGGTCCAGTAGCGAACGCGCTCTTCTCCATCGCAACCATGCTGATTGCGGTACCGACGGGGATCAAGATTTTCAACTGGCTCTTCACCATGTGGGGCGGCTCGATTGTTTTCACCTCCGCGAATTTATTCGCAGTCGGATTTATTCCAACTTTCGTTATGGGCGGGGTAACAGGGGTTATGCTTGCGGCTGCTCCAGCGGATTTTCAGTATCATGATTCTTATTTCGTTGTTGCCCATTTCCACTATGTTATTGTCGGCGGTTTGGTGCTCGGCTTATTCGCCGGCCTGCATTACTGGTGGCCGAAGATGTTCGGACGCGCGCTGAACGAAACATTGGGCAAGCTGACGTTCTGGACATTCTTTATCGGCTTCCACTTGACCTTCTTCGTACAGCATTTCCTGGGCCTTATGGGGATGCCGCGCAGAATTTGGCAGTATCTTGACGGTCTGGGCTTTAATGAACTGAATATGATTAGTACGGTAGGCGCATTCCTGATGGGCCTTGGCACAATCTTCTTCTTGATTAATGTTGTCACAACGTTTATGAAGCCGAAGAACGCTCCTAATGATCCATGGGATGATGGCCGAACATTGGAATGGACGATTCCATCGCCTGCTCCTGAATACAATTTCGCACAAACTCCGCTGGTTCGCGGATATGATGCCTATTGGAAAGAAAAGCAAGACGGTCACACCAGCATGACGCCGGCTGAACCGATAGGTCCGATTCATATGCCTTCGCCTTCGATTTTGCCGTTCTTCATGGGCCTTGGATTGTTCATTGCCGGATTTGGATTCATGTACGCACCGGATTGGGGCGATGTGGGACCAATCGAATCCGGACATGTCATTGCGATTGCAGGACTTGGCATTACACTTCTGTGTATGCTGCTTCGTTCCGTATTCGATGATCACGGGTTCCACATTGAAGAAGAAGAAATTCTTAAGGATATGGGGGGTAAAGCATGAGTGCACAAACACACGCAGATGGTCATCTGCCTCATGAGCCGGAGAAGGCGACCCTCGAGGGACGCAATAAGATATTGGGGTTTTGGCTGTTTCTTGGCGCCGAGACCGTATTGTTCGGCACATTGTTCGGCGCTTTCCTTGCTTTAAGGGACCAGGTGCTGGATGGACCGACCGCCAATCATTTGTTCGAGCTTAAGACAGTAGCTATCGCAACTGCCTTGTTATTGACATCCAGCTTAACCAGCGTGTTCGCCGTTCAAGCCTTGCATCAGCAGAAACGGAAGAGCATTATTGGTTGGCTGATTGTTACCGTCCTTCTCGGCGCGGGATTCCTAGGGCTAGAGATCGAAGAGTTCCATACCTATGTAACGGAAGGACATGGCTTTACGACAAGCGCGTTCAGCTCCTCCTTCTATACGCTGGTAGGCTTTCACGGAGCGCACGTACTGTTCGGCATTCTGTGGATCACGTTGATCATTCTTCAGCTTGTTAAGAAGGGATTAACGGTTGTTACAGCCCCCAAGGTTTATGTTGCCGGTATCTACTGGCATTTCATCGACGTTGTGTGGGTGTTCATCTTCACAGTCGTGTATTTGATGGGAAAGGTGGTTTAACGAATGTCAAGCAATCATTCCGCCACAGAACGTCAATCCAGGCCGCATAGAACGGAAGGACCGAAGAAGCATATCATTGCTTTCATCTGTTCCATACTTCTAACGCTTGTTGCATTCGCAACCGTCATGAGCGGCGAAGTAAACAAAGAATTTATTTACCTGATCTTGCTTGGAACGGCTTTTCTTCAAGTGTTCGTTCAGATGGCTTTCTGGATGCATATGAAGGACAGAGGCCACACCTTTGCAATCATCGGAATTTTGATGGGGATATTCGTTGTTTTTACTGTAGTCATCATGGCCCGCTACTGGGCTTGGTGGTAAATCTTTTGCCAGCATTTGAACTGAACAGAGGAGGGTCCCGGTTTGGGTCCCTCCTCTTTCTCAGGATATTGGCGTTAGGGAATAGAAAGGAGTTTCCACAATGCGCGATTTGAACAAATATTTCAGCTTTGAACAATTGTGGTCACCGATGTTTTTGTTTGCAATGATTGCGTTTGTCATTCTCTATTTCTATTTGGTTGGACCATGGAGAATCAAGCATTTCCCGAATGAGAAAGCGGCCACACTTTGGCAGAAAACATGCTTGATAGCCGCAGTGCTGTTCTATTATCTCTGTCATGGCGGTCCCCTCAAGATGCTGGGTCATATGATGTTCACGTATCATATGATTAATATGTCGGTTTCCTATTTAATCGTTCCGCCGATGGTTCTTGTCGCTGTCCCCGCCTTCATTTGGCGCAAAATGTTCTCGGCGCAATTTTGGGTGAAGCTCCGTTTCTTCATGCATCCTATCGTAACGTTAATCTTGTTCAATATGCTGTTTTCGCTCTATCATGTGCCTGCAGTGCATGATTATGTCATGACGCATTTTACGATTCACAGAATCTATTACGGCGTACTGCTCGTTACCTCCTTTATGATGTGGTGGCAAATTGCTTGTCCCGTTCCGGAATGGTCCAGGCTTACAGATGTGAAGCGAATGGCTTATGTATTTGCCAACGGCATGCTCTTGACACCGGCCTGCGCCTTGATTATTTTTGCCAGCACCAGTCTGTATGCGACCTACAGCGATCCCGAGCAATGGGCGAAGGCAATGGGATATTGCATCTCCGGTAATACCAGCTATCTCATTTCGGAATTCGGCGGTCCTGAGTTTTTCAATTGGATGGGCACGAAAGAAGACCAACAGTTGGGCGGAGTCATTATGAAGCTTGTGCAGGAATTGATGTACGGCATTATTCTGGCATATATATTCAGACAATGGTTCAACAGGGAGCATGCGGATGATGAGCTGCCGAATGCAAATCCGAACCCGAATAACTCAGATCCGGGAACCGTTTAATGCCATGATAACGTTATGACCTTTATGACCTACTTTCATCATAAAATGGAGTGAATAAAAAGTGGAAATGAATGCACTATTGCCTGCGACAAGTACTTTTTTTATCGTGCTTAGCGCGATACTGGTCGCGATTGGCTGGAGGCTTGCTATTAAACGCAAGCTGATTCAGCATCAGAAGGTCATGGTGGCGGCAGCAATCGCGGCTATACTGTTCTTCACGATCTACGCGAGCAGAACATTGATCATTGGGAGCACACCATACAGTGGACCGGACGGATTAAAGCCCTATTATCTCGTGTTTCTATTGTTTCATATCGTGCTTGCTATCGTTGCGGCAGTATTCGGTATAACCACGATTACGCTGGGCTTTCGGAAGAAATTTTCGAAACATCGAAAGCTGGGCAGAGTTACTTCGATCATCTGGTTCATTACGGCGATCACGGGCACAGCCGTTTATCTCATTCTGTATATTATCTATCCCGGTGATGAGGTCAAGCCATTATTCGAAGCGATATTTGGTTGAAGCTTCAACGCTAGCTCAACAACCATTCATGCATCCGTTCTCGACAACAGAGGGCGGATTTTTTTTGCTATTTTTTTCTCAAGAATTGACAAGGAGCAGTTAAGTGAATATACTGTGTATATAGATATGTACAGTATACACACTCTATTATGTTTATGCGCAATCTGTTGGGAGGTTACTCAGTGAACAGCACAATTCGCGGCGCCATGTTTCTAGCTAAGGAAGAGCTGCGCAGATCGAAATGGAAGCCGATTCTTGTCCTATTTTTTATCGCATATATGCTGATATTCATTGTTCCCATGTTTGTAGATGCTTTGAACGGCGAGGAAGTAATGTTCATCCAGTGGACAATGGATTTCCTGATGATATCCTTATTGCCCATATTCGGGTTTATGTGTACCCAGACATCATTCAGTTACTGGAAGTCGGATGTAAATGCCAGGAAGCTGTCCAGCTTAAGGGTTTTTCCTATCTCTCTGAGGCAAATCGTTTGGGGAAGAATTTTGACCATCCTCGCTACATCACTGCCGGCATTGCTTCTTTATTTTATCTCGTTTTTTATTTGTGCGGCGGCTTATGGAGCCGAAATCAGAGTGGGAGCAATGATTAGCTTTTCCATCCTGTGGGCAGCCTTTTCCATTTGCATAAGTATGGTTTATCTATTTGTAGAAATGTGCTTCAATGGCAAAACTTATTTTTTGTTCAGCTTGCTCTATGTATTTGGTTTGTTGATTACGCTAATGCTTATTTCCTTGACATTCGATATTTCCTTGATCGAAAGATCCATGCATGCCTGCATGAACGGTTTCGGATGGATTGCGATTGTGGCTGGGGCGGCAGCAGCTCTCATGATCATCATTGTCCAGAAGCAAGTCAGGAACAGATTGCAATCGCGGAATTACTTCCATGATTAAGAAGAGGAAGCAGGTGGGGAGATGCGGCTGCCGATAACGACGAATGATCAAAGCGCCGAACCGCTCTATCATCAGATTGAAGTCCAATTGCGCGCTCTAATCGTGAGCGGACAGTTGAAGGAAGGCGCGATGCTTCCTTCTATCAGGGAGCTGGCTCAGTCGGTCAAATGCAGCGTGATTACCGTTAAACGCGTCTACAGCGATCTCGAGGCAGAGGGGCTGCTTCGAACGAAGCAGGGCACGGGCACTTATGTAGCAAGACTGGAGGAAGAGGTCCTGTCCACTCAGCGTTACGCTTCGGTTATTGCGGCATTCGAAGGGGCTATAGCGGCAGGCAAGAGAGTTCAATGTACAGATGAAGAATTGACGCTGTTGTTCCGAGAAACGCTTGAACGATTAAGCGAACAAGGGGGGCCTCATCATGAACCTGGAGAGCGGTGAAGCTGTGCTCAGCTTTGACGATATTCGGTATGAGAACAAAAACTTCAAGCTTGGCCCATTATCGCTGTTGGTTCCGGAAGGATGCATCATGGCGATTGTCGGGCCGAATGGCAGCGGCAAGAGCACGCTGTTCCGCATGGCGCTGAATCTGATCAAACCGGATCAAGGGGGGATTGCCTTATTCGGCAAAGAGCTTCTGATTCAAGATGAGGATCATCTGTTGAAGCAGCATATCGGATATTTGGCGGAGGAGAGCTCTTCGCAAGATAATGGCTTGAAGGCGGCCGAAAAGGCGAGGTTCCATGCTTTCTGGTACAAAAATTGGGATCAAGCGTATTATCTGAGATTACTGGATGAGCTTGCGATTGATTCCAAGCTGCCGCTGGGCAAGATGTCCAAAGGCATGCGAAGGAAATATGAATTCGCTCTCGCCATCGCCCATCATCCCAAGCTGCTGCTATTAGATGAACCGTCATCGGGACTTGATCCGCTGGCTTGGAAAACCATGATTAAGCTTCTTCATCAGCATATGGAGGAAGGTGAATCGCGTTCGATTCTCATGAGCTCTCATATTATTGAAGAAGTGAAACGACTGGCTGATTATATCGTATTTATGGCAGATGGACAGGTTTTGGGAATATTTGAGAAGGATGACTTGTTCAGCAGTTGGTTCTCCATGTTCGTGAAGCTGGAGGACGGACATTCGAGCAAGCTGCATGAGATGCCGGGTTATTGCACCATTGAGCATGCGAGCGGCAATACTTACCGCGTTACGACAGGGAATGCGCTTGAAGCAGAGCGATGGTGCGGGGAACGAGGATATGCGATTCTAAGCAAGCAGTCGCTTGAACTGGATGAAATCATGAGTGAATTAATGAAAGGGTTGAAGAGATGAAGCCATTGGTTGTGGAATCGGTTGTGAAGCAATATGGAGACAAGACGGCAGTGAACCAGATCAGCTTTGAGCTGGGAGAAGGCGAGATCTATGGTTTGCTTGGCGCGAACGGCGCCGGCAAGACAACAACGATGCGTATGGTTCTGGGACTTATCTATCCGGACGGAGGCAGCATTCTGTACGACGGCAGGCCGTATAGCAAGGATCAGCTCAGCAAGCTTGGCTACTTGCCGGAAGAGAGAGGACTGTATCCGAAGATCAAGGTTAGCGATCAGATTATCTATCTGTCGCAGCTGCGCGGGATGTCCAAGAAGGATGCGGACGCGAACCTGAAGCGTTGGCTGGAGAGATTCGATGTGCCGGAGTATTACGACAAGAAGATTGAAGAGCTGTCCAAGGGCAATCAGCAGAAGATGCAATTCATCGCGGCGGTCAATCACAAGCCGAAGATTGTCATTATGGATGAAGCGTTCAGCGGACTTGATCCGGTCAATGTGGAGCTGCTGAAAGCGACAGTGAAGGAGCTCCGGGACGCGGGAACGAGCATTCTGTTCTCTACGCATCGCATGGAGCATGTCGAGGAGCTGTGCCGGAACATCACGATACTTGATCGCTCGAACACGGTTTTGAAGGGCAGCCTGAAGGAAATCAAGAAGCAGTTTCCAAGAGAGACCGTGCTCCTGAACGTGGACAAGGACATAACGGGATTGGAAGCGCTGGAAGGCGTGACGAAGGTGAAGCGGAATGCGAACGGATATGAGCTCGCAGTGAAATCGGAAGCGGCGGGAGAATCCATCTTGCGGCATGCGATGAATCAGGCGACCCTTTCAAAATTCGAGATCAAAGAGCCAAGCTTGAATGAAATCTTTATTAAAATGGTAGGTGAGCGGCATGAATGATTTCTGGGCGGTTAGCGGATTTACAATTCGGAATAAATTCAAAGGCAAGGCATTCCTCATTACAACGATTATTTTTGCGGCTGTTATTTCAATCGGCATTAATATGCCGAATATCTTATCCCAGTTCGACTTTGGAGACAAGGTAACGAAGATCGGCTACATTCAATCCGCCAGTGATGAGCTCGCGCAGGGAAGCGCCACCGGCGGTAGTCTCAAAGCCTATTACGAGGCGCAAGAGGATGCTAATATTGCACTTGTGCCTTACGAGGATCAAGGCAGCAAAGCGGCGAACGAAGCAAGGATGCAGGACGCGATTGCGGATAAGGAGATTAAAGGCTATCTCGACTTCGGCGTAATGTCAGAGAGCGGCTTCCCGGAAATCACGTACAAGTCTAAGAAACTGATGGACACGTCACGAGCGAATTCGATTGAAGCCGCCCTGCAGGTCATCAGACAAACTACGGTGCTCAAGGACGCGGGCCTTACCGACCAGCAATTCCAATTGCTGAACGAACCAATCAAGATTTCCAGCGTACAGATTTCCACCGATGACGAGAACGGCAAGACCGCGGCGGAGCAAGGCGTGAACATGGGCATGATCTATGTGATTATCATCTTCCTGTTTATGGCGATTATGACCTCTGGCAATATGATCGCTTCGGAGATTACGGCAGAGAAGAGCTCTCGCGTCATGGAGATTATCATCACAAGCGTGTCGCCGCTGAAGCATATGTTCGGCAAAATATTCGGCATGTTCGTCGTTGTCATCTGTCAGGTGTCGGTATATGTGGCGGTCATTCTTATCAATATCTCGATTCCGCAGAACAAATCGGCTCTGATCGATCTCGACATCGATCTTTCCAAGATCGATCCTATGCTGTTGGTGTATGCGATTCTATTCTTCTTAACCGGCTTCTTCCTGTTCGCGACGCTCTATGCGGCAATCGGATCGATCGTCAGCCGGACGGAGGATCTGGGGCAAGCGGTCATGCCGATCACGATGGTGTCGCTTGCGGGCTTCTATATTTCCATCTTCAGCATCAGCGCGCCTGACAGCATACTTGTGAAAATTACATCGTTCATTCCGCTGTTCTCGCCATTCGTGATGCTGCTCAGAATCGGATTATCGGACGTTCCTTCATGGCAGTTCCTTATCTCGCTTGGCATTCTGCTGCTCTCAATCTACGGCGCGGTGTATGTATCCGCGAAGATCTACCGCACAGGAGTTCTTATGTACGGCAAGCGCCCTAGCTGGAAGGAAATTCGCAAGGCGATGAAGGCGTATAAGATCTAGTGAGATGACAGGAGGTAATCAATATGAAAATGAAAATCAAAGCCGCGTTCGTATCGGGAATCGCGTTAGTGACATCCTCGGTTATATTGACTCGCTTCGAGGCGCCGGTACATGATTTTGTTCAAGGTTTGTTTGTAGGCGCTGGCATAGCTCTCTCGTTGTACGCATTAGTTTGCATGAGGGTTCGTAGAAAGGTTGTTTAGAAGCAATGCGCAACAATTCGAAGACCTTATTTGAAAGATGCAGTTCAAATAATTCTTCAGGAATGGCGATAGGCATAGCAATCGGAGTTAGTATTGGAGTCGCGATGGACAATGTTGCGGTCGGCATCGCAATCGGTGTCGCAATCGGTGCAGGACTCGGCAGCAGCTTTCGCAATCGGAAGAAAAAATAGGAAGTCGAACCTTTGAGAGAAGCTCCCGCCATTGGCGGGAGCTTGTCTTATTAGTGCGCCACGCATGGCGCGTAGCTAGGCGGTGAAAGTCCGCTGTGGGGGCTGGCAGTTGCCAACCATTAGCCAAGAGCAAGGGTGTCCATCGCGAGGTGGAATCTGAAGGAAGCTGGCGGCAAAGTTCCGACCCGAGGAACACGAATCGCATCAGGCATCCGAAGTGGGATGAGTCTGCTAAACAAGACGAAATCCAATAAACTGCACAGACACGAGGATGTAAATGTGACGGGTACATGGGATGAAAGTTACGCGTCTTACCGTGGGAGGTCTCACGGACGCATAAAGCGAATTTGCGACATGCGGTTGAAACAAGATTTATCGTGAGAAGTCAGCAGATACCATAGTGCGTGCGAGGCAGCACGATCATCAGGTGGGTTAAAGTCCCGCTGAGTCTCGGACTAGGGGACTCATATCCAAACTCGGGGGTAATGCCTCGGGGGCCGGCGGAAAATTTTTTTTGTCGGAGGGCAGGGCGTCTGCCGCGAGGCAGAGTCTGAAGGGCTTGAGGAGAAGTACCAGGCCGTAGTGAAACGGGGCTACCCGAATTGCGAACCGGTCGGCCAAAGATGGGGCAAGGTCGAGTCTGCACTATGGAGACGAAGGCGTTCTAGTCCACCCATCGCACCAAGGTGTGTGCGGGCGGCATGGTACGGAAGATGACGATGTGACCCATGGAGATCTCGTCGTGTCTGAAACAAATGCACTTGCAGGACGAGTGGTTAAACAAAGTCGAAGCGGTCGCGCCGCGCCCGCCGCTTCAAAGAATGCGCGGCAGTTTCAGTAACGGATGCTATAAGGAAACCCCGAAATGCATACCGGACGCATGGCGAGAAGTCGGAGAGCTGCGTACTACTTTAGAACGGACGAACAACAGAAACGTCCGGATCAGCCGCCCCGGTGTGGTTGGCTTCCGCTCACTCAAAAGGTGAAACGGAAGGGGAAGGCAGCTCGCTTTATGGAGACCGGAACTGGAGTGAGTTTCGCGAGTAGGCGGCAAGGAACGGATAGTTCCCTACGTGAAAGACCCAGAACTTGCAGGCAGAGGATACGAAACGCATGAAAGCAGAAGGCACAGGACGAAAAGTTCATTCATTAATCGACAAGGTATATCACCGAACAAACTTGGAAATGGCATGGGAATCAGTGAGAGCAAACGGAGGCAGCGGAGGAATCGACAAGGTTTCCATTCCAGCATTCCAAGCCGTAGCAGAGGTCGAGCTGGAACGATTGCACGAAGAACTGAAACAAGGTACGTACAAACCCATGCCGGTGAGACGGACACGTATTCCCAAGAAGGGGAAGCCCCAAGAGAAACGTCCGCTCGGTATCCCGGCCATCCGGGACAGGGTATGTCAGCAGGCACTGAAAAACAGGCTGGAACCGATCTTCGATACGCAAGTGCTATCGCCCATCTTCGAACCGCAATTCGCGGAAACAAGTTATGGTTTCAGACCCAAACGAAGCGCTCATGCCGCATGGAGAAAATGTAGGGAGTATGCCAATCAAGGATACACCTATGTCGTCGACATGGATCTGGAGAAGTTTTTCGATACAGTCAACCAATCGAAGATGATTGAATGGCTGTCCAGAACCATTAAAGACGGCAGAGTGGTATCCCTTATACACAAGTATCTACAGGCGGGAGCAATGAACAAGGGGAAGTTCGAAGAGACAGAACTCGGACTCGTTCAAGGCGGGAATATTAGCCCTTTATGCAGTAATATCATGCTGAACGAACTTGACCGAGAACTGGAACGCAGAGGAATCAGGTTTGTTAGGTACGCTGACGACATGCTTCTTTTTGCCAAGACAAAGCGATCAGCGCAGCGGATGTTAGACCACATTCTGCCCTACATCGAAGGGAAACTGCGGCTAAAGGTAAATAGAGAGAAAACAGTGGTTGCCTACATCGGCAAGATCAAGTTCCTGGGATACGGATTTTACCCGTCGAAAGACGGAATCAAACTACACATCCACGCAAAGAGCGTCAGCAAAATGAAAGCAAGGATAAAAGAGCTCACGGCTAGAAGCAATGGGCTTGGATATGAACTGCTGAAATTACAGCTGAAACAATATATCACGGGATGGACTAATTATTTCAAACTCGCAGATAGGAAGAAATTGCTCAAAAGAACAGATCAATGGTTACGACGAAGGTTACGGATGTATATCTGGAAACGATGGAAACGAGTTCGAACCAGATACGCAATGCTACGTAAATTCGGAAACAACCACAACACAGCTCTCAAGTTCGCGTGTACAAGAAAAGGCTATTGGCGGATTGCCAAAAGCCCAATTTTAAGCACGACTGTAACCGATGCTCGCCTAAAACAAGCAGGATACGCATCTTTCTCGGAACATTTCAAAACTGTTAAGGTGTAAACTTAGGAACCGCCGTATACCGAACGGTACGTACGGTGGTGTGGAAGGTCGGCTACTCAACTAATGAGTAGCCTCCTATCCGATTAATGGAGCTGTGACATTCCATATTATTCGAACTTCGAGGGCGGAACATGGTAATATTTTTTGAAAGCTTTTGAGAAGCTAAAGGCATCTGGATAACCGAGGAGCGAGGCGATCTGTTGAATAGAATATTTCTTCATGTAGAGATACTCTCTGGCGCGGTTCATTCTGATTTGATACATATATTGTCCTGGCGTTATGCCAAGCGCCTTCTTGAAAAAAGTGATGAAATATTTTTCGGAGAAACTGACAAGACTGGCAAGCTCGGACATGGTTAACGATTTGTGAAGATGCTCATGAATGTAGGCGAATACGGGCTGTAGAAGATCCAGACTCTGTTCGGATTTTTTTGTTTTTGGACCCGACAGAAAGCCGCCCGCATATCTTTCTTGTCTGTTCAGGTCGATGATTTTGGCAATTATGGCCGATAAGCAGGCTTTCAAATAAAGCCGGTTCTCGGGCGTATGATGGTAGGCGTTGCTGAATAAAAGCGTCTCTTCCGCGAGCAACTCCGACGGGATAATGCCAGACAACATTAGATCGTTAAGAAGCCGGGGCTGCGTGCCGATCCCGAAATCAAAATGAACATAAATAAAATGGCAGCCTTTGCTGTTCGAAGTTGCCATATAGGGAATGTCCGGATAGAAGAGAATGGCATCTCCCGGCTTGGCCAAATGTTCTTTGCCATTAATCGTAATGCGTAAAGCGCCGGACTGTAAAAACCAAATATCGTAATCGCTGTGAACCTTATTCTCCACCCAATAGCCATAGTGAGTCGGGTCCAGCACGGTTTTCATGCGAAGCGTAATCGATTCCGACAGCGCGCCCAGGATATCAAGTTGTTCATTCGGCATGGAAGTCTCCTACTTTATGTATGGTTGGATTTATATGCAGTATATCATATCATCATTTATCACACTATTTGACATGAATCTAAAACTGTAACCTATTCCGATTTTGAGCCAATTTCCTAATAATGAGGCTATATCAAATTATCAGGAGGTTATCTATATGTCTCAATTTCCGAAAGTGATTTCTTTGGATGGTCAATGGCAATTCGCCTACACGCCTTATGAGCCCGGCTACGAAGGTATGACTCCGCCTTCACCGGATAAATACGACGTTATGATGCCTGTCCCAGGCTACTGGGACGACTACACCGATCGCTTGAAATTCGCAGAGTTTTGGTCAAGAGACAGTCGTTTCAATCCGGTATATCGGAGCATTACAATTCCTTCCGGGACTGGAAGTCCTCCCGATACTTCGCTCCCGTTCTTGCTGGGAGCAGGCTGGTATAAGAAACAATTCGTCGCTGGAGCGGACTGGCCGAATGGAACCGTGACGCTCCATGTCGGAGGCGTATCACTGGAAGCCTGGGTATGGCTGAACCAACAATGGATCGGGCATCATGTTGGTCATCAGACCCCGTTCGAGATGAGGCTCGGGGAGCATATAAAGCCCGGTGGGGTCAATGAGCTTCTGATTGTCGTTGCCAATACCAGAGAAGACATTATTGGCTGCAGTATCCGGGGATTCGCGGGGAAAAGCGCGGGAATTTATCGTTCTGTCAGTTTGAAGGTAGCAGGACAAGTCCGAATTAGCGATTGCTATATCCACGCGGGAAAGGGCAGGAAATCCTTATCGTGGGAGGTTGGATTGGAAGGAGATACGACGGTCGAAGAGTTGGATTTGGATTGGGAAGTGAGCGAACAATGGTCCGGCAAGGTTGTTGCTTCGGGAAGGCAAGCTGCAAAACCAGGCAATGAGAAATGGACGACCGATTCGTTTGATATGAAAGAATGGTCCGATCGCCAGCCCTTGTTATATCGGATCAAACTGATTCTTCGTCACGGACAAGATATTCTGGACAAGCATGAGCAGTCGTTCGGCTTGCGAACGATCGAAAGAAGCGGAATCCATCTTCGATTAAACGGCAAGCCTGTTATGTTAAGAGGACTGACCGATCATGCTTATTTCCCGGAAACATGCACACCACAGACGGATATCCATTTCTATCGAATGACTTTGAAGAAGCTCCTGCAATTAGGATTTAACTGGATTCGTTTTCATACATGGGCTCCGCCTGAAGAATGTCTTCAAGCAGCGGATGAATTGGGCATGATGCTTCAAGTGGAGGCGGCGAACGGGTTTACGGAGTCGGAGTGGCTGGATATTCTCCGCATTTGCCGTAAGCATCCGTCCGTTGTCGTCTATTGCTGCGGTAATGAGGTGGCGCTTGACGACAAGATGCTTGCCTACCTCGAACGAATGAAGAATCACTTGATAAGCCTTGTTCCCGATGCGTTATTCAACCCCATAGAAGGTTTGAGGTCCATCGAATATGAAATCGACGAAACGGCGGAAGGCTATGTGACCGAGCCTTTCCCGCATAACAGCAAGCGACTGGAACGATTGAAGACGATGGCTGACGTACTCTCGCCTCATGGAGCCAAGTTTAGATTCAGTTATCACTCGATGTCTGCCGATGAGTTGGAGATGAAACGGGACTTCCAAGTGTATGAACGGCCCTTCCTCATCCATGAGCTGGGCATTAACGATACCTATTTGAATCTGGACCTTGAACATCGGTATGAAGGAACCAGAATCGGGACATCCCTCTATTCGGAAGCTCGCGAATATATCGAAGAGATGGGGCTGTTGCATATGGCCTCGATCTATTACCAGCATTCATGCCGATGGATGCTGCAGGTTGTCAAGAATACAATAGAAAACGCGCGAAAGAACAGCTATATAACTGGCTATGATTTGCTCGGCGCGATTGATTGCCATTGGCATCGGACAGGTTATCCTGTCGGCTTGCTTAATGAATTTTACGAGTTGAAGCCAGGTCTTACTGCAGAGAAACTGCTTCAGTTCAACGGTGAAAGCGTGCTTCTCGCTAATTGCGGACATTATCGCAATATTGTCGGCGGAGAGTCGCTTAACCTAACCCTATCCGCTTCGTTATATGGTCAAGAAGCATTGCGGGGTGGACATTTGTCTTGGGTGCTTCGTGGCGAAGATCATACCATATACGCAAGGGGAAACAGGCAAATCGGATTCGTCGACAATGGTCAAGTGACTGAAGTGGCGAAGGTTACCGTTCTCGCACCGGAGCTGACTGTGCCGAGAAAGCTGATTTTTGAGGCAAGCTTAACAGGAGGAGACTATCAAGTGAACAATGCTTGGGAGTATTGGGCATTCCCGAGTTTAGATATGTGCGATCAAGAGATATCTTCAAATACACGCGTTTTGGACAAGCTGGACGAAGAAAGTATTGCGTTTATGGCTGGCGGCGGCAATGTTCTGTTAGTTGGAAGCGGCCCGTTCGTATCGTTGCCAACGACATTTCAGATTATGACAGGCGGGCGCGTGCAAGGAAATAACGCGACGGTTATACGTGAACATCCGATATTCGATCAGTTTCCGCATGAAGGCTTCTGCGATTGGCAGTTCTATCGAATGGTAGAGGGAGCGGAAACGATTGTCTTCGATGACATCTCCATTCCATTTGATCCTATCGTGGAATTCGTTAGCGGCTACAAAATGATCAGGAAACAATCCAGCCTGTTCGAATTAACAGTCGGCGAAGGAAGACTGCTGGTATGCACGCTGCAGATTGACGAAGATGATTGCGGAGCTCGATTCTTGTATCATCACATGCTGCAATATATCGATTCCGGGAAGCATGTACCGGCTAAATCTGCTGTCCCGGAAGCATTACGGACTTTGATTGCGGAGTCCCGCTCGCTTGAAGTTGATTTCTCAACGGATGAAGGCTTCGATGTTGGAGGCCATGTGTCAGCATCAAATCGCAATTAATTGGCTATTCAAGAAAGTATTATTCGATAAAAAAAGTGTGAAATTTAATGACAATATCTTATGAATAACAAGGGTTTGCCTTAGCGGCTCCTCATTCAAGAATTGAAGATTGTTATACCAGTGAAAACGGTTTACATTGAGAATGTTCCAAAAAACGATGACAAGGAGTGTTGCTAAGGCGAATGCTTGTTGGACTTGATTGGAGAAGATTGTTGAAACATGACAGCTGATTTTCAAAAAAAGGGAGGCTTTTTCATTGAAGAAAAATTGGAAAAAAACATTAATTACAGCATTTCTGATTACAGCGGTACTTGCGGGATGCAGCAGCAATAATAATAATAATAATAATTCGACAAATTCCGCAAACACCAACACGAACGGAAATACTTCCGCGCCGACAGAAACGGCAGAGAAGCCGTTCCACATTTCCATTATGACAATGGCGTATTCGCCAGAACCGCCGGCCGATGGCAGTCCTGTCATTAAAGCGTTGGAAGAATTCACGAATACGGATCTGGATGTTGAATTCGTACCGGCCAGCAACTTTGCTGAGAGATTCAATATTACACTGGCTTCAAACGAATTGCCGACCTTATTGTTGGCTGAGAAGAGCTCGAGTTTTATCGATGCAGCCAAAAAAGGCGCTTTCTGGGATTTAACGGATAAATTAAAGGATTATGAAAATTTAAGTCAATTGAATGAGATCGTGAAGAACAACATCTCGATTGACGGGAAAATATACGGTATTCCGAGACTATCGGCGGATCTTGGCAACAGTGCGGTCACCATTCGTCAGGATTGGCTGGATAACCTGGGCTTGTCCATTCCGAAGACCATCGATGAGTTCTATAACGTGATGGATGCATTCACGAACGATGATCCGGATCAAAACGGCAAGAAGGACACTTATGGGATGGTTGTTTCCGAATACCCGCTGCCATGGGATGTTATGCAAATTTGGTATGGCGTGCCAAACGAATGGGGAATTGACGACAGCGGCAAGCTGTATCCTTACTTCCAGGATGATCGTTACTTAGAGGCTTTGAACTTCTTTAAGAAAATGTACGATGAAGGATTGGTGAATGAGGACTTTGCCGTTATGGATTCTGGCAAATGGGGTGATGCGTTCGTTAATGGTCAAGCAGGCAGCATGATCGACACACCGGGACGCTCGACTAGAAGCGAGAAAACAATGGTTCAAGCGAATCCTGAGCTAGAGGGATCCGTCGGACTCTTCGGAGCTGTAGAGGGTCCGGAAGGGTTGTTTAATCGTCCGTCCATTGGTTACGACAGAATGTTCGCCATTCCGAAATCAACGGTAAAGACAGAAGAGGATTTGGACAAAGTGCTTGCATTCGTTGATAAGCTGGCAACGGAGGAAGGGCAGAAGCTCGCATTTAACGGAATTGAGGGCGTTCACTACGAAATAAAAGACGGCGAGTATGTACCATTTGAAGATGATCAAAAGCTTGTGTATGAGCATACCGACACCAATCAACTGCTGACCTTTATCGCAGGGAAGAATTTTTACCAGGTTTTGTCTGACAACAAAAAAAGAGAAAAAGAAGTCGTGGAAGCGAATAACAAAATTGTCGTTCCTAATCCGGCAGAGCCTCTGATCTCTGGTACCTACACAAGAATAGGACAGCAGCTTGACAATATTATGCTTGATGCCAGAATCCAGTACATTGTCGGACAAATCGATGAAAAGGGTCTGAAGGATGCTGAAGCCCTGTGGCTTAAGACCGGCGGAGATAAATATATCGAGGAGATTAACCAAGAATACCAAAAGTATAATAAATAATCTTATATTATTTTACAATATCCCTCGCTCTCGTTGAGTGGGGGATATCTGAATCAAGTCTTTGGTTTTGACTGAGAGGAGAAAGGCATCCATGTCTAATATGCTTCGTTTATTGGCAAGAGATCGTTGGTTATATCTGCTGCTGCTGCCGGGTCTCGTTTACTTTATACTATTTAAATATTGGCCGATGTGGGGGGTATTAATTGCGTTCAAAGATTTTTCTCCATTCTTGGGATTTTGGGACAGCGAGTGGATCGGATTTGAAAATTTTCGCATCTTTTTCGAAAACCCCGATTTCGGAAGATTGTTAAAAAATTCCTTGATCCTTGCTTTTCTGGATATTGTGTTCTTTTTCCCTGCACCAATCCTATTGGCGCTTTTGTTAAATGAGGTTCGCGTCAACTTCTATAAAAAAACGATTCAAACCTTGATTTATGTTCCGCATTTTATGTCTTGGGTAATCGTTGCAAGTATCACTTATGTTTTCTTCACGACCAACGGCGGAGCGGTCAATGCCATTGTGGAGCATTTCACAGGTGATAAAATCAACTTTCTGTCTAGTCCAGACTGGTTTCGGCCATTAATCGTGGGTCAGGTAATCTGGAAGGAAATTGGATGGAGTACGATTATTTTTTTGGCGGCATTAGCCGGTGTGAATCCTGAATTGTATGAAGCGGCTATTATGGATGGCGCCGGAAGATTCCGATCCATATGGCATGTTACCTTGCCTGCACTTAGAAATGTAGTCGTCATTCTGCTTATCCTTCGACTAGGCAATTTCCTTGATCAAGGCTTCCAGCAAATTTATCTTATGACTAATTCGCTCAATCGCTCCGTTGCGGATGTATTTGATACGTATGTCTATTATGTTGGGATAACGCAAGGCGCATTCAGTTATAGCACTGCGGTTGGTTTATTCAAGGGTATCGTGGGGTTAATTCTCATATTTGGGGCCAATTATTGGGCCAAGAGAATGGGGCAAGGCGGCTTGTACTAGAACCAACAGGAGGAATTGATGAAATGCATAATAAAGTGACTGGAAAAATTTTTGACTACTCCAATTATCTCATCCTGTTGATCGTCGGATTGACTACTGTAATCCCGTTTGTATATGTTATAGCGTCTTCATTCGCAACGGATGCTGAGATTGCAAGAAGACCCTTTTTTGTTATTCCGGAATCGGTATCGTTCGAAGCGTATCGCTACATCTTCTCAACGAATACATTCGTGAGGGGAATAGGGGTTTCGGTTTTAGTGACCTGTCTTGGCACATTAGTGAGCCTGGCTCTAACACTGACAATGGCCTATCCGCTATCGAAAACAAGATTTTTTGGGAAAAATGCCTTCCTCAGCATAGTTGTGTTTACGATGGTTTTTGGCGGAGGCATGATTCCGACGTTTCTTGTCGTGAAAGACCTGAATTTATTGAATTCGATCTGGGCGTTAATATTGCCAATTGCAATCAATCCATTCAATCTTATTGTCATCAAGAGCTTTTTTCAAAATTTGCCTACTGCCTTGGAAGAACAAGCCAAAATCGATGGCTGCTCGGATATAAGTGTATTCTTAAGAATCATTTTGCCTTTGTCCATGCCTGTCATTGCAACGTTTACTTTGTTTTACGCGGTAGCGTATTGGAACGATTATTTCAATGCTCTGCTGTATATTAGAGATAGCGCGAAATGGCCCATTCAATTATTATTGCAGCAGTTATTGATGGTTGCCAACGTAAGCTTTGGCGAAATGAGTTCGGATTTTATAAATCCGCCCGAAGAATCGCTTAAAATGGCTGTCGTAGTTGTAGCATCACTGCCGATTATGATTTTCTATCCATTCTTGCAAAAGCATTTCGCCAAAGGCGTGATGCTGGGCTCGGTGAAAGGCTAATATCTCAAACACAAATTTTGTTTACAGTAATCATTCTGATAAGATAATATGGAATTCCGATTATGATCATGTGTAGCAAAGTTGGTGTAGGGATATGAACGATTTTTTGAATTCCTTATTGCATTGGAGAAGCCGTTTTTTTAGAAGAAATTTCATTCTGATTTTATTGATTGCGTCTATCCCAGGAATGATAACGGGACTGGCCATCTATCTTTTTGGCGTGGAGAAATTGGAGCATCAGCTCAGAGATACTCATCAAACTCAAATCAGGGAGAGCGCTCAAAATATAGACGATCAGTTGAGTAACCTGGAGGAATCATTGACATACTGGGCATTCGATCCCAGATTTAACAGCTCGCTTGCGCAATTGGATTTCAAGAAAGAGTTTCAAGAAACGAGAGATATTAAAAAGACGCTGAGGACGATCAAGGAAAGTCATCCTTTTATAAGCAAGGCAGAGTTATATTTGGACCTGGATGTTCCCATATTATTAGGTTCTAATTATGAAGAAGTGAAAGATGAAAATTTAAATCAATACTATCGATCCGTTGTCGGACAAGCGAAATCCATAAGCTGGAATTATTCCGGAAGCCGCTCCGTTGAATATGAATCCGAATCTCCGGATAAATTGGCTATTACCCAGCGGATCCCTGGCGTTGGTGAGGCATTCGGAGCCATCATTGTCACGATCGACGAGTCCAAATTGATTAAACTGCTTGATGCTATGGCTGGATTCGATGGAGGCGGTGCGATTTTGGTCAGAGACAATGACGAGATCTTGTTATCCTCCAACAGTCTGGCATCGGAAGCTTTCATTACTTATGTCAAACAGTATGTTGCTCAAACCGGGAAGAGCGAGGGTTCCTTCTTATTGGATTGGGAGAAAGAAAAGTATTCCATCTCATTTGGCGTGATGGACCGGATTGGCGATGAGTGGAAATTTATTTCCATTGCGCCAATCACCGCAATTACGGCGCCGATCATCTTCATATCCAAAATGATCTTAGTGATAAGCATAACCATTCTACTGGTTGGTATTCTGATTTCTTGGTTCGTTTCTTCCAACATCTATAGCCCGGTTAAGAAACTTCTGCATACGATACCGGATAATGGGGCGGAAAGAGGAAAGGATCAGGACGAGTTTGAGTTTATCAAGGATAACTTATCGACGCTTAGCCGCAAAAGCGAAACTTTGCAGAAGCAATTATTCATTCACCAACCTGAGCTCAGGAGAAGCTTCTTATCGCAGCTTGGTAAAGGCTTTGTGGACAATTATACCGAGCAAGAGCTTCGCAATCGAATGGAAAGCTATGGCTGGCAGTTGACCGATAAACAATTCCAGCTTGTTGATTTGCAGATCACCGGAGTCTATGAATCGGATAAAATGAATGGGAACGATGAGAGTTTAATCACGTTTTCCGTTTTTAATATTGTTGAGGAATATATTTCGGATTTCTTCGAACAGTTTACAGTCATCAACTATCATGATATGTCGGTTGGGATTTTTATTATTACCCCGGAAGAAGCCCATACGAGAAGGAGCCTTCATTACTTTTTCGATGGCGTAGCGGCTATTATCAATCGAATTCTGGATCTGAAAGTAACGCTGACCATTAGTGAATCCGTTCGACAAGCAAAGCAAATTCCGCAGTTGTTCGAGGAGGTTAACCGGGGCAAGCGTCTCCGCATCTTCGAGAACAGGAACCAAGTCATTGATTTGTCGGATTGGCTGTACAAGGAGAGGGACGTTAACGTGTTCTACCCTTTCGAAACAGAGAAGGCGGTTGTTCAAGCGGTACGAAGAGGACAGATTGAAGAGGCAGAACAAGGGATCAGGCATTTCATTGATGAATTGAAGGAAAAAGACGTTCAGGAGATTCATATTCAGACTGGTGTTGTCCAGTTATTCAGCATGATTCAACATGAAATTTTTCAATCGGGCATTCATCCTAGTGAATTGTTTAAGAGCCGGAACATGGTGGAAGAGCTTTCGGAGATCAGGGAAGTCGAGTGGATCGTAACTTGGATAAGGGATGAAGTGGTCACCCCGTATGTGCGGATTCTGGAGAGCAGAATGGATATTGAATCGAAGCAATTGGTAGAGAAGGTTATGGATTACATTGATCTCCACTATATGAAGGATACTTCTCTTGAACAATGCGCAGAGCTTGTAAATGCCAATCCTTATATGCTCAGCAAAGCGTTTAAAAAGGTGCTGAACATTAATTACATTGAGTATTTGACGAATGTGCGCATCACGAAAGCCAAAGAACTATTATGGAATACCGATATGAAAATCAGTGAAATATCCGAAAAGGTCGGCTATAGGGAAAGTTACTTTAACCGCATATTCAAGAAGCAGGTCGGTGTCACCGCAAGTCATTATCGCAAAATGAAATCGTCAGATGAATAGCGCAGAAAGGGATACGCTTATGAGCGAAAAAGAATATCGAAGAACGAAGCTAGGCATCCAGGGACCAGTCTTGGCTTGGCAAGATCCATGGGCGGGAGATGCTTCTGATCGGCTAATGAGAACAGGCACCGGTCTCATCTATCCCTCTCAGGACGCGTCTCCGGATGCCAGTACTTTTATCGGGGCAATGAAAGAGCTGGGAACCGAGTTTTATGTGCATCACATGATGCCGGGACTGGACGGACAATCGGATATGATTCGAGACATGGCAGAACATGATATGGATGTTTGTCTGGGCAACGAATACGGCAATATTAACGGACCTTGGGTCAAGGGTACGAATCGATATGATGTGCCGGATGACGTCATTCTGGAAGCGGCAAGGTCGGGCAAGCTAATCGGGCTATTGTACGATGAGCCCGAGCATCTTCAAATCAATGCAGGCCAGTATCGCAAGGATGGCTGGTATCCGCATTGGGGAGAGACCGATGGTCTTACATTGGCGGAAGCAGGCGATAAGGTTGGCGCTTCCATATCCTTGAGAGTAAAGCATGTTCGCGAATTGCTGCAGAAGAATGGGTTCGAAGGAATGGCTGCTCCGTTAATTTCCGAGCATGTTTTCCCTGTCATGTTTCATGTGAAGGCGCGGTCTGGCATGATTCCATGCCCGAAGATTATGAAGGAATCCTTCCAATCCCTGCAGCTCGCCACTGCGCTTGGCGCCGCCAAGCAGTATGGCCGGTCTATGTGGATATGCGCGGATTTATGGGGGCCCGACATTGGACAATGGTTCACAAGGATTTCAGGCTTTCCGGGCCATTCTCCAGAGGAGTTCGAGTCTGCCCTCAGAATGGGATATCTTATGGCGCCAACGCATTTGTTTGCTGAAAATATAGACGCATTATTGCATTTTAACCATTCAAGGTTTGAGAAAACGGTATTCGGAGAAGTCTGGAGCCAGTTCGTCAACGAGTTCGTACCTCGGCATCCGTTGAACTGGAGCCACGCCGATGCAGAAGCGGATATTGTGCTTATTCATGCGGATGACTCCAACTTTGGGCAAAACGCCAATTTATTCGGTAATCGAGAACCGGGATCAGAGCAATCCTCCAGTGTGTTCCGGGCATGGCATTTGCTTAGTCATGGAACGATCCCCGCGCATGGCAGCTGTATGCATATTCCAGGTTATCGTTTCCCTAGAACGGACTTATACAGACTTGTGCCGCCCGAACAATTTCCGCTGGTGAATGGCAGCACTGAGCTTTCTCAGACTGCGGTTCATCCATTGTTCTATCCCATTCATAATGTTCTCGTATTTGACGAGCATGTTGAAGAGGAGATGCTCGGTACTCCAAGATTGATTGTTGCGGCGGGTACTCGCTTATCGTCGGTGACACTCACAGCGATTCGCAGCCAAGCTGAGCGCGGAGCTACCGTCATCGTAGCTGAGTGGTTAGTTCCGAAGCGGCTGAGGGAGAGCTGCAAGCTGGGGCAAGGACGCTGGATTGTTGTCGATGATTTCTTGGGAGAGGAGGCGCGAGAAGGCGCTTCTATCCATTTAGGCAGCGCAGATTGCTGGATGCAGCGGTTTGGGAATAATGAGGTACGCTTCTACAAAGACAATGAAGCCGGTACGAGAATGCGATTCGAGATTCATAGGAATAAATCCTGAACAAACAGAGGCTTTGAATTCGATTATCACGGATTCAAAGCCTCTCTTCATTGTCATTTGCATGCTTGTCAGGAAAGTATTATCGCACTAAAAAAGTGTTAAGCAGTCACCGCAAAACGCATTAGATCAAGGGAAACACTGCAAGGGCGCAGGTGCAAAATATGAAGATTGTCCTGAAGTATGTAAGCGCTTTATAGTGAAATGGCGATCTTTAAAAGAATCGCATTTTAAAAATAAAGGGAGGTATATCATTTGGCTAAGCGTTTCAAGAAGTTGATGGCAATTACATGCATCGCAGTGCTTTTAGCGGGATTACTGCCGGGAATTAAGGAGAAAGACACTGTGTCGGCTGCGACAGTGAAAACGCCTGTTGTGACTGGAGATAATCCGATTTCTACGATTGATGTATCGATGGAGAACTATGATAGACCGGTCATAGAAGTAGATGGAAAGCCGTTTTTTTATAATGGCGTTCAACTCAGGTCGGATTGGATACGAAACAATATGCATTATGATGATGAGATGTTTCAGAATATATATAGTCAAGCTGCGGCAGATGGGTTTACCGTTGTCAACTCGCAGCTTTATTGGCTGCATATTCAACCCGATCAAATTTTCGAGGCTGCGGAAGCAACTTATATTTCCGGAGGCAGCAACGCAGACACCAATTTTGCAGACAGCACCTCTATCAAAGTGAAAGGTGGAGAAGATGACGACGAAAAGTCAATCGCTTACTTTAAGTTCGATTTTTCAAGTCTTGATTCCAATACGCTTGACTCGGAAGAGGACGCTTCCAAAATCAGAATTTTTGTGGAGAATATGGAGGATGGCGTTGCTGATCTGCATTTGTACGCCATTATGAATAATGATTGGGCAGCGGATGAGATTACCTGGAATAATCATCCCGATGTTCGGAATGAGGGCGTAGAAGGTGTCGACTATGTGGATCTGGGGGGCACGCCTTGGTTTGATCCAGTAAAGCAGGTTCAGGCTTATGACTTCGACGTCACGGATTTTATCAATCAGTATGTTTATGACAAGGTGGATAAAATAGCAAGCTTCATTCTGGTTGGCGAGAACGGGGTAGGCGTTTCCATAGATAGGGAATCAATGCCCGACAACGATCCAAGCACCAATAAGAATATAGGTCTTGCGCCGAGCCTTGTTGTTTCGCGAGCAAACGTGTTTAATTATGATTGGCTCGACAAGGTCATCGGATGGTCGGAAGTCGCCGAGTTGAAGCTGGAACTTCTATGGTTCGGATCGCAAATTGTCAAAATAACTGCGGATAATTCGACACCGTATTATGTCATTCATAATTACGAAAAGATGGAGCAAGCGGATGGAAATCAGTTGGCCAAAATCAGAACATCCACCAACGCAGTCAGCCTAACGGACAACTCTGTATATATGTACAGCATGTCATTGGATGATCCAGATTTAAGAGCGCATGAGTACAATGTACTGAAAGATGTGATGGACCATGTAGCTGAATATAATACTGCGCATGGAGATAAAAAAACGGTAATCGGCGTGCAGGTGCTGAATGAGCCGGGTTCCGGCATTGGCGGTGATCGCTCTTACTCTCCATACAGCCAGGCGGCATTTGAAGCGGGCGGATATACCGACGATACCAAAGGTAGAATACAATTCAGATATGATTCCTTCTGGGATTATTCGCA
This sequence comes from Paenibacillus sp. HB172176, assembly GCF_011947265.1. Classification (GTDB taxonomy): domain Bacteria; phylum Bacillota; class Bacilli; order Paenibacillales; family Paenibacillaceae; genus Pristimantibacillus. The sequence continues at coordinate 500,699 of NZ_JAATHD010000003.1, forward strand.
AAATCTTGCCAAGGCGGTAAAGGATTCTAATTACCCGGTATACACAAGAATGAATTTTCATACCGAGGAATTTGATTATGTATACCGGAACGAGAGGGTCAAGGCTGAGGGCGGCACTACCTATATGGACTTTGTCGGTTATGATCCTTACACCGGAGATATGGGAGAGGTCTACCAGTATGGGCAGGGACTAAACGACGACAGATATTGGGAACGATATAATTATGGAACGAATTTTCCAATGATTATGGAAACCTCCGCATTGGCGACGGATTCCGATTATCTGAACCTTTCGGCTCTAGCGGGAGGATCAACCTACAATTTATATCAATATGCGGGCAGCTCTTCTTTTGGTATGCGTGACTATGACTTGACACCAAGAAATAAAAACCTGGACGGCATCGTCAAAACAAATCATTGGCTGAACAAGCTATGGTATGATCTGGCGAGCAAGAAGCCTGACAGTGCAGGCAGTGACGCCAAGCTTATATTTTTTAACCACTATGCGGATACCGAAGCAAGTGTCACGAAGAAAGTGCGAGGTATTGACGTCAACTATGCTACAACGAACAAAGGTGTAGGGGTTGCGGTTGAGAAGAGCGAGAAAGAAATCATTATCGCCAGCAAAACCGCTTCCACCTTTACACTCAAGGATATGCTGTCTTACGGTCCGGTAACGATGACGAGCGGCTATTATGACAAAGATGCCAATTGGATATCGACAGGGGATAAGGCCTATAGCATTGATGGCACGGATCTGGCAGTTGCGATGGATGAATATGAAGTGGTGAAGGTAACGGCGGCTAATCCGCTTCCTGCCCTGGACACTGCATACGTGATTCATGAAGATTTTAATGAATTGTCCGAGCAATGGACGATTAGCAATGCAGGCGGAAGTGCAGCGCTTGCGGCTGTTCCTGGCGTGGTGGATCAAAGCTTGCAGATTACGTCTGGCTCGCAAGGACAAACCTCTGCCGAGCAAGCTTTCGCCCCATTGAGCGGAGATGTGAAGATTCAGGCGAGACTTCTTCCGGGGCAAACGGGCAAATGGTTTGGCGGACCTTATGTTTATGACAGCGAAGGCAACTCGCTTGTCGAGGTTGCTTTTGACGCGTCCAACCAGATTGTATACAGAAGCGGCAACGGAAATTGGACATCTGTGCAGCAGTATACGGACAGAACCTGGTTTGAAATTGGAATCGTCATTCATACGGAATCCAATACATTTGATGTTTCTGTAAACGACAAAGCGTCTGTGACTGGGGCGCCGCTGGCTATGCCTGCAGCGGATGTTGCCAAAATCAAATTTTTGGCGGAAAAGGGAGCTGCTGCAGTCCATGTCGATCAAATCAAGGTGTATCAGGATCGTATCATCCCTACTGGTATTAGCGGAAACTTGCTGGCGTATGTGGAGCAATTTGAAGAAGATGGGGGCATTGCGACTGCGGAAGCCGCAAATCAGTTGAAGAATGAATTGAGTCAAGCTGCTGGCTACGAAGCGGAAGGCGAGAATGGCAATGTGGTGACAAGTTTGCGCGCCTTCATCACTTTATTGAATGAGCAGAAGGAGCAAGAACTTATAAACGGGTCCGCGTATGAAACACTTACGGCCGTAACATCATCGTTATCCCGTTCTCTGTTTAAGGCTGAAGCAGAGCTGATTCCGTCGAAAAAAAATGTGTTGCCCGGAGAAAGCTTCGATATTCAGGCGATCGTACACAATGCCGGCGAGGTAAATCTGGAGAGCGCCGAAGTTTCCTTGCAAATACCTGAAGGATGGGATGCGGTTGCTCAAGAAGCGATGTCTGGAGAGCCGATATTGCCAGGAAGCAGCGCAAGCCAGACATTCCGAGTTACCGTATCGGATCAACAGTCTCAGATCCATGCAGCTCCGATATCGGTAACCGCTCATTATCAGGTTGTCGGCGGTCTGGCCGAAGTGCAAGCGCAAACCTTCGTGGCCGTGGCCCCGCAGTTAACCATTACGGAGATGAAGGTGACACCGGAAATTGTGGAGCCAGGCGAGGTTGCCAAGCTGAGCATCACTTATCAGAATAACGCCGACGCGCCGGCAGAGGGCTTGCTGACTGTTGAAGCTCCTGCAGAATGGCAAGTAGCGCCGTCGGACCGTACGTACAACTTGTCAGGAGGTCAAGAACAGACTGTCGAATTTGATGTGATCCCTTCGCCGGATGCAGTGATTTCAAAAGCGGATCTGCTGGCAAGCTTCTCCTCCGACGGGGCTGTTAGCGCGCAGAGCAGTGTCACTGTTCAATTGGACTTGCCTATACTAACGACGGAGGATGCAAGCGATAATCCTGTCACTGGCACACTAGCCGGACATGTTGTTGAAGGCGTTTCCGGAAATGCGATTGAAGGCTACGTGGAGCTTCCCGATGCGGACAAGCTGGATATAAGCGGTAAGAGCTCGCTTACATTGGAGCTGTGGGTGAAGCCGGAGGTGAACGATGGATCGGTAGCTATCATCGCCAAAGGAGATATGCAATACACGATCAAAGTGAAGGATAGCTCTAATTTGCAGTTTTTCATCTACAGTGGAGGATGGAGAAGCGTTACCGTACCGCTTCCGCAGGATTGGGTTGGCAACTGGCATCATATTGCGGGCGTTTATGACCAATCAAACGTTATGCTCTATATAGACGAAGCAAGAGCTGGAGTTCTATCCTCAAGCAATCGCAGCATTAATAGCGTGGATTACCCCCTTAATATCGGTCGCTCAGCTTCGACTCCAACGGCGGATCTATTCAAGGGAGCGATTGATCAGGTGCGACTCTACAATAAGGCACTGTCTGAAGCTGAATTGAGCAATTCGAGTCGTCAGCCCGATGCCAATACGGTATTATGGATGGATTTCGATGCGTTTCAAGCTCAGGTTGCCAGTGAAGACGCACAGGACATTCATGATGCGGCAAGAGCTATTGCCGGAAATAGTTATTCTGTCGATGAAGCAGATGCAACTAACGAATCAACAGTGACAGCGGCGATTCTTGGTCAGTTAAACGAACTTGAGGAAATGAGCGCTGCAAGCGTTACGGCAAGCGAAATAAAGATTGTTTCATTCACGCCGGCTGCATTGGGGAAGGACGGCAGCTTCACCTTCACCGCAACGCTGGCCAAAGGTGCGGACACAGGAAAAGTATCCGCTGTAGGAACGATTGTTGCCGCCGCCGATACAACGCCGCCAGTGATAACGCTGAATGGTCAAGCTGAGGTGACGATTCCGCTGAATGGTGAATATACAGATGCGGGAGCGACAGCCATCGATGATCGAGAAGGAGATATTTCCTATCTTATTGAAGCTTCGATCACCTATAATGGCGAACCTCTGGAACAGGCGATCGATACGGGCATAGCAGGCGAGTATACGTACCATTACAATGTTAGCGATGCGGCAGGCAACACCGCTCAGGAAGTGACCAGAATGTTGATTATTCAAGAGGATGGAGAGAGTACTCCCGATACTGTTCTGCCGGTCATCACGCTGAGTGGACTGACAGTGGTCGAAGTTACCTATGGCGCAAGCTACAACGATATGGGAGCAACGGCTGTCGATGATCGGGACGGAGATCTTACAACGGCGATTACGTCCCTGATAACGTATAATGACGAAGTAGTAGAGGCTATTGATACAGAGGTTCCAGGGACATATCTGCTCGTTTACAATGTCAGCGATGCAGCGGGCAATGCAGCGGAGCCGGTCACAAGAACCGTTATTGTAAATGAACAGCAGCAGGAGCCGGACGATGCTGAGGCAATCAGCGAAGCCAAAAGCATTATTGAAGAGGCAACTTACTTTGTTAATGAAGGAACCGCAAACACGCAAGAAGCAGTTGATGAATGGTTATTCAGCCAGATCGCTGGTCTTGCAGGACTGGAAGCAACCGGGGTGACGGTGGGCGATCTAACCGTTTCGGATTTCACTGCGGCAGCAGACGGAACGGACGGTAGCTTCGCTTTTACGGCAACATTAAGTAAGGGGGAAGAAACGAGCGCGGTTGCAGGCAATGGAATCATTTCGGCTGCGCCAGTTGACACTCAGCCGACACCGACACCGACACCAACACCAACGCCAAGCACAACGGCAAGTCCAAGCGTCTCGCCAGTCCCTACGCATCCCGTGCTTGGAGCGGATGATCTGACTGACGATGGGAACGGTGCGAAGACAGTGCAAGTGTCGGAGGATCAGGACATCATCTTCCTTCCGGGCGACGTTGCCGACCTGATCGGCGATAACGCTTTGCGCTTGAACAAGAAGGGACTATCCATAGTGGTTCCGAATGCGATGCTGAATCAACTGCAGCAGCAAGCTGAGGATCACAATGCAAACTCCGTTCAGGTAGATATCGCGGCTGCTCAAACGAAGCAAGCATTAGGATCATTGGTCAATAAAGCGAATAGAAGCGAGACTGTTCAACTGACGGCGGCAAGCAAGTTGTACCGAATCGGACTCTCGGGAGCTGCTAACGAAGAAGAGGATCAGGCTTTGAATGACTGGGCGCAGCCGATTACCCTTGTGTTCGACATCGATCCATCCGTCGATGCGAGCTTGCTCGGCGTGTATAGAATTGCATCGGATGGAAGTATGCAGTATGTTGGAGGTAAGATGGCAAATGGAACCATGATCGTGGAAGCAAATGAAGCAGGTTCCTATGCCATACTGGAGTACAACAAATTGTTCGAGGACGTGCCGCCAACCATGTGGGCCAGCGCAGTGATTAAGCAAATGGCGGCTAAGCACATTATAGAAGGCGTATCCGACACGCAGTTTAATTCGCAGGGGATTGTGACACGCGCTCAATTTGCGACGATGATTGCAAGAGCGCTGGATTTGAAAGCAACCGACGGAGCGAGCTATAGCGATGTTGGCGTCGATGACTGGTATGCCGCAGCGGTTGCGGCGGCAAGCGAAGCGGGCATTGTTCAAGGACAAGGAACGGGCAACTTCGCTCCGGATGCAACCGTATCTCGAGAGGAAATGGCCGTGATGCTGGCAAGAGCTTACGCTTATGTAACCGGTGAAGCAGTGAAATCAAACGATGGTCAATCCTTTGCCGATTCCGCTCATATAAGCAATTGGGCGCAAGAGGCAAGCGAGTTTGCGAAAAGCATTGGTTTGATTAACGGACGAAATGACAACATCTTTGCGCCGAAAGAGCAATCGACCCGTGCGGAAAGCGCGCAGGCAATCGCGAATTTGTTAAAGCTTATGTACCAGGAGGGAAACACCATTTCCTGATCGGCAAAGACGGGCAGATTTCGAGTAATTTCGAAGTCAGCCTGTCTCTCTTCGTTCTTGCCAGCTATGAAAAATGCAAGGTATAAGTTACCATAAAGAGTATATAACAAGTAGGAGGAAGTTAAAGTGGACTTACGTGTGTTGGAAGTAGAAGCTTATCGTGTATATCAACGTAATCAGGATAATCAATGCGACATTCCATTTGGACTTGAAGGTTCAGAACCTGTAGAAGGAACCGTCGAGGCGCGGTTATTTTCTTCGGTTTATTCCACAGCCTGGCAGGTAATGGGGAAGTCGGAGGGACAATGCTTTCAAGGAATATTCCCTAATGTCCCAGTGGGCTCTTTTGGAATGGAATTCCGAGTAACCAGTGAAGATCATGTGGCTTCTATCTCTGTATCGCCTGTTTTTGTAGGTGATTTATGGCTCCTTGCCGGTCAGTCCAATATGGAGGGATGCGGCAAGGAGATTGACGTGGAAACGCCAGTGGAGGGGGTCAGTTGCTTCTATATGGGAGATCGCTGGGGACTGGCGGAAGAGCCATTATGTTGGCTGCAAGAAGCGATTGATCCTGTTCATTGGAAAGTACCGGCGGAGAAGGTTGCTGAAGAAGCAAAGCGGCTTCGTCGTGAGCGGACGAACGGTGCCGGGCTTGCCTTAACATTTGCCAAAGAGATATTGAGAGAAACCGGCGTGCCTATCGGCTTAATTATGGCTCCGCACGGCGGTACAAATATGCTGAAATGGGACCCTGCCAAACGAAATGAAGGTGGAAATTCATTCTATGGCGCGATGATTCGGAAAGTGAGCAAGTTAGGCGGCCGCATAAAGGGCTGCCTTTGGTACCAAGGAGAAAGTGATGCCAATGAAAGTGACGCGCCCTTCTATCTTGAGCGAACCATTGCGTTTATGAATAGTTTGCGACAAGATGCAGGCGACGACAAACTCCCGATCATCTATGCGCAATTAGCTGTTCACTATAGTCCGGAAGATCCCCGGTGGTGGAATCTTGTTCAACAGAATCAGTTATCACTTGAGGAACAAATGGAGGATATGTGGATGGTGCCAACCATTGATGCTTCCATGTCTGACGGTATTCATCCTGATGCAAAATCGCTGCAAAACATTGGGCGTCGCATGGCATGGCAAGCTATTCATCATGTTTATGGCAGGCCAAGCGTTCTTCCCGGACCAAGATTAAGTGCGACGGAATGGAATGAACAGCGAACAGAACTCATCCTTTCGTTCAATGGGATTAACTTTCGTTTAAATGCTGTTAGACAGGTATTCGGCTTTCGTGTAGAGGTTGATGGCTGCAATCAGGCCTTTACGGGAAGGGTTAGCGAAGACGCTCAGAAAGTCATACTCTCATTTGAAGAACCTGTTATTGGCGAAACCAGTCTTCAGCATGGCTATGGCAGGAATCCCTTCGTCAATATTCGTGATCAGTTCGGGATACCCTTGCCGGTTTTTGGGCCAATTCCAGTATAGTTGAAAAATATGTCAATTCAATGATGGGAAAGGATGATCATGTTGAGCGAACGCACAGAGAAAGAAAAAATGCTGGCGGGAGAGTTGTATGCTGCCGGTGATCCGCAATTGATAAAGGATCGAGAGAACGCCAGGAGATTAACCCGATTGTTGAATCAGACGATTGAGACAGAATACGAAACACGCGTAGAGCTGCTCAAGGAGCTCTTCGGCACAACGGGTAATCATGTTTATGTCGAGCCAACGTTCCGTTGCGATTATGGCTATAACATCCATGTTGGAAACCATTTTTTTGCTAACTTCGATTGCGTTATCTTGGATGTATGCGAGGTTAGAATCGGCGAAAATTGTTTGTTGGCTCCTGGCGTACATATTTATACAGCAACGCATCCCTTAGATCCAATTGAACGATCCTCCGGAGCCGAATTCGGCAAACCGGTAAAAATAGGAAATAATGTATGGATTGGTGGACAAGCCGTCATTAATCCGGGCGTTACAATCGGAGACAACGCAGTTATCGCCTCAGGCGCAGTAGTCACGAAGGATGTGCCTGATAACGTTGTTGTTGGTGGAAATCCAGCTAGAGTTATCAAAACCATAGAACCTTAAAATCAATTTATATCATCAGAGGCAGGTTGAAATTCGAGCAATCTGCCTCTATTCTTATCTATTTGTCAACCGTCTACTTCGGTTACCGTAATCGAGTCGACATACCGCTTAAATTCCGATGGCAGAATGCCTACAACTCTTTTAAACAAAGCGGTGAAATGTTTGGAGCTTTGGTACCCCACCATGGATGCGATTTCATACAGCTTGTGCTCGTCGTCAATGATCAGCTGTTTGGCTAGTTCCATGCGCTGTTGGATCACATAATCAATGAAGTTGATTCCGGTCTCTTCCCTGAATACCTCGCTTAAATAATTTGGATTCATTCGAACATTTTCAGCTGTTGACTGCAAAGTCAAATTTCCGCTTACATTCATCTGGATATAGCGCTTTACCCGGATGATAAGCGGAGAATCCGAATGTTTTTGGGTCTGCCGAATATGTTGCAGAATTTCCTCTGCGAGTTCCTTCAGCTTGTTTATCCACATTTCACGTGAAAAGGTGCTTTGATCCTCGTTCAGAACTTCCATGGAGGATGGCGTTAGAGCTAAATGCTTCGGCAGCCCGGACTGTATAGCAAATTGTCCCAGAATAGCCAAACCATAAACAAACTGGTCCCGCCAAGTATCAGGCTGATGTGGAGAAAAGCTGTCAGCTATCATACTGTTAATATGCGAAAGCTGCCCCTGCTGCAAAGCTACCATCCATTCAACGGTATCGGTGTCTGAATCCGAAACAAGTTGGAACCGGATCTCCATTTTGGCGATGTTCCAAGAGGATTGAAGCTGACGAAACTCCTTAAAGATAGGACTGCTTCCCATCATAAATGGAATTTGGGTATGTTCGTTTGTGAAGCTAAAGAAGTTTTCTTCAAATTGAATTAAGGTCTCTTTCAATATGTTTTCATCCGGCGACCAATGAAGAGCCAAGATCATTCCGTCTTCCACACGAATGACTTTACCTTGCGAATGAATAAGTTCTTGACATGTTTTCATTAGAAAATAGAGATATAAACTCCGATCGCCGGGCACAAGGGCGTGAGCGTTAAGATACACGGCCACGGCTCCGAAATATAAACCTTCCATAGGCAGGCCCAACCGCCGAAGCTGGTCCTCGCATGCTGCGGGAGAATAATTGTGTCCGTTCAGAAGCTGATGCAGCCAGTATTCGATTAATTGTTGAGATTGTTCATCCCCTTCTAATTTCTGATGAAACGACTTTATAATTCGATCTTCGATTTGCTTCAGCTTTTCAATTAATACAGGCTCCTCGACGGGTTTAGTAATGTAATCGACGGCACCCATGACTAGCATTTGGCGAACATAAGAATAATCGGTAAATCCGCTTAAAGCGAGAATCAATGGAGGATTCGGGCCTTGCTTCAACTCGGCATACATCTCAATTCCATTCATGTGGGGCATGGAGATGTCTGTAAGAACCAAATCCGGTTTAACTCGGCCAATCAATTCCAAAGCTTCTCGGCCGTTCGCCGCTTCGCCCAAGATCAGCCACGCAGGAGCGATCCTTCGTATTAAGGCGTTAAGCCCCTTGCGAATCATTGGCTCATCATCGACGATCACCATTCGAAATGTATTCATAACCTATAACGCCTCCTGTCTCGTTCTGCTGGGGAATCTTGTAGAGGGGAAGTTTACAGGTTACGGTTGTTCCTTCGCCCTCGATGCTGTCGATTTCAAGTCCAAATTTTTTGCCGTAAGATAATTGAATGCGTCGTTCAACATTTAACAAACCGATACTGGTCTCTTGGCCTGACTCGTTAAGAGCTGTCTGCATTCTTTTCCTCAGTTCTTCCAGACGCTCTGCTGCCATCCCTACGCCATCATCTTTCACACGAATTTCAAAGGATGAATCGGCTTCCTTCCTGATGACCTCTACATGGATGCATCCTGAGCGGGAGAGAGGACGCAATCCGTGAAGAACACTATTCTCAACAAGCGGCTGAATCATGAGGGCATGAATCGGGATCTTTTTCAATGAATCATCACAAGCAATAATAAATTTTGGCGGATAGGACAAACGTGCGGACTGCAGATATAAATAGTGTTCCACATACTCTAATTCCTGTTGCATCGTCACTAAACTTTGCTGACGGAAATTGACTTTCAGCAACTTTCCAAGTGATGCTATCATTTTGACCGTTTCGGAATTTCCTTCCGTTTCGGCCATCATACGAATCGTTTCCAGCGTATTGAATAGGAAATGCGGATTAATCTGGCTTTGCAAGGCGGAGAATTGCGCTTCTCGTTGACGGATTTCAGCAACATATGTGCGATCGATGAGCTCTTTGATTTGAGTCAGCATATGATTGAAGCTATTTCCAAGATGGTAAATCTCATCTCGCGACTTGGTATGGAATCGCAAATTGAATTCCCCGGATTCCGCTTTTCTCATCAGCCGCTGCAGCTGTTCTAGAGATAAGGTGACTTTTCTGGAGAACCATCCCGAGAACATAACAGCAACCAATATGGATGCGGCCATGATGAGTAATGAATTCAGCAACAGTTCTTTCTGATTCAACACGGATTTAATTGGAACTCCGAGTTCGAGCTTCCAAGGCGCCGTATTTAGTTCAGCTTCAGCTCGCAGCCAATCATCAGCATTAAGGGAAGGAGCACGGGTTGTGATATTCTCATGATTTGTAGAATATATGACTTCGTTCTGATCGTTAACGATGGAGACAAATGAATCGCTTCCAATTTGAATATTGCGAAGCAAATCATCAATTTTGGAGAAGTTCACATCAAGAACAATGATGCCGTAAGGCTGGTTTATTTCAAAAATATTCAGCTGCCTAAGAACTGAAAATATCGGCATAGATTCAGAGCTGTGTGAAGATTGCGCCAGAAAGGTACCGGATACCGCAGATTTGCCCCATGCTTTTTTGGCTTCAACAAACGCATCCGTCGATTCGGGAGCATATTCATACCGCTGGCCCTTCTGGTAAAGACTTATGCTTCCCATTTGATTATCAAACAAGTGAACAGCTGTTATATCTTCGCTGTTTGGATATAAATAAACATTGCGAATATAATTCTCCAGTTGTATCGTCTCGGCGAGACTTAGATCCTGAAGATGCTTTCCGGAGATAAGACGTTCAATTTGATCGCGATCATATAGCGGTTGCATAGTTGCTGCAGTCAATTCCGAGAGATACGCATCCAGATTGATTGACAATTGGTGGGAGAGCTCATTCATCGTCAGGGACATATTTTGCTTTGTGTTCGAGACATGAATAAGATAATGGCTATATGTAATGATGGTAATTAAGATAACGATAATCAGAGTATAAGAAATATTCAGCTTCTGTTTGAACGTCATAATGATATCGCTCCTTCTTACGCTTAAGTATAGAGGAAGAGACGCCTTCATGGAAATTGATTTGTCGAATAAAACCGAATAATCCGTCCCATTCCGAGAAGAATGCCGTTTATAACAGTTTTGCCTGCATGTCATAATAAGATTGCAATTAAATCATATTCAGGGGGAAGCAAGCATGAAAAAACAACTTACAGTTTGGTTTCTAGCAACGGCATTACTATTATTGTTGTCGGCATGCGGAAACAATTCAGAAAACGGCACTTCCGGCAACACTGCAGGGGAGAACAATTCCAACACAAAAGCCGAGGCTGTGACTCTAAAGGTTTCATTAACCGCTCAGGATATGAGCGGCTTGGAACAATTGGCAAAGCAATATGAAAGCGAGAACGATGGAGTTAAGATAAACATCGAACGTGCGCCGGACGATCAATTCAAGCAAACCTTGGGCGCGCAGCTGGCGGCGAATGAGGCTCCGGATTTATTCGTGCAATGGCCGGGTCTTAGCAAAATCGGACTTAGCATTAACGCGGGTTATTTGGCGGATTTAAGCGATGTTGCTCCAGTGGACAATATTGACAAGGGTTTGCTGCAAGGCTTTAGCAAAGACGATAAGGTTTATGGAATTCCTTGGAGCAAAAATTATCTTGCCGTTTACTACAACAAGGATCTCTTCGAAGCGAATGGCATTGAAGTTCCAACCAATTGGGATGAGTTTCTGGCTGCATGCGAGAAACTGAAGGCAGCAGGAGTGACTCCAATTGGACTGGGAGGCAAGGAAGCTAGTAATGTGATGTTTTTATGGTACGCGTTGGCTCCTTCTACCGTGTACGCGGAGGATATGGATTGGGATCAGAAGCGGTATAACAATGAGGTTCAATTCGCGACCTCGGATTCTTGGAAGGCTGTAGCTGAGCAGTATGAACAGTTAGTAGATAATGGATATATCAGTAAAGACGCGCTCGGCGTTTCTGGTGATTCGGCCAGGACTTCATTGGGTGCAGGCAAAGCGGCGATGATTATAGACGGAAACTGGTCGATGAGCGGATATGAGGAGATCGCAAAAGCTAACAATGTCAATATTGGCATGTTTGCGCTGCCAGGCAATAAAGCCGGCGAAGATATCTGGTTGTCTTCAGGGCCTTCTACCGGACTGACATTGTGGTCGGGCAGCGAGCATCAGGAGGAGGCGAAGAAGTTCCTTGCATTCCTATACGCTGATGATAATTATCTGACTTTGATTGGACCAGGCCAATTCTCGACCTTGAAGACGGTGCAACCGGAAAGCTCAGATATGTCGGCTGACATTATGGATGTCGTACAAAATGCGCCTGCATATCAGTTTTTGGATATTGGTTGGCCGAGTGGCGCAAATGAGGCGTTCAATGCTCCAACCCAAGCGGCGATTGGCGGAGCAACATCTTTTGAAGAAGTGCTGGAATCTGCGGATCAAACCTGGGACAAGGCCGCAGCCAATATGAAAAAATAAGGCGTGAATTAGCGGAGGAGGAGAGACCCGCGTCTCTTCTCCTTTCTACTTGATTGACGATAGAAGAAAGAAGGGAATACGAGTGGTTACGAAGAGAAAGTTACAACAGGTTTCCTATACCTTTGTTTTGCCTGCTGTATTGTTGTACGTTGTTTTTTTCATCTATCCCAGCATACAAAGCTTCTATTACGCATTAACGGACTGGAACGGCATATCCCCTGATTATCATATCGTTGGCATGGATAATTTCATTCATTTATGGAGTGAATCCCGCTTTTTGGCATCCTTTAAGAATACATTTATTTATGCAATAGGCCTTACCTTAGGACAAAGTATTCTTGGACTGGTATTTGCCCTTTTGCTCCAAATCAAGATGAAGGGTCAAAGTCTGTTTCGGTCGATCTTCTTCAGTCCCCAAATCATGAGTTTGCTGGCAATCGGCTATATCTGGTCTTATATTTATGATCCGGGCATCGGCAGTTTAAACATGATCTTGAATGAACTGGGCTTATCCTCTTTGGCACTGAACTGGCTGGGCGATATGGATTTGGCCATATGGTCTATTGTATTCGTAAGCATCTGGCAAGGAGCGGGCTGGTGTATGGTTATCTATTTGGCCAACCTGCAATCCATTCCTCAAGATTTATACGAGGCGGCTTCAATCGACGGTGCAGGAACTTTGAAACGGTTTCGGCATGTGACATTCCCTCTTCTGGCGCCTGCAATTACCATTACCCTCGTCACTGGCACCATAGTTGGGCTCAAAGCCTTTGATTTGATCATGTCTATGACTCATGGCGGCCCTGGATATGTTACAGAAAGCATAAGTACGGTTATGTATGATACTGCTTTTAACAAAAGTTTATTTGGTGAAGCTCAGGCTATGGGGATTGTGATGTTTATTATTATTTTTATCATAACGATTCTACAGCTTACTTTCTTGAAGAAGCGGGAGGTTGATGTTTAGTGAAAAAAGTATCCCGTGTTCAAAGCTTTGTCCAATGGAGTCTGGTTCTGCTTTTGTCATTGGTTTATATCTACCCGCTTTATATGCTGCTAGTCTTTTCCTTCAAAAAAAATGAAAATATGTTCTCTAGCGCCTTTGGCCTTGATGGAGGATTTCATTTAAGTAACTATGTAGAAGCTTGGACAAGATCGAATTTTGAGGTGGCGCTTCTAAATAGCGGCGTGATTAGTATTACATCTGTACTGGTTATGATTATGTTTGGCGCTATGGCTTCCTATCCATTGGCGAGGCGTATTGGGCGATTATCATCCTTTCTTAGTTTGTTTTTTGTAGCAGGGTTAATTGTGCCGATGCAGCTCAATCTGATTCCATTATTTCAAATGATGATCGGTTTAAACCTGAATCATTCCAAATTAGGAGTCATTCTTCTGTATATTACTTTCGGATTGCCGTTAACGATCTTTTTGTTTACCGGATTTATGCGCTCGCTGCCTCGTGAGCTGGAAGAGGCAGGACAAATTGACGGTTCGTCGCCTACCGGAATCTTTTTTAGAATTTTGCTCCCGCTTCTGAAGCCGGTTGCTTCAAGTGTGTTTATCCTTCAGTTCCTTCATATCTGGAATGATTTCTTTCTTCCTGTCGTATTTCTGAATACCGATAAGCTGCGAACGGTGCAAGTGGCTGTCTATTCTTTCGCCGGTCGATACAGCAATGATTGGTCGCATATGTTCCCGATGATTGTCATCTGTGTTGCGCCAGTCATGCTGCTCTATATCTTCTTGCAACGCTTTATCATTTCTGGAATTATGTCGGGGGCGGTAAAGGGATAATTTCATTCTACATTTGCTAGGGAAGGAGCGTCTTAATGATACCTTTATGGAAAACATTGATGGTGAAGGAAGACCAACGCAAGACCTATTACATTGATCCTGTTCGAATCGTATGGCGTTCAGATAATGAGGACGCAATCCTTACAGGAGCAGAGCTTCTTCTACAGGGGCAGGACGGCCAATCGATTCATGATTCATCGAAACGCAAGACATGCGTAGCTCGGCATGCAGGCTCGGCTCCTGGCATTCTCTTGGATTTTGGGGTTGAGTTACACGGAGGCGTTCAGATCTGTGTAGCTATGGGCGGCAACAAAGAGAAATTGTCTGCTAGATTTCGTGTTCGTTTCGGTGAGTCTGTAATGGAGGCGATGAGCGAGCTAGGCGGCGAAACAAATGCAACGAATAATCATGCGACTCGCGACGGTGAATTTGAAGTCAGTTATATGGGAGCGGAAACAATTGGGAATTCAGGCTTCCGCTTCGTTCGAGTTGATTTTCTCGATGTGGCGCAATTCATACAAATCATCAGTATTCGAGCTGCAGCCGTTATGCATGATGTTGAATATAAAGGCAGCTTTCGTTCAAATGATGAATTGTTGAATCAAATATGGGATACCGGGGCCTATACGGTTCATTTGAATATGCAGGATTACTTGTGGGACGGCATTAAGCGGGATCGGTTGGTTTGGGCTGGAGACATGCACCCCGAGACTTCGACGATTCAAGCCGTGTTTGGCTATCATGACGTCGTTCCGAAGAGCCTTGATTTTATGCGGGATGAATATCCTTTGCCGGAGTGGATGACCACATTCCCCACATACTCCATCTGGTGGATATTGGTTCATCATGATTGGTATATGCACAATGGCGATCTCGCCTACTTATTGGAGCAGAAAGATTATATGACAGGATTATTGCGTCAATTGGCAGGTTGTATCCGTTCGGATGGCACCGTTGACATTTCGAATCCATTCCTGGACTGGCCATCCTTCGCCAATCCAGAAGGGGTGAAGGCAGGCGCGCATGCTTTATTTGTCTGGTGCATGAACGCAGGGGACAAGCTCTGCGGCATCCTGAATGATCCGGAGACAAAGGAGCTTTGCCGACAAGCTGCTCAGAGGCTTCGTCAAGTCGTTCCTAATCATAATCAAAGCAAACAGGCAGCTTCCTTGCTTGCTTTAACGGGCTTACTTGAACCGCAAGCGGTCAATGAAGAAGTGATTGCGCCTGACTCGCCTAGAGGTTACTCCACCTTCTACGGTTATTATATCTTGAAAGCTCGTGGAGAGGCGGGGGATATACAAGGCAGTCTTGACAGCATCCGCGCCTATTGGGGCGGAATGTTATCGCTGGGCGCGACAACCTTCTGGGAAGATTTCGATATCGATTGGCTGAATAATGCTGCGCGTATTGATGAGATCACACCCGAAGGGAGGGTTGATGTTCACGGCACATACGGCGGACATTGCTATCAGGGCTACCGTCATAGCTTATGCCATGGCTGGGCTTCGGGGCCGACTGCTTGGTTGACCGAATACGTATTAGGTGTTCGAGTGGAGGAGCCTGGTTGTCGGGCTCTGAGAGTGACTCCGCATTTAGGGGATTTGCAGTGGGTGGAAGGCACGTTCCCAACGCCTCTTGGCATTGTAAGCGTCAGGCATGAGAAATGCGAGGATGGTTCCATTCATACGAAAGTTGAAGCGCCGGAAGGCATCCGAATTATTCGAGAATAGTTTTTCCTCATCGGGACCATTGAGAGGCGCTGGTCCCGAGTTTAGGCAGGAGAAAATGAAAACGTTTTATTTGTCCTATTAAGAAAGGGGATATTATGTTAAATAAAATGAGCTTTAAAAAGACGGTAACGCTACTGGCATTAATGGCTATTCTTATTTCTTCGTTGTTGCAGGGAAATTCCTCCATTGTTATGGCTGCTGAAGAAGTGTCGTCTGCTGACATTGCGGCGGGTATCGATCCTTCAATTCATATTCAGATGTATAATATGAATCTTACGGATGAAACAGATGAAATAAAGGCAAGCTTCAAGCTAACGAATACAGGAACGGAATCCGCTAATCTGCAAGACATCAAAGTTCGTTACTATTTTACAAGTGACGGATCAAATGTTTTAAGTTATGAAAGCGATTCATCAAGCTCTACGATAGAACATTCATTCCTGGGAAACTTTGTGAAACTTCCAGAAACGTCGCCCAATGCCGATTATTATTTCGAAATGGGGTTTGATGAGTTTGCAGGCACTTTAGCTGCAGGAGAACATATTGCATTTCATGTGAGCATTCATAAAAACATAGAGGGTAACTTTAAGCAATCAAACGACTATTCCTTTAATGAAACAGCGTCAGACTATGCGGATTGGAATAAGGCTACTGCTTACTATGGAGGTTCCCTGATCTGGGGGGATGAAATTTCCGTCCTTGCACCTCCATCTGAAAACTATGCACTGAATAAAACAGTGACGGCATCCTCCATTCTATCCACTTCGGAAGCTGGCGGGATTGAAGGATGGGCGTTGAACAATGTTGTAGATGGCGAAAGACGCAGCGTGGATGGTTCGTTTATAGGCTGGAGCAGCGGCGAGGGAGATAATCAATGGATCAAAATTGACATTGGATCTTCTCAGTTGATTAACCGGGTTGATCTCTATGCGATCAACTGGTTATCCGATACTCGCGGAAGGAACGGCATAGTGGGCGAGGGATTCCCGGTAGATTTTACAATACAAGTATCTGAAGACAATGCGAGCTGGACAACGGTGTCTGCGCAAACCAACGTGCTGAGACCAACGGAATCTCGCAATTCGTACTGGTTTGATGCCATTCAAGCCCGTTATGTAAAGGTAGAGACAACAAAGAACAGGAAAATGAGCACGGTATCTGGCATTAGGGCGGCATTGTCTGAAATAGAAGTGTATAATGACGGTTCTTATGAAGCGCCTTCGTCAGCGCCAACCGTTCCTTCAACCGGGAGGGCAATGATTACACCCGAAGAATTTACAGGCGCTATCCAGAATCCATTAATGGGTATGGCTGAGAAGGACTTCAGCGTAAATTTAAGTACAGGTTGGCCTCTGGATTATAATCCATGGTCGTCGCTTGCAATGACTTATATTCCATGGGATTTGTTGGAAGATGACGTGGATGACACGATTGAAAAAATCGAACAATACTCCAATGAAAGATGGCGGGGGCAGGATACAAACGGCAACTGGGTTTCTTATGAAGATTATAATATGAAGGTTATTCCCCGCGTTTATTTAAAATTCCCTTCAGACGTATTTCATGGATTGGAAGGCGACCACTGGCCAGCGGACATGAATGCAAATGATTTAACGAGCAGCGAATTCGACAAAAGGTTAAAGCGGTTACTTCAGCGTTTGGGAGCTTTGTGGGACAATGATCCCAGAGTCGCTTATATACAGATGGGTATTTACGGGACATGGGGAGAACAGCATGGTACGGGCGTTCCCGAATATGTTGATGCCTACTTCCACCAATATTTTCCTAACAAAAAGGTTGAGGTACGTTATGAGGGACATGATGAATATTCCTTCGGGCAATATAACGACTCCATAGCTAATATGAAGGTCATATCCAATTGGAAGAAGCAGGAGATAGGCGGGGAAACTGCCTATGACTACAACGGTGCGGACCTGCTCGGAACGAATCCTCATCTAACGATGCTGGAAAATTCTAATAATGCAGCCAATATGATAAGAAACGTCCATGCTACGTATCTCACATGGATTGGAGAATACACTTATCGTATTGATCCAGGTTATCCCGGGTTGCCGGCCTATTACGAAAATAAAGAAGTGCTCGAAGCCGGAGCGGAAAAGATACAGAAGGCTTTTGGCTATAGATATGTCATTACGGACTTTAATTACCCTACGCAGGTTGATCCAGGGCAGGACTTTGTCGTGCAGTTTAAGGTAAAAAATACGGGAGCAGCTCCTATGTACTACAATTGGCCGGTCCAATTGAGCTTGAAGGATCCTCAGACCGGTGAAATCGTATGGAGCGATACCTTCAACAATCTTGATATTAGAGATTGGCTGCCGGGGGAAGGATACGAAAGTTGGGATAAATCCAATAAGGGGAATTGGAGTCAATCAGTGCTGGATTACTTTTCGCCGCCACAAGAGTATACTGTAGCGAACACATTCCATCTGCCGTCAAGTATTACAGCCAACAAGGACTATATGATTCAGTTGGCTGTTCTGGATCCGGCGGGGAATGTGCCTAGCCTGCGTTTTGCCATTCAGAACTACAAATATGGCGGTTACTCTCCGATGGGATACATGGGGGTAAGTCAGGAGCCGGAATCGATTACGATCGATCCATCTTATTTTGACAGTCCCGCGAAGGATATTTCCTTGCGCTACTATACCGCCAACAGCCCATCCCAATCCGAGTCGAGCAGACTTTCGACTGTAACGGTTTCCGGGTCAAATCCTGTCATTTATGTTGAGGGTGGAGACGATTTCAACTTGGATCAACTGACAATAACAGGCGAGGATCAATTCGGTCATGCCCACAATGTAATGACCGGTATTCCGGTAACCTGGTCTATAACATCCGGCGATTCACATGCAACGCTATTGGGAAATAAACTGGTTCCGGTTAGTCCGGGTCAAGGTACGATAACGGCTACGCTGGATGGTGTGACCAGCAATGAATTTGAATTTCATGTGGAACAAACATCAAATACAGGTGCAATTGCTGGAACGATACAAGACAATTTCGGGCGTTTGCTCCAAGGCGTCCAGGTAAGCGTAACTGTAGATGGAAATGATTACACCGGGATAACTGATGTTACAGGAGTCTACAATATAGCGAATGTGCCGATTGGGACTGGTTATACGGTGACGGCAACTGGTGACGGCTATCAAGAGGCGATGGCTCTCGGGATAGAGGTGACAGGAGCCACTACCACCTCGGTCAATCTGACGATGCTTGTCGCTCCGGCTGGTCATTTCAATGACGATTTCTCGGGCGGCAGCGGGAATTGGACGCCGGGAACTGGAACCTGGACCGTAAGTGATGGGGAATATATTCAGTCAGCCGGCTCTAACAAGAACTCCTGGCAGTACTCTACAGCGATTACAGGAAAGGTCTGGTATGACGCAACATATGAAGTGGATCTGAAAGTCGGTCCAAGCAATACAAGTTGGGCTTCCTTCATGTTCAGGAAGCAAAAGCAAAGCGACTCAGCAAACAACAGCGGTTATTTCGTGGAATTAACAAGCACGGGGAAGGTTGAACTCATTAAAGCCGGGAAATCGGTCACATCGCTTGCGAAAGTTGAAAATGTTATATCGGATGTGACGCAATTCCATCATCTGAAGATTGTCACTGAAGGAAGCAATATCAAGGTATTTATCGATAACGATACGGCACCGGTCATTGATGTGAATGATACGACCTATCTATATGGATATGCCGGTCTAGGAAACGGCGGAGCTGAGTGGCACTACGATAATGTTACAGTTACAACCAGCATTAGCACCAGTACTGTTGCCGGGAATGTGTCAGACATTTCTGGAAAACCGATTCAAGGAGCAAATGTAATCCTCTCTAATGGCGAAAGTGATTACAGTGTAGTGACGGATGCTGCAGGGAACTATAGCATATCCGATGTACCTGTGGGAACCGAATATACATTGACTGTAAGCAAATCTGGCT
Organism: Paenibacillus sp. HB172176; assembly: GCF_011947265.1. Taxonomy (GTDB): domain Bacteria; phylum Bacillota; class Bacilli; order Paenibacillales; family Paenibacillaceae; genus Pristimantibacillus. The sequence goes on from NZ_JAATHD010000003.1 coordinate 520,374, forward strand.
ACGAGGAAGAAATTGCTTCGGCGATCAATGTGAATGAGGATAATGGAACTATCGTTAACTTTAGCATGAGGAGCAATTTATCAGGGATCTTCAATGATGATTTTAGCGATGGGGACGGAAAATGGTCTCCAGGCGATGGAAATTGGACGGTTGCTGACGGTAAATATGTTCAGACCCAAATAGGTGGCAATAACTCATGGAGGTATATGTCGGCGATTTCAGGGAAAATGTGGGATGATGCGACCTATGAAGTGGATATTGAGTATGGCGAAGGTGAAAATTGGGGAGCTTTCTTATTCAGAAAGTCCAACCAAGATGATCACATCAATAACAGCGGCTATTTTGTCGATTGGCAGTATAGCGGAGAAATTGAGTTGTGCAAAGCTGGTCATACCATTAATTGTATAGCTACTGCCCAAAGAAATACAGATTGGTCGCAGATGCATCATCTTAAGATTGTCAATATAGGAAGCAATATTAAGGTTTATGTTGATCATGAGAACGCCCCAATCATCGACGTAGACGATGATACCTTCAAGGTTGGATATGCTAGTCTAGGAGCGAACGGAAGCAAGTGGATATTTGACAATGTGAAAATCACGACAGATTTTGAGGCAGAAGATACAACGCCGCCGGGAGAGGTGACGGAGCAACAAGTCGAAACAGGGGACGGGCAGCTGGTCTTGAGCTGGACCGACCCAACAGACTCAGACTTGTCTTCGATCAAGATTAGCGGGTACGGTGAGACGGTGACCGACGCTGTATATGTGAACAAAGGGGTTGAAACGTATGCCGTTGCAGGATTAGAAAATGGAACGGTGTACAAGTTCGTCATTGCCGCAATAGATACAAACGATAATGAATCAGTTGGTATCGTGGTTGAAGGCACCCCAAGAACACCAAGCAACAATGATGATGACGATGATGATGAAACCGATCAATCGTCATCGCCAGATCCATCGGATAATAATACGACGGATAACCCTGAAGAGACAATAGATGATACAGAGACAGATATAATGAATGGTCTAGTGGCCGTGAATCCGACAGTGAATAACGATGGAAAGGCAACGGTCAAGCTCGACGCAGAAATCGTGAAGCGTGCGCTAAAGCAAACAACTGGCGATAAGCTTCAGATTACAGTAGAAGCAGATGAGGGAATGAATGAAGTGGAAGTCAGTATTCCAGTTCATGAACTTCTCAGCAATGGAACTGCGTCGGTCAACATGATCGAGGTTGACACAGGTTTAGCTACATTGTCTGTATCCACGGAACTGATTTCGAAAGGATCAGAAACAGTGAATCAGGTTGTGATTTCAGTAGCGAAAGCCGATATATCGAGTTTGTCGGCAGAAACGCAAACAAAGCTGAAGGATGTTGCGGTGTATGACTTCAACCTCTCTGTAGATGGGGAGAAGATTAGCGAGTTCGATGGTAGAAGTGATGTGCAGGTGGCTATACCTTATGAACTTCAACCGGCTGAGAACCCGAACCAGGTTGTGATTTATTATCTCAACAATAACGGAGTATTAGAGGTGGTGAAGAACGGCCGCTACAATGAAGCAACAGACAAGGTAGAATTCAAGCCTGCGCACTTCAGTAAGTATGCAGCAGTATATAATCATATAAGCTTCAATGATGTAACGACAGCATGGTCGAAGGCTCCGATTGAAGCGCTGGCTGCAAGAGGTATTGTTAGCGGAGATGGTGATGGCACATTCCGACCTGAAAGCCAAGTGACAAGATCGGAGTTTCTCACGATGCTGCTGAACTTGTTCGAGTTGACTGCCCCGCAGACCGCAGCTTCTGCCACGTTCAGTGACGTGCAGAGCGATGCGTGGTATGCGGATGAAGTCGCAGCTGCACTAGAGTTAGGCATCGTGAATGGACGAACGGATGGCACATTTGACCCTGAAGACAGCATAATGAGGCAGGATATGGCGGTTATGGCGTATCATGCTGCAGCGGTGGCAGGACATATAATGAAAGACTCTTCCAATGGAGCGCCATTTGCGGATGGAGATCAAATCGACGAATATGCCCGCGAGGCAGTGGCGGCAATGAAGGCCTCAGAAGTCATTCACGGAATGGATAATGGGGAATTCATTCCGAATGGCATAGTTACTCGCTCCCAGGCTGCTGTCGTGATCTACAATCTTTTAGTTTCAATGTAACCCTAGAAGAAAAAAATCCCTTCCCGGTACAGACCGGGAAGGGATTTTGCAATTTTGCATGAACGATCACAACAAATGACAATGAATGCAAGTGATGACTATACAGATGATAACAACTGCAGCGCTGCCCCCGGTTTTCGATCTAGTTAATTCAGGACTATCGACCGTAATCGGGACCTTCGATATGATGAGGCTATCCATTTGGTCATGACATGTGAAAGGAAGGGTCCCCATGCAGAAAAGCCTGAAAGTCCAAATAACGGAAAGGTCTGCCCTACGATCATCATCGATACTCCCTGGAAGATTGCTCCGCAATCGCTGGCTTTATTTTATGGTATTTCCCGGTTTGTTGTATTTTCTTATTTTCAAGTATTGGCCGATGTACGGCATCTTCATTTCGTTTAAGAATTATCAACCATTTTTAGGATTCTGGGACAGTCCATTCGTGGGGCTCAAGCACTTTGATCGATTGTTCAACGATTCCAATTTTCTGATTCTTTTTCGAAATACGTTAATTCTTGCTGCGTACAATATTTTGTTTTTCTTCCCGCTGCCTATCGTTATCGCACTCATGCTTAATGAACTAAGAAGAGAGATAATAAAGCGATTTATCCAGACGTTAATTTATATTCCGCATTTCATGTCTTGGGTGGTCGTAGTCGGAATCGCTTATATGTTCTTCACAACGGAAGGCGGCATTGCCAATGAATTATTGGTGCAGATGGGTGGAGAGAAAATCAATTTCCTCATCAGCAACGATTGGTTCAGAACGATGATTACTGCCGAGGTTGTGTGGAAGGAAACGGGCTGGGGTACAATCATTTTTTTAGCTGCGCTGTCTGGCGTCGATCCTCAGCTTTATGAGGCTGCAAGAATGGATGGGGCAAATCGCTTTCGCCAAATGTGGCATATTACGTTGCCGGCTATCCGCAGCACTATCATTATTCTGCTTATCCTTCGTCTAGGGCATTTTCTGGACAATGGTTTTGAACAAATTTTCTTAATGTTAAATGCGATGAATCGCGATGTGGGAGAAGTGTTCGATACGTATGTCTATTCCGTGGGCATTAGTCAAGGACAGTACAGCTTCAGTACGGCGGTTGGTTTGTTCAAATCGGTTGTCGGATTAATTCTGGTTGTTATCGCTAATTATTCGGCGAAGAAATTCGGTGAAGAAGGAATTTACTAGGGAGGAGATCGCAACATGCCAATCAAGGAAAGCTGGGGAGGAAAGATGTTTAGCGGTCTCAATATCGCAATATTGCTCCTGTTTGCTTTGATGACAATTGTTCCGTTTATTTATGTGGTTGCCGGATCGTTTGCAACGCAGAAGGAGCTGCTGCAGCGAGGTTTTATCTTATTTCCAACGGAGTTTTCGTTCGATGCCTACAAGTATATTTTCTCAACCCAGACACTGGTTCGAAGTTTACTTGTTACGGTTTACATTACGGTTGTAGGAACGTTGATTAATATATTCTTCACCTGTCTAATGGCTTATCCGCTTGCTCGCAAGGATATGGATTTCCGCAAACCGATTCTAATGCTCGTTGTATTCACAATGTTGTTCAGCGGTGGAATGATTCCTACCTTCCTGGTTGTAAGACAACTCGGAATGATCGATACGTACTGGTCTCTATTAATTCCGGGCGCAATCAGCGCATTCAATCTCATTATTATTCGTAACTTCTTCCAACAGCTTCCCGATGGTTTGGAGGAGTCGGCCAAGATCGATGGCTGCAATGATCTCGGAATATTCTTAAGAATTGTGCTGCCCTTATCCATGCCGGCTATTGCGACTTTTTCGTTATTTTATGCGGTAGGGCATTGGAATACCTTCTTCAATGCGGTGTTGTATATTAACGACAATACCAAATGGCCGATTCAAGTGCTCTTACGTCAAATTGTTATCTTGGCTTCCGGCGGAATCGGGGATTCCACGGCTATGGAAGCAGATTATGTCGCTCCGCCGGAGCAATCGGTGAAGATGGCGGTTATAGTGGTCTCAACCCTTCCGATTCTTCTTGTATATCCGTTTTTGCAGAAGCACTTTGCCAAAGGGGTATTGCTAGGCTCGGTCAAGGGATGAAGATATAATGATTAAAGCGAAAAGGGAGGAATTCAACATGTTCGAAAGAGGACAGAAAAGAATTGCGAAAGCTGGAATCTTGCTTCTTGCCATTGCGCTTACGATTACAGCTTGCGCAGATAAGGGGAAGAACACGAATGAAAACGCAACAAATGCAGATCAAGGCTCAGACACACTTCAATTAAGTATGATGGTGCCGACGTGGAGCGCCGAGCAAATGCCGGCGGACAGCTCCGTGCTGCAGAAGCTGGAGGAAACAACCAACACTAAACTCTCCCTCTCCTGGGTGCCCTCCACTACTTATACAGATAAGCTTAGCGCTACTGTGGCATCAGGCGAACTGCCTCAAACCTTTGTAGCCCTGGAACCGAAGGCATCCTTCATCGTTAATGCCGCAAGATCTGGCATGTTCTGGGAGGTTGGCCCCTATTTGAAGGATTATCCAAACCTCAGCAAAATGTCGGATATCGTACTTAACAATATTTCGATTGACGGGAAAATTTATGGCGTGTACCGAGAACGCGATCTCGCTCGCTTCGGATTGATGATTCGCCAGGACTGGCTGGACAACTTGAATCTGAAAGCGCCAACAAACCTGGATGAGCTGTATGATGTGCTGAAGGCGTTCGCGACAGATGATCCCGACAAGAATGGGAAACAGGATACGATCGGACTGTCAGTCGGCATGCAAGGCAACAACATCGCCGGCTTTAAGGATATATTGGTATATATGGGAGGCCCCAATGAATGGGAGCTTAAAGACGGGAAGCTGATTCCAGCTCACATGACGGATGCTTATATGGACACATTGAAATTTTACAAAAAGCTATACGATGAGAAGCTAATCAATCAGGATTTTGCTATTGTTCAGGACGGAAGATCGGTCATGTACAAAGGCAAAGCGGGTCTGTGGATTGATAATATGCTGGATGGCAAGAACATTGAAAATAATATTAAGAAAGTAGATCCAGATGCTGAAATTAATTTGTTGAATCGAATCGCCGGGCCAATGGGCGATCGAACGCGGGCGGGCGCAGGATACCTTGGTATGTTCATGATTCCGAAGACCAGTGTGAAGACAGAAGCTGAACTTAAACGAATTCTTAGTTTCTTCGATCGAGTGTCCGAGAAGGATATTCAGAATTTGATGAAATACGGCATCGAAGGCACGCATTATACCATTAAGGATGGCGAATATACTCAGAATGACGATACGAAGGTTAGAGCTGAATTAACGGATGGCAATCAATTCATGATCCTTCAAGATCAGGTTGTCAATTATGGTACGGAGCTTGAGCAGCTTAGCACAAAGCTATTCCAAGACAATGCCACATTTGCGGTGCCAAATCCCGCAGCTCCTTTCATTTCGAACACCGAAATTGAGAAGGGGAAAGAGATCTCGAAGATCATTGCCGATGCGACCGTCAAATTCATTATGGGTTCTGTGGATGAAGCCGGATGGAATCAAGCAATAGACAAATGGTTGCAGAGCGGTGGCAGCAAGGTCATTGAAGAAATGAACGCGGAATATGCCAAGCTGTCAAAGTAATAGATGAATCACAGGGGAAGAGGTGACGCCTCTTTCCCTTCATTCCGTCATAGCTTGAGATGGAATTTTCGTGTACACTTGGAGTTGCTTTAAACTACTGCGGAGAGGGAGGTTTTATGAAGCTGCGATCCCCGTCATATCTGATGAAGCTTATGTTGTTGTCCATTGTGATCGGCACGGTTCCCGTCATTCTGCTCGGCTCTTTCGCCTACTATAATTCCTCTCAGACTGTGCAGGACAAAGTGAATGCAGGCAACAAATTGCTCCTGCAGCAAATGCAAATGCGCGCCGAGCAAACCTTAAAAACCATTGATAATTCAGCGACACAGCTTCTGCAGTCTCCCAGCGTGACCGGAGCTTTTCAGTCCGATATCACCAAATATGATTTTCAATTGGTGCACGAGCTTTATGAAGGCATATCTCGTATTCAGACATACGAACTAGGAATTAAGGATGTTTTCTTATATAGTCTAAGCAAGAATTGGATCGTTTCTAGCGAAGGCGTTAATGAATATAGTGATCCTGCGTTCAGGCCGCAGCTTGAAGCGTTCTCGCTTTATAAGGCAGGCTCGTTCTGGACAAGCGGTGCGAAGGATTTGCCGGAGTCCTACCAATCCGTCTACTTCGTGAAGAAGTATCCGATTAATTCGACCAATCCAACCGGCATTATATGTGTTGTGCTATCTTCTGAGGTTATGAAGGAGATGGACGCTTTCCTGAACGGTAAGCTCGGAAGCGCGTTTATCCTGGACAGCCATTCGTCAGTTATTGTGCATAAGGATAGAAAGATTCTTGGAAGCAGCATGCTGGATCAATCTTATATGACGCCTGCTTTGGAATCGAAAGAACTATCGGGGCAGTACGCAGCGAAACAGAACGGAGAAGATGTAACCGTTACTTATCGCAAATCAACGTACAACGGATGGAGCTATGTATCCATCGCTTCGAACGACGAAGTCAATGCGCAGAACAAAATTATCGGCTGGATCACTCTGCTAGTATGTGTAAGTATTCTGTTAGTGACGTTGCTTGTAGCCTGGTTCGGCTCCAATAAGATGTACCGTCCCATCCAATCGCTTTATTCCGCGCTTAAGAGCATTCCTGTTACAAGCGATCAACCGGAGGCGAACGGCGAGCTTCAGGTCATTGGGGAACGCGTCGATTATTTGATACGCAATCAATCCTTAATTATGAATGAGCTCAAGGGACAACAGATTCAGCTTAAGGAATTCTTCATGCATAAGCTGTTAAGCGGCACGATTCCCGTCGCCGAGTTCGAAGAAAAGCTTAGTCTCTACGGATTAGAGCAATTATGGTCATCTATGATTGTTGTAGCGATTCAGATCGATTCTCTTAAGAACACCAGATTTGAAGAAGCGAATCGCGATTTGCTCATGTTCGCAATCGGCAATATCGTCGGTGAGCTTGTTGTGCCTGAGCAGAGGCTCAGTCCGATCGTATTATCGGATTATCAAGTGACCTTGCTAGGCTCGGACAATTCGAATTTCAAATCAATTGTGTTTAATCTTTGCGATGAGATTCAAAAGGCCGTCTATCAATATTTGAATATCAAGGTCAGCATAGGAATCAGTCGTGCTTTTCAGCAAATTTCAGATTCGCAACAGGCTCTCCACGAAGCGATGACAGCTTTGAAATACAGGGTGGGATTAGGTCAGGAATCGATTCTGTTCATTGAGGATGTGCAGCCTCAGAAAATCAATCATTACTTATTCCCGCATGCTGGGGAACAAGCTTTATTCGACTCGATCCGTTCGGGCAATGAAGAGCAATCGGCGACGGACTTGCATTCGTTTATTGAAGAATTGTTCCAACCTGAGCATCAACATGCGGATTATCAGTTGTCTGTGGTTCGACTGCTGGTTGACTTGCTCAAATTCGGACAGGAATTGCAAATACCAATGGATCACCTTGGGGAAGACGAGGCAGCTTTGATTCAATCCTTATTTAAGATTAGAGATAAGATGGAGATGGAGACTTGGTTCTGGATGAATTTCGCACATCCGTATCTGCAGGAGCTTGGCTCGCGGCGCGAATCCCAATACAAGCAAATTTCCGATGCCGTTATGGATATCATAAAGAGAGAATTCGATTCGGAACTCACCCTCGAGGAATGCTCCGCTCGGATTAACTATCATCCACATTATGTAAGCCGTGTGTTTCGGCAAGAAACCGGAATTAACTTCGGCGATTATTTGACGCAATATCGAATCGATATGGCAAAAAAGTGGCTCAAGGAATCCGATATGAAAGTATTGGAGATTGCAGAGAGGCTGCAATACAATAATTCCGCCAATTTTATCCGCTCATTCCGCAAGATTGCAGGAATGACGCCGGGGCAGTACCGAGAGCACTGGAAAGCCTCGATGTAATGAAACGATATGGCAATTGCCGATTCGGCCTATACAAAATGAAAGACTGGAAAATGCAAGGACTGCGTCCAAGCGTTTCTCTAGTTTTTTTCATTTGCTTCGCTGTTTGCCCAGATTGCACTTTCGAGATGCAATAGTACTTTTTGATCTATGCCCTAATCTAACAAGATGAAACGGGTATAAGAATGTCCTCTTGCTGGAAATCAGATGGCCATACATAATAAAGCTCGCAGCGCTAGCAGCTAGATAGGTGTCAATGAACAAATATTATTGAAAGCGCATGCAAAAAATGGAGGTGAGGAACGTATTTGACTTCTGGATGACAAAAAGAAAAACAATCTGTTACAAAAAAAAGGAGGAAGTGAAATTGGGAAAAATCATGAAATACTTCGTTGCAACGGCATTTAGCTTAGCTGCAGCATTCGTTATTTCGCATTCCGTATATGCTGCAAACTATTACATCGCTCCAAATGGCGACGATAGCAATTCGGGATCAGAAAGTGCTCCATTCCAAAGCTTGATGCAGGCACAGTCAGCGGCCTCTTCCGGAGATACCGTGTATATTCGCGGGGGAGAGTATCATGATTTTCAAATTGCAAAAACCGACAGCAATTATAATTATGTGAATCATTTCAATAAGGACGGTATTTCCTACGAAGCTTACCCTGGCGATGAAAGACCTGTATTCAATTTCGAGAATGTTCCGACAAATTTGCGTGTGGCTGCTTTTTTTGTAGCGGATGGAGTAACGGGCCTGAAATTCAAAGGGTTTGATGTGACTGGCGTTAAAGTAGGCGATCAAAAGCAATCCGAGGTCTTCCGAGTCAGGGGGCAGGCCACGATTGAGCATGTAGTTGCCCATGATAATGAAGCAATTGGCTTCTACTATACGGGATACGGCTCCGGCACGGTGCGAGACAGCGATGCGTATAACAATATTGGACCAACGGACACATCGGCCTCTAATACCGATGGCTTTGGCGCTCACGCCAATTCAGTTTCGTTCATCAACGACCGTGCTTGGAACAACAGCGACGATGGGTTTGACAGCATCAGTTCACATGCCCCCGTACTCTATGACCATAGCTGGTCATTCAATAACAGGGGGAATCAAGACGGAATCGGCGATCAGAATGGGTTCAAAGTCGGCGGATATTCCTATCGGACATCCGGATTTCCTGATCCGATGCCCGTTCATACCGTACAATATTGCTTATCCGTTAATAACGGAGCCAACGGTTTTTACGCGAATCATCAGCCGGGTCAATCAGCGACCTGGACGAACAACACAGCCTACAATAATGGAAATGCCAACTTCAATATGCTAGAGAGAGTCAGTCAAACCGATATTAACAACATTCCTGGCTATAGAGAGATCTTGCATAATAACATTTCTTATGGCGGTACATTAGTAGCGAATAGCGAAAGCTCTGCCGAAAAAATAACGAATAATTCCTGGACCATAGACGGCGGGCTGGAAATTAATGATGAAGACTTTGTAAGTCTGGACACGTCTCAATTATCCGCGCCTAGAAAAGCAGATGGCAGTTTGCCTGATGTTACATTTATGCTTCCGGTGGAATCGAGCCGGCTCTATGAAAACGGTTTAGGATACCTCGCTGACAAAGCCAGCATCGATAGTGAGAGTGATTTCGATTCCGAACATGTTAAATTTGATTTTGGTTCTGCAGAAAACGAAGCAAAAGGGTATATTGGTGTATCGGCGGATACGGCTTATACAGAAGATAAAGGCTATGGTTTTCTAGGATTGGGTCCTAACGGTTACCTAGAGGATTCTAGAAGCGACGGCTTTGTCATGCAAGCTGGACAAGAAATCAAGCTGCAGGATGTAACAAATCAACCTCATAAGAAGGTTAAGGCTAACGATGACGCGGTAGCGGTAACAGAATCAGATATGCCTATTCGTTTTGCAGTAAGCGTGGCCCCGAATACCTATTATAAGGTAAAAGTAACATTAACCGGCGCTGATCCAAGCAAGGATGCCATTATCAATTTATTTTCAGAAAAAAGGCATATGCTTTTAACCGAAAAGGTAATTCCCGCGGGCGCTCGCTTTTCCTATGAATTTAATGTTAATGTTCAAAATGTATATTCAAAAGTAACGGGAACCTACATCGATAAGATGCTGAATATTGCCGTAAACGGTGAGAACGCTGCCATTGCTTCTGCAGAGATTTCACAGCTGAAGCAGGGTAAAACGCTTTGGGTGTTAGGAGACTCCACAGTGAATGATCAGACTGCGCCTCTCCCTTACTTTAGGCTGCAAAATTATTCTGGCGTCGGCGCGGCTCTGTCCAAATATATGGGTCCGGATATTGCCGTATCGAATCATGCAGAAAGCGGTTTGGACGATTATACAAGCAGGAAGCATTTCGATCAGTTTAAAGACCGCATTCAACCTGGAGATTATGTCTATTTTGAGTTTGGTCACAATCACAAAACCGATGGCCCGACAGGATACTATAACGGGATTTCCTATTATTATAATTATGTTCACCAAAAAGGAGCGAATTTCATCGTTGTCGGTCCAATTGATCGACATAGGGCTTATCAATACGATGCTTCAACCAATGAGTGGACTTCGACACTGGAAGGGTTTTCTGCGATAGGAAAACAGTATGTGGATGAAAGAGTTGCTGCTGGCGCAAAGGATATTGCATTTGTCGATCTTAATAAACCATCGCTGGAATGGTATTCTCAGCTTTGTGAATCGCTGGGTGAAGGAGCTGAGAGTACAGATTATTATTTCCGAGGCATTCAAGGCGGAACTGTAGACGGCACGCATCCGAATGACGCTGGAGTTGACCACTTTGCAAACATGTTCATCGAAAGCGCTGAGGCTATCATTCATACGAATCATAATACCCCACAAGCCAAAGTATTGGCTAAATTACTAAAGGGCGCAAGAAATGAAACGCCGTATATGGTTCCCGCTTCTATAACAAACTTAGGGCCTGCTCCGAACAGCGCTTATCCTCAGCCGTATGAAACGACAGCTGCTCCATTCCCGTTAGTTATAAACGCTATTGATAAAGATACTGATGGGAAGATTGTAGCGATGAAGGTAACGAAACAAGGCGACTTTTCAACTTATGGCAGAGGAATTGTTGAGGTCTATAAAGCAAATGGAGAGCTAAAAGGCACTGCGTACGCGAATGAACAAATTGATAACACGCTTGAAGGTGAACAAACGGTTACATTCACAACCGACTTGGCAGTCGAGGCTTCCGAAGATGCCGCTATTATTTCAGGTGATAATAATATTAGCTGGACTGAGCAGAATGTAGCCTTACAGGTTCTTCCTGATGAAGGGAAATATTGGACAGATACAGCAAATCTTAATGGACATAGCCCAGAGCTATCGTATAACGTCAACTTTGATCAAGCGGGAACCTATCATGTGTGGGTGCAATCTACGGCGATTGATGGATACAGCAATTCTATCCATGTGGGGATAGACGACCACTATCAATTTACACAGAATTATCTTGAACAGTCTGTGGATTACGTCTGGAACAATGCAGGGCAAATACAAATTGACGCTGCGGGTTTGCATGACTTTAATGTTTGGGCGAGAGAAGATGGAGTAGGACTCAAAGCTATATATTTAACAACAAGCAGTAAGCAACCAGAAGAATACACGAATTGGACAACGAAAGTGGATGTAGCGGAACTGAATGTCATGGATGGGGAGATCGGATTTAATACAGATATTGCACAAGAAAAAGAAACCTTGAGAGCTTATGTAAAGGGATTTGAAGATAAACCGGGATATCCGCTTACAGATGAACAGCTTTCAGACTTTTATATCAATTAAGTGAAACGACGGATTATACTCGATGACTTCTGTACCGAACAGGAGTCATCTCTTTTTTAATGCCTTAGGGCTAGAAGGAGGATAGGAATGAAAATCAAATATACGCTGTTCATTCTACTCGCATGCTTGGGCATAGGGACGTTCGTTCTTTTAGCTTGCAATCATCAAGGGATTGCTGAAGGCGCAACAGATTTGCCGCATCACGTTAGTTTGGATATTGGAAAAGGCATAAATATGGAGTTTGTTCTGATAGAACCAGGAACCTTTCCAATGGGCTCTTCTGTTGCTGAGGAGGATGAAGCGCCTGAACATCCAGTTGCGATTTCACAACCGTATTATCTTGGAATTTATGAGGTTACCCAGGAGCAATGGGTGGCAATGATGGGCAATGACCCAAGTACTTTCAAAGGGGGAAAACGGCCTGTAGATCGTGTCAGCTGGGAGGATTCTCAAATTTTCATAAATAAGCTTCAAGAAAAAACGGATCGTGAGTTTGCTTTGCCTACGGAGGCGCAGTGGGAATATGCCGCCAGAGCCGGAACGAACACCCGATGGCATTTCGGTGATACGGAGTCCAAGTTGGGCGATTATGCCTGGTTTGAGGGAAATTCCAATGATGAAACTCATCCAGTTGGTCAGAAGGAACCGAATGCATGGGGGCTTTACGATATGTATGGAAATGTTCAAGAATGGTGCAAGGATTGGTATGGGGCTCCTTATGCGAAAGAGAAAGCATCCGACCCGCAGGGCAAAGCCTCTGGTGATTCAAAAGTGTTGCGCGGGGGAGCTTGGGGAGATGACTTTACGATGGTTCGCTCAACCTATCGCAACGCCAATGGCATCGACGCCAAAACTTCGGGCACTGGATTCAGGGTCGTCATGATGGTCGAATAATGGTTTGGCATCGTTGCACTTTCCGGATGTAGTAGTACATTTTGATAACAAGAGCGTAATCATTGGGGTATAGCAGTTTCAAGAAAATCCCCTTGTTGGAAATTGAATGCCGTTTCATAATAAAACCACATCGCTCGAGACGAGAAAATGTCGGAGGCTGAAAGGTGGTGAAAATAGCTATGAAACCGGCAGTGATAAAGATTCACAACTATCAAAGAAACAGTAAGCTGCGCCAAATGCTCCGTGATAAATGGATGTATGTATTGCTGACTCCTGGGTTGTTGTACTTTCTGGTATTCAAATATTTGCCGATGTGGGGAGTCCTGCTCGCTTTCAAAAACTATCAGCCTTATTTGGGTTTTAGCAAAAGCGAGTGGGTAGGACTGGAGCATTTCCGCATCTTATTTGCTAACCCGGAATTCGGCATGCTGCTTGAGAACACCTTGATCTTATCTTTCTATAATCTAATTTTCTACTTTCCTGCACCCATTATACTGGCTCTGCTCCTGAATGAAATCCGGCTTTCTTTCTTTAAGAGAACGATTCAAACGCTGGTTTATGTTCCGCATTTCATCTCTATGGTAATCGTTGCTAGCTTGACTTATGTATTCCTGACGACGGAAGGCGGAGTTGTCAATGAGTTTCTGAATCAGCAAATCGGACATAAAATCGATTTTCTGACCTTGCCGGAGTGGTTCCGTCCCATGATTATCGTTCAGACGATTTGGAAGGAGAGCGGTTGGGGAACGATCATATTCCTTGCAGCATTAGCTGGCGTGGATGTTGAGCAATATGAAGCAGCCATTATGGATGGAGCTAATCGCTGGCGGCAGATGTGGCATATCACGCTTCCATCCATAAGGAGCACCATTGTCATTTTGTTGATTCTTCGGATGGGCAATGTTCTTGATAATGGCTTTGAACAAATTTATTTGTTATTAAACCCTCTTAATCGGAGTGTAGCGGAAGTATTCGATACTTACGTGTATATGGTTGGCATCACGCAAGGCGCGTTTAGTTATAGCACCGCGGTGGGTTTGTTCAAATCCGTTGTCGGAATCATTCTTGTGCTTGGAACCAATTGGCTTGCGAAGAGATTCGGCCAGTCCGGTTTATATTAAGGGGGAGGAGATTGCTTCAATGGCCAGACATTATAAGACGGTTTCCGGGACTCTATTCGATAGTGTTAATTACATCTTCCTTGCTATATACGGCTTGGTTGCGGTTCTTCCTTTTATTTACATCGTCGCAGGTTCCTTTGCCAGCGATGCAGAGCTCACGAAGAGAGCGGTTTTCCTCATTCCGGAAACCTTCACTCTCTCGGCATATGAATATGTATTTTCCACGGATACGATTCTTCAAAGTATATGGGTGTCGGTATTTATAACATCTGTTGGGACAGTCGTTAATCTGATATTTACCGTAACAATGGCATATCCTTTGGCCCGCAGAACTTTGGTTGGTCGCAATACGTTGCTGAATCTGGTCATTTTCTCCATGTTGTTCAGCGGCGGAATGATTCCATCTTATCTCGTTGTCCGAGAAATGCATCTGTTGGATAGCTTATGGGCTTTGATCATACCGGGGGCTATAAACGCCTTTAACCTGATTATTATTAAGAATTTTTTTCAAGAACTCCCTCCAGAGCTTGAAGAGGCTGCCAAGATTGACGGTTGCACCGAATTGGGGATGTTATGGAAAATCATTCTGCCTCTGTCCAAGCCAGTGCTCGCAACTTTTACATTGTTTTACGCCGTTTCCCATTGGAATAGCTTCTTCCAGGCGCTGCTCTATATTAATGATCCAGCCAAGTGGCCGTTGCAGGTCATGCTGAGACAGATTGTCATGTTGTCTCAATCGGCTGCAGGGGATATGAGTAATATGGATCCAAATTTTGTAAAGCCGCCGGAGCAATCTATTAAGATGGCTGTTATCGTGGTATGCACCATTCCAATTCTGATCATCTATCCGTTCCTGCAAAAGCACTTTGCAAAAGGAGTCTTAATAGGCTCGGTTAAGGGATGACTCGTCCGCAAATGGATGGCGGGTAAATAAAAAGGGAGGTTTTCTGGAAAATGTTAATGAATACAAAGCAAAAATTAAAGTGGATCACGTTCGCTTCTGCAGTAACGCTTGCCGTGACAGGTGTGGCGGGCTGCAGCAATAATGTTAATTCTTCGAATGCTCCGGAGCAAACCGTGCGGCCGTCAACAGATACGGAAGGGAATCAGCCATCTGCCACTCAAAGCCAGCTTCCGCCTCAGCAGCTTAGCATCATGCTCCCTGCTTTCAGCACCAGCTATCCCAAGGATGGAACGAGGGTGCTGGCAGAAATCGAGAAGAGAACGAACACCAAGATTCATATTGACTGGATCCCAAACTCCTCCTATGGAGATAAATTCAATATTATACTAGCTTCAGGCAAGCTGCCGAGCATTATGTTTGTGAGCGATGCCAAAAACTCGAGCTTCGTCAATGCTGCCAAATCGGGAGCCTTTTGGGATTTGGGCCCATACTTGAAGGATTACGACAATTTAAGTCAAGCAAATGAAGTCATTCTCAACAACTCCTCGATTGACGGTAAAAACTATGGCATCTATCGCGCACGTCCGCTAGGACGCAATGGCATTAATTATAGAAAGGATTGGTTGGAAAATGTAGGTCTGCCAGTGCCCCAAACGATAGATGACTTCTATAATATGTTGAAGGCGTTTAAAGAGAAGGATCCTGATCAAAATGGAAAGGATGACACCTATGGCATGGTGCTGGTCAAATGGACAGGAGTATGGGCTAGCGGTTTTGATATCATCAAGCTCTGGTTTGGTGTGCCTAACCAATGGGGGATTGTGAATGGCGAACTGGTTCCAGAGCATGAAACCCCTGAATATTTGGAAGCGCTCAAATTCATGCGGAAGCTATATGAAGAAGGTCTGATTAATCATGATTTTGCCGTATACGACAGCTCGAAGTGGATTGACCCCATCGTGAATAACCAAGCGGGTGTCATCGTAGATGTTACGGATACTGCACGAAGAATTGATCAAAAAATACACACGGCTTTGCAAGCTGAAAACAAAGACGAACCTGATAAACAATTTGTAGACAACCTGATTGGGGTAGAAGGAGAAGATGGCTTAAAGGCGCTTCCAACCTCTGGGTTCTCCGGAATGTTCGTCATTCCAAAGTCAACGGTGAAGACGGAAGATGAACTGAAACGGGTTCTTGAATTTCTGGATCAGACGAATGACGCCGACATTCAGACACTGCTCTATTCAGGCATCGAAGGCATTCATTATACCAAGGAGAATGATTATATCGTACCAACAACAGATAAAACAATGGCAGATTCTGAACTGACTGGATTGGGCCAGTTGTTGACTTATATTCCAGAGGACCGCACATTGAAAAGTAAGAGCAAAATGACTCCACTTTCTCAAAAAACCGATAAGCTTCAGAAAGAAGCGGAAAAGTATATTGTGCCGAATCCGGCCGAGCCGTTTGCCTCCGAAGTGTATACCGAAAGAGGTCCGCAATTGAATAACATTATTAATGATGCAAGAATCAAATTTATAGTCGGACAATATGACAAAGAAGATGTGAAAGCGGCTTTCGAGCTTTGGAGAAAAAGCGGCGGAGACGACTATGTGAAAGAAATGAATACATTGTACGCAGCTTCCCAGAAGTAGTTAGCAGCAATAAAGCCGTGTCGGCTGACACGGCTTTATTGCCAATAAGGAGCGAATACGCATGAGTGATAGAAGTGTGAGGCTGCAACTGCTTCAAGAGAAAACGACGGGTAATTCTGTTGGGATTACATGGGGGATTCCATGGGGCAAAGGCGTTTTGGACCGAAAGGAATCGCTCGTCCTAACCAGCCATGCTCGGGAGCTTGCCATGCAGAGTTGGCCAACCGCATATTGGCCGGACGGGAGTGTGAAATGGACAGCTCATTCTACGGTGTTAAGCGATGAAGATAGGAGAGACTTAAGCGTTTCTATTGGAAAACCTGCAGTAAAGAAATTAAACCTTTCCGTTACGGAAAGTAAGGATTCCATCCTCATCCACACAGGGGTTGCCGAATGTGTTATAGCACGGCAAGGCAATTCTATCATTCGAAGCATTACGAGAAATGGACATAGGGTAGGCTCTGACGTCATGCTTATGGGACTACGTGAAGAGCGGAAAACGGATACAGCAGGCAATCGGGTTTGGAATGAACCATTCGAAAGCAACATTCATTCGTCTGTTGTGGAACAAAACGGACCGATTCGCGCTGTGATACGAGTGGACGGTTTTCATAGATCGAAGAACGGAGAGAGAGAATGGCTGCCATTCACATTGCGAATATATTTGTACGCAGGTCTTGAGACGATTCGACTCGTTCATACCTTCCATTACGATGGAGATCCGAATAAGGATTTCATTAAAGCAATTGGCATTACCTTACAGGTTCCTTTAGATGGACCTCTATATAATCGTCATGTTCGAATCGCGGGAGACACCGGATTTTTTGGAGAATCACCAAAGACCTTGCATACAAGGCGCACGAAAGGCAAATACCGTGAGCTGTTTGAACGGCAAAGCGAAGGGAAGCCCGTCGAATTTAATGCGAATGATGATGGATATTTCATGGGGTTGCTTGAGGACTCGGCAACCTGGGATGATTATAAGCTCGTTCAAGATTCATCGCATCATTATCGGATCATGAAGAGAACGAAGGAAGACTGCAGTTGGCTCAAGGTAACAGACGGCCATCGCAGTAGCGGGCTTGGATACGTAGGAGGAGTGAATGGCGGCATCGGCATCGGAGACCGTTATTTTTGGGAGAAGCATCCCCGCGCAATAGAAGTTTCGAATACGACTGGGGCTGAGGCGTCGCTAACATTATGGTTATGGTCTCCCGATGTTCCTGCAATGGATCTTCGGCATTATGATTCAGAAACTCATGTAGAATCATCCTATGAAGGATTTAACGAGATGAACGCAACTCCTTACGGAATTGCCAACACGAATGAACTGACACTATGGGCATTGCCCGAAACGCCAGGGCCGGAACGATTAGAGGAGATGCAGGCTGAACTAAGAGAACCCTCACTGCTGGTTTGCGAACCTGAATATTATTACAGCGTTCGAGCACTCGGTCTGTGGAGTCTGCCGGACCAGAGCACTCCGGCCAAGATCTATATGGAAGAGCAATTGGACGGCATTCTCTCCTTTTATTTAAGAGAAATTGAGCAGCGAGGCTGGTATGGATTCTGGGATTATGGAGATGTGATGCATAGCTATGACCCTGTTCGGCATGTTTGGAATTACGATCTTGGCGGCTGCGCATGGCAGAATGCGGAGCTTGTGCCCAATATGTGGTTATGGACAATGTTCCTCCGATCTGGAAGAGCTGATATATTCCGTATGGCGGAGGCGATGACTAGGCATACCAGCGAAGTGGATACCTATCATTTCGGCAAGTACATCGGATTGGGCTCGCGGCATAATGTCGTACACTGGGGCTGCGGTTGCAAGGAGGCTCGCATCTTCATGGCCGGGTTACATCGTTACTATTATTATTTGACAGCGGACGAACGAATTGGGGATTTACTTGATCTTGTGAAGGATGCGGATTATTCGACGCTTGTCATGGATCCAATGAGAGCTTATTTTCCCAAGGATGAGAATCCGGTCCACCTAAGGATTGGACCCGACTGGGCTGCTTTCTGCTCCAACTGGATGACTCGCTGGGAACGCTTCGAGGATACGTTGTATCGCGATAAGATTTTAACCGGCATTCAATGCCTGAAGAATGCGAAATACCGAATGCTTTCGGGGCCTTCCTATGGTTATAATCCGGAGACCAGCGCGCTAATCCCGATGGGAGAGGATAACTCAGGCCGTCACATGGTGATTTGTATGGGAGGTCCACAGGTTTGGTTCGAGCTCGGAGATATGCTGGAAGACCCGGAATGGATGGATATGCTGGCAGAGTTCGGCGTTTACTATAATCTTCCTCAGAATGAGAAGGATTTGATTACGAATGGTGAAATTAAAACAGAGAGCTGGGGCCATCCGGTGCTCAGTGCGGGAATTGCAGCTTTTGGGGCCTATCATAAACGGGATAAGGCGACAGCGGAGAAATGCTGGGAGATTCTACTTCTAAATCCTTTCGGGCATACAAACCTCTCAGAGAACGAAAACCTAGTGACATATATGGAAGATCTCTTTGAAATTGATTGGATTAACACGAATGAAGCCTCTCAATGGTCCTTAAATGCTATACTTAGTTTGGAATTGCTGTCAGAATACTTGGAAGCAGTATACAGAAGAACCAGAATCGCTTTGTAAGACAAATAAACCCGGCAGGTGAGAAGAATGGGGAAGTTTTTTTCCAAAGGAATGAAATATTACCGACAGAGCTTGCTGTTGATTTTATCCATTGCTATCTTGCCCGGGCTTCTTCTGAGTGGATTCATGTATTGGGGGACTGGTGGTGAAATCGAGAAAAAACTCCATCAGCTTCATCAGGAGGAAATACATGAACGTGCGCAAACCATCGATGGCAACTTAGCCTATTTGGAACTATCAATCGGTCAATGGGCGTTCGAACCGCAATTTGACTATACCCTTAGAGGAATGGACTTCGGGCTGAATTACGGAAGAGCCTGGGATATTACAAAAACATTGCTCATTGTGCAAAGTTCGAGCGAGCTTATTGAGAATGCGGAGCTTTATGTGAAAGGAACGGATAATCAAAGGGACGTTAGGTTCATGCCTGAATACAGTACGGTGGACGAGTCGGAATTGAATACTCAATATATGAATCTAATGAATCGCAATCAGTCTTTCTTTTGGACAACTGAAGTGCCGGGAAGCACGAACAAGGAACAACTCGCTTTAGTTCAGAAGCTGCCGGGGAACAACAAAAATCCCATCGGTCTTTTGCTTGTAAGGATTAACATGGAAAAGCTGGAGCAGTTAGTAGGCGCCTTAACGCCATATAACGGTGGGAAGACCCTTATCATAAACGATGACGGCGGACGCATTATCAGTACAGGGATCGGATCTGATGACGACCTCTTGGTTCAAGATCTGATCTCCGAGATTCAGAATGGAAATCAAGAAGAGGGGCTTCATTATTACAGATGGAATGGGAGTAAGTATTCGATCTCCTATGATACATTTAACGAAGTGAGCACACATTGGTCGTATATTTCGGCAGCGCCGATACAGGCTATAACCTATCCGCTCCGTTCCATCTCTAAACTAATCATCACAATAAGTTGTATCGCTCTTCTAATCGCTGCCTCCATGGCGTGGGCCGCTTCCCGGCGTATTTATTCACCTGTCGGGAAGTTGTTCCATATGCTGAACAGGGATAAGGCGGAGCACTTGGACCAGGATGTAGATGAATTTACCTTGATTAATCAGAAGTGGCAGGAGTTGAATCGAGAAAGCAAGTCCTTGCAATCGAAGCTGAAACATGAGCTCCCGCATCTGAAAGAGAGCTTTATCCAGCAATTATTTCAAGGCTATCTTCATCAATATTCCGCAAGCGAGCTCATCAAACGATTCAGCCAATATGGCGTGCATCTTGAAAATAAAAAATTTACCGTCGTCTATGTTCAACTCATTGGACTTGGCAGCTCAACCACACGTTTCAATCAAGGAGACGAGGGGCTAGTTACCTTCGCGGCGTGCAATATCATGGGGGAAATCGCTGGGAATGAACTGGAACAAACCTACGTGATCAACTTTCATGATTTATCAATCGCGCTTCTAATCGTTGAACCAGGCAAGGATACAAGGGAGGCTATTCATGCTCTTTGCAGCGAGATTACACATGGAATTAATCAATTGTTGCGTCTGCAGGCAACAGCTGTAATCGCTCCATCCACCAATGATATTAAGCAAATTGCTTCGCTGTATGAGAGTGCCAAATCAGCAACAAGATACAGAAGCTTCGAGAATGAAAATCAGATTATCGACATGGAGCAGCCGGAACTGCTAATGGAAGCTGGGGAATTGAATTATCCGTTCACGATAGAGCGCGAGTTGATTCAGGCGCTGCGAGCTGGAGAGAAGGATGAAGCGATGCATCAGCTGTCATTGTTCATTGAAGCTTTATCAGTCGATGGCGTGAAAGAAATGGATGTCAAGCAGGGGGTAATGCGACTATTGGCAGGCATAATAAATGCGATCTCGCAGCTCGGAGTGAATCCGGCAAGCTTATCCAAGGGGAGCAATCTATTTGAGGCCCTTTCTCAAATTCGCGACCCCAATTCCATCGTTGATTGGTTTCATCACCATATTATCGAATCCTTTATTTGTGAGCTGGAGAGGCGGACCAATGATCAAGTAAAACGAGTCATTGAGAAGGCGAAAAATTATATTCGTCAGAACTATATGAAAGATATTTCACTTGAAAGTTGTGCGGATCATGTCAAAGTAGCCTCTCATTTTCTCAGCAAGGTTTTCAAAAAAGAGACGGGAAGCAATTTCACCGAGTACTTGACTGAATTGCGAATGGAAAAAGCCAAGTCTTTACTGCGAGAGTCGGATATTATGATTAATGAAATTTCTTTGCTTGTAGGCTATCAACCCAGTTATTTCATTCGATTGTTTAAAAAGCTGGAGGGAATTACGCCAGGTCGATTTCGAGAGGTGGTTCACGCAAGGGAAGAGTAATTAAATATTTGAAGAGCCCTGAACGCAACAGTTCAGGGCTCTTCAATTCGTAGAAGCCGGGCTTCTCCAGGTGTGAGTTGAATGGTGACCTTGCGATTTGAATTTGACGGGATTAAAGTTTTCGTAAGCAGATTCACTGCTGCCCTGGCGTCAAGAGACAACACTTGCTCCTCATCCTCCCAATTGACCGCAAGCGCATAGGAATGGCCGTCCGCTTCGCGGACAATCACGCCTCTTACGTTACCGCTCTCATGATGAACAGGACGAATATCGTTTCCGGCGCTGCGCGTGGCTTTCGCTGTTTGATTGGCTTGTATGACAAACCCCGCATCCACCAGGATTTCTCCTGCGTCCAGGGAGCGCAGCTCCCCTTCGTAAGGAGCGCAGATTTCATCTCCGTAGAGCATGCCGCCTGTTCCCGCTGTCTTGAGATTTTCCCGAAGCCCAATCTGTCTTCGGCCTGGACGATGTATGACAAGCTCCTCCGCGCCGTAAGCGGCAATGACGCCGAGCTTATCATCCATATTCAGCCAATGCGATCCGGTTGAGACGGTTTGCTGATCACAATTCCCTGCTCCGAGCAGTGTAAGGCTTCCATCTTCAAATTCATAGTTGCGCTGGTTTCCATTGAACAGATCATTCGGCATTATAAGATGAAGGCCTTTCATGCCCCTTATATAAGCTCTGCGCTCCAAAGCTGTCGTAAGCTGCAGGACGATCATCGCACCATGCGGGAGCGCGGCGCAGACAATGCGGCTTCTGGCGATGTTATGGTCCGGCTGTCCCTCTGCAAGCAGCCCCGATGTATGATGAAGTGTGCTTCCCCATGTCAGAAACCCTCCCTCGAACATAGCGCCCTCATGTCGCTCCAATCGCTGCTCCGTGAATCTGCCTAACCCGGTAATCTGCGGCGCAAGGTTCTCCTTCCATTCGGCCATGCCGCTCTCATTCGCCGGCAAGCAAAGTCCTTGCGGCTTCTCTGCCGCTTCCCATACCCACGATGCTATCCTGTTCGCGTTTTTGTGCAGATAAGCGCCGTGCCAGGCATCGTGCCAGGCTTCCCCTTCCGCTTCGAGATCTGCAGGACTCCGGCTTTCGGATTCAAGCTTGCTGACACCGGCGGCATCGATCAAAGGCTTCCAAGCAAGCCCCATGGATAAGGCAACCGCCCGATCCGATTCCAGCCGCGCATAATAGAGCGGCGATTCCTCTCTCAAAACTTGATTTCGGGACGAGAAAAAGCTGCCGTCTCCATTCTCTTCCATCTCCAGCTGAACGAGCTGAAGCCATCGTTCCTCGAAATCGGAGCACTCCGAATCAGCCAGTATATCTCGAACCATATGCCATACCGGGATGACGTAATCCTGACAGTACGTATACCTTACCCGGGTGTCGCCGCCGATTCTGAGCAAGCGCCCGTCCGGGAAGGTGCATGCCTTGACCAGCTTCCATAACGGCTCTATATTGTGATAGAGCGCTTCGGGAACGGGAATGCTTCGATTTTTATAATAGAAATGCAGCATGGCCATGTTCGAGAGACAGATGACCATATAGCCGACATTCAAATAACCGTGATGATTGAGCGCCATGGATTCGAAGAAGTTCGCCCCGACATGACGATCCGCAACCGTCTTGCCGTCTTTGATCGTTCTATTGACAGCATCGGAGGGAACGGACACGGAATTAATGAGAAAAGCAAGTCCCTTCTCCCGAAATTGTTCCGCGCGCGCAGCATCCGGATACAACAGGGCCGTTCGATGCAGCAAGGCGCCGTTCCAAAGGTTGCTCTCCGGCTTGTTGTGCCCCTCGCTCGCCAGCAGTCCCGCTTCAATCTCAAGCTCATCCAGCAGCCAATCGCATTCCGAGAGCAATACCTTGCGCAGCAGCTCATGATCCGCAGAAGTCATCTCCTCCGCGATTGCGTCCACGCCGTGCATCATGCGTTCAATGCCAAGTGCGCTGATCCAGGTATGCCCCCATGAGCCGCCGTCTGTGCAGCAATAGTTGCCTTCGATATGAGATTGAAGCGAGAAGCGCAGCGTACGAAGCGCGATATGAATTAGCTCTTCCCGGGAGAGTCCCGCTGCGTCTGGATCAAATTCACGATCGGCGGCAAGCGCTGCATATGCGGCAAAAGCCTTCTGATTCGTCTGCACGCCCCAGCCGTTGTCGCCGCTGCCGTAGCAGGCAAGCTCTGGCCGGTCCAGACAGGAGTAGAGATCCGCCAGGCTGCTGCGAACCCATTTCTCAAGCAGCTTTCGATAAACAGAAACAGAATCGTCTATAGACATAAGAGAGCCTCCTGGTATAATGGACTATCATTGAATATGATGATATTTTGTTTCGTAGGAGGATTATATCAGTCAAATATAAAGAAATGAATGATCAATACTTGCATGACTTGTATGATATTTTGTTTTGGAGGCGAAAGCAGAGAAAGGAGGCTCGAATGCGATGAATGTGACAATCGACAAGGTGCTGCATCTGCAATATAAAGGCAGGTGGGGAGGATACGGCGAAGTGACGAAGGTTCCACATCATTTGCTTCTGTTCATGGACGAGGGCTCATGCTCCTATGTGATAGACGGAGAAACGTATACGGTGCGCAAAGGAGAGGTATTGTTCATGGCGGCCGATACGCCACGGCAAGGGATAGCGGCCGACGGCCGTTCTCATGCGAAATATTCGGTCCATTGGAAGGGAGCGGGCATGTTCGAGCCATTCCCCAAGCTGAACAAGCCGGCTGTGAAGTTCGAGACGGCGGCGATATACGGCTATCTGAATCAAATGTATGCCCGCATGCATCATCTATGTGAGGGGAAGGAGCGCTATTGCGAGGCGCTTTGTCATAGCATGCTGTTAGAGATGACAGTCAGAATCCACCAGCAGACAGAACGCAAGCGCCCCGCTGGCAAACAGGCGACGGCGATGAAGCTGGTTCACGATTATATTGCTCAGTATTATCAAGAGCCGTTGTCGATCGAAGAACTGGCGCTGCATGCGGGCAGGAATGCGACGCATCTGATTACAAGCTTCAGAAAGCAGTTCGGAAAGGCTCCGCTTGCCTATATGCATCAACTTCGCATTGCGAGGGCGGAGGAGCTGTTGCTCTCGACCGATGCCAGAATCGAGGATATTGCCTCCGAGCTCGGTTATTGCGACGCGGCATATTTCTCCCGCATGTTCAAGCGATTGACGGGGATGACGCCGTCCGCGTTCCGACGGATGCTGTAGAATTCAATTCGTTCATGCAGAGAAGAAAAGTCCCGGCGAGCAGAGACTTGCCTCGCCGGAACGTTCGATCAGGAATGCAGCGGTTCCGCCTTGCTCATCTCCACGCACATCAGAATGAAGGCGCCTGCGCCATGCAAGTCGTTTTCGCTGGTAGGACGGGCAATATAATGCGCATAATCGCCGATTCCCGTCCCGATGCAAATATGGCCGATAACAACCTTGCCGTTCTCGTCCTTGGTCAACGTATCTATAACGCCTTGATACCCCTTCCAGGCATACTTCAGATAGCCGGGATCGAGATAGCCGAAGCGCACGGCTTTGGCAATGGCATGAACAAAGAGCGAGGTGCAGGAATTTTCCAGCCAATTGTCCTCACGGTCGCCTTTGTCAATAACCTGGTACCACAAGCCGCTAGCCTCATCCTGGTAATTTACCAAGGCGGCCAGCAGGTCCTGCAGAATGTGAACCAGCTTCGCCTTGTCCTTATGATTCTCTGGCATATGCTCGAACATCTCAAGCAAAGCGACGGGATACCAGCCGATTGCCCGTCCCCAGAATTCGGGAGCGAGCCCGGTCGATGGATCCGCCCATGCGGCCTTCTTCGTCTCGTCCCAGCCATGATAGAGCAGCCCCGTAACAGGATCCTTCGTATGCTTCTCCATCAGTATAGCCTGGAAGGTCATCTTGTCGAAGTAGCTGCTGTCACCGAAGGTCTTTCCAAATTCAACCGCGATCGGGCCAGCCATATACAACCCGTCGAGCCACATTTGATTCGGATAATGCTCCTTGTGCCAGAAGCCGCCGGAAGAATTCGTCTTCCAGTCCTTCAATAGCGGAACAAGCGTGTGCAACGCTTTCTTGTAGCGCTCGTCTCCGGTTTGCTCGTAGAGAGGGAAGAGAAGCACGCCAGGCTGAATATCGTCGAGCTCATTCGCATTGAAGTGCTTGATGCTGCCTTCCTCAAGAACCTGGCTGTCCACCCATGCCTTCATGTAATCGTAATAGCGCTTTTTGCCGGTCGCTTGCCAGTACTTGGTCATGCCCGACAGGAAGACGCCTTGATGGTAATGGAATCGGCTTGGCGGCAGCTCCTCCGGAGCGTATTTGAACATTAAGGCTTCACAAGCTTCTTCTGCCCACCCAAGCGGGGTAAGCGTGGAATTGGCTGTTGTCATCTTCTCATTCCTTCCCATTTGTTTAGCCCTAGATTATCACAATGATATGTACATTAATTGCGTGATTAGACGATTTCTTCTTAGATCTTGCAGAAAGCGCAAGATGCCTTATAATAGAAGTCAAACGGCCAAGGGAGCGGGAGAATGGGAGACCTACAGTTTGAAAATGCGGGAGGAACCTTCTCAATCTCGCATCGGAAGGCGCTGGGCCATCATATGCCGATTAGTCATTTCCACAGCACCTTCGAGATTCATTGCTTAATATCGGGCAAGCGGGAGCTATTCGTCAAGGATCGCACCATTAGTCTTCAAGACGGCGATGTTGTCATCATTTCCCCGAATATCTTGCATCGAACGACGAATGCGAATATTCCAGAGCATGAACGGCTCGTCGTCAACATACACGAGAAATATTTGAACAGAGTTGACGGCGCTCATGAAGACATTCTGTCGCCCCTCTTCGAGCTTGAGTATATGCTGGTAAGAACATCCCCCTACGAGAGACTCGCGATAGATGCATTATTGCGTCAAATTATGCAAGAGCTTCAAGACAGACAGCCTGGCTTCGAACGTTGCACGCAGGCGCTGGTCATTCAGCTTCTCATCCTGTGCTGCAGGCATCGCGGGCAAGACAGCCTGATGTCGATCGAATCCCCAAGTCCCATGCATGATCGCATCTCGGAGGTTGTCTGCTATATCAACACTCATTACATGCAGCCGCTGTCTCTGCGAATGCTTGCGGATCGCTTCTATGTCAGTCCCTATTATTTGAGCCGATTCTTCAAGGAAGCAACCGGCTTCACCTTTGTGGAATACATGAACAGTGTCAGAGTGAAGGAAGCGAAGAAGCTGCTGGAGGGCACCAACATGAAGGCCGGTCTTATTGCGAAGAAGGTAGGCTTCGGCAGTGTCACCAATTTCGGAAGAGTATTCAAATCCGTTACGGGACATGCTCCGTTATTTTTTCGGAAAGGCAGGTCGTAAGAGTTAGAGTTGTCAGCAATGATAAAAGAGGGGCTCTGCAACGCTTTCTCATGCTGGAGAATGTTTGCAGAGCCTGTTTCCATTTCCAGGAATGTCAGCCTTTAATAAAAGCCGTCATATCCGCCATACCCGCCGGGGCCGCAGCCATTGCAGCCGCAACCGCCATACCCGCCGCCGAAACCGCCGCCGTATCCGCCGTAACCGCCTCCGTATCCGAAGAATGGGATGAAGAATAACGAGGCGATAAAGCCCAGCGCGATGCCTATACCGAAGCCGAAGAAAGAAATCGTTGCTTTTTTCTTATTGCGTTTGGCGTATTGCTTTCTCGCTCGATGATAGGTCGGGCCGGAGCCTTTGCTGATGGAGGCGAAGTAGAGCCGTCCGTCTCTGAACGCCTTGATTTTGCCGTAAATACGGGAACCGTCCTTCAGTTTGGCGTAGACGGTTTTTCCAATATACGGTCTGAGAGCAACTTCTGAAAGTGCAATGGGTTTCATAGGAATAACACCTCCTCATGTTGCGATATCTTAATAGTATATTCAGACAAGGTCTTCATAGATTGTATGAATAGCGGGGGACTGTCAAATGTCTCCATTGCGGAGGCGCATCATCTTGCAATACATCACAAGAATCTAAGAATAGGTCATGGCTATTCTCGTTTTTGTTGCTTAATGTAACGTACATATACCTATTTACAAGATGGAGCATGATGACTGGACAGGAGGAATCTCGATGCGGAATTGCCCGATTGAGAAAATCGATTATGAATGAGCTGAAGCAAAGATGGAAGGCCTATCTGTCGGGGGATGCCACTCGGCCTGATGAGGCGGAGAAGGCAGTCGGTTATCGATTAACCATGCAGCCGGGCAAAGACGGACTATGGCCGGATATTCGGTTCGCGGACAATGCCGCGGATATGTTCCTGACGGCTCGCCGCTTGAAAGAGATGGCGATCGCTCTTTGCTCCAGGGGAGCGCCTTGCTACATGGACGGCGAATTGAAGGAAGCGACAATTCGAGGATTGGAATGGCTTTATCAACGTCGTTACAACCAACGCTGCAAGCCCTACGGCAACTGGTGGTATTGGGAAATCGGCGTGCCCATTGCATTGCTGGAGAGCATGTTGCTGCTAGATGAAATGATTCCGCCGGAGCTAATTAAGTCATTGCTTCGTCCTATAGACAAATACGTGGGAGACCCTTCCTATCATGCTCAGCAGTTTACGGTGAATCCCCCTCGCTCGACCGGCGCGAATTTGGTCTGGAAAGCGATGGCCCAGGCGCTCAGCGCCGTAATGCAAAGCGATGAGGAGAAGCTGCTGGCGGCGCGGAAAGCGGTGCTTCCGGTGTTCGGCTACACGACGCATGGCGACGGTTTCTACCTTGACGGCTCCTTTATCCAGCATGATCGCTATGCTTACACCGGCGGATACGGGGTATCGCTCCTGCAAGATATCGTCAGAGTGATGGTGTGGCTGCATGGAACGCCTTGGGCGCTTGGCGAACCAGAGCGGGATATCGTCTTTCATTGGGCGCGGAACGCCTATGCGCCGCTCATGTTTCGAGGGCAGCTCCTCGATATGACAAGCGGAAGAGAGATTTCGAGGAAGCAGTCGCAGAATCATGAGAGCGGCCATTCCTTTATTGCTTCCTGCTTGAGGTTGTCCCGAATCGTGAATCCGCGTCAAGCCGAATATTTGCTGTCGCATGCGAAGCTGTGGATTGGAAGAGATTCTTACAAATCGTACTCAGCCTGCTGTCCGCCGGATACAGTAGAGCAAGCCAGAAGCCTGCTGGTGGATGACGGCATGGACGCGGCTAAGGAAGCGGCGTTCTGCAAGCTGTTCGCCAGCATGGACCGTGCCGTGCTTCAAGGTCCGGGCTTCGCTTACGGCATCAGCATGCATTCGAATCGAATCGGCAATTATGAATCTATGAACGGGGAGAATTTGAAAAGCTGGTATACCGCTCACGGCATGACGGATTTCTATCAGGATGATCTCGGCCAATATGCCGATTCCTATTGGCCGACGGTCAATCCTTGCAGGCTGCCTGGCACGACAGTTCCTGCGACACCTCGCCAGGATGGCACCGGGAACGGACGGTTCAGCTCTCGGGATTTCGTAGGAGGCGCCGTGCTGGAGGGGGAATTCGGCGGAATCGCGATGGAACTGGAGGATACGACAGAAGATGTCGATTCTGACAAGCTTACAGGGCGCAAGAGCTGGTTCTTGCTCGGAGACAGGATCGTTGCGCTTGGCTCGGATATTCAATCGCAGGGCAGAGCCCCGGTCGAGACAATCATTGAAAATCGGATGTGGCGGAACCAGGAGCAACTTATCATCTCCGCGGAGAAGGGATGCATCTGCGACTCGCTTGGCCGCATTGAAGAGGTGACTGGAAGCTGGATTCAATTGTTCGACGAGGCATCAGGATGCGAAGCGGGCTATCTATTCCCGAAAGGCGGGGCGGTGAAGGCGGTTCGCGAAGTGCGCGAAGGCAATTGGCGCAAGATCAATGCGAACGGTCCCGACGAGGCAATAAAGCGCGCTTATTTCACAGTATGGTTCGATCATGGCGCGAGACCTCAACAAGCGGAATATGCATACATCCTGTTGCCGGGAAGAACGGCAAGCGAAACGGAGCGCTTCGGAAGCAATTGTCCGGTGTATATAAGAGAACAAAGCGAATATTGCCATGCGGTGGAGGATACGGAGCTTGGAGTATATGCCGCGCATTTCTGGAAGCCGGCAGCTTTTTCCACAGGGCTCATTGCCTGTTCGGGTCGAGCCTCTATTGTGCTGCGACAGGAGAATAGAGGCTGGACACTCGCGGTATCCGATCCTACCCAGCGGGAAGAACAGCCTCTTGAATTGGAAATCAAGCTAGCGGCAGGCAACATACGGAAGCAGTCTGAGCGAATAACATTGCTGAGCAGCGACAAGCATGCGGTGAAGCTTTCGTTCGACCCCCGGGAAGGTGCGGGCGCCTCGTTCGAAATTGCATTTGAAAGTTGACCGAAGTGAGATGGATTTCCTAGAAGGGCGAGCAAGGATGCGGACGAAAAGCCATGGAGAGAGGATTCAATTCCTCCTTCCATGGCTTTTTCGCTGCTATTGTTTTTTGTCAGGAGCCGTTTCGCTCAGCTCCTCGAAGGATTGAACCTTGCCATGCGAAGGCTTCTGATTCTGCTTTCTTTGCTGCCAAGCGTTCTCTCTTCGATTCCTGGATGACGTCATCTGCGCTCTCGCACCTCCTTCCCCTGTTAGAATGGCATTTTGCTTTGCCTTTCATTCAGGCTCGGGAGAGCTATCAGGAGCTAAGTTGCAATCGTTGTCGTCGAGTCCGGCGCGAAGTTGATGACTTCAAGCACGACGGGGGAGCCAATGAGAATGGATGACAGTCCTGCGGGAACATCGATTGCGAGGGAACCGACTCCCGTCGCGCCTGCTGTATAGGTGGAGATATCCTGCATTTGCATAACGCCGTTGATGTAAACATTGAATAAGCTGTTGCCTGAGGATAACGCGGGAAGCTCAGTGACTGCAGTTCCGGAATCATCGAAGAAATCGGCGGCATCAATGGTTAATGTAGCGCCTGGTGCGGTAATTGTTGTCGTAACAAAAAAGAATCTTTCGGGCGTCGGCGTCGTCTCCGTCGTGGTAGTGGCTGTTACCAGCAATTTCATTAATTCCAAGGCCATGTATAAACCCTCCTCTAGTTTGTACTTCATAATTACTATATTCGAAATCATAGAGGAAGGCAGGGTGTTTCGCAGGGTTAATCTATCTAAATTCTTTTTCTGTTCCCTTTTGCCGCAAAGCGCACAAACTCCAGAATAATTGTTGTGCCCGAAGCAATTTGCTGATCTGTCGCAGCTAACTCTAACGCTTCGGGATTGATGTCATAGAGACCCCCCTCCTGCATAACGCCGTTAATAAATAAATTGACGTAACCGTTTCTTGCAACAAGAGGGAAAGAAGAAATCTTATTGCCGTCGTCATCATTGAAATGATGGGAAGGAAGGCAAGCTCCGTTCGCCAAATGCAAAATGTTCGGGGAAATGTAGAAATATCTGTTCACAATCGGTCGAACGCAGAGCTTGATTGCCGTTCTGCGACGGCATCTTTTCTTTCCGGCTTTGATTCTTTTTTGACGCTTCTTCAAACGCATGAGGGTCATCCTCCAGCAAATAACATTCTGCCTCATCATATGAAGTTTCTTCCTTGTCGGCAAGGGACATAGACCCGGCTGTGCATCGTATATGAAAGTCTGTCTGCATCAGCCAGGAGTCTATCGCGAGAATTGTTTTCGGAAAGCAGTAGGAGACAGACCGATTTTCTTCGTCATGCAAGAGGTGAAGTAGGCTGCGCTGTCATAGCCTACTTGCTCTGCGATTGCGCCTATCGTCCACTCGGTTTTGAGGAGCAGCAGCTTGGCTTGCTCCAGACGGTAAGCGTTCCAATATTGGCCGGGCGTCATGCCGTACACCTGCTTCATGCATCTTGAGATATAGTTGTAATGGAAGTTCAGCTCGGCAGCCATCGCATTCCCCGATATCGCTTCCCGATAATTGTTCTTGATATATGCTTCGGCTTTCTCTGCGAGTGCGACGACCGGGCTTGCGAACGCTTCGTTCTGCCGCATGTCCATCATTCGCAGAAGCTCCTCGAAGGCTTGCTGCTGTGTCCAGAAAGCGCTTGACTGCGGCTCGCCGGCCGAGCGATTCATTCTTCTCGCGAGCTGATAGGCCTGCTCCGGATAGGGCAAAGTCCATTGCTTTCGAATCGTCAACGCATAGGGCGCAGTAAGGAATTTGGCAGCATGAGCCTCATGATGGAAGGATGAATGCTCCTCGCAAGATTGCAGCCATTCGCCCAAGACGTGGAAATGGACCCAATAGAATACGGTTTCCATCTCGCAGGGCTTGACGGAGTAGTGAGTGCCGTCAGGCATAAGCAGCAGCGTTTCTCCACTTGAAAGCGACCAAGAATGCTCCTCTTCTCCGATATACAAGCAGCCGGATTCCACAATAAGCAAATCGAATACGCCAAGCTGCTTTCGGCTTGGATGCAGGTCTCCCGCTCCATAGCGCGTTTCCCCGCTTTCGAGATAATACGGCATGGGCGGAGCAGCCATATAGACGCGTTCAGGGGTTTGCGGCGTCGTCATCGAATCCCCATCCTTTTGTGTGATATTTTATAAGAAATTGGTTGATATCCTTAATCGATCAGCTACATTATAGCGTATACAATAAAGCTATTCAGTATGAAATTTCACAATTCAAGAATGGAGTGAGCGAAAGATATGAACAACATGGCAATGAGCGGCGCTGCCAAGCCCGTTTCTCTGAATCAAACGCATATTCAAGATTCCTTCTGGACCTATTACAAGGAGCTTGTTCGCGATGTAGTCGTTCCTTATCAATGGGAGGCGCTTAATGATGCGGTGGAGGGCGCGGAGCGAAGCGGAGCCGTCCGTAATTTCAAGATAGCGGCGGGCATGGAGCAAGGAGAGTTCTACGGCTTTGTTTTTCAGGATACCGATGTGGCGAAATGGCTGGAGGCGGTCGCCTACCTGCTTAAGGACAAACGCGACAGCGAGCTGGAGAAGCAAGCGGATGAGATGATTGCCATCATTGGCAAGGCGCAGCATGCGGATGGCTATTTGAATACCTACTTTACGGTCAAAGCTCCCGAGGCCAGATATACGAATCTGGCGGAATGTCACGAGCTGTATACCGCAGGACATATGATCGAAGCGGGAGTTGCCTATTATGACGCGACCGGCAAGTGCGAGCTGCTGGATATTGTCATTCGATTGGCCGATCATATTGCGAATATTTTCGGCGATGAGGAGGGGCAGATCGCCGGTTATGACGGACATCAGGAAATCGAGCTTGCCTTGATGAAGCTGTACGAAGCGACAGGGAATAAGAAGTATCTCGCCTCAA
Source organism: Paenibacillus sp. HB172176 (assembly GCF_011947265.1). Classification (GTDB taxonomy): domain Bacteria; phylum Bacillota; class Bacilli; order Paenibacillales; family Paenibacillaceae; genus Pristimantibacillus. The sequence continues at coordinate 553,326 of NZ_JAATHD010000003.1, forward strand.
GCTCCTACTTTATCAATAAGCGCGGTGCGCAGCCAAGCTTCTTTGAAGAAGAGGCGGATCGGAGAGGAAGAACATCCATCTGGAGCAAAGAGGATATTCGCATTAATCCCGCTTACTTTCAGGCGCATCTTCCGGTGCGGGAGCAATCGGTTGCGACCGGGCATGCCGTACGGGTTGTTTATATGCTCGCCGGGATGGCGGATGTGGCCCGTGAGACCGGAGACGACTCGCTGCTTGCTGCTTGCCGCGCGCTTTGGAGCAATATTGTGGAGAAGCAGATGTATGTTACGGGCGGGATAGGCTCGATGGCTTCCGGCGAAGCCTTCTCCGTCGATTACGATCTGCCGAGCGATACGGCCTACGCGGAGACATGTGCATCCATCGGCCTGATCTTCGCGGCCCATCGCATGCTGCAACTAGAGCTTAAGAGCGGTTATGCAGAAGCGATGGAAAGAGCGCTGTATAACACGGTCATATCGGGCATGTCGCGCGACGGGAAGAGATTCTTCTATGTGAATCCGCTGGAAGTCGCGCCCGGGGTATGCGAGGGGCATAACCACAACTTCAACCATGTCAAGCCCGTGCGTCAAGAATGGTTCGGCTGCGCCTGCTGTCCTCCGAATATTGCCAGATTGCTCGCATCGCTTGAGCAATACGTGTACTCGGTGAACGAAACCGCCGTCTACGCACATCTCTATATCGGCGGTCAGGCAAGCTTGTCGGTTAAAGGAGCCCAGGTAGAGCTTCGGCAGGTCAGCGGTCTGCCTTGGGAGGGGAATGTGCGCTTCGAATTGTCTGTGGAGCAGCCTGTAACATTCGCGATGGCATTCCGCAAGCCCGATTGGTGTCCGCGTGTTGCGATCAGAGTGAACGGGGAGAAGCTTGAATGCAGCGAGCCTGGAGCGGATGGCTATATCATTGTAGAACGATTATGGACGACGGGAGACGTGGCGGAGCTGGAGCTCGAGATGCCGGTGCTGCGAATGAGAAGTCACCCGAATGTCCGGGAGACCCGGGGGAAGGTCGCGCTGCAGCGCGGACCGCTTGTGTATTGCGCGGAAGAAGCGGACAACGGATCAGGTCTGGGCGGATTGATGCTCCCCGTTGGCGCGAAGCTTCAGACCTTCTTCGAGGACAGCTTGCTTGGGGGCCTGCAAGTCATTGAAGCGGAGGCCTCTCGCATGCGGGAAGCGACGCGGTGGGAATCGGAGCTTTACCGCGCGGACAGGGAGCCGTCTCTGCAGCCGGAACGAATTCGCTTCATTCCGTATTACGCTTGGGCCAATCGCGGCAAAGGCGAGATGGCCGTATGGCTCAAAGAGAGGCTTTAGTCCCGGCGAACGGGGCTCTAAGCCATTCACTCCTGCAGCAGTTCTAAGCTTCGTTCATGTGCGCATACCTTTAAATTAGTCGTTTACCCATTTATTCATCTATGTTATCATCAATTGGGTATTAGGAACTATATTACATTTAAGGGAGCAATCAAATGAACGGGATTTTAAGCAGATCGGAACTGCGAGCCGCGGCTCGGGAAAGCTTGTTCGGCAATTGGGGCAAATCAATTGCAGTGTTTTTAATTTATGTAGCAATAACCATTTCTTTAGGTTTTATTCCTTTTTTTGGTCAGCTCGTACTCATTCTTATCACAGGGGTTTTCACTCTTGGAATGGCTCTTTATTTCATCCGACTGGCAAGGGGGGAAGATCCTTCCGTAAGCTCTCTGTTCGAAGGATTTGAGAGATTCGTCAAGGTGTTCTTACTTACTTTGCTTATGGGAATTTTTACGTTGCTCTGGTCGCTCTTATTCATTATTCCAGGCATTATTGCAGGCTACCGCTATTCGCAAGCTTATTACATTTTAATCGATAATCCGGATATAAGCGCTCTTGAAGCGATTCGCAGAAGCAAGGAGATGATGGCCGGCCACAAATGGCGCTACTTCGTGCTGCAGCTGTCTTTCATAGGCTGGTATTTGCTTTGCATGCTGACTCTGGGCATTGGCGCGCTTTGGCTTGCTCCTTACATGGCGGCTACGAACGCGCATTTCTATGAAAATCTTAGACATTGCAACGGCTCGTTCGGCATTGCGCCGCCGCCGGATTCACTTGGCATCTACCCGTCTTAAAGCTGCAAATTCGCCATGTCGATAAGGGTGCCGCCCGCTATGAAGTCGGTGGGCGACATCCTGCAATGCTTCTTGAACACCCGGAAGAAATAAGAGGTGTCGTAGTATCCCAGATGCTGGGCGATATTCGTGACGGACATATCGGAGAAGAGGAGCAGATTGCAGGCTTCCATCACTCTAAGCTGATGCATGTAAGGAATGGGCGAATAGCCGTACACCTCCTTGAACAACGCGCTGGTGTAATTGGGTGAACGATTAATAAGCCCTGCAAGCTGCTCGATCTCGATGGCTTCGCGATAATGCTCGTGCAAATAGGCTTCAATTATCTCGGCATTCCGGATACGATTAGGCTTTAAATCCGGCTTCTCGAGCTCGCGGGCAAGCTGGCTGAACAGCTCCAGAAGGACAGCTCCGCATAAAATTTCTCTAAAGCTCTTCGATCCCCGCATTTCCTCGAACAATCTGACGCATTGGCTTTCCGTATATTGCAGGCTCCTCACTTTGCTCTTCAACCATTCCGTGCTGTCGATGAAAGGAATTCCGGACGGGCTCGCTGCGTCCCTTTGAAACAGGACGGTATATTTGCGATGCGTTCTTCCGTCCGCATTCCTGCCGCTTCTCACGGTTCCTTCAGGAATATAGAGGAAATCGCCTTCTTCCGCCACTATACTCTGCCCGTTCATCTCATACCGTACCTCGCCTTCCATAACCAGCACGAACACATTATAAGCAATTCGTTCGAGCGGTGTTCGCCAATTCGGAATATGGCGATCATCGTTGACATGGTGAATGTGGAACATGATGCTCACTCCTCGAAAGTGGAATAGAATTATACATGGGATACTTGAATCGTACATAGACAGTTGAAAGCGCGATCTTCTACAATGAAGTAATGAATCTACGATGAGCCGCCGTCTTGGCGCGCATCGAAATTGAGAGGAGATATCTTCATTATGAGAGTATTGTTGCTGGATTTGGATTCAACGAAGCCCGCCCACCTGGGCTGCTACGGCTATCATCGCAACACTTCCCCGAATATAGACAGGATTGCATCCGAGGGTGTTCGTTTTGATAACTATTATACATCTGACGCGCCATGCTTTCCATCCCGTACGGCGCTTATGACGGGAAGGTTCGGGATTCACAACGGCGTGGTCGGACATGGAGGAACGGCTGCCGACGTTCGGCATGACGGCGAGAGCCGGAGCTTCAGATCGACGCTGGACACCGAGAGCTTCCCGTCACTGTTCCGGCAGGCCGGGCTGCGAACGACGCTGGTCAGCCCTTTCGGAGAGCGGCATTCCGCTTATACGTTCTACGCCGGCTTCAATGAAATGCATAATACCGGCGGCGGAGGCATGGAATCGGCCGAAGAGGTTACGCCGACCGTCCTGGATTGGATCGACCGCAACGCGGACAAGGACGACTGGTTCCTCTATGTGAATTATTGGGATCCGCATACGCCTTATCGCGCTCCTGAAGCGTTCGGCAATCCGTTCAAGGACGAGCCTCTTCCGGCGTGGTGCGACGACGAGACGCTGGAGAAGCATAAGAAGAAGGTCGGACCGCACAGCGTTCATGAGATTAACATGTACAACAGCGACACTTCCGAGCGCTTCCCGAGACATCCCGGCGAGATTGCTTCCATGGACGATATGCGCTCGATGATTGACGGCTATGATTGCGGCATCCGTTTTATGGACGACAATATCGGAATGATCTTCTCCCAGCTTGAGAAGAAGGGCTTGTTGGATGATTTAATTATCATCATTACGGCGGATCATGGCGAGAATGTCGGAGAGCTTGGCATATACGGCGAGCATGGCACAGCCGACAACGGCACCTGCCGCATTCCGATGATCATTCGCTGGCCGGGCATGCAATCCGGCGCCGTGGACAAAGGCTTGCATTATCACCTGGACCTTTTGCCTACGATAGCCGAAATGCTGGGCAAGCAGCCGCAAGCAAGCTGGGACGGCCAGAGCTACGCGAGCGTGCTGAAGACCGGCGAGGACGCGGGCCGCGATTACCTGGTCGTCTCCCAATGCGCGCATGTGTGCCAGCGCAGCGTAAGATTCGGAGATTATATGTATATTCGCACCTATCATGACGGTTATCATCTGTTCGATCGAGAGATGCTGTTCAACCTCGCTGAGGATTACCTTGAGCAGTTCAATCTCGCGGAGGAGAGGCCGGAGCTGGTGCGCGAAGCGGTCTATCTCTTGAATGAATGGCATGACGAGATGATGGCGAGCATGCCGCATGACGTGGATCCGTTATGGACGGTAATCAAGGAAGGCGGACCGTTCCATGCGAAGGGGCATCTGCCGGCCTATGTCGAGCGTCTCAAGCAGACGGGGAGAGAAGCGGCGGTGCCCGAGTTAATGAGTCGACATCCGCGCGAATTCGCCAAGCAATAATAAGCCAAGAAACCTTCGGATTCGCCGTCAAAAGCGATTCTGAAGGTTTCTTGTTTGAGGCAGCCTTCTAAGCTGGCGAGGATGCCTGCTCTTGTTCAATCAAGCTCCAATCCTCCGCTGTAAGGTTGCCCATATGCCATAGAGATACGCCCTTTAAGCCGTAATAGTTGGCGAGCCACAGCTTCTTCGCAATGCTCTTCGTATCCTCGTACAAAATTTCATGCGCTTCCTGGCCATTCTGATACGTGATTTTGTTCAAGAAGGAAGGAAGCTCTACCGTCTGAGACACGCCTGGCTGCTTCAATCGACTTTCCACATCGGCAATTTTGGGCTTGTATAGCGTTGTTTCTCCATCAATCGTTACCCACTGATTCGCTTGCTTCGAAATGCCGAGAACAAGCTTCTCCTTCGGCACGAAAGCGAGCGCGTGAACAACCGCTTCATTCACAAGCGGAAGCGGCGCTGAAGGCAGCCTGCTGTCGCCATGTGTATAATCATAGGCCATCAGAATGACTTCATCGGCTGCCTTGCCAATGCCGGCCAGGTCATACCCCTTGTAATAATCCGCAGGAGGGACGGTAACAGTCAAAGTCAAATCTCCCAGTTGCTCCTTCAAATCCTGGACGAAGGCAAGAAAGCCCGCTTTGCTCTCCTCCCCGCGAAGCCCCTCGAAATCCAGGTTAATGCCCGTAAAGCCGAATTCGGGATCCTCCGCCGTGACGAGCACCGAATCGATAAACGCTTGACGCGCGTCAAGATCATTCACGAACGCCTTCAGGTTCTCGTCGCTGTAATAGATCATCAGCTCTTTGCCAATGCCGGCATCCTCCGCTGCAGCCAAAGGTTCTTCGTAGCCCTGAGGCAGCTTATATTCGGTTGTCGCGAGATCAAGGCTGGCAGCCCCGTTCTCGTCATAGTCCATATGCGACCAGCCGAACGCGACATTCGTCAGATCCTCCATATGCGAAACGGCGGAATAGGAGCTGATCGCGTAATAGCCCGTGAATGCCAGCTTCTGCGCTGTCGTCTCCAGATTAATCAGTCGATAGAAGACGGCGGCGGCTTGCTTGCGAATCAGAGGTTCTGCGGGGGAGAAGCCGCTCGGCTCGCCCTGCATAATGCCCAGCTTCACGCAATAGTAGAGATAAGGCAGCAGCTTCTGATCGATTTGGGCGCCGTCCTGAAAAACGGTTTTCCCGGCTTCCAGCTTCCAACCGGTCGATAACCACTCCTCGCGAACCGCTGCCGGCTCCTTCTCCAACAAGTAGTTGCCGATCAGCGCGGCCATTTCTTCTCTCGTAATCGTCTGCTCTGGGAGGAATCTATCATTCCGGTCGATAAGGAAATCGATCCAATGATGCTCATAAGCGGCGGCAATATAAGGGGCGGACCAGCGATCGGTGCTGACGTCGGCCATGCTTCCGCCGGAAGCGGACGCCGTTTCGAGCTTGGCGGTGGAGACGAGCAGCTTGACGACAGCTTCCCGGGTCAGGGAGCCGTCGGGATGAAAGACGCCGCCGGGATATCCGTCAATAATGCCGAGCGCGGACAAGGAATAGATGGATTCGGTCGCGTAATCATTGAGCTCGACATCCTTGAAGGCGGCAAGCTGAGCCTGATAGGCATCTACGGGTGCAGACAGGGACAGCGTGACCGCAATGGATGCGGGCATGGCGATGGAAAGTATTTTTTTCAACATGGATAATTCCTTCTTACTTATTCAAATCTTCCGCAGGCACAATATTCTGGCATTCTAGTACTCTATTAATCTCTCGTATGTCGTAAGAAAGAGTATTCCAATTTACTATTATATAGGAAAAATATTGGGAATGCGAAATTGACAGAGCGGCATGAAAGGTTAATGAAGCGACTTCGGCCGCATACAATAGAACAAAAGCCTAGAGCGGGGAGTTGGCGGCATGTCCAGGCGAACGGTTATCGCAAGCGCGGCAAGAACGCCATTCGGGAAATTCGGAGGAGCGCTGAAACAATTGTCAGCCGTTCAATTGGGCGGCAGAGCGATAGGAGCCGCAATCGAGCGGTCAGGCTTGCGCCCGGAGCTAGCGGGCCAGGTCATTATGGGGCATGCGCTGCAAGCCGGCTGCGGTCAGAATTCTGCCCGTCAAGCAGCCAGATTGGGGGGATTGCCATGGGATATCCCGGCGGAGACGATTAACAAGGTATGCGCTTCAGGCTTGCGTGCCGTCATTATGGGGGACCAAATGATACGCGCAGGAGATGCGGACGCGATTATCGCCGGAGGCATGGAGAGCATGAGCAACGCTCCGTACGCGATAGCGGGCATGCGCTGGGGACAGCGGATGGGAGGAGGGACGGCGGAGGATTTGATGTTGAGAGACGGATTGTTCTGCCCGTTCGAAGACGTGCATATGGCCGCTCATGGCAGCTTCGCGGCGACGGAATACGGGATTTCGCGGAAGGAGCAGGATGAGTGGGCTTTGCGCAGTCATGTCCGGGCAACCGCGGCGATGGATGAAGGGAAGCTGGCTGAGGAGATCGAGCCGGTTGTCTTGCAGGGGGAAAACGGCTCCATGATTAAGATTGACTGCGACGAAGCGCCGCGCAGAGCCGCGAGCCTCTCTGCGCTGGCGAAGCTTGAACCCGTATATGCAAGCGAGGGAGGCATTACGGCGGGCAATGCGCCGGGAGTCAATGACGGCGCGGCGGCATTGGTTCTGTTATCCGAGGACAGGGCGCGGCAGCTCGGCATGAAGCCGATTGCGACGATCATGGGCCATGCCGAGGTTGCTCTCCGGGCGCCATACATCGCAGCGGCTCCGGGAGAAGCAATTCGGAAGCTGCTGAACCAAACAGGTCTCGCAGTAAGTAACATCGAGTTGTTCGAGGTGAACGAAGCGTTCGCGGCCGTTGTGCTGACAAGCGCAGGTATCGTCGGTTGGGATGAGGAGCGGGTCAATGTGAACGGAGGAGCCATCGCTCTTGGCCACCCGCTCGGCGCCAGCGGGGCAAGAATTCTGATGTCGCTCATTTACGAGCTCCGCCGACGCGGCGGCGGCTTGGGCATAGCCGCGATATGCAGCGGAACGGCGCAAGGCGATTCCGTTCTCATTGAGATTAGGCCATAGAGGGGGCCTTCAGGATCAAGGCATGAGCCATGCGGTTGCCCGCTGGGACGAGATGATGTGCGAGGGAGCGGTGAGAATGGGGATACGCAGATTGATGGTCGCGGGAGCGGGACAGATGGGCAGCGGCATTGCGCTGACCGCTGCCAGATCCGGATTTTCGATCGTTCTGTACGATTGGAGTACGGAACAATTGAATCATTCGCTTGAAGCACTGGAGAAGCAGCTTGCCCGGGAAGTGGAGAAGGGGCGCTGCGGCGCGGACGAGGCGAGGGAGCAGCTAAGCCGAATGACGCCGACCGATCGATTGGAAGAGGCCCGGAGCGCCGAACTCGTCATTGAGGCCGTCGCGGAGAACAAGGAGACGAAGCGAGAGTTGTTTCGCAGGCTGGACGCAATCTGCGGCGAATCAACCATTCTGGCAAGCAATACATCCTCCTTGTCCATTACTGAATTGGCAGCGGCAACGAAGCGGCCCGAACGCGTCATCGGCATGCATTTCATGAATCCCGTGCCCCTCATGCCCCTTGTGGAAGTGATTCGAGGAGCGGCGACCTCGGATCATACGTTCGCCGAGATCCTGGAGCTAACGAGGATGCTCGGCAAATCGCCATTTGAAACGAAGGATTTTCCCGGCTTTGTCTCCAATCGGGTGCTGATGCCGATGATCAACGAAGCGATCTATTGCGTCTATGAAGGCGTTGCCGTTCCCGAAGCCGTCGATGCGATTATGAGGCTTGGGATGAAGCATCCAATGGGGCCGCTGCAGTTGGCGGATTTTATCGGACTCGATACCTGTCTGTCTATTATGGAGACTCTGTATGAGGGCTTTGGCGATTCAAAATACCGGCCCTGCCCCTTGCTGCGTCAGTACGTGCATGCGGGCTGGCTCGGCAGGAAGAGCGGACGCGGCTTCTACAGCTACGACTAACGAGAAGAGGAAGTGAAGGCGTCATGCTGCTGCCATTCACCGGGGAACATGAAGCGCTTCGTACGATGGTACGCAATTTCGCGCGGAATGAAGCTGCGAAATTCATTCCTTCCATGGAGGAGAAGGATGAATTTCCTTCCGAATTAATCAAGAAGCTTGGCACGCTCGGGTTGATGGGCATCTCCGTTCCGGAAGCGTACGGAGGGGCCGGGGCCGATTATCTCTCAAGCATAATCGCCATTCATGAGCTTTCCAGGGTAAGCGCCGCGATTGGGGTCATCCTGTCCGTTCACAGCTCGGTTGGCACGAGCCCCATTCTCGATTGCGGGGATGAGCGGCAGAAGCGCTGCTTCCTGCCCAAGCTGGCATCGGGAGAATGGCTTGGCGCGTTCGCTCTGACAGAGCCTCATGCCGGCTCAGACTCCGGAAGCATTCGAACAAAGGCCGTGAGGCAGGGCGAGCATTATAGATTGAACGGGTCGAAGCTTTTTATTACGAACGGAGGGTACGCGGATACCTATATTACGTTCGCGGTCACCGATGCCGGCAAAGGGAAGCGGGGACTTACCGCATTTGTGGTGGAGAAGGGAACGAAGGGGCTGCGCGTCGGGAAGCCGGAGAAGAAGCTCGGCTTGCACGGCTCCAGCACGACTCCTCTCCTCTTCGAAGAGGCTGAGGTTCCCGCGGCGAACAGGCTCGGAGAGGAGGGAGACGGCTTTCAGATTGCGCTTCGGCATCTGGACGGGGGCAGAATCGGCATCGCGGCGCAGGCGCTAGGCATTGCGGAGGCGGCTCTGGACAGCGCATTGCGTTATGCCAAGCAGCGCTATCAATTCGGCAAGCCGATCGGCAAGCATCAGGCGATCGCCTTCAAGCTCGCAGACATGGCAACCGAGGTCGAGGCCGCGAAGCTGCTGCTCTATCAAGCGGCAGCCCTGCGAAGCGAAGGTGTTGAATGCGGCAGGGAAGCGTCGATGGCGAAGCGCTTTTGCTCGGATGCGGCGATGTTCTGCGCGACGGAAGCCATACAGATTTTCGGCGGCTATGGCTATATGCGCGAATACGGCATCGAGAGGCTGCTTCGCGACGCGAAGGCAACGCAAATCTATGAAGGAACGAATGAAATTCAGAGGCTTGTCATCGCAAAGCATCTGGGTTTGTAGAGGCTGAGTCGTGAATTTGCCTTTAGAGGCTGTCTCATCACTTATAGTCGAGAAAGGAAGTGGTCAGCATGTCGAGCAGTTGCGATTCGGGAGATTGCGGGGATGACCGCTATTCTCCGGGGCTGGAAAATATTATAGCCAGTGAAACCGCTTTATCCTATCTGGATGTGGAGAAGGAAGAAATTGTGCTGCGGGGCTACAGCCTGATTGAGCTTGCCCGGCAGACCGGCTATGTCGATGTCGCCCATCTGCTCATCGAAGGCTCTCTGCCGACCTCCGAGCGAAGATTGGCTGTAGAGCTGAAACTGAAAGCGGAGGAAGAAGTGCCGGGAGGCGTCTACGAGTCGATAAGGCTGCTGCCCCAAGGAGCGCATGCGATGGATATGCTTCGAACCGCGATCTCCGCGCTCGGCTGCTTCGACGAGGAGCTTGAGGATTTCTCTCCGGCTTCGGGCAGAAGGAAGGCTTACAGGCTTCTTGCCAAGCTGCCTCAGATTACCGCGAACGGCTATCGGATACTGAACGGCCTTGAACCCGTTGCGCCGCGCTCGGATCTCGCCTATTCGGCAGGCTTTCTCTACCTGCTGACGAACAAGAAGCCGACGGAGCTGGAAGCGCATGTCTTCGATCAGTCTCTTGTCGCCTACAGCGAGCATGAAATGCCGAATTCAACCTTTGCCGCTCGCGTCATCGCATCGACCATGTCCGATATGTACGGAGCGGTGACGGGCGCAGCGGCTTCACTCAAGGGCCGTCTTCACGGCGGCGCGAACGAAGCGGTGATGAAGATGCTCGAGGAGACGAGCTCAAGTCAATCGCTCGAAGCGCTCATGCTGGAGAAGCTTGCGAAGAAGGAGCGGATCATGGGCTTCGGCCACCGGGTCTATATGCGCAAGCCGGACCCGCGGGCGCTTCTAATGAAAGAAGCGCTGCGGAAGCTTGCGGCGGCATCCTGCAATCATGAGCTCTATCATCGCTGCGAGGCGGGAGAAGCGGTGATGAAGAGAGAGAAGGGGCTGTATCCGAATCTCGATTATTACGCCGCTCCCGTCTATCATTTGCTTGGCATTCCCGTTCCGTTATTCACGCCGGTATTTCTGGCGGCGCGAGCAACTGGATTATGCGCCCATGTCATCGAGCAGCATGAGCATAACCGCCTGTTCAGACCGCGAGTGCTCTATCGCGGCCCGAAAGATCTTCATCCCTGATGACGCAAGGAGGAGAACGAATGGCTGTTGACCGGCTTATCGTCGACATCGCGGATTACGCATGCAATTATTCCGTTGAAAGCGCGGAGGCGCTGCGAATTGCGCAATATATGCTGATGGATTCAATCGGAACGGGTGTTTTGGCGCTGAAATTTCCGGAATGCGCCAAGCATCTTGGCCCCATCGTGCCTGGAGCAGACCTGCCGGGAGGCGCGCGCGTGCCGGGGACGAGATTCGAGCTGGATCCGGTGCAGGCGGCGTTTAATATCGGCTGCATGATCCGGTGGCTCGATTTCAACGATACGTGGTTGGCCGCCGAATGGGGTCATCCCTCCGATAATCTCGGCAGCATTCTGGCCGTTGCGGATTATGTAAGCCGATTGCGCGTGCGGGAGGGAGGAGAATCCCTTCTTATGAAGGATGTGCTGACGGCAGCGGTGAAAGCGCATGAAATTCAAGGCGTTCTGGCGCTTAATCATTCGCTGAACCGAGTCGGACTCGATCATGTTCTCTTCGTGAAGGTCGCGTCTGCGGCGGTTGCGGCAGCCATGCTCGGCGGTACGAGAGAGGAAGTAGCGGGAGCCGTGTCCCATGCCTGGCTGGACGGAGGCAGTCTGCGCGCTTATCGCCACGCGCCGAATACGATTTCGCGCAAATCCTGGGCAGCAGGGGATGCCGCGAGCCGAGCCGTTCGGCTGGCGTTGATGTCGCTTGGCGGAGAAATGAGCTGCGAAACGCCGCTTACGGCGAAGGGCTGGGGCTTCCAGGATGTGCTGTTCCGCGGACAGGAGCTGAAGCTGGAGCGTCGGCTCGGCACCTATGTGATGGACAATATTTTGTTCAAAATAGCATTCCCTGCCGAATTTCATGCGCAGACCGCGGTGGAATGCGCAATTGCGCTGCATCCGCAGGTGAAGGACCGTCTGCATGAAATTAGCCGCATCGAGCTTGCCACTCATGAATCGGCGATCCGGATCATCGATAAGCGGGGACCGCTGCATAATCCCGCAGATCGGGATCATTGTTTGCAATACATGGTTGCGATTGGCCTGCTCTTCGGGGAATTAACAGCGGACCATTATGAGGACGAAGCCGCTCGCGATCCGAGAATCGACGAGCTCAGAAGCAAGATGAGCGTTCATCACGACGAGAGCTACAGCAGGGATTATCTCGATCCCGACAAACGCTCTATCGCCAACGGCATTCAAATCCGGTTCGCGGATGGAACGAGCACGGATAAGCTCGTCGTCCACTATCCGCTTGGCCACAGGCGCAGACGGGAGGAGGGACTGCCTGAGGTGATTCGGAAATGCGAGGCGAATCTTTTAACCCGATTTCCACGCAATAGAACGTCCGAGATCTTGAAACGAACCTTCGAGGGGGAGCAGTTGGCGAGCATGCCGGTTACGCGGTTCATGGCGCTCTTCGTCATCTGATGGATGCTGCTGCTTCATAAGCTTACTCGACAGCGTCATTTCATGATTCGGGTAGACTGAAATAGGGGGGATTCGAATGTCATGGCTGATCGAGAAGGAGCCCGAGCAAGGGGAGTTGGCCGAGAGGCTTCGCGACTTGATCGCTGCGGGACCGATTGTGAAGATGCCGGGGGCTCATGACGGAATGGCCGCAAGAATGGCCAAGGAATGCGGATTTCAAGCGCTTTACTTGTCGGGAGCGGCCTATTCGGCAAGCAGGGGACTTCCCGATCTGGGTCTCATCTATTCGAATGAAGTGGCGGAGAGGGTGCGCGAACTCGTCAGGGCATCGGGACTTCCCGTGCTGGCGGATATCGATACCGGCTTTGGAGGCATATTGAATGTCGCTCGCACGGCGAAGGAAATGCTGGAAGCGAAGGCTGCGGCGGTTCAGATCGAGGATCAGGAGATGCCGAAGAAATGCGGACATCTGAACGGGAAGAAGCTCATTTCCGCCGAGGAGATGACGCAGAAGATAACAATGATCAAAACGGCGGCTCCCGGCTTGCTCGTTGTGGCTCGAACCGATGCGAGAAGCGTTGAGGGTCTGGAGGCGGCGATTGTGAGAGCCCGGCAGTACGCCGAGGCGGGAGCGGATGCGATCTTTCCCGAAGCGCTCGAGAATGAAAGCGAGTTTGAGCGATTTCGCGAAGCGGTAAGCTCTCCGCTGCTTGCCAATATGACGGAATTCGGCAAGACGCCATATTACACAGCCAATCAATTCGAGAGCTGGGGCTTCCGAATGGTCATTTACCCGGTCACTTCGCTCCGCGTCGCCGCCAAGGCGTATGAGCGGGTATTTCGCGAGATCAAGGGCAGCGGCACCCAGAAGACGACCATTCCGCATATGCAGACGCGCCGGGAGCTCTACGACCTTATTCGATATGACGAATACGAGGCGCTGGATAATCGTATAGCCAAGACCAAGCTGCCTCATGAGCCGTAAGCAGGTTGCTTCGCAGGCGGTGAATGGGTAAGATAGAGGGAAAGCTTACATAGATAGAGACGAGGTGTTCGCATTTGACTTACCAATTTGATGAAATGATAGACCGAAGAAATACGCGATCGTACAAATGGGATCAGTCCGAAGTGCTGTTCGGCAGCGCGGACATTCTCCCGCTCTGGGTTGCGGATATGGATTTCGCCAGTCCTCCGGCCGTCAAGGAAGTATTGCTGAAGCGCGCAGCCATTGGGGCTTACGGCTACGCCGTTCGCTCCGAAAGCTATCTGGACGCGATTGTGAACTGGTTCAAACGGCGTCATAACTGGGAGCTTCAGAAGGATTTCATTACGGATTCCCCAAGCGTGGTCACTTCGCTCAGCGTGGCTGTCGAGCAATTCAGCGAGCCCGGCGCCTCGGTCGTGCTGCAATCGCCTGTCTATTATCCGTTCTATGACGTTATAACCAGCAATGGACGGAAGGTAGCGAAGAATCCGCTGATTATTCGGAATGGTCGCTTCGAGATGGATCTGGAGCAATTGGAAGCCCTGTTCCAGGAGGGCGCCAAGCTGCTGCTGCTCTGCAGTCCCCATAATCCGGGCGGACGGGTTTGGGAGCGGGAAGAATTGCTTGCGCTGGGCGAGCTGTGCGTGCGTTATGGCGTTACAATCGTTTCGGATGAAATTCATTGCGATTTGACCTATTCTGGCCATACGCATATTCCGCTTGCCTCCCTGTCTCCCGAAATCGCGGATATTACCATCACAACATTAGCCGCTACCAAAACCTTTAATTTGCCCGGCCTCCATACTTCGTTTATGGTCATCACGAACAAAGCGATCAAGTCGCGCATGGACAAGCGTATGCATACGTTAAGCCTGCACATGGCGCAGCATTTCGCTCAGGATGCGGTAGAAGCGGCTTATAACGATGGCGAGGAATGGCTAGACGCGATGATGGCGTACGTGGAAGGCAATTTGAACTACGCGATGGACTTTCTGCAGAGGGAGCTTCCGCAGATCAAGCCGCTCAAACCGGACGGCACTTACTTGCTGTGGCTGGACTGCCGCGAGCTCGGGCTGGACAAGGAGGGGCTGAAGGAGCTTATGTTCAAACGCGCGAAGGTCGCGTTCAGCGAAGGCTCCGTATTCGGCACGGAAGGCGAAGGCTGGCTGCGCGTCAACCTGGCTTGTCCGCGCTCGATTCTGGAGCGGGCGCTTCGTCAATTCAGCGATGCGGTTCGCTCGTCCAACGGATAATTAACGCCAGGCTGCCGCAGCTGACGCCAAGCTGAGCTGCAACGGAGGTTGTCGGCAACGGCGCTGCTTTTTGCAAGCTCGGGCTCCATATAAAGGACTTCCTTTATGCCCAATGACGGGCAGTGAGGAAGTCCTTTTCTGTATTTATCACTAGAGCAGCGATTCCGCTCCGTCAACGTAAATCTGGGTTCCCGATATATGATTGGATCGATCCGACCCCAGGAACAGCACCAGCTCGGCTACTTGCTCCGGCGCGCCGGCATGATGCTCGAGCGGATGACTGCCTTCCGGGTATTGAATCGGAATTTCGATTTCCTCCACTTCAGGCGTACGATGAGTGTTCTCGCCGATATTCGTCTGGATGGCTCCAGGACAAATGGCATTGACGCGAATGCCGTAACCGGCGAGCTCCAGAGCCGCCATCTTCATGAACGCGACTTGACCTGCCTTGGATGAGCTATAGGCCGACATCCCGAAGCCCGTGTACTTGCGGCTGCCGTTTATCGAGGAAGTAATCACGATGCTCCCGCCATCCCCCTTCATGTGCGGAATGGCGAATTTCACCGAGAGAAAGGTGCCCTTCAAATTGATCTCCAACGTGCGATCCCAATCCTCCGGCGTCAGATGCTCGATAGGAGAGAGCGTTCCGTTGACACCGGCATTGGCGAACAGAATATCGATTCTGCCGAATTTCTCGGCCGCTCCATTCATGGCCTTCTCTACACGGGCGGCGTCCGACACATCGGTATCAAGAAAAATCGCTTCCCCGCCCATCCGTTCAATTTCGGCTTCGACCTCTTCACTGCGCTCGTCGATCAGATCGACAAGCGCGATTTTTGCGCCATGCTGCGCAAGCAGCAGCGCCGCCGCCCTTCCGATTCCCGAACCGGCGCCGGTGATGACTGCAACCTTGCCTTCAAGCTGTTTTTCGATCTTCGTTTTTGAATCCGTCATTGTAGCAGGCATTCTGCATCCCTCATTTCGATCGTATTCGCTTCTTAGGATGATATTAAGGTTCTTCTTTCATTCTGAAACAAGCGAAAACGTAGAATTTGCGATCAGGGGAAGCCGACAATTTCTCAATTCGCAGCGGAACATGCGAAAGAAACCGCCGCAAGGAGCGATTTCTTGGCATTCATGCCTTGCAATTTGTAAATTTGATGATTCTCCCTATCCTTCTATGAGACGTGATGCGAATTCAGGTTCAAGCTAATCCCATCTGCGGTAAAGGAACGGCACATAGGGCATTTGCTCTGGAGCTTGCTGCTGTCCAGGCTGGTCCGCATGCGCCTGATAAGACGCGCCGAAATGCTGAAGCTGCGACGGACGGTATTCGCCGCCAATGAATCCCTGCTGCCCCATACCGTTCGTCGGCATGTTTCCTTGCATGCTTGGCATTTGGCCGGCATTGCTTTGTGTATTCGTGCTTATTCCCGCGGCAGCCGTCTTGCAGGAATTAGGCGGACCGATGAATACTGTTTCCTGAATCGGAGCGAGCGTTTCCTTGACCATCTCTTCGTTCAGGCAGTAGGTGTGCGCCAGCACCTTCGGCGGCGTGAGTCGCAGAATGTCCGAACCGAAGATAACGCCTGCCATGGCGTTGTCGAAGATGGCAAGAAGATGGGTATCGTCTTGCAAGGCAATAATGTAGTGCCACCAGCCCTGCGGGATGTTGACCACCTGGCTGGGCATGGCTTTGAAGTGAAGCAGCTTGTTCGTGAACGGGTTAATAATGGAGACAATCGCCGAGCCGGTAATACAATAGATCAACTCGGTGGCGTTCTGATGATAATGCGGCTCGACGGTGTTGCTCTGACTGAGATAGATATCGAGCAAAGCAGTGCCTCTTAACGTGTTAAGCTGCTGCTTGTTTAGCGATGTGATGTAGTTTTGATTGTTTTTTTTGAAGAGGAGATTATTGTTGAGGTTATAAGTGAATTGCACAGACGGCGATGCGTAGTCTATCGACTCATGGTCCATTCTTTCATTCCTGCCCTTCCTAATGAATTGCGGTTTGCTGTCTCCATTAGTGTATGTAGATGCCCATGGGTTGGTGTACTCTCCTTAAGCGGGCTGTGGTTCATTTGCATTGAGGTCTCCATTCATACTATGATGAAAGGACCTTAAGGCTGTTCAGGAATGTATGTGCTCGAACGAAGGAGAATGAGAATGAACAACAATCAAATTGAACAATTCAAGAAGCTGAAGACCGATGTCACGCGCTTTATGATGATGTACCAATTTGCTTTGAATGAGCTCGAGACGAAAATCGAGATTGTGAAGGAAGAATTTCAATTTCTGCACGACTACAATCCGATCGAGCATACCAAATCGAGAGTGAAATCCCTCGAGAGCATCATGAACAAAATCGGCCGCAAAGGCATTGTTCTGTCCCTGGAGGAAATCAAGCATCATATTAAGGATATTGCCGGCTTGCGCATCACCTGCTCGTTCATTTCGGATATTTACAAGATTAGCGACATGCTGCAGAATCAATTCGAATTGAAAATAAATGAGATCAAGGATTATATTCAGCATCCGAAGCCGAATGGCTACCGCAGTCTGCATCTGCTTGTCGAGGTGCCGGTCGTGATGTCGGACGGTAAGGAGAATGTGTGCGTAGAAATACAAATTCGCACGATCGCCATGGATTTCTGGGCCAGCCTCGAGCATAAAATCTTTTATAAATACAATCAAACCGTGCCAAGCCGCCTTATTCAGGAATTGAAGGAAGCATCCGACTCGGCAAATAAGCTCGATAAGCAAATGGAGAGGCTGCACCGTGAAATTTCGGTCATTAAGGAAACTCAGAACGAGGATTTCAGCGAACAGCTTACCAAGCTGCTTATCAATAATCAGTCATTCAAACTGCCCTCATCGGTGCTGGAGCTCGGCAGCTCCAAAGAATAGCGTTTCCGAAATTCGCAGATTGTTCGTGACGATTGGACATGACTATCGTTTTTTAGTAGGATAATAGAATAGTTACGATAATCAGCGAAGAAAAGTAGGGGTTGAGACTATGCTGCAGCTGGGATCCAAGGTCGTCATAGTGGCTGACCAATATGAGCAGAAGCTTCCTGTCGGCGAATACGGTTATATCATCGCTTATGATCGCAACGCGGACAATGTATTCGATTATGTTCTGCGCGTGCCAGGCGCTAACCGCAATTTTCTAGTTCCTGAGGAGGATATCGAGCTTGAAGAAGTGCTCCTTCAGCTCGAGATTGATCGCATAGAGAGAGAATCCTTAATTGATTTCGCGCTTGCTACGCATAATGAGGAATTATTTCATCGAATAATGAACGGCGAGCAAGAAGAAACGGAAGCCGACAAGGAATCGCAAGAGCCGCTAAGCCGAGATGATTTTATCCGTCAAGTCAATTTGAAGGCGTGGATTTGAACATCTTTTAACGGGAGCCGTCCTCGAAGCAGCAACGCTGCTCCAGGGCGGCTTGTTTTGAGTGAGCCATTATTGCTGTGGACTTGCTTGTAGGCTATAATAATTGGAATGACTTTGATGAGGAAGGAAGATGGGCTGATGAGCATTACGCTTAAAGATGTGGATCATGTAGCGAATTTGGCAAGGCTGGATCTGACGGCGGAGGAGAAGGAAAGATTTGCCGGTCAATTGAACGCTATATTGAAATATGCGGAGAAGTTGAACGAGCTTGATACGGATCAGATTGAACCGACTACGCATGTATTGCCGATTACGAACGTCATGCGCGAGGATGTGCGCAAGGAGTCGCTTCCTATTGAAAAAGTGCTGCTGAACGCGCCGGATGAAGAGGACGATCAGATCAAAGTGCCTGCCGTGCTTGACTAATAAGGGGTTAATTTTGAAGGGAGGAACTGCAGTTGGCTTTATTCGATTTGCGCCTGCAGGATATACATAACAAATTAAAAGCAAAAGAGCTTTCCGTTGGCGAGCTTGTTGATGCATCGTACCGGAGAATAGAAGAAACGGAGCCTGCCGTGCAGGCCTTCATTACCTTGAATGAGGAAGGCGCGCGCGAGCAAGCGCGAAAGCAGGATGATCAGCTTGCCTCGGGAGCGGAAGCCGGCTTGTTATTCGGACTCCCTGCGGGGATTAAGGACAATATTGTGACAGAAGGCTTGCTGACGACCTGCGGCAGCCAATTTTTAAGCAATTACAACCCGATTTACAGCGCGACGGTTGCGCATAAGCTCGCGGCCGCCGAATCGATTACGATCGGCAAACTGAATATGGATGAATTCGCAATGGGCGGCTCCAACGAGAACTCGAGCTATTATCCAACGCGCAATCCGTGGAATACCGAATACGTACCCGGAGGTTCAAGCGGAGGATCGGCGGCTTCGGTAGCCGCAGGACAGGTTTATTTCTCGCTTGGCTCCGACACGGGAGGATCCATTCGCCAGCCGGCCGCTTATTGCGGTATTGTAGGCTTGAAGCCAACCTATGGACTGGTTTCGCGTTTTGGTCTCGTTGCCTTTGCTTCATCCCTGGATCAAATCGGACCGCTTACGAAGAATGTCGAGGATTCCGCTTACGTTCTTCAAGCGATCGCCGGACATGACGATCGGGATTCCACCTCGGCGAAGGTCGATATTCCTGACTATGTGTCGGCGCTGACTGGCGACGTCAAAGGCCTTCGCATCGGCGTGCCGAAGGAATTCCTCGGCGCGGGCATCGATCCGCAGGTGAAGGCAGCGGTTATGGAGGCTCTCAAGGTGTATGAATCGCTTGGAGCTGTATGGGAAGAGGTTTCCTTGCCGCATACCGAATATGCGATAGCGGCTTATTATTTGCTTGCCTCCTCGGAGGCCTCCTCGAACCTGGCCCGATTCGACGGCGTCAGATACGGCGTCAGAGCGGAGGATCCCGATAATCTGATCGACTTGTACCGGAAATCGCGGAGCCAAGGCTTCGGCGCGGAAGTGAAGCGCCGAATTATGCTGGGCACATACGCACTTAGCTCGGGTTATTATGATGCTTATTATTTAAAGGCGCAGAAAGCGCGTACCCTGATCAAAGGCGACTTCGACGAAGTATTGGGGCGGTATGATCTGATCATCGGACCGACGGCGCCGACGCCGGCATTCAAGCTAGGCGCGCAGGTGAATGATCCTCTAACGATGTATTTGAACGACATTTGTACGATTCCGGTAAGCTTGGCCGGCGTTCCGGCAATCAGCGTTCCTTGCGGTCTGGCTGACGGTTTGCCTGTCGGCTTGCAGATTATCGGGAAGGCATTCGACGAGTCGACCGTCTTGAGGGCGGCTCATGCTTACGAAGCTCACACGGAGCATCATAAGCTGCGTCCGCAAATTTAAGATAAGGCTGCGAATCCACGCATGCTTAATGAAAGGATCGATAATCATGTCTGAAGCAAATAAATACGAGACCGTGGTGGGGCTTGAGGTTCATGTCGAGCTTCATACGAACAGCAAAATCTTCTGCGGCTGCTCCACCGAATTCGGCGCGCCGCCGAATACACATACATGTCCGGTCTGTCTTGGACATCCCGGCGTGCTGCCGGTGCTGAACCGCCAAGCCGTGAACTATGCGATGAAAGCCGCGATGGCGCTTAATTGCCGGATTGCGGATATCAGCAAGTTCGACCGCAAAAATTATTTCTATCCAGACTCTCCGAAGGCGTATCAGATCTCGCAGTTCGATCAACCGATCGGCGAGCATGGTTGGCTGGACATCGAAGTGAACGGAGAGACGAAACGGATTGGCATCACCCGTCTTCATCTGGAGGAGGATGCGGGCAAGCTGACGCATGTGGACGGAGGCTACGCGTCGCTCGTCGATTTCAACCGCGTCGGAACGCCGCTTGTCGAGATCGTGTCCGAGCCGGATATTCGCACGCCCGAGGAAGCGAAGGCCTATCTCGAGAAGCTGCGCGCGATTATGCTGTATTGCGAGGTATCCGACGTGAAGATGGAGGAAGGCAGCCTGAGATGCGATGCCAACATCAGCTTGCGTCCATGGGGGCAGAAGGAGTTCGGCACAAGAGCGGAGCTGAAGAACATGAATTCCTTCCGCAGCGTTCAGCGCGGTCTTGAATATGAGCAGCTGCGGCAAGCCGAAATTTTGGACAGTGGCGGTGAAGTCGTTCAGGAGACGCGCCGCTACGATGACACGGCGAACAAATCGTTCTCCATGCGCGGCAAGGAAGAGGCGCATGATTATCGTTATTTCCCCGATCCCGATCTTGTTCGTCTACATATCAGCGAGGAATGGAAGGCGGAGGTTCGCGCCAGCATTCCCGAGCTGCCTGACGCGAGGAAGCAGCGATATAGGGATAGCTTTGG
Source organism: Paenibacillus sp. HB172176 (assembly GCF_011947265.1). Lineage (GTDB taxonomy): Bacteria > Bacillota > Bacilli > Paenibacillales > Paenibacillaceae > Pristimantibacillus. The sequence goes on from NZ_JAATHD010000003.1 coordinate 574,254, forward strand.
GCTGTCCTCTTATGACGCGGAAGTCATTACGGCATCCAAGCAGCTTGCTGATCTGTTCGAGGAAAGTCTCTCCTACACGAAGGACGCCAAGGCGATAGCCAATTGGGTCATGGGCGATTTGTTAGGCTACATGAACGCAAACGGGCTGGAGGCATCCGAGCTCAAGCTGACAGGACAGGGCCTTGGCGAAATGATCGGCCTCGTTGAAGCGGGGACGATTAGCGGCAAAATCGCCAAGACGGTATTCAAAGCGATGCTGGAGAGCGGCAAGCTTCCCAAGCAGATCGTCGAGGAGCAGGGCTTGGTGCAAATCAGCGACGAAGGCGCGCTGCTTGCTATCGTAGACGGCATTATCGAGAAGAATCCTCAATCCGTTGAAGATTTCCGAGCAGGCAAAGAGAAAGCGATCGGCTTCCTGGTCGGTCAAATTATGAAGGAAACGCGCGGTAAAGCCAATCCGGCGTTAGTGAACAAGCTTCTGCTGGAACGACTTCAATAGGGGCAAGTCCATCCATTAGGCGCGTTTCACCTCCACGGGAGGAAGAAACGCGCCTTCTCCCTATTAATGACTCCTTCCCGACTCGCATAAGCTATACGAATGATTGGAAGAAAGGGGCGGATGAAGCATGCTGGAAGCAGTTGAAGCTATGCAGGACCCGTGGAGAATTGATGAATGGCATATCATGCTTCGATTATTGCTTGCGCTTGTATTAGGCGGCTTAATCGGCTATGAGCGCGAGCAATCCAATCACGCAGCGGGTTTCCGCACGAATATTCTGGTTTGTCTCGGCGCCTGCTTGCTGATGCTGCTGTCGATCTACGGCTTCTCGGATTTCGTCGAAGAACCGAATGTTCGGGTCGACCCGGCAAGGCTGGCGGCAGCGGTTATAACGGGAATCGGATTTCTTGGAGCAGGGACGATCCTCTTCACGGGGAAATCGATTACGGGACTGACGACCGCCGCTTCGCTATGGGTTGTCGCGGCGATCGGACTCGCTGTGGGCGCAGGCTTCTATTTCGCATCGAGCGCAGTAACAATCATGGTGCTTCTGACCCTGTGGGCGTTTAACAAATTGGAGAAGAGGTATATTAAAGCTAAGAAGGAGCATGTCATATCCATACAGACGGACAACTTGTCCCAGGTAATCAATCAGATTAACACTATCTTTCACCATCGCAAAGTTGTAATTCGTAAAGTCGTTATGGATGATAACGCAAAATCCGGCGGAAATGAGGGAGAAACGGCGACGGCTCATCATACCCGACTCGTTTTCTACCTGTCCATTCCTGCTGCGAAACGGGATTACACGCTTAAGCTGCTGGATGAGTTGAACAAATTGGAGGGCGTGCTTTGGGTAAGCTCCGAATAAATCGCGGCAACAAAAAAATCGGATGGACGATTCTATTGGCTTTTCTCATGCCCGGATTTGGTCATCTCTATGTCGGACAATACGGCAGAGGGCTGCTGCTTACGGCAGGGCTGCTGCTTGACTATACAGCGATATTCCGCCTTGCCAATGCGAACGGCGGCCAGCATTTATTATTGATCGTATATTTGGGCTTTCTGCTTCCCTGTTTCTACTTCGTAAGCGTCTTTGATGCGATCGAACGGATGAACAATAAGGGAGCCGCAGTCGTTTCGTTTACGTTGGTTCACGGCATCTGGCTGACGACGGCCGGCATAATCATGACTTTATTGGTCAAGCCGCCCACATTCCTGCTTCCATTTATGAACAGGCTTGCGGAGCTTAGCGTGGGTCCGCTTCTTATCATAGCCGCCGTTCTTATGGTCTATTCGTCGCGCCTGGCAAAGTGGTTTAAGCTGGGGAGACTGACCGCTTCCGCGCTTATTGTCGCCGTAGGATCCATATTGTTATGGGATCAATGGACGGAGAGCAACGCGATTACAGCCTTAAGCGAGTGGTGGCCGGCATTATTTATTCTTCTCGGCGCGGAGATGATTTTGTATCAAGTTTGGCTGCGCGCATGGCTGCCGCGGCTGCGGCTTGACCTCCGGGGAGCGTTTGGAGCGCTTGCGGTTGCCGTTACGGCATATGCCGTAACGCAGTACGCGGATTTTCCGGTGAAATGGCTCGATCAGTTCGATGTGAATTTGAGCGGTGTGGTCGATTATGGAGAAGAGAAGGGCTTTCGATTCGATAAGAATGTGATCAAGGTTCCTGTTCAAGAGAATCTTTCCTCGATTGTCATTCAGAATAAGAACGGGGATGTCTACGTTCATTCCGGCGATGTGGAAGAGATTGAAGTCTACACAACCGTTTGGGTGGAGCTTGAGGATCAGCGGGAAGCGGAGGCCATTGCAGACCAATCGAGCGTCACTGTCACGCCGGGCGCCGACATGAAATTCGAAGGCGACGCACAGCCGTTCGGCGCTAACGGCACGAAAATGCCGAAGCTCAGCATGGAGATTGTCGTGCCTTTCATCCCGTTATCCACTCGGGATACTTTGCCTGACGCTGCAGAACAAACGGAGTTGCCTTCTGCCGAAACCGAGCTTCCATCTTCAGAATCCGATATTTCTGCAACGGAATTACCCTCTCCCTTGCCTACATTCGGTCCTCCGAAATCCGAAGCCGGGCCGGCGGAGCGAACGTTAAAGCTTGCGATTGAAAGCGGGAACGGCTCGATAACCGTTCAGGATATGAATGTGGAAGCGGGCCTTAGCATGAAGAGCGTAAGCGGAAAGATGGAGGCTTCGCGTATCGTTGGCGGGATAGCTGCGGAGGGGAATGACGGGAGCATCGAAGTAACGGCAATTACGGGCAAAGTCAGCCTCGAGACAAAAAATGGAATGATTGCCGTCCAGTCTCAAAGCGGTGAATCGCTGTTCGCGGGCACTCAGAACGGAAATATTGAATTAGCTGACGTTGCGAGCGACATTGACGCCGAAACCAAAAACGGTAAAATTACGATCGACGAAGCTTTGGCCTCTGTCAAGGCGGATACATTAAATGGCGACATTGCTGTTCGAAGCAGCTATGTAGGCGGCGACTGGGATTTGGACAGCTCGGTGGGGGAAATTACGTTGACTCTGCCTTCCGAGGGCGATTTTCAGGTCTACGGATCGGTAACTTTCGGCAATATTACATCCGAGCTTCCGCTCGAGCAAAGCCGGAAAACGATAAGAGGATCAATAGGAGAAGGAATTTTTCATATTCATATTAACGCAACGAACAGCATATTTATACATCGTAACAAGCAATGAACCTCTCGTGCATTCATTGACAAAATCTTAAGGAAGAACGTACAATAAGAATATCAACGATGAGGAAAGGCGTGAGGGGAATGTCTGCCAGCGTTCATTTGGCAATGGAGCAATTGAAGATGAATGGCGTCCGAATGACCCCGCAAAGACACGCAATTCTAAGCTGCTTGATGGATACGAAGTCCCATCCGACAGCGGATGAAATCTACAAAGCTTTGTCGCCTGCTTATCCAAGCATGAGCGTAGCGACCATCTATAACAATCTGAGATTGTTTGTCGAAGCCGGTTTAGTGCGTGAATTAACTTATGGGGATGATTCAAGCCGATTTGATGCAGATATGTCCGATCACTATCATGTCATTTGCAAGAATTGCGGCAGAATAGTAGATTTTGGGCATCCGCCCTTGCATGATGTTGAGAAAGCGGCCTCGGAGGAGACCGGATTCGTCGTGCATGGACATCGAATGGAGATTTATGGATTATGTGCGAGCTGTCACAACGAATAGCGTGAATAGAAAAGGATAGATAAACCATAGAGAACGTGCTGGGAGGCGATGAACGCCGCACCGCACGTTTTTCTATGAACAAAAATCGCAGGAGAGTGATGAGTTGGATTTGGAAACATCATACATTCGAACGCCGCGCAAGAGACGCAGAAGTTTTTTCGGAATCTTGGTATTTTTGTTTATCATCGCAGCACTGGCATCCTTCGGATGGTTTTACTATTTGAGATATATACCGAGCAATGAAATGCAGGAGCCGAGCTTTGAGCAAGATAATCCGATTGTAATGAACGGTGCGGATACCGCTTATGGAGCTGTGATTGAAGAGGGCGATGTTGCATTGCCGTTAACGCTTCTGGAAACCGTATTCGGGGAGGACAAGCCTATCTACTATGAGGAGCAGACAGGCACGATTGTTCTTACAACGGCGAATCAGGTGCTGCAGCTTAAGACGAATGCATTGACCGGCCTGATTAATAAATCTCCGTATCAATTGAATATCGCTGCGCAAGTGAGGGATGATGTCGTCTATATTCCCGAAATGCCGCTTGAGCAATTGTATGGCTTGAAAATCGATTATGATGAATCAAGCCACATTGTTACGGTGATGGAAGCCGGCGATGCGGTGCAGCAAGCGAAGGTGACGGGGAAGAATGGCGCCGCGCTTCGGATCGAGCCCTCCATTCGCAAGCCTTATCAGATGACGATCGAACAAGGAGAAGTCGTTCGTTTATGGGAGGAAGAGGATGGCTGGTATTTGGCTCAAACCTTGTCTGGCTATATCGGATATATCCGCAAGTCGGAGGTAACGCTTGGAACGATTGAGCAAGTAGCGAAACAAGAGACAGCATCAACCTTTGTTCCAACAACAGCGATTGGACAGAAGGTGAACTTGACTTGGGAAGCTGTCTATAATCAGAAAATCAATACCGATAAAATCGGGGATATGACCGGCTTGAATGTTGTCAGTCCGACCTGGTTTGAGCTCGCAGACGGTAAAGGCACGATTGCGAGCAAGGCGGATTCCGCATATGTGAAGTGGGCCCATGAGCGCGGTTATCAGATTTGGGCGCTGTTCAGCAATGGCTTTCTTCCGGATCAGACAACAGAAGCGCTGTCCACTGCCGAGACCAGGTTTAAAATGATTCAACAGATTATTGCTTTTGCCGAGCTCTACGATCTGCAAGGAATCAATATTGACTTTGAGAATGTGTATACGAAGGATAAAGAAAATTTGGTTCAATTCGTCAAAGAGCTGACGCCGCTTCTGCATGAGCAAGGATTGGTTGTATCGATTGACGTTACGCCTAAATCAAACAGCGAGATGTGGTCGGTCTTTCTGGATCGGGCCGCGCTTGGCAAGGTCGTTGATTATATGATGATTATGGCGTATGACGAACACTGGGCAGCCAGTCCCGTCTCGGGATCCGTAGCTTCTTTGTCATGGACGGAACAGTCCATTGCGAAGATTATGGAAGAGGATAAGGTGCCCCCGGGCAAGATTATACTCAGTATGCCGCTCTATACGAGAATTTGGACGGAGAAGGCTGACGAGACGGGCGTCATCAAGGTATCATCCAAGGCTGTAGGAATGGACTCTGTCAAACAAATCGTTCAGGAGAAGAAGCTGTTGCCGACATTCGATGCCGATGCCGGTCAGAATTATGTGGAATACGAGGAAGACGGCGCTCTGAAACGGATTTGGATCGAAGATGATGTATCCATGACCGCTCGATTGGGTTTGGTTCGCAAATTTGATTTGGCTGGCGTTGCCACTTGGCAGAGAGCTTTTCAGACGACGACAATTTGGGATACGATTTCGAAAGGTCTCGCGAACACATTGTAGCTGCGATTATCGACTTTTCAGGATGGGAAAAGCCTCCATATGCTTGTCAAACGACAGCAACGGAGGCTTTTTTTGTTGTTTCGATATTGAATCTATACACGGTGGGAATTGTCTGTCTAGGTATTCATGTCTTTGGCGACGGGCAGATCAGTTGCTTGGGTGGAATCAAGCGTCAGCATGGTCTTGCAGAACATGCAGCGATCGGTTGTTCCGAGCATCTTCGTAGGTTTACCGCATTCGGGACATTCAAGCATCGTGGCGCTGGTGGACAGCATGCCGGCCCAAAAATAGACGGCGACACTAATTAGCAAGGAGATCATTCCGAGCACCATGAAGATGCCGGCGATAATTTTTCCTGTTTGTCCAAAAAAAACGATGCCGGCGGTACCAAGCACCATTACGCCCATGCCGGCCAATGTGAACACGAGCCCCCAAAGGCGAAATTCATTGATTTTTGCCGATTTAAAAAAGATTCTGTTCATGATTCATATCCTTTCTATACCCCAAGACTTATAAATTTGAGTCTTAATTTCTATGTACCCAAGCAGGAATGTGAAACCGGCTTGTCGAAATGGAAGTAGTACTGTAGATCATTATTATAGCTTAATCATGTCGGATTAGCTATACGGAGGAACCTTGTGGAGCAGATTAGAGCTTATTTTCTAAACACCTATCAAGAAACACCAGGGTTAACGGCACTGGCATTAATTGAAAATCCATACCCATACAATCCTTTGATAGACGGTCTGGATCTCCTTGCGCTTGTCATTCTGAATCACGCTTCTCCAATAAATCGCATGGAGCATATTCGATTGGAAGGAAAGCGGGCTCTAGTTAGAACGATTAATCATGTTGAACTGAAGCAATGGTTGAGCGGATGGGAAAATCGCAATATTATTGAATGGTTAGTGCGGGGGGAGATTTTGTTGGATCGCGACGGTTATTTGGCGAATGTTCGAGAACGTTTGCTTCAGTTTCCAGAATCCATGCGCGAGCAAAAACGGATCGTAGAATTCAATGGATTTTTGAGAACGTATTTGCAAGCAAAGCAAGATCTTATCGACGGCAATTTGCTGGATGCTTACAGCCATGTTCTGACGGCTCTGAATCACTGGGCTCATATCGTGCTGATTGAAGAAGGGATGCATCCCGAACTCACGGTGTGGAAACAGCTAAAAAGGGTTCATCCCGGTATCTACAAGCTTTATGAAGAGTTGACGGTAAGCCCGGAAACGTTGGAGCAACGAGTCCAGCTGGTATTGCTGGCCTGTGAGTTTTCCGTGATGAATAAGATGAAAGAATGCTGCTCGCTGCTTTTGGAAATTTTGAGCAGTCGAGAGGATGCTTGGAGCATTAGCGAACTGCAGTCTCATCCGCAGCTGATACAGTTGCATATTGATTTTTCGCTAGTGCTGCAGAAATTGGTGATGAGAGAGTACATTAGAGAGGTAGCTGTTATGCAAGAAGCGGATAACAGCGGAATGCTTGAGCTGCGGTATTGCCTGGGGAAGGCGTAGTGCACAGGTTCGGAGATCCTTTAAATGAGGGATCTCCTTTGTTTTTGAAGCTTGAATATGTGACGATATGAATTATTTTCAAAAGTTCTTGACGATTATTATCTTTCTATGATATATTAATTTTCGCCACTTTTTCTGCAAGAACCGACGTTTAAATAAGTATTTATAAATTAAATGTCGAAAGTTAAAAAAAGTTCTTGCATTAATCTAGGCGAGTGTGATATATTATAAAAGTTCGCTGCTGAGAAAAACACAGCTAACGAGTAAGAAGAATTGTTCTTTGAAAACTGAACAACGAGTGAAACTGCCTCATTACATGAACGAAGCTTGCTTCGTTGAGATAATGAAAAAGCGAAAAAAATGAGCAAGTCAAACACCTTGGAGCTTTTGTTATTGACTTCGTCAAGTAACAAAACTCCCTTTATGGAGAGTTTGATCCTGGCTCAGGACGAACGCTGGCGGCGTGCCTAATACATGCAAGTCGAGCGGAGTTATGCCTTCGGGTGTAACTTAGCGGCGGACGGGTGAGTAACACGTAGGTAACCTGCCTGTAAGACCGGGATAACATTCGGAAACGAATGCTAATACCGGATACGCGGTTTGATCGCATGGTCGAACCGGGAAAGACGGAGCAATCTGTCACTTACAGATGGACCTGCGGCGCATTAGCTAGTTGGCGGGGTAACGGCCCACCAAGGCGACGATGCGTAGCCGACCTGAGAGGGTGATCGGCCACACTG
>NZ_JAATHD010000030.1:0-11502 GCF_011947265.1 Paenibacillus sp. HB172176
CCCGAAGGCGTAACTCCGCTCGACTTGCATGTATTAGGCACGCCGCCAGCGTTCGTCCTGAGCCAGGATCAAACTCTCCATAAAGGGAGTTTTCGCACTTGGCAAAGCCAATGCGAAAAGCTCCAAGGTGTTTGACTTGCTCATTTTTTCGCTTTTTCATTATCTCAACGAAGCAAGCTTCGTTCATGTAATGAGGCAGTTTCACTCGTTGTTCAGTTTTCAAAGAACAATCTTTGTTACCCGTCAACCGCGTGTCTCTCAGCGGCGACTTAGATAATATATCACGTATGCCTATACGATTGCAAGCTTTTTTTTCACAAAAAAACAAGCTCATAAAAATCATGAACTTGTCCTCTATCATTCAGCGATTCCTCGCTTATTCTAATAAACCTTCTCGGTCGTATATTTCTTCGAATCCTTCAGCCACTCTACCTTCTTATTCGCTTGCTTCAAGGTTGCGTCTACCGTGGTGTCAATCGTTACCCATTCGCCATCCAGATATACTTCATTCCAGGCATGATAGACCTTAACGTACTCGGAGTTCCCCATAACCAGCTTTGTCGGAATACCTTGGCTGCGCAGCATCGATGCGAACATCGAAGCGTAATCGTAACAAATTGCTTTCTGCGTAGAATACGTCCGATCAATGCTCGGCAGATAATCCCACGGGATGCTCTTCGCCAGCTCATTGTCGTACACTATAGTAGAAGTCATATAATCATAGACAGCTTTCACAATCTCTTCATCCGACTTCTTGCCCTTCGCAAGCTCTGCCGCTTTCTTAATCGCCTTGTCACTGCTTGTCCAGTTCACATTCTGCACGGAGTTCAGGAACACCGTCTTGTCATCCTTCAGACTCAACGTTACCTCGCCTTGCCGAGTCGCCTTGTAGGAATTGCCCGACACATTCTCCAGTACATAAATCTTATATGCCCCGTTGCCAAGCTGCAGCTCGAAGGATTCCTTCTCCACTGCCGCCGTCAGATTATAGCTGTAAGAGGACTTGCCTTTCACAACCATCGCTTTCGTCTTCACATTCTTCTTCACGGGATACGAGATCGAGACGACACCCTTCGACAACTCGGATACATCAAGCCAGCTGTCAGCCGCAACGGCTCCCGCACTCTGAACATGGAACGAAGCTGCCAACATGAATAATACGACGAATAGAACAGAGATTTTGCGCATAAAAAATAACCCCTTTCGGTAGCAAGGCTGCCATCATAACGGAAGGCCCTATTGCTTTGCGTCCCTGCCTTTCGACAGGTTTGCCATTATCGTTGAAGCTATATGATTTGTTCTATAAAGACTCATATTCCGTTCGCTAAAGTCCTATATGCTTCTGGAGAAATGAATCGATATAATGCTATATTACCATATCTATCTAGCTTTGTGTTACTTTTTTTTTCGAATTTTTCGCAAGTTTCGCAGAGCACTTTGTATCATCCTGTCGCGCGAGTGAACATGAACGAACAAAAGCCACAATTCGATACGAAATAATTACTAGAGACAGCTTCATATATGTAATTCTTTCGTCCCATATTTTAGGCATATCATATGGCAGATAGGTAATTAGTCTGATAATATATAAGGAGGGCAGAGAGGAGTGACCGCTCATGTCGGGGTATAAAATGTTCAAGGAACTGAATACGCCGCTCAGAATGTTCGGAATCCGCTTGTTTCGCGACGAGGACGGACACTTCTGGTATAAATTCAGAAATCATAATCGAAAGAAATTATTCTAGCCATGATCTGCCATGAATGCTACTAACACGATTCCTGCATAGGGCCTTCAGCGACAGCGCCTTGCTAACAAGGCGACTTTTGCCGAAGGCCTTAACCTTTCCAGCGCGACTCAGCGCTATTCCTGAATGCCCCGGCTATTCGCAGGCGCGCGGCCGATCGAATGATACTCCACTCCAGCATCCTGCATCTCATCGACGCGATAGATATTCCTGCCGTCATAGACCAGCGGCGTGCGCATCAGCTTCTTGTAGCTTTCCGGCGTCACCGCCTTCACTTCGCCCCACTCCGTGAAAATAAAGCATACATTCGCGCCAGCCAGCGCTTCTTCAGCACGATCGACATAGGTCATATGGCCATTGCCAACAGGTCCCGCGGGAAAACGCTTCGCGAAATTCGCAACACCTACCGGATCGTAGGCGTAAATTTCTGCTCCTTGCTCCAGCAGCAAGGGGATATTCTCCAAAGCGGCCGCTTCCCGCAAATCATCCGTGCCCGGCTTGAAGGTCAGGCCCAGCACGGCCACCTTCAAACCGCTGAACGTGATGAGACGCTTGCTCGCCTTCTTATACAGCATCGTCTTCTGCTCATTGTTCACGTCGATGGCCGCTTTCACCGTCTTCAGCTTATAGCCGTTCTGCCTCGCGAGATATTCGAGCGCCTTCGTATCCTTCGGAAAGCACGAGCCGCCATAGCCGATGCCGGCATTGAGAAACTTGCTGCCGATTCGCGGGTCGAAGCTCATCCCCTTCGCCACATCCTGAATATCCGCGCCAATGCGCTCGCATAGATTCGCGATGTCGTTCATGTAGGATATTTTCAAAGCCAGGAAATCATTCGAAGCATACTTAATCATCTCCGCCGATCTCCGGTTGACCGATACCACAGGCAGGTTGAAGGGCTTGTAGATGTCCATCAGCAGATCCTCCGCCCACTTGCTCACCGTCCCGATAATAATGCGCTCCGCGTGCAGTGTGTCTTGAACCGCCGAGCCCTGCGCCAGGAATTCCGGATTCGAAGCCACCTCCACCCGCACATCATGCACGAGGAAATCATGAATGAACTGATCGACCTTATCATTCGTCCCGACAGGCACGGTGGACTTCACCACAACAAGACAATCCTTCTCGATCGTCTCCGCGATCTGCCTGGCGACCGTTGCTATATAGGAGAGATTCGCAGAGCCATCCGGCTGCTCCGGCGTCCCCACTCCGATGAAGATCGCATCCGCGTCCTTATAGGCGGATTCATAGTCCGTCGTGTAATCGATTCGGCCCGCAGCGTAGTTCTTCTGCATCAGCTCCTCGAGCCCCGCTTCGTAGATGGGCGAGACGCCCGACTTCATCAGCTTCACCTTGTTCTCGTCAATATCCACGCATGTGACCTGATGGCCCATCTCGGCGAAGCATACTCCCGCAACCAGGCCTACATAGCCGGTTCCAGCTACTGCGATCTTAGACATATCTCTTCCTTCTTCCCCAGGTTCTAGTGAAAAAACGCCAATACGGTTAGTTTATCATATTTCGCCGCGGACCATTACGTTCTTATTCCTTCTCCCATGCAAAATAGACCTTCAACCAGACTGCGTCCATTCACGGAATAAGTCGCTGCCGGCAAAGGTCCAATTATTCACTTCATCGCTGCGGCAATCTCGCCTAAAGCCTTGATTCTCGCCTGTTGCTTCGCGCTATCGTATTCGGCGCTCCAGTCCGGCAGATCTCCGGTGTCGATCCCCGCCGCCTCATATTGCGCCTTCGCGTCGTTCACGAGCTTCTCGAAGTCGTTGTCGCAGCTGGCTTCCGCAGCAATAATCTGCTCCAGGTACTTGTCCTGAATCGTCTCAATCCCTTTGCTGTCGTCGCCAGAGAGCTCCTTCTTGATTTGCTGAACGAGACTGTTGCTCTGAGCGGTGCATGAAGATTGCAGAGCTTCCATCTTGACAGTGATTGCTTCGTCGATGGATTGCTTCTGAGCTCCCTTGGCGTCTTCATTCGTAGCGCTTGAGGCCGGCTCTGTCGAAGTTTCCGGCTTCTTCGTCGCGACAGGCTGCTGCGAAGCTGTTGGCGTCCCGTCAGGGGTTGCTGTTGGCTGAACGGCTGGCTCCGAGTTGGTTGGCTGCGCATTCGAACTATCAACAGAAGATTGAGGAAGTTCAGTCGTATGCTCCGGTTCGGAAGAGGAAGAGGTCTGCGGATCTGCTGAACCATCAGACGTATCTGATGAGCCGGGGCTCGCTGCATCCATCGGCCCAGCCGCCGCGTCGCCAGCCTCATCCGCATCTGCATTCGTCGATGCCGCCGCGATCTGATCCTGCAGCTCATTCACATCCTGCAGCTTGTCCTTAAGAGACAATATGCCGAGAGTGACCACTCCGCCTATTAGAACGACAGCAGCGCTGCCGATAAGAATCCATTTCCATTTGTTCATGGTTGTGGGCGCACACCCCTTCTATGTATGGCTTGGGCATGCTTCTCCTTATGTCTGTCATATATCGATAGAATTTGAGTTTATCTTACAACAATCCCCGGGCCTTCACAAGAACGTTTACGAATGGATTCATTTAATTGTAAAATAGATTGACAGCTAGAAACCATTGGAAGGCGTTGATTCTCGTGACCAGAGAAATTCAAATATTGTTGGTTGAAGACGATCCGGTTTGGAGAACCATGCTGACCAAGTTTATAAATAACGAAGAAAATCTGCAGGTTACCCACACGGCAGGAACCAAAGAAGAAGCTCTCTCCTTTTGTGCTTGCAACAAGTTCGATATCGTCCTGATGGACATCAATTTGACGCATAGCAACCTGGACGGCATTCAAGCCATCCTGGAGCTGAGCTTGACGGAGAATCAGGCGAAGATAATCGCCCTGACTTCATTGGAGGATGAGAAGGTCATTATCGATACCTTCACCGCCGGGGCCATTCATTACGTGAGCAAGCATGATTTCCGGAAGATACCCGATACCATCCGGGGCGTTATGGCATCCAGGTCCCCGCAAGAAATTATTTTGAACGAGTACTTACGCCTGAAGAAGGATGAACAATACGGCAAGCTGACAGCTGCCGAGCAGCAAATCGTGGCTCTTAGCGAGAAGGGGGCCGGGCGCGCGCAGATCAAGGACAAGCTGGGCAAGTCGGAAGGCACGCTGAAAAACCAGATTACAAGCATCCTCCATAAATTCAAAGCCAGAACAATGAAGGATGCCGTGCGGACGATTAAGAGCAGGGGGCTGAGCCATAAGGACTTTGAGCGATGATAACGACCATGATCATTGCCGCGGCGTTGGCAACCGTAATCATTGCGCTTAATCCCCGCAATCCATCGTTAAGATGGCTGAGCGCCTCTTTGTACTCGGGAAGTCTCATGATCGTCGTGTTTCTTCTCGACTTGAAATATCCGGACGCGCCCAATCTGTTCATAAATGCAATGATTTTCCTCACCGATGTCGCCATGGCTTATACACTGTGCATGTTCGGCGTCGTCTATTCAGGTCTGGCTGCGAAGAAGACATGCCATAAGCTTATAGCGCTCGGTCTCCTTCTGATCGGCATTGTCTGGCTTCTGACTCCGCTTACGCCAACCAGGCGCATTAATTATGAAGGAGATAATGAGCTGCCGGTCGTGTTGTTTGTCATCCTGTGCATGACCACAGGAATCCTTCTATTACTGATAGCGAATTGGAAGGAGAATCATCCCTACAAGAGGATTGAGAGAACATTAACCAGCCTGTTCATCGTTCCGACCATGCTTTATATCGCGATTAGCTATCTATTCTATTACTATGAAATCGATCTCTTCCGATTTAATTATCTGTTCGCCTTCGCCTTCTTGACCCTCTTCATTATCATCGGCATCAAGCAAGGCGCGCTCGGGGTGAGGATCAAGCTTGAAATGCTGAAGACAGATGCTTCCCTCCATGTATTGAAAAGCGGTTCGAGCTTGCTTAATCATACGATTAAGAATGAAATAGGGAAGGTCGACATCTTGCTTCATCAAATGAGGCATTCCATCAAGGATAAGGATCAAGCTGCGCATCTCGAAAATTCCGAGCCAGAGCTCGAGGATATGCTTACAATGGCAGCCGACTCTGTGCATCATATTCAGAGCATGATGTCGAAAATCAACGAGCGAGTGCAAGCCATTGAAGTGAAGCTGATTCAGGACAATCTGGCGCCAATCGTGGTGCAATGTCTGGATGCATTCGAGAAGACGGCAGGAGAACAACTCATCATCAACCGGAAGCTTGAGCAAGTCTCCGATATGTATTACGATCCTGTGCATATTAAGGAAGTGATTCATAATCTTCTTGCCAATGCTGCAGAGGCGATGGAAGATAAGGGAGTCATCACCGTTACATTGCGAGAGATGGAGCATGAAATCGTCCTTCAGATTACAGATACAGGCGAAGGCATCCCCAAGAGCTCTATTCCCGCTCTGTTCGAACCCTTCTATTCGACCAAGAGCAAGAGCAACAATTATGGGCTGGGACTGTTTTATTGCAAGAACGTCATGCTGCAGCATCACGGCACAATCCACGCAGAGAGCGTCCTCGGCCAGGGTTCCCGGTTTTCTCTCCGCTTCCATCTCTGAATGATTACTGAAGAGCCGTTCAATGCGAACGGCTCTTTTCTTCTATCATCCGGACAAAAGGCCTATAAAAAATAGGCATTACGAACTATAGTTGTTTTGAAGTAAACTGAACTATGTCGAAGCATAAGAGATTATGTAGAAACAAGGGGATCGTCGCACACGCTTCAAAAATCAACTAGCGAAGGATGAGGACATTGAGAATTCTACCAAGATTTCGTAAGAAAGTATGGCTAACGACCGCATTGTCAACTTGCATGATCAGTTCATTCGTTACACCTGCATATGCCGGAGCCACCAGCGGTCCGCTGGATAATATGATCGGCAATGAACTGCCAGCGGTGTTCAACGTCACGGCTCCAGATGTAGAGGATACCGTGATTCTCTCCTGGGACACAGCCGCTCTGAACACAGCGCTTGAGAGCTACGACCTGATTCAGGACGAGGCGAAAACCATCACTTATTATGTAAGTCCGGGAGCGGACAATGACGACGATCTGTCCGTCACTATACTGCTGAAGCTACCTGAGACAAGCGCAGCCGCTGTGGACTCCATAGAAGTTGATGACAATACCATTGAAAGTTCATTCAGCGATAACGGATTTGACTATTATGAATTGAATGAAGGACTTGCCATCGGCATGAATGACACGGCTTATTCCGATACATTCGACATTACCTTCAACGACGTATCGAATGGAACTCCTTTCTCGGCCAGCCTTGTTGCGATTAAAGAAAGCACGCCTGCCCTAAAAACCGAAATGCCTGGTGAAGGTAATTTCTGGCCATTATCTTTTATAAACGGAGAAACGAAAACGGCAACTCTCTATTACTATCCTGCGGCAGGGGCCGATAATGGAACGGCTGTCATTCAATTGGGCGAAGGCATTACAGGCTTCGACGCAGCCACTAGCTCCTACACAGACTACGAAACCGGCACGCACACA
The DNA here is from genome assembly GCF_011947265.1 of Paenibacillus sp. HB172176. Classification (GTDB taxonomy): domain Bacteria; phylum Bacillota; class Bacilli; order Paenibacillales; family Paenibacillaceae; genus Pristimantibacillus. The sequence continues at coordinate 7,279 of NZ_JAATHD010000030.1, forward strand.
GATCTTACAAATTTCTGGGACGAGGCTACCAAGACACTGACCATACCCATTAGCGTGCCTGCTAATTCGCCCCGTGAATGTTATATTACATTGCAAAATGCTGTGTTCAATTCCACCCCGGGCACTTATTCCGTTTCCATTAAGGTTGACAGCGACGGAGCAGGAACAGCTTATTCAGAAAGCGATGAATACACAATGGACTATCAAATTAACCAACCCAGTTAATTAATCATTTCCAATTCTCTTCCATCCCCTCATTACTTAATGGGGGGATACAAATTATTTGAATCGTGGTGAATTTATGCAGAAGCCTGCCATGCGTTTCCTACTGATGTTACTAAGCGCAATCCTGATTCTTATTATCGTTCGGGAATATCCGTTCAAGACCGTTTCCGCCGAGAGCGGCACTCCGGCCCTGGACATTATTTCGAACGAACTTGATGTTCAGTTCAATGTGGTTGAGCCTGAGCCGGATAACAGTCATGAGAATGAACCCGCGACCACGCCTTCCACAACGGAGGAAATCTCGGTTATCGTCGACAACGGAGATGGATCGGGGATATCCTCGGCAACCATTCAACGGACAACCAATGCTGACGGTACCAAGAATGACAAAGTAACATTCAAGCCGGAGCAAGCCAAAGAAACCGTCGAGAAAGCCAAGCAATCCGGACAAACAACCGCGCGTATCGTAATTCCGGATAAGGAAGACGAGGTTGCCCGGTTAGACGTCACCATCCCTAAGGAAACCGTATCAGCGCTGGCAAGCGGAGGCTTGAATCTCGAGATCTACACAGAGAATGCCAAGCTTGTGCTGTCCAATGACTCCCTATCCGATATTACCGAGGACTTCTACTTCCGAGTCATTCCGATCAAGAGTGAGACAGAGCGCACCGAGGTCGAGGAACGGGCAAGAGTCGAGCAGGTTGTCCATGAGGTCGCTGGAGACAATTCTGTCAGCGTTGTCGCTCGCCCGATGACCATCGAGACCAATCTCTCGAGCCGAGCGGTCGACATTATCTTGCCGCTGCAAAATGTCACCTTGCCGACAGATGAGCAAGAACGCGAAGCCTTCCTGGCTGACCTCGTCATCTTCATCGAGCATAGCGACGGCGACCGTCAGTTGGTCAAGCCGGAAGTGGTCGTATATAAGGACGGCCTGTTGGGTCTGAAATTCGGGGTTAACAAGTTCAGTACCTTCACCATTCTCAATATGGAAGGCTGGAAGGAGTATCTCCTCGCACAAGAGGCAAAGCATAAGCATGATGCCTATATGCAGGGCTATCCTGATGGAACCTTCAAGCCCGACAGAGGCATAAGCCGGGCCGAGATGGCGATGATACTCTCTCGCATTGAAGCTGGCGGCATTCGTGAAGACAGCCGCGAGAGGATGTTCCCTGATGTCGCTGCCAGCCACTGGGCACAGTCGGCCGTACAATATGTGAACGCCGAAGGACTCATGTCAGGATTGCCGGACGGCAACTTCCATCCGGAACAGTCCGTCACAAGAGCAGAGATGGCAGCTATCGCAAGCCGATGGTTGAAGCTGGAAAGCGATGCGGCTGTATCTTCAGCATTCAAGGATACGGCTGGCCATTGGGCCGGGAAGGACATTGCAGCCGTTCAGCAAGCCGGCGTGATGGAGGGCTATCCTGACGGATCATTCCAGCCGGAGAAAGCATTAAGCCGTGCCGAAGCAGCTTCCATGATCAACAATATCCTCAAGCGCGGCTCGCAAGATTGGACAAATCCAACTTGGAGCGATGTACCGACAACGTACTGGGCGTTCAAAGCGATCGAAGAGGCTTCACATGATCACTCGTTTACGGACAATGCAGATGGCTCCGAATCGATTGTGGAATAAGGAATAAGGATTGATGAAAGCCCAAGCCGGGTAACCTGGCTTGGGCTTTTCTTCGTGGGGTATGAGAGAGTCAATGCGATAGTATTGGAATAAGGCACATATTTTATACCTAATTGCTGGCGGTTCAACTTCAGCGCTTTTTCTTAATAAAAAATCAAATCAAGCTGGATTTTTGTAATAACCTCTGAATGATCAACGCTACTTCCGCGCGTGTAATATAGGCATCAGGCGCCAGCTCCCCATTGCGTCTACCCAAGACAATACCTGCTTCTACACTGTCTGCTACAGCGCTTCTTGCCCAACTGGATACAGAATCTTGGTCCTTGAACGCGCCAAGCAAATTTTCAACTGCCACATCTGAACTTACTCCCTGCAACTCAGTAATCTCCATTGCTCTAGCTATGACGACCATTGCTTGTTGGCGAGTAATTCGGTCATCCGGCCTAAAGCTACCGTCTTCAAAGCCGTTAATTAATCCATAATCATGAGCGGTTTGAATGGCTTTATAGTACCACGCATTCTTACTTACATCTGTGAAAAGGGCTGCTCCGCTTTCTAGCTTCAACCCAAGCCCTCTTACGATAATCTCCGCAAATTCTGCACGAGTGATTACCTGATCAGGTTTGAACTCGCCATTATTGAATCCGTTAATCACCATACGGGAGCCCATATTGTTCACTGCATCCTTCGCCCAGTGATTCGCTACATCCTCAAAAGCCAGTGGATGCCAAACGACAGAATAGGTGCTGTTCGTCAGACTACTGATCTGGGCATAATACAAGTTATCGGCTTCTATGACTTTCGTTGGGACATGACGCACTGTCCCATCTTGCTCTACCACAATTCCGGTTGTAATCAGGTTGAGGTCAATGCCCTCAGGAATCGCAACCATACGTTTCACATAAGCGTTGAACCTTGAAATCTCTTCCGATCTTCCGTCATAAACTGCGCTCACCTTAAAGTTGACCGATGGAGCTACTGGCGTGAACCCTTCACGGTTTGCTGCCTCTTCAACCACTTTCAACGTATCAGGCAGCGGTTCTGCAATTTCAATTCTCACCTTGACATCCTGTAATAATAGATTGGTCCCGAATCTATTGGACAGCGCATCTATATTAATTTGCACTGCTGGTAACGTATAGATTCCCTTCTCCGTACGAATTTCCACCACTGCTTGCAAATTCTCCATATTTTTAATCATGCGTCCATTAAACTCAGCAATAGCTACATCACTGCCTGTAAATATGGGAATTGTGATTACCGCGCCAATGCCTTCTTGATCAAGACGCTGCTGTAATATATCTTCGTCTACCGCAATGGAGGTAACCATTTGGCCATTGACTTCATACGTTGTTACGATTCCAGCATTCTCTACCTTGCCGTTAACGAGAATAACTGCTCCTCCGTTGTTATCTTCATTTGGTGTAGAAGTAGAAGGTGTTCTTGGCACGACAGAATTCGAGCTGGCTGACCCAACACTCTTGCCTAGAGCAGTAATCGCTTTAACCTTGAAGGCATAACTTGTCCCATTATCAAGGCCTGTTATTTTTATTGGGCTCTCTGTACCTGTTACCGTAATGTTGCCCGGCGTTGAGATTACTTCATAGCCCGTTATAGGGCTTCCACCATCATCGGAAGGAGCTGTAAAGTATATAATGGCTTGTCTGTTTCCAGCCTTCGCTTTAATATCTGACGGTGCCGATGGAGCCCCCATTGGTGTCGAACTTACTTCGTTTGAAGGTACGCTCTCACCGCCTGGATTAGTGGCTTTGACTGTAAAATAATATGGCGTTCCATTCGTTAATCCTGTTACATTATAGGTATATACCGATCCTGCGACTGTTCCATTTTCTGTTGCATAATTAGTAGGCGTTATACTTGAATAAATCTTATATTCAGAAGCCCCTATAACGGGATCCCATGAAAGAGTGACCTGCTTATCATCAGAAACAGGAGCATGCAAGACAGGCGCTCCAGGGGCAGGCACTTGAGGAATGGCACTAACTTCAATGGAAGCCTCACTGTCCCCGCCATCATTCACCGCTTTAACTACGAAATAATATGGCGTTCCATTCTCCAAGTTTGTGGCTTGATACTGATAGACGGATTCACCAACTGTTGCAATCGGGCTATCGTAAGCTCCGGACGTTGTCGTCTGATATATATTGTACGATGTTGAATTGGCAACACTTGTCCAACTGATTGCAACCATTGTATCTCCTGGTACAACTGATTGTATGACGGGTTTATTCGGTGAATTAATGAGCCACTTCGCATACAAGGTTGCGCCGTCTACAGGCACTGTATCCGCTGTGAAGTCCCATGCATTCGTCAATCCAGCTTCCTTGTACCAGCCCTGG
>NZ_JAATHD010000030.1:11600-69525 GCF_011947265.1 Paenibacillus sp. HB172176
GCCACTTCGCATACAAGGTTGCGCCGTCTACAGGCACTGTATCCGCTGTGAAGTCCCATGCATTCGTCAATCCAGCTTCCTTGTACCAGCCCTGGAAGGCGTAGCCTTCGCGAGTTGGCGCAGTCGGCTCGCTTATCTTCGTGCCATAATCCGCCTGAACAGCTTCTACCGTGCTGCCTCCGTTGCTGTCAAAGCTCATGGTGTATGCATTCACATCATAGTGCGCTGTGACAACTACATCCCCTGTGACATTGGCATAATCGCCATCCCAGCCCGTGAAGGTATAGCCGGTTCGCGTTGGATCAGCAGGCGCGGTCGCATCGCTGCCATGCTCCACAGTCTCTGCCTTCAACTCCGCTCCATCCCAGTCCTTGAAGGTGACGGTGTATTCGTTTATCGCCCACTTCGCATACAAGGTTGCGCCGTCTACAGGCACTGTATCCGCTGTGAAGTCCCATGCATTCGTCAATCCAGCTTCCTTGTACCAGCCCTGGAAGGCGTAGCCTTCGCGAGTTGGCGCAGTCGGCTCGCTTATCTTCGTGCCATAATCCGCCTGAACAGCTTCTACCGTGCTGCCCCCGTTGCTGTCAAAGCTCATGGTGTATGCATTCACATCATAGTGCGCTGTGACAACTACATCCCCTGTGACATTGGCATAATCGCCATCCCAGCCCGTGAAGGTATAGCCGGTTCGCGTTGGATCAGCAGGCGCGGTCGCATCGCTGCCATGCTCCACAGTCTCTGCCTTCAACTCCGCTCCATCCCAATCCTTGAAGGTGACGGTGTACTCCTCTGCAGCAGAAGGCACTAGCCCAAAGTCAGCGCTTGATCCGAACAAACTGCTAATTTTCTTCAGTTCATCGTGCTCCAGCACAACCAAAAAGTTATCAGATGAATCAACTGTGAAGGTAATCTCATTCGTTCCTCCGACTTGCAGCTCGGAAACCACATTTGCGGTGCCCTTGACCCATCCATCGCCATAGTTGGCCATTGCGAAGAAATATTCGTCCGACCAATCAAATGCCCATGAATCAAAGAGTGCATATATTGTAGAGCCACTCAGATATAGATCGATTACATACGAGTCCCTTGTGTTATCTGTATAGATGGTAGACCTTGTCCAAGCACCTGATGCATTGGTGAACAAATAGTTAGTCGAGGCGATAAGATTATTACCCCCATCATATGTAGGCAAATATGCGGAAAGATTGGCATTACCTGACCCATCAATGATTAAGTTTGTATAATAATAACTATTCTCTTCACCCACTGAATCAATGATCTTAACTGCTGCCGGGAAACTACCAGATCCAGCACTCTTACTCATATAGTAATAGTTTCCGTAATAATCGTTCTGATTATCTTCTTTTATATAGGCAAGATGGATACTATCATCTGGTCCAATAGCCACCTGAGGTTCATGAACTTCATCGGTACCGGAGGTACCAGTAACAATCGTCGAAGTGACCCACGCTCCAGATGAGTTCGTAGCATACTGCATATGGTACTTTCGGTTGTTCGTATCACTGTCATCGTTAAATAAATAAACGATATAGGCATTCCCGTCAGAATCTACGTCAATCGCCGGGTCGTCAAAGTTTTTCGCTCCGGAAGGGTTGCTGTAGGCTTCAATCTCATGAAAACTCCAGACAGTGCCATCGTACATTCCGTATTTCACTCCCCGATAGCTATTTACACCGGATCCGTCACTAAACTTAAACACCAAATGCAAATCTCCATTATCACTGACGGCCAAACCAAGATCATCACCGAAGCTAGTATCTGACGCATCAGCGGTAGTCACACTCGGCAAATCTGTCCAACTGCCGTCATTCCATTTTTTTATGGCAATTTCAGTGCCGCTAATCTTATGTGTAAGATAGATTTCGCCGTTAGGGCCTTTAGCAAGGGTGCTGGATGCCCAAGTATTTGATCCATACGTATGGATCATCGTTTCTTGTATGCCGCTGCCGCCCGAGGTTGCTCCTACTGAACTAATAAATACAAGTTGAACCAACATCGATATAATCATTAGTAATACTAGAGAAGACCTCTTTCTTCTATTCATTCTCCCACACCTCATTGCTCAAATTATATTCATGCTCACCCAGCTATAGCTGCACAATAGCCTGCCGTCATTGGCTTCATAAACTCAAATAAAGAAGTTCTATGATCTATACTAGGGCAACCCTGTTTCAAAGTAAATAAAACAGTTGCAAAATTCGACAAATAAGATCAAATAAAATTTATTTCTAAATTATGTATGCTCCTTTATAAACCACGACGCACTTTGGGCACCCGGTTTAAAAAAACCGCCTGTCAGTTCAACAATTCGTCCACTTGCGTGAATTTTCTGCTCATCTTTTAGCCAAGAAAAATCAATAGGATAATCATATTCAACTTCTTGTACAAATCCTAAGTAGAATTTGCATAAGCCGTCATTCTTTAAGTATTCTAAAACCTTTACAATATCATTATCAAATGGTTTGCTGCCTGTCGAGTTTAAATATTTGAATTCAAATATTGCCAAGGGTACTTCTCGTCCTTTTCTTCTCACAAGTACCGCCATATCCACATATTTGCCTTGATAATAGTATTCAGGATAAATGAAAATACCTAATGATTCCAAGGTAGAATCACCTATTTCTCTACGCAAATGAAAATAAAAACAGTCTTGCAAGGAAGCCTCTCTGTAGAGTCGATTCTTACTATAATCCACAGGAATATGCTTTAACCATATCTTCGTTACTGTTCGGTGAACCAAATTTGAAATTTCAGTCAACATAGGTTTTTCTCCGTTAAGTGTTTGTTTTTGCTATGTCATAAACTAGCTTCTGCTCCCTCGTTCAGTAGGTACATACCTCGTACTCCTGCCACCGCCAACCGAACGGAGAATGTTCTTGTCACAAAGCCCCTTCAAGACTCTGACGGCCATGGCTTGAGATATGGACAGCTGCTGCTCGACTTCTTTTCTAGTTATAGAATCATGATTCGCGAACATCTCCACAATTAATTGCTCGTGGTCAGACAGATGATTACCGAGCCCATCGGAAGTAGCAGCTGCGTTTGTATTAGGCAATGTGATCTTAAAGGCATTATCGCTTATCTCAATCGTAGGCGTCACAGAATAACGGCTATAGCTCTGCATAATCTTTGGCATGCCCGTACCGTATGCTTCAACCAAGGACAGCCGATAAAAAATATTCGCCAGTTTCTCATTACGCGCCACGGAAATACCGAGCATAATATCGTCATAGGTAATCCCTCTCACCAAACCGCCAATCGAAACAAACTCAAGACGATCATCAAATACACTAATCAACAGGCTGCCGCTGAACGAATAGTCTCTATGTACGACAGCATTGAGGAGCGCCTCTCGAACAGCCTTGACGGGATAGTCTCGCTTATCGATTCGATGCAGCCCTTCGAACTCCGCCCTGGTTCGATTATAGCGATCCATGTATACGTAAGCATCGTCCAATTGCGTAAGCAGAGATCCAACAAACTCCCGGCGGTCCTTGAACACGGCCTTTGTCACGCCTTCGAATACGGCCAGCTTTATGGAATGCCTGCATTGATCGGAGAGAAGAAGTCCAAGGTTAGAGTAGATGCCGTCGGCACTCATCAGCTTCAGCGATATTTGTTGACTGGCCCCAAAAGGAACCTTCCTTGCCGCAAACTCCTTCTCCGCTGCATGAAAGGTCAGCTCCTGAATGAGCGATCGAAGGTCCTCATACTGATCTCCATCGGTCTCCTTAATCATCTTGCGAATGGCAGAATCTGTAGCGGGAACCGATGAGGCCCCTTGACGAACATATACACCTTCTTTGCTCGCAAGATAATACGGACTAGAGCTCCCTTTCTGCACATTCACTTTAATGACCGACTTATGTTCAATGACTTCCATTTCGCATGTAACAAACAACGTGACATCAGGTTTGATTGAATCACGGATACCGTTGGTTACTCTTAGCATGACATCGTCAACTTCGTTCACTCCAACAACGCTGCCGCTATCGTCAATTCCTATATAGAGCGATCCGCCGTTTGTATTTGCAAAAGCAATTATTATAAATTTAATGGAAAGACACTTAATTGTTTCATATACTTTCAAGCAAATATTCATTTTTAACTAATTCACCCGATACTATTTCTCTTAATACCTTCGCAGGTATTCCTCCCACAATGACCCTCGGACTAATATCTTTAACAACAACAGAGTTTACTCCAATTACTACACTTTCATTTACTGTTATGTCCCCTATTATTTTTGCTCCAGGTGCAACATAAACTTTATCTTTTATTGTTGGACACGCTAAAGTGTGGCCTATTTCATTGTTACCTATCGTGACACCATGGCAGATCGTAACATTATTACCAATAATAGAATTCGAATTGACAACTATCCCACCAAAATGATTTATTTTCAATCCGTATCCGATTTTTGTTGTATAGGGTATTGAGATTCCGTACTTATACGTATATCTTCGCCACATTATCCATGTTAATGGGAATAGTATGTATCTCATTTTTTTGTTCTTATATAAAGCAGAATTAACTCTCACCCAGAACAAATATTTAAAACCCCCTCTTAATACGTACGTTTTAACAAACGATTTTAAGGTTGTTTTTTTTTCATATCTATATAAATCGGACTTGACATAATCAATCCATGTACTCACAATAATCCTCCTAAAAATTACTCTATGAATAATTTTTCATTTTATCTCTATATACCAAAACATATATAAGTGCAAACATCTTTGTTACTAATTGAATAAAAGCAGTAATAATAACGACATAGGCCGCACCTTCTAATCCATATTTCGGTATTAGAAAAAAAGAACTCAGTGCACTTGCAGAAACCCAAATCCCCCCAATTATTGGCTGAATTTTAAAAGCTCTAGCAGCCGTTACTGAATAACCAACAAATGAACCTGTATATAACATTGCACCTGCTATCATTAATAAAATAAAAACATCAGAATACATTGCATAATCTTCACCATATAATAATGTTAATAGCTGATTTTTAAATAAAAACGAAAAAAATACACCTATTATACCAATCATTACCCCTATCATGACCATTATAAGAGTTAGATTTATAAATTCTTTATTTCTTTTTGTCGAATAGTATTTAGCCAATCTAGGACTAGCAGATTGCCCTAAAGAATTTATAATGGTACTACCAGTTATTACTAAATAAACCAAAGCAGAAAAATAACCTAATGCCTTTTCATCATAATAATGTTCGATAAAATACCTAGGAATATTATTATTTAGTGAGCTCATCATAATCACAATACCTAAAGGCAAAGATAACTTAATCAATTTAATCATATTGTTAATATTTATTTTGGGTCTAATTTTCGCAATACTCCTAGCGTTTGCAAAATCATAAAATACTAATACCATTAGCCAAAGTACTGTAAGAGAAATCACGCCTATCACTAAACTTTTAGTTAGCCACATAATCAATCCTAAAATCATCGGGGACAATATACCTTTAATTATTTTTGATTTTGCAATTCTATCCATACATTCATTTTGTTGCATTAAACCATAAAAAACATCACTAATTGATTCAACTATTTTAGCAATGCACACTATTATAGTAACTAAGGTTACTTCAAAAGAATAATTCATAACAATTAGTATTGTAACTAAAATTGAAAATCCAAATAAAGTCGTAATTAGCCTAAGACTTAAATAATCAGTAAATTTAAATTGTTGCGAAGCATCTGTTGCTTGCACAACTCTTAATTGTAAGTTAGTTAGCAACATTATAGGCGTTACAATTGCCAAGGCTAACGCATATCTCCCAACCATTTCAACTGAACCCAACTTTGATAAAACAACTAAAATCAACCATTGAGCCCCAGAATATATTACATTCCCCACGAAAGTCCAAGACATGTTTTTTTTCAAAGATAACGCAGAAAGCGACTTTGGTTGATGCAATTTATGTATTCTCTTTAAAAGAGGGAACATTCAACTCACATTCCTTTTCATTGTCTCTTATTCTAGCAAAATGAACACCAACCCCAATAATTAACCATTGAATTACAGAGATAGATAAATTGTTTTGTGTAAAAGACACTTCAAATACCTGATATAACAAAATACCTATAAATAATGCACCCACTGTTCTGACTGATTTATTGTTCTTAGCAATATAGAGGTATTTCCATATTGAAAATAAAAGAAGACCGAAAAATACCGTGCCAATAATTCCGACTTGTAGCATCATTTGCAAATAATAATTATGAGCTGATAAAGATCCGCCTAAAAATTCACTTGGTCTAGCAGCTGATCCGTAGCCAATTAGTGGACTTTCTGAAATCACCTTCAATAACCCCCCCCAAAGCACTTGTCGACCCGAGAAAAAGTTTTTTCCTGTATAGCTTCTAGATATATCTTGTAAAGTGTACCCAATATCTGAATATAGCAATTTAGGATACAAAAATGTTATTGCAACTATTATCAATAAAATAATTATAAAATAATTATGGTAAATTATTTTTTTTTTAGTTACTATTGGCCAAAAATAATATGTTACATAGAATGACAAAATCATCAACCACGACGTTCTTGAATCCGATGCATATATTAAACATAGAGCGAGGACTGTCACGAATTGTATTGTAATTTTTCGTGCGTGTATATAATTATTTTTTACTATTAAAAACAATCCTAAAAGAGAAGCCATAAAACCACCAAACGGATTTGGATTATTCAACGCACCTGAAAATGGTATATTAAAACCTTCAATACTCCACCATAAAAAGTGAATCATAATAAATATAATAATTAAATTGTAGCAAAACTTTAAATTAATTATTTCGTATGGGTTAAAGGAAGTCCACAAAAAATAGAAAATTATTAATGCAACTTGAATTGTCATGTAAATTGAATTACGGTTTAAATCAACAAACATCGATATAAAATATGCAGAAATAAAAAGAAATGAAAAAATATAAATCCATATTTCTCTTTTATCAAAATACATATTTTTTGAAATTTTTAGAAAAAAAATAAAAGTTCCTGTCATTATCAAAATCCCAATTGAATAATAACCTATGTGAGAGAAAATTCCACTCGAGTTATTTAGACCGCACAAAATTACAACGAACATGTACAATGCACACATATATGATAATTTTAAATTATTCCCCATATGTTTAAACACACTTTCAACAATTATTATTTTCGACTCTTGTTTTGTTGTGATTGTAAATTTCTAAAATTATTTCATCACAACATCTGTCTATATCAGATTCAATTTCATTTCTTACACTAATAAAATTTAAGTAAAAAGTAGATTTAAAATAATGTGTAAGATCATCCATACAATCACTAACGTCTTTAATATTTGAAATAAAACTCATTTGACGCCTACCCGTTCTATTTCTAAAAGTAAGCCTAGAAGTCACGAGACTGATAGGACATTCAATTTTCACAGTAATTTCAGGGGTTTCGAACAGTTTATCGAACAATGTATAAGCCGATTGATATTGACTGTTAACACAAACTGCCCATACATGATGAATTATTCCTTCATCTAGAATAACAACATTGTCACTATTTCTGTATCGTTCCTTAATAGATAAAAAAAACAAAAAATTAAATAATAGCAGAATATTATTCTTAAACTCTTTTTGATTCGAATTTCTTATAACTAGTATTATCTCACAAAATAAATTGAAATTAGTTATAATATATTTACTTACATAAAAAAACTTAAACAAATTCCTGAAGATCCACTTTTTTTTATACAAATTATACAATGGATAGATTGCACTTTTTTCTCTCTTTTGATTTAATCTTTTGTACAATTGAAAAGCCATTGTTGTTTTCCCTGTACCAGGCAATCCAACAAATTCACAGAACATTATAAGCACCTCCAAATAGTTCGTGTTACCTCTTTAATTACTTTTTCTAATGGTTGATTAGCGTCTATAATTACTTTCTTACTGTTACTCCCAAATTCTAATCTCAAAATCGTTTCCATAAGTGTTTTATGTGTATCTAAATCTACTTCATCCGGTTTTCTTTTATAAGCTTCTTCTGGAGTTACATTTAAGATAATAATTACATCAGGATTAAGTTGATTGGCAATTTCATAACATTTTTGCTCATAACTGGATGCCACCTTATTAGCAACGGTTGCATTTATATTTGAGTTTAGATAATACTTTGGACCATCACAAATACCGACTTCTTGTGATTGAGGCCATCTGTCTGTTATTACAACATAACCAGTATTCTTAAATTTACTTAACCTTACAATTTTCTTAATTCGTTCCCTTGATAAGGAAATTGTCCAAGGAAGTTTACCTATAGATCTAATGATTTTTGCATTGTTTTTTTCATTATTATGATGAACCGTTCCATTCCGACCAACCCTCTTGCTTTTCCTATTTAATATACCAATTTTCAGCAGTAAATTATATAATTTCTTTAGTGGCATTCTTATAAGTGAACTTTCCCCTTCGCCACTGCCTAAGTAAAAAGAATTTGTGTCCATAACCGCACTAAATTTTTTGAAAACCTCTTTAATAACAGAAGATTTCCCAGCACCATCAGGACCCAAAACCGCAATTAGTTTCCCACCAGAAATAGGTGTTCTTCTAAAACTTTTAGGTGTTTTATAGATCATATTATTAATTGCATATCTAATTCTAAATAATTCCCGGGACCACCTTACTACTACCCCTCTAACCTTTGAGTGTGTTCTGAACAATTTTGTTTTCTTGTGCAGACTTGATTTTAGTTTTTTCACATCCTTAAAATTTATCCCATCGCTACTTATTTTAAATATTAAGTTTTTTATCTCGATACCAAACATATCATTAACAATCATTTCAAGTTGATGCACATTAATACGATTTATTAACCAGTTAAATTCTGCTATTGAATGCTTACCAAAAATATCTTTTCTCAAAAGTCTCTTTATTTTGTCTCTATTCCTTAATTTTAGTGCGAGCCTTATAATTAGCAGGCACAATTCATCTTCATGTGAAGTAATATATAAACCATTTTCTGTGTCATAAATTCTTCGATCTAGTATTTGCTTGTTAAAAGGAAGTTGATATCCTTTAAGAAATTTTTCACCTATTGTTAATTGATAATGCAAGTGTAAATGCACAAAAATTCCACATTCATTATCAAAACCTAGATAATCTTCAATTCCAATATAACTTCTTTTGGGGGGCAAATTAAACCTTTTATAACCTATCTCATTGAGAATAATGTTTAATTTAAAAATATCTTGTTGATATATGAGAATGTCCACATCATCCACACCAGTGAATGCCTCATTAACATGTTGATTACTCTTCCAATGGCAATATAATATTCCTTTTTCATTTATTTTTGATATTAAATCTCGAACGATTTTCAGTTCCACTGTTCAATTCCTTTCGTCAATCACAGCTTTGGTGAGTGAATTTATATACGTTTCAATGTTCCTACTAAAATCAAACATTCTTACAGCTCTGTTATATCCATTCTGACCCATTTCATAGAGCTGATTTTTTTCCATTTGGTAACATCTTTCCATAGCATCAACTAACGCTTTTTTATCATTTTTGGGGATAATAATGGCACATGAGCTATCAACAACTTCTGTGAATCCTGATGCATTTGATACAATTAGTGGTTTAGCACAAGCCATTGCTTCAACTGCCGCTACCCCAAAACTTTCACTATCAAGTATACTTGGCAGGCATACTACATTAATTTTATGTAACACTTGCGGTACTTTCTCATTGTTTATATAGCCTCTAAAATGAATATATTCCTGCATATTTAATTTTTTCACAAGTTCTATATACTCATTTTCCTTTGATCCTTTTCCGTATATTATTAATTTGCATTTTTTTTCAGAATCATTTTTTATAAATTCATTAAATGCCTCAATTAACAACCCAACCCCGTACTTGTCTTCTATTTTTTTAACTATTCCAAATACGAAAGCATTCTTTTCTGATTCAGAGCTATCTACAGGTAATGGTTTAAATAAGTTAGTATCTATGCCAAAATGCGTTACATAAATTGGTTTTCTATTTTTGTAATATTCTTGAACTTTATCAACCATAACCTGACTAGTTGAGGTTATAATACGAGCACTATTTAAGTTCTTAATTATTCTAGCCATGTTTTGTTTTGATCTATACGGGTAATCATAGACATCACTGCCAAACACGGATGCTACAATTGGATGTACATTAGCTAGTCTAGTTAAAGTCCCATACCCACTAATATAGTGACAATTAATCAAATCAAACTTTCCGGTAATTAGCTTTTTTCTTAATGTAGGTACATTTAAATAATAACCTATTTTCCCGCCAAATTTTAAAACTATAATTTTTACTTTTTTATTGAATTGATTGATTAAATCAGTATGATTAGGAAGTGTGAATAAAGTTACATCGTGTCCATTATTAACCAGTGCATTCGCTAATTTTTTCACATGTATCGATCTTCCAGATGATACAAATGCTATTTTCATAAAACAAAACACTCCTAATTTTTTTGATTTTAGTTGATCACATCCAGAGTTTATAAGTAATACTTTTTTATATTATTTATTATGTAAAAGAAATAATAATAGATACACTGATACAGTGGTAGCCTTATTATCTTTCTATAATTACTCCACTGTCTCTTTAATGCATGAATTTTATTCCTGGATAACGAACCATTCACAATTCTATATTTTGCTAGATTTTCATTGAGACCATATGCTATATTACCTTCTTTAAGAAGCATTAGCCATGTCAAATTGTCTTGTCCCTTTCTAACAAGTGGCATTCTAAAGTCTCCTACAATATTTTTATCTATTACAACAGTCAAACAGCCTATCACTGTATTCTTAAGTGCTTGGCTGTAGTTTAGGGTATTGGGAACACTAAATACCCTCTCTTTTGAGTTGTTGTCGTCTAATATATACTGATATGATGTGAATGTAAAACCATAGTTATTATTTATCATATACTCAAGTTGTGCCTTTAGTTTTTCTCTTTTCCAAATATCATCCGAGTCTAAAAATGCAATAAATCTTCCTTTTGCACTTGCTAACGCTACATTTCTTGCAACAGCCGCTCCAGAGTTTTCTTCAAGATTAATTAATTTTATCCTATAATCTTTTTTTATATACTTTAATATAATATTCTCAGTACTATCCGTCGATTGATCATTTACAATTATCATTTCCCAGTGTATGTATGTTTGACGTATAACACTCTCTATAGTTTTAGATATATACTTTTCACAGTTATATGCTGGTGTTATGATAGATACCATCGTATTTTCTATTAGCATATATAATCCTCAGTTCTGTAATGAATTATCAGTCCTTTTTTTTGATAGACTACCTGTTCCACCTTCTATTACTCCATCCCGTTTAACGATGCTACTTAATGTTCCAAAAAAACACTTTAAGTCTAGGTAAATACCAAGGTTCTGAACATACTGTCCATCAAGTTTTGCCTTTACATCGATTGGCAACTCGTCTCTGCCATTTATTTGAGCCCATCCAGTTAATCCCGGTAAAACATCATTTGCACCATATCGCTCTCTTTTTTCTACTAAGTCAAATTGATTCCAAAGCGCAGGTCTCGGACCAATAATACTCATTTGGCCTACAAGGATATTAATGATTTGCGGCAGTTCGTCGAGGCTCGTCTTTCTGAGCCACTTACCCACTCTAGTGATACATTGCTCGGGATTCAGCAAAAGATGCGTCGGCGTGTCTTTAGGAGCATCCGTACGCATCGTTCTAAATTTTAAAATGTAGAAATGAGTCTTGTGAATGCCGACTCGCTTTTGTTTGAAAAGCACTGGCCCCCTTGAATCAAGCTTAATTGCCACTATGATTAGTAAGAATAATGGTGATAAGATAATGAGTCCGATTACGGATAATAATATATCTACTAACCTCTTTACTACCAGGTACACGAGCAACCCTCCTTATTCACGATATGTATTCTATTTAGTCGGCTCACTCTATACATTAGCCGCATTCTGTTTCATTAAAGTGCTCAGATAATCAAGCAACTCCCGCCGCAAACCATCATTCTGCAAAGCCATCTCCAATGTTGTCTTAATGAAGCCCAGCTTCTCGCCAACGTCGTAGCGGGTGCCTTCGAACTCGTAGGCGTAGACGGCTTCGGTTTTGTTGAGCTCTGCGATGGCGTCGGTCAACTGGATCTCGCCGCCCGCGCCGGGGCGCTGGTGCTCCAGGATCTCGAAGATCTGAGGCGTGAGGATGTAGCGGCCCATGATGGCGATATTGGAAGGCGCTTCCTCTTGGCTAGGCTTCTCGACCAGATTCTGAACACTGTACAATCGTTCGTTGATCTCCTTGCCGTCGACAATGCCGTATCTGGAAACCTCGGTCTCGCTAACGGTCTGCACGCCGATCATGGATGATTTGTAGCGATCGTATTGCTCAATCATTTGCTTGAGACATGGCTTGTCGGCCTGGACGATGTCGTCGCCGAGCAAGACGGCGAAGGGTTCGTCGCCTATGAATTTGCGGGCGCACCAGATGGCATGGCCGAGTCCGTTCGCTTCCTTCTGCCGAATGTAGTGAATATCCGCCATCTTGGACGACTTCTGCACCTCGTTCAACAGCTCCAGCTTGCCCTTCTCGAGCAAGGTCTGCTCCAGCTCGAAGGAATGGTCGAAGTGATCCTCGATCGCGCGCTTGCCCTTGCCTGTCACGATAATAATATCTTCAATGCCCGAGGCGACCGCTTCTTCGACGATATATTGAATGGTCGGCTTGTCGACGATGGGCAGCATTTCCTTCGGCATCGCTTTGGTCGCCGGCAAGAATCTGGTGCCTAGTCCTGCGGCCGGTATAATGGCTTTGCGTACTCGCATCTCTGCACTTCCTCTCTGCTTGCTTCCTCGCTTGTTGCGTTACTTCTCTTGGATTACTTTTCTTTGGAAACCTCGTCGTATGATTTCCCTTGGCTTAAGCCATATTTCTTCGCGATCTGGATAAGTTCGTCATATTGCTCGGGAGACAGCTTCTCCAGAATCAGATCTCTTGCTTCCTTCTTCTCATCCTTGGACAGCCCCCCGCCAGCCAGCTTCTGAAGATTCTTGATGTCCTCAAGGCTCAGCTCACTAAGCAGCACCTTGGTTACTTTGGCCTTCTCGCCGACGGTAATCTCATCCTCCACTTCCTTGGCCTTGTCCGTCGAGATCTCGGCGGTGTACCCCTCCGTTGCGGATGGTTCGGATGCGGAAGAAGAGGAAGGCTTGGGTGTGGATGACGGCCCCTCGACAACAGGCGACGCGTCAGGCTCTGCCATTCCAGAAGCTGGAGGCTCCTCGCTTGTCGGAGGCGCCGTCGCCTCCGCTATAGTTGCATCCAGGGTCTCAGCTTCGAGACTCTCGGATAAGGAGGAAATGAGCTTATTCACTGCATAATTTGCCGCGAATAGGCCTCCAACGCCAAGAACAACGATGACGGCTGCTGTCCAGATCAGTATTTTCTTCCACTTGCTCTTCTTGCTCTTGGCTCTCCTCATGGGGATTCCTCCGTTTATACCTTAAGATACCTCCGAATAAAATGGCACCAAATGCTCGATAACCGCGCGAATAGAGCTCTGTTCTTCGCCAAGCGCTTTCTCGAATTGCTTGAACTTGAGTTCAAGCTCGGCATGGCTGAGCTCCAGCGGCTTGCCGATGAAGATTCGCTCATGCTTCGTCCTGGTCGTGGCTTCCGACTCCGTGAGCAGCTCTTCGAACAGCTTCTCGCCTTCGCGCATGCCGGTGACTTGTATGTCGATATCTACGCCGGGCTCGTAACCGGATAACCGGATGAGATCCTTCGCCAGATCCATAATGCGGACTGGCTTGCCCATATCGAGGATGAAGACCTCCCCGCCCTTCGCCAGCGCTCCCGCTTGAATAACAAGCTGCACCGCTTCAGGTATGGTCATGAAGTATCGGACCATGTCCGGATGCGTGACCGTGACAGGACCGCCCGCCGCGATCTGTTCCTTGAATCTTGGGATAACGCTGCCCCGGCTTCCCAGCACATTGCCGAAGCGAACGGCGACGAACCGGGTGGAGCTTGCTGCGTTCATGCTCTGTATATACATCTCCGCGATGCGCTTGGTCGCGCCCATGACGCTGGAGGGATTGACGGCTTTGTCAGAGGAGATCATAACGAATCGCTCTGCCTTGTATTGATCAGCGCTGTCGGCGACATTCTTCGTGCCGAATACGTTATTTTTCACAGCTTCAGACGGGTTGCGCTCCATGAGTGGCACATGCTTATGCGCTGCGGCATGGAAGATGACCTGCGGTCTGTATATTCGGAATACTTCATCCATTCGATTGCGATCCTGTATATCCGCGATGACGGTCACGAGCTCGACATTCGGATATTTCTTCCGCAGCTCCATCTCAATGGTGTAGATGCTGTTCTCCCCGTGTCCCAGCAGCAGAAGCTTCTCCGGGTTGAAGGATGCGGTCTGTCTCGACAGCTCCGAGCCGATCGAGCCGCCGGCACCCGTCACGAGAACAACCTTGTTCTCCACATAACCCTTGATTTCATTCAGATCCATATGTATCGCTTCTCTGCCCAGCAAATCTTCGACTTCCACATTGCGTATAGTCTGAACAGCCAATCTTCCGGTTACAAAATCATTAATCGCCGGTATGATCTGCACTTGCGCGCTTGTCAGCTTGCAAATATTAATAATCTCGCTTACCTCCGACTTGCTAACCGAAGGCATGGCGATGATGATATCCTTCACGTTGAGCCGCTGAACGATGTCCGCGATCTGATGACGATCGCCGATAATTGGGAGGCCAATAACCTGCATGCTCTTCTTGAGCGGATCATCGTCGATAAAGCCAATGAGCCGCTTGTCTTTGAAGAGGCTGTTGCTCATGATCTCCTTCGCGATCAGCGCGCCGCAATCTCCCGCGCCTACGACGAGAATGTTGGTGGTATTGCTCCTCCTGCTCGTCCGATTAACCCGTATTAACCGCCATAGGAAGCGCGATCCGCCCATGAAGAGCAGCATGAGCTCCAGCGTTCTCGTAATAATGGGAAGCGGCACCGCCTCCTGATAGATCACCCACGAGATCACATAGGTGAACGCGACACCGAGGAAGATCGCTTTGCAGAGCTCAATGATTTCCCCTACGCTCGCATATTGCCACATGCGCTTATACATGCTGAAGAAGGCCAGGCTGATTCCGCAGACGACAGTTGCAACAAGAGCGAATATCACCATTTGCTTCTCATAATAAGAAGTAATATTGCCGTCGAATCTCAGAAGGTAGGATATCGCTATGGCCGTCCATACGATGGTTATATCAAACAGGAGTATGATTAACGTGCGTAATCGATAGCTCATCTCTTATCCTTACCTCCACTGTCCGTCATGGTATAAAACCTGCTATCCCTGATTGCCATAATAATAGTAATATGCCTCTTCATTCGCCTTGCGCTTGACGTTGTTGAGCACAACGCCTAATATCCGCGCCTTCACGTTCTCCAGGTTGGCTACCGCCTTCTTGCCGATCTCGCGCTTCACTCTGCCTTGGTCCACGACGAGAAGCGTGCCGTCGCACTGCGCCGCAATAATCTGCGCATCGGTGACGGCAAGCAAAGGCGGATTATCAATCAGAATAATGTCGTACACGTCCCGAAGCTGTTCGATCAGGGCCGCCATCCGTTTCGAGCCCAGCATCTCTGCCGGATTCGGCGGTATCGCCCCCGAGGTAATCACATCGAAATTAGGAATATCCGTTGACTGAATCGCATCCATCAACGAGCATCTCTGCGCCAGCACAGTGGATAGCCCATGCTGATTCGAGAGATAGAAGGAATGATGCGCGGTAGGCTTGCGCAAATCCGCGTCGATAAGAATGGTCTTCCGCTCCGATTGCGCGTAGGTGACTGCCAGATTCGTGATCGTCGTTGTTTTGCCTTCGCCCGGTCCCGCTGACGTGACGGAGATAACCTGTACGCGATCATCCACGGAGGAATAATCAATGTTGGTGCGCAATGCGCGATAAGACTCGGATATTGGCGACCGCGGATTGCTCAGGGTTATAATCTGCCTCTTACTTCTCGATCGTGACACGCTCTAATTCACCCGCCCTGTAGTTCGATGTGGTTTTTGCTTGTTTGGTCGTTTCAACTTCCTCTGCGCTTGTTCTTGAGATCATGGCCAAGGTCGGCTGTCCCAGAAATTCTCTTACATCGTCTTCGGTCTTAATGGTGTCGTCCATATACTCGAGCAGGAACACCGCGCCGACAGCCAGCATGAGAGATACCACGAAGGCAATGGCAATATTGAGCGGCACATTCGGCGACACCGGTCCAGGGTCCCCGTCCAGCTTGGCCTGATTCAGAATCGACACATTCTCGACTTGAAAAATATGCTGGATCTCCTCCTGGAAAATAAGGGAGATGGCATTAACCGTCTCCGCCGCTTTGCGATAATCGACATCCTGCACAACCAGCGTCATCACCTGCGTATTGTTAACGGAGCTGACGCTCACCTTGCGGGCGAGTTGAGTAGGCGTGAAGCCGAGGTCGGGATATTGCGCTGCGACTTTATCCAGAATGGCCGGAGTCTTGATAATCTCCTTATAGGTATCAATCATCTTGATATTCGAATTAATCTGATTCAGATCAAGCTGTCCCGTAGCCAGCTGCGCCTGACTCTGATTCACGATGATTTTCGTGCTGGCTTCATACAGCTTGTCCTTGAAATACAGGCTATACACAGCGGCAGCGATTACACATACCGCAACGAATACGACAATAAATACGAGTTTCTTGCGAATGATAGCAAGGTACTGCCTCAATTCCAGTTCGTTAGACACGTGTTAGTCCTCCAATAGATGCAATTCCAGGGATCGTCCGTCCTTCCCGGAATTAAATCTCTGTACATTCATCCTGTGAAATCTGTCAGCCTGCGACTTCTGAAAGTAATTCTTCCTCTCATGATCATGAGAGGAAGAAGGTAAGAGCTATGGGCAAAGTTAATTGAATTTGATCGCGCGGTAGATCATAACTGCCGCTTCCGCGCGAGTCGCGCTGTCGTTCGGGCCGAAGCTGCCGTCTTCGTAGCCGTTCACAAGATCATTGCTTGCGGCAAAAGCCACGCCCGCCTCCAATGTAGCGTTAATAGCTGCTGCATCGGTGAATCCAGCCAGCGCCGCATCCACATCAGCCACTTCTTCCGCGCCTGCGGAAGCCTTCAACGCGCGAGCGATCATTGTCGCCATCTCGGCGCGCGTAATGGTCGCATTCGGATCGAATTCCGTTGCCGTGCGCCCGTTAATGATACCAAGCTCTGCGGCTTGACCTACATAAGCGGCGTACCAATCACTGGCATCCACATCGGCGAAATGCTCAACTGCGTTCTTGTTGTCGAGATCCAGTCCGCGCAAGAGCATCTTCGCGAATTCAGCGCGAGTCACGTTGTCGTTCGGCGCGAATACGCCCTCCGCCTTGCCGTCGATGGCTCCTTTGGCCGCTACGACGCCTATGGAATAGCCCGCCCAAGCTTCAACATCCGCCGTATCCTCGAATGTCACGTTATTCTCTACTACGACATAGGAGGAGAAGCTGTCGCGATGTCCGATGAATACTCCTCCGCCTAAGCCAGACCCTGAGCCAGTTCCTAAGCCTGTTCCTGAAACAAACACGCCTCCCACATTCTCAAGCTTGTTGCCATTGTCATCTACTTTGAACAGCGTGAGATGATCTCCCGTGTTATCGCCGGTACCGCCTGAAGTGCTCGAGACCGGGATGCTTACAGGAACCAAGTTATCGAAATCAGTAACAGGTCTCCCTCCTACTGACAAGTTGAAATTCACAACATTTGAGAAAGCGCTGATACTGCCAAGACCGGGAAAAGCGGATGGGGCAGCTTGTTTCACTGCGAATTCCATCTTGCCGTTCACCGCATCATCAAGCGGCAGTTCCACCGACAGATCGCCCGACTTCACCGTCAAGGAATCCAGATTCGCTCCTTTGGCCGCAGCTACAATCGCATCGGACACCTCTACCGACAGGTTGTCCACGTCCAGTTCACCAAGATCCAGGGTAAGCTTAGGCGCGTCAACCGTGGCGCCGCCTGTCGCGTCTCCGAGCTTGGCAATGACGGACTTGATGCCGTTAATCGCCCCGATTACCGCATCTTCATCCAGATTGGCAACGGCCTCTCCTTCTGATGAAACGACGGTTGGCATCACCTTCGTCAGCTTATCGATCGCTTCCTGAGCGGTCTTCACGGCTTCCTTGATGAGCGCTTCCTTCTCTGCGCCGACAGCCGCGGCGATCTTATCCTTCGCTTCATCGAGCTTTTCTCCTGCCGCGGTTGCATCTTCAGGCAGATCCACATCGTCTGCTGGCGTAGTTACGACTACCGTCCCGCCGCCGTCTCCATCTCCACCCGATCCGGAATCATCCGTTTGAGCTCTAAGGTAAGCATTGTACAAGGCGATAAGAGCAGGATACGCTTTGGCATACATGTCACTGGAGCCATTCAACAATCCGGTGTAAACATCCACCAAATCCTGAGAGGTAATGTCTGCTTGATCCGCGAGTGCCGCTACATTGCTATTGGAAGCTATGGATACATCCGCAGCAGCTTTCAACTCGTCCTTCACAGCGGACAGATCGAACAAATCTTCAATCTCCATGTCCGCTACGATTCCAGCCAATCTTACTTCCATGTCCAGCAAGACATCAGCAAGATCATCAACCGTTAAGCCCGGATAGATTTCATTCAACAATCCGCTGTACTGCGATCGGATGCTTTCATAATCGGATTGCCATTCATCTGTGATATCCAGCGTCAGCAAAGCTTCGAGCAAGTCTGCGATCTGTGGAGTGAGCTCGCCTGGCGACTCTTCTCCGGTAATCTTCGAAACTAGCGGAATAACGATGTCTCCATCACTCGCATCAAGGACACTCCATACTTCCGCTCTAAACGCATTCACAGTCGCTACATCATCCACGCTCAGCTCCGCGTAAATGCTGTTTGCCTCTTCAACAAATGCGGAGTAATTGCTCTCCGACGCAGCCGCATAAGCGATTCCGCTTACGCCCAATTTCTCAGCGAGCCCCTTGCTGCTGAGCGGTATTCCTGCGAATGCGCTCATTGCGACGGTTGCCGCAATGGTACTTACAGTTAGCTTCTTTCTTAATGTCACTGACTCTCACCTCATATATTATGTAATAGTTTCATCCGCCAGATTGGCGAATGTCTAGCAAACCCCTGCCTCTATGTATAGCTGCTTCTGTTCTTCCATTGTTCTCTCAATCGTTCTCTCAATAAACGTCGATAGGCATTTTGGCCTTAACCCGCCTTAAGAAACCATCCCGAGTCATAAAATGACAAGAACTAGAAAAGATGTTGGGTATATTTTACCCTACTATCCTCTGTAATGCTATGTCTAAATACGCAATTCAGTTAACTTTTGTTAACACAGACCTAGTACTAGAGTAGCCTGATATTCCCTAGGAAGCAAAACCATAAGCTGTAAACTGGACGGTTTTTGTATTTTTTGTCGCAAATTTAGCAAATACTTTTCTGCCGACGCTCTTTTTATAAAGTTTGAATTTTCATATTTGAATAGGCGGAAATTTTATGGTTTTCCATACAGCTTCAATTCGCTTCTTGCTATAATGAAAGGACGGAAATAGACGAGAACGCTTCAAGGGATTGGATGAAGCTGGACTTTTTGAACACCCTCTAAAAGGAAGGATAGCCACTGTGATAAAACAATGGTTGCAGCGCATACGGCGGTGGATCCTGCTGACATATTGCTACATCGCGAAGTCCGTGTACCGGAAAATATTGCTTTCCTTCTTTCTCATTATCACCATTACCGTGACGACATTAGGACTGAACTATTACATCCATACCTCATCGGATATTAAACACAGAGCCATCGGCAGCATGGAAACATTAATGGCGCAGTCAGCTTTCACGTTGGAGACGTACATGACCAACACCAGGCAAGCGGCCTGGGATTACTTTGCCGACACTGATTTTCAAAGCTTTGTAATGAATATGGGAACGGAGCCTGAGTTATACAACCGATATTGGGACGATTTCAATCAGTTTATGAAAAGACACCCGTACGTCGATTTCGTTTCGGTCAGGTCTCTCGACGGCGACGGATTGACCAGAGGCGATGTTGAGAAATCCGAGAGCTTCAATTTCTCACAAATGAAAGCGATTGCTATCTCCAACAATGGAAAAGGAGCATGGGTGAGTACGACTAGCTATGATGATAAGAAAGAGCGGATAGAGAACACCCTTGTATTTGTGCAAGCCCTGAAAAAGATCAATTATATTTCAAATTCACCGATTATCGGCATACTGGTCTTTCAGCTCTCATCTGACTACCTGCAAGAATGGCTCGGTACAATTGGCAACAACGAGCAGGGAGAATATCAGTTGGTTGATCCAACGAGCAATCAGATTATGCTTAGCCACGATAACACTCTCATTGGCTCTCGACTAAATCCAATGAAGCAATTATATTCATTCGACCGATATAATCATGTCCGGCACTTGTACGGTAAAGAACAAGAAGTCGATACGTTATTCGTGTCTCATCAGCTTGATCAAACATCGTGGGTGCTGGTTGGAAAGATTCCGTTGAAGGTTTTGTTGCAGCAGGTGAACGCTCTGACTCGGCGCACGATTCTGATCGGCCTGATTTGCTTGCTAGGCGCCATGATGCTCTCCAGCCTGCTTTCATCCCGAATTACCACACCGCTAAGTCAATTGCGAAAGGGAATCCGCTCCATCGAGAAAGGTGATTATCGAATCTCCATTCCCGTTCGATCCATGGACGAAATTGGATACTTTGTCCGCCGCTTCAATCAGATGGCTTCCGAAATCAATTCACTGATTGTCAAGGTGTACGAAACCGATCTGGTCAAGAAAGACGCGGAGATCCGGGCTCTGCAATCACAAATCAACCCTCATTTCTTGTACAACACACTCGGCATAATTGACAGCCTGGCAACCTTGCACGAAGATGAGCGAATCAGCCTCGTCAGCTCGTCGCTGGCCAAAATGTTTCGTTACAGTGTCAGCGCAGGGCATATGTCGCCGCTGCACGCGGAATTTAATCAAATTGAAACCTATCTCGCCATACAGCAAATCCGCTTTATGGATCGACTGAGCTATTCGGTGCATGTGGATAAAGAAATGCGCAACGTTCTTGTCCCCAAGCTGCTGTTCCAGCCTTTGGTGGAAAACAGTATCCTCCATGGCATCGATCAATCAGTCGACGGTGCGGAAATTCGTTTGTGCGCCGGCAGCCTGACGCATACGGACGCGTACATCTCCGTTTGGAACAACGGACCTCCCATTGAACCGGAACAGCTAGAGAAGATACGCCGCATGCTGGAACAGTCCACTGTGCAAAGCTATGTCAACCAATCCTCTAATTCAATCGGGTTGTCCAATGTGCAATACCGAGTCAAATTGGTATTCGGAAGCGATTATGGCCTGACGGTCCACAGCAGTATAGAGAATGGAACCGAATTTCGTATTCGCATTCGGAAAATTCGGAAGGGGGAGCACAATGAGGGTGATGATCGTGGATGACGAACCATTAATGAGGCAAGGAATTGCTAAGAAAATAGAGTTATCCGGTCTGCCGCTGGAGACAGTCGCAGAAGCCGGGGATGGACGGAGCGCGCTAAGTCGGCTGAAAGAAGCGAAGCCGGAAATTGTTATCACAGATATTCGCATGCCCGGCATGGACGGTCTTTCTTTCCTGCAGCAAGCCAAGCAGCTCAACGAGGAAATTGAATTTATTATCATTAGCGGTTACGGCGAATTCGAGTATGCCAAGAAAGCTATTCAATACGGTGTCGAAGACTATCTGCTCAAGCCGGTCAACAAGCAAGAGCTGAAAGACTGTCTGATGCGCATCTTGGCCAAACTTGAGCGCAAAGACCGTCAATCCTCACGCAATCAAAAATTAGAGTATTTGCAACAGGAAGGCAACGAAGCTATACGCCGGAGAGTTCTGACAAAATTCATTCAGCAGGGCGACGAGGCTGAGGCGGCTATGCAGGATATCAAGCTGAAGGCCATGCAGGAGCACTGCCAGCAATTCTTGGCGATCATCTTCACCCCCGACCATCTTGAGCTTCCCTATCGTTCATTCTTCAAGGGCGATGACTCACTCGTCTGGTTCGCCGTGAAGAATATTATCTCCACCGTGATGGAGTCTTCGACTCGAGAAGGAGCCCTATTCAACAATGCCGCTGACGAGAATGAGCTCATCTACATTCTGGGCGAGCACCGGTCCGTCTCATGCAATCAGCTATTCGAGGAACTTCAAAAAATTCTGGAGAGCTTCAAGTTATACCTCAAGCTGGACTTTACTATCGGGTGCGGCGGAGTCGTCGACCGCATGGAATTGATTCAACAATCTTACCGGCAGGCGCGGCAAGCCTGCCGCAACAAGATTATTCACGGCAGCAATCGCGTCTATCAAGCCACTGAGCAGGTCGTCGAGGCGCATCAAGCTTCCATGCTGAGCGAAGGGGATCAACAATTGCTTTCACACTGTCTGAATGAATGCAATCGCGCCGCTCTTCACCGCTGGATTGAACAGCGCGTAACGCAAATTGCGAAAGCGGAAGACTCCGCTTTCTCCCATTTGGAGAGCTTTTGCATCGATTTTCACCTGCTGCTTCGCAAATTCTTTTTTTCTCGCACGAATATTCCGGGGTGGATTATTGGCGAGATGAACGATTTGCTGGCTTGGCTGCAAGGCGTGAGTGACTGGCGGGACGTATGGGGTTATCTCAATACGGTAATCGATAATATGATTGAGCATTTGTCGCAAGAGCGACATGCCTCCGAGTACCGAGTCATCGACGAAGTCAAGTCGTATATCGACTCCTCCCTTCATGAGCAAATTAATCTGCTGGCAATCGCGGAACGCTTCTACTTCCACCCCAACTATCTGGCCCGACGGTTCAAGGAATGCTTCGGAGAGACCTTTATCAATTATCTGACTAATTCGCGCATGCGCAAAGCCGAGCTGCTGCTGCGGGAGCCACATCTGCAAATTCAGCAAGTAGCTGAGCTAGTCGGTTTTCTCGACGCTGCTTATTTCAGCAGTGTATTCCGCAAAAAAACCGGCATGACACCAACCGAATATCGGCATCGCGCGGCTTCCATGTAATCGCCCCCCTCAGGATGGTTAAGATTTTCATGGCGACAGGGTTGGAATTCTCCATTCATAAGTCGTCTGTTCTTATCTATACTTGACGAGCAGCCATATGAATCATTCGAAATCAGGAGGGAAAGTATGAAAACAAAAAAGGGAAAAAAGCAAGCGCTATCACTGTTTGTCATTGCATCCATCATTGCAACTACAGCAGCTTGCGGGTCAAGCGGCAACAACAATTCCGGTTCTCAGACGGGGAACGGCACCGAGAGTAATTCTAATAATGGAAGCGCCGCCAATTCTGCGAACGCCTCGAATTCCAACGAAGAAATTGTAGAAATTACGGTCTGGGATAAATCCGCGCCCGACGATCCGTTGAAATCGTTCCACGAGCAGCAATTTGCTGAATTCGATAAAGCGCATCCCAATATTAAAGTTACTCATGTAGACGCTACCGGCTCCAACGGCAGGCAAAAGTTCATGACCGCAGTAGCAGGCGGAGAGCAACCGGATGTATACACTGCCGCCTTCCCTGATATGCAGTTATACATTCACAAGGGGATTGCGGCGGATATTACCGACTTGTTAAACAACTCGGAAATGAAGGACACCTTCATCGATGGGGCATTCGATCTGGCTACGAAAGGCGATAAAATCTACGGCATTCCTCAAACCATGTATACAACCGGTCTCTTCTACAACAAAAGCATGTATGAGAAGGCCGGCATTCAAGAGCCTCCGGTGGATTGGGACACCTTCGCACAGGCTGCTCAAAAAACGCAAGAAGCCAATCCCGGCACCATCGGCTTTGATATTCTGGGAATGGACTGGGCCGATTGGCATTTCGAATACTATGTTTGGCAGGCTGGCGGAGATTTGACCGAGGAGCAGCCCGATGGCACTGTGAAGCTGACCTTTACCTCCGACGCTGCCGTTGAGGCGCTGCAATATTATCATGACCTGAAGTGGGAATATCAGGTTACTCAGAAGAACGTCGTGCAAGATACGGCCGATAACCAAAAGGATTTCTACACGGGGCATTCTGCCCATATTCTTGGCGCATCGGATACTTACTCCGGATTCGTCAGCAAGGGCATGGATCCGAACGACATCGGCTTCGCTCCATTCCCGAAAGGACCGGCAGGCAATAACCCATCGCAAGCGGGAGGCAGCTTTTATATCTTCAATCCGAAGAATTCTCCCGCCAAGCTGAAAGCTTCATTCGAATATGCTATGTTCTTCATGTCTCAGGACATGCAAGAAGAAGCGCTGCAATATAAGAAGGATAACGGCTTCGGCAATAATCCGCTCAGCGTAGTGAAGAACATTGATATGACCCAATATTTCCTCGGTATGCCGCAGGATGTAGCGGATAATATTCAATTGGCTGCAAGCAACCAGCGTCTGGAATATTTCCTGAAATCCAGTCTGAGCTCCTATCTGGTCAAGGCCATTCAGAAGGTTCTTCTCGACAAGAATGCCGACCCGAAGACGGAATTGGAAGCCGCACAGAAGCTCGCGCAGATAGAAGTCATTGATAAATACAATGAAGACATAAAAGCAGGCAATTCAACAGACTAATACGAATACGAATATGGGAAACATCGAGGCTCCCACAGGGAATTCGATGTTTCCTTTCAGGTGGTGTGCAATCATGATCTCAAACAATAAGAATGCGGATGAAGCCTCATCTATGACGACGACCCTATTCCGGCGTCGGCGATTCAACATTCGCTGGACGCCGATATTATTTCTCCTGCCCTCCATCATTATTTTCTTGGTGTTCAAATATTACCTGATTATAGACGCGCTCTATATCAGCTTTTTCAAGTATGACATCGTGAATCCTCCTGGAGACTTTGCGGGATTCGACAACTATACGGAATTTCTAAGAACCTCAACCTTCTGGCTCGCAATGAAGAACACCTTGATTATATTCCTGTTGTCCGCCGCCTTGGTCTTCTGGGTGCCGATTGCTCAAGGCTTGTTTCTGGTCCAGATTCGCCGCGCCAATGCCATTTATCGCGTGCTGTACCAAATCCCCGGCATGCTTCCGATGGTTGCTGGCGTCCTGTTGTGGAAATGGATGTACAATCCCGATCGCGGTCTGTTAAATTTCCTGCTCGGCCATATCGGGCTTGGACCTTTCGGCTGGCTGAACGATTTGGCAATGACTAAATTCTCGATTGTAATGCCCGGTTTTTTCACCAGCAACGGCATTGCCATATTGTTGTATTATGCGGCCATCCGCTCCATTCCGGCAGAACAATTTGAAGCGGCCAAGATCGATGGCTGCGGTCCTTGGCGCCGCCTGTATCATCTGGTTCTGCCCAACATCAGATTTGTCGTCTTCATCCAGTTCATAGGCTTTATCTCTACGGCTTTGTTGCAGTTTGACAACATTTACGTGATGACACAGGGAGGGCCGGCGAACGCTTCGCTCGTTGTCTCCTTGATGATTATGCGCACAGCCTTCGTGCAGTCCCGATTCGGCATTTCGGCAGCGTTGTCCTTCTTCATGTTTGTCATCATTGCCGTTCTCACGGTCATTCAGTTCCGTCTGCAACGAGAGGAGGATTAGATAATGAAACAAAACCGCATTATCGAAAAGAACGAAAGATCGCTGAAATGGGTTTCGTACAGCGTCACCATCGGTTTCATTATCATTGGCATTCTGCCCCTGGTCTGGCTGTTCATTACTTCTATTATGGATAACCAATCCATCGAATCGACCACCCCGCAGTTCATTCCGAGAATTCCCCATACCATTACGTTAACCTTGGATTATTCGGGGATGGAGGAACAAGATCAAGCCTATTATGAGAAGGATGCCATGAAGGCAACGTGGTATCCCTGGATGAAGTTCATGCGCGAGAATATTGGTGAAATTAAGATTACCGGTATCCGCGACGGTCGGAGGTTGTATACCTCGAAGACGACCTCCGCAGAATTTTATGTCGGTCAACCCTCCATTGTACCGACACTGGTTTTCAATGATACCATTATGAGCAATAAAATGAGCAGCATTCATGATCGAAACCTGTCCGATTTCCATTGGTATGATGGCTTCGATAACGAAGCTTGGGTTCATTCAGAGGGAGCCGACGCCATCTCCGACATGACGTTGAGCCAGGATTTGGCGAAATTTTATAGCGAGCGTGACGACGTAATTGAAGGCAAGGTTGTTCAATTGCAGCAATCCAAAAATTGGTTAAGGTTGTTTGATACCTATAAAAGTCTTAATTATTTGGCTGGCGAGTATACAGGTAAATTAGGGTTTTATCTTTATTTCATCAGCAGCGGCTTTATTTGCGCGATGGTCATTTGCTGGCAGTTGATTTTTGGCGGTATGGGCAGCTATGCGCTGTCGCACCTTGTTCGCAACCGCAAATTAAAATTTCCGCTCCTGATGTTCTTCCTGGCGACCATGATGATTCCGGGAGTTACGGTACTTATTCCCCAGTATCTGCTCATGCAGAAACTTCATTTGGTTGATTCGCTATGGGCGATTATTTTGCCTCATTGCGCTTGGGGCTTTGTCATTCTGCTGTTTAAAGGTTTCTTTGATCAATTGCCGAAGGAGCTGCTTCAGGCCGCTCGCATTGATGGCGCGTCAGAATTTCGCACGTTCATGCAGGTTGTTATTCCAATGTCAGTGCCCGTATTCACAATCGTTGCGGTACTGACCTTCATGCCGGTATGGAATGATTTCATGTGGCCCTATATTGTTATTAATTCTCCTGCCAAATGGACCTTTACAGTTGCTATGAACAATTTGCAGAACGGCGCCAATTCGCGCCCCAACTGGATCAGCGCAAGCGGAATTATTTCAATGATTCCCATGCTGATTGTCTTCATTGGAACACAGAAATATATTGAACGGGGTATCAATTTCAGCGGCGTTAAAGGTTGAATGCACAGAGAGCGTGCCCGCGCGGCGTCGCTCTCTTCTTTCACCCGCTACAGAGAAGCAACCTATAAACCTTTGAATACTCATGGCTCGGAAGTTAAGATTTTTATGATACGAAAGCAACAGGATGCGTTATATTGAAAGCGGATACATTATGGATCCAAATCTAATTGGCAAAAGGAGATGGAATAATGATTCGAAAGCGCATGGCAGTCTGTTTATTAATGGTCCTATTTCTCAGCGTTTCCCGCTGGGGCGGCACAGCTGCGCTCGCGGCGGAAGGGGAGACAACCATTGATTTTCAGCAATTGAAGGCGGAATTGGGAGGAGGACGCTACGCCCCGGTGCTTTATTCCTCGAGTCTTTCACTAGACGGCGACTTTTCGGACTGGGCCAACCTCACTGGCATACAATTGCCAACGAATTCAGAACAAGTGATGATGGATAATTGGGCGGGATCAGAGGATTTATCGGCGGATGTTCGTTTCGCGTATGACGATAATCGATTATACATCGGCATTAAGGTCATCGACGATGTTCACAACGCCGTCTCGGGCAGCGGATTGTGGCACGGCGACAGTGTACAGATGGCATTCGGCCAAGACGGATCGTACGGACCAGAGTACGGCTTCTCCGATGCAGGGGGGACGCCTGCAGTATGGCGTTATTCAGATGGAACAGCCGTACTCGGCCCGGATGAGGTTGAACTTGCCACCTCTCGGAACGGGAATGAGACCGTGTATGAGGCCGCAATTCCGTGGCAAGCGATATTCGCTTCCAAGCCCGTTGACTCCCTGCGCTTCAGCCTATTAGTGAATGATAACGATGGCAGCGGACGCAAGGGATGGATTGAGTGGACATCCGCTATCGGAAGCTCCAAGAGCGGCAGCAATCTGGCTACTCTTGGGTTGGAGCCTCAGAACAGCGCTTGGAGTGCATGGCTGGCCGGCGCGAACACGGTTCAGAGTGGCGACGAGGGAGCGTTAACCTTGTTCATCCCGAACTACAGTGACTCCGCGCTGGAGCTGCAGTTGAATATTCCGGGACTGGAGCTAAGTAACGAGTCCGTCAGCATCCCCGCGAACCAGGTGTGGAGAAAGTCGTTCTCGCTAGCCTTCGATGAGCCGGGTGAGCAAACGGTGATAGCGAGTATTAGTGAGCCGGAAAGCGGCGCGTCTCGTACGGAGACATTCACGGTGCAGGTGCTGGAGGATGCGGACGGCTTGATACAGCGTCTGGATCAACTCGAAGCCAAGATGCCGGCACTTCAGCAATTATTGGACGAATGTACGAATCAGGGGATCTCTACTGATTACGAAACCGTAAACTATACCGTGTTGTCGAACTTTATCGGCTATGGGCGCGACGATGTTGCACACAGCGAGTTGTCGAGAGCCGCATATGTAGTTGATGAACTGGAAAACTTGTACGATCAAGCCAAAACCGATTTGCAGGCCTATCTCGATGGAGACAAGCAGCCGCAATTTGTACCACGTTATGAAACACAGCACACTACGATCCAGGGGTCTTCATTTATTGGCGATCAGTCTCAGCGCCCTATCTTCTTCACAGGATACGGACACTTTAATCAGGTACGAGAGGATGTGCCGAAATTCACCGGTTACGGGACGAATGCCATTCAAATCGAGATTGGACCTAACAGCGTCCTTAAGCCGGTTGATTCATTGCCCGGCTGGTCAGCTTCACCCGGCACGGCGAACGCTCAATTCAATATCGTATCGGATATGTCTCACAGCGGAACCAACTCCATAGAAATTATTAATCCGTCCGCATATGCATCCAACATCTTCGGCACCATGGTTCAGGAGGTTGCGGTGCAGCCGGACACAACCTATACCTTCAGTGCCTGGGTGAAAGGAGATCAAGCCGGCAAAGCTTACTTTACAACAATTCCCGACTGGAGCGAGCGGCATTCGCTGCCTCAAGGCACCTATGACTGGCAGAAGGTAGCCTTCGCCGTCACAACCGGAGCCAATCAGACCACGTTGCCGCTGCGACTGGTAAGTGAGGACCTTACAGCCCATCTCTGGATTGATGATATCCATTTATCGCAAAACAAAGCTTGGGAGATGTCTTCAGGAAGCGCCAATGCGGAATTTCAGGTGGATACCACGGTTTCACACAGCGGCAGCCAATCCCTGCGGATTAGCAATCCTTCCGCTTACGCCCCTAATATATTCGGTACGATGTCGCAAGCCGTAGCTGTTGATCCAAACAGCGATTATCATATAAGCGCGTGGATAAAGGGAGATGCGACCAGTCATACCTACTTTACAGCAATGGACAATTGGGGAGAGCGTCAGCATATTCCGAATGGCACATACGACTGGCAACAGTTTGAATTTGACACGACTACTGCGGCCAATCAAACCAAGCTGACATTGCGTCTGGTGAGTGAAGGAATCAGCAATCAGCTCTGGGTAGATGATGTTAGTGTCATGAAGCAGGGGGATGCGGCAAACTTGCTTAAGAATGAAGGGTTCGAGACAGATTTCTCTAATCAAGTGGACAATTTCGGCTTTGAGGAGACATCCAATGCGCCGGACGGTGAGGATTATGTCATATCCACCACTAAAATTCATAATGATATCCAACAGGTGCTCGACAATGCAGCCAACCATAACATCGCGGTCAACCTGCTGCTCTCGCCGCATTATTTCCCCAGCTGGGCGCTCGAGAAATGGCCTGAACTAAAAAGCAAAAATTCTAATTTCTTAAAGTATAACATCGATGCACCGAAAGCAAAGGAGTTGATTGAAGCCTATCTGCGAGCAATAATTCCCCTTATTAAGGATTACCCGGCGCTTAACAGTGTAACGCTGTCCAACGAGCCAACGTATATTGATTCGCGAGGCGACGTGAATACTGAAAATCTCTGGCATCAATATCTACAGACGGTATACAACGATATCGACGCATTAAATGAGGTCTATTCGACGAATTATGCCAGCATCGATGAGGTGCCTGTTCCGGATCCGGATCAGCTTGACCCATCGCCCAATACCTATGACTGGACAACCTTTAATAATCAGCGGTTTGCCGACTGGCATCAATGGATGGCCGACATCATCCACAGTATGGCGCCGAATCTGCCCGTGCAAGCGAAGATTATGTCTGGTGCGCTGCGTGAGCGCGACCCTCTCGTTTCGTGGGGTGTCGACCCTGAACAATTCGCCGATCTGAGCGAGATTAACGGAGATGACAATTACAATTATCTGGATCAGGGTCCAGACGGATTTATGCAATATTTAAAATTTTATGATTTGCAGCATTCCATGAAGGACGCCCCCATCTTCAATTCGGAAGATCATGTGATTCGAGATCGAGATACAAATTACGATCCCTTTCAGGCTTTGCTGGTGCGCTCGGATTTGTGGCAAGGAGCGATTCACGGCCGCAGCGGTTCTACTATCTGGGTTTGGGAGAGAACCTACAACGAGACAAGCGATACGTATGGCAGTATCATGACGCGTCCCGATGCTGTAACTGAGGTTGGTCGTACTAATCTGGATTTGAATCGTCTCTCGGAACAAGTGACGGCGTTTCAGGAAGCGCCGGCGCATGTCGCAATCCTGTATTCTACTCCGTCTGGAATCTATTCCGCGAATTATGCCGATGCTGTGGATCGCGCCTATAAGGCGTTGAGCTACCAAGGTCAGAAGGTGGCCTTCATATCGGAGAAGCAAATACAAGACGGAGCGCTGGACGCCTACGAGCTTCTAGTGGTGCCGGAAGCGACGAACGTACTGGCATCTACACTGGAAGGCATTCGGCAGTATGCGACAACCCCGGCTCATGACGGCCATGTCGTCATAATAGGCAACGATTCGCTGCAACGCGACGAGCATAATCAACCGCTGGATGCAAGCGCCCGTTCCGCTGCAATAGATCATTCCGAAGTCGTTGCAGGCGATGTATCGGAATCCGCGCTGAATGCGGTTATGGCGAATCAGCTTGATGAACTCGATCTGAATCGGGTGATGCTACTAGACGCCGTTAGCGGTCAGCCGGTGCAGCATGTGGAATGGCGCAGCGCATCTTATAACGGTCGGCTGTTAATTAATGTGACAAATTATACGCAAGAAGAGAAGCAAGTAGACATACAAGTAGATGGACAAACGGTCGGCTCAATGGAAGAACTGATCAGCGATCGACAGACATCCGCCGGTACGGTGGTGCTGGAAGGCTTGACGCCGAAACTATTCTCTGTAATACCCAGCGTGGCAATGATGCAGAACATAGTGAATCATTGCCTTGCGGCGGGAGAATTGAATGCTGTACTAGCGAATCAGTTGAGCTACCGTCTGCAAATTATTCACATCATGGAGCAACAAGGGGATCAAGCGGAAGCAGCAGCTTATGTGCAGGATTTGTTGAATACAATTAATGATGCGTCTGTACAGCAGCAACAGCTCCTCTCCAAGGCGGCTGCGGATGCATTAAACCAAGCCGGTGAGGCGTTGACTGCTTATTGGGATTCGTTATAAGAAGGCGGAGACGATATATATACCGGAGACTCAGGCAAGTTGCCTGAATGGACAGGAACGTGAATAACAAAGAATAAAAAACCCTTTTCCCGGAATTCTGATTCCAGGAAAAGGGTTTTTGCAGGAAAGCGCCATAGAGCCCGGCCAGAGAGCCTGACGGCCATCGCCTACGCGTTGCCCCTCATATGCGGGAACAGCAGCACGTCGCGGATCGACGGCGAGTTGGTGAGCAGCATGACCAGTCGGTCGATACCGATGCCCAGACCGCCTGTCGGAGGCATGCCGTATTCCAGGGCGCGGATGAAATCATCGTCCATCTCATGCGCCTCGTCGTTGCCTTGCTCCTTCTCTTCCAGCTGCGCTTCGAAACGCTCGCGCTGGTCGATCGGGTCATTCAGCTCGGTGAACGCATTGGCATGCTCCCGCGCCACGATGAACAGCTCGAAGCGGTCGGTGAAGCGAGGGTCCGCGTCGCTCTTCTTCGCCAGCGGCGAGATCGCGACGGGATGCCCGGTGACGAAGGTCGGCTGGATGAGCGTATGCTCGCATTTCTCCTCGAAGAAGGCGTTCAAAATATGACCGAAGGTCATATGCGGCTCGACCGGCACTTTATGCTGCTTCGCAAGCTCATGCGCTTCCTCGTCGCTCATCTGTACGCTGAAGTCGACGCCGGTTACTTCCATGACGAGATCGACCATGCTGACTCGGCGCCACTGCGGCGTCAGATCGATCTCATGCTCGCCGTAGGCAATCTTCGTCGTGCCGAGCACTTCCTGAGCGATATGGGCAATCAGATTCTCGGTGAGCGCCATAATATCCTTGTAATCGGCGTACGCCTCATACAGCTCAATCATGGTGAACTCCGGATTATGGCGAGTTGAGACACCTTCGTTCCGATAGACGCGGCCGATTTCGTATACCTTCTCGAGCCCGCCCACGATTAATCTTTTGAGATGAAGCTCGATTGCAATTCGCATGTACTGCTGGATATCCAGCGCGTTGTGATGGGTAATGAACGGCTTGGCTGCCGCGCCGCCCGCAATATTGTGCAGAGTCGGCGTCTCCACCTCCAGATAGCCCAGAGAATCGAGATAGCGGCGCATGGATTGAATGATGCGAGAGCGCGCGATGAAGGTCTGCTGCACATCCGGATTAACGATCAGATCCACGTAGCGCTGACGATAACGAAGCTCGACATCCTTCAGCCCGTGATGCTTGTCCGGCAGGGGAAGCAGCGACTTGGTCAGCACCTCCACCTCTTTCGCCTTGACCGACACCTCGCCCGTGTTCGTCTTGAATACGACGCCCGCCACGCCCACGATATCGCCGATATCCAGCAAATTAAACGCCGCGAACAGCTTCTCGTCCACGGTGTCCTTGCGAACATAGATTTGAATTCTGCCCGTCAGATCCTGAATATGGGCGAATGCCGCCTTGCCCATGCCGCGCTTCTGCATGATGCGTCCCGCGATGCGCACGGCAACCCCCTGCTCCTCCAGTTGCTCCTTGGAGAAAGCCTCGTATGCCTCCAGAATCTCTTTCGCGTTATGCGTGCGCTCGAATCTTCTGCCGAATGGATCTACGCCCAGTCCCCGAAGCTCATCCAGCTTGTCTCTGCGAATCTGCAGAAGCTCGCTCAGCTCTTGCTCCGCGCTTGCCACCTCAACCTCAGTTTCTTGCCCCACTCTCTTCATCTCCTTCATAGCCTGCCGCAACGATGAGAAAACCTCTATCGAAGCCGCTCGAAGAGGAGCGACCACGCTTAGAGGTAAGTTTTCGCCAAATGAATTTACAGTTCAAGCTTCTTGGAAACTTATAAATTCCATTGTGGACAAAAAGCTTCCTCCAAGGAAGCTTTCCGAAATCGTTAAGAGCATAACTTATTTTTTGATATCCAAAATTTTGTATTTGATATTGCCGGCCGGTACGTTGACCTCAACGACAGTTCCTGTCTTCTTGCCCAGAATCGCCTTGCCTACCGGGCTTTCATTGGAGATCTTGTTCTGAAGCGGATCGGATTCCGCCGTGCCGACAATCGTATATTCCATCTTATCCCCGTATTCCAAATCCTCTACGGTTACAATCGACCCGATGCTGACGGTGTCGATATCGATCTCGTCATTGTTAATAATCCGCGCGTTCCGAAGCATCTTCTCCAGAGTGATAACGCGGCCTTCGATGAACGCTTGCTCGTTCTTCGCGTCTTCGTATTCCGAGTTCTCGCTGATATCGCCGTAGCCGATCGCCACTTTGATTCTCTCCGCAATTTCACGACGTTTGACTGACTTGAGGTTCTCAAGCTCTTCTTCAAGCTTCTTCAATCCGTCTTGAGTCAGAATGATTGGTTTATCGATCATCTATCCGATTCTCCTGTCGTGTGACTAATTTTCATACGATGTATGAATTCACTGTTACTTAATATATTACGCATGATGGCCATCATACCTGCCGCGGCGGGAAAGGGCGCTGATCCCGCAAGCAGGAAGGAATAGCTCCGCTCTGTGTCCTGATGTGTAATGATTATATTGCACGATTATATGGCATGGTACCCCGATTGTCAATGTAAGCCAGAAGAAGCGGATATTAACCTGTCGGGGCGCGGAGGAAAAGGCGTCTTAATGGACGACTTCCTTGTCTGGATCGCTCTGCGAGGCCGAGTTCTGCATCTCTGGTTCGCCGTCCGCCTCCAGAGAGTTGACGTAGTTCTCAAGAATGCCGACCAGCCGGTCGCGATCCGTCTCTTCCATAATAACATCCTTCACTCTCGCGCCGCCGGGCAGCCCCTTAAGGTACCAGGCCAGATGCTTGCGCATCTCCCGAACCGCCACGGCTTCGTTGCGAAGCGCGATGAGCCGGTCCAAATGCAGGATCGCTACCTGAAGCTTCTCCCGCGGAGCAGGGTCGCCAAGCAATTCGCCGTTCGTCAGATATTGGATCGTGCGGTACAGCATCCACGGATTGCCGAGAGCGCCTCTGCCGATCATGACGCCGTCGCAGCCGGTGTGGTCGAGCAGCCTGCGGGCGTCCTCGGGCGAGAATACGTCGCCGTTGCCGATGACGGGAATGGATACGGCTTCCTTAACGTCTCTTATAATATCCCAATTGGCCTTGCCGGTATACAACTGCTCTCGCGTGCGCCCGTGAACGCTGACGGCCTGGCCGCCCGCGCGTTCCACGGCCTGCGCGTTCTCCACGGCGAAGACATGCTCGTCATCCCAGCCGATGCGCATCTTCACAGTAACGGGCTTGTCGACGGCGTCCACGACGGCGGACACCATCTCGTATATTTTATTGGGATCCAGCAGCCACCGCGCTCCCGCGTCGCACTTCGTTACCTTCGGAACCGGGCATCCCATGTTGATGTCAATAATATCGGCGTTGGTCTGCTTGTCGACCACCTTCG
The DNA here is from genome assembly GCF_011947265.1 of Paenibacillus sp. HB172176. Taxonomy (GTDB): domain Bacteria; phylum Bacillota; class Bacilli; order Paenibacillales; family Paenibacillaceae; genus Pristimantibacillus. Next base: position 46,636 of record NZ_JAATHD010000030.1, read on the forward strand.
CCGCTTCGACAAGCGATTCGCGATCGCCCCCGAAGATTTGCAAGCTGAGCGGCTTCTCTCGCTCGTCGACGAACAGCATCTCCATCGTGCGTTTGTTGCCGTGAAGGATCGCTTTGTCGCTCACCATCTCCGCGCATACCAGTCCTGTTCCGAATTCCTTCGCAATCAATCGAAAAGCCGGATTGCACACGCCTGCCATCGGCGCCAGCACCACTCTGTTCTTCATCTCGATGTCTCCGATTTTCAGCATGTCGCTCCTTACTCCTCCTTGAATGTCATAAGTTCTTCGTAACTGATTCCGAGTGTCTTCGCTATATGATTAAGCAGCTTGGGATCGTTCCTCCGCGTGCCTCGCTCGAGAGACCCTAGTACCGCAACGGATACGCCAAGCTCCTTGGCCAGCTCTTGCTGCGTATAGCCCTTCAGCTTTCGAAAGGCTCGGACGCGCTGCGCCAATTGATGATTTTCCATAGGGTAATGCCATCCTTTCCTGCCTGTGTCGTCGCACGGCGCTCCTCGGCAACTTGCCCATGAAGCGGATGCGAATCCGGAATCACATCATGCAGGGGAACAAGCACGAACGACCGCTCCATCATGCGCGGATGCGGCAGCGTCAGTTCCTCCAGATCCATTCTGACATTATCGTACAGGAGCAGATCGAGGTCAATGGTTCTTGGTCCCCAACGTTCATGTCGAATTCTCCCGAGCCGATGCTCCAGGCGGAGAAGCGTCCGGAGAAGCTCGATGGGCTCGAGGCTCGTGCGCGCGGCGAGAACCATGTTCAGAAAAGCCGGCTGATCCGTATAGCCGACCGGATCGGTCTCGTAGATGCCGGACACGCGCTCCACCTCTATGCCAGGTTCGCCGTCGATCAGCCCGATCGCCTGCAGCAGCAGCTCCTCGCGATCGCCCATGTTGGAGCCGAGCGCGATGTAGGCGGTCGAAGGGACGCCTGAAGGCCGGCTCGCCGCCGCGCCTTGCGGCCGGCTTTGCGCCTCTTCGGCGCTTCGCGGCGGATTCGCAGGCGCTTCGGCGACCCCGCGGCCAGTTGGGGCAAATCCGTGGTCCATTTCGGCGACACCACGGTCCGCTGGGGCGGAGCCAGGAGGCTGGTCCGAGGCGGATACGCGGCTTGCATTCGATCTATGCTCGTATGATTCGGCCATCGCTGTCCCGCTTTCTCCGCAGCTGTACGGTAACGCCGTCGAATTGAATATCGAACGGCGGATTCGGCTTGGTCACTCTCACCGTGATTTCGTTTATCCTAGTATAAGCCGTCAGCACCTGGGATGCAATGTGTCCCGCAAGCGCTTCAATCAGCTTGAACGGCGGGCCTTCCACGATCGATTTCGTCAAAGCGTGGAGCTCGGCGTAATTCACGGTATAGTTCAGATCGTCCGTCATCGCCGACCGCTCAAGATCGATGGACAACTCCAGATCGACGATATATTTCTGACCCAGCTTGTTCTCTTCGGGGAATACGCCGTGATACCCGTAGAATCGCATTCCTTTGACGCTCATTGTATCCATATTTGGTAGCCTCCTTGGGATGATTACTTCGCGCCCGCGGCGCGGTAGCAGATGGCGTCCGCCATCAGCGCGACGCGCTTCATGGCGCGCACGTCATGCACGCGCATGATCTGGCAGCCATGCGCGATGCCCAGGGCCACGGTGGCCGCCGTGCCCTCAATCACATCATTCGAGGACGAGTTCAGCGTCTTCTGAATGAAGCCCTTGCGCGAGGTGCCGAGCAGCACCGGATAGCCGAGCGCCGTCAGTTCCCGCAAACGGCCGAGCGCCTCGAGGTTGTTCTCGTAGGTCTTGGCGAAGCCGATGCCCGGATCGAGCCAGATCCGGCTGCCCGCGACGCCCGCCGCTTCGGCGATGCCGATGCTGCGCCGCAGATCGGCGAGCATGTCCGGGACGAGATCGTCGTAGTCCCGGGAATGTCTGTTATGGCTGATGATGACCGGACAGCCATATTCCGCCGCCGCGGCGGCCATGTCGGGGTCGAAGGCCAGCCCCCAGATGTCGTTGATGATATGCGCGCCCGCTTCGAGCGATTGACGCGCGGTGACCGCTTTGTACGTGTCGATCGAGAGCGGCACCTGCGGCAGCTCCCTGCGCAAAGCGGTGATGACCGGAATGACGCGGCTGAGCTCTTCGTCCACGCTGACCGATTCATAGCCCGGCCTCGTAGACTCCCCGCCGATATCCAGAATGTCGGCGCCCTCCTCGAACATTTGCCTGGCTCGCGCAACGACAGCTTCGACATTCGCATACCGCCCGCCATCCGAGAACGAATCCGGCGTGGCATTAAGAATGCCCATAATGAGCGTCCGTTCGCCGAGCTCAAGCTTTACACCATCATCGAATGTATAGGACCTGTTATAGTAGACTGCCGTCGATTCGCTTGTCCGCATTGCTGCCCAACCCCTTTATGTGTAAGGTGATTGTTGCATATATGCATCAATTAAACGCTATTCCTTCCGTTTGAACACACAATGTTGCAAAAATACATCCTTTATTCACCTTTCGGCTCCATTTTGGGCTTAAAGATGAAATTTGATGCGTTTTTGCAACAATTTCAATATAGCGAGGCGTCTGCGGATGAAATTGATGTACTTTTGCAACTTTTTTAACCACAATAAAATTTGAAAGTTTGATTACAGGACTATCTGATTATATGGATGATTGAACCGTATCCGTGCGATAACGCGCCAGCAGCTTCCTTGTTATCGGGCCCGCCACCCGCTGCTCCCTGCTGACAGCATGGAGCGACGCCTCCGTCATTTCCTCCCCGAACGCATCCGTCAGCGAAGTGATCGGGATCAGCTCCTGTATGGAATTGGTCATCCAAATCTCGTCCGCGCCCTGCAAATCCCCGAGCGCGTAGAAGCCTTCCTCCACCTGATAGCCTGCCTCGACAGCCAGCTCCAGCACGCGCTGCCTCGTAATGCCCGGCAGAATGCCGGTGCCGACAGCCGGAGTGAAGACGATGCCGCCGCGCGCGAAGAACAAATTGCTTACGATGCCCTCCGTCAGAAAGCCTTGCTCGCTGAGCATCAGCCCTTCCGTCCCTGGAGCGGGAGGCACTGGTTTGCCGAAGGGGCCTTGCGAGCCCTTACCCGCTTCTTTACTTGCGACTTCCTCGCTCGCCACTCCATCGCCTCTGCCCTGCAGCTTCGCGGATGCTGCGTTCACTCTATCTTCAACCCTGACGCCTTTCTCTTCCACGACGTCCTCACTCGCCATGCCTTCGCCTACGTTCACGTTCTGCCTCGCGTCCATGTCCGCACTTAACCCGAGCAGCTCTCTTCTCGCCAAAATATTGTTCATATAATGAAGCGATTTGTTTCGCACCGCTCCTTCCGGCGAATTGCGCCTCGTCCGCAGCAAGCGCAGCTCCCTCCCTCGCAGAAGCTGCTCGTCATTCGGCTGCGGCAGCTCCTTCGCCATCAGAACGACTGTGGGGGCGCTGTAATCCCCCGACGGCAATCCAAGCGCCTCTTCGCCCGCGCTCACTGTCAGCCGTATATACCCCTCCTCAAGTCCGTTCGCGGCGAGCAGCTCGCGTATCCATCCTCGCACTTCCTCATCCGTCATTACGAAGGGAATCCCCAGCTCCGCGCAGCCTCTTCGCAGCCGATCCAGATGACGCTCTAGCAAGAAGGGCCTTCCTCCGCCATACGTGCGGAATGTCTCGAACAGACCCAGTCCGTACAAAAAGCCGTGATCATAAACCGAGATCACAGCTTCGCCAGCATCTGTTATAAGGCCGTTCAGGCCTACCTTCTTCATCACTTCAGCATGCCTTCGCGATGCTTCAGGAAATTGCGCAGCATCGTCAGGCCATTCTCCGTAATAATCGACTCCGGATGGAATTGCACGCCTTCAATCGCATATTCCTTGTGCCGCAGCGCCATAATCTCGCCCTCGGCTGTCTCCGCGCTGATCTCCAGGCAGGACGGCAGCGTCTCTCTTCGCACGATCAGGGAATGATAACGCGTCGCCGTGAACGGGGATTCGAGGCCTTCGAAGATCGATTTGCCGTCATGAAGGATTTGCGACGTCTTGCCATGCATCAGCTTCTCCGCCCGCACCACTTCTCCGCCGAACGCTTGTCCGATCGATTGATGCCCGAGACAGACGCCGAAGATTGGAATGCGGCCCTTGAAATGCTCAATCAGCGACAAGCTGATGCCCGCTTCATTCGGCGAGCAGGGTCCCGGCGAGATCAGAATATGGTCTGGCGCGAGAGCCTCGATGCCGCTCAGGTCAATCTCATCATTGCGCTTCACTACGATTTCTTCGCCAAGCTCGCCCAGATACTGTACAAGATTGTACGTGAACGAATCATAATTATCGATTACGAGTATCATCCGTAACGCCCCCTTTTATTTTGAACAAACCCGCCTCTCGGCGGCCTTCGGCAAGCAGCGACCTGCTCTAACGGACATTTCTTTCTCTTACACACCTTTTTGGGGCGCCTGATTTCTCTAACGGACATATTGGCTCCTTAGCGAGCGAATGAAGTGCATGATTCGTCTATTTCACCTTCTAAAGCGATCAAATGTCCGTTAAAAATTTGAGACCACGAATATTGGCTTCTAAGAGCCGAAAATGTCCGTTACAGCCTGCTGCAAGTTCGATCTTCTCCAGCGCCAGCAGCAATTGCTGCTCTAGAAGCGCAAACCGGCGGCTCCTAAAAGCACACCGCCTCGCCACTCAAGTTTGTCACTCCTAGTAGCACAACCGGCACACCACCTCGCACTCATGCCTGTCACTTTCTAGATGCACACCACCTCGCCACTCAAGCTTGTCGCTCTGTCGACCCTAGCAGCACACCGACACGCCCCACGCAAGTCCGCGGCTTCACTCGCCGCTCTCGCTCGCGGACAGCTCGCTGTATTCGATCGCCTTCCACAGCGCCTTCGCCTTACTGAGCGATTCCGCGTATTCGCGCTGGGGCACGGAATCGATTACAATGCCCGCTCCGGCTTGAATATGCACATCGCCGCCGGCGACCGTCATCGTTCTAATAATTATATTAAATTCCATATCGCCGCTGTAGTCAATCCAACCGAGCGATCCGGTATAGGGTCCTCTGCGAACAGGCTCCAGCTCTTCGATGATCTCCATGGTGCGGATTTTGGGCGCGCCGGTAATCGTGCCTCCGGGGAAGGTCGCGGCTATGACATCGTAAGCATCCTTGCCCGCCGCAAGCACGCCCTCCACCTGAGAGACAAGATGCATGACATGGGAATAATGCTCGATTGCCATCAGCTCTTTCACTTGTACCGAGCCGTACTCGGAGATTCGTCCGAGATCGTTCCGTTCCAGATCGACGAGCATAATGTGCTCGGCCCGCTCCTTCTCGTTCGTTCGCAGCTCCTCAATGAAGCGAAGCTCCTCCTCTTCCGTGCGCCCCTTTCGCCTTGTGCCTGCAATCGGCCTTGTAATCAGCCTGCGCCCGGACAGCTCGACCAGCAGCTCTGGCGAGGCGGATACCAGCTGGAAATCCGGGCTTCGCAGAAATCCCATATAAGGGGAGGGGTTCAGCAGTCTCAACCACTCGTACAGCTCCTCGGGAGAGGCCGAAGCCTTCCTGCTCTGTCGCTGCGACAGATTCACCTGGAACACGTCGCCTTGAGCGATATAGCGCTTGATCGCCTCAACAGCCGCTTCATAGTCTTCCCGGCCGAAAGGAGATTCGAGATCGGTCAAGCTCTGACTGCCGGCAGTGGCGGCATGCTTCGCGAGCAAGCTCTTCCGACTTTCCTTCTGCTTCTCCGCCTTCCTACGGGCCCCTTCCTCTTCGAACCAGGTAAGCCAATAATCGGCCATGCCTTCAGCTCGCGATTTCGCCCGATCGTAGACCGCTTGCAGCGATAACAAGGATTCTCCGATTTCGACCGGACTGTGCACGACGCAATAGACCAGCGACCTCCGATGATCGATAATCCACAGCTCGTTCATCCGCAGGAACAGATAATCCGGCAAGCCGAGATCATCCGCCGCAAGCTCCGGCAGCCGTTCGATCGTGCGAATAATATCATAGCCCCAGAAGCCCGCGCAGCCGCCGAGCCACTTCGGCCCGTCCTCGATCCGCGGTCCCTTCGCATCGCCCATCCATTCCCTGACGACTTCAAGCGGCTTCCCTTCCCAGCTTCTGCGCTCTTGCCGCTCGTCACCCAGAGCATGGAAAGCGCGAGATTCCGCCTTCATTCCCTTGCCCTGGATCATTCCAGCGGGATGAAGACCCAGATAGGTGTATCTCCCTTCCTTGCCGCTCTCCAGCACGAAGGCGTAAGGAGAAGCGTCCTGCCACATTTCCTCCCAGGAAGCGATCGTCCGCTCTTCGCCGAATTGGAACCCCAGCTCCATCAGGAACGGCAATGTCGTATACGTCCCTTCCCCATGCCATCCCTGCCATTGTTCCCACATGGTGCTCATTATCCCGCCCCCGTCAAACGCTCTTATTTCGCCTAGTATACAGAATCGGCAGGCAAAAGAAAAGCGCCCCGCGTTCCGAAGAATGCGATGGCGCTTGCTCATATCCTAATGGCCTTGGGGTCACTGCCGTCAATTCTCCGCATGCCAATTCAGGTCCAGACTTCAATCGCTGCGGTCCGGCCTGCTCTCATACGGAATTAGTTCTCGAAGTTGAATAACGGGGTGCTCAGATAGCGCTCGCCGTTGCTTGGCACAACCGCGACAACGCGCTTGCCCTTGCCGAGCTCCTTCGCAACCTTCAGAGCCGCGCTAATCGCCGCCCCGGAAGAGATGCCGCAGAGAATGCCTTCTTCCTTCGCCGCGCGGCGCGCGTATTCGAAGGCTTCTTCATTCTCAATGGTAATAACCTCGTCGTAGACCTCGCGATTCAGAATGTCGGGAACGAAGTTCGCCCCGATGCCTTGAATCTTATGCGGTCCAGGGTTTCCGCCGGACAGAATCGGGGATGCCGCAGGCTCTACCGCGTAGATCTTAATGCCGTCGAAGCTATTCTTGAGCACTTCTCCCGCGCCTGTGATCGTTCCGCCTGTACCGATGCCCGCAATGAAAGCATCCAGCTTGCCGTCCAGGGAATTGATCGCTTCCACGATTTCCGGACCTGTGGTCTCGCGGTGAATCTTCACGTTCGCCTGGTTCTTGAACTGCTGCGGCATGAAGTAGGAAGGATTCTCCTTCGCAAGCTCCTCCGCTTTGCGAACGGCTCCGTTCATTCCTTCGGATCCTGGCGTAAGCACAAGATCCGCGCCGTATGCGCGAAGCAGATTGCGACGCTCTACGCTCATCGTCTCAGGCATAACCAATACCGCTTTGTAGCCCTTCGCGGCGGCCACCATTGCCAGACCGATTCCCGTATTGCCGCTTGTCGGTTCAACAATCGTATCGCCAGGCTTCAGCTTGCCCTCTTGCTCGGCAACCTCGACCATGGAGATCGCGATGCGATCCTTCACGCTTGCGCCCGGATTCTGGTACTCCAGCTTCACATAAACCTCTGCGCTGTCCTCCGGCACAAGACGGTTCAATCGAACCAATGGTGTGTCTCCGATCAAATCTGTTACGCTTTGCACAATTCTCGCCATGATAGGGAAGGCCTCCTTATTCCGACTAAATTAGTTGGTTTTGACTCCTTCTATCTTATCAATGTCCTGCTTCCCTTGTCAATAGGAGGCTCCCTTCGGCACCTTCCGAGAGGTCAGCCCCGCTTGTTTCCCGCGCTACTTGGAGACGACCGCATGATATTTCGCAAGCAGCTCGTCCTCCGCCGTCTTCTGCGGCTTGGCCAACTCCAGAGCCAGCTTCTTCCTGACCTTCTCCGTCAACGCCGCTCCCGTCTCTTGCGCTTCTTCTTCTTTGTCCGCCAGCAGAATCACCGCATAACCCTCGTCGATTGCGATAGGGCCGGCGGTTTCTCCGATGGTCATGGCAGAGGCCGTTTGCAGCATGCCCTGATCGTAGAAGGGATCCTTCGCATCAATAACTCCCAAGTCGCCGCCGCTGTCTTTCGTGAATTCATCCTGCGAATATTGGCCGGCCAGTTCACCGAATGGCTCTCCCATCTCAAGCTTTTCCAAGACGCTTTGCGCCTGCACCTCGGTAGTCGTCACAATCCATTGCAGATGATAGCTCACCTTGGGCTCGAACAGTTGGGCATTCTCAATAATATATTGCTCTACCTCATCATCCGTCACCTGGATGTCCTCCATTCGGATTTTATCCATCAAGAGGCGATAGCGCAGTCCCTCCTTCACCTGCGACTCCGACAGACCGAGCTGCTCCTTCATCACGGTCAAATAATGAGCCACGCTGTCGTAGCCCTCCGCCTCGGCGGCGAACGCCTCGTCCAGCTCCTCTTGCGGGACATCCAGCTCCTTTGCTTCCCCTTCCATGTCCATGGCCATGCGAAGCATCATCTCTCTCAGCACCGCATCGCCATACTGCCGATACAGCTCCGCGTCGAGATCGCTTCTTGCGATGGGCTTGCCCCCGACAGAAGCGACCGTCTCCTTGTCCTCATTTTCAGAGCCTTGATCGGCCGCATTCCCGTCTTGACCGTTGTCATGCGTCGTATTCAGCTCATTCGTCTGCGTATTTCCTCTAGGCTGCAGCAAAGGCCATACCTTCATCACCACGATGCCCGTCAACACGATCATGCATACGGCTTGAAGGATGACGACCGACTTCAGCACATTGCTTCTATTCATTCCCCGATGCCTCCGATTAGGATTCGCTCGGCTCAGGTTTCGCTTGCTCCAGAAGCTGCTCCAGCTGCTGCTTGTCGAAGGCGTAGGCTTCATTGCAGAAATGGCAGACAACCTCCGCCTTGCCGTCCTCTTCGATCATCGCGGCAAGCTCCTGCTCGCCAAGGCTGAGCAGCGTGGTCTCCACCCGCTCCCGCGAGCACTGACACTTGAATTGCAAAGGCATCGTATCGTGAATGAGAAGGTCCTCGTCCCCTACAATCCAGCGCAGAATGCCCTCCGGCGTCTCGCCTTGATCCAGCAGCGACGTGACCGGCGGCAAAGCCGCGATCGCCTGCTCCAATCTTCCGATCTCTTCATCCGAGAGTCCCGGCAGCAGCTGCACGATGAAGCCGCCGGCATGAATGACCGCCTTGTCCGGGCCAACCAGCACGCCTGCTCCTACCGCTGACGGCGTCTGTTCCGACACGGCGAAGTAGTAAGTGAAATCCTCGCCAAGCTCCCCGGAAATGATCGGCACGCTGCCGCGATAAGGCTCCTTCAGTCCCAGATCCTTCGTCACATGCAGATAGCCCTCGGTGCCTACCGCGCCCGCCACATCCAGCTTGCCGAGCGCGTTGCTCCCATGATGCGCCTGCGGATGCTCGACGTAGCCTCGCACCTCTCCGGCAGCATTAGCATCCACGACGACTTGACCGATCGGTCCGTCGCCCTTCACCTGTATCGTAAGCTTCTCCGCGCCCTTCAGCATCGCCCCCATCATGGCGCCAACGCTAAGCGTTCTGCCAAGAGCCGCCGTAGCGGTCGGGAAGCTGTCATGCCGACGTCTCAGCTCCTCCACCAGCTTAGTCGTTCTGGCCGCGAACACCCGAATCTTGCCCTTCCAGGCCGTCCCTCTGACGAGTATATCCTCCTGATGATTCTCTTCCATATCCCTTAACCCTCCTGGTTCCTCTCGTATAGAATGCGCAGACCCTCGAGCGTCAAGAGCGAATCAACCTCCTGAATCGTGTCTGATTCGGCGGCAATCAGCTCGGCCAGGCCGCCCGTCGCCACCACCTTCGGATCTACGCCGAATTCCGCTTTGATGCGATTCACAATACCGTCAACCTGACCCGCATAGCCGAAAATAATGCCCGCCTGCATCGACGTTACCGGATTGCGGCCAATCACGCTCTTCGGCCGTTGCAGCTCGATGCGCGGCAGCTTCGCGGCGCGCTGATACAGCGCCTCCGTGGATATGCCGATGCCCGGCACGATCGCACCGCCGAGATAGCTTCCGCTCGGATCAATATAGTCAAAGGTCGTCGCCGTTCCGAAATCAACCACAATAAGCGGGGCGCCGTATTTCTCGATGCCTCCTACCGCGTTGACGATTCGGTCCGCGCCGACTTCCTTCGGATTTTCATAACGAATGTTAAGACCCGTCTTGACGCCCGGCCCGACGACGAGCGGGGCCTTGCGGACGTACTTCAGACATAGCTGCTCGAGCGTGCGCATCAATGGGGGCACGACAGACGAGATAATAACACCTTCGATGGCGTCCAGCCGGACTCCTGCAAATTGGAATAAATTATAAATGGTAATGCCGTATTCATCCGCCGTTGCGGAGCGATTCGTGCTGAGCCGCCAATGATGCAGCAGCCTCTTGCCCTTATAGATGCCAAGCACGATATTCGTATTGCCTACATCGATAACCAGAATCATGCGTTCATACCGCCCTTCTTCTCCCCGAGATCAAGGCTGATATCGAGCGCTTGAAAAGAGTACGTAAGGCCTCCTACCGAAATTACGTCTACGCCGCATTCCGCAATTCCGTGAATCGTATCGAGCGTAACGCCGCCGGACGCTTCCACGATAACATGCGGCGATCGGCCCTTGATCAGGGCGACCGCTTCCTTCATCAGCTCCGTATCCATATTGTCGAGCATAATAATATCGGCGCCGCTCCTCAACGCTTCTTCGACCTCGGCCAGCGACTCCGTCTCCACCTCGATCTTCATCGTATGCGGAATCTGCCTGCGGGCCGCCGCTACGGCTGCCGTAATGCCGCCCGAGCCTTTGATATGATTATCCTTGATCATGACCGCATCATAGAGGCCGAAGCGATGATTCGCTCCCCCGCCGACGCGAACCGCGTATTTCTCCAGCATGCGATGACCCGGCGTCGTCTTCCTCGTATCGACTAGACGCACAGGCAAGCCCTGCAGCGCCTCCACGTAGCTTGCCGTCTTCGTTGCGATGCCAGACAATCGCTGCATCAGATTCAGCGCAAGGCGCTCGCCCGTAAGTAGGCTATGCGTGCTGCCCTCCACCTCCGCTATTATGGTGCCCTTCTTCACGGCATCGCCATCCTGCGCGTATGCCTGGAAGCGAAGCGAGCTGTCCACGATCTCGAAGACAAGCTTCGCGACAGGAAGTCCCGCGATAATGCCGTCATCCTTCATATGAATAATCGCCTTCGATTGCGAGGTTCTTGGGATTGTCGTCTCCGTCGTAATGTCTCCGCTTCCGATATCCTCGGCCAGCCAGTCGCGAATTTGCTCGCGAAGCCTGGCGTCATAACCGCCTGCCGTCCATTCAAACATCATCTATCCGCTCCTCGGTTAAGCCTTGTGTCCTGTGCAAGACCGTATGCTTTCTCCAGATGTCATCATCCCGCTCCGGGAAATCCTCCCGATAATGCGCGCCTCTGCTCTCCTCGCGGTTAAGCGCCGCTTCTGTCGTAAGCAAGGCGCAGGTCAACATATTCGCGAATTCGTATTCCTCGCGCTGCGTGAGCGCGTAATGGAAGATCGGCAGCTGACGCTTCAGCTCCTCAAGCCCCTTCCTCAGCCCTGCGCCGTCTCGCTTGAGACCCGCATAGCGCAGCATCACCTTCTGCAGCTTCAAGCGCCGCTCTACCACCGCCTGCATCGACGCCGCGCAGCGATCGGCATCCTTCGCGATATGCGGCGTAACCGTTAGCGGCGGCAGCTCGTCGATTCGCTTCACGATGCGCCTGCCGAATACAATCGCTTCCGACAACGAGTTGCTCGCGAGCCGATTGGCGCCATGAACGCCTGTCGACGACACCTCGCCGCAGGCGAACAGCCGCTTCACATTCGTCTCGCCGAACAGATCGGTCTTCACGCCGCCCATCATATAATGCATCGCGGGCGCGACCGGTATCCAATCGCTTGTGAGGTCCAAGCCGTATTTCAAGCAATAGTCGTAAATCGTCGGGAAGCGATGTCTCACCATCTCCGGCGATTCATGCGTAACGTCGATGTAGACAAAGGTCGATTTCGTAAGCTCCATCTCCGCTACGATCGCCCTTGCCACAACATCGCGGGGCGCCAGCTCCAGCTGCTCATGGTAACGCTCCATGAAGCGCTCTCCCTTGATGTTGCGAAGCACCGCACCCTCGCCTCGGACCGCCTCCGAGATAAGGAACCTCGGCGCTCCCGGATAGCAGAGCGCGGTCGGATGGAACTGGATGAACTCCATATCCTGAATGTACGCTCCCGCCCGATAAGCCATCGCAATGCCGTCGGCGGTCGCAACCTCCGGATTGGTTGTGTAGCGGTACAGCTGCCCCGCTCCGCCGGAGCAGAGAATAACCGCCTTGCCCCGCACGTACAACCGTTCTCCGCTTGATTTCTGAACAAGCGCGCCGCAGCATTCGCCATCCTGCGTGACGAGATCAATGACGAAGTGGTCGTCCCACACCTCGATCTTCTCATTGGCGATCGCCGTTTCGGACAGCGCGCGGACGATCTCGAAGCCGGTTGCATCGCCGTTGGCATGCAGGATGCGGCGCTGGCTGTGAGCGCCCTCCTTCGTGAGAGCGTATTCGCCGTTCTCCACGTCGAATTGCGTGCCCATCTTGATGAGGCTCCTTACGCCATGCGGGCCTTCATGCACCAGCACATCGACCGCAGCCTGGGAGCAAAGTCCCGCGCCGGCGATCAACGTATCCTGCAGATGATAGTCCGGTGAATCCTCATCGGAGATAACGGCGGCAATGCCGCCTTGCGCGTAGCGCGTGTTACTGTCCATCAGCGACTTCTTCGTAATCATCAAAACTTCGTTATTATGCTCGCTAGACCGTATAGCGGTAAAAAGACCGGCAATGCCGGCCCCGATTACGATGACATCTTTGTCCACTACAGGGAGCTTGTCCAGCTCCACATCGACCAAATATCTAGGTATCATGATTATGGCTCCTCCAGCTTCACGGGGCTCCTTTGTCTTCGGACAAAGGAGCAGCGCATGCCGCGATCAGCCTTCCTTCAGCTTGTATCGCGGCATGCGCTCTATCTTTTGCGCGCCAAGCGTAAGCAAGCGCGTCTTTCGAATAACCTTCGTACTATTATTTCACTTGCAGCATACGCTCGAGCGATTTGCGGGCTTGATCCGCTACAGCAGGCGGCACATAAATTTGCGGCTGCATGTTTTCGAGACATTTGACAAGCTTCTTCAGATTGTTCACCTTCATATTCGGGCAAACGAGATATTTCGAAGCGAAGTGGAAGCTCTTATTCGGGCTGTCGAGACGCAGCTGATACCCCGTTCCGTCCTCCGTGCCGACGATAAACTCCTGACAATCCGACTCCTTGCAATATTTGATAATGGCCGTCGTGCTTCCTACGAAATCGCCAAGCTCCACAACCTCAGGCCGGCATTCGGGATGAACGACGAATTGGGCGCTTGGATACTTCGCCTTCATCTCCTCGACATCCTTGACGGTCAGCATATCATGAGTGTTGCAGTAGCCTTCCCAAATAATCATCTTCTTGTCGGTATGCTGCTGCACGTAATGGCCCAGATTTTTGTCCGGCACCCAGATCACTTCATCGCCCTCGACCGAATTGACCACCTTCAGCGCATTCGCCGAGGTGCAGCAAATATCCGTCTCCGCCTTGATCTCGGCCGACGAGTTAATATAGGTAACAACGGTTGCGTTCGGATGCTGCGCCTTCAATTTGCGAAGCCCGTCGACATTGACCATATCCGCCATCGGGCAGCCTGCGCGCTCGTCGGGAATAATGACGGTCTTGTTCGGCGCAAGAATCTTCGCGCTCTCTCCCATGAAATGAACGCCGCAGAATACGATGACATCCGCGTCGGTCTGGGCGGCCTTCTGCGCCAGCAAGAAGGAATCTCCCCGGAAATCCGCAACCTCCTGTATTTCATCACGCTGATAATAATGAGCAAGAATAATAGCATTCCGTTCCTTCTTCAATTGCAAGAGCCGTTCACGCAGCTCGCGGTTCTGCTCCGCTTTGCGTTCCAGCGCCAATGCTTCCACGATAGATCCTCTCCTCTTATGAGGGAAGGGACAGCCTGTCCCGTTCCAAGTAACGGCAATCTTCCAGCTTACCACCCCTTCACGACTTTGTGAATTGATGCACAAGCCATGGAAGTCGATTGCCTATAGTGTAAACCAAACCCCATAATTTCATTTGTTTAAGCTTTAATTTACACTTGGCAGGAGGGTCTGTCAATGGATGCAACACCAATTTTTATAAGAGATTTTAGGCGCGGGAAGGTATCTCAAAGCGCCGCATGATCTGGATTCGCTCATCGGTCCTTCCTTCTTGCATCCGACTTGCTCGATCCATCAAGGATGGCGGAGCACCGGGGATGAAACATAGGCTTAACTGCCTTATTCGGCTCTTAGAAGTCAGATTCGACTGATTTCAGAAGCTATCGGACATTTCCGAGGCTCGCGATTCATTGTAGGATCGGAACGAAGCTGTCAACTTGCACGATTCTCCGCCCAATGCTTGCTTGCGTAATAACGAAACAGGAATAATCAATAATGGAACCATAAGCTGGATTTTCTCCTGTATATCTCTCCTAATTGAGTGGAATTTGCAGTTATGCTGGAATTTCTCCAGTACATTTCGTGGATTCAACGCTTTTTCTCGGAACTGCGACTAATATACTGGAGCTTTTCCAGTTTAATTGGCGCTAGCAGATAAAACAGTCAGATATATGGGAGTTATTCCAGTATATCCGGCTAGACATATGCCTCTCCCATACTCAGCTACACATATGCATCTCCCATACCCAGCTACACATGTGCATCTCCCATATCCGGCCACACATATGCATCTCCCATATCCTCTTGTCATAGAGCAAAGCAAGTGACACCCGTTCCTTTCCCGACGCGCGCTGGACGCTGAGCGCAAATATCAGATCAGCAAGAGTCGTCTTCAAACGCTTCGATCGGCGGTTGGACACTCTCCCGTTAGGAGCGGAAATCTGCCAAGCACAAAAAACGAACATCCCGCACATGCTTGTGCGGGATGCTCGTTAGACTGTTCGAAACAATCGGCTGAAAAGCCTGTTCCGTTCACAATCCATTTATGACTTGTTCTCTCCATCATCCGAGGAGTCGCCGCCGTTGCCCGATGCCGGATCGGTCGGCTTCACTTCCGATTCGTCGCGAGGAGCTATGCGAACCTTCACGTCGCCGATTTCATCGATAATCGGTTCAGTCGTCGGCTCAGCATCCACGTCCACGATCGAGCTGCTTCCATCCTTATGAAGCATAACGCCCTTCTCGATAAGCGATTTGATCTGATCCATCTCCAGCGTCTCTTCCGACAGAAGCGTCTTCGCAATGAGATGCATCTCTTTGCTCTTCTCCGTGAGCAGCTTCTTCGCTCTGTCGTAGCAGCTGTTGATGATGGACTGCATCTCTTGGTCAATCTCATAGGCAATCGCATCGGAATAATTCTGCTCATGGCCGATATCGCGTCCGAGGAACACTTGACCTTGCGAGCTGCCGAATTGCAGCGGTCCGAGCTTCTCGCTCATACCGTACTCCATAATCATGCTGCGAACAATGCCGGTTGCTTGCTTGAAGTCGCTGTAAGCCCCGGTGCCGATTTCCCCAATGTAGATCTCCTCGGCGACACGGCCCGCGAGCAAACCGGTAATCTTGTCGAGCAATTCCTGCTTCGTCACCAGCATCCGGTCTTCCTTCGGAAGCATAATGACATATCCGCCCGCGCGTCCGCGCGGAATGATCGTAACCTTATGCACCAGGTCGGCATGCTCCAGGAAGAAGCCGGCAATGGTATGCCCCGATTCATGATACGCGACAATGCGCTTCTCGCGCTCGCTGATGACGCGGCTCTTCTTCTCGGTTCCGACAATAACGCGGTCGATGGCATCGTCGATATCCACCATGGCGATATCCTTCTTGTTGCGGCGAGCCGCAAGCAGCGCCGCTTCGTTCAGAAGATTCTCCAGATCCGCGCCGCTGAAGCCCGTCGTGCGCTTCGCGATAACGTCCAGCTTCACGTCTTTGGTAAGCGGCTTGTTGCGCGCATGCACCTTAAGTACCGCTTCGCGGCCTTTCACATCCGGACGGTCAACCGTAATCTGACGGTCGAAACGGCCTGGACGCAGAAGCGCCGGATCCAGTATGTCCGCGCGGTTGGTCGCCGCGATAATGATAATGCCTTCATTCGCTCCGAAACCATCCATCTCGACGAGCAATTGGTTGAGCGTCTGCTCGCGCTCGTCATGGCCGCCGCCAAGACCGGCGCCGCGCTGACGGCCTACCGCATCAATCTCATCGATGAAGATAATACATGGCGCGTTCTTCTTCGCGTTCTCGAACAGATCGCGGACGCGGGATGCGCCGACGCCGACGAACATCTCAACGAAGTCCGAACCGGAGATGCTGAAGAACGGAACGCCCGCTTCGCCCGCAACGGCTCTTGCCAGCAAGGTTTTACCTGTACCCGGAGGACCTACGAGCAATACGCCCTTCGGAATGCGGGCGCCAACCATGTTGAACTTGCGCGGATCCTTCAGGAAGTCGACCACCTCGACAAGCTCTTGCTTCTCTTCGTCGGCTCCGGCAACGTCCTCGAACGTCACCTTCTTCTTCTCTTCGTTATACAATCTCGCCCGGCTCTTGCCGAAGTTCATCACCTTGCCGCCGCCGCCCTGAGCTTGATTCATCAGGAAGAAGAACAGTACGAACAACAGCAGGAACGGGATAATCGAAGTCAGGAAGGTTACCCAGAAGCTAGGCTTATCCATCGGCAAGCTTTTCAACTCGAAGCCGTACTTAGCCTCCCACTCATAGATAGTATCCTCTTGCCCTTCGCTTATTCTAGAGGAAAACTTGTCGCTATCCGTACCTTCGGGCGGGTTCTTGTATCGCCCTGCCAAATAATACGACGCATCATCATATTTGATACTAAGCTCGCTAATGTTGCCGGCTTCGGCAACCTGTTTCAGCTCATCATATCTTAATGGCGTGGTGGAATCACCCTGACCGCTAATATATTGAAAAATGCCTACGGTAACCAAAAAGATGATTAAATAAAAACCAGTATTCCGGATGATCCGATTCATCCCCTACCTCCTCTCAGACGCTTTAGATATTTTACCATAGCATGACTTTCCATCACAATAGAGGCTGCTGGAGAAGGGCATGCCTGGCGATAGCGCGCTCATTATTCGTAAATTTCCGGCTTCAAAATGCCAATATAAGGCAGATTCCGGTATTTCTCCGCAAAATCGAGACCGTAGCCTACCACGAATTCATCCGGCAGCGTGAAGCCCTTGTAATCCGGCGAGAGCTCTGCCGTCCTTCGAGCTGGCTTGTCGAACAGCGTGACGATCGTAACCGATTTCGCATTGCGCCGCTCAAGCACGTCAATCAAATAACTAAGCGTAAGACCGCTGTCGATAATATCTTCGACAATGAGGACCTCCCGCCCTTCGACGGACACATCGAGATCCTTGATGATCTTGACGACGCCGGAGGACTTCGTTGACTGTCCGTAACTGGATACCGCCATAAAATCGATTTCAAGCGGTACCGTAATGCTTTTCACCAAATCGGACATGAAAATAAATGCGCCCTTCAAAACGCAAATGACGAGCGGATTCCGCCCCTCGAAATCAGCGCTTAGCTGCGCGCCCAGCTCTCTTACCTTGTTCATAATCTGTTCTTCACTGTACAATACGTCTTTTATATCGCTCTGCAAATTCGTTAATCCTCCTGCGCTTACCTATGTTTATGAGCATAGCCTTGCATCTTATTCGCCTTGCGCCATGATGAAGAGCAGCTTGCGAGAATGCTTCTCTGCCGGCGCGTGACTGGAACGCCGCAAACCGGGAATCCAGATCAATCTGTCCTCCGCGTCAAACACAAGCGGGTAGAATTCGCGCTTGGACGGCGCAATCTTCTCGTCAACGAACATATCTTGCACTTTTTTCGACCCATTTAATCCTAAAACGTGAATTCTGTCTCCCCGTCTCCGATTCCGCACCATGAGCGGATATGTAAGCTCGTCGGCATCGAAGCAAGCCTCAAAGCGCGTGCCGGGCTTGCAAGGGAGCTGCTGCTCCGACCAGATGAACTGGAGCCTCCAGCCTCCGGGCAGTTCCCGAAGCTGTGAATCGCCCTTCTGGATCTCGTAAGCGTATGACCCCGATACTGCCAATTCCGCCTTCCCGTCTTCTGGATTCGAAGCTTTCTTAAGCCAATGCATAGTCTCGTATTCCCGAACGCAGCGTACGCCTGATCCAACATCCAGCCTCCAGGTGGAGACTGCGTCGTCCGATGCGGCAAGACGCATCGTCTCAATGCCTTCAAAGGATAATATTTCCGTATCGGGCGAAAGATAACTTAATATTAATTTAATCAATCTCCTTTGTAAAGCGACATGAAGGCGATGCAGCTCTGCACAGCGGATTGTGTATTGCCTGCCGCTGACGAGAACCAAATGCTCGAATTTCTCCCTGACTTGCCGGTTCAGCCAATCATCCTCCGCACCCGCCACCTCCGCCAAACGCTGCAGAGAAAGAGAAAACTGAGGATTATACTGTTCAAGATACGGCAGAACCTCCATGCGAATCGTATTGCGGAAGTAATGGCGCTTCAGATTGCTGCTGTCTACGCAGTAGGGAACGCCGTGCTCTTCGCAATAATCGATAAGGTCCGTCTTGTTCATACGCAGCAAGGGTCGAAGGAGTTCCATGTTTTTCTCGCGGCGGCGGCCGGTCATCCCGGATAAGCCGGACAAGCCCGCGCCCCTGATCAGATGCATGAGCACAGTCTCCGCCTGATCATCCGCATGATGCGCGAGCGCAATGCGGGATGCGCCATGGCGGGCGGCCGTCTCATGCAGGAACGCATACCGCTTCTCCCTCGCTGCCGCCTGAGCGTTCAACCGATTTTCTTCTATGTAGGTTACCAGATCAAGCTCTGCAATCTCACAATGAATCCCCAGCCGGTCCGTATACCGGCGAACAACCGCTTGCTCGGCGGCGGATTCCTCGGGACGGAATCCATGGTTCACATGAGCGGCAACCAAGGTTAACCGCTGCGGCCGGGCAAGAATGCTCAGCATATGAAGCAAGGCCATGGAATCCGGGCCTCCGGACACCGCGATCACAATCGTGTCTCCGGCGTCCCACAGCTTCTCGCGCGCCGCTTCCTCCGCTATCTGCTCCAACATCGATCTCTTCCCGCTTCTCAGGGGCCTTCGCCTCCGTTCCTTCTCTGCTGCCGCTGTCACAGCATGATGCTGACGAGCCAAACAATCGATACCGCAAGCAGCGCTCCGGTCGCTGCGACCAGGCCCTTCAGCCAGGACGGCGTTGCCGAGGCATGCGGCACGCTGCGACGATGCATAAGCGAGCGCCATGACTCCGCTCCTTCCGCCGCATCCGGGAAGCTCCCGGCGAAGGCTTGCTTCAACCATGGCAGCGACGCCTTCAGGCTCTGGCAGCCCTCCGCGATGCGCAGCAGCTCCTCCGCCGATCGATTCTGCGGTATAAGATCTTTCGTGAGCTGATACAGCTTCTTCCCTTCGTGAATCTGGATGCAAAGCACGCCGAACGAGAACAGATCATACCTCGGATCGGCCGAGCGGGAGCCTGAGTTCCAGTAGCCTCTGTCGTAGATCTCGGTGAATTGGCGGATGCTCTTGCCAATGGATGTCGCCCCGCCGAAGTCGACCAGCTCCACATGCCCGTAATCGGCGACAAGAACATTCTCCATCTTCAGATCTCCGAACACCCAACCGGCCTTATGCAGCCCCGCCAGCTTGTTCAGCAAATTCAAGCCGACGAGCGGAAACCATTCAAGGCCATGCTCCTGCAGATAGCCCGCGAGAGTCGTTCCGCGAATATAGCGCATTGTGTAGAAGGATAGCTCCTTGCCGTCTTCTACGACCAAATCGTCCACATCGTGGAGGAAGCATTCCCTTCCTCCGCTCTGCCGCTGCTGCCTGGCCATCGCTTTCAGCACATTAATCTCCGATTGCAGATCGACCGCATCGATGCCTATCTTCATCGCTAACCATTCCCGGTCATTCTGAACCAGATAGACCTTGCCGTTAGCGCCTTCGCCGAGCAACCGCTCTACGCGGTATCTGCCCTGCCTCCACTTACCTGTTACCACACTGCCGGGACGAAGCTCGAATTTAAACGACGTAGTCACCCATCATCCCATCCGTTCCTTGTCTGCTCTTCCTGGCGGCACCTGCCGCAGAGCCATGACGATAATAGTCAATCACCCGCATTATCGCAGGTCCCGTCGGCGTTGTACCCCCGATCTGAAGGCTCGGGAAGATCGCATGCACGCCGCCGAGATGATCCGTCCAGGGAAGATCAAGCGCGCTGTCATCCCCGTACCTGGAGCCGGGAAAGTGAAAGACGGCAATCTCGCTTTTCCCTTGTCTTGCCTGCAGGCTGAGCATAAGATCGCGAATCGTCTCCTCCACCGCGGCAAGCTTCGGCTTCATGCTTGCGCTGGCGTCGATCAGGAGCGCGACCTGCAAGCCCTGCGATTCGCTCAGCTCGTCGATTACCTGCACCACCTCGCCCCGCTTGTCCGGAGGCAGCGCTTCGATCGAGCCGTTGCCGAGCACCTGCTTCAATTCCTTCTGCACCGCCGTCTGAATCGTCTGTACAACCGTCTTGCGCGTCATCATCTGCACCGTCTGCGACAGCTGCCTCATCGACACCAGTCTGGATATGCCGCCTCCCGCTCGCGCAATCTCTTCAATCTCCGCCGCGCCAAGCTCGCCGACATCCCCATGATCGAGAATGCCCGCCACATTCACCGCAATGCCTTCGGCCTGCGCGTGCGCCGCCGCCACAACCGGACTCATGCCGACATTCGAGCAGCCGTCCGTAATTAATAGAATCTGCTTCATCATTGTTATCCCTCCGCTTGTCTCAAAGCCTTTCTATCAGCTTTGCCCTTTTCCGGAGAGATAAACTAGCATCTTGCAAAAACACATGACATTCAACTGAAGCGTCATCGTTACTCATTGCACGCTCTAAGCTTGAACAAACTTACGATCTAAACGATGCTATTATACCATAGTATATTCGACTCCATGCGAGCATTTCCCATACTAATGAAGAAAGAGACCTTTAACTCTGAATAGTTGACTGGAAATGAAATCAACCCTTGGAATAATTTTTAGTACGCTTTGTTTATTTTTAATGTGTACTTTGACTTGACTGTTGTAAAACTAATTGTAGTTCGTGATTATCGTTTTACAAATATTGATTCAATAGAGAGTGCTTGCAATTTTGAACCATGAAGGTGAGATGCGGTTATATGAAGCTTCGCAATTGGTCAGCGTTACTCACAGCAGCAGCGCTTCTGCTGCTAGTATCGGCGTTGCTGGCGGGCTGCAGCATAGAAGCTCTTCTCGGAAACTCCTCGCAGGAGCTCCAGCCTGACCGCACGTCGACGAATTCCCCGGAAGTGCGGCGGGGCGATGAGAAAAGCCTTGCCATACCGTTGGTCTACACAACGAGAAGAGCCTTGTCATTAACCTTCAACGGAATGGCGGAAAAAGAGACAATGACAATGCTGCTCGATGAGCTCGATCGAGAACAGATCAAGGCAACCTTCTTCCTGCCCGGCATGAGAGTCGCGGAAGAACCGGATATCGCCCAAGCCATCTCTGAGCGTGGCCATGAAATCGAGAGCAATACGTTAAACGGTGGAGATGTGGACGGTCTCCCATACAGCGAGATTGACAAGGAAGTGCGACTCGGCAATGAGGTCATCAAGAAGCAAACGGGCATTGAGCCGAAATACGTCAGAACAAAATCGGCGATGATGGTTGACGATCTGCGCTATGCCGCCGCAAGCCAAGGCATGGAAGCGGTCGTCGGCTCCAGCCTGTTCCTGCATAATTGGCAAGGGGAATCCGAACTGGAGAAGCAGCATTATGTGCGCAAATATATAAATCGCGGCGGAATTATTGCGATCGATTTGGCGGAAAATAATACTCTGATGGAGGATATCGACCTGCTTGCAGCGGCCGCGGATTCGACCGGTTATACTTTCGTCCATCTCCAGGATCTAATTCAAAACGGCGGCATACGAAAGCCGCTGGAGGAAATCGACGGCTATGACGCAGCCCGGTACAACCCGGATATCTCGGGGGATAGCTTCCGTCTCATTACGAAGGAAGAAACTGACAAGAAGGAAGTCGCGCTGACATTCGATGATTGGGGCTCCGATGAAACGATTACGAAAATCCTGGACTTACTGGAACGCTATAGCATTAAAGCCTCCTTCTTCCTGAGGGCCGACGGTGTGGAGAAAAACCCGAATTTGGCCAGAGCAATTGCCGAAGAGGAACATGATGTCGGCAATCATACCTACTCCCATCCCGTCATTACGAATCTGACGACCGAACAGCTGCAGGAGGAAATCGTGAAGGCCCATCGCGTCATAACCGAGGCGATTCAGCAAGGGCCTTCGATGATGTTCCGGCCTCCCACCGGGGAATTCGATGATCATACGCTGCATGTCATTAGCGCGACAGGCTACAAGAAGATCGTCATCTTCGATGTCATTCCTTCGGATTATGAACGGGATCGCAGCGCACAGAATATTGTCGCTTCGACGTTGGAGCAAACGAGGAGCGGCAGCATCATTCTGCTTCATCTGCTTGATGACACGAATACGATTGAAGCCTTGCCCGGCATTATAGAAGGCTTGCAAGCAAAGGGCTTTCAATTCAAAAGCGTATCGGATATGGAAGCGGCTCTGAATCAGGATCAGCAATAAACGGAGGATGTGAGGCAACTGGACAGTGAAAAGTTCTCGTCAAAAAATGGACACATGGTAAAACAACCCAATCAAGCGAATCTGTGATATCCTTACGGTTCCTACGCCGGA
>NZ_JAATHD010000031.1 GCF_011947265.1 Paenibacillus sp. HB172176
CCACAGGGATCGCTTGGCGTACGATGTTCCTTGAAGGAATATCGCTACAACTTTGCTCCTTCAGGAGTAACAACCCAAGAATCCCCCACCTCTTCTAGGTGGAGGGAGTGTTCAAATAAGCTCCAACATTATGACAGAGAGAAGGGGTACTATGAATTTGAAGAAAAACGCACTGTCAACTTCAATTGCCATTCTATTAATCATCGCATTGCTTGCCGCATGCGGCGGCAATAACAACAATAACGGGAATGGTTCAAACACCGGAAACGGCAATGCGTCCAGTCCCGGGACGAACGCGAATAACGAGAAGAAGGTTATCAATCTCGAGATGGTCATGAATACCTCCGGAGCAACGCTGCCGGATAATGACTTCATTAAAACGAAATTGAAAGAGGTGCTTGGCGTCAATCTGACGATTACGCCGGAATCCCAGTTGATGGAGAAGCTGAATGTGCGCGCCGCGGGCAATAATCTGCCTGATCTCATTACCTTCGCAACCGCCAACGACTTCCGCGAATACGCCAAGCGCGGCTTGCTTGCCGATCTTACGCCATACAAGGATAAGCTGGACAAGGTTCAGGACTTTCTGGGCGATGAAGGCTTCACCAAGGCTACGGTAGACGGCAAAGTATACGGCGTCGCAAAAGCAGCTCCCGTGCGAGCTTTCTCCTACTGGATTCGTCAAGATTGGCTGGATCATCTGGGCTTGTCCATGCCGAAGACGCTGGATGAATTCTATAACGTGCTGCTCGCGTTCACGAAGGACGATCCTGACGGCAATGGCAAGGACGACACTTACGGACTTACCGGGACCTTCGGCGGTCTGCATGCTTTCACGCCGATTCTGGCGACGTTCGGAGCGGCTTCCGAGTATCAGATTCGGGATGGGGAGCTTGTAAACTTCTATGAGGACCCTCAACTGAAAGAAAGCTTGAAATATATGAAAAAGCTGGCTGATGCGAAGGTGCTCGACCCCGAGCTGCCTACGAATACGGGGCAGCAGTATTTCGACAAAGTGTATCAAGGCTCGGCCGGAGTCGTCTTCTCGAAATGGACGGAAATGACGAAGGATGACAAAGTGGAAGCTTATAAAACAGCGAATCCGAATGCGGAATGGACAATCATTCCTCCATTCGAGGATCATGTGTACGGCGCGGCCGTAGACGCCGAAAATATTGGCGGATCGTCGGGCTATGTCGCGGTCTCGAAGGCTGCGGGAAGCAATGAAGAGAAGATGAGCCGCATTGTTGATCTGTTCAATTATGTTTCCTACGGCGAAGGCCTGAACATGGTGCAGTACGGCTTGGAGGGCGTTCACTATACCTTGGATGGAGACAAGGTAACGCTTACCGACAAATCGGGCGAGGCTGGATTTACATGGATTTATCAACTAATGGGCCGACCGGAGAAGGAATATCTGTCCACGAAGTTCGCCAAGCAGGCGGAGTGGATCGAGAAGACGGCGGATGCGCCGAAAATTCCGGTCTATGACGGCTATCTGACTCGTCTGGAGGGCGTGAACTATTCGGATAAGGATCGATTTATTTCCGAGGAGCTGCTCAAGTTCGTTTACGGCAAGAGGGATATCGAGGAATTCGATCAATTCACGCAATCGCTTAAGGATATGTTCAAGCTTGACGAGGAAGTCGAACAGTCGAAGCAAACGTTGAAGGAACAAGGTTTATTAAAGTAAGAATAACGATCGGGAAGGACCGCCCGTACGGATGCGCTGGCTTCCGTGCCGCGGTTCTTTCCTCTGCCAAGGGGATGAGCGAGATGAAAGAAACGACGATGGAAACGATAGAAGCGGACGTGCATGTCGCCGGAGGAGGCATCTCCGGCGTTGCGGCGGCGCTGGCGGCTGCCCGCAACGGCGCGAGGGTTGTCTTATGCCAGGATCGGTCGGTGCTCGGCGGGAACGCCTCTTCCGAAATTCGCATGCATATTGTCGGGGCGGCCCATTCCAAACGAGGCAAGCCGCTGGAAACGGAGGCGAGAGAAGGGGGAATCATTGAGGAAATTTTGCTGGAATGCGCCGTTCGCAATCCGCAGCGAAGCGCGTCGATGCTGGATCTCATCCTGTACGAGAAATGCCGCGCGGAGCCGAATCTGAGGCTGATGCTGAATACCGCCGTTACGGGCGCGACGATGGATGGAAGTCGGATCGTGTCGGTGCAGGCTGCCAGGGAAAGCACGGAGCATCGCTTCGACATCATCGCCTCCGTCTTTATGGACTGCACGGGTGACGGCCGCCTGGGCAAGGAGGCGGGGGCGAGGTTCACGACGGGCAGGGAAGCCTCAAGCGAGTACGGCGAATCACATGCCGGCGAGGAAGCGGACAGCTACCGACTTGGCTCATCGCTCTTGTTCACGGCGCGAGATATGGGGAAGGAGATGAGATTTATTCCGCCGGTCTGGGCGAAGCGCTATACGGAGGAGGATTTGCAATACCGCGGCCATTCCTCCTGGGAATACGGCTATTGGTGGGTGGAATTCGGTGGCATGCTGGATACGATAGCGGATAATGAATCCATTCGGGACGAGCTGCTGGCGATCATGATGGGTGTCTGGGATCATATCAAGAACAGCGGCCATCATCCCGAATCCGCGAACTGGGCGCTGGACTGGTTCGGCTTCTTGCCCGGCAAGCGGGAATCGCGGCGATTCATCGGGCAGCATCTGCTGACGCAATCCGATCTGGAGAATGCCGTTCACTTCGAGGATGTCGTGGCGTTCGGCGGATGGCCGATGGACACGCATCCTCCGCAAGGCATCGAAGCCAGGGATCTGAGTCCCGCCAATCAGCCCCATACTCATTATGTGTACGGCATCCCGCTCCGTGCGATGATCAGCGCCAACATCGATAATCTGATGTTCGTCGGGCGCAACATATCCGCAACGCATATCGCGTTCTCCTCTACTCGGGTGATGGCCACCTGCGGCGTGATGGGACAAGGCGCGGGCACCTTCGCCGCCTTGGCGGCCAGAGAGGGACTTCCGCTGGAGGAGGCGCGGCTGAGCAAGGCTTTGGTTCGCAAAACGCAGCAGCAGCTGATTCGCCAGGATGCCTATCTTCCCGGCATCGAACCGGAGCTTCGTAATCTGGCTTCCCTGGCGACGGTGCGGGCATCCTCCGAGCAGCCGGAGGGACGGGCGTCGAATGTCATTGACGGTCATACTCGAGCCATGCATGGGGATAGGGGAGTGCGGGAGGATCTGGCCGTCCCTGGTACGCATCGCTGGATGTCGCTGCCGCTGCCGCTGGATCACTTGCCCTGGATCGAGCTGGAATGGGCGGAGTCCGTTTCCTTGCGAGAGCTTGCAATTGTGCTGGACACCGGCATGCATCGGCGACTGACGCTGACGCACGAGACTCATTTGCACAAGCAGTTGGAATGGGGACCGCAGCCGGAGACGCTGAAGTCGTTCCGCGTAATCGCATACTTGGCGGATGCGCCTGAGGAAGAGCGCGAGATCGCTCGAATAGAAGATAATTACCAGCGGCAAGTGGTCATCCCTGTCGAGGCGGAGCGGGTCGTCAGGCTTCGCATAGAGGTTCTGAGCACCAACGGTTTGGATCATGCCCGAATATTCGAAATCAGATTATTTTAGGAGGATTTGAGGATGATAAAGCGTTACCCGCCGATTAACGGCAGCTTGCCTGCGCTTATGCACGGCGCGGATTATAGCCCGGAGCAATGGCTGGACCAGCCGGAGTTGCTTCAGGAAGATATTCGCTTGATGCGGCTGGCCAAGACGAATGTGATGGCGGTCGGCATCTTCTCCTGGTCGGCGCTGGAGTCCGAGGAGGGCGTGTTCTCCTTCGACTGGCTGGATCGGCTGCTGGACCGTTTCGCCGCGAACGGGATATTCGCCTGGCTGTCGACGCCGAGCGCGGCGAGACCGGCCTGGATGTCGGAGAAATATACAGAGGTGCTTCGCGTCGGCGCCAACCGCGTGCGCAATTTGCACGGCTTCCGGCACAACCATTGCTATACCTCGCCAATCTATCGGAAGAAGGTTCGTCTGATCAACAGCAAGCTGGCCGAGCGATACTCGGAGCATCCGGCGGTCATCGGCTGGCATATCTCCAATGAATACGGCGGCGAATGTCATTGCCCGCTCTGTCAGGAGGCATTCCGGGAATGGCTGAAGGCGAAATATGGCACGCTGGAAGCGTTGAATCGGGCCTGGTGGACCTCGTTCTGGAGCCATTCCTATACCTCCTGGAGCCAGGTCGAGTCACCCTCTCCTCACGGCGAGAACAAGACGCATGGCCTGAACATCGACTGGCGCCGATTCGTTACGGATCAAACCGTAGATTTCTGCCGGCAGGAGATCGTGCCGCTCAAGGCGGCAAATTCCGAGCTTCCCGTTACGACGAATCTGATGCGCTGGTATGGCGGATTGGATTACAGGAAATTCGCCGATGTCATCGATGTGGTGTCTTGGAACGCCTATCCGGAGTGGCATCAGCATCCAAGCGATCAAGGGGACGGCGATATGGCCGCCGAGATTGCGTTCAATCATGATCTGTTCCGCTCGATCAAGGGCGGCAAGCCGTTCGTGCTGATGGAGAGCACTCCGAGTCTGACCAACTGGCAGCCTGTCAGCAAGCTGAAGCGGCCGGGCATGCATAAGCTGTCGTCTCTTCAAGCGGTCGCCCATGGCGCGGACGGCGTCCAGTATTTCCAGTGGAGGAAGAGTCGCGGCTCCTTCGAGAAATTTCATGGCGCCGTTGTCGACCATGCCGGTCATGAGCATACGCGGGTGTTCGGGGATGTCGCCGACGTTGGCGATTCTTTGGAGCGGTTGACGGAAGTGACGGGCACGACGGTGGATGCCAAGACGGCCATTCTGGCGGATTGGGATAATCGCTGGGCGGTCAATGACGCGAAGGGGCCGCGTAATAGCGGGCTTCATTACGAGGGAACGGTCATGCAGCATTACAGGGCGTTCTGGAGGCTTGGCATAGCCGTTGACGTCATTGGCAGAGAGGATGATTTCTCGAAATATAAGCTGATCATCGCACCGATGCAATATATGCTGGATGATGCGGCGGGTGCGCGGATCGAAGCCTTCGTGGAGAATGGCGGCACCTTTGTTGCGACCTATTGGTCGGGCATTGTCGACGAGAACGATCTGTGCCATCTTGGCGGCTTTCCCGGACCGCTGCGCAGAACGCTTGGCATCTGGTCGGAGGAGATTGAGGGGCTGTACGATCATGATCGGAATGCTCTGGCCTTCCTCGAAGGAAACTCGCTGGGTCTATCCGGGGCGTTCGATTCCCATGAGCTGTGCGAGTTGATTCATCTGGAAGGAGCCGAGGCGCTGGCGGTTTATCGGGCTGATTTCTACGCGGGCCGACCAGCTTTAACCGTTCATGCCTTCGGCAGGGGCAAAGCCTACTATCTGGCGACGAGAGCGAGTGAGCCGTTCTACAAGCCCTTCTATACCGAGGTGGCGAAAGCGGCGGGGATTGAACGGGCGCTCGAGACCGAACTCCCGACAGGCGTAACCGCTCAGGCTCGCACGGATGGGGAGAACGACTATGTATTCGTGATGAATTTCAGCGGACGGGCGCAGGAAATTCGCTTGGATGACCGCCGTTATACAGATTTGGAGACCGGAGAGCCGAGCGGCCCGAAGCTTGCTTTGGATGCGAACGGCGTACGAATCTTGAAGCGCTCTGCCATCGAGAACGAATAAGGCTGACTTAATTCAGAAACTCCAGACCTGTGTTTCTCATCGTAATATAGAAGGTATATTTGATTTCGGCATTCTTGAACATATCCGGCCATTTGTCGAATTCGGAAGGGTGAAGACGATCGCGGAAGTGATTGCCGAAGCCGAAAATATCCGCTCCCTTTGCCTGTGTTTTTGCGAACATGGAGTCCGCGTTCGTAGACAGAATTGATTTCAGCTCGGCGACAATCCCGGCTACATCCTGATGTTGGAAGCTGGAGCGGTCGACTAATGTTGTAACCAGCGAGCAATGTAGTTGGATTAGCGGCTTTCCGTTTTTAAGAGATGTTTGCATATGCATGTGATTGTGAAGAATTCTAACGTCGGCCCGATTCATTAATTCCACTTCGGAATCATGAAAGCGATGGGTGAAAATTTCATACAACAAAGATTCTTCTTTATTTAATTGGCCAACGAGCTTTCCTTGCATGAAAATCGCATTCCCGGTCAGGACGAAGGAGTTCTGGCTGCCTTCCGTCAAAAACGGGATAAGGTTGGCGTGCAAAGGATTGTACAGCTTCGAGTAAACTTCCCATAATAAGGTTTTGTTCTTGCGCGGGATGCCGCCGGCGTAAGGCTCGAAAAAAAGCTTCGTGTAAATGCCCGAAAGCTCTCCCGTCGGATTAGGCACGGTGAAAATCCGCTCCATCTTGCCTTTGACAACCGCCACTACCGCGTCTAGCGGGATGGAGCGTTCTCTGACGGCGAATTCCAAATAAGGCGAAAGCCCGGATTGAGCCAGGGATTCATCCAATAACAGGGCGCGTGTAGAAGATGATTCCACTGATTTGGGGAGCTTGTACCTCATTTTGTTGATCGCATCGGGGACGGTGCGCCCGCTCTGGCTCATGACGAAGAAGTCTTTCTTCGTCGACTCCTGCGTTGCGCTAGGGAGCGGAAACCGCAGCCATACCTTAAGCGTGGATTCGGATGTTTTTTCGAGTCCCATCGCGCCCACCAGAAGGCGATTATCAACATCCTTGGCATCCCAGCATCCGGACAGCAAGGGCAGAACGCAACAGCCCGCAACCATCCATCTTAGCAGCTTGCTTTTTCCTCGCATGGTTATTCCCCCGCTTCAAGCTTCTTCTTTCCATAGGCTAAAGCAAGCATGCCCAGCAACGGAAAGAAGAACATAACATAGAATCTGCAGCCAAACGTCAACAGGATCATATTCTCTACCGTTCTCCAGGAAGGGATAGCCGTTGCCGCCGCATACACAATAAGAGAAAGACAAGTATATAGGATCTTCTTGTTGGCCCGAGGCATGAAAATTTTCATCATTTCGCCGATCGCATGCAGCTTCAAAGCCATGATGAGCAGCAGATAGAACATGATGGCCGAGACGAAAATAGCGGTCAAATTTTCAAATACAAGCCAATAATGCGTAATGGTATCCATTTTGGATATGAATGGAAAGGTTAATCTTTGGCTTAGCTCTCTGCCGAAGGTCATGACCGGCAAATAGATATAGCTCGCAATGAAAGGGAAAGCGCAAAGGAGGGAAAAAGCGTAGCTTTTCCATGCGCTTTGCGCGGAGGAACGCGTATAGGTCCCGATAAACGAGGTGATGGCAAAGCCCATCCAAAGGAATGATCCGGCATAGAATCCCTTGTCCCGTAAGAAATCGCCGTTGGTTCTCATCCATGGCATGCCAAGCACCCACTTCACGTCGCTAAGGCCGATGAGCAACAGACAGAAGGTAAACAAGAATCCTAACAGAAAAAAAATTCGCGCCGCTCGCACAATCGGCATCATACCGGCAAATGCAAGCGCGGCAGGAGCCAGCAGCATTCCGTTCAGAAAAGAAATGGGAGTGGTCGGCAGTATCGTCATGGTGATCATCTCAGTGTAGGCTCTCAGCATAATAACGAGAGCTATGATGAGAAAAAGCAAAACGGGAGCGGCCAACAGGGAGGCTCCCCATGTGCCGAGAGCGGATTGAATCCGGGCAATCATGTTCCCGCCATCGAGCCTTGCGAGCAATCGGCTATACAGGAATGAGCTGGCCAAGGCTCCTGCCGTCCAGATTGCAAGCGGAATCCAGTAGGCTCCCTCGGTGCTCTGAATGATGAAGTTTGGATAGATGAAGCCTGCCGAAGCGCCGGCATACAGCATTTGAATGGCGATCATTTCGTACCGCTTAACAGACAAGGGTTGTTTCATAAATGAGCTCCTTCTCGATGCATGGGCTGAGAGCGGGTCAAGACGGCTTGGTTCTTTTCTTGGGCAAGAGCGATGTCAGGTACGGCGCTCCGAATGACTCCAGGCAGCTAAGGTAGATAATGAGACAGGAGAAGCAGAAGACAATTCCGAGCAATCCCGCGATTGAGGCCCCGATTACGATGAAATATTTTAAAATGCGTTGAACCAGCCCCATTTGGTAATCGATCACAATGTAATTGGAAATGGCTGTTGTCGCCACGATAATGACGAGCAAGTGGCTGACAATATGAGCCTGGATAATCGCTTGGCCAAGCACGACGCCTCCTACCATCGTGACGGTCGAGCTTATCGTCTTGGGAAGACGCAAGCCGGCTTCCGTAATCAAGTCAATAACGATAAGCATCAATATCGTCTCTATGAACACGGGGTAGGGGACAGCCTCGCGACTGGCGGAAGCGGCCAGAGAAATTTCAAGCCGATTGACATCCACATTAATCGATGTGAGCGCTACATATAAAGCGGGAAGAAACAAATTCAGGAACATGGCAATAAACCGCAGGGAAAGAAGGAAATAGGCGACATAAGGATTCATGTAATCGTCTTCGGGCGAATGCCAAAAATCCGTATAGACAGAAGGCAAGCTGAGAGCGAACGGAGATCCGTCGACCATGATGACGGCTTTTCCTTTCAGCAAATCCGTGGCTGCGTGGTCGGGTCTTTCCGTCGATATTCCCAGAGGGAACAAATGCATTCGTTTTTTGGACGACAGCAGCTTTAGAAGCTGATTAATATCGCGAAGTCCGGTAATGTTGATTTGCTTTAATTTCTCCTGCAGATGCGACAGCAGCAGAGCATTCATGGCTCCTTCATAGTAGAACAAAGCGACTCGTGTATGACTGGCCGAACCGATAACGGTTTCCCACATTTTCAGTTGCGAGGAGCGGATTTGCTGCCGGATCAGCGCAACGTTGGTATCAAGGTTCTCGATGAACGCGTTCATAGGTCCTTGAAGCACATTTTCGGTAATGGGTGTACTAACGGCTCTCTGCTGAACCTCGGATATGTTCACAATAATGCCGGTGGAAGAAGCATGCTTGCATAGAATGGCCGATCCATGGCAAATCGCTTCCATGCAGCTTTGAAAATCGCCTTCCGTTGGATTCGTGCCGTAATATTGTCCCAACTGAACAAGCAGATTTTGTTCATCGATGCCTTCAAGGGAATAAATTAATTTTTGCGAAGAGCAGAGGGATTGCAGATAACAAATAAACCAGTCGCCCGAATCGCGCATTCCAAAGGGGATCGCTTTATAATCTGCCGAATTCGCGAAAGCATCCTGCAAGAGAGTAAATAAAGGGAGCTCCTTCGATTGTTCGCTTAATCGGAATGTCGATGAAAGGAGATCTGGCATGGCGATACCTCCGAAATGAACCTGAACATGGAATCATAAGAGTAAACTGCCCTGCTATACCGTTTTTATACAGAGCAGTTGATTCGCCCGTATAAGCCATTTTATCGCATATTCGTATCGTTTGAGGGCATACTCCCATTATCTTCATATAGTCAAAGGATGGATGGGAATGTCAGCGCTCTTACGTCAACTAAGCAGTGAGTTTTCGGATGATGATGATTTTTTTTATGTTCAAGAAGCTATAGTCAATGTGCCTGTTGTCTATTTTGGTCTGCATTCATTAATTGATTTGGCGCATACCAGGCTTAATTTGCAAATTTTTTTCGAGGCGGCTGTGCAATCCAATCTGACCTTGGAGCAGCTTAAAAACGATCTTGGAGAAGTATGGGAGGAAGCAGAAGTTAACGACCTCATTCTCAAAATGGTTCAAGGAAAGCTGCTCATTTTTTTTGAGAATGACGAATCGTTCGTCATTATGAATCCTGCTGCCAAATCGCTTGACCGAGCGATTGCTCCGCCTGTTAATGAAAATATTTTTCTGGGTCCTTTGGATGCGTTCACGGAGGATATTCATTCAAATATCGGGATACTCAGAAAGCAGCTTCAGTCTGAGCGTGTCAAAACGAAATCATTCTTTTCCGGGAATGAAGATCATTCGAAGCTTGCACTCCTTTATTACAGTGGTGTCACGGATATGAATTTCATTCAGAAAATGACCGATCAAATCGAAAAAAACAAGCATATAGCCATTCATAATCTTCAACAGCTATCTCGACAAATGATGGAATTCCCCTCTTGGCTTATGATTTCGAAGTTTAATCAGACAGAACTCCCGCAAGAAGCTGCAGCCTTCTTGAAGCAGGGACGAGCGATTGTATTTATTGATCGGTTCCCGCTGGCATTAATCTTTCCCGGTATGTTTGTAGACGTCTTCTGTCTCAACAATGACCGTAATTTCCCATTGCCGTTAATGCTGTTTTTGCGTACATTGCGGCTCTTCGGCATATGGTTAACCATGATTCTGCCAGGATTATACGTTGCTTTTGTATCGGTTAATCCAGAAGTGCTGCGAATAGAGATGGCTCTATCCATAGCCGAAACGCGGATAGGCATCCCTTACCCCGCCTTTATTGAGATGATGTTTATTCTCATTATACTGGAGCTGACCATTGAAGCTGCCATTCGACTGCCCAAAAATATTGGAGTGACTGTAACTATGGTTGGAGGGATCATTCTAGGACAAGCTGTCGTACAAGCAAAGCTGGTTAGCAGTCTTCTGATCATAATACTGGCTGCGACAACGATTGCGAATTCGACGATTGTTGGCATGCAGCAATCGCTTGCTCTTCGCGTTTCGAAATATATTGTCCTTGTGATGGCTGCCGTTTTCGGTGTGCTTGGCATTTTGGAGGGCATGGTATTCATATGCGCCTATTTAGCTAGCGTGGAAACCTTCGGTGTCCCTTATATCGGATTATTAAAGTCAAAGGATGGCAGCAAATATGGATAAAACCTGGCAAGTAGCTTCCATGTATTTTATGACGCACCTGGGGCTTATCTTCTTTATCTATCCCGGTGCAATCATAGCGAGTACAACTCAAGGCCACTGGATTCCGATCGTCATGGGATTTATCGTTCATATGGCTGCCATTTCCTTCTATATGAAGGGACTTAAAGATGCGGGGAATATGGATATTATCAGTTTGAATTTGAAATTCGGCAAAGGGATGCCCATCTTGATTCTCCTGCCGCTTACGTTATATCTGTTGATGAGTTGTATTGTTACCGTTCGATCTTTAGCTGAAATGATGACCATCGTTTTCCTCTCCAATACGCCGCTTTGGGCAATCATGATATTGTTTCTCCTGATCTCTACGTATATGGCATTCAAGGGCATTTCGTCTATCCTTCGCACAGGAGTGCTTATCGGGTTATTGAATGTTCCGATTATGCTCTTTTTTTCATTGTTTTCGTTTCAGAACGTGGACTGGCATTATGTATTTCCTCTGCTGGGGGGCTTTTCGTTTCTGACGAATCCCTATTACCTTCAAAGCTTATTTGTATTTACGGGAGGTTTTTTATTTCTCGGCTTCATTCCGTCCAGTGTCGCTTATCGAAAGCGCTCTGTATGGTTTGCTGCGATGGCGCTGCTTCCTTTCTTTCTTTTCTCCGTTTATATTCCATTATTAACATTTGGAGAGGCGACAGCTTCTACTTTCATCTTTCCATTCATCGTGTCTCTGGATACGATTGCGATTACATGGTCGATGTTTGATCGGATTACGATATTTTTATTTCTGAGTCTGGTTTCCTTTATCATGTTGTTTCTCTCCATCACATTGTGGTCAATGATGAGGGTTGTTAGCACTTGCTTTACTGTTGCAAAGTCTTCCTATTGGCTTATTTTCATATCGGTTCTCGTGTTTCTGGCATGTATGGCTATTCCAAACTGGAAGGATGTCGAGGCAGTGGTTAACTGGGATACCAGCTTAAGAATTTATATACTAATTGCCGTACCGCTTTCGACCTATTTTATTGGAAGACACCTCAAAGGCAGGGTAAGCTATGATGCAACGGATTAGTCGATTGCTCGGAATCATGATCAGTTTGGGATTGCTTGGATGTCTATGCGGTTGTTGGGATAATAGAGATATCGACCATCGTTCCATGCCTGTCGTTATGGGCGTATCGTTTCACAACAACTTATATAAGGTTTTTCTTCAAATTCCTGAACCCAGACCGAAAGGAATAAATATTAGAATCTTGAAGCAAGAGGGCATAACGATTAGTCAAGCCGTTGATAAGTTAAGTGAAAGGGTGGAGAGCAGTGTTGATCTTCTGCATCTGAAAATGATCTTGGTTGAAAAGGGGTATGCGGAGCAAGGGCTGAACGACAGTATCAAAAGCTTTATGCGCTCGAGACAGATCTCTTCCAAAGCGATTATCGTTATATGCGAAGAAAGGCTGGATCCCTTCTTTGATTATGTGAAAAAATCGATGACTCCCAAAGGAACGACGCTTTACGATTGTTTCGAGAAAAATGCAGGCTGGAATCCGCAGATGTCGCTGACGCGTATCTGGGAGGTATACCGGAGCATATTCTCCTATACACGCGATGTAGCCATCCCGATTATTAAGTCCGGAACGAATGGAACCATTGATTATCTGGGCTCGGCAATCATTAAGAATGGAAAAATGGTTGATCGGATCACACCAGAGGAAACCTTGTTGTTCAATTCTTTTAAAGGGAATAGCGCGCAAGGGAAAATCGAAGTGATGAATGATGCAAGTGTGCAGGTATTGAGCAGTTCCATGAGGCATCACAGCTCATTCAAGAATCAGATTCCTTATTTGGATGTGCAAATTACGATTAAGGTTACCATTATGGAAACCAGAGGCGATGTGACAACAGAGAGGATTAAACAAGAAATGAATGAAATTCTCTCTGCAAGCTTTAATCACATGTTTCAGAAAACGAAAGCTCGGGAAGCCGATATTCTTGGCTTGGGGCAGCTGTTTCGCAAACAAATTCCGCGAGATCGATTAAGCAATTGGAGGAAGGAGTATCTCCCGAAGCTGGAGCTCCGACTGAAGTTCAAAACGATTATTCAGAATGAAGGGAATACAAAGCTGGCATAACGATTTGCTTGTGTTTGAGCGGGCTTTTTGCGACAATGAGAGCAGAATGCTGCGAGGCGGAATGAAATGAGGAACAAGCATGAGCGATAATGGGTTGAATGTACAAATGAATGAGGAAATCAAGGCTGCGGAGCGCGATGCGCTGCCTTCTATATATGGACTTGCGCTGACGCAATTAACGGCGTGGCTTGAGGAACGCGGGCATCGAAGGTTTCGGGCGGGCCAGGTATGGGACTGGCTTTATCGGAAGCGCGTCACATCCTTTGACGCGATGGAGGATGTAAATCCGGAATGCCTGGCGTTGCTCAAGAAGCATTTCGTCATCGATGCGCTCGAGGAGCATGTGAAGCAGGAATCCTTCGACGGGACGATTAAATTTCTACTTCGTCTGAGCGACGGCAATTTGATCGAGACGGTGCTCATGCGCCATAAATTCGGCTTGTCCGTCTGTGTGACGACGCAAGTCGGCTGCAATATCGGCTGCAGCTTCTGCGCCAGCGGCCTGCTGCCGAAGAGCCGCGATCTATCCAGTGGCGAAATCGTCGGTCAAATCATGAAGGCGCAGCTCCATCTGGACGCGGCTGGCGAGGGAGAACGGGTCAGCCATGTGGTCGTGATGGGCATAGGGGAGCCGTTCGATAATTTCGAGAATATGTCGGATTTCATCAATGTTATTAAAGATCACAAAGGCTTGGCTATTGGCGCCAGGCATATTACGGTTTCGACGAGCGGCCTGGCCGGCAAGATCAAGGAATTCGCGGACAGCGATTTGCATGTGAACCTGGCCGTCTCTCTGCATGCGCCGAACAATGAGCTTCGCACACGCATTATGAAGATTAACAAGGCGATCCCAATCGAGAAGCTGATGGATGCGATTGATTATTACCTCGAGAAGACGAACCGCAGAATGACGATCGAATATATCCTGCTGAAGGACGTGAACGACGGAGTCGAGCAAGCGCTTGAGCTGGCGGAGCTGATGCAAGCTCGTCGCCAGCTCGTTAACGTGAATTTGATACCGTACAATCCTGTAGATGAGCATAGTCAATATCAGCGAAGCCAGCAGGAATCCATTCGCTTGTTCTACGATGCGCTTAAGAAGCAAGGCATCAGCGTTAGCGTGAGGCTTGAGCATGGCGCCGATATCGACGCGGCTTGCGGTCAATTGCGCAGCAAACAGATTAAGTCGATGGCGAAATAACAGATGGAGTCGGATTTTTGCTCGAAAAGAGGTTGCCCGCGAAAGCATCATGTTGCAACAAATGATGCTTTCGCGGGCAACCTCTTTGTCATTTTGCAGCAAAGGCAAGCACCCGCTTATTATACGAATTGCGCAAATGTGCAAAAGGTTCGTGGAAAAAGAAAAGCGTTGCTTATGAGCGTGTGACATAGTTATGACATGTAGGTATTGCGCCAAAGCAATTGGCCAATATCGTACAATTTCAATGAAATGAGGTCATATTGTTGAAAACATTAATCGCCATCTCAAATGAAGATTTGCGGGAATTGTTCTGGCAAGAAGCTGTGGAAAATAAACTGGCGAGCTTTTCGCAAGTTGATTTTATTCCAAAGGGAGTCAAAATGACCAGTGACGGTCTTGCCGGAATAATCGGTGAATACGACGCTTGCATTACTTCCTGGGGCTCCCCGTCTTTCACGAGCGAAGTGCTTGCAAGAGCCTCGAAATTGAAATTTATTGGTCACGGGGCAGGAAGCGTAGCCGCCGTTGTCAATGAAGAGGCGTTCGAGCATGCCATAACGGTAACCTCTGCGAATAAAGTGCTGGGGCTCTCGACTGCGGAATGCGCGGTCTCCTTGATGTTTGCGGGCGCCTGGGATTTGGGCGGATACGCCTCGCGCTTGAAACAAGGGAAGTGGAGCGACAATAGCCGAGACACCGTGCTTGGCTTGACTCGAAGGGTGGTAGGCTTGGTAGGATTCGGTGAAATATCCCGAAATGTGATTCGTATGCTTCAACCTTTCAATGTGAAAATTCTCCTCCATTCCAGCTACTGCAGCGAAGAAGAAGCGACTGCAATCGGTGTTGAGCGTTGTGAGCTGAATGAGTTGTTTGAACGCAGCGACATTGTCTCCATGCACAATACGTGGACTTCCAAAACAGAAGGCATGATTGGCGAGGAACAATTGAAGCGGATGAAAGACGGTTCGCTCTTCATCAATACGGGAAGGGCGGCAACGGTGCAGGAACATGCTCTCTTGGAGGAGCTTCGAACCGGGCGCATTTTTGCGGCTCTTGATGTATTCATGAACGAGCCCCTCCCCGTCAATCATGAGTTCTTAACCTTGTCCAATGTGCTCTGCGTCCCCCATATTGGCGGGTATCATGGATTGTTGAAGCGAGAGTTATGCGATTTTATTGTGGATGAGCTGCATCGATTTGTAAGAGGAGAGGTTTTGCTCGGCAAGGTTTCCTTGGCGCATTATAGAAGATTGACCCCGAGGTGAATGCAAGACGCCGCCCGTTATTCGGCTAATTGGAATAGGAAGGGTGCTTTCGGAAATCTCGGGGAGTCACACCCGTATGTTTTTTGAACATGCGGTTGAAATGGCTGATATGATTATAGCCCGTGCGGGAAGCGATTTCGGTTACATGAAGTCCGGTGCTTCGCAAGAGCTCCATAGCGGCCTGCATGCGAATGGCGGACAAGTATTCGATATACGATTTTCCTTTGATCAGTCGCAGCATACTGCTGAAATAAGAAGGGGACATGTACGCAATGCCGGCTACATTCTCAAGATGAAGGTCTTCGTGATAATGGGATTCCATATAAGCAATGGCCTGATGCAGAGCCTCGCGATGCAGTAAGACGCTCTGATGCTCTTGTTGGCCCTGGTTTTCCGAATACCGGGCATACTGCCGGCCTGTAATCACAAGCAGCTTTAGGAGCTCGGCTTTAATGGCCAGCCGAAATCCGTCTTCCTTCTCCGTCCATTCGGTCATCATGACCTCCAGCAAGCTTTCAACGGATAACTGGTTGCTTGGCGGAAGGGACATCTTGGGAATAAGATCATCTTGCGAAATCAGCGGTCTGATGTATGCAAAGTCCATAAACGTTTGCATGTGAGTAAGGTCGCGAAGATTCTCGTTAATAACATGCGGCATGAAATCGATCTGAACGAGGACGAATTCCATCGACTCGCGCACTTCGAGCCGGTGCTCCTGATAGGGAGGGATGGAAAATAGATCGCCCTTGGTTAAAATGTAAGACCGGTTATTCGTCACATGCCGACAACTGCCTGACATCATATAGCAAAGCTGCAAATGCTCATGTGCATGCTGGACCCTATTCATGTCCGCAGGCGTACGCACCTCAACTTTAAACGGAAACTCGTCGTCCATCATTTCGATGTACGAATAAACGGGGAAATCAGACATGAGACTCGCCACGCTTTCATTTTCTATTATTCATGATTTTACAGGGAGTCACGAAAATGTACAACACGGTTGCAACCGACAGGCCAACGCATGCCGTTAAGATAAAGGGATATGGAAGAGGAGGTATGAATCTTGAGCCGATTAGCGTTTAGTACGCTGCCTTTTGGAGGCTGGAGCTTGAAGAAAATCGCGGCTTTTGCACGGGAAAGCGGATTTTCAGCTCTGGAATTGCGCGAAGGCGAAGAATGGTCGATTACCGTTGACATGTCTTCAACCGAGCGGAGGGAGGTCTGCGCATTATTTGATGCAGCGGGCTTGAATGTTTTGGATATTGGATCAAACGTATGCTTGAAGGGTAGAGATTCGGATCATGCCATGTCGAAGCATTTTGAGAAGGTTGCGCGGCTCGCTCATGACTTGAAGGCTCAAGGCGTTCGGATTTTTCTCGGACATTTCAATGATCGCAGAGACAATGAAGTTCCTGAAATCTCTTGCGAATCTATTATCGTTTCAATTAGGCAGGCCTGCGATTATGCGGCCTCTCTGGGGGTGCAAGTATGGATAGAAACGCATAATGAGTTTGCAACGGGCAGGATTCTCCGCAAGCTGCTCCATGACGTCGATCGGGTCAATTGCGCTATCATCTACGATATCATTCATCCTATAGAAGAAGGGGAAGCTCCGGCAGATACGATTGCGCACCTGGGAGATGCCTGCGCGCTTATTCATATGAAAGACGGCGTGCCCTTCGTAGATCCGATGAAAATCGATTGGGAGTACAAGAAGATTGGCGAAGGCGCGCTTCCGATTGGTAATATTATAAGCCTGTTGAATCAAGCGGGATACAAGGGGTATTATTCCTTGGAATGGGAAACGAAATGGCGCAGGGAGCTTCAGGTTCCCGGTATGGAGCCTGAAGCGATTTTTCCCGATTATGTGGATTACATGAAGGCTTTGTCGATTTGAACGGGAGGATGCGATTATGAAAATAGCCATTATTGGTCTTGGATTTATTTCATTGACAGAATTTTTTCCTGCGTTAATGAAACTGGAGGACATGGAGATCGTTTGCGCGGTGGATCCGAATCAGGATCGCTTGCAGGGCGCAGCACGCAAGTACAATATTCCGAGGCTGTTCTCGAGCTTCGAGGAGATGGTGGAGGTTGATATCGACGCAGCGCTTGTGTTGACGCCCTATAAAGCGACTTACGGGATCGTACGGGCGCTGCTTGAGCGAGGAATCGACGTCTTCAGCGAGAAGCCGATGGCGGAGACGATGGAGCAGGCGGAGGAGCTCGTGCGATTAGCCGATGAGAAGAACGCGATCTATATGATTGGATTGAACCGAAGGTTCGCAGATTCGTTCCTTAGAGCGAAGGAGTTGATGCCAATTGCGAAGACCGAGCTGGTCTCGGTCGAGAAGGTCAAGCATATGACCTATTATCACGACAAGCCCATGCTCGATTTCGGCATTCATTCACTGGATGTGTTGTTGTGGCTTTGCGAAGGAAGAGTAACGTCATGCTCGGTCGATTGTACGCGGATGCCGGACGGGCGGGAATCCTCGGTTCAAGTCCAACTGGGCTTTGATAACGGGGTGAAGGGGCAGTTTCTGATGAGCTGTTGTGCCGGGTTATGGGAGGAATCCGTGCGCATGTTCGGGCATGCGAGGACGGTAGAGATACAGGCTCCCGACGTACTCAAAGTCAAGGAAGACGGCCAGGTGATCGAGACGGTATTCGGAATGGCCGGACCGGGCGGGGGCAGCAATTCCTTTGGTTTTCGCCAGGAACTGGAGCATTTTTCGGAGTGCGTACGAACGCGCGCGCAGCCGTTGACGTCCGGCAAGGTGGCATTGTACACCCAGCAGGTGATGGATATGATCTACAAGCAGATGTGAAAATAATCCCAAAGAAGGTACTGTTCCTCGAACGTCTGGAGGAGCAGTACCTTTTTTGCGGTACAATTAACGCATTAAAGCGGCTTCGCCATACATCCGAATTAAGACTGTTGTTGATCACCCTTCATCAATTGCTGAAACTCGCTGGGAAGCATGCCGGCATGCTTGATGAAAAGCCGGGTCAGAATGTCCGTATTACAGCCGGTCAACTCGGAAATTTGCTTGATTCTCATATCCGGATCAGACTTCATGATCTCGCAAGCCTTCTGAAAGCGAAACTCTCCAATATACTCCTTGAAGTTGCGTCCGACGGTATTTTTAAACAAGGTCGACACGTAATTGCGTGATAGATTCAGGTGATCGGCCAAATCGAACAGGCCAATGTCCCTTTGATAATGTTCGTGAATATAGGACAGCATTTTGGCGGCAAGCCCCGAGGTTGACTTGTCTTGCTCTTGCGCGAACCAAGCCTCGAACAAGCGGAGCACATGTTCAACCTTATGATGCAATTCCTCGAAGGTCTGGCAGGAGCGAAAGCGCGGATTGGCGGCCTCGGCTCCGATTGGCTCCAGATTCTCGACTCCGGCGCCATCCATAATCCGGGTAACGGTCGCTTCAAGCATGCGGGTCAAGGGTGGCAAGCTTGTCTTGCGTTCCACGCTATTCGTGTGAATCAATTCCTCAAGCGCAGCCCTCCATACGGATGTCTTGCCATGGACGACGGCATTCACAATCGATTGCTCCACTTGCAAGGGATAATAGACGGAGCTTGTCCAATGGGCGTTCAACTCCTTCACTCGAATGACTTTGGAATTGACGTTCCAATAAAGCTGCTGATCGGCCGCATTGACCAGTTGGCGATAGGAAGCCGGGATAGCGTGCAGAGTGGAGCATGGCGAACCGACAATTGCCGAGATTTCCAGGCCGAGCTTTGGCTCAACGGAGATGATCGAGTTGCGAAGTCGTTCGAGATCGATCTTTTCTTCATCCGAATGGACGACGATGACCTGCGTTTCAAAATTCAGGTCCACGATTCGAAATAATCGTCTGGCTGCGAATATTGCTTCAAGAGAAGCTTGCAGACTGTGTTTGGAATCGAGCACAATGTTCTGCAGGAACTCCGTAGTGAATTGCCCGGTGTCAGCATACTTGAGCAGGATCGCGACAAAGGGTCCCTCGACCTGAAGCTGCGGGAAGGGATTGAGCGCCTCATCGATACGTTCCGGGGGAATGAGGCCAAGCAATAGCTCGCGGAATTGCTTGTTCTCGACCGAAATTTGATATTCCCCGAGCGAATGGGACATCGTCTCCATATCGAAATGCAAGGATTGAATGGTGTTGCGAATATGAGCGAATTCATCTCCCTTCGTGAACGATTCCCCCGTCGATTGAAGAACGCCCTCGATCGGCGTATACATCCGATTGGTAATATAGGCCATCAGTCCGATGCTTGCGGCAAGCGCAAGCAAGCTGATGCCGATAATCATCATGAGCGTAGGCGACATGATCGATTGCGGTTCGTACAGGTACAAATAACTGAATCCGCTAACCGTAGAGTATCCCATTCGATATTCTTTGTCTGAATTCTTCAACCCGGCTGACCAAATACTTTCCAATTCTCTCATATTCAGTTCTCCTGCGGAGGCTACAAGCTCGTTATTATAGAGGATGGCAAAGGTGCCCCCGCTTGGAAGCGCATTCAAATGAAACAATTGATAATCATAATAACTTGAGAAAATATACAGTGGCTGCAATGCGCCGAGCCACTCTCTGCGGGCGATCACATACAGTTCCCGATCTCGGTCGTCGCGCACGGAGAGCACTTGCATCGGCAGGGTTCGATTATCATTGAAGACCCGAATGATTTCCTGGAGTCGATCATCGTCGATATGAAATGTGGATTGGAAGAAATCAACGCTTCCAGTCATGTTATTCATCGTGACGTAATCGTCCGTGATCATCGTGACGGCAATATCGTTATAGGGGGGCAATGTGATTCCCGATATGCCG
Organism: Paenibacillus sp. HB172176; assembly: GCF_011947265.1. Taxonomy (GTDB): domain Bacteria; phylum Bacillota; class Bacilli; order Paenibacillales; family Paenibacillaceae; genus Pristimantibacillus. The sequence continues at coordinate 20,269 of NZ_JAATHD010000031.1, forward strand.
TTCACGTATTGATAAAACTTCAGACGCTCGAAATCGGTCATATATTGTCCCATATACTTCTTCGTGTAATCCGAGATGCTTAACATATGACCTATATATTGAGGGGATTGCAGCCTGCTGTCGGAATACTCAATCAACTGCTGTGTAGTCGTCTCCAATGATTCGGAAAATTTGTTATGAAAGGATGTCCAGTAGAAACTGATAAAAACGATTTCCAGCAGGATTGTATAAATGACTGCGATTCCCGCGAAGGTACGGAACATCTTTCTATAATAATGCAATGCCATTCCCCCTTATCTATATAGTTTTATTTTATCGGATACAGGCCTATAAATGAAGACGGGACAGCCCCTTAAAAGTTACGGTTGCCTATTTTGTAAGAAATAAGGGCTGTTTCGGTATTTTTGCGGCGACAGGAAAAAGAAAGGGTTTTCATTGATAGACGAAGGTGTTACATTGCAAGAGCGGAAGGTTCACAAGCGAACTGAAAGCGTTGCCGTGGCATCATAGCCTGTAGCGATCGCGAACGCGACAGGCGCATTAGGAGGGACGGATTTGAAACAAAAGGAATTGCACGCATCAACAGGCAGTCGGTCCCGCCGGAGAGGAAGACTGGATTCTATCTTTGCCAACCGTTATTTGTACATGATGATTGCTCCGTTTCTTCTTTATTACATCCTCTTTTATTATGTTCCTTTTAGCGGATTGCGAATGGCATTTATGGACTATAAGCCTTTTCTGGGGATGAGCGGGAGTCAGTGGGTCGGGTTTGACAATTTTATCGAATTTTTTAATGGACCGTTTTTTTGGAGGATTATTCGCAACACCATCTATATCAGTGTACTGATGTTGTTTTTTTCGTTTCCGATTCCCATTGTTCTCGCGATATTGTTCAATGAGCTTGGAAGCAAAAGGTTTCGAACTCTCGTGCAGACCATCTCCTACATGCCGCATTTCATTTCAACGGTCGTCATTGCCGGGCTGGTCGTTAACTTTTTGTCGCCGTCAACGGGGATCGTCAATATTTTTCTCAATATGATGGGCTTTGAAAGCGTTTATTTTTTAACGAAACCAGAATATTTCCGTGCCATTTATGTGATTCAAAGCATTTGGGCCACCGCGGGATTTTCTTCGATTATTTTCTATTCGTCCTTGATGTCTATCGATTCGTCTCAATATGAAGCCGCTACCATTGATGGAGCGGGGCGATTCAAACAGATTCTGCATGTCTCGCTGCCGGGATTGTATTCGACGATCGGCATTATGCTTATTCTCAGTATCGGCAACATTATGCATGTCGGTTACGAAATGATTATTCTGCTGTATCAGCCAATCACTTATGAAACGGCCGATGTTATAGGATCTTTCGTATACAGGATGGGGATGGAGAATACGAATTACTCCATGTCAACGGCCGTAGGCTTGTTTAATGGGATCATTTCATTAGTTCTGGTGTTGACGGCCAATCGGATTTCCAAAAAAATTAGCGAGGTATCCATTGTATGAGGAGGGGAATCGGAGGATGAGTCGAACAACGGGAGAAAAAATATTCGGCGCCGTCAATATCGGATTTATGCTGGTCCTGATGGCGGCGACGCTGTATCCCCTCTATTACGTGGTAATTGCCGCCATCTCCAATCCGATGGCCGTATCGATGGGAACCGTTACGGTTTGGCCGCAGGGCCTGGCGTTGGACTCCTTCAAGAAAGTGGTCAGCATGGATAATATCTGGACGGCATACGGGAATACGATCTTCTATTCCGTCGTGGGCACGGCAATCAGCATGACGCTGACAGTACTGGGCGGTTATCCGTTATCCAAGCGGCGGTTGAACGGAAGAAAAGTGATTACGATCTTCATATTAGTCACTCTGTGGTTCAACGCCGGCATGATGCCGACCTATTTGAATTTTCAGAACCTCGGATTGTTAGATACGCGATTGGGTATTTTGCTTTGCTTCGCCGTGGATACGTTTTATGTCATTCTTATGCGTACTTTTTTTGAGAATGTGCCTGATTCCATGGAAGAATCGGCCAAGATGGACGGAGCTAACGACTGGACGATTCTGACGCGCATCTATTTGCCGCTATCCTTGCCTGCGCTTGCGACGCTGACCATGTACTATTTCGTAGGACGCTGGAATGCGTATTTCTGGTCGATGCTATTGCTTAGGGATCAGGATCTGGTTCCGCTGCAAGTATTGCTGAAGAAGCTCATCGTTGAAGTGTCGTATAATAATAACGAAACTTTCGATATGAGCGCCAATCTCATGACGGAGCAGACGATTGTTTATGCGACCATCGTTGTCGCCGTATTGCCGATGCTTGTGATGTATCCATTCATTCAACGTTTTTTTATCAAAGGAATTATGGTAGGCGCAATTAAAGGGTAATCGCCATTCTGAGCAAAGACACGACTAATCAATTGGGGGAATCGATCCATGAATAAAAATCTTTCAAAAAGTTTACTGTTAGCGCTGCTTGGCAGTATGCTCCTGACCGCTTGCACCGGCAACTCGAACGAGGCTGACAATGGCAAATCGGGTTCCGTTGCCCCGACCAGTTCATCTGCTTCGGGGGGAACGCAAACCTCGGGATACAACGGCGTCGACAATCTGAAGGTGTCGGAGGAGCCGCTTACGGTGTCCTTATTCTATTCTTTCGGAATAAACGGGGCGCCTAAAGGGGATATGCCGGTCTGGAAGAAAACGGCGGAAATTACGAATGTTACGATGAAGAATGTCGCCAATGAATCGATCTCCGACGATCAGCAATCGTTGAATACGATGCTGGCATCCGGTGATATTCCCGATATTATTCAAGGAAGCTTGACGATGCTGAATCCTGTCATTTCGCAAGGCGTTTTTATTCCGTTGGATGATCTGATTGATCAATATGCACCCAATATCAAGAAGTTTCTGGAGGATTATCCGGATGCGCGCCGTGCCGGTACCGCTCCGGACGGCAGCTTGTACGCGATTACGGGAACGCTTGGCGGCGAGCCGGGCAAGGCGCTGCCGGCCGTGGGCTACTTCGTTCGCCAAGATTGGCTGGATAAGCTGAACCTGCAGACGCCAACGACGCTCGAAGAGTATAAGGATGTCTTGTACGCCTTCCGGAATCAGGATCCGAACGGCAACAACAAGAAGGACGAAATTCCGTACTTCTTCCGGGACAAGGGAATTGCGAACTTGCTTCAACTGTGGGGAGCCCACAAAGATTGGTATATCGGAGAGGACGACAAAGTTCATCAGGGGAAGGCCGAGCCTGAGTACAAGGCGGCTATGAAGGAGCTCGCCCAGTGGTATAAGGACGGCATTATCGATCCGGAAATCTTCACCCGCGGTTCCCAAGCCCGTCAGTACTTGCTCGGCAACAATCTGGGCGGTGCAACGATTGACTGGTTCGCTTCGACCTCTGCTGTGAACGATGCCGTGAGAGAGCAAGTGCCGGACATTCATTTTGCCGCTATTGCGCCGCCTGCGGATGTTAACGGCGTCGTCAAGATGGATATTACCCGTCCGGCGATTCATGGCATGGCTTGGGGAATTTCGAGCGCTGCGAAGGATCCGGTCACTGTCATTAAATACCTGGACTTCTTCTTCAGCGAGCAAGGCGAGATGCTGATGAACTATGGTATTGAAGGCGAGGACTACACGATGATTGACGGTGAGCCGGTACCATCGGACGAAGCGCTTACCTATCCGACCGGATTTCCTTTCTACCTCAGAAGCATCGGAGCCGGCTACGAGATCGGACGCCGAGGCAGTTCGGACAGCGAAGTGAATACGATGAACGAGATTGGCAAAGCGGGGTTTACGATGTATGCGGAAAGCGATTGGTTGTCGCAGCCCTTTCCAACCCTTTCCTATACGGAAGAGGAAAGAAAAACTATTGATAACGCGATGGTCAATTTGAAGCCATTCATTGATGAATACGAGCAGAAGGTTCTTATGGGGGCCGAGGATGCAGATTCCTCCTGGGATAAGCATCTGGAAGAAATGAACAAGATGAATCTGCAAAAAGCGTTGGATGCTTATAACAGCGCTTATGAAAGGTATAAGGCCGATAATAACTGACGGCGCTTAAGCATGAAACCAACTGTTCCTCCCGAAAGCGGACCCGGGAGGAACAGTTATAGGAATGGGAGGGGGTAAGATCATGAAGCTGGAATGGGAAAAGCCAAACAGGATAGTGTCCTTATTCATTTGTTTTTGTTTATTTTTGCAATGTATTACCGCATACTTCATACATGCCGATACGGCTGCGGCTACTGCGGCTACTTACGATCTGGATACGGTGATTGAGCTGGAGAACACCGATTTTCAAGGCGCATTTTCGGTGGTGGAAAATGTATACGCTTCCGGCGGCGAATATATTGTAAACAATGACAGCGGCGGAAATCTGAGCGACCCTGACGGTCAGGAACCGGAAATTCTGTTGCCGCTAACCATGGAGGAAGCCGGCACTTACTATGTCTGGCTTAGGGCCAATGCGCTTAATAGCGGGCGGGATTCATTCTATATCGGCTTTAACGACGAAACATTAAATAGTAAACCTTACGGCACCACCTTCCCGATTCGCGAGGACGGGAGTTTCATCTGGGTGCGGGTGAAAACGGCGACGCTCAGTGCAGGAGAGAATACATTGAAGCTCTATCATCGCGAGCGAGGGCTTCAAATGGACGCTATCTACGTGACATCTCGCGCATGGTTCGATCCTGACGCGGCACCGCCGCCAACGTATGCGCTGGATACGACAATCGAGCTGGAGGATACGCCGTTCCAGGGGAATTTCACGGTGGAAGAGAGCGTGTACGCTTCCGGGGGCCAATATATATCGGACACCGTATCGAGCGGCAACCTGACCGATCCCGACAGCCAAATGCCGGAAATAGCGATGTCGTTCGAGATTGATGAGGCGGACACGTACTACGTGTGGCTGCGGGGCAACGCGGCGAGCAGCTCGGCCGACTCGTTCTATCTCGGCTTCAATAACGAGGAGCTGAGCGGCGGGTCCTACAGCAGCTTCCCAATTCGCGAGGACGGCAGCTATAGATGGGTGCGAGTCAAAGCAGTCTCGCTCGAAGAGGGGACGAATACACTGAAAATCTATCACCGCGAGAAGGGGCTCAAGATGGACGCGATTATGGTCACCTCGAACGCGCTCAACAATCCCGCCAGTTCCGAATACGTGGAGCCGGCTTACCCGATGCCTTCCGAGTTTACTCCGCCGGCTGGTCATCCGCGAATTTATTTTGGAAGCGATGATATTCCGGATATTCTCGCGAATAGCGTCAAGCCGCAAAATGCGGACGCAATGGCCAAGTTTCAGGCCAATTTGCTTTCGACCGCGGACGGCAGCCTGCCCGTTGTCGCGGGGAGCGCCAACTTTAACGCCGCGACGCTCGACGTCATTGAGAGCCGCGCGTTCGAATACGCGCTTCATGGCGACACGCAGATCGGTCTCAGCGCGATTTCCGCGATGCGCAATTTTATGGAGACGGTGAGGTTCTCTTCGACAGACTATAACGGACAAGGGCAATCCATCTTCGTCGCTGCTGAAGTGTATGATTGGTGCTACGCGCTGCTGACGAGCCAGGATCAATCGAAATTCATCAATTTCGTGACGTCTGCGGCGTCGCTTATGGAGATTGGATGGCCGCCGGTCAAACAAGGAGCCGTCGTTGGCCATGGGGTAGAAGGTCAGCTTTTGCGAGATTTGGCGGCTGCGGGCATCGCGATGTACGATGAACGGCCCGATATTTTTCAGCATACGGTCGGACGCATCTTTGCGGAGTATATCGATCCGAAGCTATTTATGTACCAGGCGCAAGCGCACAATCAAGGAGACAATTATATGCAGTACCGCTTTCAGTGGGAAATACTGTCGACCTGGTTGTTCGATCGTGCCGGATATGCCGAGATTTTTGGCCCCGATCAGCAATACGTAATGTATTGGCCGCTCTATGCCAGACGTCCCGACGGCGTGGTTCTGCGCGACGGAGACAGCAGTCGCAACAATAATGTAGTTGGGAAGTATGACCCGTCGTTCTACCGCTCCATGCTGCTGGCAGGCAATTACTTCAACGATCCGTATTTGAAGGAAGAAGGAATGCGGGAGCTGCCGTTTTTGAAGCTGCCGGATCCATTCAGCAATCAAACGATTAACCCGGTCGAGTTTCTAGTGTTCAATAACCCGGATCTTGGCGGCCGACCAACCAGTGAGCTGCCGATGACGATGTACTATCCGTCGCCGAAGGGAGGAATGATCGCCCGGACCGGCTGGGAGGATGGCTTCGATTCCCCGGCTGTCGTGGCGGAGATGGAGATTAACGAATGGTGGTTCGGCAATCACCAGCATCTGGATGCAGGGTCCTTCCAGATTTATTATAAAGGCGCGCTCGCGACCGATTCAGGGTACTACAAGGCCGCTCTGACAACGCCCAGCCAGACCAATAACGGCAGCACGGCATACGGGAGTCTCCATGACATCGATTATAACAAGCGTTCCATTGCGCATAATACGATGCTTGTCTACGATCCGGACGAAGAGTTCGTCCGCGGGGGCGTCCGCGCCAACGACGGCGGGCAGCGCATTCCGAACGAAGGCAAGGAGCCGAGGACGCTGGAAGAGATGCAGGACCCGGATAACGGATACCAGACAGGAGAGATTCTCGGTCATGAATTTGGCGAGGACCCTGTTGAGCCGAATTATACCTACTTGAAGGGCGATCTGACAAAGGCATACTCGGATAAAATATCAGATTACGAACGAAGCTTCATGTTCCTGAATTTACAGGATGACGATCATCCGGCGGCGATGGTGGTGTTCGACCGCGTCGTGTCCTCGAATCCCGACTTTAAAAAGACTTGGCTGCTGCACGGCTTGGAAGAGCCCGTAATCACGGGCAACCGGACGGTGTTCAAAAACGAGCGTCCCGGATACAATGGCAAGCTGACGGTCGATACGCTGCTGCCGCAGGCGAGTGACGCTCAAATTGAGAAGATCGGCGGACCGGGCCAGGAGTTTATGGTGGATGGCGTCAATTACGACGCGTTGACCGTCCCCAATGGCAATAATGAAGGGGGAGGCTGGAGAATGGAGCTTTCCCCGCAAACGGCCAAAGCCGAGGATTATTTCCTGAACGTGCTTCAGGTGGGCGATGCCGATGCGGAGGTTGAAGCGCTGCCGGTTGCCAGAATTGAAACCGATGATGTGGCAGGCGCTGTTATTGCAGACCGCGTAGTGGTGTTTGGCAAAAATAAACTGCGGACTTCCTCGGATGTTGAGTTCGAATTCTCGGGCGAAGGCGAATACGAGATTACCGTCGCCGATTTGACGGCAGGCACGTGGACGGTTGAACGTGACGATGTCGCGGTAGACGAGGCGATTGTAACGGAAGAAGGCGGCATCGCCGCATTCCATGGAACACCGGGAGCTTACAAGCTCGCCTATCTTAATGCCAATGCCGTTCGCCCTGTCATTCCCGTGGACCCGCCCGTCCATAACGAAACGGCCATTCGCGTCAATAACACGTTTGTATACGCCGAGGTATCGCCCTTTATGGAAGGAGAACAGCTGTTGGTTCCGGTGCAAACCATCTTCAATCATCTGGATATCCCTTTTGCATGGGACGAAGGGACCCAGACCGCGACGATAACCAAAGACGGGCAAGAGCTGACCATCGAGAGCGGTTCTTCCACCGCTTATCTGGATAATGAGCCGGTACCAATGCAAGCCCAAGCAAGAATAGTCGACGGTGTGTTTATGGCTCCGGCCAGCCTATTGTCGTCGGATACCTGCTTTGCTAATTTGGAGATGGATGATTTCGCGAACGTCTTGTACGTGACTCCATCCATAGAGCCTCCAATTTAAGTAGGACCAGGACGGCGATTGCAAAGATTATCGTAATATACGGCATGATGAGGAAACGGGTGAAACGATGAAAGAGCAAAGATTATCGACGCAGCCGCTCAAGCTGCTGCCGAATCGAGTATGGCGAACATACGAGGGAGGGCGCCTGCTGGAGGCTTGGTCAGGCGCGATCGAACCGAAAGACGGTCCGTTTCCGGAAAATTGGATAGGGTCCGTAGTACGGGCTCATAATGTTGGCAGGGAGCGGCTCGTAGAGGGTTACAGCAAGTTTATTGCCGCGGACGGTACCGAGCATCCTCTTAAAGATTGCATAGAGCAGGACCCGCAAGCTTTTCTCGGCAGACGTCATGCGGAGAAGTACGGAAGGCAGACGGCAGTATTGGTGAAAGCGCTCGATTCCAGCGAGCGCCTCACCATTCAGGTTCATCCGGATCGCCGCTTTGCCAAACGGCATTTCCAATCCCATTACGGCAAGACGGAAGCTTGGTATGCACTGGGCGGCAGAACGATTGACGGCGAGGAACCCTATGTGTTGCTTGGCTTCAAACCAGGCGTGACGAAGGAGGTATGGCGCAGGTTGTTCGAAGAGCAAGATCTCGAGGGCATGACCCATGCGCTTCATAAGGTTCCTCTGCGCGAAGGGGAGGTCTTCCTGATCGAGGGGGGCGTCCCCCACGCCATAGGCAGCGGCTGCTTGATCATCGAGATTCAGGAGCCGACGGATTTGACCTTGCGAACCGAACGTACGACTCCTCGCGGAATGCTCGTGCCGGATCAAGCTTGTCATCAAGGCATTGGATTCGATCGCATGCTGGACTGTTTCCATTACGAAGAACTGAGTTATGAGGATACAATGCGAAGATGGAAGAAGGAACCGCGCGTCGTCAACGCTACGTTGGACGGGACGGAGTGGGAGTTGATCGGGGAGAACGATACGGAATGCTTCCGCATGCGCAGGCTGGATATTAGCGGTCGGTACGGCATGAGCGGAACAGGCGTGTTTTGCATTGTGATCGTCGTTGAGGGCAAGGGGAAAATAGGCTGGTCTTACGGCGAACAAAGCCTTAAAGAAGGGGATTCGTTTTTTATCCCTGCAGATTGCGAGTTTGTGCAGTACGTGCGCGAAGGAGATACAGAACTGCGGATTGTGCTTTGTTTCCCTCCTCAGACAAATTTGGGAGTTTAGGTAGAATTTGAAGCGAGAGAGCATCTATGCTGATGTTTGGAAAAACAGCAATAGATACTGCTCTCGCTTTTGCTTGGGAGTTGAATCATTGGTGAATTCTCTTGAATTGTTGTTGACCAAATTGGTCAACGTTTAGTTGTCTCATGGCATTCCGGGAGGATCAGCCCACCGCAACCGGCAAATTTTTCTCGAATAACAGCACATCGAAGCCATCGATAATCGAAGAGCCGTTTCTGGCGTAGCCGTTCTTCTCGAACAGCTTATGCGCATGCTCTTGATTCCTCAGCGCATCGAGATAGATATGCGTGAAGCCAAGCTCTGTCGCGCGTTCCTCCAGCCGGCTGAGCATAAGCTGGCCGTAGCCCCGCTTCTGGTAATCGGGATGAACGCGCAGGCGTTTGATTTCCGCTTTGCCTTCTCCCAGTTTCTTCAATCCGCCTATGGCAATAACCTGTCCGTCATTATCCGTTCCGACTAGAAAATCGCCTCCGTTTTGCAGGTATTGCTCATCAATATGGAAGATATCGTGATAGTGCTGATGGGTGGGTTCGACGCCGGCTTTAGAGATAACCAGCAAATGAACGCGCCATACATAATCATGATCAATTGTGGAATATTGTCTAAGTTTTAACATAAGGACCACTCCTCGGCAAAGTTATGTTATATAATCTAACGCGAATTTCGGAAAAAGCAACTAAAATTTTAAAAAGTTCACATAAGACTATTGACTAATCCGGAATCGACGTTAAAATAAAATCAAAGCCTAGCCGAAATGAAAGGTTTAGTGTTAGGAAAACTAACGTACGAGAAAACGGAAAGAAATCCAATTTAATAATTTACGCGAGGAGAATGACAATGATGTCATTCCATCGCGGGCAATGAAGCCCTGTTTGTGCAAGAGAAGGACGTACCGAGGTGTCGGTATATCGTTCACTCTGTGCAAATGGGGCTTTTCGGTTTTGCGGGAACGAAAGATAGGCAGACAGAGAGAAAACAAAAAAAGAACGAACAAAATGGAGGGATTGGACGATGAAAGCAGCGGACTTATTCAAGGTGAGGGATGAGCGAATTAAAGTATTGCATTTGACGATGATTGCCTTCTTCATTACGTTTGTAACCTGGTTTAACATGGCTCCGCTCGCAACAACGATGATGGATGATCTCGGCTGGATGACAAAGCAGCATACGGCCGTGCTTGGTTTACTGAACGTAGCTCTCACGGTGCCGGCGCGCGTTATTATCGGCGGTCTGTTGGATCGCTTTGGTCCGAGAAAGGTGTTCAGTATTCTGCTCATAGGGATGTCGATTCCTACCTTTGTCTTCGCCTTCGGAGACAGCTGGGCGCAGTTGGCTATTTCGAGACTGCTCCTTAGCTCGATTGGCGCAGGCTTCGTTATCGGCATTCGGATGGTATCCGAATGGTTTCCGCCGAAATCGGTTGGTTTCGCGGAGGGCTTCTATGCCGGATGGGGTAATTTCGGTTCCGCGTTCGCGGCTATGCTGCTGCCTTGGGCAGCTCTCACGTTAATCGGCGGCGATAACGGATGGCGTTACGCAATTGCGCTCACTGGTTTGATCTGTTTGGTATATGGTCTTATCTATTATGCTTTGGTGAAGGATACGCCGGAAAATAAAGCGTACTTCAAGCCGAAAAAATCATCGGCGATGGAAGTGAGCAGCTGGGGCGATTTGATTCAGCTCATTGCCTGGACGGTGCCTTTGGTCGGAGTACTTGGATTAATAACATGGAGGATTCATGGTTTCAATCTTCTGTCTGGATCCGTTTCTACAATTATCTACGTTGGTCTTGGTTTCTTGCTTGTGTATCAAATCATTCGAATTCTTCTAGTGAATATGCCGATTCTGAAGAAGGGCGTTCCTCAGGACGATCGTTACAAATTCAGAAACGTCGCTGCGCTTAATACGACTTACTTTGCCAACTTCGGCGCTGAGCTTGCCGTCGTCTCGATGCTCCCGATGTTCTTCCAGACGACGTTCTCGCTTAGTCCGACAAAGGCGGGGCTCATTGCTTCCTGCTTCGCATTCGTTAACTTATTCGCGAGACCGATCGGCGGCATTCTATCGGATCGCATGAAAAATCGCAAAATGGTCATGCTGATCTATATGACAGGCATTACGCTGGGCTTCCTGAGCATGGGATTCATGACGGAAGGCTTCCCGCTTGGAGCGGCCGTTGCGCTCACAATTCTGACCTCCATGTTCGTGCAAGGCGCGGAAGGCTCGACGTTCGCGATCATTCCAATGATCAAGAAGCGGATTACTGGGCAAGTAGCGGGTATGGCGGGGGCTTATGGAAATGTCGGAGCGCTAACCTATCTTACCATTCTGACCTTTGTTACACCACAGCAGTTTTTCTTCGTGCTTGCCAGCGGGGCGCTTGTCAGTCTAATCGCTTGCGCAACGATGCTGGAGGAGCCTAAAAATGCGTTCGGGGAAGACTATGAATTGTCTTCGGTAGACCAGGAGCTCATCAGCTCTTCGCAGAAGACAGCGCCAAGCATGACTAAGGTGCCTGCAGCTGCCACGAAATGATGAAGAGTTGTTCTTGAAAAATAGAGGTTAAATAGAAACACTATTATAATAGAAGAAACTCGATCGATAACGGTCGAGTTTCTTCTGTTTTTTTGCGCCTATACCAATCGAAAGAAACTATTATTGACCATATTGGTCAATTGGATTACAATAGTATTGACCAATATGGTCAATGACTGTGTTTCCTATTTCGAAAGGAGGAGCAAGCTTGTTCACGAAGTTTCATACCATAGATAGAGAGAAGCAAGTGCGCATTCTGAACGCGGCAATGAAGGAATTCGGCGCAAAGGGCTATCAAGCGGCGTCAACGAATGAAATTGCGAAGGAGGCGGATATCTCCAAGGGGATTTTATTTCATTATTTTACAAGCAAGAAGGATCTGTATCTCTATCTGTTCGATTATGCGGTGCGGGAAGTTTCCGAGGGCATTCACAGTAAGGTTGATAAGGAAGAGCGCGATTTGTTCGTGAAGCTGCGGAAGATGGCGGAGGCGAAGCTCGAAATTTTCAACCGCTATCCCGATATCTTTGAATTTCTGAAATCGGCCTGCAGCGACGATGATAAAGTAGTGATGGGCGAGATCGATGCGTTGATGAAGGAAACTGCAGCCAATGAATTCAAAAACTTGCTTCACAATGTAGATTTGACTTCGTTCAAGAAACGGGTCGATCCGATGAAGGCAATCAACGTTATTCTATGGTCGCTCGAGGGTCTTAGCGCGCAGAAACGGGAAATGATGCGATTGTCGAAGGAAGAAATCGATATCCCGGCGTTGATGCAGGAATTCGATGAATATATCGCGTTATTTAAGGCGAGCTTCTTAAAAAAATAAGCAGGAAATCCTTCCGAATTGTAGGAGGGTTGTTCTTGTTATGATCAGAGGAGGGAACGAAGATGGCTATAATTGAGCTGGATCGATTGACGAAGAGCTACGGCGAAGCGAGGGGCATAACGGAGCTGAGCTTTCAGGTGGAGGAAGGGGAGATCTTCGGCTTCATCGGCCCGAACGGAGCGGGCAAATCGACCACGATTCGGACGATGCTGGGACTTATCTATCCGACGAGCGGCAGCGCGAAGATCTTCGGAAAGGATTGTATTGCGAATGGGCCGGAGATCAAACGCGAGATTGGCTATTTGCCTTCTGAGGTTTTCTATTATGACAATATGCGGGTGAAAGAGCTTCTGCAGTATTCCGCCTCTTTCTACAAGAAGGATTGCAGCAAGAGGATCAAAGAGCTGGCCGAGGCGATGGAGCTGGATTTAAGCAAACGAATCGACGATTTGTCGCTCGGAAACAAGAAGAAGGTCGGCATTGTGCAAGGGCTGTTGCATGAGCCGAAGCTCATCATTCTGGATGAGCCGACAAGCGGGCTTGATCCGCTCATGCAACAGCGCTTTTTCAGTCTGTTAGAGGAGGAGAATCGCAAGGGGGCTACGATTCTGTTCTCCTCGCATATTTTAAGCGAGGTACAGCGCCTCTGCGACAGAGTGGCAATCATCAAGGAAGGGCGATTGATGGCGCTCGAGAAGATGAGCGAGCTGAAGGAAAACACGCATAAGCGCTTTAAGCTGGAACCTAAATCGAAAATCGATAAGAACGTATTCCGGGTGGACGGGGTTACGGAGTGGAAGGAAGGGAATGGCGAAGTCAGTTTTTTGTTCCACGGCAACATTAATGAAATTATGGCCAAGATTGCTGATGTAGAGCTTGCGAACATTTGGGTGGAGGAGCCGGATTTGGAGGAAATCTTCATGCATTATTATGTGAAGGAGTGAGCGAGCATGAATATGTATCGATTCGAAGTGATGACGGGTCTCAGGGCGGCGTTGCTCTGGGGAATTGCACTGGCTGCGGTGGCAGGCTTCATGATGAGCTTGTATCCCTCGTTCGCAAGTGACGCGGAACAGTTCAAGCAGCTGCTGAACGGTATGCCGGAGGCTGTGCTGAAGGGCCTGGATATCGAGATTGACTCGATAACCTCTCTGCTGGGATTCTATTCCTACATCTTTCTCTATATCGCTCTCGGGGGCTCGATTCAGGCGATGCATCTGGGCGTATCCATTGTGTCGAAGGAGACGCGGGAGAAGACAGCCGATTTTCTGCTGACTAAGCCTGTGGCGAGAAGAAGTATACTTGCTGCCAAAACCTGCGCGGCGTTAACATCGCTGCTTATCACGAACGCCATCTATATCGCGGCGGCAATGCTTATAGCGCAGCTTGTGCACCAAGATGCGTACAGTGAAGGAGCCTTGCTGCTCATATCGCTGACTTTGCTATTCATGCAGCTTATCTTCCTTGCTCTCGGTTATGCGGCCTCTATGCTGATGCCGCGGATGCGGACTGTGTTGCCGGTATCGCTCGGCACGGTATTCGCCTTCTTCGCCATCTCGTTTATCAGCTCTTCGGCGGGCGATGGATTATTGCGTTATTTTACACCGTTTCAATTCTTCGATCGCGCCTATATTATGCGGCATAACGGCTACGAGGCAACCTATCTTGCGATAGGAGCCGCTGTCGTTGCGGTGTGTCTGGGACTTAGCTTCCTACATTACAGCAGGAGGGATGTGACGGCATGAATCTATTCTGGAGAGAAATGAAGGCGAGCCGGAAGTCGCTCATCATCTGGATCATTGCTATTGCGGCTATGGTCGGCGGCGGGATGAGCAAGTACGGAGGGCTCGAGGGTTCAGGGCAGACGATGAATGATCTGATGGCGGATATGCCAAAGGCTATGAAGGCGATAATGGGCGTCGGCGAACTGGATATGGCGACGGCCGGGGGCTATTATGGCATTCTGTTCTTGTACTTGATTGCCATGGCGGCGATTCATGCATCCATGCTCGGCTCGAACATTGTATCCAAGGAAGAACGGGACAAAACAACGGAATTTCTGCTTGCGAAGCCGATTTCGCGAAGCTGGATGCTGACGTTCAAGCTGCTGGCCGCTTCGATGAATGTCGTTGTTATCAATGCGGCAATGCTTCTCTCCTCTTTCTTGTTCGTCACGCCATATGCGAACGGGGAATCTGTCTCTAGGGAGATCGGAAAGCTGATGCTCGGCATGCTGTTCGTGCAGCTATTGTTCCTGAGCGTTGGAGCGGCGATTGCATCGGTGTCGAAGCGTCCCAAGCGGGCGGTTGCTCTATCGGCGGGCGTCATGCTGGCGACGTTCCTGCTGTCGCTTGCGATTGAGATCAGCGGGAATATCGACTATCTCTCGTATGCAACGCCTTTTCAATATTTTGACGCTAGCGGGGTCATACGTTATGGCATTGACTTTGTGTATGTGATTCTCAGCGTTATTCTGATTCTGATTTCGCTGTTAGCTGCGTATATTCGTTATAATCGGAGGGATCTGACGATCTGATTCCGGGGAAATTTCGCAATTGCCCTCCATTTCGGTTAAAATAAGAGAAACGAAAACAGGAGTGTGACGATCCTTTGGATGATCTTCCCTTACCCTTGCTTTTGACGCTTGGGGCATTGATACTATTATCGGCTTTCTTCTCATCGGCGGAAACGGCATATTCCAGCGCGAATAAGATCAGACTCAGGAATTATGCGGATGAGAATAAACCCGGCGGCAAGAAGGCGTACTTTATTGTCGATAATTTCGATAACGCGCTCTCGACAATTTTGGTGGGCAATAATATTGTGAATATCGCGGCGGCGAGCATTTCGGCCAAGTTGTCGACGGATATATTCGGCGATAGAACGGGGCTGCTCGTCAGCACCTTCGGGATGACGGTGCTTATTCTTATTTTCGGAGAAATTCTTCCCAAGTCGATTGCCAAAGAAAACGCGGAAGCCTATTCGCTTCGCATTTCCGGTATCTTACTTCTTCTTATTCGCATATTGACGCCGATTAACTATTTGTTCCGGATTCTGAAGAATGGCGTATCCAGACTGTTCTCTCGGGGCGAGAAACCGAATTTGTCTGTTACCGAGGATGAGATTAAGGTTATGATCGATATTAGCGAGGAAGAGGGAGTCATAGAGAAGGAGGAGCGGGAGCTTGTTCACCGCTCTCTTGAATTCGATGAAATTACGGTCGGCGAGGTGCTGACGCCTCGGCCGGATATGATTGCGGTTGAGGTGGATATGCCGGAAGAGGCGATAAAGCAGGTATTCCTGAGAGAGCGATTCTCCCGAATTCCGGTCTATGACAAGGATATTGACAACGTCATCGGAATTTTGTCGGAGCGCGACTTCTTCGCGGCGCTATTGCAGCATCAGGAAGCGGATATTCGGAAGCTTATTCGAAAGCCGAAGTTTGTAGTGAAGTCGATGAAGGTATCGGCCTTGCTGCTGGAGCTGCAGAAGAGCAATGTACATATGTCGATTGTTATTGACGAATTCGGCGGCACCTCCGGTCTGATTACCCTGGAGGATGTGCTGGAGCAATTAGTTGGCGAGATTTGGGATGAGCATGACGTGGTTGTGCATATGTTCAAGCAGCTCGATGATTATACATTTGAGATGAACCCGCAGATATCGCTGGATGAATTCGCGGAAATTATGGGGCTGTCGCCGATCGACAGTCATTTCCACAACCTGGGCGGCTGGATCTTCGGCAATATCGACCGCATTCCGCATAAGGGCGACACGATCTCCTACGAGCATCTCACGATGACGGTCGCAGAGGTGGAGAAGAAGCGAATTAAGAAGGTGAAGGTAGTAGTGAATGAGATTGAGACGGCCTCCGAATAGGGCATTCGATATAGAAACGGCAGCGTTGGACATTTGCAAGAAGTCCGATGCTGCCGTTGTTTGCATGAGCTATTGCTTAATTTGACGCTTGCCTCTTGTTCTCAACCTTGGATCTTGCAATTTCAACAGTGGCGTCGAGTATGGTTGCATAGCTCTTGTCGCCTTGTCTCATGCTCTCGTTCATAGACCTCCAGTCGTCAACACTGAGCAGTCTTGTCGACTCTTGCCTCAAATGCTGCTTGAGTTTATTCAGCCGATTGAGGAGCGCGTCTATTTCCGCAGGGCTTAACAAGTCTTCCATTGCCGTTCGAAGCACATCATCTCGAAGCGCGAGAATTCTCTCAGCAAGCTCTTTGTCGACAAACTTGCTCAGCCCCGGGTATTCCTTATGCTTCTTCTCCAGATCAGTCTGCAGCCCGAAAGCCATGTCGTTATCGATCCCCGTTACCGCGATTACTTTTCCGTCATCTCCGCGATGAATGAAGAAGTTGCCGACATGTCGATCGATCTGCATAGCGAGCGTATCGAGGAGCTGCATGCGTGAGAGGGCGCGTTGGAAGACGGGGTCATTCATATTGAAAGATTCCTCGCGTTCTGCCTTGATATCCTCCAGAAGAGGGTCAAGCACCTTGCCTCCGGATTTGCCTTTCGCTTTCTCCATGTAGCTGCCCTTGACGACTCCTGCGCCTGAATTGTACAGCGCGAATTCGGCTCTTGCGATGACACCTCCGCCCAGTAATTGATCCAGCTTGTACATGGCGATGTTCCGATTGGCCATATGCGCGTCATCGGCAGAGATTTGCGCGTCTTTCGTTCCATAGATATACTCGACGTAAGCGGCGTCTCTCTCCTTCTCCGTGGCGCTTTCCGGCAATTCATCATCTCGAAGCAGCACATCCTTCGTCTCCTTGAACACCCCTTCGATATCAGGGCCGATCTCGAAGAAGGAAACGGTGTTAACGCCTCCGCTGCTGCTTTCTCCCGTACTCATCTCGTCGGTTAGATGAAGAATGCTCGTGCTTGTCAGCAGCTTCCAGAACGGTCTGTCCAAGTCGGGGTCGAGCTTGTATGCCGCGGCTGCTGAGCGGACTGCTGTCTTCTCCAGCGGAATCGCGGTTTTTAAGTTACGGATATAAACAACCTTGCCATCCTTATCATTGTCTCCGTTATGTCTGATGTACGCATCGCTTACCTGCTCCACTTCAGCGTAGAGCGTCATGATTTGATCCAGCTCTGCCGATATTGCGTCTTTCGTATCGCCGACGCGGTTCGTATCGACATAGTTGTCGAAGTCCTCGACCTTCTGCAGGAAAGTGCGGTAATGCGTACTGTTCTGCTTCAAGGTGTCCTTCATGCCCATTTTCTTGGTAAGCTTGCCGTAGAAAGGATTTTTCACATGCTTCTTGGGCTCTCCCAGTTTTTGCTTGACCTCCGCAGGGCTTGGCATTCTCTGGATGACGGATGAGGAAGCTCCGTCTGCGGAGGAAACTGGAGGAGAGATGCTTTTATCGACTGCGCGCTGTATAGGCTGTTCGGCGGCAATTGCGCGAGCGGCTCTGGCGCCCATCTGATCGGCTTCTCGTTCCAGCGAAGGATTGTCGTTCAGGGCAATGCCGGGAGCGAGCTGCGCAGTCGGGGAGACGCGTCCCTGCTTCTGTTGCACGACATGAGTGAGCTCATGTCCGAGCAGTTGTTGACCTCTGCTGCTGTCCGGATTGTATTGTCCGGGAGCGAAGTGAATGTGGGAGCCTTGCGTATAGGCGAGCGCTCCGACCTCTCTTGCTTTCTGCGAGCCTTCGTGAATGCGCACGTTGGAGAAATCCGCGCCCAGAGCGCTCTCCATCTTGGCTTGAATGGCCGGCGGCATGCCGGAACGATTCAAGGATGGAGCGGAAGCCTCTTCCGTTCCTTCCATCATGCGATCCGATGAATGGAAATTACTGTTCCTCATCATTTGCAAGACGGCTTGATTGCCTGCGGATGCCTGCAAAGCGGATAACTGCCCGGAAACGCTGTGATTCTCACTGCGCTGGATGGGCGGCAATGCTTCTCCTGCTCGACTGGCGGCTTTGCTGGAAGCGCGTTTCGGCGGCTCTGCTGGGCGGCGCGAAGATTTGTCCATCAATGGTTTCACCTTCCTTGTTATGTTGACTCAATTATAACGGAAGATGGAAGGGAATGTCATCGAATTCTACAATTTTCGACGTGAACCTTACTGCGAGAGTGCGGTTGGAGTGGATGATGAATTGGAATTTCTCCTGCTTATTTTGCGGATTTGGCTGAAAAGAACTATTATGATGGAATTTCTCCTGTATATACTCGTTGTTTAGCGAGATTTTGACTATTGGCATGAAATATGCTGGAGGAATTCCAGTTAAATGCTGCGAGAGAAAGCGATTGGATTAATATGTAGGAGAAAATCCAGTATATTCTTGTGGGGGGGCGCGAAATGATAGATAAAGCTTGTTGGGCATGCAGGCCTCACAATTACGAGAGGCCTGCGAGGAGGCTGGCTCAGCACTATGACGCTAGCTGATCTGAAGCTACATCATAAGCCAAGCTGTCGTTACTTCGCAGGCCAAGTTGCTGCTACGCTGCAGTCGTTAACGCTCCAAGCAAATTTCTTGAGCTCGCGCGTCAAGCGTTCACATGCCGATACCTCGGTGAGTTCACGCGTCAAGCGTCCATATACCAAAATCCAGGGAGATCACGCGTCAAGCGTTCACATGCCAATATCCAGGGGAGCTCATGCCTCTGAGGCGCTCACATGCCGGAATGCAGCGCAGCGGCGACTCGCTCCACCCATCGAAGCAAATTCAAGTCCTCATGCTTCGCGGCGATGAAGGAGAGGCCGATCGGGAGGCCGTCTTCGCCTGTGATGGGAATGGAAACCTGGGGTAGACCGGATAGTCCCGCCACACAGCATAGCTGCATCGTTCGACTGCGGTTCTTCTCGACGTCTTCGCCAGAGCCGTTCAAGTGCGGGGCTGCTGAAGGTGCAGTGGGCGCAACGATAAGCGTGCCGGGTGTGAGCAGTTCAGCCATGCGGGCTTGGGCTGTCTGCTGCAAGGCGAAGGAGCCCGCATGCTCTTCCGCGCGCAGGGTGCTGGACCAAGCGAAGCGATCTGCGATGCCGGGGCCGAATTTCGGCTTCGTCCCGGTGATCCATTCGCCGTGTGACTGCCAGATTTCCAAGCCTTGAATATGGCGAAATGAGTTCAGCCAAGCAGGCAAGCCTTCCTCCGCAATGACGAGAGATTGGACTGCGTCGCGCTCATTCGCAAAATCACTTGCAAGACCATCTGTGCCGGATTCCGAAGCGGCATCCGTACCGAGCAGCTTGATGATTGCGGGGAGCAGAGATTCCAGCTTTATTCTTGTCGCTTCATCCGCCAGGCTCCACATGTCCTCCGCGATAATTAATCGAGTGAAGCCATGTGCAGGCTTTGCCGTCGTGTCCTCATCGCCAAGCAGTGTTTTCCCTACAGCAAGCAATGTGGCTGCATCCTGGGCCATCCAGCCTACGGTATCAAAGCTCGGAGCAAGCGGAATCAAGCCGTCTACGCTGACGGTGCCATGACTCGGACGAATGCCGAACACGCCGCAATAGGCGGAAGGCACGCGCACTGAGCCCCCGGTATCTGTGCCTATGGCGAAGCTGGCGAGTCCCGCCGCGACAGCCGCGGCCGAGCCGCTGGAGGAGCCTCCAGGTATGCGACCGGGAGCGTTCGTATTGACTGGTGTGCCATAATGCAAATTTTCCCCGTTAATGCTGTACATCAGCTCATCCGTTATGGTCATGCCCTGCAAGGAGGCGCCGCTGCGAAGAAGCTTCTCCACAACGGCTGCGTTTTTCTCAGCAGGGGGATGCGTGCGCAGCCAATCAGGGTTCCCTGCGCTTGAAACTTCGCCTTTAATTTGGAATACATCCTTCACTGCAAAGCTCAATCCGTCCAAGCTGCCGCTGCCTTGCGGCGGTATCTTAACTCTCTCGTTCGCGTATATATTAAGCTGCTGCATTGGTGTTTCCTCCTTGTGTGTATATGTGCAAATTTACCAACCGATAGCCGATCCGTCGCTTCGCGGATCCGCGCCGCCTTGCAGGAAGCCTCGCTCATCGCGCAAGATTGCATGCGCATGACCCATCACGCCGTCGAACGCTTTCACCTTGCGAACTTGATGCCCTGCACCGGCAAGCCGATCAAGCACAGCGGCATCAACTCGTCCTTCGGCCTTCAGCTCCTGGGTTGCCTCGCCCCAGGTTCGTCCCCATACCCAGCGGGGTTCGTTAATCGCTGTCTGCGGGTCCATGCCGTAATCGACCATGCGCGTGAAGATCGCCGTTTGCGTCTGCGGCTGTCCTTCGCCGCCCTGAGTGCCGTAGAGAACGGAAGGCTTGCCGTCCTTGAACGCCATAGCTGGCATGAGCGTATGGAACGTCCGCTTGGCGGGCTGAAGACAGTTCACATGCGTGGGATCAAGTGAGAAGAAGGATCCTCGATT
Source organism: Paenibacillus sp. HB172176 (assembly GCF_011947265.1). Taxonomy (GTDB): domain Bacteria; phylum Bacillota; class Bacilli; order Paenibacillales; family Paenibacillaceae; genus Pristimantibacillus. The sequence continues at coordinate 41,099 of NZ_JAATHD010000031.1, forward strand.
CTGCAGCAAAATGCCGGATTCGCCGGCAACAACGCCTGATCCGAACTCGAAGTACAGGCTCTGGATGAACGAGACGGCATTGCCGTTCTTGTCGACGACGGCGGCGTATGCCGTATCGCTGCCGAGCATTTCGGGCTGCAGTGAGCTGGCTCGCGCGAGATCGATAGATGCGGCGAGCTGAGCGGCGTAGCCCTTGTCGAGCAGCCGATCGAGCGGCACCGCCGAGAATGCGGGATCGGTCAAGTAGGCGTTGCGATCACTGAAGCTGAGCTTCAGCGCCTCCACGCAGAGATGATAGTAATCATAGGAGCCGTGCGGAATCCGCGCGAGATCGAAATTTTCCAGGATTTGCAGCGCCATAATACCCGAGAAGCCCTGTGAATTCGGCGGCATTTGGAAGAGCGTATAGTCGCGGTAGCAGCCGGTGATCGGCTCGACCCAGTTCCCATGATGGTCTCCGAAGTCGTCTGCTCCGAGCAGGCTTCCATGCTTCCCGAGGAAGGAAAGCATCTCCTGCGCGACCTCGCCTTTATAGAAGGCGTCCCGTCCCTGCTTGGCGATGCGGCGCAAGGATCTTCCCATCGCCGCTTGACGAAAGCGCTCGCCTGTCCGCGCCGGCTTTCCCCCTGCTCGAGGCAAATAGATCGCGGCCGTCTCCGGCGTCGACGCGAGCATGGCGGAATGGGCGGCGGCGTTCTCGTATTGATCCGCCGTCATCGGGAAGCCCTGCTCCGCGTAGAGGATAGCGGGAGCAAGCACGTCGCCCCATGGCAGCGCGCCGTATTCGCCGTGCACCGCCGCCCAGCCGTCGACCATTCCGGGCACCGTAACGATGCTTTCGATGCCGCGATTCGGAATCGAGGTTTTGCCTGCATAAGCGTCCGGATTGGCACGGTAGCCGGATCTGCCGCTGGCGTTGTAGCCGCGCGCCTTATTCTCTCCCTGGCTATAGGTTAGCCAGAAGGAGTCGCCGCCCATGCTGGTCATATGCGGATAGACGACCGCCAGGCAAGCGCTGATCGCCACAGCGGCGTCGAAGGCATTGCCGCCCTGCTCCAGAATGCGCGCGCCTGCCGTTGTTGCCAGATGATGCGGGCTTACAACCATCGTATCCGTGCCGATAACAGATTTGTTCATGGCAATTCACTCCTATTCGAATGGTCGGGCGCTTAAGCGGTTGGATATACGGTGCTCCGATTCATGAGTATTTGTTTCAAAAATAACACCACAGCTCGTTTTTGCGCAATACATATGTAAGGTATTTATTAAAAATGTATTGAATTTGTTTGTGTATGAATATATATTTAATCATATCGTAACCAAAAGTCTTAATTATTGTTCGAATAGAAAGTGAAGCAAAAAGCGAATGGAGGGCCGGCAATGAATCAGAGGAGCGAAGAGGAAGCTGCGGTTGTCGACATTGACGAGAATGATCGCAAAATTATAAGCGAGCTTAACGCGAATGGCAGAATCTCCTATACCGATCTGGCGAAGGAAATCGGGTTATCGCGCGTAGCGGTGCAGGCAAGAGTGAACGCGTTGATGGAATCGGGCGTCATCGAGCGATTCGCGGCGGTCATTAATCCGGAGCGGATCGGGATTCAGGTATCCGCCTTCTTCAACGTGGAGGTGGAGCCGAAGCATCTGCACGAGGCGGCGGATCGGCTGTCACAGGAGCCCTACGTGACTTCTCTCTATCATATGACGGGTCCGAGCAAGCTGCATATGCACGGGCTGTTCCGCAATAACGCCGAGATGGATCAATTCATGAAGGATAAGCTGTACGTATTGCCCGGCATCATGAGCGTGGATTGTCAGTTGCTCATTAATCGTTACAAGAGCCGGATGGGAATGAGGTTGTAGATTATGAACGAGGAGAAGAGAGGCACTTACGCGCAAATTTCATGGGCAATGGCGAAGACGGGAATTCTGGGCTATGGCGGCGGCCCGTCCGTTATTCCGTTGTTCCGGTATGAGGCCGTTAACGCGCATGGCTGGATGAAGGATGAGGATTTCGGCGAAATATTGGCGCTTGCTAACGCCTTGCCCGGGCCGATCGCGACGAAGATGGCCGCTTATATCGGCTATCATCAGAAGGGCGTGCCTGGCGCGATCGTGTCGGTGCTGTCGCATATTCTTCCTTCCGGCGCGGCCATGATTGCATTGCTTACGGCTGTGCAGTGGCTGAGCGGATCGGCAATTATCCAAGGCATGATTGGCGCGGTTATCCCCGTCATCGCGGTTATGCTGGGCATGATGGCTTATGAATTCGGGGAGCGCGCGGTGAAGGGGCTTGGCCTCTACACGGGTATCGGCTTCTTCATTCTTGCCTTCGCGCTCCTTCAACTGGTTCATGTGCATCCGGCTATTGTCATCGTGATCTTCCTTGGCTACGGCGTATTCCACCTGCGGACGGCGGCGGCCTGGAAGCGGCGGCGAGAACAGCGCGCATTGAAGCGCGAGCAGCGGGCGGCTCGCCAAGAGAAGGAGGGAGTTACGCGTGGATTGGACTAATTGGCTGCAGCTTATTATTGGCTTCTTCCTTGCCAATGTGCTTGGCTATGGCGGAGGACCCGCCTCGATTCCGCTCATGTATCGGGAGATTGTAACGCATCATGAATGGGCAACGCCCCAGCAATTCTCCAACATTCTGGCGCTCGGCAACGCGCTGCCAGGGCCGATCGCAACGAAGATAGCCGCCTTCGTCGGCTATGATGTCGGCGGCGTCGGGGGCGCGCTTCTGGCGCTCGCCGCAACGATCGTCCCTTCGGCCGCGGCACTCATCATCCTGCTCAAGCTGCTGCAGAAGCATCGCGCTTCGCCCGTCGTGAAGGGCATGACCTTGCTCGTTCAGCCTGTCATCGCAATCATGATGCTGCTGCTCACTTGGCAGATGGCGGACAGCGCCGTCGCTTCGATCGGCTGGATTCAGTCAATCTGCATAGCGGCCATTGCCTTTTGGGCGATTCAGCGCCGCAAGCTTCATCCGGCGTTCGTCATACTCGCCGCTTTCGTGTACGGTGGATTGGTTATTCCGCATTTGAACGGTTAGCGGATTCTCTCACATCAACAGCATTAGACAAAATTCCTCTCCGTCTGTCTCATGTATTGTCTATTGTGAACTTCAAGCTCAACTTCAACAATGTCGGAACGACCGAAACGACCGAAACGACCTGGGATTGGGATGAAACTGCCGCCACGAATGGATATACTGGAATTATTCCTGTATATCTTTGCTCTTCTTTACTATCCCGCTGCTTAAGCGGGAAATACTCCAGTATAAATGCCGCTGCAACTAGAAAAACGAACATTTTCAAAAATATACTGGAGGATTTCCAGCTTATAAGTTTATTTATCGCTATTCAGTAAAATAAGCTGGAGAAAATCCAGTACAAGAGTCCGAAATGGCTAACCACAGAATGCTTCATTCAGACCATAGGGAAAGCCGAGCCCCAGCCGTTTCTCCACCGCAGCTCAAAAGCTCAGCCGCAGCAGTCTCAGCCGTTTCGCCACAGAACCTCGCTCGTCCCGCCCCCGCGTCGTTTCGCTATTGAACCTCCTCAGCAACCGCGCCTCAATCGCCACTGATCCGCCATCGACCCGTCGCCGACCCGCCACCGAACTGCCGCTATGGATGGACTATTCCATCTTATGACTCCAGTCGACCGCTCCCTTTTTCCCAATAACTTGTTCCTTCCCCACCCCTTGCAGTATGATATGATCTTGAAATGAACGCGGCTCATGCGAGCAATAGGGGAAGGAGGCCGACATGAAAATCGGAAGCTTGTATGATCAATTTATTCGCAACAACACGTTCATGAAGATGATTCTGACCTTCACTGTCATTACGACGGTTACAATCGTGACCTTCTCCTATTTCATGTTCGACTTCATGTCCCGTTCCATCGTTCACAACGAACTTGAGAACCAGAAGAAAGCGATGGACGATGTCGCCGGCTATATGGACCGCAAGGTCGAGAACGTGCAGACGATGATGCTGGATGTGTACCGCAACGAGCCGATGTCGCAGCAGCTCGCCTTCTTCTTGCAGAATCCGTTCGACGAATATATGAAATATATGCTGGACCAGAATCTGTCCGAGCTCGATATCGATATCCCGCAGGGCCTGGATTATTTCAAAAACAAGCTGAAGAACGATCCCGCTATTACGAATCTCGTGCTTTACAGCTCGGATCAGCAATTCTTGTTCGTCTTCAATCAGAATCTGGCCTCCAAATTAATCTCGGTGAATGTATCGAAATCCTATGTTCCCGATTCAATCGCTCTCGAGACGAATCTTGTCTCCACCCCGAACATTTGGGTCCGTCATGCGATTGGTCAATTGGATGAAAAGCTGTATGCCGTGCGAATCCCCATCAACGACAAGCAGACCTTGAAAAATATTGGACAGTTGCTCGTGTACTTCAATTCGGAACGGATTCAGAAGGAGTTGGAGAGCCAGAAAGAGCAGCTGAAGGGCTATATTCTAGTCCTGGGACCGACAGGCGAAGTGCTGTTCGATTCTTCGGATCGCTATTACGGGGAAAGATATCCATATGCGGATCGAATCGATACGCTGTACGGAACGGCCGACCTGGAGGAGGATTCCTACGTAACCACGCTGACGAAGAACAAAGAAGGCTACGTGATCGTCGGAGTGGCGCCGAAATCCGAAATCAAGGCGGCTTATCAGGGATTGAAGCGCAGCATTATTTTGATTAGCGCCTTCGCAATTCTTATTGTTCTGCTGGTACCTACCTTTGTCGTCGTAAACTTCGCGAAGCGGACAAACAAGATTATTCGCTTCATGAGGAAGGTGGAGACCGGCGATCTGACCGCCCGCATTACGGACGAGAGAGAGGATGAGCTTGGCCAAATATCCCGAAGCTTCAACGACATGCTCGATGAGCTCACCAGGCATATCGATTCCGTGTACAAAGCGGAAATCAAGCAGAAGCATACCGAGCTGTCCTCCTTGCAGGCAAGAGTCAATCCGCATTTCCTCTACAACACGCTGGAGGTAATCCGCATGAGGGCGATCTCGCAAGGCGCGCGCGATGTCGGGGAGATGATCTACAGCTTGTCGATGCTGTTCAAGAGCTTCGTTCAGCCGCGGGGCATCAACACGGTGAAGGACGAGCTGGAAATCGCGAGGCTGTATCTGGAGCTATTCCGCATCCGGTACAAGGACAAGTTATCCTACGCGATTGAAAGCAATGAGCGATTATCGGGGAAAATGATGATGAGAATCGCCTTGCAGCCTATTATCGAGAACTATGTCATCCACGGTCTGGATTCCGGGAGGCACGACAATCATATTCGAATTGCCGTGACGGAGCTGAATGGACGCATCCGAATCGAAGTGAGGGACAACGGGAAAGGGATTTCGCCGGACAAGCTTCGCGATATTCGTCAGTCGCTGTCCGAGCCGGAGCAGAACGGCGAGTCATTCGGCTTGCGAAGCGTCGACGAAAGATTGAAGCTGCTGTACGGCAGCTCCTTCGGACTGAAGATCGACAGCGAAGAAGGGGCATGGACGAGCGTAACACTTGAATTCCCGGAGAATGCGGGGGAGGTTGAACATGTATAGAGTGTTTCTGGTGGATGACGAACCGTTCATTACCGAAGGCTTGTTCGATATTATCGAATGGTCGGATTACGGACTCGAGATCGTCGGCAGCGCGGAGAACGGGCAAGAGGCGCTTGGCAAGCTAATGGACACGCCCGCCGATATTCTGCTGACGGATATTTCGATGCCCGTCATGGACGGCTTGACCTTGATTCGGGAAGCAAGGCGGTTCCGGCCTGATCTGAAGGTCATTATTCTAAGCGGCTATAATGATTTTCACTATATTAAAGACGGCTTGAAGCTGGGCGTCGAGAATTATTTGCTGAAGCCGATTAATATCGACGAGCTGCAGGAGACGCTGACCACGACCATAGACAAGCTGAACGCAACCCGCGCGGATCGTTTGTTCAGCGAATATGATATTCGCATTCTGCGGGATAATATTCTGTATCGCTGGCTTACAGGAAGAATCGCGCCCCATGAGCTTGATGCGAGGATGGACATGCTGCAGATCAACATGAACAGTCCCTACCTCGTGACGGCGGTCCTGCGGACTCAGGAGCAATTCCAGCACTCCTACGACGAAGCGCAGCGGCTGGCCGTTGAAGATCCGTCCATGCTGCCGTTCGTGGACATAGACGGCGATCTTGTCATCGTATTCATGCTAGAGGAGCCGGAGGAAGGGAAACGAAGAGCGATGGAAGCTCTGCATGGCATGCAGAAGCGCTTCGAGCCCGCGCGTCTGCGCATTTCGCTTGGCAGCGTTGAAGCTATGGGAGAGCATGCGCCGAGAAGCTATGCCCATGCGAAGAAAACCCAGGAATATTTCCTTCTATTCGACGAACCCGGCATTCTCGATTACGACATACTGCCGCAAGGAGAGAAGGGGCTGCCCTCGCCCGTCGACTCCCTGAATTGGTCCGTCTACGCGAAGCTGATCAACGCCAAGGATACGGAAGGACTGCATGAGGCAATAGACGCCGAGTTCGCGAGGTTTCTGGAAGGTCCGTCCGCTACGCCGGCCAATCTGCAGAGCTTGGCGGTGGAGCTGATGATTCGGTTCAAGATGGAGCTTGAGGAGATCAAGCAAGCGGAGCTTCCCGAGTTTTTCAAGTCGGGATTCGCGCAGGTTCTGCAAGCGGACAAGCTTGAGGATCTCGCTTTCATCATCAAGAAGACGGCAAGCGAGACGGTGGAGTCGCTGATGCGCGATGTGAAGAGTCCAATCATTCAGCTGCTGCTGGGTTATATTCACGAGCATTACAACGAGGCATTGTCGCTGAAGACGCTTGGCCAGCAATACAACATCCATCCGGTCTATCTCGGCCACCTGTTCCAGAAGGAAACGAATGAATCGTTCACCGAATACCTGAATAAGCATCGTATTGACAAGGCGAAGGAGATGCTGAAGGAAACGCATCTGAAGGTTTCGGAAATCGCCCAGAAGGTCGGCTATTGGGAGACGGGCTACTTCTACAAGCAATTCAAAAAATACGTGGGAATATCCCCGACCGACTACAAAGGACTGCTCTGAATCGAATCGGGGCAGTCTGTTTCTTTAATTTGGACATGATATCTTTAGTTTGTTGCCTATTTGAAAAAGGTTACATGGGATAAAGTCAATGTAGGAAAGATGATGATACAAGGGGAGGTTACACTATTGCTGAAGAAGAAGAGAGGCTGGATGTCGGCGGCTGCGGTGCTGCTATCGACGACGCTGGTGCTGAGCGCCTGCGGCGGCAAGAATGAGGAAGAGGGAACGGCCGAGAAGCCGGTCGAGCTGATTTGGTACACGATCGGAACGCCTCAGAAGGATGTCGACAAGGTGATGGAAGAGGTCAGCAAGTATACGGCGGAGAAGATTGGCGTAACGGTCAAAATGAATATGGTGGACTGGGGAGATTACTCCCAGAAGCTGCAGGTGATGACCGCTTCCGGCGAGCCGATGGACATTATGTTCACCGCCTCATGGGCGTTCGACTATGTGCAGAATGCGCGCAAAGGCGCTTTCTACGAGCTTGACGATCTGCTGAAGGAGCATGGTCAAGGCATCATCGACGCGCTGGACCCGGCGTTCCTGGAAGGCTCCAAGGTGGACGGACATAATTACGGCATTCCGGCCAACAAAGAGCTTCCGGCACAGGAGGTATGGCGCTTCAACAAGGAGCTGCTGGACAAATACAGCCTGGACATCTCCGATGTCTATACGCTTGAGAGTCTGGAGCCGCTTCTGAAGACGATCAAGGAGAACGAGCCGGATGTGTATCCGCTGGCCGTCGACAAGAACCAAATGCCTTATGTTCCATACGATTATGTGATTGAGAAGCTTCCGATGGCGGTGGCGATCGACACGGATGATTACAAAATCGTAAACGTGCTGGAAACGCAGGAGATGAAGCAAGCTCTGGATACGATGCACAAATACTATCAGGCCGGCTATATCCCTACGGAAGCGATGACGATGGATTCGCTTACGGATGTTCAAACGACGGGCAAGTGGTTCGCGGATCGCGCGACCTCGCAGCCGTTCGCGGACAATCTGTGGTCGTCGAGCTACGGCTACCCGGTCGTGTCTACGCCGGCAAGCGAAGCTTTAATCTACAACTGGTCCGTTATGGGCTCCATGCAGGCCATCTCGGCCAATTCGGAATATCCGGAGAAGGCGATGGAATTTCTGAATCTCGTGAATACCGATCCAGTGCTTCGCAACATGCTGGATTCCGGTATTGAAGGCGTTCATTACAAGAAAGTCAGCGACGATGTCATGGAGAATCTTCCAGAATCCAAAAACTACGACATGCCGACCTTCTCGCTGGGCAATCTGATGATAACGTATCTCAATCCTACGGATCCTGCCGACAAGTGGGAGGAGTTCAAGAAATTCAATGACGCCGGCAAGCCGGCTCCGCTCCTTGGCTTCAACTTCGATACGTCGAAGGTGGCGACGGAAATCGCTTCGGTTCAGAATGTCAGAGAGGAATTCTGGGCTCCGCTCATGACGGGCACGGTTGATCCGGAAGAATATCTGGCCAAGGCGAACGAGAAATTCAAAGCGGCCGGACTGGACAAGATCATAGAAGAAGCGCAGCGCCAGCTTGACGAATGGAGAGCAGCGAACAAGTAATTTTATCTTGCGGAGGCGTGAGGAGAATGGAACTTCATTCGAGTCATGCCTCTTTCTCATTTTGCATACGAAAGAGGTGACAGCAATGAGAGCCTTAGGGCGAATCGTGAAGGATATCGGCAGGAACAAGGCGATGCTGCTGATGGTATTGCCCGCTACGGTGTGGTTTGTGTTTTTCTCCTATCTACCCATGGCCGGCATGGTTATCGCGTTCAAGGAATATCGCTACAGCCGGGACGGATTTCTGGCAAGCATCATTGACAGCAAGTGGGTCGGGCTGTCGAATTTCAAGTTTTTGTTCAGCACGAACGACGCGTATATTATAACGCGCAACACGGTGCTCTATAATTTGTTTTTTATCGTGCTTGGTCTGGTGATCGCGATTGTAATGGCCATTATGCTGGCCGAAATCGCGAACAAGAGGCTGGCGAAGGTGTATCAAACCGGTATGTTCCTTCCCTATTTCCTCTCCTGGGTAATCGTCGGTTATTTCCTGTACAGCTTCCTGAGCATGGATAAGGGCGCGTTGAATCAAATGCTCGCATGGTTCGGCATCGACGCGATGAATTGGTACTCGGATCCCACGTATTGGCCGATTATCATCGTAGTCGTGTTCCTGTGGAAGTCCGTCGGCTATAACAGCGTCATCTACTTGGCGGCCATTATGGGCATCGACAAGTCGCTGTACGAGGCGGCGATGATCGACGGGGCGAACAAGTGGCAGCAGATCCGCAATGTGACGCTTCCGATGCTGACCCCGCTAATGACGATTCTGACTCTGCTTGCCATCGGCAAAATTTTCTATGCGGATTTCGGCTTGTTCTATCAAGTGCCGCGCGATTCGGGAACGCTCTACAGCGTCACGAACGTTATCGACACCTATGTGTACCGCGGCTTGAAATCGACTGGCGAGATTGGCATGAGCACGGCCGCGGGGCTCTATCAATCGCTGGTTGGCTTCGTGCTCGTTATCGCCTCGAACGGCATCGTTCGCAAGTTCAACAAAGACAATGCTTTATTCTAGAAGCGGGAAGCCGCCGAATAGAGCTTCAGCAAGAGGATGGGAGGGAAAACATTGTCCGCAAAAACGGGTTCTTTGCAAGGTCGAGATTTTCATAAATTAACAACAGCCTGGAATATGATATTTCATTTGATCGCCGGCATTTTCGCTTTTGCATGCGTCTTTCCGTTCGTCTTCGTGACGATCATTTCCTTCACGGACGAGAAATCTTTGGCTGTGAACGGCTATCAGCTCATTCCGGAGAAGTGGAGCTACGAGGCTTACAGCTATTTGTTCAAGGCAGGAGATCAATTGCTTCGCTCCTATGGCGTGACCATCGCGATCACGGTCATCGGCACTGTCATCGCCGTTGTCTGCACCGCGCTGTTCGCATACGCCATATCGCGCCGAAGCTTCAAATACCGCAATTTCTTTGCGTTTTTCGCATTCTTCACGATGCTGTTCAACGGGGGGCTTGTTCCTACTTACATCGTTGTCACGCAGCTGCTGGGGTTGAAGGATTCGCTTTGGGCGCTAATTCTGCCGCTGGCGGTGAACGCCTTCTATATTATGATTCTCCGCACGTTCTTCTCGACAATGATCCCGGATGCGATTATTGAATCCGGCAAGATCGACGGAGCGGGCGAGTTCGGCATCTTCTTCAGGCTGGTCATTCCGCTCTCGCTGCCCGGACTGGCTACGATAGGCTTGTTCAGCACGCTTGGTTATTGGAATGATTGGTTCAACGCGCTTCTGTATATTGACAAGCCAAGCCTCGTGCCGCTGCAGTCGATGCTGATGCGAATCGAGAACAGCATGCAGTTTATTATGCAGAATTCGCAGAACACGTCCTTGAGCGTTGGCGTTCTGCAATCCATGCCGCAGGATACGTCGCGAATGGCGATGGTGGTGCTGGCGACGGGGCCGATCATCTTCGCTTATCCGTTCTTCCAGCGTTATTTCATCCAAGGCTTGACAGTGGGCGCCGTCAAAGAGTAGAAGCAACCAAGAGAGAGAAGGAGCGGAGCAATAATGGAGCAATTCCGATTACCGAAAATAGCGATGGAGAAGATGAAGCTGCCGGCGGCGGTCGATGCGGTGCTGCGGGAGGCTGAGGAGAAGCTGGCGCATCGGCCGAAGCTGCTGAAGCTGTTCAAGAACTGTTTTCCCAATACGCTGGAGACGACCACGAAGCTTATGGATGACGGAACGACCTTTATCATTACGGGGGATATCCCGGCTATGTGGCTGCGCGATTCCGTGGAGCAAGTCATTCATTATGTTGGCCTTGCGCGGGAGGACAAGGAGCTTCAACGCATTCTGAGTGGATTGATCAAGCGCCATATTGCCTGCATCACCATGGATCCGTATGCCAATGCCTTCAATGAAACGGCTAATGACTGGCACTGGAATACGACGGATGAGACGGAGATGTCGCCGTGGGTATGGGAGCGCAAGTTCGAGCTGGATTCCATCTGCTTCTCGATGCGGCTCGCCTATGAGTACTGGAAAGCGACCGAGCTTACCGATATTTTCGATGCGGGCTTCAAGGGCGCAATGAAGCAAATAGCCGAGCTGTGGCGGACGGAGCAGCGCCATTTCGAGCTTTCGCCGTATCGTTTCGTTCGGGACAACGGCATTCCTACGGATTCCTTGCGGAACAAGGGTCTTGGTATGCCCGTTAATTATACGGGGATGATCTGGTCGGGCTTCCGTCCGAGCGACGACGCCTGCGACTTCCATTACAACATTCCCGCCAATATGTTCGCCGCGGTGACGCTGCGGCAGATGGGAGAGATTGCGGAATGGGTATTCCGCGATCTGGCGTTTGCGAAGGAGCTCAAGGAGCTCGAAGCCGAGGTGGAGCATGGCATTCAACTGTACGGCATTTATCGCCATCCGGAATTCGGTCCGATTTATGCGTACGAAACGGACGGCTACGGAAATTACTGCCTGATGGATGACGCGGGCACGCCGGGCTTGATGTCGATTACGTATCTCGGCTATGCATCTCCGGAGGACGAGATCTATCAGAATACGCGGAGATTCGCGCTGAGCAAGGAAAATCCGTTCTATTACGAGGGCAAAGCGGCTAGAGGAATCGGCAGCCCGCATACGCCGCCGGGCTATATCTGGCATATGGCGCTGTCCATGCAAGGACTGACCGCGACGACGAAGGAAGAGAAGCTGGAGATGATCGCCATGCTGGAGGCGACCGATGCGGATACGGGCTTCATGCACGAGGGCTTTCACTCGGATGATCCTGCCGTATTCACGCGCAAATGGTTCGCTTGGTCGAACAGCCTGTTCTCGCAGCTGGTGTACCAGTCGATGAAGGAAGGCATTCTATGATGCAGAGAACGCTGATATTCTACGATTCTTCCTTCCCGATTTCCGGGCGGCTAGAAGATCGAGCTGCGACGGATTTCTCCCGCGCAGGCGCAGTTGTCGGAGCCGAAGGGCTTGCCGATGCTTTGAGCTGCGGGGAATATGCGTGCTTCGTTAACGTGCATGCTCCCTATTTCCCCAAGTCGGCCTGGCCCGAGATTATCGCTTATCTGAGGCGCGGAGGCGGATTGATCAGCATGGGCGGAGCTCCCTTTCGAATTCCGGTGGGAGGCTCTGCCGAATCCGGCTGGACGGCGGAAGCAACGCAGACGGCCTATCATCGGGAGCTGAATATTCATGAGATTCTAGAGGTCGACGCGGCCGAGGTCGCGGTGCTTGAAGCATCCGCGGATATTCCGCTGCTATGGGAGAAGGAAGAGCTGTTCTCGATCTCCTCTACCTGGAACCTGGTGCCTCATACGACGAAGAGCAGCGATTTGCCGCATCAGATGGGCTCCGCGGGTCCGATGGACGCCCGGCTCTATCCGCTATTGAAGGGCGTCTCCGAGGATGGGCGTGAGATTGCCGCGCCGGTCGTGCTCTGGGAAAACTTGAAGGGAGCATTCTCGGGGTCGCGGTGGCTGTTCGTCAATCAGCCGCTGGATGAACGGTTCTATCGGCATGGCGGCGGTGAAGCGCTTAGAGCCTGGGCGTCGTATTGCGCCGCGGGGGTCACGGAATTGTGGCTGAAGCCGAATTACGCTTCGTACGAACCGGGAGATTCGGCGATGCTGACGCTGCAGGCGCAGCGATTGGGGCGCTCCGGAAGCGAATCCGAAACGCGAACGACAGAGTGGCGATTCCGCATTGAAACGAGATTGGAAGGCAAGCCGGACGCATGCTGGACGCATGAATCGGTCATCGCGGCCGACAGCGAGCTTCGGATCACGCGAGTCGGAATGCCTATGAAGCTTGAGCCGGGCTTCTATCGCGTGCGCTGCCTCGCGGAGGCCTCTAACGGGGAGTCGCGTCTGTTGACGCAAGGCTTCTGGTGCTTCGATCAAGCGCTGTTGTCGCAAGGAAGCCCGCTCACCTGCGGCCGCGATTATTTCGAACGCGACGGCCGCCCCATGCCGGTCGTCGGGATGACGTACATGACCTCGGATGTGGCAAGGAAATTTCTATTCCTGCCTAATGTATCCGTCTGGGACAAGGATATGGCCCAGATGCGCAAGGCGGGCATTAACTGGATCCGCACCGGAATTTGGACGGCCTATCGCAACATCATGCAAGTAGACGGTCATGCCTCGGAGGAGGCGCTGCGGGCGATTGACGCTTTCATACTTACGGCGAAGCGGCATGATTTGCAGGTGACCTTCACCTTCTTCTCCTTCACGCCGGAGGCGTGGGAGGGACGGAATCCCTATCTGGATCCCAGAAGTGTCGAGGCGCAGAAGCGTTTCGTTCGTTCAATTGTATCTCGACACAGAGAGACGATGAACGTGGATTGGGATTTGATCAACGAGCCGTCGATGTTCGATCCTCCGCGCATATTCTCGGAGGGTCCGAGATCATGCGGAGACGAGTTCGAACGAGCGGCGTACGCGGAATGGCTGCGCGAACGCCATGGTTCGATTGCACGGCTGCAGGAGCTGTGGAATATGTCGCCGATGCGTCTGCCGAGCTTTGAAGCGGCGCTGCCGCCCGAGCCGGAGGACATAAACTTCGACGTGCAGGATATGCATCAGGGCAAGAACGGCACGCGTTGGCTCGATTATGCGCTCTTCTCGATGGATATGCATAATCAGTGGGCAAAGCAGCTGTACGACGCCATCAAGGACGAATGTCCGAATCAATTGGTGACGGTCGGACAGGATGAGGCGCTTGGCGCGCAGCGGCCATCGCCCTTCTTCTATGGCGAAGCCGCCGACTATACGACCGTTCATTCCTGGTGGTTGAACGATCATCTTCTCTGGGACGGCGTCTTCGCCAAGACCGCGGATAAGCCTTGTCTCACCCAAGAGACCGGCATCATGTACGTCGAGACGCCGGAAGGACGGGCGAAGAGAAGCGAGACAGAGCTTCGCAACATACTGGAGCGCAAGTATGCCTATGCCTTTGCAACCGGCGGCGCCGGGGCGATGCAATGGATCTGGAATACGAATTATGATATGGACAACGCGAATGAATCGCATATCGGCGCTCTGCGCGCCGATGGCACGGAGAAGCCGGAGGCTTCGGTTTCTTATGATTTCGGGCGATTCATGGCGGAGATTGCGGATCTCTTCCGGGGTCGCGCGCTGGAGGATACGGCCGTGCTGTTCCCGTACTCCAATGATTTCTCGAACCGCAAGCTGGCGTTCGACGCGACTACGCGGGCCGCGAGGGTGCTCGGTTTCGAGCTTAAGGAGCCGTTCCGAGGCATAGGCGAATATCAGCTGGAGGAGCTGAAGAGCCATCCGCCCAAGCTGCTTATCGCGCCGAGTCCGCATAATCTGGACAGCGGGGCCTTCGAGCGGCTGCTGGAATGGGTCGAGACGAGCGGCTCAACTCTATTGTTCACAGGTCCAATGGGACTCGATGCGTATTGGCGGCCGGCGAAGCGCTTGGAAGAACGAACAGGCGAAAGGCGTCTGCTGAATGTGAGACGAGAGGAGAGCCTGACGCTTGGCGATCGCGAGCTTTCGGTTTCTTACGGCCATCGTCGCATTGCCGAGGTGTCGAAGGAAGCGGCTGTCGGGACGGCGGCGACAGCTTCGGGAAGCAAGGTAGAGGAGCTTGCTTATGGCAAGGGGCGGATCATCTGGTGTCCGCTTCCGATTGAACTGAATGAACGGAACGAGGGGATCGCGGAGCTCTACCGACACGCGTTATGCGCAGCCGGCTGCGCTCAAGAGATGATCTGGCTTCAGGGCGGCGACAGGCCGGGCGTGTACGGTCGCAAGCTCGAGTTTGCGGAAGGCTTCTTGTACGTCTTCCTGTCGGAATCCGGCAAGCATGAGCCTGTTCACGTTCAGGATCCCGTCACCGGGAAGCAATATTCCTTCATGCTGGAGAGCGACCGATCCGTGCTGTTCGCCTGCGGCCCGGACGGGAGTTTGAGATCTGTATACAGGCCGAAGCAAGTCTATATCGAGACGACGCCCGCTGCGGCGAGAAACGACTAATGAACGACTCGAGGGAGGGAGTAGCTATGAACGACAAACGAACGGCGCATATTATTTCGCATACGCATTGGGATCGCGAATGGTATCTGCCGTATGAGAAGCATCATGTTCTTCTCGTGGAGCTTCTGGATACGCTTCTGGACACGCTGGATCGAGACCCGGCATTCAGAAGCTTTTATCTGGACGGTCAGACGATTATAATCGACGATTATTTGCAGGTGCGGCCGGAGAACCGCGAACGTCTGGAAGGCTATATTCGGAATGGGCGTATCGCCATCGGTCCTTGGTATATTTTGCAGGACGCCTTCCTGACCAGCAGCGAAGCGAATGTCCGCAATTTGCAAATCGGACATCAGGACGCGGCACGCTACGGCGTAATCGCGAAGGTCGGCTATTTCCCCGATACCTTCGGCAATATCGGGCAGGCTCCGCAGATGATGAGGCAAGCGGGCATTGACAATGCTGTGTTCGGGAGAGGCGTCAAGCCGACCGGCTTCAATAATACCGTCGGCGATTCCGATTATGAATCCTCCTTCTCCGAGCTGATTTGGGAAGGGCCGGACGGCTCCCGCGTGCTGGGTATTCTGTTCGCGAACTGGTATTGCAACGGGATGGAAATTCCAACGGAACCGGCTGCAGCCCAGGCTTATTGGGAGAGCAAGCTGGCCGACGCGCAGAAGTACGCGGCCACAAGCCAGCTCTTATTCATGAACGGCTGCGATCATCAGCCGATTCAGCAGGATTTGTCGTCGGCCATGGAGACGGTGCGAAGCTTGTTCCCGGACATCGATTTCGTACATTCGAGCTTCGAGGAGTATCTGTCGGCCGTTCGATCGAATATGGATCGCGAGTTGTCGGTCGTAAAGGGAGAGCTGCGCAGTCAGCGGACGGACGGCTGGTCGACGCTGGTTAACACGGCCTCCGCTCGCGTCTACCTCAAGCAGCTGAATCAGCGGGGACAAGCGGCCTTGGAGAAAATCGCCGAACCGCTTGCCGCGATGGCGCATTTCAGTAAGGATGCGTATTCTTATCCGCATCATCTGTTCACCTATGCATGGAAGACGCTGATGCAGAATCATCCGCATGACAGCATCTGCGGCTGCAGCGTCGACGAGGTGCACAGGGAGATGGTGACGCGCTTCGACAAGAGCTATCATGTCGCGGAAACGATTATTGAAAAAGCCAAGATAGCGATTGCCGGCGAAGTCAATACAACGGTATTTCAATCGTTTGGCGAGCGAGCGTTGCCGTTCATCGTATGGAATACGACGGGCTGGGAGCGAAGCGGAACGGTCAGCGTCGAGCTCGATGTCGAGCGGATCTATTATCGCGAAGGCATTCCGCTGGAGGAGATGAACAGTCGGATGAAGACTGTCGATATAAGCGGCAGAACGCTTGTCGACCATGAAGGAGCGCCGGTCGCATGCATGATCGAGGATCTCGGTCTGCAGTTTGGCTATGATCTGCCCGATGACAAATTCCGGCAGCCCTACATGTGCCGCCGCGTCAGATTGACGTTCGAGGCGATTCGCGTGCCGGCACTCGGGCATGCGGCATACGGCTGGGTGCAGCAAGCGAAGGCTTCCCAGCCCGCGGCATCCTTGATCTCGGCGACGAATCGCGCGCTTGAGAATTTTAATGTTCGAGTCGAGGTGTCGGATGACGGTTCGTTCTCTATCCTGGACAAGCGAAGCGGAAGGCAGTATCGGGGACTGGGCGTATACGAGAATACGGGCGATATAGGCAATGAATACATGTACAAGCAGCCGGATGGCGAGGACGCGCTGACGACGGAAGGCTTGCCCGCCGAGATTCGCTTGATCGAGCATACCGCTTATCGGGCGGCAATTGAGATCGTGCATCAATGGTCGGTGCCGGCATCGGCGGACGAAAGCTTCGAGACGGAGAAGCAGGAGGCCGTCTACTTCCCCGATCGCAAAGCGCAGCGAACGAAGGAAACGGTGCCGCTTACGATTCGAACGGCGATTGCGCTTGAGGCGAACGGCGAAGGTGTCGAATGGCAAGCGTCATTCAACAACCAGGCGAAGGATCATCGGGTCCGCGTCCTTTTCCCTACCGATCTCGACGCTGCGTTCCATCGCGTCGATTCCGTCTTCGAGGTTGCGGCTCGGGACAATGAGCCCGCCGCGGAATGGACCAATCCAAGCAATGCGCAGCATCAGCAGGCCTTCGTCGATGTCAGCGCGCCGGATGGCGGCATGACGGTTGCGAATCGGGGCTTGCATGAATACGAGGTGCTCCGCGACGGCCGGAACACGATTGCGATAACATTGCTTCGAGCCATCTCCGAGCTTGGCGATTGGGGCGTATTCCCGACGCCGGAGGCGCAATGTGAAGGCGACCACGAGTTCCAACTGCGGATTATTCCGCATGACGGAGACGGAGCGAAATCGGGCGCTTATCGCGAGGCCTATCAATTCCAGACGCCTTGGACGACTTGTCAGACCGCGATTCATGAAGGAACGCTCCCTTCCAGACATGCTTTGATCGCATGGGAAGGCGCGGAGCTGGCGTTTTCTTCGATGAAATTGCATGGAGAAACAGGCGATATGATGCTTCGGTGGTTCAATATGCAGCCTGCGCAAGCCGAGCTTTCCCTTAAGCTGAACGGCAAACGGGAAGCGGAAGCGGCTTACAAAAGCGATTTGCTGGAGCGAAGAGCGGAAGCCTTGGTCGGCGAGAAGGGCGGATTCATACTCCCTGTAGGGCCATGCGAGATTGTGACGGTAGGCATCAAGTCTGGGACGATATAGGAATCAGAACGTACGAAGACTTATATGCAGTTGAGAAGCCCTCGAATCGGAGGGCTTTTTCTATTTCGCGCGCCTAGCCAAGCTAGGCACAACTAGCCGGTGAAAGTCCGGTCGAGGTAAGAGCCAAGTCGCCTCGTAGCTGACAGGCAACTGGTGGAGAGATCCTAAGGTTGAAGCCCTGTGACA
>NZ_JAATHD010000032.1 GCF_011947265.1 Paenibacillus sp. HB172176
TTTTTTGAAACATCAGATTTTCGGGAGGTGGGGCTTTTTTTTGCTCGTAACCACCATACCATCCATTATGCAGCATTTATTTTCGTATTAAACCTACCTCTAAACGCGGTCGCTCATCTTCGAAAGGCCTCGATAGAGGTTTTCTCATATTTCAATTGCGCAGATCATGACAATGTGGGAGCAGAGTCACGAATTTGGATATTCCCGGCCATATTTCTTCCTCCATTCCCTATATAGTGGTAAACTCTAAGAGATGAGAATTGTGAGAAGGAGTACCTATGGCCAAAATCAAATTAAAGTTCGTCTGTACCGAATGCGGCGCGGAATCGCCGAAATGGATGGGCAAATGCCCCGTGTGTCAGGAATGGAACACGATGGTCGAGGAGAAAGAGACGGTCATCAAGACCAAAGGCGTCGGATTATCCTCGATCCATACGAAAGAAAAGCCGCAATCGATCATACATATAGAAAGTGGGCAGGAGCCTAGAATTGAAACGCGCATGGCCGAGCTGAACCGCGTGCTCGGCGGCGGCGTTGTGCCGGGCTCGCTCATTCTGGTCGGAGGAGATCCCGGCATCGGCAAATCGACGCTGCTGCTTCAAACCTCGCATGCCCTTGCCAGCAAAGGACTCAAGGTACTGTACATCTCCGGCGAGGAATCCGTCAGACAGACAAAGCTTCGTGCCGATCGTCTTGGCGCCTTGTCTGAAACCTTGTATGTATTATGCGAGACCAATATGGAGCAAATTAATGATGCGATCGAATCGGTGGAGCCCGACTTTCTGGTCATCGATTCGATTCAGACGGTGTTCGATCCGAGGGTGGAATCGGCGCCGGGAAGCGTATCGCAAGTCAGGGAATGCACGGCGCATTTCATGCGCGTGGCGAAAATCAAGGGTGTAGCGACCGTATTGGTCGGCCATGTGACGAAGGAAGGCGCGATCGCCGGTCCGAGATTGCTCGAGCATATGGTCGATTGCGTGCTCTACTTTGAAGGGGAGCGGCATCACACCTATCGTCTGCTGAGGGCGGTGAAAAACCGCTTCGGTTCGACCAATGAAATCGGAATATTCGAAATGAACGAAGACGGCTTGCGCGAGGTATCGAATCCCTCCGAACTGTTCTTGTCCGAGAGACCGCTCGGTGTGGCGGGATCGACCGTAGTGGCGAGCATGGAAGGCACGCGCCCCGTGCTTGTCGAAATACAAGCGCTTGTGGCTACGACGAATTTCCCGTCTCCGCGCAGAATGTCGACGGGCATCGATCATCATCGGATGGCGCTGATCATTGCCGTGCTGGAGAAACGAAACGGCATGTTCTTGCAGACGCAGGACGCTTATGTCAATGTGGCCGGCGGTGTGAAGCTCGACGAGCCCGCGGTAGATTTGGCGGCCGCGGTCAGCCTGGCTTCGAGCTTCAGGGATGCTCCGACGAAGCCTTATGATGTTATTTTCGGAGAAGTGGGCTTG
Source organism: Paenibacillus sp. HB172176 (assembly GCF_011947265.1). Lineage (GTDB taxonomy): Bacteria > Bacillota > Bacilli > Paenibacillales > Paenibacillaceae > Pristimantibacillus. The sequence goes on from NZ_JAATHD010000032.1 coordinate 1,470, forward strand.
ACGGGCGAAGTGAGAGCGGTATCGCGTGCGGAGCAGCGCGTGAAGGAAGCGGAGAAGCTGGGCTTCAAGAGGGTCATCATGCCGGAGAAGAGCATGAAGGGCTGGAAGGCGCCGGCAGGAATTGAATTGATCGGTGTGAATTCAGTGGCGGAAGCACTGAAAGCAGCGTTTGGATAGGGGGCATACGAGTGAAGGAACCAACACAACAGGAAGTGATGAATCAGCTCTTGCAATTAGTTGCGCCAGGCACCCCGTTTCGCGAGGGACTGGAGAATGTGCTTAGAGCCAAGACGGGAGCGTTAATCGTAGTCGGCTATAGTCCAGAGGTGATGGAGGTCGTGGACGGCGGCTTCTCCATTAATTGCGATTTCTCGCCGAACTACTTATACGAGCTGGCGAAGATGGACGGCGCGATCATTATGAGCGAGGATATGCGCCGCATTCTATATGCGAATACGCAGTTGATTCCGAACAGCACGATTCCTTCCATTGAAACGGGAATCCGACATCGGACGGCTGAACGCGTGGCGAAGCAGACGGGCAAGCTTGTGGTCTCGATCTCGCAGCGGCGGAATATTATAACGTTGTACCAAGGCAATTTGCGCTATTCACTCAAGGACATGGGCGTTATTCTGACGAAGGCGAATCAGGCGATTCAGACACTGGAGAAATACAAAGCGGTGCTCACGCAGTCGTTCACGAATTTATCCGCGTCCGAATTCGAGGAGCTTGTGACGCTGCAAGAGGTTGGCTATGTGATTCAACGAGTCGAGATGGTGCTCAGAGTCAAGATGGAAATTAATCGCTACATTAATGAGCTGGGAACGGAAGGGCGCCTCGTCAGCATGCAGATGGATGAGCTTGTGGGGGGCGTGGAAGAGGACGCCTGGTACCTGCTCAAGGATTATGCGAAGGATAATTCGGATGAGAAGATTAAGGAAATCAGAAAAAATCTGAAGAAGCTAAGCTCCGACGAGTTGCTTGACGCAACGCCGATCGTACGGTTAATCGGCTATTCGCACACGAATAACATGACGGAGGAATCGGTGTCGCCGCACGGCTTCCGGCTTCTGAACAAGATTCCAAGGCTTCCGCTTGTCATTATGAATAATTTGGTAGATCGGTTTGGCACGCTGCCGCACATACTAATGGCGACAATCGAGGAATTGGACGAGGTGGACGGCATCGGCGAGGTGCGGGCAAGGGCAATCAAGGATGGTCTGAAGCGCATTCAAGCGCAAATGTTCATTGACAGACAAATTTAAATCCCATACAATTGATTGAATGTGTTCCGACTTTTTTCCCAGCTTTGGCTGACTGTTATGGGGCATAGTAGAGAAGAGGTGGAATAGATGATTGCAAAATCGATACCGAGCCTTCTCACGGTTGGTAATTTATTTTTGGGAGTCCTATCGATCATTCTCGTGTTCAATGAGAAGCCGGAGCTTGCCGCTATGATGGTGCTCATCGCCATGCTGCTCGACGGCGTGGACGGCAGAGTCGCCCGGGCGCTCAACGCGCAGAGCGAGTTCGGCAAAGAACTTGATTCCTTGTCCGATGTCATCTCCTTCGGAGCCGCTCCCGCTTTCATTATGTACGTCGTTGCCTTCCAGGACTTGAGTCCTGCGCTGGCTTATATTATTACAGCTTTGTTCCCGATATGCGGAGCGCTGAGACTGGCGCGCTTCAATGTGGTGACCAGCTCGGTCGGCTATTTCATCGGCTTGCCTATACCGGCAGCGGGTGGAGTTCTCGCGACGATGGCGTTGTTCAAGGAAGATATTCCGGTATCGGTCTTGCTTGCAAGCACATTGGTGCTGTCGATATTAATGGTGAGTACGATTCGTTATCCCAACTTTAAGAAAGTGGGTATACCGAAAAGCGCCATTTGGGTCGTTCCGATCATAGTCGTTGTGTCGGTTATTCTGGGACTTCTGTTCGAATCGCAATTATCGAAGATTCTGTTCGTTCCGTTATTGCTGTACGCGCTGTATGGGCTAAAAAAAAACGTTGACCGCCGCTTGCCGAAATCGCGCAAGAGACGCGCTTTGGCGGAAGATGCGGAAGAGACTGTTAACTCGGAGAAGCCGGCTTAAGCCGGCTTCTTTTCTGCATCCTATACGCAATGACGCGAGATAGAATTGAAAAAGAACGTTCCTGCAGCTGTCGCCGGCTGCGGGAGCGTTCTTTTGCATACTGGAAAGCGCATGATATTCGGTTTAATCGTGAAGCTGAAAGCTGCCTCCGCTTAGGTCAGATTGAATAATCCAAGCGTCGAGCATTTGTCATATTCATCCTTAATAACTTCGTCTAATTCGATGTGAAGATGGTTGCACAAGGCTGTCATATAAAATAAGTTGCGCCCCAGCTCGGTCTTCAACGCTTCATTACAATTCTCGCATAATGAGCCGGTCAGATGGCTTTGCAGGGTTTCCTTCGCGTTCTCCAGATCAAGCTCGGCGGAATATTGTTGCTTTCGGGCATTAAGCTCGATGCAGCCGCAGTCGGTAATGGCTTTCGTGACGGCCCGATTCACGGATGCGCCGGCTTGACCCAGCTTGGACAAGACGTCAAGCAGGCTGCGATGTCTGAGCAGAAGCTCGGATACTTGCTGTTGAAATTGTTCCAAAGAAGGAGCATTCATGGATTCCAACTTATTCACCCACCTTTGATTAAGTTTAGTCTTCTTCATTATAAACCTCTGTTCCAATGAATGCCACATCATGGAGAGAGATGCCAAAATGAATTCTTTCAAATTTAAGCTCGTCCCCACGGTTAGAGCCCGAAAAATTGGAACATAATTGTAATGGAGGTGACTAATCATGGTTAGAAAATTAATTCAATTGATGGGTTTGTTGTTCGGAGGAATGGCAGGCAGCGAATTATACAGCGAAATGAACGGAACGGCGGCATGGGCGAGCCAGACATCGAATCTGCTGCAGCAATCCGGCACTTATTACATGAATGTTGCGTTTGGAGCTGTATTGGGCTTAATAGCTGCGTCTCTGCTGTCCGCTCCGGTAATGAAGTTCATGCAGCGCGGCGTGGATAAGACGGTGGAGATGCCGCTTCGGCAATTATTCATAGGAGCGGGAGGACTCATGGCAGGCTTGCTGCTAGCGGCGCTCTTGTATCCGGCGGTAGCGAATCTGGGAGGGCTGGGCGGCTTGCTGCCGGCAGCGATGGCGTTCGTGCTGGGTTATATCGGCATGTGTATCGGACTTGCGAAGCAGGACGAAATAGCGGATGGCTTCGCTGCATGGATGGAGAAGCAGCGCGTTGTGCCGATCGTTGAAGAAGCGGGCGGCTACGAGGAGCATAAAATTTTGGATACGAGCGTCATTATCGATGGCCGAATCGCCGATATTTGCAAGACGGGTTTTATTGAAGGCACGCTTGTTATTCCGGAATTCGTGCTCGAGGAGCTGCAGCATATCGCGGATTCATCGGATCTGCTGAAACGCAACCGCGGACGCAGAGGACTCGATATTCTCAACAAGATACAGAAAGAGCTGGATGTCAAAGTGCTGATCTATGAAGGCGACTATGAGGAAATCAGCGAGGTGGACAGCAAGCTGGTGAAGCTGGCGAAGGCGCTGCATGGCAAGGTGGTTACGAATGATTTCAATCTGAACAAGGTGTGCGAGCTGCAGGGCGTGTCGGTGCTCAATATTAATGATTTGGCCAATGCGGTTAAGCCGGTTGTATTGCCCGGCGAAGAGATCGTCGTGCAAGTGATCAAGGACGGCAAGGAGCATGGACAAGGCGTGGCTTATCTCGATGACGGCACGATGATTGTCGTGGAGGGAGGCCGGGAGTATATTGGCACAACGATGGAGGTGCTGGTCACCTCTGTGCTGCAGACGTCTGCGGGCAGAATGATATTCGCCAAGCCCAAGCTGTTGGAAAAAGCGCTCTAACAAGGTATGATAGGGAGAAAGCCTTCACGAATAGGTGAAAGCGCGCTTAAGGCAGGTAAGGGCATGGAAGAGAAGTGGGGCGTCGTCATCGTCGCGGCAGGACGCGGCACCCGGATGGGGACGAAGGAAAGCAAGCAATATTTGCAATTGGCGGACAAGCCTATACTGGTCCATACGCTTTCGTTATTCCAGCGTATGGACTTTGTTGCGGAAATTTCCCTTGTTGTGGGAAAGCAGGATCTGGATCGGTGCAATGGCTGGGTGCGGGAATTTGGACTCGATAAGGTGGCAGCCGTGCTTGCAGGCGGCGGAGAACGGCAGCATTCTGTCATGTGCGGGCTCCAGGCGCTTTCCGCGGATTGGGTTATGGTGCATGACGGAGTAAGGCCGCTTGTGACCGAGGCGTCGATCCAGGCATGCTGTAACGCCGCTGTTCGGAATGGGGCGGCTGTGCTTGCCGTTCCTGTGAAGGATACGATCAAGCAGGTCGATGAAACGGGCAGGATTGTGTCTACGCCGGATCGCAGCACGCTGTGGGCGATCCAGACGCCGCAGGCCTTCCGCAGAAGCACGCTGCTGGAGGCGCATGAGAAGGCGCGGCAGGATGGTTTTCTTGGAACGGATGACGCTTCGCTTGTGGAGCGGCTCGACGTTGCCGTGCATGTGGCGGAAGGCGATTATGCGAATATCAAAATTACGACGCCGGAGGATTTGCCGATGGCGGAGCTGCTGCTGGAGAGAAGGCGGCTGGAAGGGGGAGGAACGCTATGATTCGGGTTGGACAAGGCTTTGATGTGCATCAGCTTGTAGAGGGACGACCTTGCATCATCGGAGGCGTACATATTCCTTACGAGAAAGGCCTGCTTGGTCATTCGGACGCGGATGTGCTGCTGCATGCCATAAGCGATGCCATTCTAGGCGCTCTGGGACTAGGTGATATCGGCAAGCATTTTCCCGATACGGATCCCGCTTACAAGGATGCCGACAGCGTCGTGCTGCTGCGGCGAATTTGGGAGCTTGTTCGAGAGAAGGGCTTTGAGCTTGGCAATATGGATGCTACCATTATTGCGCAGAAGCCGAAGATGCTTCCTTATATCGGAGATATGGTGGTGGTTATCGCGCGGGAGCTTGGCGCGCATGTTTCGCAGGTAAACGTGAAAGCGACGACGACCGAGCAACTGGGCTTCACCGGCAGAGGTGAGGGCATTGCCGCGCAGGCGGTTGTTTGTTTAGTACGAGAAGGGGGATTCGGAGCATGACGACAGAGGTTCGTGTACGCTACGCGCCGTCGCCGACGGGGCACTTGCATATCGGGAACGCCAGAACGGCCTTATTCAATTATTTGTTCGCACGGAGTCAGGGAGGCAAATTTATCGTTCGCATCGAAGACACGGACGTGAAGCGCAATGTGGAGGGCGGCGAAGAGAGTCAGCTGACCTACCTGAAATGGCTCGGCATGAGCTGGGACGAGAGCGTGGATATCGGAGGCGGCTACGGTCCGTATCGTCAGACCGAGCGGCTCGATATTTATCAGGGGTATTGGCAGGAGCTTCTTGACAAGGGACTCGCTTATCGTTGCTACTGCACGGAGGAGGAGCTTGCGGCGGAGCGGGAGGAGCAGACGGCAAGAGGCGAGACGCCTCGTTATTCCGGCAAACACAGCAATCTGACTCCAGAGGAAGAACAGGCCTTCGAGGCGGAAGGGCGCATTGCGAGCATTCGGTTCCGGGTGCCGCAGAACAAGACTTACGCGTTCGACGACATGGTGAAAGGCTCGATTGCCTTCGATACGTCGGAGATGGGCGATTTCGTCATCGTGAAGAAGGACGGAATTCCGACCTATAACTTCGCGGTCGCTCTCGACGATCATCTTATGCGCATCAGCCATGTGCTGCGCGGCGAGGATCATGTATCGAATACGCCGCGGCAGCTCATGATCTACGAAGCATTCGGTTGGGAACCGCCGGTGTTCGCCCATATGACGCTGATCGTGAACGAACAGAAGAAGAAGCTTAGCAAGCGCGACGAGTCGATCGTTCAATTCATAGAACAATATGACAAGCTGGGCTACTTGCCGGAAACGCTGTTCAACTTCATCGCGCTGCTCGGCTGGTCGCCGGAGGGCGAGCAGGAGCTCTATTCGCGAGAGGAGCTCGTGGAGGTATTCGACGCCAAGCGGCTGAGCAAGAGCCCGGCCGTGTTCGATACGCAGAAGCTGAGCTGGATGAACGGCGAATACATCAAGCAAGCGGAGCTTCCGCGCATCGTGGATCTCTGCTTGCCGCATCTGCAGAGCGCGGGATTGCTGCCCGGGGAGCTCGATGAGGCGGGCCGCGAATGGGCGGCGGTCTTGGTAGGCTTGCTGCAGGAAAAGCTGCGTTGCGCCGCCGATATCGTGCCGCTGGCGGAGATGTTCTTCAGCGACAAGGTTGTCGACGAAGAAGAAGCTCTCGAAGTGCTTGCGGGTGAGGGGGTGTCTGGTGTGCTGAGCGCCTTCCTGCGCATGATCGAAGAAGACGGGGAGTCGTTTGACGCTGACGGCGTCAAGGCGATGATCAAAGCCGTGCAGAAGGAAACCGGCTGCAAGGGCAAAGCTCTGTTCATGCCGATTCGCGCGGCGGTTACCGGTCAGACGCATGGTCCGGATTTGAATCAGTCCATCGCGCTGCTTGGGCGGGAGAAGGTCGCCGCGCGACTGCGCGAGCGGCTGGCTTAGGGAAAAAGGCTAAAGGCTCCGGGAAATCTTTAACTGCGGACAGAGGCTGATTCACTGCCCGATTGCCTGTATAAGACAGGGTTACTGAATACAATTGTCATGATGTGATGGTCTGGTCTGGACTGGAAATGCTCCAGTTTAATCGGCAAAAGGCAACGATGATTGTGAATAGGCTGGAATTTCTCCTGGTTATTCCTTATATTACTTAGGATGATGCCAAATGATGGCGAAATGTTATTCGCCCCGCATTTAACGGATGTAGCAGCCGCTGCACCTAGTATAGGGGCGTGTGGCGACACCCGTTCCACCCTACCGCGCGCTGGGAGCTGCGCGAGGTGCAAGAGCAGGATTTCGCTTGCACTTTTTATGCAAACGGGTATACTATGACTATTATGAATGATGAATCGGCCTTGAACAGGAGAAGTACGTTAAGTTGCGAATGACCAGAGAGGGCAACCGGCTTCTGTGCTGCGGTATGCGAGCGAGCTCGCACGGGCGGCAGGAAGATCGGCTGAAAGTTGCCTCATCCGCATGAACGGAAGCATGCACCTGGGAGCTTTGTTCCGAGCTGCCGCTGTCGCGGCCGCCGCTTCGCAAACAGATTTCCGCGAAGAGACGGCTGCGATGGCATGCAGGGTAGGCGGCAACGTAACGTCTGCGTTAAAGACGATGAGATGAACACAGGGTCGCCGCTTAGCTGGCTTCAACGTGTTCAAGCAGAGTGGGACCGCGAATTGACACGCCTCTGCAGCATTCGATGCTGCAGAGGTTTTTTGCTCTACAAGCGTATAAGTTCCGGGGACATGGGAAATGACAAATAAAATCTTAATGTGCGTACAAGGCTGCTTTGCACTGCAAAGCTTTAGGTGGCCGACTCTAAAAGGCCAAAAGTATGGAGTTGGGGAGTAAATACCTGCAACTGTAACGGACTTTTTCGACCCTTAGAAGCTCTTTTTAGCTAGCCTGGATTTTTAACGGACCTTTTCGCCTCTTAGCGGGTTAATCCTGTTGTTTTTTCGCTTGTTTGGTTGGCTAAGAGGATAAAAAGTCCGTTAGAGCAAGCGAGTGTTGAAAAACGGCGTCTAAGAGGACAAAAAGTCCGTTAGAACAGGTCGCTGCTTTCAAAGGACGCCATCAGTCGTTTTTCTCGAAATATAGGAAAGATATGCCAGGTGGTAAAACGGCTAGGGAGCGGTATTGCGGCACTGAAAATCAGCGTTGCAGCACCCGGAACGGGCCAGAGGGGCGTTATAGCACTGAAAACCAGCTTTGCAGCAGCACCAAGTATGGGCCAGAGAGTATGTTTAGATAGAAAGAGAAGATGTGCTTAGCACCATGGAGGGAGGGCGTGCTTATGTTCAGCCAATTTCGTTCGGATGTGAAGACGGTATTCGAGAATGATCCGGCTGCGCGAAGCCGGTTCGAGGTTATATTCACCTATTCCGGCGTTCACGCCATCTGGGCGCATCGCGTCGCGCATGCGCTGTATAAGAGAAAATGGTTCACGCTGGCGCGTGTTATCTCGCAATTCAGCCGATTTATGACGGGAATCGAGATTCATCCCGGCGCCGTCATCGGATGCAGAATGTTCATTGATCACGGCATGGGCGTGGTCATCGGGGAAACCTGCGAGATCGGGGATGATGTGGTAATCTATCAAGGCGTCACGCTCGGGGGAACAGGCAAGGAGAAGGGGAAGCGTCATCCGACGATTGGCAGCAATGTGGTCATCGGATCCGGCGCGAAAGTATTAGGCTCGTTCAAGGTGGGCGATAATTCCAATATCGGATCGAATGCCGTCGTCTTGCGAGAGGTGCCGGAGAATTCGACAGTGGTAGGCAATCCCGGCAGAGTCGTGAAGCGCAACGGCGAGCGGGTGAATGATCGGCTCGATCATGCGAAGCTGCCTGATCCCGTGGTAGAGATGTTCCGCGATATGCAGCAAGAACTTGAGAAGCTGCGGCTCGAGGTCGCCGATTTGAAAAGCGTGAAGGATGGAGGACAATGGAGATGACAATCGAAATTTACAATTCGCTGACGAGAGCGAAGCAGAAATTCGTGCCTCAAACGCCGGGCGAGGTCAAAATGTATGTTTGCGGCCCGACGGTGTACGACTATATTCATATCGGCAACGCAAGACCGATTATTTTCTTCGATGTGGTGCGGCGTTATTTGGAGATGGAAGGGAATGCTGTAGACTATGTCGTGAATTTCACGGATGTGGACGACAAGCTGATTCGCAAGGCGGAGGAGCTCGGCTCAACCGTGCCGCAGGTAGCGGAGAAGTATATCGAGGCGTTCTACTCCGATATCGATGCGCTCGGGGTACGCAAGGCAACGCTGAATCCGCGGGTCACGGACAATATGGACGAAATTATCGCTTTCATCGGCGAGCTCGTGGAGAAGGGCTATGCCTATCCGAGCGAAGGGGATGTCTACTTCCGCACCTCGCGGTTCGAGGAATACGGCAAGCTGTCCCATCAATCGATCAGCGAGCTTCAGTTCGGCATTCGCATCGAGGTGGACGGACGCAAGGAGAGCCAGGAGGATTTCGTGCTCTGGAAGGGAGCGAAGCCCGGAGAGATCAAGTGGGACAGCCCTTGGGGAGAGGGGCGGCCGGGCTGGCATATCGAATGCTCCGCGATGGCTCGCAAGTATTTGGGAGATACGCTGGATATCCATGGCGGAGGGCATGATCTGCAATTCCCGCATCATGAATGCGAGGTGGCGCAGTCGGAGTCGCTGACGGGCAAACCGTTTGCGAATTATTGGATGCATAACGGCTATATACACATTAACAATGAGAAAATGTCGAAATCGCTCGGCAACGGCATCTCGGTGCATGAGCTTGTGAAGCGGGTGAAATCGCAGGCGATCCGTTATTTCATGCTGGCGACGCATTATCGCAGTCCGCTCAACTTCAGCGACGATACGATCGCGCAAGCGGAGAACAGCGTGGAGCGCATCGCGAATTGTTATTCGAATGTGTTGCATAGATTGGCGGCGGATATGGCTGGATCGGAAGCTGCGTCAGGAGCGAAAGCCGACGAGGCGCTGCAAGAGAGACTGGCGGCGATCGAAGCGCAGTTTCATGCCAAGATGCGGGATGATTTCAATACGCCTGACGCGATAACGGCGATGTTCGAGCTCGTGGCGGAAGCCAATCAATATATGAGTCGGAAGGATGCCGAAGCAGCTGGCTTAAGAGCGCTTGCGGCATGTATGGAGAAGCTGGACGGAATTCTCGGCTTGCTGCCCGTTAAGGCAGAGGACGGGGCTCTTGATGCGGAGATAGAGCAATTGATCGCGGAGCGGACGGAAGCGCGCAAGACGAAAAATTGGGCGCGCGCGGATGAAATTCGCGATTTGCTGAACGAGATGGAAATCGTCGTTGAAGATACGCCGCAGGGCATTCGTTGGCGGCGCAAATGAGCGGCGGACGTGAGGAAGCGCAGTTGAACGCTCTTTCCATTCACAGGCCGGCGAAGCAGACGAATTTCATCAATCCCGTCGTGCTGGCCTATATGGGGGATGCGGTGTTCGAGCTGCTCGTGCGGCAATATCTGATTGCGATGCCGAATCATAAGTCGCATCATCTGCATAAGGAGGCGACGAAGATTGTGTCGGCGAAGGCGCAGCGGCAGCTGCTTGAGCGCTGGCAGCCGCTGCTGACGGAGGAAGAGGCGGATATCGTGCGCAGGGGCAGGAACGCCAAGTCGGGCAATCCGCCGAAAAATGCCGATCCGGCGGATTATCGCCACGCGACTGCGCTGGAATGTTTGGTGGGACACTTGTATTTTGAGAATAAGCTGGAGCGGTTGGGCGAATTATTCACGTCGTCGTTTCCAAGCGTGGAAGAAGCGGAGACGCATCAAGAAAGCAGGAATAAGGAGGGCTGAGGAGATGTCGGAGGTTATACATGAAGATGAGCTGATCGCGGGCAAGCATCCGGTGCTCGAAGCGTTGCGCTCCGGTCGGGGCATGAATAAGATATGGATTGCGGACAGCGCACAGAAAAGCTTGACGCAGCCGATTACGGCGGAAGCGAAGCGGCTGGGCATCGTGGTGCAATTCGTGGACAAACGCAAGCTTGACAGCATGGCTGGAGGCGTGGCGCATCAAGGCGTCATCGCGCAGGCATCGGCCTATGACTATGTCGAGGTGGAGGATATTCTGGCTATTGCGCGGGAGAGAGGCGAAACGCCGTTCCTTCTCATTCTGGACGAAATCGAGGATCCGCATAACCTGGGCTCCATTCTGCGGACGGCGGAGTGTACGGGCGTGCACGGCGTGATTATTCCGAAGCGGCGTTCCGCGGGCTTGACGGCGACGGTGCTGAAGACATCGGCGGGCGCAGCCGAGCATGTGGCGGTCGCGCGAGTGACAAATATCGCTCAGACGATGGACAAGCTGAAGGAATCCGGCATTTGGGTCGCCGGCACGGATCTGGGGGCGACGCAAGATGTGTACAAGATGAAATTCGACATGCCGCTGGCGGTGGTCATCGGTAATGAAAGCAAGGGCATGGGCAGACTGATCAAGGAGAAATGCGATTTTCTCGTGAAGCTCCCGATGCTCGGCAAGCTGAATTCGCTCAACGCCTCCGTGGCGGCCGGCGTTCTGATGTATGAGGTAATCAGGCAGCGCCGGAGTGACTAGTCGTGAATCGGCGCGAGGATGTCTTATTGGTTGACGGCTACAATATTATCGGCGCGTGGCCCGTGCTCGAGAAGCTGAAGGAACAGAGCCTGGAGGATGCGCGCGACAAGCTGCTTGATATGTTGGCGGATTATCAGGGCTATACCGGCACGCAGGTGTATGTTATTTTCGACGCGCATCAGGTGACGGGTCTAGGTGCGGCATACAAGCAGCACAAGCTCCATATTGTCTATACGAAAGAGAAGGAAACGGCGGATGAATGCATCGAACGTCTGTGCGCGGAGCTTTATGCGAGAAGGCGTCATATCTATGTCGCTACCTCGGATTTGGTTGAGCAGCACGTGGCGTTTGGACAAGGGGCTCTTCGTTTGTCCGCCAGAGAACTGCTTATCGATATTTCTCAGAATCGCAAACAGATCGAGCAATCGATCGGGCAGGAGAAGAAGGGCGGCCGCAATACGCTGGACGAGCAGGTCAGTCTGGATGTGAGAACGAAGCTTGAACGACTTCGAAGGGGCGACGAATAAAGCTTTTCGCCCATTTCGACTTGCCCCTCGGGGTGATGGCACAAAGTTACATTTTTTCTAGTAAATCGATAGTATTCGCATGCCTGATCGGTTGACGGTGCAAGGTTACATAATGTATACTGACTCTATGTTTAGGACGAGACAGCCGTTTTTTTCCTATTGGCATGTTTTGAAAAATCTCTATCATGATTATGAATCTAGCGCGGTGTACGCCTTGCAGGCCGGAGGGATAGTGTGTGGGTATCGACCTCAAAGAATGGAGTACGCTCGAATATGAATGCAGCACAGACGAGGACATTGTAGAGGCTGTACGCAACGGAGACAGCATAGCGCTGGAATATTTGATTAACAAATATAAGAACTTCGTGAGAGCGAAGGCGCGCTCCTACTTTCTGATCGGCGCTGACCGAGAGGATATCGTACAGGAAGGAATGATCGGGCTTTACAAGGCGATTCGGGATTTCAAGGGAGACAAGCTGGCAAGCTTCAAAGCTTTCGCCGAATTGTGCATTACCCGCCAGATCATTACCGCGATCAAGACAGCTACTCGTCAGAAGCATATTCCCCTTAATTCTTATGTTTCGCTAGACAAGCCTATCTATGACGAAGATTCCGACCGCACGCTGCTCGATGTCATTTGCGGCACTCGCGTTTCCGATCCGGAAGAATTGATTATTAATCAAGAAGAGTTCGTCGGACTTGAAGATAAGATGTCCGAGATTCTAAGCGATCTTGAACGCAAGGTTCTGATGCTCTATCTGGACGGCAGATCCTATCAGGAGATTTCGGTCGATCTCGATAGACATGTGAAATCGATTGACAATGCATTGCAGCGCGTGAAACGCAAGCTTGAGAAGTATTTGGAAATCAGGGATTTTGGCAATTTATAGAGGGACTCTTTCCCCGAAGGCGCAACGGACTGTCTTAGCTGTCTGACTCTTTCAGACCCTTAAGACAGTCCGTTGGTTTGAAGAAAGTCATCTTCGACTATACTAGTATGAACCAATGAGCGATTCCAGTATTTCGCATGTCGTAGAAGCATGAATTTCATTGACACGGGATATGCCTTGTGATAAAGTGTTTGGGTAGGCCTAATTCGAGGTTTTTTTTCGTATTGGGGACGGAATCAATGAAATTCATGATATAGAGTTTTATGATTCGTATTTTTGAGCAGTTCGGGAGGTGTAATTCAATGCGGGTTATTATCACGTTGGCATGCACAAACTGCAAGCAAAGAAACTATGCGACAACAAAAAACAAGCGCAACCACCCCGACCGCATCGAGTTGAAGAAGTTTTGCAAGTTCTGTAACGAGCAGACTCCTCATCGCGAGACGCGATAGTCCAATGGAGGTGTAACCGTGGCTTTTTTGTCAAGACTGAAGCAAGGCTTTGGGAATACGTTTAGTTTTTTTGGCGACAGCTGGGCGGAGCTTAAGAAGGTTCGCTGGCCAAGTCGTAAAGAGTTGACGAGTTATTCCGCCGTAGTTTTAATCACGGTAATCGTTGTGACGATTTACTTTTGGCTTCTTGACATCGGAATCTCGGAATTGGTTCAGCTCATTGTATAAGAAGGGACCAAAGGTGGATTTATGATGGAAAAAAGATGGTATGTCGTGCATACTTACTCCGGCTATGAGAACAAGGTGAAAGCCAATCTCGAGCGCCGTGTCGAATCGATGGGCATGGAAGACAAGATCTTCCGCGTGCTGGTTCCGATGGAAGACGAGGTCGTAGAGAAGGACGGGAAGAAGAAAACCGTTCAACGCAAGGTCTACCCTGGTTATGTTCTGGTGGAAATGGTTCAAACGGATGATTCGTGGTATGTTGTTCGGAATACGCCCGGCGTAACGGGATTCGTAGGATCGACTGGATCGGGCTCGAAGCCGACTCCGCTGTTGCCCGATGAGGTTGAGCAAATTCTCAAGCACATGGGCATGGAAGAGCCGAAGCCGAAGATCGAGTTCGAGCTGAAGGAGACTGTTCGCGTCAAGGAAGGTCCTTTTGCCGATTTTGTTGGATCGGTTGAAGAGATTTTGCTTGAGAAAGCGAAGTTGAAGGTTCATGTTAACATGTTTGGCAGGGAAACCCCGGTTGAATTGGATTATACTCAAGTAGAGAAAATCTAAATTCGCGGTTTCTCAAAGCAGACCTAATCAATAGGTCTGTATATCAGGGCAAGGAGGTGTGAGTCATGGCAAAAAAGGTCATCAAGATGGTCAAGCTGCAAGTTCCTGCAGGCAAAGCGAATCCGGCGCCTCCAATTGGTCCGGCACTAGGTCAAGCTGGCGTTAACATTATGGCATTCTGTAAAGAATTCAACGCTCGTACCGCGGATCAAGCAGGTTTGATTATTCCAGTCGTGATCACTGTGTTCGAAGATCGTTCCTTTACGTTCGAGACGAAGACGCCGCCGGCGGCAGTATTGCTACGGGTAGCGGCTGGTATCGCGAAAGGTTCGGGCGAGCCGAACAAGAAGAAGGTTGCAACGGTTAAACGCGACAAGGTTCGCGAAATCGCTGAAACGAAAATGCCGGATCTGAACGCGGCCGATATCGAAGCGGCAATGCGTATGGTTGAAGGTACAGCCCGCAGCATGGGCGTAACAATCGTTGACTAATTCCGAATAGGTCCGCTTGGACATATCGAATGTTAGTCGCGTCTTGCGAAGCTGGTCTTCGCAAGTGGGAGGAGCGCCCCAAGAGGAGTTCCGTTATAAACCACATAAGGAGGAAATGACAATGGCTAAACACGGCAAGAAATATCTGGAAGCAGCTAAGCTGATTGACAGCGAAGCGACTTATGAAGCTGCGGAAGCGATTGAGCTTGTGAAGAAGGCGGCAACTGCCAAATTCGACGAGTCGATCGAAGTAGCAGTTCGTTTGGGCGTAGACCCTCGTAAGCAAGATCAAGCGGTTCGCGGTGTGGTTGTACTTCCGCACGGTACTGGCAAAACAAAACGCGTTCTCGTTTTCGCAAAGGGCGAAAAAGTGAAAGAAGCGGAAGCTGCTGGAGCTGACTTCGTCGGCGATGCAGACATGATCAACAAAATCCAACAAGGCTGGTTCGAATTCGATGTTTGCGTAGCAACACCGGACATGATGGCTGAAGTTGGTAAGCTCGGTCGTATCCTGGGCGGTAAAGGCCTGATGCCTAACCCGAAAGCAGGTACCGTAACGTTCGACGTTGCGAAAGCCGTTCAAGAAATCAAAGCCGGTAAGATTGAATACCGTCTTGACAAAGCAGGTCAAATCCATGCGCCAATCGGCAAAGCTTCGTTCGACGCTGAGAAGCTGAACGAAAACCTGAAAGCATTGCTTGATGCTTTGGTTCGCGCCAAGCCGTCAACCGCAAAAGGCATTTACCTGAGAAACATTGCCGTCTCTTCGACTATGGGCCCTGGCGCTCGAGTCAACGCAGCGAACTATCGCTAAGTTAACCGGAGAACGACATTAAATTTCGAATACGCATACCGTAGACAGTAGGTGCCGCAAGGCTTAATTTCCTACCGAGGTGTTATGATAAAACGTTAAAGTACAGCAGGCTTGCTTGCTTCGCTTAATAACGACGTCATGGCCTTCGCATCGTCTGCGAGGGCCTTTCTCATGCACCACAGGCGAGAAGGCCTTGTAACGGAATGTATACTATTACAGGAGGTGTACAGTTTGGCTAACGCAAAGATCATCCAAGAGAAACAAGAAGCGGTTAACGTTATCGCGTCGAAGCTTGCTCAAAGCTCCAGCACGGTAGTTGCTGACTATCGCGGATTGAATGTTGCGCAAGTAACTGAACTGCGGAAGCAGCTTCGCGAAGCGGGCGTTGAATTCCAGGTTTTGAAAAACTCGCTCGTTCGCCGCGCTACGGAAGGCACTGAGCTATCCGCTCTTAATGATATTCTGACAGGACCTACAGCAGTTGCATTCAGCGGAGAAGACGCTGTTGCTCCAGCCAAGATTCTGAATGATTTCGCTAAGAAGAACGAAGCCTTGAAACTGAAAGGCGGCGTGGTTGAAGGCAAGGTTATCGATGCCGCTCAGATCAAGGCGCTTGCAGAGCTTCCTTCCCGCGAAGGCTTGCTCTCCATGTTGCTCAGCGTGTTGCAAGCTCCGGTTCGCAACTTCGCGCTTGCAGTTAAAGCAGTTGCCGACAAGGAAGAAGCTTCGGCTTAACTTGAAGGTTTATCGAAAGTATGTCGCTCATAGGGCGGCGTGTTAAAAGAATAAAACAAAAACTATAATTTCGGAGGTATATCCATGTCTAACGAAGCGATTTTAGAAGCAATTAAAGGTATGACTGTTCTTGAACTGAACGATCTTGTTAAAGCTATTGAAGAAGAATTCGGCGTAACGGCTGCAGCTCCAGTTGCAGTTGCTGCTGGCGGCGGCGCTGCTGAAGCTGCGGCTCAGTCCGAGTTTGACGTAATCCTGACAAGCGCTGGCGGATCCAAAATCAACGTAATCAAAGTTGTTCGCGAGATCACTGGCCTTGGCTTGAAAGAAGCAAAAGATCTGGTTGACAGCGCTCCTAAAGCAATCAAAGAAAAAGTTGCTCAAGAAGAAGCTGACGCTGTTAAAGCTAAACTTGAAGAAGCTGGCGCTTCCGTAGAAGTGAAGTAATAGCTCTCTCTTCATAAAACAGTCTGCGCTTGCGCGAGCAGGGGCAGACTGAAGAACCCCTTGAAACCTTCAAGTTTCAAGGGGTTCGTTGTATGTTAACCGCTCTTGTTGACGTTGACGGCAACGGCAGCGTAACGACTTTGCGTAGGAAAGAGGTGGCTGGATGTCGAACCATCATTACTACTCCAAGACGCCTGAAGCAAAGCATGATCGACAAGTTGTTGAGATAACGCTAAGAGGCTACCCCTTGAAATTCACGACTGATGCTGGCGTGTTCTCGAAATCGGGTGTCGATTATGGAAGCAAGGTGTTAGTAGAATGTTTGGATTTGGGGATTGCTGACGAAATTCTTGATGTCGGCTGCGGCTATGGACCTATTGGATTGACGGCCGCAAAGCTTGCTTCAGAAGGTCATGTGACCATGATTGACATTAATGAACGCGCAGTTGAATTGGCGAGAGAAAACGCAGCAATGAATAAAATCGAAAATGCAACGATCGTAGAGAGCGATTTGTTTGAATCGGTGAAGGGCAGATCCTTCGATGTCATTGTAACAAATCCGCCGATTCGCGCGGGCAAGACGGTTGTTCACCGAATTTATGAAGAAGGCGTCGGGCTGCTGAAGAACGGCGGATCGATGTGGGTGGTGATTCAGAAAAAGCAAGGAGCTCCGTCGACGCTCCAGAAGCTTGAAGCTTTATTCTCTCAAGTAATTGAAGTGACGAAGGACAAGGGATATCGAATATTTCGTGCTATAAAATAAATCAACAAAAAAGTCAATAACTTTTTCTGAATTTGACTGAAAATCAATTGACTTGACATTTTGCATGTGGTAGTATTATAAAATGTCAGCATAAAATTGCTTGAAATCTCTTTAGTTAACTAAAATGTCAAGTATGAATTTTAAGGCGCGGTATGCATACTTTTGAATCTACAGACGTATAATGTTTACATTTTGGGCAAAATTACTAGATATGGAACCTATCGCCCGCGCTGCGACTGGTAAGCTGCCGGAACATGCTCTTTTTTCGAACTATTCGATAAGGGCTTTTCTTTATTTTTCTTATGTGGCGACTGATGCTGCCTAAGCGGAAGATGCAGTAAATATCGATGCTGTGAGACAGACATGAGGGGTGAGGTTAAGTTGGCAGGACAACTTGTTCAATATGGCCGGCGTGCGCGCAGAAGCTACGCCAGGATCGACGAGGTGCTGGAGGTCCCTAACCTGATTGAAATCCAACAAAAGTCGTACGAGAAATTTCTGGAGACGGACTTGATTGAATTGTTCCAGGACATCTCTCCGATTACGGACTTTACGGGAAATCTTTCGCTTGAATTCATTGATTATAGCTTGGGTGAGCCGAAGTATTCGGTCGATGAATCAAAAGAACGGGACGTAACGTATGCAGCCCCTTTACGCGTAAAGGTAAGGTTGTTCAATAAGGAGACTGGCGAGGTTAAGGAGCAAGAAGTATTCATGGGCGACTTCCCGCTGATGACCGAAACAGGTACGTTCATTATTAACGGCGCCGAACGGGTTATCGTCAGCCAATTGGTTCGCTCCCCAAGTGTGTACTTCAGCACTAAAATCGACAAGAACGGCAAGAAGAATTTTACGGCTACCGTTATTCCAAATCGCGGCGCATGGCTCGAGCTCGAGACCGACGCGAAGGATATCGTATATGTTCGAATCGATAGAACGCGCAAGATTCCGGTAACGGTGCTTCTGCGTTCGCTTGGCTTCGGAACCGATGCCGAAATCCTGGATCTGCTTGGCAATGACGAATATATCCGCAATACGCTGGATAAGGACAGCACGGATTCGACGGAAAAAGCGCTGATCGAGATCTACGAGCGTCTTCGTCCGGGCGAGCCGCCGACCTTGGATAATGCCAAGAGCTTGCTGGTAGCACGTTTCTTCGACCCGAAACGATATGATCTGGCCAATGTAGGCCGGTATAAAATTAACAAGAAGCTTCACATCAAGAATCGTCTGTTCAATCAACGGTTGGCAGAGAATCTGATTGATCCTTCCACGGGCGAAATTATTGCAGAGACCGGTCAGATCGTAGATCGCCGTCTTCTCGATGAAATCATGGAGAATCTGGAGAAGAATGTAGGCTTCAAGACTTATCACGTTGCGAACGGCGTTCTTGATGCTGATAGTATTCCACTTCAGACGATCAGTGTATTCGCTCCGGATGACGAAACAAAAATTTTGAAGGTTATTGCGAATGGCGTAATCGATAAAACCGTGAAGCATATTACTTCCGCGGATATCATTTCGTCCATCAACTATTTCATCAACCTGTTGCATGGCGTTGGCAGCACGGATGATATCGACCATCTGGGCAATCGTCGTCTGCGTTCTGTCGGCGAATTGCTTCAGAATCAATTCCGAATCGGATTGTCCCGCATGGAACGAGTTGTTCGCGAGAGAATGTCGATTCAAGACGCGAATGCCATCACGCCGCAGGCTCTTATTAACATACGGCCGGTCATCGCGTCGATCAAGGAGTTCTTCGGTTCATCGCAGCTATCGCAGTTTATGGATCAGACGAACCCGCTTGCAGAGCTGACGCACAAACGTCGTTTGTCCGCTCTCGGCCCCGGCGGTTTGACGCGTGAGCGCGCGGGCTTTGAAGTTCGCGACGTCCATCATTCTCACTATGGCCGCATGTGTCCAATCGAGACGCCGGAGGGACCGAACATCGGACTTATCAACTCCTTGTCCACCTTCGCTCGCATTAACGAATACGGCTTTATCGAGGCGCCGTACCGTTGGGTGGATCCGAAGACGGGAATTGTGACCGATCAAATTTCTTATCTGACCGCGGACGAAGAGGATAACTATATTATTGCGCAGGCGAATGCGGTATTAACCGAAAACAATACCTTCGCTGAAGAGAACACGATCGTGCGTTACAACAAGCAAGCCGACAACATCCTGACGATGCCGAGTGACCGAGTTGACTACATGGATGTATCGCCGAAGCAGGTTGTGTCCGTTGCGACGGCGCTCATTCCGTTCCTTGAGAACGATGACTCCAACCGCGCGCTGATGGGATCGAACATGCAACGTCAGGCTGTTCCGCTTCTTATTCCGAAAGCTCCGCTCGTCGGTACGGGGATGGAGCATAAATCGGCGAAGGATTCGGGCGTATGTATCGTCTCGAAGTATGACGGCGTTATCGAACGTTCGTCAGCAAACGAGATCTGGCTGCGCCGCGTGGAGCAAATTGACGGGAAACCGGTTAACGGCGATCTGGTGAAGATGAAGCTTCACAAGTTCATGCGTTCCAATCAGGGAACATGCATCAACCAGCGTCCGCTGTGTCGCAAAGGCGACATCGTGAAGAAAGGCGATATCCTGGCAGACGGTCCTTCCACGGAAATGGGCGAGTTGGCTCTGGGACGCAATGTTGTAGTCGCGTTCATGACTTGGGAAGGTTATAACTACGAGGATGCGATCTTACTTAGCGAGAAGCTCGTGAAAGAGGATGTATACACATCGATTCATATCGAAGAGTATGAATCGGAGGCTCGCGATACGAAGCTTGGACCGGAAGAAATTACACGCGATATTCCGAATGTGGGCGAGGATGCGCTCCGCAATCTGGATGAGCGCGGCATTATCCGCGTCGGCGCGGAAATCGGCGCTGGCGACATCCTGGTCGGGAAGGTTACGCCGAAGGGCGTAACGGAGCTGACGGCTGAGGAAAGATTGCTTCATGCCATCTTCGGCGAGAAAGCTCGCGAGGTTCGCGATACGTCGCTTCGCGTTCCGCATGGCACCGACGGCATCGTGGTCGATGTGAAGGTGTTCACCCGCGAGAATGGCGACGAATTGCCGCCGGGCGTCAACCAGCTCGTTCGCGCGTATATCGCTCAGAAGCGTAAAATCTCCGAAGGCGATAAAATGGCCGGACGTCACGGCAACAAGGGTGTCATCGCCCGGATTATGCCGGAAGAGGATATGCCGTTCATGCCGGACGGAACGCCTGTAGAGGTTGTTCTTAATCCGCTGGGCGTACCATCCCGTATGAACATCGGTCAGGCGCTCGAGGTTCACCTCGGCATGGCTTGCAAGCAGCTCGGCATTCACGCCGCCACGCCGGTATTCG
Organism: Paenibacillus sp. HB172176; assembly: GCF_011947265.1. GTDB lineage: Bacteria > Bacillota > Bacilli > Paenibacillales > Paenibacillaceae > Pristimantibacillus. The sequence goes on from NZ_JAATHD010000032.1 coordinate 22,031, forward strand.
ACGGCGCGCGAGAGAATGATGTCTTCGATACGATGGAAGAGGCCGGCATGCAGCGTAACGGCAAGACACAGCTTTATGACGGTCGTACAGGCGAATCGTTCGAACGTGAAGTTACCGTCGGCGTCATGTACATGATTAAGCTGGCGCATATGGTCGACGACAAGATTCATGCCCGTTCCACAGGTCCTTACTCGCTCGTTACACAGCAGCCGCTCGGGGGTAAAGCCCAGTTTGGCGGACAGCGCTTCGGCGAGATGGAGGTTTGGGCGCTTGAGGCGTACGGCGCAGCTTATACCCTGCAAGAGATCCTTACCGTTAAATCCGATGATGTGGTTGGCCGTGTGAAAACGTACGAATCCATTGTCAAAGGCGAGAATGTGCCGGAACCTGGTGTTCCGGAATCGTTCAAGGTATTGATCAAAGAGCTTCAGAGCTTGGGCATGGATGTCAAAATCCTGAGCGCGAATGAAGAAGAGATCGAAATGAAGGAAATTGATGAAGATGATGACGCAACCGGCGACAAGCTGAACCTGAACCTGGAAGGCGCGGAAGCCGGCGTTGAATAAACAGCAAACTGAGCTTCAATCCGGTTCCTTGCATTGAACTGCGATTGAAGTTCAGCTTCTGAAAAGACACAGTCATACATGACGAAGGAGGGTTGCTCCTTGTTGGACGTGAACAACTTCGAGTATATGAAAATTGGTCTGGCTTCGCCGGATAAAATTCGCTCGTGGTCCCGCGGAGAAGTCAAGAAGCCGGAAACCATCAACTATAGGACGTTAAAACCGGAGAAGGAAGGTCTCTTCTGCGAAAAGATTTTTGGACCTACCAAGGACTGGGAATGCCATTGCGGCAAGTATAAGCGCGTGCGCTATAAAGGCGTCGTCTGTGATCGCTGTGGCGTCGAGGTTACTCGGGCCAAGGTGCGCCGTGAGCGTATGGGTCACATTGAGCTGGCAGCTCCCGTATCGCATATTTGGTATTTCAAAGGCATCCCGAGCCGCATGGGTCTTGCGCTGGATATGTCTCCTCGCTCACTCGAGGAAATTATCTACTTTGCATCTTATGTCGTAACCGACCCTGGAGATACGCCGCTGGAGAAAAAACAGCTGTTGTCTGAGAAGGAATACCGCAGCTACCGTGAGAAATACGGCTATGGCTTCCATGCCGGCATGGGCGCGGAAGCGGTGAAGAAGCTTCTGCAAGATATCGACGTGGAGAAAGAGCTCGAGCAATTGAAGGAAGAGCTCCGCACGGCGCAAGGCCAACGCCGCAACCGAGCGATCAAGCGTCTGGAAGTTGTAGAAGCGTTCCGTAATTCCGGCAACGAGCCGGAGTGGATGATTCTGGATGTATTGCCTGTCATCCCGCCAGAGCTTCGTCCGATGGTTCAGCTCGATGGCGGACGATTCGCGACCTCCGATCTGAATGATCTGTATCGTCGCGTCATTAACCGCAACAATCGACTGAAGCGTCTGCTGGATCTGGGCGCGCCTGATATTATCGTGCAGAATGAGAAGCGCATGCTGCAGGAGGCTGTTGACGCCTTGATCGATAATGGACGTCGCGGTCGTCCGGTAACAGGGCCGGGCAATCGTCCGCTCAAATCGCTTAGCCATATGCTGAAGGGTAAGCAAGGGCGTTTCCGTCAGAATCTACTGGGCAAACGGGTTGACTATTCCGGTCGTTCCGTTATCGTCGTAGGTCCTAACCTGAAGATGTACCAATGCGGTCTTCCGAAGGAAATGGCGCTGGAATTGTTCAAGCCTTTCGTGATGAAGGAGCTTGTGAATAAAGGCCTCGCGCATAATATCAAGAGCGCAAAGCGCAAGGTTGAGCGCGTAAGTCCTGAAGTTTGGGATGTGCTCGAGGAAGTCATCAAGGAGCATCCGGTTCTGCTTAACCGCGCACCGACGCTTCACAGATTGGGCATTCAAGCCTTCGAACCGATTCTGGTGGAAGGCCGCGCGATCAAATTGCATCCGCTCGTCTGTACGGCTTACAACGCCGACTTCGACGGCGACCAAATGGCGGTTCACGTTCCATTATCCGCCGAAGCGCAAGCGGAAGCGCGTCTGCTTATGCTTGCATCCGGCAATATCCTGAATCCGAAGGACGGCAAACCGGTCGTAACGCCTTCGCAGGATATGGTTCTCGGAAGCTTCTACTTGACAATGGATAATAATCAAGCGAAAGGATCGGGCTCCGTATTCGGATCGGTGAATGAGGCCATTTCCGCTTACCAACGCGGCATCGTTTCCTTGCATGCCCGGATCTTTATTCCGGTTAAGGTATTGAAGAAGAAGAACTTTACGGAGCAGCAGCAGCGTTCGCTGCTTACAACGACAATCGGTAAAGTTATCTTCAACGAAATCTTCCCGGAAGATTTCCCTTACATTAACGAAGCAACGAAGACGAATTTGCTTCAAGGCACGCCGGACAAATATTTTGTGTATGAGAAGGGCTCCGATCTTCAGAAGTTCACAGAAGAAGCGTCGATTCCCGGCGCTGTGGGCAAGGATTATCTGGCGCTTATTATTGCGGAATGCTTCCGTCAATACCATACGACGTTAACTGCGGTTATTCTTGACCGCATCAAGCAGCTTGGATTCACGTATTCGACCAAAGCGGGTATTACGATCGGCGTAGCCGACGTTATTATTCCGAAGGAAAAATACGAGATCATGAAAAAGTCCGATGAGAAGGTCGCTACCGTTATGACGCAGTATCGTCGGGGTCTGATTACGAACGACGAGCGTTATGACCGTATCATCGGCATCTGGAGCAAATGTAAAGACGAGATTACGGATGTGCTCATGAAATCGATGGATCGCTACAACAACATCATGCTTATGGTGGATTCCAAGGCCCGCGGTAACAAATCGCAGATCACTCAGCTCGGCGGTATGCGCGGACTGATGGCGAATCCGTCCGGACGTATTATCGAGTTGCCGATCAAATCGAACTTCCGTGAAGGTCTTACCGTCCTCGAGTACTTCATCTCGACGCATGGCGCGCGTAAAGGTCTTGCCGATACAGCGCTTCGTACGGCTGACTCCGGATACCTCACGCGTCGACTTGTCGACGTTGCGCAAGATGTGATCGTGCGCGAGGATGATTGCGGCACGGACAAAGGCTTTACCGTCAGCAAGATTCAAGACGGCAAAGAGGTTATCGAGGATCTCTATGATCGTATCGAAGGACGCTACGCATTCGAGACGATCCGTCATCCGAAGACGGGCGAGATTATCGTGAACCGCAGCGAGCTGATAGACTCGCACAAGGCGGATGCGATTATCGATGCCGGCGTAGAACGTCTGCAGATTCGTTCCGTGCTTAGCTGCCGCGCACGTCACGGCGTCTGCAAGATTTGTTACGGACGCAACCTGGCGACAGGCAAGTTTGTTGAGATCGGCGAAGCGGTAGGTATTATCGCGGCGCAATCGATCGGTGAGCCGGGAACGCAGCTCACGATGCGTACGTTCCATACCGGCGGCGTTGCCGGCGACGATATTACGCAAGGTTTGCCGCGTATTCAGGAGCTGTTCGAGGCGCGGAATCCGAAAGGTCAAGCGATTATTACCGAGCTTGACGGCGTCGTTAAGGAAATTCGCGAAGCGAAGGACCGTCGTGAAATCGAGGTTCAAGGCGAAGCGGAATCCAAGACATATGCAGTCACTTACGGTTCTCGTATCCGCGTTGTGGAAGGCCAGCAGATTGAAGCTGGCGACGAGCTGACGGATGGTTCGATCGATCCGAAGGATATGCTTCGCATTAAAGGCATCCGCGGCGTTCAGAACTATATCCTGCAAGAAGTGCAGCGCGTTTATCGTAACCAAGGCGTTGAGATCAACGATAAGCACGTAGAGGTCATGATCAAGCAGATGCTGCGGAAGATCCGCATCGTCGACGCTGGCGATACAACGCTTCTGCCAGGCGCTTTCGTTGATATTCACGAATATGAAGCGGCAAACCGCGAAGCGATCTTCGCGGACAAAGAGCCTGCTGTAGCCAAGCCGGTCTTGCTCGGTATTACGAAGGCTTCACTGGAGACGGACTCCTTCTTGTCCGCCGCTTCCTTCCAGGAGACGACTCGCGTGCTTACCGACGCGGCAATCAAAGGCAAGGTCGACCAGCTTCTTGGTCTGAAGGAGAATGTTATCATCGGCAAGCTGATTCCTGCAGGTACGGGCATGCAGCGTTACCGCAACATTCGCTTCGAAGGCATTGAAGAAGAAGAGGTTGAAGGCAGCGAAGAGCTAATGGCAACAGAAGCTGTCGTTGTTGAATAAGCTGTTCAATCGGATCTACAACGCTTAGAGCATATAGGAATAAAGTATTAAGTATAAATGCTTCGGATCCGCCAGGATTCCGGAGCATTTATTGTATTTTGGTGAAGGCGGCGAAATTCATTTCATTCTTGCTTGACATGCATATGCTCCAGGTGATAATATATCGAAGTGTGCCTGACGACCGGGCGATTGGACTGCTGTTGTCCATTTATGAACCGCCTGGATCTGTGGGCTTAAAATCGGGTGATATGTCTACCAACATAAAGACATGAATAGGGGAAGGGGGTGGCAACATGCCAACAATTAACCAGCTCGTTCGCAAAGGACGTCAAGCGAAGGTCGTAAAATCGAAATCGCCAGCGTTGCAGAAGGGTTTTAACGCACTGAAACGCGAAGCTACTGATATCAGCGCGCCTCAAAAACGCGGTGTGTGCACTCGTGTAGGTACAATGACTCCGAAGAAGCCGAACTCCGCGCTTCGCAAATACGCGCGTGTGCGTCTGACTAACCGTGTTGAGGTTACAGCGTACATTCCGGGTATCGGACATAACCTGCAAGAGCATAGCGTTGTATTGATTCGCGGCGGCCGTGTTAAAGATCTGCCGGGTGTTCGTTATCATATCGTACGCGGAGCTCTTGATACTGCAGGCGTTAACAATCGGAATCAATCTCGTTCCAAATACGGCACGAAGCGTCCGAAAGCTAAGAAATCTTAAGGTATAACAGGATGTCATTATGACATGCTAGAATAAGCGACTATTAGAAGAAAGGGGGACTTTCTCATGCCACGCAAAGGTCCTGTAACGAAACGCGATGTGCTTCCGGATCCGGTTTACAATAGCAAACTGGTTACGCGTCTGATCAACCGCATTATGATCGACGGTAAGAGAGGCGTTGCGCAAACTCTGTTATATGATGCATTCAAACTGATTCAAGAGCGTTCGGGAAAAGAACCGATGGAAGTTTTTGAAGCAGCATTGAAGAATATCATGCCGGTTCTTGAGGTCAAAGCTCGCCGTGTCGGCGGCGCTAACTATCAAGTGCCAATCGAGGTTAAACCGGAGCGCCGTACGGCTCTTGGTCTCCGTTGGCTCGTGAACTACTCACGCAACCGCGGTGAGAAGACGATGGAAGAGCGTCTTGCAGCTGAAATTCTTGATGCGTCCAACAACACTGGCGCATCCGTTAAGAAGCGTGAAGACACGCACAAAATGGCTGAAGCAAACAAAGCGTTTGCTCACTACCGCTGGTAGGATAGCCACACACGAGAGGAGACATATTCATGGCAAGAGAGTTCTCCTTGAAAAATACGCGTAACATCGGGATTATGGCGCATATTGACGCTGGTAAAACCACGACAACTGAACGGATCTTGTTCTACACGGGCCGTACTCACAAAATCGGCGAGGTGCACGAAGGCGCCGCGACGATGGACTGGATGGAACAGGAACAAGAGCGCGGCATTACGATTACGTCTGCCGCGACAACCGCTCAATGGGATGGACACCGCATCAATATTATCGACACCCCGGGACACGTTGACTTCACGGTTGAAGTTGAGCGTTCCCTGCGCGTATTGGACGGGGCCGTTGGAGTTTTCAGTGCGAAGGAAGGCGTTGAGCCGCAGTCCGAGACTGTATGGCGTCAAGCTGACCGTTACGGCGTTCCTCGGATCGCTTATATCAACAAGATGGACATCATCGGCGCGGACTTCCTGAATGTTGTCAAAGACATGCGCGAGCGTCTGCAAGCCAATGCTGTTGCGATCCAGCTGCCTATCGGCGCTGAGAATGATTTCCTTGGCGTAATCGATCTGATTGATCGCGTTGCGTACAAGTACAAAGATGATCTCGGAAGAGATCCCGAGCAAGTTGAAATTCCTGCTGAGTACGCCGACCAGGTTGAAGAGCTTCGCATGGAGCTTGTAGAGAAGGTCGCCGAGCTGGATGAAGATCTGATGATGAAATATCTGGAAGGTGAAGAAATCACAATTCCGGAATTGAAAGCAGCGCTTCGCAAAGGCGTTTGCGAAGTGAAGATCTTCCCGGTTATCGCAGGTTCTTCCTACCGTAACAAAGGCGTTCAAATGATGCTTGACGCAGTTGTGGCTTACCTGCCTTCACCGCTTGACGTACCGGCTATCAAAGGTACGCTTGAGGACGGCGAAGAAGCGGTTCGTCATTCTTCGGATGAAGAGCCGTTCTCGGCGCTTGCGTTCAAAATTATGACAGACCCTTATGTTGGTAAGTTGACATTCTTCCGTGTGTATTCCGGAATTCTGAAATCCGGTTCCTATGTTCTGAACTCAACGAAGAACAAGCGTGAACGGATTGGACGTATTCTGCAGATGCATGCGAACAGCCGTCAGGAAATCTCTGAAGTTTATGCGGGCGACATCGCTGCTGCTGTTGGTCTGAAAGACACCATCACAGGCGATACGCTTTGCGACGAGAAGGATGTTGTTATCCTTGAATCGATGAACTTTCCTGATCCGGTTATCGAGGTAGCTATCGAGCCTAAGACGAAAGCTGACCAAGATAAGCTCGGTATCGCGATTTCCAAGCTTGCCGAGGAAGATCCGACATTCCGCGCTCACACGGATGAAGAAACGAATCAAACGATCATCGCAGGTATGGGTGAGCTTCACCTTGAAATCCTCGTTGACCGTATGCGTCGCGAATTCAAAGTGGAGACGAATGTAGGTAAACCTCAGGTTGCTTATCGCGAAACGTTCCGTCAAGGCGCTAAGGTTGAAGGTAAATTCGTTCGTCAGTCCGGCGGTAAAGGTCAATTCGGTCATTGTTGGGTCGAGTTCGAACCGCTCGAGGCTGGAGAAGGCTTTGTCTTCGAAAGCAAAATTGTCGGCGGTGCGATTCCGCGTGAATACATTGCTCCAATCCAGGCTGGTATCGAAGAGTCGATGAAGAACGGCGTTATCGCCGGCTTCCCGATGGTTGATATCAAAGCGACTGTAGTCGATGGTTCGTACCATGACGTTGACTCCTCGGAGATGGCGTTTAAGATTGCGGGTTCACTCGCGCTTAAAGCAGCGAAAGACAAGTGTAAGCCTGTCTTGCTTGAGCCGATCATGAAGGTTGAAGTAACGGTTCCAGAGGAATACATGGGTGACGTTATGGGTATGCTGAACTCCCGTCGCGGACGTATCGAAGGTATGGATACGCGTTCCGGAGCTCAAATTATTCGTGCCAAGGTGCCTCTCTCGGAGATGTTTGGTTATTCCACAACGCTTCGTTCCGGCACGCAAGGCCGCGGCGTATTCTCCATGGAGCTCTCGCACTATGAAGAAGTACCGAAATCAATCGCCGACGAAATCATTGCCAAGAGCAAGGGCGAGTAGTTTCAGAAGCGAAACACGCAGGTGGATCGCATAACGATTTGCAATTGGCCGCCATTCGTATTACTCTAACACGGTGACGGCCCACTCATAAATTAAATCAAAGGATAATTGAGGAGGATTCAGTTCAATGGCTAAAGCGAAATTTGAACGTACAAAACCGCATGTTAACATCGGTACAATCGGTCACGTCGACCATGGTAAAACAACTCTTACAGCTGCAATCACAACTGTGCTTTCCAAAAAATACGGCGGTGCTGCAGTAGCATTCGACCAAATCGATAAAGCGCCGGAAGAGCGCGAGCGCGGTATCACAATCTCCACAGCTCACGTTGAGTATGAGACGCCTAACCGTCACTATGCTCACGTTGACTGCCCAGGCCATGCCGACTATGTTAAAAACATGATCACTGGCGCGGCTCAAATGGACGGAGCGATTCTGGTAGTATCCGCTTCTGACGGTCCTATGCCGCAAACTCGCGAGCATATCCTGCTTTCCCGTCAGGTTGGCGTTCCTTACATCGTCGTATTCCTGAACAAATGCGACATGGTTGAAGACGAAGAGCTTCTTGAGCTTGTTGAAATGGAAGTTCGTGATCTTCTTTCCGAGTATGAGTTCCCAGGCGACGACACGCCAATCATCCGCGGTTCCGCTCGTGAAGCTCTGATGAACACTGACGGACCTTGGGCTGAAAAAATCGTTGAATTGTTCGAGCAAGTTGACACTTACATCCCGACTCCTGAGCGCGACACAGCTAAGCCTTTCCTTATGCCTGTCGAGGACGTATTCACAATCACAGGCCGCGGTACAGTTGCTACTGGCCGTGTAGACCGTGGTGTGGTTAAAGTGGGCGATGAAGTTGAAATCATCGGTCTTCAAGAAGAAACTCGCAAATCCGTTGTAACTGGCGTAGAGATGTTCCGCAAATTGATGGACTCCGCTCAAGCCGGCGACAACATCGGCGCATTGCTTCGCGGTGTGGATCGCAAAGACATCGAGCGCGGTCAAGTATTGGCTAAACCGGGTTCGGTTAAGCCTCATACAAACTTCACTGCTCAAATCTACGTTCTGACCAAAGAAGAGGGCGGCCGTCATAAGCCTTTCTTCACTGGCTACCGTCCACAATTCTATTTCCGTACAACTGACGTAACAGGTATCATCAACCTGCCTGAAGGTACTGAAATGGTTATGCCTGGCGATAACATTACTGTTACCGTTGAACTGATCGCTCCAATCGCGGTTGAAGAAGGAACTCGCTTCTCCATTCGTGAAGGCGGACGTACAGTTGGCGCTGGCGCAGTAGCAACAATCATCAAGTAATGCAGCGCGATCTCTGATCGCTCAAGCATAGGAAAACCTCCACTTTAGTGGAGGTTTTCTTCATTATATATGACCTTTTTTGAAAATCGAAAAAATATTCATCATTGCATCAAGTTTTAGTTGCATTCGCCTACTCGATCCGATATAATATTGACTGTTGGTCTGACGTTGCGTTGATGTGAGAGGTTGCCGACACACCCGGCTCCTTTGCCATGGAGCTTGTGAAGGGTTATTCTCACGGAGTATGTCCGATTAAAAAATTGGGCGATAGAAGGAGGGACTTATATGGCAAAGCAAAAGATTCGTATCCGCTTGAAAGCATACGATCACAGAATTCTTGATCAATCCGCAGAGAAAATCGTGGAAACTGCAAAACGTTCCGGTGCAGGAGTGTCCGGGCCGATTCCGTTGCCAACGGAAAAGCAAATCATCACCATTCTCCGTGCGGTGCACAAGTACAAGGATTCAAGGGAGCAATTCGAAATGCGCACGCATAAGCGCTTGATTGATATTGTGAACCCGACGCCGCAAACGGTTGATGCGTTGATGCGCCTGGATCTGCCATCCGGTGTAGATATCGAAATCAAACTGTAGATAATTAAATGCGATCATAGAGAGGAAATGAGGTGTCAACATGAAAGGTATCTTAGGGAAAAAGTTAGGTATGACTCAAGTCTTCACACCAGAAGGCAACGTGGTTCCGGTAACGGTTATCGAAGCTGGTCCATGTGTCGTTCTTCAGAAGAAGGAAGTGGAGAACGACGGATATGAAGCCGTTCAATTCGGTTTCGCCGACAAGAAGGAATCGAGATCGAACCAGCCGGAGAAGGGCCATGCGAAGAAAGCTGGAACGACTCCTAAGCGCTACGTTCGTGAAATTCGCGGCATCAACCTGGGAGATTATGAGGTTGGCCAACAGGTTAAAGCTGATCTGTTCGAGCAAGGCGAATTTGTTGACGTAACGGGTATTTCGAAGGGCAAAGGCTTTGCCGGCGTTATCAAGCGTTGGGGACAAAGCACTGGACCTATGTCTCACGGTTCCCGCTATCACCGCGGTCCTGGTTCCATGGGTTCGATTCAAGCGAACCGCGTGCCGAAGGGCAAACGCCTTCCAGGCCACATGGGTCATGAGACAATTACGATTCAGAAGCTTGAAGTGATTCGCGTAGACGCGGAACGCAACGTTATCCTCGTTAAAGGCTCCATCCCTGGACCTAAAAACGGATTCGTGAAAGTAAAACAAACCGTTAAGAAATAAACGCTTATAGAAAGGAGGAACACGAAATGCCTAAAGTAACAGTATTCAACGTGAGCGGTTCGCAAGTAGGCGAGCTTGAGCTCTCGGATAATGTATTCGGTATCGAACCAAATACACATGTTATGCACAGCGCTGTTGTTCTGCAGCAAGCTGCAGAGCGTCAGGGAACGCACAAAACGAAAGGACGCTCCGAAGTGCGCGGCGGTGGTCGCAAGCCTTGGAAGCAAAAAGGAACCGGCCGTGCTCGTCAAGGCAGCATTCGCTCCCCGCAATGGGTTGGCGGCGGAACTGTTTTTGGTCCTACACCTCGTTCATACGGCTTCAAATTGCCTAAGAAAGTTCGTCGTCTTGCCATCAGATCTGCGCTGTCTTCCAAAGTGATCGCCGAGAACATCATCGTTCTGGATCAATTGACTTTCGCAGCTCCGAAGACGAAGGAATTCGCAGGCATCCTGAACAATCTGAAAGCTGATCGCAAAGCTTTGATTGTAACGGCTAATTATGAGGATAATGTTGCATTGTCTGCTCGCAACATTCCTGGTGTGAAGTTTGTCGCAGCTGACGGCATCAATGTTCGCGACGTGCTTCTGCATGACAAGCTCATTATTACAAAAGAAGCGGTAGAGAAAGTACAGGAGGTGCTTGCGTAATGAAAAATCCTCGCGATATTATCAAGCGCCCGGTTATTACGGAACGTACGAGCGATTACATGGCTGCGAAGCGTTATGTCTTCGAAGTTGACATCCGTTCGAACAAAACCGAAATCAAACAAGCTGTTGAACAAATTTTCAATGTTAAAGTAACCGGCGTTAACACAATGCGTGTAGCGGGTAAGCCAAAGCGTTATGGTAAACATAGCGGATACAGACCAGATTGGAAGAAAGCAATCGTTCAATTGAGCGATGACAGCAAAGAGCTTGAGTTCTTTGAAACGTCTGTTTAGAAAAGGAGGGAATACAAGTGCCAATCAAAAAGTACAAACCGACCTCTCCTGCTCGTCGTAACATGTCCGTTTCCACTTTCGAAGAGATTACGACAAGCACACCGGAGAAATCGTTGCTCGCTCCGCTTTTCAAAAAAGCAGGCCGCAACAATCAAGGTAAAATCACCGTTCGCCATCATGGCGGAGGACACAAACGCAAATATCGTATCATCGACTTCAAGCGTACGAAGGACGGCGTTGTCGGCAATGTCGCTACGATCGAATACGATCCGAACCGTACATCCAACATCGCGCTCATTCACTACGTTGACGGCGCGAAAGCTTACATTATTGCTCCGAAAGGACTTAAAGTAGGCGATCAAGTCGTATCGGGTCCTGGATCGGATATCAAAATCGGCAACGCTTTGCCGCTTGCGAACATTCCGGTAGGTACGATTATCCACAACATTGAGCTGAAACCGGGCAAAGGCGGCCAATTGGTGCGCGCAGCCGGAACAGAAGCCCAATTGCTGGGTAAAGAAGAAGCTTATGTTTCGATCCGTCTGAGCTCCGGCGAAGTTCGTCGCATTCTGAACACTTGCCGCGCTACAATCGGTTCGGTAGGCAACGAGGATCACGAGCTTGTGAAAATCGGTAAAGCCGGCCGTTCGCGTTGGCTGGGCAAACGTCCTGAAGTTCGCGGCGTTGTTATGAACCCGAACGATCACCCGCACGGTGGTGGTGAAGGCCGCGCTCCAATCGGACGCAAGTCGCCGCTTTCTCCTTGGGGAAAACCGACTCTCGGATACAAGACACGCAAGAAGAAGAAAGCATCGAGCCAATACATTATTCGTCGCCGCACGAAGTAATATCGTTGCTTAATATCACATGCGGTGTGGCATACACATCGCTTCAGCGCTTACGTGAAGGGAGGAACACACATGGGTCGCAGTTTGAAGAAAGGTCCTTTTATCGACGGCTACTTGCTTAAGAAGGTAGAGGATCTGAACGAAGGCAATAAGAAGGTAGTAATCAAAACCTGGTCCCGCCGCTCGACTATTTTCCCGCAATTCATCGGTCACACATTCGCTGTGTATGATGGTCGCAAGCACGTGCCGGTTTATGTAACAGAGGACATGGTAGGACACAAGCTTGGCGAATTCGCGCCAACTCGTACGTACAAAGGCCATGCCAGCGATGACAAGAAAACGGGCAGACGTTAATCCGCCCTTTATCATTACCTAAAGAACGAGAGGAGGTTCTCACATGCCAGAAGCTAAGGCGCACGTCAAATTCGTACGTATTGCTCCTCGCAAAGCACAGCTGGTAGCGGATCTGATTCGCGGCAAACAAGTTGGTGAAGCAATCGCTATTTTGCGCCACACACCGAAATCTGTTTCCCCGATTCTGGAGAAGCTGCTGAACTCTGCGATTGCTAATGCCGAGCATAACTATCAGCTGGACGTTAACAAGCTGGTTGTATCTCAAGTATTTGCAAACCAGGGTCCAACAATGAAACGTTTCCGCCCGCGTGCAATGGGTCGCGCAAGCCGTATCAATAAAAGAACCAGCCACATTACTTTGGTGGTATCTGAAAAATAAGGAGGGATAACGTGTGGGTCAAAAGGTAAATCCGGTCGGCCTTCGTGTCGGGATTATCCGTGATTGGGAATCCAAATGGTACGCAGGCAAAGACTTTGGTGATCTTCTTCTGGAAGACGTTAAAATTCGTGAATATCTGAAAACGAAGCTGAAAGACGCAGCTGTATCGCATATCGAGATCGAGCGTGCGGCTAACCGCGTTAACGTAACGATTCAAACGGCTAAGCCGGGTATGGTTATCGGCAAAGGCGGTTCCGAGGTTGAGAACCTGCGCAACGAGCTGGGTAAAATTACGAACGGCAAAAAGGTTCACATCAATATCTCTGAAATCAAGCAAGCCGATCTTGACGCTATTCTTGTAGCGGAAAGCATCGCTCAACAATTAGAACGTCGTGTATCTTTCCGCCGCGCACTGAAACAAGCGATTCAACGCTCGATGCGCGCTGGTGCCAAAGGGATCAAAACCGCTGTCAGCGGACGTCTCGGCGGAGCGGAAATCGCACGTTCGGAAGGCTACAGCGAAGGAACAGTTCCGCTTCATACGCTGCGCGCGGACATTGACTACGGCACAGCAGAAGCATCGACAACATACGGCCTTATCGGCGTTAAAGTATGGATCTATCGCGGTGAAGTTCTTCCGACCAAGAAGAAAGCAGCTCCAGTGGAAGGAGGCAACTAATCATGTTGGTGCCAAAACGTGTGAAACACCGCAAGCAGCAACGCGGTAGTATGAAAGGTCGCGCAAAAGGCGGCACGACAGTCGCTTTCGGCGAATACGGCCTGCAGGCGCTTGAGCCATCATGGATTACGAACCGTCAGATCGAAGCGGCTCGTATCGCGATGACTCGTTACATCAAGCGTGGCGGTAAAGTATGGATCAAGATTTTCCCGGATAAGCCTATCACTCAGAAGCCTCTTGAGGTTCGTATGGGTAGCGGTAAAGGTAATGTCGAGAAATGGGTAGCCGTTGTTAAGCCGGGCAAAATCATGTTCGAGCTGGCTGGCGTATCCGAAGAAGTAGCTCGTGAAGCTATGCGCCTCGCGGCTCACAAACTGCCTGTTAAGACGAAATTCGTGAAACGCGAAGAAGTGGGTGGTGAAGCAAATGAAGGCTAGTGAATTTCGTAACCTGACCTCTGCAGAAATCGAGCAGCAGGTTGCTGGTTTTAAAGAAGAGCTGTTCAACCTTCGCTTCCAATTGGCTACAGGTCAACTGGACAACCCGACTCGGATTCGTGACGTGCGTAAGGAGATAGCTCGCGCCAAAACCGTTTTGCGTGAAAGAGAACTCGGTATCAGCAGCTAAAGCAAACCTTGTGGATAAAGTACGATCACGGCTGAAGGAAGGAGGAAAAACATGAGCGAACGCAATGCCCGTAAAGTTCAAGTCGGCAAAGTCGTAAGCGACAAAATGGACAAAACAATCGTGGTGGCTGTAGAAACTTACAAAAAACATGATTTGTACCATAAACGCATCAAATACACGAAGAAGTACAAAGCGCATGACGAGAACAATCAAGCGAAAATCGGCGATACGGTTAAAATCATGGAAACACGTCCGTTATCGAAAGACAAGCGCTTCAGATTGGTTGAAGTCGTTGAAGTTGCTATTGTTCTCTAAGTAGCGTTTGTAAGGCCCAAGCATTTTTTTGCTGAAAGGAGGACGTTTAAATGATTCAACCATTTTCGCGTTTGAAAGTTGCTGACAACTCTGGCGCCAAGGAATTGATGTGCATCCGCGTGCTTGGCGGTACCGGACGTCGCGTAGGTCACATTGGTGATCTGATCGTATGTTCCGTTAAACAAGCAACACCAGGCGGCGTTGTCAAAAAAGGTGATGTTGTGAAATGCGTTATCGTACGTACGAAACGCTCGGTTCGCCGTAAAGACGGATCCTACATCGCATTTGACGAGAATGCAGCGGTTGTGGTCAAGGAAGATAGAAGCCCTCGCGGCACGCGTATCTTCGGACCAGTGGCTCGTGAGCTTCGCGACAAAGATTTCATGAAAATCGTATCGCTTGCACCGGAAGTAATCTAAGTAACCATTCAGATATAAGCCTGATAGCTTAAGCGAGCAGGAGGTGTAATAAATGCCAAGGCTGAAAAAAGTATTGGAATCCCATAACAATAAGCTGCATGTGAAGAAGGATGATACGGTTATCGTCATTACCGGCAAAGACAAAGGTAAGAAGGGCCGTGTTATCGCAGCGTATCCGCGTGAGAATCGCGTTCTGATTGAGGGAGTCAACATGGTGAAGAAGCACACGCGTCCTTCCCAAGTGAACCCGCAAGGCGGAATCATCGAGCAGGAAGCGCCGATCCATGTATCGAACGTTATGCATATTGATCCGAAGAGCGGAAAAGTAACTCGAATCGGATACAAAGTGCTGAATAACGGCAAGAAAGTACGGTTCGCAAAACGTTCCGGAGAAGTGATTGACTAATCGTTAGGGTAGGAAAGGAGGTCTATGATCAATGACAGCAAGATTGAAAGGTCGCTTTCTTAATGAAATTACTCCTGCATTGATGCAGAAGTTCAACTATAGTTCGGTTATGCAAGTGCCGAAAATTGAGAAAGTCGTTATTAACATGGGTGTTGGCGAAGCGGTTTCCAACTCCAAAGTGCTGGATGTTGCGGTTGAAGAGCTGCAAACCATCTCCGGACAAAAGCCGGTCGTTACACGCGCGAAGAAGTCCATCGCAGGCTTCAAGCTTCGTGAGAACATGCCGATCGGGGTTAAAGTGACGCTGCGCGGCGAGCGTATGTATCACTTCCTGGACAAATTGTTCAACATCTCGCTTCCGCGCGTTCGCGACTTCCGCGGCGTATCGACCAAAGCGTTCGACGGTCGCGGCAACTACACGCTGGGCCTCAAAGAGCAATTGATCTTCCCTGAGATCGAATACGATAAAGTTGATAAAGTGCGCGGTATGGATATCGTCATCGTCACGACGGCAAAAACGGACGAAGAATCTCGTGAATTGCTTACCCAAATGGGCATGCCGTTTGCGAAGTAATCCACTACAGGAGGTGTAATACCAAAGTGGCAAAAACTTCGATGAAAGTGAAGCAACAACGCACACCGAAATTCAAAGTGCGCGCGTATACGCGCTGTGAGCGTTGCGGCCGTCCGCATTCAGTTTTGCAAAAGTTTAAAATTTGTCGGATTTGTTTCCGCGAGTTAGCATACAAGGGCCAGATTCCTGGCGTTAAAAAAGCAAGCTGGTAATCAGCCTAGTTCGGGAAGGAGGTTCACATAAATGGTTATGTCAGATCCGATTGCAGATATGCTGACGCGTATTCGCAACGCGAATGTCGTACGTCATGAAACGGTAGAAATGCCTGCATCGAAAATGAAAAAGCAAATCGCTGAAATTTTGAAGCGCGAGGGTTTTATCCGCGATGCTGAATATATCGAGGACAACAAACAAGGGATCATCCGTATCTTCTTGAAATACGGCCCTAACCAAGAGCGCGTTATTACTGGTCTGAAGCGTATTTCCAAACCTGGACTTCGTGTGTACACACAATCCACAGAGGTGCCGCGCGTGCTTGGCGGACTTGGAATCGCGATTATTTCCACATCCAAAGGCATTATGACAGACAAGGAAGCGCGTCAGGTTAAATCCGGCGGCGAGGTTGTCTGCTACGTTTGGTAACAATTAAGTCAGAGAGACAGGAGGTGTAACAATGTCCCGTATTGGTCGCAAAGCAATTGCGGTTCCAGGTGGAGTATCGATTAACCTGGACAACGCAGTCATTACTGTAAAAGGACCGAAAGGCACGCTTTCCCGCCAAATTCACAAGGATATGATTGTGAATGTATCCGAGAATGAAATCGTCGTGGAACGTCCTTCCGACAATAAAACGCATCGTTCCCTGCATGGAACGACTCGCAGCCTGATTGCGAACATGGTGACAGGCGTTACTGACGGCTTCACAAGAAACTTGGAGCTCGTTGGCGTTGGTTATCGTGCAAGCAAATCCGGAGAAAAGATCGTTCTGAACGTTGGTTACTCTCACCCGGTTGAGATTACGCCCGAGTCGAACATCGAATTTGATGTTCCAGCCAACACGAAGATTACCGTTCGCGGTATCGACAAAGAGCGCGTAGGCGCTGTTGCCGCTCAAATCCGTTCCGTACGTGAGCCAGAGCCGTATAAAGGCAAAGGCATCAAGTATGAAGGCGAGCGCATCATCCGCAAAGAAGGTAAAGCCGGCAAGAAGAAATAAGATGCTGCTACGCATCTTGAGGATAGCTTCATAAGGCATTAGGAAAGGAGTGAACCCTTGTATGATTACAAAAGGCGACAAAAACAAGGCTCGTCTGAAAAGACACCTTCGTGTTCGTAAAAAAATTAACGGCACAGCAGCACGCCCGCGTCTAGCTGTATTCCGTTCCTCCAAGCATATGTACGCTCAATTGATCGATGATGTAGCAGGAGTAACGCTGGCTTCCGCATCCACGCAGGATAAAGATCTGGCTGCCTCAATTGGCAACGGCGGGAACGTCGAAGCTGCTGCTAAGGTTGGCGCATTAATTGCAGAGCGTGCCAAAGCAAAAGGCGTAACTGAGGTCGTATTCGACCGCGGCGGTTACTTGTATCACGGCAGAATTCAAGCGCTGGCAACCGCAGCACGCGAAGCAGGCTTGGAATTCTAAACTATCGAATAAGGAGGTAAATCGACTTGCGTGTAGATCCTAATACGTTAGAACTGACTGAAAAAGTTGTTCATATCAATCGTGTAGCGAAGGTTGTAAAAGGCGGACGCCGTTTCAGCTTCAGCGCACTTGTAGTAGTTGGCGACGGTAAAGGCTACGTCGGCGCGGGGATCGGTAAAGCTGGCGAAGTACCTGAAGCAATTCGCAAAGGTATTGAAGATGCCAAGAAAAACCTGATCCAAGTTCCTCTCGTGGGAACAACGATTCCGCATCTTGTACTTGGACATTTCGGCGCGGGTGAAGTTCTTCTGAAGCCGGCTTCCGAAGGTACTGGAGTTATCGCGGGCGGACCGGTTCGTGCTGTTCTTGAGCTTGCCGGCGTCGGCGATATTTTAACGAAATCCCTTGGTTCTTCGAACTCACTGAACATGGTGAACGCTACGCTTGAAGGTCTTTCCCGTTTGAAACGCGCGGAAGACGTTGCAAAGCTTCGCGGCAAAACAGTCGAAGAGCTGTTAGGTTAAGGAGGGGAAAAGAATGGCAAAATTGCAAATTACCCTCGTTCGCAGTTTGATTGGCCGCAACGAGAAACAGCGTGCAACGGTTGAATCGCTCGGCCTTCGCAAAATTCGTCAATCGGTCGTTCTAAACGACAGCCCGGCTATTCGCGGCATGGTTAACCATGTCAGCCACTTGGTGCAAGTGCAAGAGGTTTAGAACGGCCTTGTTTTTCACGAAATCTATAAGGAGGTGCACGAACGATGAAATTGCATGATTTAGCTCCGGCAGCGGGTTCGACTAGCGCTCCCAAGCGCAAAGGCCGCGGTATCGGATCAGGCAATGGCAAGACGTCAGGTAAGGGCCACAAAGGTCAAAACGCTCGTTCCGGCGGCGGCGTTCGTCCAGGATTCGAGGGCGGACAGAACCCATTGTACCGCCGTGTTCCGAAACGCGGTTTCAACAATCCGTTCCGCAAGGAATATGCGATTGTCAATATTGAAGATCTTAACAGCTTTGCAGCGGGTACTGAAGTCACACCAGAAGTTCTTTCCGAGCAGGGTATTGTGAAAAACCCTTTAGCTGGCATTAAGATCCTGGGTAATGGTGAATTGAAAGTAAGTTTAACTGTAAAAGCAAGTAAGTTCTCTCAATCTGCGGTGGAGAAGATCCAGGCTGCCGGCGGTAAAACCGAGGTGATCTAATTGTTCACAACCGTGTCCAACATATGGAAAGTAACGGATTTGCGTATGAGGATCCTGTTCACACTTTTCATCTTATTCATTTATCGTATCGGAGCGTTCATTCCGGTACCTGGCGTTGATACTGATGTATTCAAGAATAACGATTCGGCTGGAGCGGATTTGTTCGGCTTGCTGAATACCTTCTCCGGCGGCGCGTTGTATCACTTCTCTATCTTCGCAA
The DNA here is from genome assembly GCF_011947265.1 of Paenibacillus sp. HB172176. Taxonomy (GTDB): domain Bacteria; phylum Bacillota; class Bacilli; order Paenibacillales; family Paenibacillaceae; genus Pristimantibacillus. The sequence continues at coordinate 40,869 of NZ_JAATHD010000032.1, forward strand.
TCGGAATTACGCCATACATTACAGCTTCCATTATCGTGCAGCTGTTGTCTATGGACGTTATTCCGAAGTTCGCCGAATGGGCGAAGGAAGGCGAGAACGGCAAGAAGAAGCTCGCGCAAATTACGCGTTACGGCACGGTTATTCTGGGTCTTGTTCAAGGCTTTGCAACAGCGATCGGCTTCAACCGTCAATACAGCCAGCAAATGATTCCGGGCGCATCCTTCACGGATTACCTGGTCATTGCGATTATATTGACGGCGGGTACGGCTTTCCTGATGTGGCTGGGCGAGCAAATTACGGAGCGAGGCATAGGCAACGGTATCTCCATTCTGATTTTCTCGGCGATCGTAGCCGCAATTCCAGGTCATGTTCGTACGATCTATTCGACTGAATTCGAAGGCGCTCAAGATCAGCTGTTCCTGAACATCGTGAAGGTTGTCCTGATTCTAATCGCGATTGTCGCGATTATCGTCGGCGTTATCTTCATCCAGCAAGGCATACGCAAGATTCCTGTTCAATATGCTAAGCGAGTAGTAGGCCGCAAGATGTACGGCGGACAATCGACGCATATCCCGATGAAGGTGAACGGAGCCGGCGTTATTCCGGTAATCTTCGCGGTATCGCTCATCATGTTCCCGATTACGATTGCGAGCTTCTGGGCTGGCCATGATTGGGCAGACTGGATCAGAAACAATATGAGCTATGACAAGCCGCTTGGCATGGTGCTGTATGTGCTTCTGATCATCGGCTTTACGTTCTTCTACACATTCGTGCAGATCAATCCTGTGCAAATGGCAGATCAAATGAAGAAGAATGGCGGCTACATTCCGGGCATTCGCCCAGGGAAGCCGACTTCCGCGTATCTGACTCGCGTCATGTCGCGTATCACGCTTACGGGCGCGATCTTCTTGGCTGCGATTTCAGTGCTCCCGGTATTCTTCGGATCTTTGGCAGGATTGCCGCGTTCGGTTCAGCTTGGCGGAACATCGCTTCTCATTGTTGTCGGCGTAGCGCTTGATACAATGAAGCAGATTGAAAGCCAGTTGATCAAACGCCATTACAAAGGGTTTATCAATAAATAACATTAGGTTCGAATGCGGGCTGCCGTTCTTATCGTTAGCAGAGGAAGCGGTGCCCGAACGAGCCTATTGTGTTTAAAGCGAGGAACACAGTAATGAACATTCTATTCATGGGTCCTCCGGGAGCTGGCAAAGGCACACAGGCTGAGCGGATTGTAGAGAACTTCGGCATACCGCATATTTCTACGGGCGATGCATTCAGACTTGCGATGAAGCAAGGCACGCCGGTAGGCTTGAAGGCCAAAGAATATATCGATCAAGGCTTGCTCGTTCCAGACGAGATTACAAACGGCATCGTTAAGGAACGCCTGGCGCAAGACGATTGCAAGAAAGGGTTCCTGCTGGACGGCTTTCCGCGCACGCTGCAGCAAGCCGAAGCGCTTGATGCGATGCTGAGCGAGCTTGGCCGAAGCATTGACCATGTCGTGAACTTGAAGGTAGATCGCGGATTGCTGCTTGCCCGTTTGACAGGCAGACGCATATGCAAGTCATGCGGTACGACCTACCACGTCCTGTTCAATCCTCCGAAGGTCGAAGGCATCTGCGACAAGGACGGCGGAGAGCTGTATCAGCGTTCCGATGATACGGAAGAGAAGGTCGGTACTCGGTTGGATGAATACACGTCCAAGACCGAACCGCTTCTCAACTACTACAACGGTAAAGGTCTCCTGCGTGAGGTCGATGGCGAGAAGGATATTAATATCGTAACAGCGGATATTGTTTCCTGCCTGAAAGGTACATTGTAATGATTATATGCAAATCCGAATCGGAACTGCGTTTAATGAGGGAAGCTGGTCGCATCGTTGCGGAGACGCATCGTTTGATGGCAGCTGCAGTCAAACCGGGCGTTACAACTGGCGAGCTTGACGACATTGCCGACAAGTTCATCAGAAGCCAAGGGGCTGTGCCATCCTTTAAAGGTTACAATGGATTTCCTTCCAGCATCTGCGCTTCTGTGAACGACGAACTGGTGCATGGATTCCCTGGTTCTCGCAAGTTGAACGAAGGTGACATTATAAGCATAGACATCGGCGCGGAGTATGAAGGCTATCACGGAGATTCGGCCTGGACCTACGGTGTGGGCAAAATCTCTGAGGAAGCGCAGCGATTGCTTCATGTTACGGAGGAATCGCTGTATGCGGGTCTCGCGCTCGTCGGACCCGATGTTCGATTGTTTACAATTTCACACGCCATCCAGAAGGTGATTGAAGCAGCGGGCTTCTCCGTTGTACGGGAATACGTAGGGCACGGAATCGGCGCGGATCTGCATGAAGAGCCGCAAATACCGAACTACGGCATACCCGATCGCGGACCGCGGCTGAAGCCGGGTGTGGTGCTTGCCATTGAGCCGATGGTCAATATCGGTGAACGATATGTCCGGACGCTTGAGGATAATTGGACGGTCGTAACGCAGGACGGCAGCTGGTGCGCTCATTTCGAGCATACCGTTGCTGTAACGGAGGACGGCTTTGAAATCTTGACCATGCTGCCGAAGCCATCCGGGGTTTGATGATGGATGCTCGTCCGCAGATTGGTCAGATCGTCAAGGTGCTTCGCGGCAAGGAAGAGGAAAGCTATGCTATAATCATCGGTATCATTGACGAGAAATTCGTCTGGATTGCCGATGGAGACAAGCGGCGCTTCGACTCTCCGAAGAAGAAGAACGTCCTGCATCTGGAGTTGCAGTCCGCCATTAGTCAAGAAGTAACAAACAGCTTGCAAGAAACAAGCAGGGTGACCAATGCCAAGTTGCGTTATGTGATTCAGAAGTATGCACATGCGAAAGGAGAATGACGGTGGCTAAGGAAGACGTCATTGAGGTCGAAGGCACGGTAATCGAACCGTTGCCGAATGCCATGTTCAAGGTGGAGCTGGAGAACGGACATCAAATTCTCGCCCATGTCTCCGGCAAGCTCAGAATGCATTTCATTCGTATTCTGACAGGAGACAAAGTGGTTATTCAGTTATCGCCTTATGATTTATCAAGAGGGCGCATCACCTATCGGAAGTAGGCCTTGCAAGAGGCTGCTTGCGACAAGATCGGGAGGTAATCACAATGAAGGTTAGACCTTCGGTTAAGCCGATTTGCGAGAAATGCAAAGTCATTCGCCGCAAAGGCAATGTAATGGTTATTTGTGAAAATCCGAAACACAAACAAAAACAAGGATAAAGGAGGGACAATAGCCCATGGCACGTATAGCTGGTGTAGATATTCCGCGCGACAAGCGCGTTGAAATCGCCCTGACGTATATTTTCGGTATTGGCAAAACAACATCGCAAAAGCTGATCGCAGCTGCTGAAGTTAATCCGGACACTCGCGTTCGCGATCTGACGGAAGACGAGCTTGCTCGTTTGCGTGATGCCATTGACAAAACAACGAAAGTGGAAGGCGACCTTCGTCGTGAAATTTCACTTAACATCAAGCGTCTCACTGAGATCGGCTGCTACCGTGGTCTTCGTCACCGTCGCGGACTTCCTGTTCGCGGTCAACGTACGAAAACAAACGCGCGTACTCGCAAAGGTCCGCGTCGGACTGTAGCAAACAAGAAGAAATAAGAAGGGAGGATAATGGACAATGGCTAAACCTAAAAAAGTCGTACGCACAAAACGTCGCGACCGGAAAAATATTGACTCTGGCGTTGCGCATATTCGCTCGACGTTCAACAATACAATCGTTACGATCACAGATCCGCACGGCAATGCGATTTCATGGGCAAGCTCGGGCAACCTTGGCTTCAAGGGCTCCCGCAAGAGCACGCCTTACGCTGCGCAAATGGCTGCCGAATCCGCTGCGAAAGCTGCGATGGAGCATGGCATGCGCGTTGTAGAAGTCATGGTTAAAGGACCAGGCGCAGGCCGTGAAGCCGCGATTCGTTCGCTGCAAGCAGCCGGATTGGAAGTTAACCTCATTAAGGATGTTACGCCAGTACCGCATAATGGATGCCGTCCGCCGAAACGTCGTCGCGTATAGTTAAGTCAACGATGGTATCAAATATCTGCAACTTGTGAATAATGGTTGTGAAGGTTTGACATACTACGAGGTTTGACATAATAGTCGACTAGTTAACGGAGCGATGTTTGAAGGAGGGTACTATTAGTGATTGAGATCGAAAAGCCGAAAATCGAAACCGTAGAACTGAACGATGAAGGAAACTACGGACGTTTCGTTGTCGAGCCGCTGGAGCGCGGTTACGGGACTACGCTGGGAAATTCGCTTCGTCGGATTTTACTGTCGTCATTGCCTGGCGCGGCCGTAACATCGGTTCAAATCGATGGCGTACTGCATGAGTTTTCTACGGTTCCAGGAGTGATTGAAGACGTTACGGAGATCATTCTAAACCTGAAAGGCCTATCGCTCAAAATCCATTCCGACGAGGAGAAGGTATTGGAAATTGACGCGGAAGGCGAAGGGGATATTACAGCAGGAGATATTCGTGCTGATAGCGATGTCGAAATATTGAGCCCTGATCTTCACATTGCAACCTTGGCTTCCGGAGCGCGTCTCCATATGCGTATATTTGCTAATCGAGGACGCGGCTACGTGCAAGCGGACCGGAACAAGAGCGATGATCAGCCAATCGGCGTCATCCCTGTTGACTCCATCTATACGCCAATTACTCGTGTCAATTATAGCGTCGAGAATACACGTGTCGGTCAGGTTACCAACTATGACAAGCTGACGCTTGAAGTATGGACGGATGGCAGCATTCGCCCTGAAGAGGCGGTAAGCCTTGGCGCTAAGATTCTGACCGAGCATCTGGACTTGTTCGTCGGACTGACCGACGAAGCCAAAGATGCGGAAATCATGGTTGAGAAGGAAGAGGACAAGAAAGAGAAGGTTCTCGAGATGACGATCGAAGAGCTGGATCTTTCCGTACGTTCATATAACTGCTTGAAGCGTGCAGGCATTAACACGGTTCAAGAGCTGATCACGAAATCGGAAGAGGATATGATGAAGGTCCGCAATCTGGGCCGCAAATCCCTCGAAGAGGTTCAAGAGAAGCTTGAAGAGCTGGGTCTTGGCCTGCGCATGGAAGAGTAGCACCGAGAACCAACAAAAGAGCAAGGGAGGGAAAAACGAAATGGCATATCAAAAACTAGGACGTGACGCCAGCGCGCGGAAAGCATTGTTCCGCGATCTCGTTACAGATCTGTTCCTATATGAGCGCATCCAAACAACGGAAGCGAAAGCGAAGGAAGTTCGTTCGATCGCTGAGAAGCTGATTACGAAAGCGAAGAAGGGCGATCTTCACGCTCGTCGTCAAGTAGCAGCATACGTTCGCCGCGAATCCATCGACGGCGGACAGGACGCTATCCAAAAGCTGTTCTCTGAGATCGCATCCCGTTATTCGGAGCGTGCCGGCGGATACACGCGTATCCTGAAGCTGGGACCTCGTCGCGGTGATTCGGCTCCAATGGTTTACCTGGAGCTTGTAGATCGCGCATAAGAGAAGAAAGGGTGGACCCTCGAGGCCACCTTTTTTTTGTTTTGGCGCAGATTTGCGTAGAGGATGCCAGCCGGGAATTCCAGATGAGTTATACAAAGAAATTGCAGGTGAAAACATGCGCAATATTGGATGCAAGGTCAGTTACGACGGAAGCGAGTTTAACGGCTTTCAATCTCAGCCGTACGGCAGAACGGTGCAAGGCGAGATCGAAAAGGCTTTAGAGCATTTGACGAATGAGAGCATTATTATACTCGGTTCGGGCAGGACAGATGCCGGCGTGCATGCACGGGGACAGGTATTCAACTTCCACACGGAATCCACAATACCGACGGAACGCTGGGCGATCGCGCTGAACACAAGGCTGCCGAAGGATATCGTTATTCTGGATGCCTGGGATGTACCGGAGGCTTTCCATTCAAGGAAGTCCGCGAAGCGAAAGACATATTGTTATACCATCGATCGCGGAAAGTTTCCCGATGTATTCGGCAGACAATATCGCTTCCATCATCCCACGCCGCTTCGCGTGGAGGAAATGCGCGAAGGACTGAAGCATCTGGTCGGAGAGCATGACTTCACCTCCTATACCTCCATTCATTCGACGAAGGCCTCTCATATACGAACGATCTATGAAGCTCGACTGGAAGAGGAGGGGCCATTCCTCCATCTGGTCGTGACCGGCAATGGATTTCTCTACAACATGGTGCGGGTTATTATGGGAACGCTGCTATGGGTTGGCGAAGGAAAGCTGCTGGCAGACGATATGCTGCGGATACTGGATGGCAAGTCACGCGCGCTTGCGGGTCCTACGGCGATGGCGCATGGATTGACGTTGATGGATGTGGAGTATGCTCGCACGAATGACAACCAGTTCCCCCATCCTTATGATCAAGTTAAGGATGAACCCGAGACCGAGGTCGAAGAATAACAAAGCCAGCGCTGCGAGGCATGCGCCGGCTTTGTTTGATTCGTAATCGCGTAAGATGCAGTTCTATTTATTTCAAGGTGAAATTTCCAGAGCCTGTGCGGACCTTTAATGTTGTCTCGCCGCTTCCGAAAACGCCCTCAAAGGAATCGTGATGATGCTCGCCATGGTAGGAGAACCCGTCGAGCAAGATATCCCCGTCTCCCGATCCGCCATCATAAGAGACGGCGAGCGACTCAGGCGCATGGTTCAGCTTTATCGTGATATTGCCGCTTCCTGCTTTCAAATCGGTATCTTGCGTGATATCATCCGTCGTAACGACGATGTTGCCGGAGCCGGCGTTGCCGCTTATGCCGCCTTCCCCATTCGAGATTGCGACGTTGCCGCTGCCAGAATGAAATTTGATATGCTCGGCATAGTAGTCTTCCAGCTTCGTATTGCCGCTGCTATTATCCAGATCCATCGTATTCGCACGAACATTGGATAGCTTCATATTGCCGCTCCCTTGATCAATCGAGAGAGAATCCAGCTCGGAATCTGCTATTGCCACATTGCCCGATCCAGCATCGATGCTGATCGCTTCCGAGGACAATTGCTCCAGGACGAGATTGCCGCTGGAAATTTCGAGTTGCACTTGTTTCCACTGCTTCTCGGGAAGGGCGACGGTCATTGTCACTTGATTCCCGATGAAGCCAAAGCTGATTCCCTTGGGTTGATTCGGATCGATCGTCAATTGATTGCCGGATTGCTCGGCATTGATCTTTAGCTGATTGGCAATGTTTTTACTCGCTTTGCCTTTAATGGCAACAAGCGCTTCCGCGCCCGTTCCTTGCACGACTTCTACATTAATGCTCTTGGAGTTAATAACGAGTTCCTCTGCCTCACTGACATCGATAGTCCGTTCTTGATTAACGTCTGTCATGAAGAAGGAGGACAGTCCGGCGAGCGGCGATTTGCCTCCGGATACAATGGCATAAAGAATGCCGATCATTCCGATTATGATGAGTATAGTGCCAAGCTTTATTCTTCGTTTCATGGTTGAACGCTCCCTTGCTTGATTATGTAGTTATCTTACCAATTATTATATCGGAAGCAAACAGGCTGCTGATGTAGCCGCCCATCAGACTTAGGTCTAGGATGCGGCGGCATTGCAATGAAAGTGTGTATGGCATAGCGGCAAGCGAATTTATACTTGCGTTTGCCTATATATTATAGTATTATATAACTTGTGCTTTCTTAGTGGCTATCCCACAGCCCCGACTAAGAACGGCCGCCTGAGCAACACATGAATACCCGATAATCAAATCAACGTTACGTTGTTATAAACGATTAATGTATGAGAACTAAGGAGGATCATCCATGCGTACCACCTATATGGCAAAGCCAACAGAAGTTGAGCGTAAATGGTTCGTCATCGATGCGGAAGGCAAGACACTTGGACGTCTGGCGAGCGAAGCAGCTAGCCTGATCCGTGGCAAGCACAAGCCGCAATTTACGCCTCATATTGATACTGGTGACTTCGTTATCATCATCAATGCTGAGAAAATCGTATTGACAGGCAACAAGATGGCTAACAAAATGTACTATCGTCATTCCTTGTATTCCGGCGGTTTGAAAGTAACTCCGGCTCACGAGATGGTAAGCAAGAAGCCTGAACGCATGATCGAGCTTGCTGTTCACGGCATGCTGCCTAAGAATCGTCTCGGCAACAAAATGAAGCTTAAATTGAAAGTCTACGCAGGTGCGGAACATCCACATCAAGCACAAAACCCTGAAGTTTACGAGCTTCGCGGGTAATAAAGAGGAGGACAAGTTTCATGGCTCAAGTGCAATACTATGGAACCGGTCGTCGTAAACACTCTGTTGCACGTGTACGTCTTGTGCCGGGTGAAGGACGAATCATTGTTAACAAGCGTGATCTGAACGAATATTTCGGTCTGGAAACATTGAAGCTGATCGTAAAACAACCGCTTAATCTAACAGAAACATTGAACAAGTACGACGTTCTTGTTATCGCTAACGGCGGCGGAATGTCCGGCCAAGCCGGCGCTATTCGCCACGGTATTTCCCGCGCTCTTCTGAAAGTTGATCCTGAGCTTCGCCCAGCGCTGAAACGCGCAGGCTTCCTGACTCGCGATCCACGTATGAAAGAACGTAAGAAATACGGTCTTAAAGCGGCACGTCGCGCTCCACAGTTCTCGAAACGTTAATTTTCTACTCAGAATGCCCTTTCTGCTGCAAAGCGGGAAGGGCATTTTTGCATGGGAGTGCATAGGCTAATGACATAGCGTTCTATTGCAGGCGCGAGCAGCTAAACAAAGCATTGAACATTAAGCACAGAAGGTGTATAATGCATTAAACAGACTACTTTACTTGGAATTAAAAACGGAGGTAAAAATCCATGAACTTATTCGAAAAAGAAGCTTTGATCGCGAAGAAAGCCGTCGAGCTGGAAGATGCATCGCCAGAGGACGTCATTCGTTTCGCTGTAGAGACATTCCCTAATATTACGTTCGCGTGCAGCTTCGGCGCAGAGGATGTCGTACTTGTCGACATGCTGCAGAAGATTAGCCCGACTACTGATATTTTCTATTTGGACACTGATTTTCATTTCAAGGAAACCTATGAAACAAGAGATCGCATGGCTGAGCGCTACAAAGGCATTCCATTCGTGGAAGTGAAGCCGGAGATTACGCCGGAGGAGCAGGCGGAGCAATTCGGCGATGAGCTATGGAAATCCGATGCGAACAAATGCTGCGATATCCGCAAGGTGAAGCCGCTGACCAGCATTCTCTCGAAATATGAAGCCTGGATTACAGGAATCAGACGCGATCAGGCGCCTACTCGCGCGAACGCGAAGAAGATTGAATATGATGTGAAATTCGGTTTGGTGAAATTCAATCCGATCGCAAGCTGGACGAGTGAAGACGTATGGAACTATATCCGCGAGAACGATGTCATCTACAATCCTTTGCATGATCAGCATTATCCAAGCATCGGCTGCGAGCATTGCACGCGTAAGGTTATGCCGGGCGAAGATCCGCGCGCCGGTCGCTGGTCGGGACAAGAGAAGACGGAATGCGGTTTGCATAAATAATACGTAGGCTGCAAAGCTTGCAAGGAGGCTATTACTGATTATGTCACAAATTGCACCACATGGCGGCTCGCTCGTCAACCGAATTGCCGAAGGAGCAGAACGCGAGACGCTGCTGAAGGAAGCAAACGGATTATCCCGAATTACAATTAATAATTGGGCGATCTCGGATCTGGATTTGATCGGAGTCGGGGCATTCTCCCCTCTGACTGGATTTCTGAATGAAGAGGACTATCTCTCCGTTGTCAATACGATGCGACTCGCGAATGGACTTGTCTGGAGCATTCCCGTGACGCTGGCCGTCGAGGAAGCGAAGGCGAATACGCTGAATATCGGCGAACGCGCAGCGCTTATCGGAGAAGACGGTATTACTTACGGCATTATTGCGATCGATTGCATCTACAGCGTCGATCAGAAGGCGGAAGCTCTCCATGTGTTCAAGACCGATGATCTTGAGCATCCAGGCGTTAAGAAGCTGATGGAGCGCTCCTCGACTTACGTGGGCGGAGAGATTACGGTGCTGAACCGGCCGCAGCCGGAGAAGTTCCAGGAATTCTATTATGACCCGGCTCAGACGCGTCAAATCTTTGCGCAGAAGGGCTGGAATACGGTTGTAGGCTTTCAGACTCGCAATCCTGTACATCGCGCGCATGAATATATCCAGAAGACGGCGATGGAGATCGTGGACGCGCTCTTCCTCAATCCGCTTGTAGGCGAGACGAAGTCCGATGATGTGCCTGCGAATGTGCGCATGAAGAGTTATCTGGCTCTATTGGAAAATTATTATCCGGCGGATCGCGTGTTTCTGGGCGTGTTCCCTGCCGCTATGCGTTACGCGGGACCTCGCGAGGCGATCTTCCATGCGCTTGTGCGCAAAAATTATGGCTGTTCTCATTTCATCGTGGGCCGCGATCATGCCGGCGTAGGCGATTATTACGGCACATACGAAGCGCAGGAGCTGCTAAAATCGATTCCAGCAGAGGATCTCGGCATAACGCCGCTTTATTTCGAGCACAGCTTTTTCTGCACGATCTGCGGCAATATGGCGACATCGAAGACTTGTCCGCATGACAAGAGCGCTCATCTGACGTTGTCGGGCACGAAGGTTCGCGCTTTGCTGCGCGACGGGGTCTGTCCACCGCCGGAATTCTCGCGTCCCGAGGTTGCGAAGATTCTGATTGAAGGCATGTCGGAGCAGCCGGTCGGCTAACTGCGGCGAGAATCGAATGATTCGTAACCGCTGAAGCTGAAACGGTCAGACGATGATCATAAACAACCATCTCGTCCCATATACTGAACAAGCGTAGAGCTTATTCAATAGGGGAACGAGGTGGTTTTTTTGATGCGCCCGATTGGCCGACATGTCGTAATTTGGTTGAATTATAAAGGCGTTATTCGAATCGTTGTCGCTTTGCTGGTCATTGCGCTTACAGGCTTCATGCTGCGATACAGCATGCCCGCCGCAAGCACATGGTCTTACTGGACTTTACCGTTGTCGGGCAAGACGATTGCGATTGATGCCGGGCATGGAGGCGTCGATGGCGGAGCGGTGAGCAAGCAGGGCACGATCGAGAAGGATTTGAACCTGGCAATTGCGCTATATTTGCGCGATTATTTGCAGCAGGCCGGGGCTGTGGTCGTCTTGACCCGCGAGGGGGATTATGATCTGGCTTCCGATGATGTCAGAGCTTATAGCAAGCGCAAGACGGAGGATTTGCTTAAGCGGGCTTCGATGATCGAGGAGAGCAAACCGGCGGCCTTTGTCAGCATACACATGAACAGCATTCCTTCTTCGAAATGGTCCGGCGCCCAGACCTTCTATTATCCGTCGAATCATCCGGACAATAAGCTGCTGGCGGCTTTTATTCAGGATGAGATCAGGCGTAATCTTGAGAACACGACCCGTATTGCCGCGGCCAAGGATAACGTGTATTTGCTGAAGGCGCTGGAGGAGGTTCCTACCGCGCTTGTCGAGGTTGGTTTTCTCTCCAATCCGGAGGAAGCGCAGCGTCTCTCGGACGCGGATTATCAGCGGAAGGTTGCCGCTTCGATCTACCAAGGCATTCTTCGGTTCAGTACGGGGGAGAAGCTGAGCGGGGGAGCGCTCGAGGAGATTGATCTGCATAACGGGAAGTAGCCGCGATCTCTGCATGCAGCATTGCGGGCTCAAGCTTGTTCGCCGTGCGGAGATGATGCGGTTCGTTGAGCAAGCCGGCTGGTCCAGGTGCCGAAACGATGCGGTTTGTTGGGATTATCGGGATTGCCTGCATTCCTCTCGCGAAGAAGAAACGGGCGCCCGGCTATGGTATAATGAAGGGCATAATGCGATTACTTGAAGGTGGGACAGAACCAATGTTAACACGTGAAGCTGCAATAGAAGCCATCGAGCAAGCGCTGATGGCTGGAGGATATACCGCGGAGGGCATCTCCTTCCGCGATCTAATGGTGCGGGACCGTCAAGTATCCCTGACGGTCCTGGAAGCGAGCGCCGCGGCTCAGCCCGCGCTCGAGGCCTCGCTGCGCGAGGCCCTGGCGCCCCTCGGCGCGGAAACCGTGCACTGCCGGTTTCGGAGCGCCGAGGGAGCGCCCCCCGCGGGCGGCGCGCAGCCAGCGCCAGCGGCGAAGGAGGCGCCTGCCGGCGCCTCCGGCGGCCCCGTGAAGGGCCACGGGGCCGGTCTGGCGAGCCCGCTGCTGTCGCAGGGCAGCGGGACCGAATTCATCGCCGTCGCCAGCGGCAAGGGCGGCGTCGGCAAATCCACGGTGACCGTCAATCTCGCGGTCGCCTTGGCCCGCAAGGGCAAGCGCGTCGGCATCATCGACGCGGACATCTACGGCTTCAGCGTGCCCGATATGATGGGCATCGAGGAGCGCCCGGAGGTCGTGAACGACCGTGTCATTCCAATTGAACGATTCGGCGTCAAGGTGATCTCCATGGGCTTCTTCGTCGAGGACAACTCCCCGATCGTCTGGCGCGGCCCGATGCTCGGCAAGATGCTTCGCAACTTCTTCGAGGAGATCGAATGGGGCGATTTGGATTATCTGCTGCTGGATCTTCCGCCGGGAACCGGCGATGTGGCACTCGACGTGCATCAGATTATTCCGCACAGCAAGGAGATTATCGTCACCACGCCGCATGCCACGGCTGCATTTGTCGCGGCCAGAGCGGGCGCCATGGCCATTAAGACCGAGCATGAGATCATCGGCGTTGTCGAGAATATGTCCTTCTTCGAGTCGAAGCTGACGGGGGAGAAGGAATACGTTTTCGGACGCGGCGGCGGCGCGCGATTGGCGGAGACGCTGCATTGCGGGCTGCTCGCGCAAATTCCGCTTGGCGCGCCGGACAATCATGTTTCGGAGCCGGACTTCTCGCCATCCGTCTACAAAGCGGATTCGGACACAGGCCGATTGTATTTGGAGCTGGCGGACAGCGTTCTTGCCCATTGCGGCAAATAAATCTCGAAGAAATTGTTCGCTTCCGCTTGCTGGATTGCGACAACAATCAAAGCCCGAGTCCTGCGCCCAAAGAGCAGCTTCATGCTGCGCTGTCGGTCGAGGGCTCGGGCTTTTTTTGAGTCCGATCATCTAGCTCTCCATGCTCTGATCATCTTTACTTTGCGAATCGCCGCTGTCGCTTTCTTGGCCGTCGGAGCCGTCTTGCTTGTCCACCTTCTCGTTCGGCTTCGTCTGCAGCTCTTCCTTCACCGCAGCCTTCATCAGATCGAGCACTTCAAGTCGGAACAAAGGATTTTGCATCGATTCTTGCATCAGGGACATGACTTCTTTTCGATATTGCGTGCTTTTGAGCACCTCGAGAATGATTTTCTCCATCTCGGGGTTTTGCATCGTCTTCACAAGCTCGGCTTGATATTGAGGATCCTTGATTAACTCTTTGTGAATCTCCTTGTTCTGCGCATTGACCGACTTGGCGAATTCGCCCGCGAATCGGGTGTCCGTCATCAGCTTTTTGATGACCTTGTCATAATCCGGCGAGCTGATGACATCCTTGACCGCAAGCCTGACCTCCTCCTGATCCTGCACGGAGAGAAGCTTGGAGGATTGAGCGGTATAGCCTGACAGTTGTTCGGTAGATTCCTGCAAAGCCTTCTGCGCGTCCTCGGTTTTCAGAATGTCGATGACCATCGATTTCATGTCCTTGTAGCTCATTTGCTGATTGTTTCCCGATGATTCCGCTCCGCAGCCGCTTAATACGAATACAGTCAACATAATCGTCGACAATAAAGACCATCGCTTGCGCATCATTTTCATCTCCCTTCTATGTTAAAGCCTTAATCTGACCCAGTTGCCCGAGGGATGATTCAATTTGCATTTGATTGAGTTGATCATGACTATTATGCGCATTGTTCACCGTTTTATCATGACCAGGCATTAGCTTTTTCTTGCGTTCGTGGTAAAATAAAGGCAAATCAACATTTGGAGGCTGCATACCGTGACTTTGCGCAAATGGTTTTTTTTATTTTGGAGCACAATGGCTGTCGGAGCGATCAGCTGTATCATAGCGGGCATCATCATGATGCTGTCGGATCAAGAATTTGGGTTCATGGGCATGGAAGCGACAGGCTTCAACGCTTCGATGATGGCCATTTCGGGACTCATGATCGGCGCGTTCAGCCAAATGGGCTTTTTCGCCTATCTTACCTTGAATTACATTGCCCTTAGCGTTTTTCGCAAAAAATACCTATGGAACGCTTTGCAAGGCTACACAACCGCCTTTTGCGTGTTCGGCTTAGGTTACGTGCTCTACGAAGATCGCACGAATAATTGGTTCTTCTGGGCGCTGCCGCTCATCTTGATTGCCGCATCGCTTATCGCTGCTTGGTACAAGGTGAAGCAGACCAACAAGAGCGCGTTTGTGCCGACTGTATTTCTCATGTACGTGGTAACCTTTATCGAGGCATGGCCGGCTCTTCAGGGCGAGACCAATATTGCCGCGATCATCTTTATGGTTACGCCGTTGTTCCTGTGCAATGCGTACCAAAATATGATGATGCATCGACTGCTGAAAAAAACAGAAGCCGACTCCGCAGTCGGCGCTGCGAAATCGGCCAGTTAGCATGCCTGGTTTGCAAGTATGTCATTCTGATGCTCGCGTGGGACCGCGTATTGTTAATCGCCCAGCGCCATTGCGAACTCGCTCATTTCTGCAGCGCTTAGCTGGGAGTCGTCCATCGAATTTTTATCCTGTACCGCTTCTCCTTGCGATTCCGTCTGGGAGATCAATTGCGATACCGATACGAATTCATAGCCCTTGGCTCTAAGCTGATCGATAATGACAGGGAGGGCCAGATGCGTTTGCGTGACGGAATCGCTGGCATGCAGGAGAATAATGTCTCCGGGATGCGTTCGCGAGACGACGCGGTCAATGATTTTGTCCGTGCCGATATTCATCCAATCGAGCGAGTCGGTATCCCACTGAATGACCGTATAATTCATGGATTCCGCAATTTGCAGCACTCTTTTGTCGAAATCGCCGTTCGGCAGTCGAATCAGATTCGGCTGTTTGCCCGTAATATCGGACAGGATGGTATGAGCGGATGAGATTTGCTTGCGAATTTCCTCGTCGCTGAGCTTGCTGTAATTTTCATGCTTATGCCCGTGGCTTCCGATTTCAAAGCCATCCTCTTGAATTTCTTTGACGAGATCGGGATGGGATTGTCCCCAAACCGAGGAGACGAAGAAGGTTGCCTGGGTGATGTTTTTCTCCTTCAAAATATTCAGGATCGGCTCAGCGCGTTTGTCTCCCCAACTGATATCGAAGGTGAGCGCTACGACCTTCTTGTCCGTTGGCACGCTGTAGATGGCTGCCGGCTGCTGCGGTGCGAATACCGTGATATTGTCGCGTTCGGTATAGATAATTCCGACTGCGAACACGAGAGCAATGGCAATGAAGAAGTACCTTTTCAGCTTTCTGCCGTTTAATACATAAAACATGTTCATGAGTAAGGGCTCTCCTCTCTTGGCTAAACCTCCGGCTCCTTTGGAGGCTTTGGCTTTTTCACACTAGTAGTACAATCTATGCTCGTACACCCGAGATATTCATAGTTCCCTTAACTTTCATGCCGAGGAGGAGATGGATTGTTCCGTTTACATGAGTGGTGGAAGCATCTTAAGGAAATGAACGGGTATATCGGATTTTCATTCGTGATGTTTTTGGCGGGAATTGTCATCGGGGGGACGAATGATTCGTTCCATGCTTTCCTTAATGGACAGATGGCCGGCTTGCAGCAATTGGCCGAGCAAATCGATCAATCCCAGAACAAAACCTTGACTATGATTGCCGTTATCTTCTTTAATAACGCAATCAAAGCGATACTGATGATGTATGTTGGCGTATTTTTTGGCATAATCCCGGTGATTTTTCTATTGATTAACGGCATGGTTATCGGTTATTTGCTGCAAATCGTAGCGCTTGATCCGGATTCTCCGTCCATTATCAGCGTTATCTTTCAAGCTTTGCTTCCGCATGGCATCATTGAAATTCCGGCAATCGTCATAGCTTGCGCATACGGCATGAAATTCGGAACATTGATCTTGCGTGCGATTGGGCAGGTTATATGGCACCGGAGCAGGCTTGCGGGAACAGGCAAAGAAATCGAGCGATTGATGATCCGCTTCGTTCCGATGGCGGTGGTGTTGATCATCGCATTATTCATCGCTGCGATTATTGAAAGCACATTCACAGTTTGGTTAGCGAGTATGTAATAAATTTTCCAATATTTGAGCATAACAATAAGGCAATGTCCGGGAGTCCTCTTTTTGGTTGTTTTTCCGGACGGTCCACTTGCGCGACATATCAAAGGAGGCCGCTAAAGTTATGCTCGGAATATTGTTTAACGATAAGGAATGCAAGGAATTCGATTATGTGTTGCGTAAAGAGTTGGATGAAATGCTTTTGGATTTGAGCGATTCCCGCTTGGATGGAGAGATCAAAACCTCGATAGCCAGACGTTACAAAATCATCTTCCGCATGTATGCTCGCATTGCTTCCCCCAAGGAGCTGTCGCGTTATGCATTGAATGCCAAATCCTATAGATAATAAGAATCCGTACTGTTAAATAGATGATTTGAAAAAAAATAAAAAAAGGGGTTGCAATTAAATGCACCCCTGTGATATATTATTTCTTGTCGCCGCTGAGACATTGGCGGAACGCGAGAAACAAAGATTGTTCTTTGAAAACTGAACAACGAGTGAAACTGCCTCATTACATGAACGAAGCTTGCTTCGTTGAGATAATGAAAAAGCGAAAAAATGAGCAAGTCAAACACCTTGGAGCTTTTCGCATTGGCTTTGCCAAGTGCGAAAACTCCCTTTATGGAGAGTTTGATCCTGGCTCAGGACGAACGCTGGCGGCGTGCCTAATACATGCAAGTCGAGCGGAGTTATGCCTTCGGG
>NZ_JAATHD010000033.1 GCF_011947265.1 Paenibacillus sp. HB172176
ATACAGCTTCCGCATCATCATGCAGGGCGAAGCCATCAAGGTGTATATGGACGGCGTTCCTTACTTTGAAGTAACGGATAATGAGTATAGCGAGGGCTACTTCGGCATGTTCGCGGATCGGGGGTTGGTGGACTTCGCGAATATTGGCTCCAAGCCACTGAAAGATGCGGAGGAATGGGATACGCAATATGCCATTTGGAACGAAGCGGATGCAGCAGCGTCGATTCGAACGGATAATGTTATCTTTGAAGATCCGGAAGACGATCCTGTGGCCGAGCTTGCTTGGGAGCTGCACCACACGCCGCGCTTCTTGAACAACCAAGGGTTGTCGGCGCTGGACGGTGAGACAATAACGGCAGGAACGCTCGAGCTCGATAATGTAGGCGATTATGTCATTGCGCTGAAGGGACGCGATGATCCGAATCTGGATTATTCGTTCCCGGATATGACCTTTGATGATTATCGCAAGGACTCCAACGAGTTTACGCGAAAAATTACGGTGCATCGCCGTCCGATAGCGGATTTCGATGTGACGCAGCAAGCGAGCGATGGCAAGATTCTATGGACGGATTACAGCCGCGACCCGGATCGGTACGAGTCCAATACTAAGTACTCGACCGAGGATACCGGCATCGATTATAAAGCGACCAAGGGCATTATGGAGAAGCGCTTTTACCATGTCACGCCTAGCGGAGCTTATATAGCGGAGAAGCTAGTCGCGCCGCAGGAAACCGGAACCTATGAAATCGGAATGGCCGTCAAGGATGAGTACGGCGCATGGAGCGAGTATCATGTGGTGTATTTGACAATCGGGCAGATTGCAACGCCCAACACGCCGCCAACGCCGGGCTTTACGACATCGAAGACGAGTACCTATCGTGGAGATGAGATTACGATTAATTCGACAGCCAGCGATACAGAGGATGGCGATCGCACACATTTGCCGCATACCTACTATGTGAAGAATACGACAACGAACAGCGCGGAATCAATCAAGAGTACATCGAGAACGAGCTGGTCGGCAAGCTTCGAGGCGCTTGGCACGTATACGATCAGGCAGCTTGTCGAGGATTCTGACGGTGCGAGTGCTCAGATTGAACATGAGATTGCTATTGTGAATCGAAAGCCAACAGCGAGTGTGACGGTTCCGGCGAGTACGAATCAGAACAGTCCGACGAAGCTGACGGTGCTGCGGCCGGAATTCCAGTGGAGCTATGCGGACGCCGATGGAGACGAGGAATCGAAGTACCAGATACGCGTGTATCGCTACGGCGGCATTATGCAGCTTGATTCGGGAGTGCAGGACGGCGACGATCTGAATTGGCCGGCCAGCGCCGATCTGCCGGAGCATGTAAATATGTATGTGCAGGTACGCGTCTATGACGGCTATGACTGGGGAGAGTGGAGCGCGGCGAAATACTTCTATATCGAAACGAATCAGCCGCCGACAGCAGACTTCACCTGGTCGCCGGAGCCTGTATATGAGGGGGATTCAGTCGAATTCCGATCGGGTGTGGCTGATCCTGATCATGATACGCTTCATGCCGTTTATGAAGTCAGAAGTCCAGCCGGTGCGACAACGAGTTTTACGTATCATTTGGGCTATCCCTACACGTCGAACGGCCCTTCCGTGCATATGCTGCAAACCGGTAATTGGCAAGTCAAGCTGACAGTCGATGATGGCAAGGCTCCGCCGGTAATCGTGCAGAAGACGGTTCAAGTAAGAGAACTGAGCGTTGATGGAGAAGTTCGTCATACAGATCAGTGGAATGAACGAAGACAGTCCTATAACCGTGATCGCAGTGGAAATGAAGATACGCCGCGCGGATACTCCGTCTTCTGGGCAGGAGAGAAATTTCTGTTGAAAGGCACGGCCGTCGATACGGGGACGGCGGTTAAAGCAACGAAATTAACGGTAGATTTCGAAGCCTATTCGACAGATTTGACCGCAGCGGACAGCTCCTCCATTCACTGGACAGGCGAGCTGTGGGAGCCCGGCTTCGAGCAAATCGAGGACGGTCCGATTACCTTTCTGTTCACTGCCTATTATAATAATGGAACGGTGAAGACTACTGCGGTTACGGTTGAGATTAAGGGGAACGTGAATCAATTGGTAGGCGTCCATCGGGTGAGGTAGATTGCTTCAACCTAACCTCGAAGACGGTTCCTTCTCCGAGCTTGCTTTGCACGCGAATCTCGCCTTGATGAAGATCGATAATTTTTTCCACGATTGAAAGTCCGAGGCCGTTGCCTTCCACGGTTCTTGTTCGTTGTTTGTCGCCTTTGAAGAAACGCTCGAATACATGCTTGACGTCTTCTTCGGAAATGCCGATTCCCGAATCGGCAACCCGCACGACAATCACGCTGCTATCTGCCGTACCCTTCGTGGATGTCGCATCGACTTCGAGTTGAAGCGAGATGCGGATGCTCCCGCCTTCCGGCGTGAATTTGATTGCGTTGTGAATGAGATTATTCCAAACCTGGCTAAGCAGTTCTTCATTGGCGTGAACATCGACGGCATTCAAGTCGAGCTCGATATCCAGCTTCTTGTCCATCCATTGCGGTTCGCACGCAAGCGTGATGTTCTCGAGTTGTTTGTCCAGCCTGTAGGTTGACTTGTCGATCATCTGTTCTTCGGATTCAAGCGCGGTCAGCTTCATCAGATTGTCGCTGAGGCGGGACAGGCGTATCGTTTCATGAATGATAATGGACAAATAATGCGACCGTTCCTCCTGACTGAGATCTTCGCGCTGCAGCGTCCTGGCAAAGCCGCGAATCGAGGTGAGCGGCGATTGAATTTCGTGGGAGACGTTGGAGATGAATTGCTGCTTCAATTGCTCCATTTCCTTCAAGTCCTGGGTCATCTCATTAATCGATTCCACGAAAGCGCCAATCTGTCCGTTATACCTCTTCTCCTGATCGATGACGACACTGAAGTCGCCCTTGGCTATGCGGCGCAGGGCATCCATCATCTCGATCCATACCCGTCGCTGTTGAGGGATGGTGAAGATATTGATAAGAACGGCGATAATGGCGAAGATGAGCAAACCGAGTCCCCAGTTGACAAGCTGAACGGTATAGTCGTTCCACGAAGGCTGATGCGTCTTGTAGAGCCAGCGGGAAAGCAGGTATCCCGCTGATAAGGTTAGTCCGAAGAACGTGAACATCGCAAGGATGGCAAGCGACGTTCGAAAGAAGATTTGCAGCTTGGTCAATTTGCGCTTTTTCATTGCAAGGCCTCCAATCGGTAGCCAAGTCCGCGAATGGTGCTGATCTTGATCGACAGCTCCCACTTGGCGAATCTCTCGCGCAGTCGATTAACATGGACATCGAGCGTTCGTTCGTTTCCGTCGAAGTCGTAGCCCCAGACGGCCTCGATCAGCATGCCGCGCGGGAGCGTACGGCCCATATTGCTTACAAGCATGAATAATAGCTCGAATTCCTTAGGAGGAAGCACGACGAGCTCGCCCTTCACTTTGGCTTGAAAGTTCTGCGAATCCATCAGCAGCTCTCCCGCGGACGCTTGCTGAGAGGCGTTGATGCGATATCGCTTGAGCAGCGCCTTAACCCGCATCGCCAGTTCGTCGGGATCGAACGGCTTCACGAGATAATCGTCCGTGCCGAGCTTGAAGCCGCGAAGCTTGTCGTATTTCTCCCCTTTGGCGGTCAGCATCAGTATAGGAATGTCGTAATCCTCTCTCAGTTGCCTGCACAGCTCCCAGCCGTCCATGTTCGGCATCATAATGTCCAGTATAACCATATCCGCTGCCGATTCGTTCATCTTAGCCAGAGCAGCTTGACCGTCAACCGCTTCCTCCGCAATAAAGCCTTCCTTCTGCAAAATAACTCGAACAAGCTCGCGGATATGCGGATCATCATCCACCACCATAATATAGCCCACCGAACCGTCTCCCTTCTCTGCAAATTGCTTGCAAGCCCTCTCTTAGGCAGAGAGTCCCATGCGCAATTGATTATCTGCGAATTGTCGATACATGTCATGACTGCGATAGAGCGCCTCATGATTCCCCTTGCCCGTGATTGTACCCTTCTCCAGAAAAACGATTGTATCGGCATCCACAACAGTTGACAGACGATGCGCAATGACAACGGTCGTACGGCCCTCCATCAGGTTTCTCAATGCTTCTTGCACCATTTCCTCCGATTTGCTGTCGAGACTGGAGGTTGCTTCATCCAGCATAAGCAACGCGGGATCGCGAAGCAAGGCGCGCGCGATGGCGATGCGTTGACGCTGCCCGCCGGACAGCTTGATGCCTCGCTCTCCAACCTCTGTATCATATTGATGGGGGAGCTCATTGATAAATCCGTCTGCATAAGCCATTCGCGCCGCATGCTCCAATTCCTCCTGAGCGAAGACCCTGTCGATCCCATAGGTGAGATTATCTCGAATGGAACCGGCGATGATCGGGCTTTCTTGAGATACGTATCCGATACGCGAGCGCCAGGAGCGAAGGGAGGTGTCGGCAATATTTTGCTCTCCTATTCGAATCGAACCGGAACTCGGCTCATAAAATCTCTCCAGCAAAGAGAATAGCGTCGTTTTGCCGCTGCCGCTTGGACCTACAATTGCTGTAACCTTACCAGCCTCGATTTCCAGGTTGATATTGCGGAGAATGGGCTCATCCTCCTTGTAAGCGAAGGACAGGTTGTCAATGTTCAGAGATTGCTGTTGTTTATGCTCAAGGGAATTGCCTTGATCGAACGCCTCTTCCTTAGCCTCAAGAATGGCAACAATGCTTTCCGTCGCGCCCATCGCTTTCTGAAACTGCGTGAAAAATTGCGAAATCTGCGTAATCGGCAGAATGATCTGAAACAAATACATAATGAACGCGACCAGCTCGCCTGCCGTAATGGCGCCGGAAGAAACCTGAACGCCGCCGTAGCCAATCAGACATACGAGGAGGATGACGATCAGAAGACTGATAATCGGCGAGATCAAAGCTTGCATTCTGGCTTCCTTCAAGCCGAATTGGAATAATCTCTGGATGCCGGTCGCGCCATTCGTATATTCGACGGGCTCGGAGCCGGAAGCCTTCACCAATCTGATCTCCGAAACGACACGATTGATGATCGTTGTGAAGCTTGCGTTTTCGGCTTGCGTTTCTTTGGAGATTTTATACATTTTGGAACCGATAGGAACCATGATCAGCGCCGCTACAGGGAAGACGACCAGCATCATGAGCGTCATCTGCCAATTCATATAGAGCAGTATGGATAGCGCTCCGATGATAGACAGGATTCCGGTGAAAAAGCCGGTGATATGTTCGGTGATCAACCCCTTGAGCAGAGCGGTGTCGTTCGTCAGTCGACTGATCGTCTCGCCTGTCGGCTTATTGTCGTAATATGGGACAGGCAGTCGCAGCAGCTTGCGCCACAGCTTCTCGCGAATCGATGCGACGACTTTGTTTCCGCTGTAGTGAAGCAGATAGACGGATAATCCGCCGCATACGACCTGGAGGAAGAAAACGCCCGCCATCCCGGAGATTTGAGCTCCGCTCAGCGAATCAAACGAGAATCCGTTGACCAGGTTTTTGGTGAACAGAGGGATGATTAAGCTTACAAGCGTGGAGGCCACGCTTGCAAGTACGGCAATGGACATGAGCAGCTTTGGCGGATTCGTAGATAGAATCAGGTTGGCAAAGGCTTTGATTCTGCCCTTTTTATTGATGTTGCTCTTCTTATCGTTGCTGTTCATTTCCGAGTTTGTTTGATCATTCATGTGAATCTCTCCTTCACGTCATTCTCGCTTCTATGAAGTATACTTTATCCTCCCTTTGTAAACACAATTTAAACAGAGAGGGAAACAGGAGAACAAGCGGATGTAACAATGATGAAAAGGCGGACTTGCACAAGAGCGCTTCTCAAAAGATGCAGCAAAAAAGCCTGCCGAGATTGTTGACAGACTTGGTATTGTTGTGTGTCGTTACTTTATGTGCGTGTTCAAAAAGTCCGGTTTCAAGAATCGAGGAGATTGGATGAAACTAGAAAGTGAGTAGCGGAGCGTAGTGGATACTACGTGAGCAACGGAACATTCGGTTGAATTCAATATCCGATGTCGAGTTACTTACAGTTCTATTTCGTTATTGAAATTGGGCTTTTTGAACAACCTCTTTATGTTATTCCGTTATATCATCGTCAGCTCTTGATCTTCGTGAAGAACGAGTCAATTGCATAATAGGCGGCGCCCCGCACTGCGGATTCTTCTTGCAGTTCGGCGAACAGAATGCGAAGCCGATCGCGGTGGAAGGATAAGGTGCGCTTCCCCACGGCTTCTTCAATAGCCGGCTTTAGCCATTCGGCGGCTCTGCTCATGCGATTTCCGATAATAACGGCCTCGGGATTAAACACGTTCACGATATTCGCTATGCCGGCTCCGAGATAATCTCCTATGGAGTCGAATAGCGAAATCACTTGCTCGTCACCGCATTCGGCGGCTTGAAGCAATTCCTCCAGACTCTCGAACCCAAGAGAAGCGGCCTGCTCCAGCAGCGCGTTCTCGGAGGCGTACAATTCCCAGCAGCCTTGATTGCCGCATGCGCATGGCTTGCCGTCGTATTGAATGGAGAGATGGCCCAGCTCGCCGGAGAATCCCGAAGCTCCTTTGTACAGCTCCTTGTTCAAAATAATGCCGGTGCCGATACCGATTCCGACGCTGACGTAGATTTGATTGGCGATGCCTCTGCCGGCTCCATACTTCTGCTCGCCCTGCGCGCCTGCATTCGCCTCGTTGTCGATGGTGACCGGCAAGCTGAAGCGCTTCTCCAGCTTCGCCTTCAGATCCACCTGGCTCAGCTTCATATTCGGCGCGAACAGAATGACGCCTCCATCATCGACGATTCCAGGCACGCCGATTCCAATGCCGACGACGCCATAGCGGCTTCGCGGCGCCTTGTCCATCAGCATCTCGATGCTTGCGATTAGGAGCTCCAAGGGGAGCTCCTTGAACTTCCGCTTCACTTGCTGCCTGTGCTCGGCAATAACGCCGCCTCTTAAGTCGACGAGCATGCCGCGAATATAATTAACGCCAAGGTCGATTCCGATGGCATAGCCGGCAGCTTCATGGAACAGGAGCATTAACGGCTTTCGTCCTCCGCTGGACTCGCCCGGTCCGATTTCGACAACAAGCTGGTTGTCGATCAAATCCTGCACAAGACTGGATACAGTCGCTTTATTGAGTCCGGTCAATTCCGAGATGCGCGCCCGCGACAGCGGAGCGTTTTTGATAACGGCATCGAGAACGATGGATGTATTCATTTTCTTGATGAGCGTTAGATCTCCTGTTGGTTTCATTCGCAAGGGATAACGGCCTCCGTCCAGTAGATAATAGGATGGAATCAGTATAGCACAAAACTTAGTTTGTTTAATAGACAAACTAAGTTTGCTTATGGTATTCTGACTAAGGAAAGACAAATTAAAGGAGGAATAAGTTCTTATGAGCATTTTCAAAAATATCCCCAGCATTCAATTCGAAGGCAAAGGCTCCGACAATCCGCTGGCTTTCAAACAATATGATCCCAAGCAAGTCGTACTGGGCAAAACAATGGAAGAGCATCTTCGCTTCGCGGTAGCCTATTGGCACACCTTCAATGCAATCGGCAATGATCCGTTCGGCTCCGGCACGATGGTTCGCGAATGGGATAAGTTCTCCGGCATGGATCGCGCGAAGGTTCAAGTAGAAGCCAACTTCGAGTTCATGGAGAAGCTCGGCATTCCTTATTATTGCTTCCACGATGTGGATATTGCTCCGGAAGGCGCAACTTTGCAGGAATCCAATAAGAATCTGGATGTAATCGTTGCCATGCTGAAGGAGCAAATGCAAGCAACAGGCAAGAAGCTGCTGTGGAATACATCCAATATGTTCTCGAATCCACGCTTCGTTCATGGCGCGGGAACAGCCGTGAATGCCGATGTGTACGCTTACGCTGGCGCGCAACTGAAGAAGGCGCTTGAGGTCGGCAAGGAGCTTGGCGCAGAGAACTATGTATTCTGGGGCGGCCGCGAGGGCTACGAAACACTGCTGAACACGGACATGGGCTTCGAGCTGGACAATCTGGCCCGCCTCTATCATATGGCCGTGGCATATGCGAAGGAAATCGGCTTTGATGCGCAATTCCTGATTGAGCCTAAGCCGAAGGAGCCGACGAAGCATCAGTATGATTTCGACGCGGCGACTGCGATTTCGTTCCTGCAGAAATATGGCTTGAAGGATCATTTCAAGCTGAATCTTGAAGCTAACCACGCTACGCTCGCCGGTCATACCTTCGAGCATGAAATTCGCACTGCCGCTATTAACGGCATGCTTGGATCGCTTGACGCGAACCAAGGCGACTTGCTGCTCGGCTGGGATACGGATGAATTCCCTACGGATCTGTATTCGACAACGCTGACGATGTATGAAGTGCTGAAGGCTGGCGGCATCGGTCGCGGCGGCGTCAACTTCGATGCGAAGGTTCGTCGCGGATCGTTCGAAGCCGATGATCTCTTCCTTGCGCATATTGCGGGCATGGACAGCTTTGCCTGGGGCCTTAAGGCTGCCGCCAAGCTGATCGAAGAAGGCATTCTGGATAAGGTTGTTGAGAATCGTTACCGCAGCTTCAAGGAAGGCATCGGCGCGGACGTTGTTGCCGGCAAGGCAACTCTTGCTTCTCTGGAGCAATATGCGCTGCAGAATCATCCAATCGTGAACGAATCCGGTCGTCAAGAGCGTCTTCGTCTGCTTCTTAGCGAAGTTATTTTCAGCGTATAGGCTAGATTAGCGGAGGATGTGAATCGATGAGTTATGTGATAGGAATTGATCTGGGAACCAGCGCGGTGAAGGCGCTGCTTGTGGATCGGTCCGGTCGTATCGCGGCTGAGGCCTCGAAGGAATTTCCACTGTTTCATGAGCATAGCGGCTGGAGCGAGCAGAAGCCGGAGGATTGGGTTTCGGCTACGATCGAGGCTCTGCAGGAGCTTACTGGCAGATCCGACGTGAATGCAGCATTGATCGAAGGAATCAGCTTTTCCGGTCAGATGCATGGACTTGTGCTGTTGGATTCGGAAGGCAAGCCTGTGCGCAACGCCATTCTATGGAATGACACTCGTACGACGGAGCAGTGCCGCGAGATCGAGCGGGTATTGGGAAGCAAGCTGCTGGAGGTTACGCGCAATCCGGCTTTGGAAGGCTTCACGCTGCCGAAAATTTTATGGGTGAAGAAGCATGAGCCAGAGCGTTATGGGGAAGCGGCAAGCTTCCTCCTGCCGAAGGATTACTTGCGCTATCGACTGACGGGTCAATTGCATATGGACTACTCGGACGCGGCGGGAACTTTAATGCTGGATGTTGCGGGAAAACGATGGAGCACAGAGGTTCTGGAAGCCTTCGAATTGGCTGAGAGCTTTTGTCCTCCGCTTGTGGAGTCGCATGCTTCAGTTGGCGGGTTGTTGCCGGAGATGCTTGAGAAAACCGGATTGCCGGCTTCTGTGAAGGTATTCGCTGGCGGCGCCGACAATGCCTGCGGCGCGATCGGAGCGGGCATCTTGGCTGACGGACTAACCCTATGCAGCATCGGGACGTCTGGAGTAATCTTGTCCTATGAAGAAGATAAGTCGAAGGATTTTGCGGGCAAGGTGCATTTCTTCAATCATGGCAAACAGGATTCCTATTATGCGATGGGCGTTACGTTGGCCGCGGGCTACAGCCTGAGCTGGTTCCGCAAAACCTTCGCCGCAGGCGAGTCTTTCGACGAGCTGCTCAGCGGCGTCGGGGAAGTGAAGCCGGGAGCGAACGGGCTGCTGTTCACGCCGTATCTGGTCGGCGAACGAACGCCGCATGCGGATTCGACGATTCGCGCCAGCTTCATCGGCATCGACGGTTCTCATAGTCGGGATCATTTTGCCAGGGCTGTAATGGAAGGCATCACCTTCTCCCTGAACGAGTCCGTCGACATGTTCCGCCAAGCGGGAAAATCCGTCGATAAGATTGTTTCCATCGGCGGCGGCGCTCAGAATCCAGTCTGGCTGCAGATGCAGGCCGATATTTTCGGCGCGACGGTGGTTTCGCTGGAGAATGAGCAGGGACCCGGGCTTGGAGCTGCGATGCTGGCTGCTTACGGCTGCGGCTGGTTCGACAGTCTGGAGGCGTGCGCGGCAGAATTCGTCCATTATGCCGACGAATACAAGCCGCAGCCGGAGGCGGTTGAAGCCTATAAAGGAATTTTCCGCGTCTATCAGCAAGTCTACTCCGCAACTCGCGGCTTGAACGAAGCGATAGCTGGCTATCGCGGGTGATTGGAGATAACAAAGGATAACAAATTATCAAAGTATCCTAGCTCCTGTATCATGCTGCGCGGAATAGTTGTCAATTCCGATTTGAACATGTATACTGGCCATAATGAATGCAAAATATTACTACGAAATACACAAAAGCATGCGTAAAGCATACGCCGTTCTTCTCCCAGTTGGGAAGGACGGCGTTTTTTCGTTGACGACTTTTGGTTCTATTTCATAAGGAGGAAGAGATTAGATGTCATTTGAACAAGAGTTTAATTTGTTTTTGGAGGAGCAGAGGGCTGGCGCACAAGGACAACGACTGGAAATGCTGAATCGGGATTTGGTTGGGGAGCGGAAGATGTTCAAGGAAGTGCTGTGGCCGGTTTTCCAAACCTTTGAAGGGTTTGTAATGGAGTATGAGGTTGTTTGTTCGACGGGAATCAGGGTGTATGTGGATGCCTACTATGAACCGCTTGGGTTGGCGTTTGAAAGCGAAGGCTTTGCCGTGCATGCGGACAAGGTAACAAGAGAACGATTCAGCTTCGAGAAAAGACGAGTCCGTAATTTGGCGGCAAAACGTATCCGCTATATCCCCTTCGCATGGGACGAGCTAGATAAGAAACCCGATCTTTGCCGCTCGTCATTGTGCGAAATACTTGGCAGATATGATCGTGCAAGCAATGAGGGAGACCTATCGTTGGCTGAGAGGGAAGTGCTGCGCCATGCTTTGCTGCTGGGGCGTCCGTTCGGAGTGTGCGATGTGATGGAGGGGAGCGGGAGGGGGCGTGATGTTTCATTTAAAGTAATTAAGAAGCTTATTAGTAAGAAATGGATCAAGCCTTTGTATACGGGGCGAACAAGAAATCATAGGTTTGTATTAAATCGAGATAAGGTTAAAGCGCTATTTTAACACATGGGTGGAAGGTCGACTTGGAGCCTGGGAATCGAGCGTGTGAGCAGGTGCAAGTCGATAAAATCGACTTGGAGAGTGGAAATCGAGCGTGTGAGCAGCTGTAAGTCGATAAAATCGACTTGGAGAGTGGAAATCGAGCGTGTGAGCAGGTGCAAGTCGATAAAATCGACTTGGAGAGTGGAAATCGAGCGTGTGAGCAGCTGTAAGTCGATAAAATCGACTTGGAGAGTGGAAATCGGGCGTGTGAGCAGCTGTAAGTCGATAAAATCGACTTGGAGCCTGGAAATCGAGCGTGTGAGCAGCTGTAAGTCGATAAAATCGACTTGGAGAGTGGAAATCGAGCGTGCGAGTAAGTGCAAGTCGATAAAATCGACTTGGGGAGTGGAAATCGAGTGTGTGAGCAAGTGCAAGTCGATAAAATCGACTTGGAGCCTGGAAATCGAGCGTGTGAGCAGCTGCAAGTCGATAAAATCGACTTGGAGCAGAAAGAGCAAGCCCGCCTAATAAGTCAAACCTGAAAATTTACTTCAACGGCACACATGTTTCCCGCGTGAAATGGCATGCTAAAGCATGAAAGCTGGACGAAGAACAATTGGTTGATAACCTGCAATGGAAGGAAGAAGAACAATGACGGATTCTTCGGCGATTTTATTCGAATTTGTGGATGAGAGAAGCGCAAAGCTTGCCAATGATATGCTTCAGGAGCTAGGCTATGAGTCGGTTATGCATAGTTCCACCAGAATGCATATCCATGTGGAGGGCTGCGATCTTACGTCGGCTCTGGAGATTGCCCTGTCTCATGGAGGTCAACTGGTGGAGCAAGCCTCAATTGCAATGAACGCAATCGCGAACTCTGCTTACGCTATGGATGCGATAACGATTCCGGCTCATGTCGTCAACGAGGATTGGATCGACCAGGAAGAGGAAGCAGAAGCAGCAGACCTGCATAATCGTGATGACGACGCGGAGTATGAATCGGAATTTCTTCCGGATTCGGAAACCTATAATCATTTCTCCGGAGACGTTCATACGTAAGAATCCCGCCAGCTTCATTAAAGTATTCCATAGGTTAGAGCAGGAGACCAGGAAACAGAGCTGCAGCTGCTCGCGAGCTTCCGTTATGTCAAATCACAGCAGCCATCGACCAACAGCCATTGGCCAAAAAACTGGGCAGCCCCGCTGTTAACTGCTTAACTGCCCCAATTCTCCGCGGCATGCTTGCCGGCGTTATAGCCGGTGGTGAATGCGGCCGTAATATTGTAGCCGCCTGTATAGCCGTGAATGTCCAGGATTTCTCCGCAGAAATATAACCCCGGCATCAGCTTCGATTGCAATGATTTCGGATCGATTTCCTTGAGATGAACGCCTCCGCCCGTGACGAAGGCTTCCTCGATCGACAATGTGCCGTTCACCATGACAGGGAAGGCTTTCGCGAGCTTGACAAGCTCAAGCCACCCTTGCTTCGGAATATTGTCGTAAGTGAGATCCTCACGCAGCCCCGATCCCTTCAACAACAGCGGTATGAGCCGTTCGGGGAATGCCGCTTTGAGCACGTTCTTGATGCTCTTGCGGGACTCCTGCTTGCAAAGCCCCATCGTATGCTCGTACAAAGAATCTACGGAGTGATCGGGAGCCAGGTCAATGGTGATCTTGACCAGGTTTGCCTCAGCGGCGGTCAACTCTGCATAGTTTGCCGTGTCGTTCACTGCGTCCTTTACCGTGGCTTTCTCCATGTCCTTCGCAGTGTCTATCACCATGCCCTTCATCATGTTCATCGCTGTACCCTTCGCCCCCTCGTTCTCCAAGCTAACTTTCGCTTTCATGCCGCTCATCTTGTTCTTAGGCTGCTTCAACTCCTTCACAACAAATTGACTGCAACGCAGAGCGATAGGTCCGGATATTCCAAAATGGGTGAAAATCATGTCGCCTTGATGGCTAATAAGCTTTTTGCCTTTATGATTCCAAACGGTCATGACCACGTTTCTAAGCGACAAGCCTTGAAGCTCCTTGCTCTTTATAAAAGCTTCTTTCGAAGTAAGCGGAACTTCGGTAGGGAATAGCTCTTTGATCGTGTGGCCGGCTTTCTCGGCCCATGCGTAGCCATCTCCCGTTGATCCGGTATGAGGAACGGATTTTCCCCCGACCGCGACAATAACGGCATTGCTATGAAGGACTCCTCCATTTTTCAGGCGTACGCCGATCGTTCTCCCCGCCTCATAAAGCACCTCGTCGACAGGAGCGTTCACTTTAATATCCACGCCGACTGAGCGGACCTTGCCAACCAGCGCGTCGACAACCGTCTTGGCCTTGTCCGTCACGGGGAACATTCTGCCGTTATCTTCTTCCTTGAGTCGAATTCCTAAATCTTCAAAAAAACGTATAATATCGCGATTATTAAAAGAAGCGAGCGCGCTATGAAGATACCTTCCATTTCCTGGTATATTTTCGATCAATTTATCGATTTCCTTCGCATTTGTCACATTACAGCGACCACCGCCGGAAATGCCAAGCTTTCTTCCCAATTTATCGCCTTTGTCGAGCAGAAGCACGCGTGCTCCCGCTTCTCCGGCGGCAGCGCTCGCCATTAATCCCGCAGAACCTGCGCCTACTACAATAATTTCATAATTCATCGCCATTCTCCTATACATTTTTGAGACAAAATAACAATTGACACTATTTTTTACCTCAGTACATACAGTATAATTCAATTAATTATACACAACTGGAGGCGCAATAGAAATGAAGCGGGAAGAGTGGGAGCTGCAAGGCTCGAATCGATACAAGCTTTTCGCAAGAGCCTGGCTGCCCAAGGAATCGGCTGCCAAAGCAGTCGTCTGTCTGGCTCATGGTCAAGGAGAGCATGGAGACAGGTACGGGAGGGTTGCAGAAGCGCTGACCGCCGAAGGCTTTATTACAGCGTCAATGGATCATTACGGCCACGGACGATCTGACGGCAAGCGCGGCCATATGCTGTCGATGGATGCCGCTGCCCAAGATTTGGCGGCCTTTATCGAGGAGTCGATCCGCAGATATCCGGGACTTCCCGTATTCCTCTACGGCCATAGCATGGGAGGGAATATCGCTTTGCGGTGCGCGATTCATGCAAAACCGCCCCTACTCGGCATGATCGTCACCAGTCCATGGCTGCAACTGGCATTTCGCCCGCCTGCCGTGAAGGAATGGTTCGGCCGGAGGCTGGCTTCCATCCTGCCCGGTCTGCAATCGTCAACGGGGCTGAAGCTCGAAGACTTATATCGCTCGAATGAAAAGTCCCATCCCGACGATCTGGATGACAGCTTGCTTCACACGCTTATTACGGTTAAGGCTTATACGGAAATTCAAGCCTCGGGGGAGTGGTTGTTACAGCAGTCTTCGGCTGTGAACCTTCCAATGTTGTTCGTCCATGGTACCGCGGACCGCGTCACATCCTACGTTGCGAGCGAGCGGATGGCCGCGAAGCAGGGATCGTCGTGTACGTGGGTTCCCTGGAAGGATGGCTACCATGAATTGCATAATGACAAGGACAGAGTTCGTTTCCTTAAGCTGGTCGTGAATTGGCTGGAACAGCAAGTCCAACAATCAACAAGCGAATAATCATTTCACCTTCATTCGTCACCTGAAAGGAGGCTAAGCCGGAAATGCTTAAGGATTTTATGCTTCAATTCTTTCTCTCCGTGCTTCCTGTATTCGCTTTCTTACTTTGGCATGACAAAGCGCAGAGCTGGAAGAGCTTCAGACCGTTCATTTCTATTTCATGCGGGGCAGCTATGATTCTATGCTTCTTGACGCCGATTGATCTTCATGACTTCAATTTTGATTTTCGGATTGTGCCGCTTCTGATTGGTTCGCTGTATGGAGGCTTTCGTGCCT
Organism: Paenibacillus sp. HB172176; assembly: GCF_011947265.1. Classification (GTDB taxonomy): domain Bacteria; phylum Bacillota; class Bacilli; order Paenibacillales; family Paenibacillaceae; genus Pristimantibacillus. Next base: position 15,053 of record NZ_JAATHD010000033.1, read on the forward strand.
ATATCGGCTTGAGCTTGATCTATGTGGCGTTTCGCCTTCCGACTCTCGACAACCAGCTCGAGACGATCATCTTTGCTCTATACATACTGTTTTTCAGCGTTATGGTTCTCGTGGCAATTAACTCCTTTCAGAGTGCTTCTCCCGGCAAAAAAGTAAGAATCGCCATGTCGATCATGACCCTGCAGATTATTTATCTGCTCTTAGTTATAAGCGTTTACCTATATCGATATGATGTAGTCTGGACCTGGCAATTACGTGCTTATTATCTCATTGCCACGGTGGGCTTCCTGTTGTCTATATGGCTGTCCATCTATATTGTTGAGGGTATCAAGGAGAAGCGGCTTCTGCAATTCAAGGTGACTCAACTGACGGAGAATTACCGCAATGAAGTAGAGAAGCTGCAGCAATTCATTGATAAAGCGCCGATTGGCGTGATGATGCTGGACCGTGACGGCATTATTACCCATGTGAATGAAGAATCGCTTCGGATGCTGAGTCTTCGCCAAGAATTTAACACCATCGAGCAGCTCAAGGACAATAGCTTCACAGCGGTGTTTCATCCTGATGACGGAGAGGCTTGCCTCAAATTGCTTCACCGCGCGTTAATGGGACAATCGTCTTCAACTGTTCCGAATCGCGCCGACGAGCAAATTTTGATCTACACGACCGTTACGCTGCGCGATGTGACGGATGATTTCATCTCCGGCGCGGCGTTGATTACGAAGGATGTGACAGAGTTAACCGTTCTGCGCAACGAGGTTGGCCGGATGGAGCGATTAAGTCTGGTCGGCCAAATGGCGGCAAGCATCACCCATGAGATTCGCAATCCAATGGCGGTCGTGAGAGGCTTCGTGCAATTGATTCAGGAGAGAAGTCCGGGAGAGCAATTTGAATATTTCCGCATTATTATGGAAGAGCTCGATCGCGCGAATTTAATTATAAGCGACTTTCTGTCGCTGGCGCAGAATCGCGAATTGAGAATGACGAAAGCCTCGCTTCATACGAGCATCAACGATCTGATCCCGCTGCTTACGGCGGATGCCAATCTTCGCGGTCAGACGCTCGAGGTTTCCCTTTGCAAGGATATGCCGTTAATGATGCTTAACGATCGGGAGATCAAGCAACTGCTGCTTAATATTTCGCGAAACGGCATGGAGGCAATGGGAGAGAAGGGGGTACTTCGCATTAAGACCGAAAGCAATGGAGAGCAGGTGTGGCTGACAATCTCCGATGAAGGCGTGGGCATCCCGCAAGAGAAGATGAAGCATCTGTTCGAGCCGTTCTTCACGACCAAGACAAGCGGGACCGGACTTGGGCTCCCCTTATGTCTCAGCATTGCGGAGCGACATCGAGGGAGAATCGATGTACATAGCACGGAAGGATGCGGAACGACTTTTCTTGTCACCTTCAACATAGCGGAGAATGATGTTGGGTACTCTAGTGCATGACATAAGCTCATCTATCCGGAAATGAAAGTTTGAAAATCAGGCAACCGAGGTCAGACTTCGGTTGCTTTATTTTCGTAAGAAACGGTATAATAGTAGCTAAATTGGAGTCCAAAAAAGGAGTGAGTGAAACATGTCCATGTCATTTGAGAGATATATGCTTGATATGGTTCAACCGATGCGCGATGATCTGACCAGACTGGGAATTCAGGAGCTTCGCACGGCTGATGAGGTAGAAGAAAACGTGCCAAACGCCAAAGGAACGGCGCTTATCGTTATTAATTCCGTATGCGGCTGCGCTGCGGGGCAATGCCGTCCGGGCGTGGCCGAAGCCTTGAATCATTCCGTGCAGCCAGAGCATCTATTCACCGTATTCGCAGGCCAGGATAAGGAAGCGACTGCCAAAGCGCGCGAGTATTTCTCGCCGTATCCGCCGTCTTCTCCTTCTATCGCGCTGATGAAGGATGGCCAGCTCGTCCATTTCATTGAACGTCATCAGATCGAGAATCGTTCCGCAGGCGAGATTGCGGCTGATCTGACCGACGCGTTCGACAAGTACTGCGGTTAACGGGAGCTAAAGCCCATGACCCTACAACAACAAATTATTGAGCGGCTTGGCGTGAAGCCGATAATCGATCCTGCGGCGGAAATTCGCAAGCGGGTAGATTTCCTGAAGAAGTATGTTCTTGAATCGGGAACAACCGGCCTGCTGATCGCGATAAGCGGAGGCATTGACAGCGCGGTTGCGACCGGTCTCTGCAAGATGGCCACAGATGAGCTGTCCGAAGAGACGGACAAAGAATATTTGACGCTTGGCGTATTCCAGCCCTACGCTTCGCAGCATGATATCGCGGACAGCTACGCTGTAGCCACCGCCTTCGATCTGAAATACAAGACGGAGACCAATATCGGCGAAGCAGTGGATGAAATTGCGCTGGAGGTGGAGCATAGCTTCAAATCGCTCGGCATTCCAAGACATATAAGCCGGGGCGGCAAGGGCAATGTGAAAGCGAGAACGCGCATGGTTATGCAATATGCGCTTGCTTTCGATCTGAATCTGCTGGTGGTAGGCACCGATCACGCTTCCGAAGCGATTACGGGCTTCTATACGAAGTGGGGAGACGGAGCCGTTGATATTACTCCGCTGGCTTCGCTTAACAAGCGTCAAGTGCGTCAGCTCGCATCCCATATCGGCGTTCCTCAGAGCGTGCTCGACAAAGCTCCGTCCGCGGGACTTTGGGACGGACAGACGGATGAGGATGAGCTTGGCATTACTTACGGAGACAACAGCGACTATCTGGAGGGCAAGGGAATTGCGCCGGAGGTTCGCGAAAAGCTTGAGAAGCAATATTTGAAGACCGAGCACAAGCGCTCGGGCATTCCTGGCATTTAAGAGCTGAATGGACATACAACAACAAAAAAGCCTCTCTCAGCGTTTATGCCGGGAGAGGCTTTTCAAGCGGAATGGCTATGGAGAGCGAGGCGGATGAATGGTTATTGGAATCGGACATGATCTGTGCGACATCACTCGAATAGCGGCTGCAATGGATGGCAGGCTGAGAGAGAAATTTCTTGCAAGAATACTGACGGCGGCAGAATTGGAGCTTGCGGAGGATTGCCGCGGAACACGTCTTCACCAATTCGTCGCGGGGAGATTCGCGGCCAAAGAGTCAATTGCCAAAGCGTTCGGCTGCGGCATCGGCTCCGAGCTGGGGTTCGCGGACATAGAGATTGGCCGTGACAAGAAGGGCAAGCCTTGCTGCAAGCTGTCGGCGGAAGGCGCCGCGAGGCTTGGTTTCCGCAAGGAAGAAATAAGGATTCACATCACGATAACGCATGAACGGGAGCTGGCTTCGGCCTTTGCCGTGGTTGAACGGATAATGCAGTAACCTTTGGCCCATACTTGGAATGTAATAGAGTACAGGTATGCTGGGAGGGGGATTGCGGACATGTTTTCGAAAACGATGCAAGAGAGGATGCAGTGGGGCAAACGAAATTTCAAGTCGGGACAATGCGTGCTGTATGAAGGGCTTTATGTGGATGAATGGGGAGATCGCCTGCATCTCGTTCGCGGCGATCTCTTCCCGGTCAATCCCCAGATGGGAGCTACACGTTGGGCTTATCGAGGCGAGGACGACCATTTGTCTCCAGCCTTCCGGAAGAGCTTCGGCGCCCGTTGATTGGCAGACTGCGTTTGCAAGGCTTACTTCTTCGTGGCCAGCCAGGCTGCAAGGGAGTTGATTTCTTCGTCGGTGAGCGATTTCTTGAAGGCGGGCATGACGCCTCCGCCGTTCTGAATCTGCTTTGTAATGGCGGCTTCATCCATGCGCGCGCCGACATGCTGCAGATTCGTACTGGCTCCTACGCGGCCTTGAAGCTCCGTGCCGTGACAGCTGATGCATTGCGCCTTATAGAGGGCCGCGACTGCTGCAGGCGCATCCTTCAGACCGCTGCCCGGGTCGGTTGTCTGGATGTTCTCTCCATTCTCTCCCCCGGAATTGCCGTCTCCTCCATTCGCCAGCAGCATATAGCCCAGCACGAGAATCAACAGAATAATTGGAATCGAAAATTTCAGCAATGAGCGCCGCGAGGGAGAGCCTTTCGCGGATTCTTTTGGTTCCTGGTTTTCTGATGGCATACTTCGGGTCAAACTCCTTTCGTCGACTCATTCACTTCGAAACAACCTTTCATTGAACAACCTCTATATGTACATGTTCAACCTCTATTAGGCATATCGCCTAAATACTCGTATAATAAGTATAGTAGAACAACAGCAACAGGGAAAGGGAAAATCAGGATGACCATGCAATTGGAAAAAAGTTATTTCAGCGAGGAACTGCTTGGCTGGTACGGGCTTCATAAGCGGAAGCTCCCTTGGCGCGAGAGCCGCGATCCATATCGCGTTTGGGTGTCGGAGATTATGCTGCAGCAAACGAGAGTGGATACGGTTATTCCGTATTTTAATAGATTCATGTCGAAATTTCCAACGCTTCGAGCGCTTGCGGAGGCGCCCGAGGAAGAGGTGCTGAAGTGCTGGGAAGGCCTTGGCTATTACTCGCGAGCACGCAATCTGCAAGCGGGAGCTCGGATGGTTGCGGAGCAGTTCGATGGCATCGTGCCGAATGACAAGGCATCGGTATCATCGCTTAAGGGCGTAGGCCCCTACACGAGCGGCGCGATTATGAGCATCGCATTCAATAAGCCCGAGCCCGCGGTCGACGGCAATGTGATGAGGGTGCTCTCCCGATATTTCTGCCTGGAGGATGATATCGCGAAGCCTGCGACGCGCGTCGGCATTGAGAAGCTGGCCGTCTCGCTCATTCCCCAAGGCGCGGCCGGCGATTTCAATCAAGCCTTGATGGAGCTTGGCGCGACGGTATGCACGCCGAAGTCGCCAGGCTGTCTGACCTGTCCGGTTATGCTGCACTGCAAATCCCGGATCGAAGGCAGAGAGACGGAGCTTCCGATCAAGACGAAGGCCAAGCCTCCACGGGATGAATACAGGGCCGCGGTAATCGTGGAAGGCAGCGGATCGAATGCGGGGAAGGTGCTTGTCAGACAACGGCCGCAGACCGGATTGCTCGCGCAGATGTGGGAGCTTCCGCATCTTGTCGCTCCTGAAGCGGCAAACCCGCCGGGAGACAACAGCGCGGAGTCTGCGAACGAATTGGCCGGACTTGCCAGGAAGCTTGGCCAACTGATAGAGGAGGAGACTAGCCTCTGGCCTCGCCCTAAGCGATGGTTCATGGACGCGGACCACATCTTCAGCCATATTCACTGGCATATGCGAATCGTGCTCGCGGATCTTGGCGAAGTGGAGGAAGGGGCTATCGCAGAAGTCTCGGCTTCGCTGGAGGATGGCATGAATATGTCATCTGACGTTGATCAAGATGAAGGGTTCTCGACGGCTGCGAATGAGGTCAGCTCCGCTTACTTCGGCGGTTTGATTGCCGCTGAGGAGGCTGGGCCGTATGAAGAGCATGCGGTGCGGCATCCGTATCGCTGGATCGGGAGAGAGGATATGGCGGATCTGCCGTTTCCGAATCTCTTCTTGCGTATTTTGAACGAATACTGGAAAAAGGGAGCTGAAGCATAATGAGTGAAATGCTGGATATGCTGCTGGAGCACAAAATCGTCGCCATTCTTCGAGGCATCGAGGACAGGCATGCCGACGGAGCCGGGAAGGCGCTGATTGACGGCGGAATTCGCATGATGGAGATAACGATGAACACGGAGGGCGCGGCTTCCATGATTAACAGATGGAGAAGCCTGTTCGAGGGACAGGCAGCGATCGGAGCGGGAACGGTCACGCATCTGAAGCTGGCGGAGGAAGCGGCGGCGGCTGGAGCGCAATTCCTCATATCACCCAATCTGGACGAGGAAGTCATTGCGTTCGGCAAGAAACGCGGAATTTCGGTATGGCCGGGAGTTATGACGCCGACGGAAATTGTGAAAGCTGTTAGAGCGGGAGCCGAAGCAGTGAAGCTGTTTCCAATGGGGACGCTCGGCACGAGATATTTGCAAGAAATCAGAGGGCCGCTTAACGATGTGCCGATTATCGCGACCGGCGGCGTGGATCTGCCGAATATCGTCGACTACTTCCGCTCCGGTGCGGATGCTGTCGGGATGGGCGGAAGGCTTCTCAATCTGGAATGGGTCAGGGCTGGCAAGCTTGATTTGGTTACGGCTCGCGCGAAGCAATTCACGGACGCGCTGAGGGAGTTGCCGCTCTAGTCGGCTAATATCGAGGCTAAGCGCATGAAGTTTGAACGATTGTTCGAGGATTGAAAGCGGGAAAGCGTGGTGATGAGATGAGTTTGATGCTCTGGTGGGGGACGGCTGCAATCGTGATCCTGCTTCTCCTGGCTGCGGCTTTCATATGGCTGATCGGCGTGAAAAGTCAGCAGCCCAAGCGATTGCCGAATGACGGTCAGCCGGGTGCAGGCTCGAGCTTCGAGAGGCGAGACTTCGCGTTCGAGAGCGGGGGTTCCAGGCTGGAAGGGTGGTTGCTCTTGCCCGCTCCTGATCGTGAAGGAGATGCCGCCAAGCCGCCGCTAGTCATTATTGCTCACGGATGGGGCTCTAACCGGGCGCGCGTGCTTCGCTACACGGAGCGACTCATCCGCCAAGGCTATGCGGTTATGATGTACGATGCGCGCAGCCATGGAGACAGCGAGAGCATCAAAGCGCCTTCGGCGTTCATGTTCCGGGATGATATTATCGCGGCGGTCGCGTATTCGCGCAAGCTTGAGGATATTGATTCGACCCGGATTGCGTTGCTCGGCCATTCCATGGGAGGCTTCGGCGCGCTGCTTGCGCTCGCGCAAGGGTTGAAGGTGAACGCGATCGTTACCGATTCCATGCCGGTTCAATTCGAAACGATGTTAAGAGCGGAGCTGAAGCGCAAGAAGCTGCCGCTCTTTCCGCTTATGCAATGCATTCCCCGGATATGGTTCTATCGCTCGGGCATAACGCGAGAGCAACTCCGCGCGGCGGATATTCCCGCCATATTGAAGTGCTATGCTTCCTCCAGCGATCCATCCAAGCAAGCCGTGTTGATGGTTCATTCGCTGAGAGACAGCTTCATTCCGGCGCAGGAGCTTCAGGAGCTGGAGAAGGAATTGCAGGCTGGAACGGTGCAAAGCCTGTATGTCTTATCTGAGGGCCACAGCGCATCCGAGCAGGATCCAGCATTTTGGGAGCATGTGCTTCCTTTCCTGAGGGAGCATTTACAGGCGGAAGAGGATTTTCGGGCGCGGACGGCAAGGAAGGCCGGCGGAGATGATTCGGCATCATTTCCTCAGTCCGGCATATGATGGTATCAGGTACTAAACGCAGATGAAGGGCAGGTGGCGCTTGATTGAGGGGAATTGCTGCAAGATTGGCGCTTTTTTTTATCATCGTCGCCTTGCTTTACGGCGTCAATGCGAGATACGGCTTTATTCCGGCTATAGCGAGCCAGGACAATGTGATAAGTCTGTCCGATGAGGCGATCATCGAAGCGACAGAAGCCGGGGCAGGCGAGGAGATAAGCGCCTTCGATAAGCTGGAGCTTGAGCTGTCGGAGGGCTTTCAAGCCCGGGCGGATCGCTTCTCTGTCAAATATTCCGGCGACAGGGAGCAGCTGTCTGCGGAGATGAAGTCGATTATTCGCTCTGCATTGGCCCGCGATGATTATTCCGCCTATATTCTCGAATCCTATCTCTATACGATAAGAAGCTGGGGGAACAAGTCGACGATTACGGTAGAGGCAAGATTTCGGGAGAGCCTGGAAGAAACCGCCGAAGTGAATCGCATCGTAGACGAGACGCTGGCTGAGTTAATCAGGCCCGATATGAACGATCACGAGAAAATCAAAGCGATTCATGACTGGATTGTGACTCATGTCGAATATGATCAATCGCTAACCTACTATACGGCCTATGATGCGCTTAAGCTTGGAAAGACGGTTTGTCAGGGATATTCGCTGCTCGGCTATCTTATGCTGGAGAAGGCGGGGCTGACCGTTCGCATCGCCGAAGGCACGGTGAATACAGGGGAGCATGCCTGGAATATGGTGCAGTTGGATGGCAACTGGTATCATCTGGATCTGACTTGGGATGATCCGGTCGGGGCGACAGACTCGAGGATTCATTATTCGTACTATCTGAAATCGGACGAGGAGCTTGGAGTCGATCATGAGTGGACGCGGGATTATCCCGCCGCGAAGGTCAGTTATGCGGATAGCCTCAACCAATTGGCCGCGGCCGGCAATTCCGCAGACGCCAAGCGGTATGCAGAGCTCAAGCTGGAGCTCGGACTGCAATGGCTCGACAGCGAGAACACGGTGACGGGCGCGGCGCAGCTGAAGGAGCTTATACATTCCGCCGTGAAGAGCCGCGAGAGCAGCGTGGCGTTCCGTTATGCGACGAAGGATGGGTTCGCCGAAGCGCTGAAGGCGGCTTTCCAAGGCGTCGGAGTTTCTGTCGGCTATCGGGCCGGCTATGAGCCCTACTCGACCGATCAATCCTTGCTGGTGAGCATTGAGCTTAACTATCAATAGTTCATTCGAGATTGCTCAGATGAAGCGTTCGCCGAAGTTGCTTGCGCGGGTGAGACGTTCGCAGGAGCGTGCATTCGCTGACTGCCAAGGTGCAAGTAATGCTCGTGACCAGCGTTACAGCCCTGTGCCGGGCAGCGTTCCACTCTGCAGCGCTGGTGGCCAGCGTTACAGTCCCATCCAAGGCAGCATTCCACATTGCAACGTTGGTGGCCAGCGTTGCAGCTTCCAAAACAGCACGGTACCGCGCGGTAGCGATGATTACCTTTGACTAGGACGCCATCAGGCGTCCTTTCTAATTGGAATCCTTGCCGCGCGCGGCGGTCATCTGCTGCCAAACGGAGCCGGCGGCTTCTTCGCCGCGTCTGATCCGCTCAAGCGCAATCTGCGCCTGAAGCTGGATTTCGAATTCGCTGTCCTTCGCCGCTTCCTCCAGCGCATGAATCGCCGACTCGTCTCCCGCTTCATACAGGAATCGGGCCGCACGCCAGCGGACCAGCTTGTTCTTGTCCTTCAGCGCTTCGATCATCGGCCCTATGGCAGCAGGATCGCCGAGATCGGACAAGGTATCGCCCGCTGTTCTGCGTACGGATACCGAGCTGTCTCTCAGCGCCTCGAACAGAAGCGGCAACGCCTCAGGAATTCTCAGATCGCCCAGATAGATAACGGCTAGCCGGCGTATGGACGCATTCTCGTCGCGAATCGCTTTGGCGAGGAGCGGAATGCCCTCCGGCACGCTGACGAAGCGGTCCAGCGCCGCGTAGCGCTCGCCCCATTCCGACGAGTTGAACGCGGCTTCCGCTTCCGCCAAGCTTAGCGGTGCCGGCCGTGGAGCAACGGTGGCCGCATCTTGCTGATCGGCGGGAATGGCCTGAGCCGCCTTCACCAGCTCCTCCAGCCGATCGTCGGTATATGCCGCGTCAAGCTCCTTCACGATCTCGGCGGCAATTTCCTCCGGCTCCCCGTAGCGCGCGCCAAGCTCCTCGAGCCTGCGCTCGCGAATCATGGACGAGCCCGCGGCGCGGCTGACCGCTTCCCCGAACTTCGCGGGCAAGGCGGAGCGCACCTCGCTGTCGTTCATGCGGATGCGCACCTGCATCGGAATGCCGCGGAACATCTGCACGAGTACATTCGCTTCGCCGTATGCCGCGTTCATGCCAGCGTCCGCAGCAGGCCCGTCTCCGGCAGCGCCCTCCGACGCCTGCAGGATTTGACGGGCATCAGCGAGTATAAGCGCCCAGTCGGCATTCGGCTTTCGGTCGATGGCGATGAAGTCCGCCGTGCGGAACAGGCTGCGCACGCCGTTTATTTGAAGCAGCTGCCGCAGCGGTTCGGGAGCATCGTCAGCTTCTGTTGTTTTATAGGTAAATCTTCGTCCGCGCGGCAGGCTTTCATCCAAGTTGAGTTTCATGGAATTCGGGCTTGGCGTCGGTTCAATGGATACTAATTTCATGGGAATCAGACCTCCTTTGTAGATACTATACCATGACAGCCGCACATAATCCCAGCCGCCGTTCCCAATATCGACCAGATTTGAGTAGACTGAAATAATGGAATCCAGGGTATAGACATTGTAGACAGCCGCAGGCGGTGCAACAAAAATGATGCAGTTCGCGAACTCTTCATTTGCATTGCGTATCGCGAACTTGGTATCTTAGTTGTAAGTCAGAAGAAAGCAAGGAGGAAGATGCAGTTGCGGATGATTAGACGATTTGCGAATCAGGATTCAGTTGAGCAGCATAATTCCTTCAAACAGTTCAAAAGATGGAGACAGGAGCGTATCCGTAAGCTGAAGCTGAAGGATTACTCTTACCAGGTGCCCTGCGCCGAGCCGGATGTGCATTTCCTTCATTCGAACAGGGAACAGCCCTCGCTTACCTGGGTCGGCCATTCCACCTTTCTCATTCAATTGGCGGGTCTTAATATCGTGACGGATCCCGTCTGGTCGGAGCAGATGGCATTCCAGAAGCGACTTGCTCCGCCAGGCATTCCTATAGATGATGTTCCGCCTGTAGATATTGTTCTGATCTCCCATTCCCACTATGATCATCTCAATATGAATTCGCTTCGCAGACTGGCGGGGAAGAAGCAGCTGCTTGTGCCGGCAGGCCTCAGCGCGAAGCTGAAGCTGAGAGGCTTCACTCGGGTTCAGGAGCTGCATTGGTGGGAATCGACGGTCATCGGCGGCGTCAAGTTCACCTTCGTGCCGTCGCAGCACTGGACACGCCGCAATCCATGGGATACGAACAGCTCGCATTGGGGCGGCTGGGTCATGGAAGCGCCGTTTGCTTCCAAGAAGCGGGAGCATGGAGACAGCATTATCAACAGGCAGAGGCGGGAAGATGCTGAACGGCAGTCCGAAGCCAAGCGACGCTCTTGGGAGGAAGGGCCGAGCGAATTCGATCGACAATCAGACACCGAACAGCAGTCCCAAATCGAGCAACAGTGCCAAGTCGAGTCTTTAGGCGGCGACGAACAGCGATTCGAAGCAACAGCGCCGTTGCAGAATTATAATAATAGCGAAGCGGCTTCCCATCAAGAACGTCCGCGCATCTCGCATTCGCCTACGATTTATTTTGCGGGAGACAGCGGGTATTTCCAAGGCTTCAAGGATATCGGCAGGAGATTTCAGATCGATGTTGCTCTGATGCCGATCGGAGCCTATGAGCCGGAATGGTTCATGGGGCCGCAGCATGTCACGCCGGAGGAAGCGATTCAGGCCTATGAGGATTGCGGCGCGAGGCTGTTCGTGCCGATGCATTACGGCGCATTCAAGCTGGCGGACGATACGCCGAGGGAAGCGTTGGACCGGCTTGAGGCCGAGCGCTGCCGCCGGGAGCTCGACGCGTCCCGGTTCATCCTGCTGCCGCATGGCGAGACTTGGAGGATTGCGGCGCGGGAAGTACAGGCCGGCAGCGGGAACGAATAAGGTTTTGGCGGCAATCTCTTCATTTCCCGTTCGTTTCTCGGCAACCTGTGCTATAATAGTTCGAGAAAATGCGATTTTGTAGTGAAGGACGGGATTAATAACATGATTAGCACGAATGGAATTACGCTGCGCTTCGGCAAACGGGCGTTGTTCGAGGATGTCAATATTAAATTCACGCCAGGGAATTGCTATGGTCTGATCGGAGCGAACGGCGCCGGCAAATCGACCTTCCTCAAGATATTGTCGGGCGAGGTCGAGCAATCCTCGGGAGAAGTGCATATTACGCCGGGCGAACGCTTGGCGGTGCTGAAGCAGAACCACTACGAATACGATGAATTCGCGGTTCTGGAGACCGTCATCATGGGTCATAAGAAGCTTTATGAAGTGATGAAGGAGAAGGACGCCTTATACAGCAAGGCCGATTTCACCGACGAAGACGGCATGCGCGCGGGCGAGCTGGAGGCGGAATTCGCCGATATGAACGGCTGGGAGGCGGAGTCCGAAGCGGCGGAGATGCTGAACGGCCTCGGCATTCCGACCGAGCTGCATGACAAGAAGATGGCCGAGCTGAGCGGCAACGAGAAGGTTCGCGTCTTGCTCGCTCAAGCCTTGTTCGGCACTCCGCAGATTCTTCTGCTCGATGAGCCTACCAACCATCTCGATATCGAATCGATTCGTTGGCTCGAGGATTTCCTTGCCCGCTATGAAGGCACCGTTATCGTAGTCAGCCATGATCGTCACTTCCTGAACACGGTCTGCACGCATATCGCGGATATTGACTTTGGCAAGATCCAGATGTACGTCGGCAACTATGATTTCTGGTATGAGTCCTCCCAGCTTGCTCTGCAGCTGATGCGGAACGAGAACAAGAAGAAGGAAGACAAGATCAAAGAGCTGCAGGCGTTCGTGCAGCGTTTCAGCGCCAACAAATCGAAATCGAAGCAAGCAACCTCGCGGAAGAAGCTGCTTGACAAGATTACGCTCGATGATATTCGTCCTTCCAACCGGAAATATCCGTTCATTCTGTTCAAGGGTGAGCGCGAGGCGGGCAAGCAGCTGCTGCTTGTGGACGGCTTGACGAAGACGATTGAAGGCGAGAAGGTGATTGACAATCTAACGATTGCGATCAACAAAGGCGACAAGATCGCATTTGTTGGACCGAACGGTCTGCCGAAGACGACCTTCTTCGAGATATTGTCCGGCGAGATGGAGCCGGACGCCGGCAGCTATTCCTGGGGTGTGACGACAACAAGAGCGTATTTCCCCAAGGATAACTCCAAATATTTCGAGAACGTGGACATGAATTTGGTTGAATGGCTTCGTCAATACTCCAAGGACCCGGATGAGACCTTCCTGCGCGGCTTCCTGGGCCGCATGCTCTTCTCCGGCGACGAGGCGATGAAGAAGGCGAGCGTTCTGTCAGGGGGCGAGAAGGTGCGCTGCATGCTCTCGAAGATGATGCTCGAAGGCGCGAATGTGTTCTTGCTCGACGAGCCGACGAATCACCTTGATCTTGAATCCATTACGGCGCTTAATAACGGGTTGATCGATACGGATTGCACGATTCTGTTCACCTCGCATGACCATCAATTCGTGCAGACTATCGCGAACCGCATCATCGAGTTTACACCGAACGGAGTCATCGACCGCATGATGACCTATGACGAGTACCTCGAGAGCGATGAGATCAAAGCATTGCGCGAGCGGATGTACGCCGTTTCTTAATCACATAGGCATGACGCCATGAAGGTCGTCCGGAATCCCGATTTGGGATCCCAGGACGGCCTTCCGTGCGCTTCGGGACAAGAGTTGGCGCGGCGAGAAAGTTTGGCGGAGGGCTATATAAGTTGCGCGGATGCATAAAGTTGCGCCTATAGTCAACACTGTTTCTCTAGACCCACACAGGTTTCGCAGGCTATTATAGATAGCGGTACATAGACCGGCGCGGCATGGATCGTCTGGATAGGGAGGTTCGGATTCGAAGAGGAGCTTTCAGACACCGGTTTACAGAATTGGCAGGAGGCGTGAATATTGACACAGTACGAGGATATAAAACAAGGCGAGAAGGGCGCATGGGTGAGCATCGGCGCCTATCTTATCCTGTCGGCGGTTAAGCTGGGCATCGGCTACTGGTTCGCTTCAGGGGCGCTGGTAGCGGACGGCTATAATAACTTGACGGATATCGTCGCATCGCTCGCTGTCTTGATCGGCCTTCGCATTTCGCAGAAACCGCCGGACAAGGATCATCCCTACGGGCATTTCCGCGCTGAGACCATAGCGGCGCTGATTGCGTCGTTCATTATGGCTAGCGTCGGCTTGCAGGTGCTGATCGGCGCGGTTCAATCGTTAATGAAGGCGGATTATGAGACGCCGGGGCTGGCGACGGCATGGGTGGCGCTCGCTGCGGCGGCATGCATGGGCTTTGTATATCTATATAACAGCAGATTGGCTCGCCGAATTAACAATCAGGCGTTAATGGCGGCGGCGAAGGACAACTTGTCTGATGCCTTGGTGAGCGTGGGAGCGGCGGTTGGCATCATTGGCTCCCAATTCGGGATGCCTTGGCTGGATCCCGTTGCCGCATTCGTGGTCGGCCTTATTATATGCAAGACGGCCTGGGATATCTTCTACAGCTCGACGCATGCGCTTACCGACGGATTCGACGAGAAGGAGCTGAAGTCGCTGCGCGCGACCATCGCGAACACGAAAGGCGTGCATGCGATCAAGGATATTAAGGCTCGGGTGCACGGAAGCAACGTGCTTGTCGATGTCATCGTATTGGTTGACCCCCAATTATCCTTGATCGAAAGTCATCGCATTTGCGATGAAATCGAGAGAATGATGGACAAGAAGCATAATATTATGGGCGTTCACGTTCATGTTGAGCCTCATGATCAAGTGGCTCCAACGTCGTAAAAGGCGAAAAGGTTACAAATTTCGTTCAAAAGTCCGTTGGTAATTTCGACCATACAGAAGCGAACAAAACGAAAAATGAGTCTTTATGCCTATTTTCAATATGAGAAAACGCTCACAATTCCAGGCCTCTTTCTCAGAATTGAATGCAATAGACTGTAAGCTTTCATCCATATAAAGGCTGCAATTATGAGGCTTCTCCGCTGCGGAGGAGCCTTTTATTAATTTTTTCTTAGCAAAATTGTGTAATTCTTAGTTCCTAGTTCCTTGCAACGGCATTTGGGAGCTACGGTCGATGCTCGGTCAGATTGGCGCCCCTTACAATGGTTACAGCGCCGGACAAACTCGGCATTTCACAAGGTAGTTCAAAAAGTCCGCCTTTGATCATGAAGCAAACCAAGAAGCTTACTCGACGTCGAATCTTGCATTCAGCCGAAACTTCCGGTACTCACGTAGTATCCACTACGCTCCGTTCCTCAGTTTCTAGCTTTATACAAGCTTCTCGATGCTGAAAGCCGAACTTTTTGAACACCTAACTTAAGGAGGCGTTACAGCTTGAAACATTCCATGAAAACTAAGATCGCGACAGCGTCCATTACTGCGGCATTAATGCTCGGCTCCATTTCGGTGTTGCCTGTCTCCCCGGTTTATGCGGCCCAATCGGCAGAAGTTATATGGGGAGTAAATATGCGATCCGCTCCTTCTACATCGGCTTCGATTATACGCATGCTGAAGAAGGGTGAAGAGGTTTCGATTATTTCCGAAGCCAGCGGCTGGTACAAAATCTCGGATTCGAACGGCGCTTCAGGTTATATCTCATCGTCATCCAAATATACGGAGGTTGGCGCGTCGGATGTATCCGGTTCTTCCAGTACTTCCGGTTCTTCCTCCTCCTCGTCCAATACGGTCAAGGCTGCGACGGCTTACAACGCGGTCGTCAAGAAAGGCGTTTCCTTCCGCGAGGGCGCAAGCACCTCGGCCGACCGCATCCGTTATCTGAAGACGGGCGAGCAAGTGACGGTGCTCTCCAAGGTGAACAGCTATTGGTATCAGGTGCAGGATTCGAACGGTGTGAAGGGCTATGTGACCACATCGACCACCTATATGGATGTTACAGGCACAGTCTCGGGAGGCACGGACTCCAGCTCGGACTCGAGCTCCTCTGGCTCCAGTTCCAGCTCAGGCAGTACGAACTCAAGCTCCAGCAGCGGTTCGACTTCAACAACGGCAAGCGCGACCATCGAGAAAATTATCGACGCTGGCGAGAAATATTTGGGCACGCCGTATGAATACGGCTCGAATCGGAATACCACAACGACCTTCGACTGCTCGGATTTGATGAAGCAGATCTTCAAAGAAGGAGCAGGCGTTACGCTGCCGGCGGATTCACGTCAGCAGGGCGCTTATGTGAAAGCGAAGGGCAATTACACAACGGATATCTCCAAGCTGAAGCGCGGCGACCTCATGTTCTTCATGTCGTACAAGGGCAGCTCGGCATCGGCCTATAGCGGTATCAACAAGCAGTCGCAGACGATTACGCATGTCGCGCTGTATCTAGGAAACGGCAAGGTGCTTCACACGTACTCCAACGCGAGCGGCGGAGTAAGAACCTCGAACATTACGGATACGCACTGGGAGTATCGTTTTATCTTCGGCGGCAGCGCGCTGTAAGCGAATCTCTTCACGAGAATAAATGCACGACAAATAGGCTATCTTGCAAAGCGGCTTAAGATGCTGCCTGCGAGATAGCCTATTTCATTTTCTAAAGCTCGTCGCGTAGCTCTACTTGGTTGGCCTGCCGAAGCTTGAGTTCGGAGCTGTTATTCGACTTCGCGGAGTCTGATTGCTCCTCGACAGTCAATGCTTGCTGCGCCTCCGTATCGTTTGCGCGCTCTTCATCGGCAGCCTTCTTCTTGCGCCAGCCCCTGCGCAAATACAGGAACAGGATAATAATCGGCACGCCTCCGAGGAAAATATACAAGGTTACATCCTTAACCATCGATTCCGCTGCTTTCCCGTAGAAAAAGAACAGACAGCCAACTACATAGAATTTGACAGCGCGTCCGATTGCCGCATAGCCGATCAACCGCCACAAAGGGAAGTTTAACGCGCCTGACAATATGGTAAATACCTTGAACGGAATCGGCGTGAAGGCTCCAATGAGGATGGCTGCTTCTCCGTTCTTCTGAAAGCGTTCGGTGGCGGAATCGATCCAGGATTGCTTCAGAATCCGGTACAGAATCGATTTGCCCATCACCTTGCCCAAGTAATAGCCGACCGGAGTTCCAAGCAGACAGCCGATATATCCGACAGTCGCCAGCCAGAGAGCCGTCTCGGGATTGAGGATGCTGAGAGACACTTGGGAGAAGAACGCGGGAATTGGAAATATGACTGCATCCAGAAAAGAATGAACAAATAATCCCCAAGGGCCGTAATCCTTCAGGAAATCGATAATGTCTTGAAACATGAAGTCGGCTCCTTTTCATCTTGCTTTACTAAGTATAGCACAATACGAACGACCGGCGATGAAGTTTCAGACCTGGGAAATTGTCGGATTTGAGGCGGCCTGCGCTTGTCAGCCCTTATTTTGCTGGGAATAGCTAATGAAGTTGAGCTTTGAAGAGTTTGTAAAGGAGGCGTATAGTAGAAATATTGTGTTCACCTGTTCCTATTCTATGCTTACGCGTGAGAGGAGTTTCTAACAAATGCATTCATGGCAGCGGACGATGTGGATTCTATGGTTCGGCGTACTATTCTGCAGCTCAAGCTATACGATGTCCGTCCCTTTCTTGCCGTTGTTTCTGCTGGATCTGGGCGTCAAGGACGGCTCCGTCAATCTGTGGGCGGGCGTCGTGCATTCCTCGGCCTTCTTCGTGGGTGCGATAATGGCGCCCTTGTGGGGGATGCTGGCGGATAAATTCGGCAAAAGAAAGATGGTCATCCGCGCGGGGCTTAGCCTTGCGATAATCTATGCGCTGTATGCTTTCGTGCAGGCGCCTTGGCAGCTTGTCGGCATTCGCATGCTGCAGGGCCTCGTGGGCGGCTTCGTCCCGGCCTCCATGTCGATCGTGGCGTCGATCGCGCCGAAGGAAAAACTGGGCTGGAGCCTTGGCATGATGCAGGCGGGTACGATGTCGGGCGGCATTCTCGGGCCGCTGATTGGCGGATTGCTGGCGGATATTTTCGGCATACGAAGATCGTTTATCGTGGCTGCCGTCATTATTTTCGCGGCGGCGATTGCGGTGTTGGTGTACGTGAAGGAGAAGCGGCCGGAGACGGCGTCGAACGACAAAGATGCGGGTGTTGCGAGCGGCAAGCCCGAAAGCATGTCTGCGGGAGTGGATAAGCAGGACGCAGGAGCGAGAGAGGAGGCGCAAGGAGCGAGAGCGGCATCCTCCGATGCGGGCGAAGAGCGGCGTCCAGGGAAGCCTGCTGCGGTTACCTACCGAATGGCTTTCCGCAACAGAGCGCTTATGCAAATGCTGTTCCTGCTGGCGATCTTCCAGCTCGCCATCAATATGATTCAGCCTCAGCTTGCTTTGCATATCGCCGATTTGCAAGGAAGCGCGGATGATGCGATGCTGTCCGCCGGTCTTGTGTTGTCGTTAATTGGCATTGCGGGAATCGTGGCCTCGCCGATATGGGGCAGAATGGGCGAGCGACGAGGCTATTATCGCGTGCTTGTGTTTTGCCTGTTATGCGCGGGCACGGTCGTATGCCTGCAGTTCTTCGTCAAAGCGCTATGGCTGTTCGCGGTCATCCAATTCGTATTCGGCTTGTTCATGGCGGGCATTGTCCCGATTGTCAACACCCTAATGGTGCAAAATACCGACGAGCAATTCCGTGGCCGATCTTTCGGCATGACGACCAGCGCGAATCAGCTCGGCGCGATGCTTGGACCATTGATTGGCGGCTTGCTGGGTCTCTATCTCGGCTTGAATTGGATTTTTGTGGGGACGGGCGTTATTATGTTGAGCGCCGGGCTCTACATCATGTCGAGCCGTCGCGGGGGGCGGGACAGGTCGAAACGGATCAGGCTGGAGGCGGGAAGTCAACTGTAGCCGACTGTTCAATTGCACTAATCTCTTTTTGAACACATAACTACTCGTCGCCCGCGTCCATTTCATGCTGATGATCGCGATTAGCACGTCATGATGATCGCGATTAGCACGTTTCCAGGCCGCTCCTCCCTTATCAGCCATCCAACCAGGCGAAGCTAGGCGGCGGTATGGAGGCAGGTGAGGGTACGGAGAGTGCAGGCGTGTGAGAAGTTTGGTAGACGGTGTGAAGGGCAAGTGGCGAAAAGTTAGATTGACGGTATGGAGAGTGCAGGCGGCGAGAAGTTAGATGACGGTATGTACAGATTAGGCGGCGAGAATTTATTTCGGCGGGTGAATGTGCTGGAAAAGTTCCAGTATAAAAGACTACTCTAGGGCGTTTTGATGATTATGCTGGAAAAGCTCCAGTATAAATCAACTGAGGCGTGATTCTTGAGCATATCAGCGGAATATGCAGGAGATTTTCCAGCATATCGGCAGATTTCAGCTTAAATGGAGAAATAAGGTGGAGTAAATCCAGTATATTCATTCTGCGTGAAAGGTACGGTGAGGGAGAGATGCCCGTTTGAGCTGAAGCGGGCTCAGATAATTGTAAATTTAAAGCTTGACGCAGCAGTCTGCGAGAGGCTGCTGCGTCGAAGCTGCGTTTGCGTCGAAGTGCTCGCGCGCCGCTAGTCCCGCAGCTGCCTGCGCGAGACACCGCTGCGCTGAGCGGCGAGCGTGACGCGCCGCCGCACCTCTTCGACCACCTTCGCGTTGAACACGCTCGGAATGATGTACAATCGGCTCAGCTCGTCCTCGCCGATGACCGACGCGATCGCTTCCGCCGCAGCCAGCTTCATCTCCTCGTTAATGACCGACGCGCGGCTGTCCAGCGCGCCGCGAAATATCCCGGGGAAGCACAGCACGTTGTTGATCTGATTCGGATAATCGGATCTTCCGGTCGCGAAGACGCCGACGATATCCTCGACCTGCTCCGGCCGAATTTCCGGCTCCGGATTCGCCATCGCGAAGACGATCGGATCCGCCGCCATGCTCATCACATCCTCGCGGCTGAGCAAGCCGCCCGCCGACACGCCGATGAACACGTCGGCTCCTGCCAGCGCATCCTTCAGTCCGCCGCTGAGGCGATCCTGATTCGTATTCTCCGCATACCATTGCCACATCGCGTTGTCATATTTTTTCTCGCTGCACAATATGCCCTCGCGATCCACGCCTACAATATGGCGCGCTCCTCCCGCAAGGAGCATCTTCGTGCAAGCCGTGCCGGCCGCTCCGATGCCGCATACGACGATGCGGGCATCCTCCAGCGTTCGTCCGGTCAGCTTCAGGGCATTGAGCAGCCCCGCGAACAATACAACGGCAGTCCCGTGCTGATCATCGTGAAAGACCGGAATGTCCAACTCGTCGCGCAATCTGCGCTCGATCTCGAAGCAGCGCGGGGCGGAGATGTCCTCGAGGTTGATGCCGCCGAACGCGGGAGCGATGTTCTTGATCGCGGCGATGACCTCTTCGGTGTCCTGCGTATCCAGGCAGATCGGGAACGCGTCCACATCGGCGAACTGCTTGAACAGCATCGCCTTGCCCTCCATGACGGGCATCGCCGCATAGGGGCCGATGTTGCCGAGTCCCAGCACCGCGCTGCCGTCCGACACGACGGCGACGGTGTTCCGCTTGATCGTCAGCGTATGCGCCTTCGACGGCGCGTCCGAGATCGCCTGGCAGACCCGCGCGACATCCGGCGTATACACCCGCGACAAATCATCGCGATTCTGAATCGGCGTTTTCGGCTGAATCGTGATTTTTCCGCCGAGATGAAGCAGGAAGGTGCGGTCGGAGATATGAACCAGCTTGATGCCCTCGACTGATTTCAGCGCATTCGTCAGCCGTTCGGACGCGCCTTGCTCCGTTATTTTGACCGTCAAATCCCGTATGCTCTTGTTCTTGTCCGTATGTATGACGTCAATTGCGACAATATCGCCCTTTGCGCCTTCGATTGCAGTAACAGCCTTGCTGAATTGGGCGAATGCAGTGTCAATCTCCAGCCTCAGAATAATCGTCTTTCCATCATTCAACCTTGCAGTCATGGAATCAGCTCCTATTCATCTCTTTTCTGGTATAATGCACACATTCATTGTTACCCTATCCTATTCCATTTCCAATCAAAAAGAAAGCCGTCACTGCATCAATTGCAGAACGGCTGTCGGGCATTTCATCGCGTCGTATTGTTCGTCGCGCGTTTCGCGGAGCTTATCTCTGAACGCCTCCAGCGCGTCGCGGTCATGAATCAGCTTGAACCAGCGGTCGACCGTATCATTCGAGTCGAGCATTTCGCCAAAGCCGTTTTTGATAAAATATTCGCAATTCTCTTCTTCCTGACCCGGAATCGGCTCGTAGAACAGCATGGGCAGCGCTTTGCTGAAGCCTTCCGTGCAGGTCATGCCGCCCGGCTTCGTTACGAGCAAATCGACGCCGTCCATCAGCTTGTTCACCTCGCGAGTGAAGCCCATAATCCGAATGTTGGGATGCTGGAACATCGGATCTGCCAGCATCTTCTCCCGCATCTTCTCGTTGGAGCCTACGCAGAAGATGATTTGCGTCGATTCTCGCCATTTGGTCATATAGGATAAAGCATTGTCTTCGAACAAAATGCCCCAGCCTCCGCCCATAACGAGCACGGTTGGCAGCGGCTTAAGATCGAATTGCATTTGTACCTCGCACTTGTCGGAGGCTTGCCAGAAGTTCGGATGAACCGGAATGCCGGTTACCATGATCCGCTGTGGGAGCACCCCTTTCTCGATAAGCCGTTCCTTCACATCCGGAGTGGATACGAGATAATAGTTAACCTCTTGATTGACCCATGATCCATGCGCGTCGTAATCCGTAATCAAAGTATATAGAGGCATATGGAGTCCGAGCCGCTTCAATCTTGCGACGACCGCGTTCGGAGCGGGATGCGTGCAAACAATTAAATCAGGCTTCAGTTGTTCGATGACCTGCGAAGTGTGAGCGTACAACATGCGATGCATCGCGAGCTGAGTGAATCGATTGAACGACTTCTTATAATTGCTGCGGTAGATCATTCCGACCATCTTGGGCCTGCTGCTTACCGTCCTCCGATAAGCGGCTACGATCATGGGCCCGATGACCGGATTGAGGAATTTTCCAAGCTCGATCACTCTTGCCGATATATCGGGACACAACTGCTTGAGTCCCGCAGAGAGCGCAAAAGCTGCTTGCGTATGGCCCGAACCGAAGCCTTCCGAAAGCAGGAGCACTCTTTTCTTACGCATACTCTCACCTACTTTTCTTCTTCCATATTACTTCTCATGTCAGGCTAATTCAAGTTAAGATATGCGACTTGCGAATTAACAGACGTTCCTATACAGTAATCACATGCGATTCACATGGATAGGAGGCTGATTGACATATGTCTACAGCGGAAAATGAAATGCACGAATATCAAGCGGGAGATCTTGTCCAGGCGGAGGTTCGCACCGGCGTCTATGCGGCAGAGTTCATGGAGAGAAACGGTCCGCGCGCGCTTGTCAGCATAAAGGCAGTACTAAAACATCCGGAACAAGGCGATTTGCATCAGCCTTATAATCCGGATGCGGCGATGTTTCATGAACGGAGAGCGCTCAGCTACACAGAGAAAACCAATGTTCTGCTGCGGGATTTGAAGCCGTATCGCGGCGAGCTGCCCGATTATAAGCTGTCTTTGCATGCGGCTGTCGAAGCCGAGAAGAGATCGCTCGACAGTCTGCTGCGTTGGGCGGCGAAAAGCCTGGAGCTGCTCGAGCAGCTTGAGAAGGACTATCGATAAGAAGCGTATCGATTGCCCCCGCTGTCGACAGTGTCTGCGCAGGTATTGGCCGCAAGCCCGGCTTCGGGGTTATTCGTTAATGAATGCCGTTTGAAGCGGCTTGCGATACACCACTTGCAAACCCAGTCCTTCGGATAAAGCGGCGAGCGGAACGAAGGTTTTTCCCTCGACCTTCGTTCCAAAAGTGAAGGATTGCATATAAGCGGGTTCGGCGTTCAAGGTTTTGGTCTCGCTGTTCACTACATATGTTTTGGCGTCAAGCGTAATTTCCACTGTACGATCTTGTAACGTAATGACTGCGGTATTTGTTGCAGTTACCCACTCCAAATCCGCGCCAATCGCATCCGTAATGTCGCGCAGGGAGATGAAGGTGCGATCCTTCTTCAGCGTCGGCGTATACTTCGTAATAACCTGCTGGCCGTTCACGACAACGGAGATCGGCACCGACGCATCGCGCGGCTGCACAGTGCGATAATCGTCCCAGAGCAGCTTCGAGAACGCCTTGCCGAGCGCCTCGTACCCGTCTTCGTTAGGATGATAATCGCCATGCGCGATATTGGTGAGGGCGAGCACGGACGGTTCGATGGCGGCAGCGGCATCCGCCTCGATCAGCTCCAAGCCCTTCTCTGCGAATTCGCTTACGAAAGCATCAAGCACCTCTTGAATGCCGGATTGCCCCTTCTGCAGAAATTCGACGGTTGAAGCGGGAAGCTGGTACGTATTGAACAGCTTCGGTATCGGCAAATATTGATTGGAAATAATCACTTCTGCGTTCGGCGCAAGCTCGGCGAGCTTGTTCAGAATGCTTTGCAGCTCAGCCTGATAATCCTTCAACAGACTGTCAAGCGAGTCGCTCAGATCTTGCTGCTTGTCTGCGGACATTTGGTTGAAGGCGGTATCTTTGCCGTACTCGTCGAGCTTGTCGAACAAGGTGAGGAAGTCGTTGCCGCCAATATTGATAAGGATAAGCTCCGCGTCTTCAATATCTTCTATTAACTGTGGAGACTGCATCAGAATGTCTTCGGCGCGGGGATCCTTCTTGCTCGACGGCACTTCGTCGGAGGTCAGCGTTTCCTGCTGTATGGAAGCGCCGAGCCAAGCATTCAGATCATGTGTGGTCAGTCCGATAATGCCGTAGTTCGCGTATTCCGCCCGGAGACCATGGAACAGCGCCTGCTCGTAGACATGCTCTCCAATGCCGTAAGGAATTGAATCGAGTCCGAAGCCCATCTCGTAGCCCGCGGCCAGCGAATCGCCGATCGCGACGATGCCGTAGCTGTCGACGGCTTGCGATACGGGAAGCATGTCCACCTTGGCGTCTATGTAATTCGAGCTTGCGGAAGGCGCAGCCAGGACGCCTGAAGTCGTGAGGGATCCGGCGATAATAACAGTTGCTGTCGTTCTGAAAATCGAGTTCCTTAATTTGCTATACAACGTGTACACATCCTTTTGATATGATGAATTTAGAAGAGGCCGTTTGAAAAGTTTATCGACATTATAAAAAATATTAAATTGATTCCCTTTTGCCCTAATGATAAAATAATATAATAATCGCTTAGCAACGGGTGTTGGCAAGGGGATGGCAAGAGCAGGCCGGGTGCGCCTCGCCCACTTCCATTCTATGATATTTCCAGCCAAAAATGAAGCCAATATAAGTGATCTATCCGAATTCATTGCATTCATGAATCGCTTACCCCAAAATCTTCTGATAGAGAGGTTGCACACAATGAAAGAACGTATTTTTGGATTGCCGCCTAAGCAAGGACTTTACGACCCGCAATTTGAGAAGGACGCTTGCGGAATGGGCTTTGTAGCCAACATTAAGGGGAGAAAGTCACACAAAATCATTCAGCAGGCGCTGACGCTGCTCGAGAATATGGAGCATCGCGGAGGCCAGGGCGCCGAGACGAACACGGGCGACGGAGCAGGTATTCTCCTGCAGATTCCGCATGCCTTCTTCGAAGCTGAGCTGAAGAAGCAAAACATCGCGCTTCCTGCCCAGGGCGAATATGCTGTAGGCATGATCTTCATGCCGCAGGACGCATCCGCGCGTGAAGCCATCGAACGCGAGCTGGAGGACATTATCAGCGAAGAGAAACAGACGCTGATCGGCTGGCGTACGGTTCCTACACAGGACGAGAAGCTTGGCAAATCCGCGCTTCTGGTGAAGCCTTATGTTCGCCAGGTGTTTATCGGCAAGAATGCCGATTTGCAGGACACGCTTGCTTTTGAACGCAAATTGTATGTTATTCGCAAGCGCGCAGAGCTTGCTGTTCGCTACGCCGGCAAGCCGGGCGGAGACATGTTCTACTTCTCGAGCTTGTCCTCGAAGAAGATTGTTTACAAAGGCATGCTGACAACGGAGCAGGTTCGCTCCTTCTATACGGAATTGAACGACGAGACTGTCGTGACCGCAATGGCTTTAGTGCATTCACGCTTCAGCACGAATACATTCCCGAGCTGGGAGCGCGCGCATCCGTTCCATTATTTAATTCACAATGGCGAGATCAACACGCTTCGCGGCAACGTGAACTGGATGCATGCGCGGCAGACGCTGTTCGCGAGCGAGCTGTTCGGCGACGACCTCGAGAAGATCAAACCGATTATCAATCCGGACGGCTCCGATACGGCGATGTTCGACAACACCTTGGAGTTCATGTACCTGGCAGGCCGTTCGCTGCCGCATGCGGCGATGATGATGGTTCCAGAGCCATGGTCGGGCGACGAGGGCATGAGCGACGAGCGCAAAGCGTTCTACGAATACCACAGTACGCTGATGGAGCCTTGGGACGGTCCAGCCGCAATGGGCTTCACTGACGGCTCCATGATCGGTGCGATGCTGGATCGCAACGGACTTCGCCCGGCTCGTTATTACGTGACGAAGGACGATCATATTATTCTGGGCTCGGAAGCCGGTACGGTTGAAATTCCTGCCGAGGATATTTTGTACAAGGACCGTCTCCGTCCTGGACGCATGCTGCTTGTCGATACGGAGCAAGGCCGCATTATTTCCGACGAGGAAGTGAAAGCGGCAATCGCAGCCGAGCATCCCTACCGGGAATGGCTGAACGAGCATCTTATCGATCTTGAGGATCTTCCGGAAGCGCCTGAGCTTCCTGAGTACAGCCACAGCACGGTGCAGAAGCGTCAGCAAGCCTTCGGCTACACGTTCGAAGACATTCGCAAGGTGCTGGAGCCGATGGCGGGCAGCGGTCAAGAGCCGATCGCATCGATGGGCTACGACGCGCCGCTTGCGATTCTGTCTCAGAAGCCGCAGCGCTTGTACAATTATTTCAAACAGCTATTCGCTCAAGTTACGAATCCGCCGATCGACGCGATTCGCGAAGAGATTATTACTTCGACCGGCACGACAATCGGACCGGAGCGCAATCTGCTGAGTCCGGAGCCGGAGAGCTGCCGTCATATCAAGCTCGACACTCCGATTCTGTCGAATGAGCAATTCGCCAAGCTGCGCCATGTGCGCCGTCCGGGCTTCAAGTCGATTACGCTGCCGATTTTCTTCGCGGCTGACAGCGGCGAGGAGGGGCTCCGCGCAGCGCTGAAGCAAATGTGCGAAGCTGCCGACCGTGTCATTGACAAAGGCCATAATGTGCTTATTCTATCCGACCGCGGCGTGGACAAAGAGAATGCGGCCATTCCGGCCTTGCTGGCGGTAGCGGCGCTGCATCATCATTTGATTCGTCAAGGCACAAGAACAAAGGTATCTCTCCTGCTTGAATCCGGCGAGCCGCGCGAAGTGCATCATTTCGCCTTGCTGCTGGGCTACGGCATCAGCGCGATCAATCCGTATCTGGCTTTCGAAACGCTGGACGACATGATCAGACAGGGCATGCTGAAGGGCATCTCGCATGACAAGGCTGTCAAGAACTTCATCAAAGCCGGAACGAAGGGCGTGGTCAAGGTTCTGTCGAAGATGGGCATCTCCACGATTCAATCCTATCGCGGCGCTCAAATCTTCGAGGCGCTCGGTCTTCGCGAGGATGTTATCAACGAGTACTTCACTTGGACGCCGTCCCGTATTGGCGGCATTGGTCTAGACGTGATTGCGGCTGATACTTTGAAGCATCATAACCGCGCGTTCTCCGAGCAGGAGGGCGCCGAGAAGGAGCTGGACTCCGGCGGCGATTATCAATGGCGGAAAGACGGAGAGGATCATCTCTTCACGCCGCAGACGATTCATACGCTGCAGATGGCTTCGCGCTCGAACGATTATAAGCTGTACAAGAAGTTCTCCGAGCTTGTTCAAGGCGAGAACAAGAAGAACTTGACGCTTCGTTCCCTGCTCGACTTCAAGCCGGGCGGCGTAGCGGTGCCGCTTGAAGAAGTAGAATCCGTTGAGTCCATCGTGAAGCGTTTCAAGACCGGCGCGATGTCGTTCGGCTCCATAAGCAAGGAAGCGCATGAAAGCCTCGCGATTGCGATGAACCGCCTTGGCGGCAAATCGAACACAGGCGAGGGCGGAGAGGATCCGAATCGTTTCACGCCTGACGAGAACGGCGATTTGCGCCGCAGCGCGATCAAGCAGGTCGCATCCGGACGCTTCGGCGTAACAAGCAACTATCTCGTGAATGCGGACGAAATTCAGATCAAGATGGCGCAAGGCGCCAAGCCGGGCGAAGGCGGTCAGCTTCCGGGTCTCAAGGTATACCCATGGGTTGCCGAGGTTCGCGGTTCGACGCCGGGTGTTGGCTTGATCTCGCCTCCTCCGCATCATGATATCTATTCCATCGAGGATTTGGCGGAGCTGATTCATGATCTGAAGAATGCGAATCCGCGCGCGCGGATTAACGTGAAGCTCGTTTCCGAGGTCGGCGTTGGCACGATCGCGGCAGGCGTTGCGAAGGGACGCGCCGATGTGATCATGGTCAGCGGCTTCGACGGCGGCACAGGCGCGTCGCCGATGGGGTCGATCCGACATGCGGGTCTGCCATGGGAGCTTGGCGTTGCCGAGACGCATCAGACGTTGATGCTGAACAATCTGCGCGACCGCGTAACGCTGGAGACTGACGGCAAGATGATGAACGGCCGCGATGTGGCGATTGCAGCATTGCTGGGAGCCGAAGAATACGGCTTCTCTACTGCTCCGCTTATCGTGCTTGGCTGTATCATGATGCGCGTTTGCCAACTGGATACATGTCCTGTCGGCGTAGCGACTCAGAATCCGGAGCTTCGCAAGAAGTTCATGGGCGCTCCGTCCCATGTCGTGAATTATTTGCGCTTTATTGCGGAGGATCTGCGCGAGATTATGGCGGAGCTTGGCTTCCGTACGATTGAAGAGATGATCGGGCGCGTGGATCGTCTGGAGACGAAATCTTTGATCGAGCATTACAAGGCGAAGGGCCTTGACCTGTCGGGCATTCTCTATGAAGCGGATGTACCGAAGGATGCGGCTCGCCATTGCGTGCAAGAGCAAAATCATGGACTTGATCTGTCTCTGGATGTGCAGCAGCTTGTACCGAACGCGAAGCCTGCTCTTGAGAGCGGCGAACTCGTTCGCGGCACGTTCCCGATTCTGAATACGAATCGAGTTGTCGGAACGATCCTCGGCTCCGAGGTCACTCGCAAGTATGGCGCGAAGGGATTGCCTGAGGACACGATCTGGTATCAATTTGAAGGAACGGCTGGACAAAGCTTTGGTGCGTTCGTGCCGAACGGCATTACTTTGTCGATCGAGGGAGATTCCAATGACTACTTCGGCAAAGGCCTCTCCGGCGGCAAGATCATCGTAGCTCCATCGCCGAAAGCGACCTTCGTTGCGGAAGAGAATGTCATTATCGGCAACACGGCTCTGTACGGCGCGACCAGCGGCGAAGCATATATCCGCGGTATCGCGGGCGAGCGCTTCGCGGTTCGGAACAGCGGCGCGAGCGTAGTCGTTGAAGGCGTGGGCGACCATGGCTGCGAATATATGACTGGCGGACGCGTAGTCGTGCTTGGCGGCACGGGCCGCAACTTCGGCGCCGGAATGTCCGGCGGGGTTGCTTATATCTATGATGCGAAGGGCGACTTCTATAACAACTGCAATCTGGAGATGGTGCTTCTGGAGCGTGTGGAAGACGAAGCGGATGCCTCGGCTTTGCATGACATGATCGAGAAGCATGTGAAATACACGGAGAGCGCTGTTGGATCAGCGGTGCTTGCGGATTGGGAATCGGCGAAGTCGAAATTCGTCAAGGTCATTCCGAAGGACTACAAGCGCATGCTGGAGCAGATTCAGAAGGCAGAGGACTCCGGCCTGCAAGGCGGGGACGCGCTTCTGGCGGCGTTCGAAGCCAACAAGCGCGAGCTGGCTCGCGCAGGCGGGAAGTAAGAACCCCTCTGCTAGGCAAGAGTTAGCTAAATGATGGATTGCGCTTGCTGTAAGCAGTTCACTCCAGAATAACGAGTTGCGCATTAAGCAGAAGGTTCGCAATGAGGCAGCACGCCTTGTTGCGAACCTTCTTTTGTTTGAGAAGGGGCTGGATTCAACGAGGGAATTGGAACGGAGCGCCGCAGGATGGTTTGCAGGTTCAACGGAACGAAGGGTGCTAGTTAGTCGCAGGTGTAGAAAGTAACTCTGTAAGGTCGGATTGGAGCGAAATGACGTATATAGGTCTAGAAAGTAACTCTGTAGAATTATAACGAGCAAGCCCTTAGTCGAAAAATTTGACTAAGAAGAGCTAAGCAATGCCGACAGAGCGCTGCAAGTCGAGAAAATCGACTTGGAGGAGCGAAACAGAGCCGGCAGAGCGCCGCAAGTCGAGAAAATCGACTTGGAGGAGCGAAAAAGCGCCGACAGAGCGCTGCAAGTCGAGAAAATCGACTTGGAGAAGCGAAACAGAGCCGGCAGAGCGTCGCAAGTCGAAAAATTCGACTTGGAAGAGCGAAACAGAGCCGGCAGAGCGCTGCAAGTCGAAAAAATCGACTTGGAAGAGCGAAACAGAGCCGGCAGAGCGTCGCAAGTCGAAAAATTCGACTTGGAAGAGCAAAACAGAGCCGACGGAACGCCACAAGCTGAGCTACAGCAGCCAAAGGAATTACAACCTTAATGCTACCATTTGCTTCCTAACTCGTATATAATGTAGGAGTTGGTCAAGCTGACAAGGCAGGTAAGATTAAAGCGTGCCTTGGGGCTGGCTCATGAGCAGGCAAGTCCAAGCGCTCGCTTCACAAGAGAAATCGCGTAAGAAAGCAGCGAGTTGTAGAGAATGCATTTTATCAGCACTTTCAAGATAGGGAGGACGTTGGAGAATGGAACAAATCATTGTTCGCATGAATGAAGTAACGAAGCGAATTGGCAGCCGGACGATCATTGATAAGCTGACGCTGGATATTCCGCTTGGCGAGGTCTTCGGCTTCCTCGGACCGAACGGTTCAGGCAAGACAACGACGATTCGCATGATGGTGGGCCTGATGAAGCTGACCTCGGGAGAAATTAACATTGACGGGCATAGCATTACGAAGGAATATGAGAAGGCGATTCGCCATGTCGGTGCAATTGTCGAGAATCCGGAGATGTATAAGTATCTGTCCGGTTATCGCAATCTGATTCATTACGCGCGCATGATTCCTGGCATTACCTCGCATCGTGTCAAGGAAGTCGTGCAGTTGGTCGGACTCGAGGCGCGCATTCACGATAAGGTGAAAACCTATTCCCTTGGCATGAGACAGCGGCTTGGCGTTGCTCAAGCACTCTTACATAAACCGAAATTATTAATTTTGGACGAACCGACGAACGGTCTCGACCCTGCCGGCATTCGAGAGCTCCGCGATTATTTGCGAAGGCTTGCGAAGGAGGAGGGCATTGCAGTATTCGTCTCGAGTCATCTCCTGTCCGAGATGGAGCTCATGTGCGACCGCGTTGCCATTATCCAGAACGGCAAGCTGATCGATGTTCGAGCCATTCAAGGCCAGAAGGACGAGATTGTCCAAACTCGCAGAATATTGGAGGTTGAAGACGCAGATGCAGCCGTTTCGACATTAGCTGCGTCGGAGCAGCCTGCCGAGAAGCTCGCACCGAATCTAATTACTATTCTGGCAAATAAAGAAACGACGGCAGAAGCGAACGCAATACTGGTGAAGGCCGGACTGAAAGTATATGGCATCCGTGAAGATGTGAAATCCTTGGAGGATCAATTCCTGGAAGTAACGGGGGGCGAGAGAATTGGCTGATTATTTCAATCTAGTGCTGAATGAGAATATGAAGATTTATCGCAGAACCCGTACCTACGTAATGATGCTGCTCTTGGTTGCGGCTGTATTAATCATTTCCGTATTGTGGGCCGTATTCGGCGGAACGGATGAATCGATGTGGGATGTGGCATTCATTGAATCCTCCGTCCTGTTCGTGCTGGTTACGATTCTTACTGTTGTAGTTGCGGCAAGCGGAGTAGCCGAGGAATTCACGTCGGGGACGATCAAGCTTCTCTTAATAAGGCCATGGTCCCGTTCGAAAATATTGCTCTCCAAATATATAGCGATTATCCTATTCGCTGTCATGCTGGCCGTACTGCTGTTCGCAAGCACAATACTTATCAATTGGATCATATTCGGCTTGATTGGCGGTACAGACACCGCGTCGACCATCACGAACGATATCTCGAATAATAATGATTCGATTTTCGTATTCATGCTCAAATATTACGGACTAACTCTGCTGTCGTCTATCGTTACGGTAACTATGGCCTTTATGCTGTCTACCCTGTTCCGCAGCAGCGGTCTGGCAATCGGCATTTCCCTATTCTTATTGTTAATTGTGAAGAACTCCGTCGCATTGCTCTTGGGCCTGGATTATAAGTGGATCGACTACATTTTGTTTATCCATCTTGATCTTGTGCAATATCTGGTCGACAGTCCAATGCGTGAGGGAATGACGCTTGGCTTCTCACTGGGCGTGCTGGCTGCCTATTACATTATCTTCATGGCGCTTACCTTCTATGTGTTCAACAAACGAGACGTGGCAGCGTAAGACCTGATCAGGCTATATTCAGCGTCTTATGGGCTAAGCAAAGTGATATAGATTCAACCAAATGAAGCAGATAAGACAAAAAAATGCCGTCCCCGGCACTCCCAAGTGGGGAGCGAAGGGGACGGCTTCTTTCCGTTTGCAGAAAAGTTACGACTACAAGTCGTGTCATAGAGCAGGCGTTTAGCCGGCTTGTCTGGATTTCTTCTGTTCTTGCTGCGGCTCAGTTTTTGCAATGGCCTCGTCGTTGGACTTAAGCTTTGCTGCGGGAAGAGGCTCCATATGGCAGCTCCCGTTAATTAATCCGCCATCCTGGATAATCAGAGAATGAGCCTTAACGTTGCCTGTAATCTGCCCGGACGAGGTGATGATGAGTCTGCCCTTCGTCTCAATATCGCCAAACAGTCTGCCTGCAAGTGTAATATCATGTGCGATGATATTGGAGCGAGCGACGCCGCACTCTCCTATTATGACATCGCCCTTGCATTCGATATCCCCGCGATACTCTCCTTCAATGCGAAGATTGGCTTCGCTGACCATCTTGCCTTCCGCTATCGTACCCTGACCTATCAATGTGTCAGCCGCTGCAAGCCGCTTGTTTTCCTTGAACATGAGCATGTACCTCCTCAGCCTGTGCAAATAGGTGGTCGATCAGATTCCCTGTCTGAAGGAAGATGCATTAGTTGTTTTGAGCGAAATAAGGAAGCGGATTGACAGGTTCGTTCTTCTGCATAATTTGAAAATGCAAATGAGATCCCGTGCTTCTGCCGCTGGAGCCGAGCAGTCCGATCTTCTCGCCGCGCACGACAACGTCGCCTTCCCGCGCTTCGATCTGCAGCAGATGCATATAGACCGTCTGCAGGCCTCCAAGATGATCGATGATGATATATTTGCCGAGCTGACTGTCATAGCCGCTCTCGGACACCGTGCCGTCCGCCGCGCTGAACACCGCATCTCCGCTGGAGCCATTAATGTCAATACCCGCATGAAATGCCGTTCTGCCGGTGAACGGATCTCTGCGGTAACCGAAGCCAGAAGTGAGCTGCTTCGATTTTGTCGGCCAATAGGATGGATAGGCATCCACAACCTTCCGTTTGTTCTGCGCGAGCCTTAGCGTCTGCTCCATCGAGCTCTCCATCGCATCGACCATCTCGCTTAGCGCTTTCAAATCGACGGTCGCATTCCTTGCTAGCGTCGACATTCGGTAGATGGATTGTTCGGTTGCACTCAGTGGTACCGCAGTACGGCGATTGCCGTTAACCGTTGTCGACAAAGCCTGCACCCGAGGACTCGTCGTTCCCCAGTTTACGCCGTCTTCAAGCGAATTCGTCGCGGAGGATTCGCTTTTCCCTCCGGCAATTCCCGATCCGGCAGGCATGTCATTGGTGCCATACTTCTCAATAAAGGCTTTGAGCTTGCTCTCCAGCACGTCAAGCTCGCTCATCTTGTCTTTCATGGATTGCGCTTGCCTGCTCAGTTCAAGCAAGTCCTGCTGAAGAGAGACGATGGCATCGTCCTTCTCGGAGACGGTCTCCTTCATCCCCGCAATCGTTCGGGTGTACTGTGCTGACTGCTCCTCCAGCTGATTCTCGAGCTGTCTCAGCTCGTAGGCGGCCTTCATCTGAAGGCCGGCGATACAGCCTGCGACTGCCACAATCGCAGCGACCGGCGCCGCAAGCACCGATCGTTTCGATATCGAGAATTGCTTGACGTTTTTGTCGGCACCGCGCATGACCACAAATGACCAAGGGGGCCTCCGCACTCTTTTCACAGATTAGCTCCTTCCGGCCGGCAAGATAGTCGTACAGAACGTCCTATGACTATTTATTCCGGGAAGAGGCAAAACATACCTGAAATCTTAATCCAATGTGGCCATGGCCGCCTTCATCGAATCGGTGAAAGAGAAATCCCTGCCTTGCAATTGCTCGGGCGGAAGCTCCTCCAAGAGCTCGATTCTGCGATTCACTTCATCGCTGATCTCATGCATTCGCTGGGCGTATTCGGCAGCCTTGTCGCTCTGTTCCGTCGCAAGGGCGGCGGTTCTTGCCGCTGCGTAATTCGTCAAAGCCGCGTTATAGAAATTGATATCCCAAGGAAACTTTTTCAATGTCTCCTCAATAACCGGCAGCGATTCTTCCACCTGATTGCCCACATTCAGAAGGGTCAGCTTCTGCGTGAACAAGTCGCGGGAATGCTTGTCATAACGCTCGGCTTTGTTAATCGTTTCTTCGGCAAGCATCAGATATTGCTGTTCATGATTCTGATCATAAGCTTGCATGAGCCAGCTCGCCTTGGTTACGGCATAAGTGGGCTGATTCGGCGAGATGCTTATTGATTTGTCCAGACCGTCAATAAGCTGATTGAAAGGCGTTTGCTTCTGAGCGAGCGAAATCGTCTTGTAGAAATTCGATACAGCGCGATTATGCTGAATCGTAACCGCTAACGTTACAATAGCCAAGAGCGCCAGGCATGCTGGATAGATAGCTTGCTGCCAGCTCTTCATCATGCGCTGGTCCATGCGCGAAATGACAAGCTTCTCGCTGAAGGGCGCGATCATGCAACCAAGCGAGACGAAAACAATCGCTCCGATATACACATAGCTCATATCGAAGTCGATGGCGCTGTGCGCAAGCAAGGTAAGAGCGAAGATATAGAAGACGAGGTGACTGCCGCGCAGCTCCGGATGTCGAATATGGGATCGGATATAGAGATAGAAGATATATGCGAACAAGGCAAGCATGATAAGCAAGCCAAGCCAGCCAATCTCGACCAGCGTCTGAACATAGAAGCTGTGCGCTTGGCGGCTCTCGTAAGGATTGTTCTGATATTGCTCGTAGATGGCCTGCCATGCAGCGCCGCCGGCTCCGATAATCGGATAATCCTTCGATGTCTTCAAGCCATCCTTGTAGAAGGTAAGGCGCTCCAGCACGCTGTGCTGCTGGAAGTTAATTGTCTCCAGGCGCGCTGCAAGCTCTCCAGGAAGCAGGCTGCGAACAGCAGGACTCGCGAGAAGCAGCGCCGCCGCAAGAACGCCAACTACGATAATCGCTGCAGGAATGAGGACGGTTGTCCATTTGCGCTCTGCGAAAGCAGCTGTTTTGCTTGCAACCCATGAATCGAGCTTGGAATGATATACCCAGACGAAGGCGACCGTGACCGCCATCGCCAGAAGCAGCAGTCCCCAACACTGCAGCGGCAGCTTGTCGAACATCGAGATGGTCGTAGCATCCGCCTTTGTTTCGTTCGGCAGCACGATGGCAGAGATCGCATCAGCATTGGAAGAAAGCTTGGGCAGAACAACCATAGAGATGATCACTGCAATGCCCATGTAGAGGAAATAGGCGATCTGCTTCGAGAAGCGGAGCAGCGGCACAATGAGCAGCACAACCACAGGAATTACAACAATCGCGCCGCGGGAATAAGTCAGCATGAACGAGATCCATAGCGGCGCCAGCATGGCGGCATTCAAGAGCCGAACGTAGTTTTTTGAGCTGTGAACTGCATAATACGCGCTGGCCAGGAAGAGGGCGATAAGCAGACCAGCGTAGGTGTTCGGATATTGGAAGACAGAAGATAAGCGATATTGGCCCGAAGCGAGCCAGACCGCGTCTTTATAATAGTTTTGGCCGAACAGATTGAAGATGCCGAACCAGACGATAATGCCTCCGGCAACCATCAGGCCGCCTTCCATTAGCGTGCGAGTTGAATTAGACTGCGCGGAATAGATTGCAGTTATGAACAATGCTGCCAGCAGCATGCAGATAATAACCTTCAAGCTGGCGTAGTAGCTGGAAACCGCCGAGAAATAAGAAATCCAGTAGATCAGGGGCATGAATATGACAGCAATCGACAAAATGCCGACATGACTATTCAGCCTCCAGCCGCGTACCAGATAAATGGCAGGAATGAACAAAAGAATGAGGCCATAGATCGCTGCTTTATAAATCCGAGCTTCGAAGCCGACTTGATTGCCATTGAACAAGCCTTGTTGATATGGAAGGATGAGGAAAAATAGAGCGATTCCCGCTGCTCCCAGCCACCACAGGAACCCAACCTCCGTTTTGCCCAAATTGCTTTGATAATTGCGTTTCTTTGACTTTGCGCTTGCGCCCATGCTTATGTACTCCTTATCTCTGTAGAATCTATCAATTATTTGGAAACAGTCCTTCTAGTATTCTAACAAATGGGAGGGGGGAAAGCTATATGCAGAAAATGCGATTGTCGTATGGTACAATTTGTAATACAACTGAATGATAACTTTATCATTGTAGTATCGGAGGTCATTACATTGAAAAGTAGAATACCGTTGTCCTTTTTTACGTTAGGAGTACTTTTCCTGCTTTGTTTTGGACTTATTCCAATTATTCGACTGTTTACAATTCCACCAGGCATCTCTGGCAACGGGAACTTAGGGATAATACCTATCGTTATTCTCTTAGTTGTGTTTCTGTTATTTACTGCGAATTTTTTGTTGTAGTTATACGGTCATCAATATCCAATAAGTCGTTATTTACAATGATTATGTTGTTTCTTCTTGTAATCGTTCTTATGTCATATTTGGAAATTAAGTATGCTAGAGGATGTATCGCTAAGCTTGGAGGAGCAACCACCAAGCTCGAATCTATAATATATAGATATCCATGGCTAAACCAATATACAAATACGATATTTTTTAACGTCTATACACTACTGCTATCTGTTTCAATAGTCATGATATTGGCAGCAAGTATTAAGTTGCTAAAAAATGATGACGAAAAGCCAGAGTCCTAGAATAAGTATTCTAAGACTCTGGCTTTTTTTTCTACTATATTAAAGCGACTGAAGCAAAGCCAAGACCTTCGCTGCTTCCGCTCTTGTGAGCGAAGCTTCCGGGTCGAAGGACCCGTCCGGTCTGCCGGAAATCAAACCTTGCTGCACGACCAGATCCAGATATTGCTGCGCCCATACAGCAATGTTGTCCTGATCAGTGAAGGAGCTTGCGTCAGACGATGAATCCGAGGTGACACCCTTCATTTCCAACACTCTGCCGAGAATAACAGCCATCTGTTGACGGCTAATCTCGCCGCTTGGGTTGAATGAGCCGTCTCCCATGCCCGACATCAATCCGGCATTAAGCGCAGCTTCGACATATCCTGCATACCATGCGTCTCCATCAACATCGGAGAACGATGAAGAAGCACCGCTTGCGTCTTCTGATACCCCGCTAATCAGACCGATGACCTTTGCGAATTCCGCTCTCGTCATATTGCCTTGCGGATTGAAGTTGCCGGCATTGTCTCCTTCGAAAATATGCTGAGCAGACAATCTTTTAATTTTGTCCAGCGCCCAGAAGTCGGAGGAAACATCCACGTAGCTCTTGTCGTACTCAAGCACAGCGTATGTGCCGTTGCCGCCAATCTCAGCCTCAAGTTGGCCATTCTCATTGAGTTTTCCGCCAATATACTTAAGAGATTCATCAGCCATTAGCTGATAAACGCCAACTAAATCTGTGTTGGCCGTGCCGGATACTTCCATAATAACTTTGAAGGAAGTGGATACTGCGCCAAGATCAATCGTCTCGTCGTCAGCCGTGACCACTGAAAGAGTCAAGCTGATCGTTGAGCCTGCTGATGAGATCGCTGTGTTCTTGCTTGGGTTCGAAGCTTTAATTGCAGCAGCGGTATCAGTCTTCGTGCCTTTCACTAAATTAAGCAAAAGCTTAGAGTCCTTCAACTGCTCTTCAGAAAGCTCGGCCGTTAGCTTATCCAACTCGGATGCTGAAATCAAGAAGGAGAAGCCGTCACCTTCAACACTCAATTGGTTATCGCCAATCAGCTCTGAAGCATTAAGTGGCAATTGAAGTTTAGTTGTTCCTTCATCCAATTTAAGACTTACTTTGCCATCAGATGCATTTCCTAAATCCGAAGCTGTTACAGCTTGAGTATCTGGAATCACCGGGGTAATGGGAGAAGTGATGATAATGCCAGTACTTGGGCTTGAAAGTGTGAGATTAAAGAACGCTTTTTGATTCTGTTCTTGGAAGAAATGTCTGGTTTCTTCTTCGAATTGATAAGAAATATATTTACCTGCAGATATTGAGGAATAGTAGTTGCTACCTGCTCCAGCAAGAGTAATTTCATTTCCCTGGCTAGTGGATGACAATTTAATTTGATACGTATGATTTTTGAGCAATGGTTCTTCAAATTGAAGCAGGAAAGAGTCGAAGACGTCTTCATACTCATGAGTTTCAATATTATACTGTTGATCTGGAATTATAGACTTGGCATATACACTTGAAGA
Source organism: Paenibacillus sp. HB172176 (assembly GCF_011947265.1). GTDB lineage: Bacteria > Bacillota > Bacilli > Paenibacillales > Paenibacillaceae > Pristimantibacillus. The sequence goes on from NZ_JAATHD010000033.1 coordinate 52,507, forward strand.
AACAGTGTTATCGACTAATTCGAAGTCACTACCCACAGTATTAGTAGGATTGAATAATGATACTTTGTTTGCTAGGTAATTTGAAGGTAATGATAGCTTTATGTAGTCCAAGTCTTCAAATTCTGGAGTGAATGTGAATAAGGTGTCGTTCGGTTGCAATTTGCTTCCCCCAAGCTTTCCAGAGAAGTATTCTGAACCTTGAATTCTATAGGCACCTAATTCTACTTCATCATTGAAATAATTAAATCTCCCTGGAGAAGTATAAACGGTTTCTATTACAGTTGTTCCTTCAGTGATGACTAGTCTTGTAGGGATGTAATCCGTATCGATGTCTACGAATGACATTGAATAATATGGCACATTATTCTGATCAAATCCATTAAGTTGACGACGATCTGATTTTTCGGACAAAATTCTAAAATCATCGTTTTCATCATAGACTGCGACAGTTACACTGTCCGGATCAGCAGTATAGATACTTCCTACGAATTCCTTCCAAGTGTCACTGTAATAAAAACCAGCATTTGCTGCCGCATAACTAATAACCGGCAACAGCATTGCCATTAACATTACAGCGCTGATTGTAATACTTAATTTCTTCTTCCAACTCCTAATCATGAAACTCCTCCTACAATATGGTTTTTTTGGGACAAGGAATAGTTTACCAGATTAGTTTGGATATTTCTAGGACTATTTTCGTGGAAATTCAATAGGTCTAGGTCGTGTTAAGATGCTAAAGTTTATTGAATAGATTTATTTATTTAAATATGATGAATTGAATAGTTCAACATATGGGACAATCACACTAGTTTTTGTATATCGAAAGCTCCTCAAGTAAATCTGAATACAATGTCTGTTTGGGCAGCATCTCATGAGCCTTGTCCATCTTGGCTGCGGCAGATACATAATCTTGCCTATTCTTCATTGCATTACCCCTCCGAACATCGTTCTTGGCCGACTCGTACAGAATCGTGCTCGACCAAGGAATCCATTTCTCAGCTTGATCCAATTGTGTTCGCGCCTTATCGAAATCACCCGCGACAGAAGCACGCATTCCGTTCGATTTCATCACATAGCCAAGCGAGAGCCATAGAAATGAGGTAGCAGCAAAGGCGACCATTAAAGTGGCAACGATTAAAGGAAGTGTCCGCTGTCGGAACGTCCAAGTAGGAGAGGGAACCAACAGGATCAGCGTAAGCAGCATCGCAAAGATGAGTGGATACGTGAGATCGAAGTCGAAGCCTATATGAACGAACATGACGGTGACAATGAGCAGGATACCTTTGGACTCATTCTCTTGCATACCAGTCCCTTCAAGAAAATTGCCCCTACCCGCATTCCAATAAAACAGCCCTATAATAAATAGTCCCGCTAATCCGCCGATCACCCCGACGTCCAGTATGGTCTGAATATAATGATTGTGAATGAACTTCACATAATAGTCTTGGGATTGATACAGATGCTGAAGCACGGACCAGCCGCCGCCTCCCGTTCCTCCAAGCCAATAGTCCGAAATCATTCTCAGACTATCCTTCCAGTAGACGAAACGAATCTGAAACTCGGGAGCATTCGATCCAATGCTGGACACGCGAGTTGCGAAGAATAGCGGGTCCTGCTGAATAATCATTGCAAGCAACAGACCGCCTAAATGCGTTCCTCCAATCCATAATAAGCCGCGTTTCGAGCGAGCGAAGCGATGGCGTTATCATGATTAGAGCTATAACAGACAGGAGCCACAGTATCCAGACTGATCTGGAGAAGGTGAGCAGAAGCCCGGTTGTATTCAGAATGAGCAGGGGGAATAATATTTTGGGATGAAAATGGGTATGAAACAGCATAGAGATGAGAATGGTAATAAGCAGCAGAATCGCAAGCGCATTCGCATATTGAATCGTTGATTCAAGCCGACCATTACGAAAGAGATGAAAGAGCAAGCCAATCACCGTAATTCCCGTGCCAGTCCAAGGCCAGAGACGAACAACCTTCTTAAGCTGTTCCTTCGTAAGACAGCTGATCAGCAAGGATATTGGGATCAAACTCGTCACTCTGGCGGCTTCAAGAACGGCTCCTTCAAGATCCACCGCATAAAAGCAAGAGATCCAATAACAGGAAACGAGTATGAAGAGCCCAATATGCGTCCATCCGAATGTGATCGAACCGCGCTGCCACAGCACAAGTACGAGGAGTACGGCAAGAATGGCATCTATCATCAAGAAGGCAGACTCTGTCACAAAGCCGCCCCAGATCGCTCCGAGAATGAAGAAGGAGAATAGGCTATAATAAGGAAGGGATTTTGGCATGTCAGGGCTCCTATATGAGTGTAGTCAATAATTGCTCATCATAAATCTTAATGAAAGGGTAGATTAATGCAAAATGCCCTGGAGTAGAGTCAACGCTAAGTACGCTAACTCTTCTCCAGGGTCAAGGATGGTTTAAGGTGATATCATGATGTCCAATATTACGGAAGTGAATGTACGCGATCCCATTGACCGTCAAGTATTGCCAAGTAATTCGTATGTTGCCGTTGGCGCTTGCTTCAAATACAGATGGTTTTATCGATTTCGCATTTTGAATGCGCTTTGTTCGCAAGAATGGTTGAGTAGGATCTTCGAGCATGGCAGCAATGGCAGATTTAGCATCAACTTGATCGGATGCACTAAGCTTCTTTAAGGAACGCTTGAATCTAGGCGAGAATTCAGGCTGAAACTTCATTTATCGAGTTCAGTGAGCGCCTCTTCAACAGAGGAGTAGGTTTTCAATGTCTTGTAATCTGTTTTTTCCAGCCGCTGCAAGTGCGCCTCCGCCTCAGCTTCTTCCGCCTGCCATTGCGATGAATAGTACCATTCTTGATCCTTATTTATGCTCATTTTCGGCGTACCAATTAATCTGCCATCTTCGACAGTAAATTCGATTTCATCCCCTGTAGCTAATTGGAGTTTCTCAACTAATTGTGGTGACAGCGTAACCTGATTACGATCACGTAATTTTGCAGAAAATGCATGTTTCACTGTTCTTCCACCTTTCTGAGTGGTTGTTACTGACATTTTCCCCCTCACACCTTCCAGTTATTCAGAATTTCAGAAAATCAGAATTTGATAATAATAGTATACGCCGATTCGCGCTCACTGTCACTAGGCTAAGCCAATAAAGATACTGTTGCAGAAAATCGAATGAATGCCTAAACAAAAAAGACCCCGAAGGGTCCCGAAGGGTCTTTCTTGTTTGTTGCATTAGTTGATGAAATCAACCTTGGTCAAGAAGCGAAGAATCATTGTTGCGGCTTCAGCACGGGTAGCGTTAAAGTCGCCTGCGACTAATGTCGAGGTCTGACCTTTCACAATACCTGCGCTAACAGCGGCAGCAACTTCATCCTTGGCCCAGTCGAGCGTGCCCGCATCGATAAACGAAGCAAGAGCAGCATCAACTTCTGCGGCTGTCAGGGTAGTTTCCTCACCGGCAAATGCCATCGCGCGAACGACCATAGCGGCCAGCTCTTTGCGAGAGATCATTGCGTTCGGATGGAAGGAACCGTCTTCGTAGCCTTTGACAATGCCAGCATCAGCAGCTGTAGCTACTGCGGCTGTGTACCATTCACCGGATGGGACATCGGAGAATTCCGAAGTTCCTTCCGCTGTAAGGCCGAGTGAACGAACAATCATCGTAGCGAATTCCGCACGAGTAATGTTGCGCTCCGGCTCGTACATGTCAGCGCCAGTGCCTTCAACAATCAGCTTGGAGGAGAGTGTCTCAACCTCCGACTGTGCCCAGTGTCCAGCCAGATCCTCGAAGGATTTGGCATCGACCTCGATTACAGTATAGATGCTGTTGCCGTTGCGTTTCAGCGTTGCAACTGTCTTACCATTCTCTGTGGAGAACGTTGATGGTACGAAGCTGAACTCGCCAGTAGCTGGGTCATACAGCACGCCTACCGCAGTGTCGGACTCTTCAGTCAACGGAATCATACGATTGACGTATGTATTGCCGAAGTTGTTCACTTCAACAGTCTTGCCGTTGCCAGTAGCCGTCACTTTGAACTCGATTGCATCAGACAGGCTCTTGCCTCCAATGAGATTAACCGCGTTCACAACTGCTGTTGCATCATCGCCAGTTAATGTCTCAATATCGACTCGAATCGTCAGATCATCCAGCTCCACTCCAACGGAGTCAGCCAGAGCTTCCAGATCCAGAACAGACAATGGCAGCTCGTAAGAAGTGCCGTCAGCTTTCTCGATTGTGACGATTCCATCCTCAGTCAGCGCGCTGGCTGGCAGAAGAACGAAGTCGCCTGTCAAGCTAAGCATGACATTGCCATCAGCCTCCAAAGCATTCGCAAGCGCGTTAGCATCTACAGAACCATTTGACGATACTGAGATATCGGAGCCAGTTGCAGGTGGGATGTAGATCCCGCCGCCGCCAGAAGTATTCTGATAGGCGATTGCACCGCTAGTCACATAAGTCGAATCTACCGGATTATAGTAGCTCAATGAGAGCGGATAGTCCGAAGAAGATAGATTGAAACCAGACAGTGATGCATTATTGAAATCGTAGTAGTAACTACCATTGCTCATGCTAGCATATGTAGCATAGACTGCACCTACTGCGGTTCCATCAGACTTATAGACGTTGATCGTAACAGTGTCGTCATCATTGAGAAAGCCATCCTCAGCGTATACGCCAGATGTAACATAAATGCTGCCGGTTACGGTTTGATTGCTTTTGTTGGTAATTGTACCAAAGTCAGCAAAAGCCATCATCGGCATTAACATCGACAAAACCATCACAGTTGCAAGAAGTGCGGCTGTCTTACGCATAAATACGTTTTTCATTGTTTCACCTCCTTTCAAGTCATATCGTGTCGAATCACTAGTATATACGAAGAATGATAAAAATGGAAGAGGAGAGAAAATTTCCCTCAGTTTACAGGAAATCGGAATTGTTTTTATTATCCTGAATCCGTGATGCCTTCGTTGCGGTCTCTACTAGGATCTCCGAATTATGGAAAACGAGTTTTGAAATTTAGTCTATTCCGTCATTCACATGAACAACTGTGTGGGAAGGGCGCAACCTTAGAGAAGCAGGGCATGTGAAATAAACCTCTTTTTTTACAGGAGGTGTTGTCGCTTGTGGTGGATTCAGTTTGGGATCTACGCAAAAGCTTGGTAGATTCGCCGTACAGTTTGAAACCATGGACTGTAGCGCCCGAAATTAAATGTCGTTTTTCGAGCGTGTCGGCTTACTCTGGCTGCG
>NZ_JAATHD010000034.1 GCF_011947265.1 Paenibacillus sp. HB172176
GTGAATGACGGAATAGACTAAATTTCAAAACTTGTTTTCCATAATTCGGAGATCCTAGTAGAGTCCGCAACGAAGGCATCACGGATTCAGGTTTTTTCTTTGTTGGTAGAGAAATACAGAAATCTAAAGTGTAGGTAAAAGATGGCCGATAATATAAGAATACTTCAATAACTAAATTATCCAAAAAACTTAATTGGAGGCTGTTAGATGAAAAAGAAGTCAAGAGCATTTATTATCGTTTTAATTATTGTTTGTTGTGTAGCTCCAATTGCGAGTGCACAAAGAAATGACAAAGGAGAATCAGCAAACGAGAACAAATATCTGCCATACGATGATGTCATGTATTTCAGTGAGGGGCTAGCAACATTTTGCAATTATGATGATGAGGAGAAAAGTGTTTGTGGTTTTATCGACAAAAATGGCAAGGTTCATATCCCAGCACAATACGAGTCAGCTACTAATTTTTATGAAGGACTTTCCGGTGTGAGTGTTAATGGGAAGTGGGGATTCATCGACAGGCAAGGTCAAATGGTTATTCAGCCTCAGTATGACGATATTGCTATTCGAATAAGGGACGGAATGATTCAAGTCATGAAGAATGACAAATGGGGATATATAGATAAGACAGGCAAAGAAGTGATTGCCCTACAGTACGATGAAATTAACATTTTTGGTGAAGGTTTGGCACATGTCCTAAAGAACGGCAAGTATGGTTATCTAAACAAAACAGGCGAATTTTTAATTCAGCCACAGTATGCTGCAGCATTCCCATTCACTGAAGAATTAGCAGCCGTTTCTCTAAATGAAAAATGGGGCTACGTTAATAAGAAGAATCAAGTTGTAATCCCTTACCGTTACGACTACGCATATCCTTTTACATATGGTCTAGCTGCTGTTCAATTGGACGAGAAGTGGGGGTTTATTGATCATAACGGCAACGAAGTAGTTCCAATTCAGTATGATTTTGTGAGTGAGTTTAACGATGGTCTGGCTGGAGTAGAAAGAGTTGGTCTTCATGGATTTATAGACCGGAATGGCAATGAAGTGATAAAACCTCAATATGAGTACGTTTCTGACTTTTCAGATGGTCTAGCTTTTGTCAAAACGAGAGATGAATACGGACTGCCGATACAAGGCTACATCAATAAGAAAAATCAAAGAGTAATCGGTTTCACTAGTGGAGAATGGGAGTTTAATGGAGGACCCTTCGAGAATGGGAAGGGGGTCGTCTCTGACGGTGGAGATGGGACTTATTATATCGTAGATAAGCCGCAAGAAAAGATGAATGTTCAACCTATTGCTTTTCGTGTAATGGTTGACGGGGAGCAGCTGCAAGTTCAAGTGTTTGAGATGGATGGTAGCATTTTTATTAAACTACGTGACCTCGCAATGTTGCTGAATAATACTGATAAATCATTTAAGGTAGAATACAATAACGAAGCCGAAATTATTTATATGACTACCCCGAAAAAGTATACCCCGGTATCTGGTGAGCTTGCAACGTCATTATTTAATAAGGAGATCAGTGCTATTGAATCGAATGTTGCTTTGGAAATCAACGGTGATTATATGACAATGGACGCCTACACCGTTCAGGGAAATAATTACTTCAGGCTTACTGACATGGCCTATGCGCTGAATTTTGGAATAAATGAGGATCTGACTGGACGTTCCATTAATATCGATACTTCTTCGGAATTTTTGTCCCATATGTCTTACATTAGGAGCAGTTGGTGAAGGGCATCCGTTCAGATCACTATCACACGATAAAGGTAATAAACTGAGGTCAATTGGGAGACATTAGTTCAATAAAATAGTGACAGCCTAGGTTATTTTAATGCCTATTGCTGTCGCTGTTTCAAATTCCATAAGCTCTAAAACTTATATTATTGTAGAACAAATCTGCGTAGGATTATCCAGTCTAATTCTCCTGATTCATCTTTGATGTTTTTCTGCCATACCTTCTCTAAGTGCTTTTTGCAGACATTTTACTTTTCATGTTTATCAGGTGCCGCGTAAAACCCAATAAAATCAACAAAATTGGTTCCATAGTTTTATTCACCCGACATTATATATGTTCCAGTAAAATAAAGTATTAGACTGAAAAAATAAGTCCTAGACTAGGAAAACATAGTTGTAGAATGCAGCTAAGGGTAGTGCAATTTCGACCACCTAAGCTGAGGAATCCAGCTTGCCGACCAAACTATCATTTGATACAGTTTTTCATGTGATTAACGCAAACTTAATCAAACAGCCGCAGTCATGACTTTATTATTAAGTCTTGGCTAACCGTATTATCAATAGAGCGAAATCGAAGGCACCAGATTGGGTGCCTTCCTTTATCGGTTCAAGTATTCCCAACCTCAGTGTCTTACATTATATCTTCTCCATATGCAACCTCCATTCCGTCTGTCTTGGCTTGGACACGAATGGCACGAATGTCCTTAAGCGGCGACTGGCCAAAGAATCGTTTGTATTCACGACTGAATTGCGTCATGCTTTCGTATCCGACTTCGAATGCAGTTGTAGTGATATGCTTATCGCCAGCGAGCAAAATTCGTCTTGCCTCTTGAAGTCGAAGTTGCTTCTGATATTGAATTGGACTTAGTGAAGTGATCGCTTTAAATTTGTGGTGCAGGGTAGAAGGGCTTATGCCTCCTGCTTGGGCTATATCGTCTACACTAATGGATTGTGCAAAATTCAATTTGACATAGTGAATTGCCTTGCTAATACCTGCCGCATCATGATGCAGGAGCATATTATTGTAGAACTTTGAACCGTCCTCATCGGTCAGTAAGCGAAAGATCAGCTCTTGCTTCACGCTAGACTGGAGAAATGCTGCCGCTTGGCTGCTTTCTGCATCCAATTGCAGCAGCCGTTCAATGACTCGCAACGCTTCAATTCCCATTCTGCCAATAAATGCACCTTCAGCTAATCGATTTTCGCCTGTCCCTTTGATTTTGGCATCGAGTGCAACAGTTGCAATCTCATCTGTAGAAAAAGAGATTCTAATTGCTATATAGGGCATTTTATAAGTAGCTTGGGACACCTGACCTTTTATCGGCATATCGATGTTGGATGCAATATAGTCTCCAACACCATAGTGATAAGTATTATTACGGATGATCAGTGTCTTGTCGCCTTGAAGAACTACACATATCCCTGGTTGGAAAATGCCAGACTGAATGGTGGATGGTTGATCCGCCTTAAGCAATGAAACAAATGAAATACCTGTCTCATGAATGCCACGGGCAAAGGGATAAGCACTGCTGAGATGCAACAACCGCTGTAAAGTATCTAAACGCTCTTCCATACGATGAGTCATGATCCCCCCCCCCAGATTGTCGTAGTTTTAGGCAAAAATCAGGCAGCATTCGACTATCTGCTCAATTATAAACTCCTTAAAATTAAGTTACAAGCCACCGACGGAAAGTCAATCAAATCAACAAAGGAGGATTACAAAATGAATAAAAAAGTGGTGAGTTCATTACTAATGATTAGGCAAAGTAGTCGAAATTCAAATAAATAAAATGATGAATACCACAGCAAGTAACAGAAGCCTAAAAAGGGAGAGAATACGATGTCTAAGGTATGGTTAATCACGGGAAGCGGTAATGGATTGGGCAAGAATATTGCAAAAGTCGCGCTTGCCAAGGGTGAGAAAGTTATCACAACAGCCCGTAAAATTGAAAATTTGAATGATCTCGTTCAACAATACGGCGATCAGATTCGTGTCGCTACATTGGATGTCACCGATGAAAAAGCGGCTCAGGCAGCTGTTCAACTCGCGCTGGATGCATTCGGAAGCCTGGATGTCCTGGTAAACAATGCAGGCTATGGCGATACGATACCCTTCGAGCAGGCATCGTCCGATGACTTCCGCCAGCTAGTCGACACCTGCTTCTTCGGGGTTGTGAATCTCTCTCGTGCGGCTATTCCCATTATGAGACAACAGCGCAGCGGTCATATCCTCCATATTTCCTCGACCGGCGGGCGCTTCGCCACTCCGGGCAATGCAGCTTACCACGCATCGAAGTGGGCTGTAGGTGGATTTACCGAAGCGGTTTCCGCGGAGATTGCACCATTCGGAATTAAAATGACCGCTCTCGAGCCTGGCGGCATGCGTACCAATTGGGGTAAACGCGCCTTCGACAATCGACGCGATATGTTGCCCGAATATCAAACGACAATTGGCAGCATCATGAAACAGCTTGAATCTTATTGGGGTAATGAACCCGGCGATCCCGAAAAAGTAGCCGAAGTTGTCTATAAGGTTGCCTATGCCGAGAAGTTGCCTGCTCATATTCTACTTGGCGGCGGCGCCGTAGAGCAAATGCGCCAAATTGAAGGAGCGCGGATGGCCGAGGCTGAGCGTTGGTCAGAGATTACCGATTGGATTGATTTTGGCGTAGAAGGACCAATGCCATCGTTGCCGACAGCTTGATGACTTTAGTGAAATGTTGATTGAGTCAAGAGAACGCACTAATGGCGTTCTCTTCTGTATTAGTGTCGTTGTTAAAGGCTGACAACCATTTATCGTCACTTATGGTAAGGTTCCTCCCGTTAGTAAATTAAATCGTACCGAGGGAATTCAGCGCCGTTGGTGAGAGTCTAATACTTTATCTCCGCTTTCTTGAACAGATTTCATTGTTTATTCTACAGATGCCGCTTAATGAAGCGTCTGAGGAAAACCTTCACGCCATGATGCGAACCGTGGATTCCAGCCGTTCCGAAGCGCCTTTGCATTAAGCGCTCCACGTTCTCCTCTTGCGCTTCCTGGCATTGTCTTGGGTTTAGGGGCATTAAGGGATTTCGCATAGACAGGCACCCATTCGGTACCAGTTGCTGGTTCGCTATCCACAATGTTGTATGTTCCTGTAGGCCATTCCAGTGCCATAACAGCTGCAATCGCGGCGTCTTCTGTATGCACAAAAGAAGTGATTCCGTCAGTAGCAGTCAAGTTTCCAAGCCGAACTTGCTCTGCGAACAACCCGTTCGAATCGTACCAGGTCCCTTCACCGTACAGTACGCCATATCTAAGAATGACATGCTCCGGCATTTCCGCAGCGGTCGTTTCCAGTGCATGAACACCGTTCACGCTTGTGAGTTGCGGTTCCGGAGCCTCAAAGTCTAGTGGACAATCCTCCGTTGCCGGCCCTTCTCCTGGCGCATAGGTCATTGTAATGCTTTGCGCGATCATCCGGCGAACGCCAGCGGCGAGCGAAGCATCCACCAAGTTTCTCGTTCCTTCCACACGGATTCTTGAATTGGCGATTGGATCCATAGCCTGCAACGAAGTCAGTTGGTGAATGACCACCTCCGGGGAAGCTTCGGCAAGCACTCTGAACAGATTCTCGCGATCATATACATCCGCTTGGACGAATGAAGCTCCAGCTTTCTTTAAATTTTCTGCATGCTCCGGGTTGCGTATCAACCCAATCACCTCATGTCCCTTTTGTACCAGCATCGGAATGAGTACCCTCCCAATGACGCCACTTGCTCCAGCAACTAAAATCTTCATTTGTTAATGCCTCCTTTATCTATTCTTATTTAAGACAATTCTGCTATAGCATCTGTGACATACGATGCGACAAGCGCTAAAGTAATTGGCTTGCGAGGAACGATAGCAGCACGACATGAAGACAACCGACTACACGATCGGTTGCCTTTTGTTGAAATAAAGGGCAGAATAAAGCAAGGCTAGAAGCTCGCTTGCACTCGAGCTTAGGCAGCCGCGTCCAAGAAGCAGAGCGGTGAGAACAGCATGAACCGCCAATTATAATAACGGGACGTTAGGGGCGACCTAAAACCTATTATTTGAGGAAATTAGTAGATTGAAGGATAAGGAGTCTATATGTTGGACGAACCCATTCGCTCAAGCGGACTTACCGTGGAACCGTGATTCGAAAAGGAAGCCAAAGGAGCGCGAGATGATGAATACAGAGCTGACGAGCAAACTCAAGACCCAATATCCGATTATTCAAGCCCCAATGGCAGGCGGTCCAACGACGCCAGCTCTAGTTGCAGCGGTTTCGAACGCTGGAGGGCTAGGGAGCCTCGGAGCAGGGTATCTATCGCCTGAACAAATCAGAAGTGCGTTCAAGGAGATCAGGGAACGGACGGATCGGCCTTTTGGCGTGAACCTCTTCGTACCCGAACAACCGAATACGCCGGAAGACATCATTAATGAGATGAATCATTACCTCAATAAATATCGTGTGGCATTGAATATGGCTTCAAGCACATCCATTCCCAGTATTACGGAGTCATTTGAAGAACAGATACAAGCTGTGCTTGAAGAAAAGGTTCCTGTATTTAGCTTCACGTTCGGCATACCGTCTCAGGAAATCATCCAAGCCATGAAGCGGAACGGGACTTTTGTCATTGGCACGGCAACGACAGTTGATGAGGCAGCTGCGCTGGAAGCCGCTGGAGTGGATGCGATAGTGGCACAAGGGAGCGAAGCCGGAGGGCATCGCGGTTCGTTCTTAACGAGCTCCCCTGACGCTCTTATCGGCACGATGGCGCTTGTACCTCAAATGGTGGATCATGTGTCGGTTCCCGTCATTGCATCAGGCGGGATCATGGATGGCCGCGGGCTTGTTGCAAGCCTGTCATTGGGAGCCTCCGCTGTACAGATGGGCACTGCTTTCTTGGCAAGTGCGGAAAGCGGCGCTCATGCCGCACAGAAGCAGCGGATCCTGTCATCGAATGAGGATTCAACCGAGATGACGAAGGTCTATTCCGGCAAAGCTGCACGCGGCATTCTCACGGATTTCATGAAGGATATGCGCTCCTATGAGGGGTCTATTCCCGCATACCCGATTCAAAATGCGTTAACAAGAGATATTCGCCAAGCGGCTGCAAGAGGGAATAACCCAGAGTATCTGTCACTCTGGGCAGGTCAAGGGCTTAGGTTGGCTGCAAATCTCTCTGCTGCGGAAATAGTGAAACAGACCGTTAATCAGGCGCGCCATCTCATCCGAAATATGGGCCAATTTGGAGAATGAGATGGATTCCGTCAAGTCGCGGTTAGATGCAGCGAATCGTCAGGCTTGCCGCCATCGTTTGCGGAAGCATGGCAGCCCTCCTTTCATGAATCTGTCCGTATTCCTGGGTATATCGCCAGAACTTGTTCCAATCCGTTTTACGCTGCTCAACAGGTAAGCTATAATCAGAAGCATCAATGGTCTACTTAGCCCGTGGATCATTTGCAATTGGACTCTTGTCCAAGGAGGTTGACACCTATGAGTGATTCTTCCACAAATCGTATCAAAATTGCGCCAGGCTTCTGGACAAGCCTGAGAGGAATAGGGGTAGAACCCATTGACGTAGCGCGCCAAGCCTGTCTGCCGCTAACCGTCGTCAACGAATCGTTAGTCACGACCGCCCACTATTATGCGATCTGGCAAGCCTTCTCCGAACTGGTCGGAGACACAGCTGCAGGCATCGTCAAGCTTGCGACCGCGTACGAGACGGCTCAGTATCCGCCGGACGCACTCGCGACCTTCCATGCTCGCGACTATCGGGACGCGCTGAATCGAATGGCGCGCTATAAGCAGATGTGCCCTCCGGAAAACCTGCGCATTCGCGAAGAAGACGAGCGATGCTCGATTGAAGTGGAGTGGCAGTATGCCCGGCAGCCCGGACCGCCGGTGCTTGTCGGCATCACGCTTGCTTACCTGCTAGAGCTCGGGCGCCGGGGAACCGGCCGTCACCTGATGGCTCGCTCCGTTGAATTTATACATCCCATGGGTGATGTTCAAGCCCTTGAAGATTATTTCGGCTGCCGTGTTCGAACGGGGATGGACCGCAATCGGCTAACGCTGCATCGCGACGATCTGAACCGTCCCTTCATGTCGTACAACGAAGAGCTTCTCGAGATTCTGACTCCGGCCTTGAATCGTACGCTGGATGAACGACAGAGCCAGCTTACCATGAGCGCCAAAGTGAAGTGGATCTTGTCCCGTTGTCTGACGCGAGGGCAAATCGACCTTGGAACCGCAGCCTTCGAGCTGAGAATGAGCGATCGCACCTTGCAGCGCAGGCTAATGGACGAAGGATCGAGCTTCAAGCAGCTGTTGGAAGAAACCAGGCACGAGCATGCTCTCGCTTATTTGGCAAATCCGACGCTTGAGATCAAAGAGGTCGCTTTCCTCGTCGGTTACGAGGACCAGAATTCATTCTATCGCGCGTTCCGCTCCTGGGAAGGGGAGACTCCCGCCAAATGGCGCGCCTCGCAAGAACATTGGCGTTCCGCGCTAGTTACCGAGCAGACGTAACGAAGTATCATTATCCCTATTCTAGACATAGGGAGTGCAGGCAGATGGATATGGGATTGAAGAATAGGACAGCTTTAGTAACAGGATCAACCAGAGGCATTGGAAAAGCGATTGCCCTTGAAATGGCCAGAGAAGGTGTTCATGTTCTCATAAATGGTCGAAATAACGATGAGGTAGAGCGCACGGTCGCGGAGATTCAAACGGCGTTCCCGGAGACGGAGCCTCGGAATGCAACGGCGGATCTTGTCGATGCGCGGCAAAGAGAGGCTTTAGTCGCGAAGTTCCCCCACGTTGATATTCTCGTCAACAGCATGGGCATCTATGAGCTCATGTCCTACGATGACGCTGACGATGCCGTATGGGAGAAGTACTTCCGCACGAATGTTCTCGCCGCCAACGGCTTAACCAAGTTTTATTTGCCTTCCATGCTGAGCTGCAATTTCGGCCGCATTATCTTTATCGCGAGCGAGGAAGCCGTCATGCCTTCCGGACAAATGCCGCAATACGCCGTGACCAAATCCATGCTGTTGTCGTTGTCCAAGAGCTTGTCCAAGCTGACACGCGGCGCCGAGGTTACTGTGAACACGATTCTGCCGGGACCGACCCTCTCCGAGAACGTGCAGCAGATCATTGAGAGCATCTATTCGAACGAAGAGATGACCTTTGAGGCCAAAGAGAAGGATTTTATGAAGAAGAACCTGCCTCATTCCGAAATCGGGCGGTTTATCAGACCTGCGGAGATCGGCCGATTGACTGCTTTCGTCTGCAGCCCGATGGCCTCCGCCTTCAAAGGCTCTCCGATTCGCATGGACGGTGGAATGGTACCGACCATATTTTAAATTCTTGCACTAACGAAGACGTTATTTCAATGAGACAGCGGCGGTCAAAGACTTTATTTCCAGTCTTGTCCGCCGCTGTCTCACTTTTAATTTTTAGTCCATAATACCTCCAAACACTTGCCTTAGAGTTCACTTTATAGTTTAGACTGGAGTCATATCTTCGTCATATGTTTAAGGGGCGTAAAATGATTGTCATTTAGGGGAGTGAAGAGTATGAATACTTTTGTAATTACTGGCGGGAATAGCGGTGTTGGTCTGCAGGCGGCTCATGATCTTATTGACGCGGGCAATCGAATAATTATTTTGGGACGTGATAAACAAAAAGGCGAGAGAGCGTTGGAATCCTTTGGCGAAGCCCGTAATCGAGCGATTTTTCTCTCGGTCGATCTAGCGACTCACGATGGAGTCAAAGATGCGGCAAGACAAATCAATGAAATAACCGACAAGATCGACGGATTGTTACACTCTGCGGGCATTTTTGATCCGAGAGACATCAGAACAAAGGACGGTCTCCCGCTTTTTTTCGCGTTGGCTTACTTAAGTCGTTATCACCTGACTCAGCTCCTGTTGCCAAAGCTTCTTAAAGCAGACCATCCTCGGGTAATCATGATGGTGGGCACAGTGAATAAGGTTCCCCAATTCGACATCAAGAAATTCCAATCCTTCGAAAAATTCAATTTCTGGACGATGACGCTCCCCATTGTTGGCGCATGCATGCATTATGCAAATTATCTTACCAAGACTCAGCCTAAGATTTTCGCGGGATGTACAACCCCGGGCGTTGCCCGAACGGATATCTTTAAAAATGCGCCATGGTATTTCAGAGCCTGCGTCGCAGTGGCACGACCTTTTCTCAACTCAGTCGAACTAGCGGCTCGCAACCCTGTTCAGGCACTCTTGAAGGGCAAAGGGACATCGGCTTACATGTGGAACAAGCCTGGTGATTTTCAACGCAGGTTTGCCATCGACGTGAATAAAGAGGATCAAGAGGCTCTTATTCATTTATCGTACAAACTCACGGGGGTATGATCTATGAAACATTCAAAATCAACATTTTTAGTATTTGGTGCATCCGGAAGAACGGGTCAACACTTTGTTTCCATAGCGCTTAAAGAGGGCCACAAAGTAAAGGCTTTAGTTAGAAATCCAGAAAAAATGAAAATGAAAAATAGCAATTTAGAGCTATTTAAAGGATCCATCACAGATTGTGAGGATCTTGACGATTTATTAAATGGGGTCAACTTTGTGATTTGTATGCTTGGAAATGCTCAGGAACAAAATAAGGCGCCAATTAATACGATTTTTATCAAGAAGCTTATCCCGGCTATGCGTCGACAAGGTGTAAAACGTTTCCTGTATCAGGCCGGAGGACTGACGCGTCGATATAAAGATAGACTCTCTTTTGTGACTTGGGTTCTTAGAAATACTGTAGCTAGATATAACGGTCTTCTCGGTCAACATAAAGATAATGAAACTGTCATTGAATATTTAGTTGAAGAAGCGCAAGATGTGGATTGGATTGTGCATAGGGCTGGCATTATTTCAGATGGCCCTTCGAAAGGATTATTGAAACGTGATTGCAGGAAGATAAGTCTTGCAACTCATGTAGATATTGCGAAATATAACTTTCAGGTCATTAATGATAAAACGGCTATTCATACTTGCGATTTGAGCTGCTATATAAAATAAACATAAGGACCTCGATGACCATTCTATTGCGGCTGTCCGCTTCCTTGCCTATAATGAAGGTACTGTCCTTCGGGGCGATCTTTAAGGGAGGCTCAAGATGAACGAGAACGCATTTGACGAGCAATTATTTGCAAGCTTGAAGCCGGGCTTAACCTCGTTCTGTTACAGAATGCTAGGCTCCATGGACGATGCGGATGACGCTGTTCAGGAGACGAGTATTCGGGTATGGCAGAGCGGGAGCACGTTCAGACAGGATTCTTCGTTCAAAACTTGGGTCTATCGAATTGCCTCCAATCTGTGCTTGGACAAGCTGAGACAATCCAAACGCCGCGCGCTTCCAGTCGACCTGTTCGATCCGGCCGTCGCCATCGTCGAGCCGCGCGACACGCAGCCTGAGTCTGTCTGGATCTGGCCGTCTCCCGACTTTGGGGGCAATCCGGAGGATCGGCTCGTCCGCAGAGATACCCTTCAACTGTGCTTCATCGCTCTCCTGCAAACCTTGCCTCCGCGGCAGCGAGCGGTGCTCATTCTGAAGGATGTATTCGAGTGGCCCTCCAAGCAGATCGCGGAGACGTTGGCAATGTCGCCGGCAGCGGTGAACAGCGCCTTGCAAAGAGCGCGAGAGACGATGGACCGGACGCAGCTTCGTTCGGATGAGCTCAGCAGCATGGACGCCCAGCCGGAGCAGCAGCTGCTATCCCGGTATGTGGAAGCCTTCGAGCGATTCGATATTGCTGCGCTCGTTGCGTTGTTCCATGAGGAAGGCTGCATGTCGATGCCGCCATTCGAGATGTGGATCCGCGGCAAGGAAGATTTGTCCGCCTTCTATTCGCTTACTCGCTGGCATTGCGAAGGCTCGCGATTTGTGCCCGTTACGGTGAATGGCGGTTATCCGGCGTTGGCCCAGTATATGCCGGACAAAGAGGGCTCTGGCCTGGTACCCTGGGGCATTCACGTCATCGAAACCAAAGAAAATCAAATTCTGCATGTTCAAAACTTCATTCATACGCCATTATTTTCGCGATTCGGGCTGCCTGAGCGAATGGACCAATGAAGCAAGAATTCTGGCAAGCGATTATGGATAATTTCAAAGCCTATATCGAACAAAACTCATTATTGCGAAGAAGACGCCGAGGAAGATGCCCGGCGTCTATCTTTTTTGCACAAGTACGAGCGTGTTCTCTGTTTGTCTTACCCTTGTCCCGCATCCATGTTCATGAAGTTAATGGCCCACAGATGGCCGTCCAAGTCCACGAAGCCCCAATGATACATGGACCCATGATCCTCAGGTTCAGCATGCAATTTCCCGCCTAAGGAGACCGCGGTATTCACGATTTCATCGACCTTCTCCCGGCTTTCGAAGGCCAATGCGATCGTCATCTGCGCATACTTGCTCGTATCGACAGATTCCTTCTCCGTAAGCGTATTAAAGAATTCTTGATGGATCAGCATGACCTGCAGGTTGTCGCCGATTACGATGGCTGCAGAATTTTCGTTATCGGGGAATTGCGAGTTGAGCTCAAATCCGAGTCCGGTGAAGAACGCTTTCGATTTTTCTACGTTTTTTACAGGCAGGTTGAAGCTTGTGAATGCGGATGTTAATGCCATTTTCAAAACACCTCTTCGTCAAATTTTATTTGTGTTCATTAATGCCCTCATTATATATAGACGACAGCCGATTTGAAAATTCATCGGTTTTAGTGGATGTTCAGCAATAAATGTTAGTATAAGGACAATAGTTGTTATTGTCAGATCGGAGGTAGAGGTACAGATGACGCATTCTTATCGCCCGTTGCATGCTCCGCAATTGCAGCCGAAGCTGCATCGCTCCTCGCACAGCTTTCGCGAGTTTGCGCCGAGCCGCAGCCTGGCGTCGCAAGTCGCTGCCTATTGGTTGGTGGATTTTCAGCCTATTCCGGGCAATCTTGGGCATCGAGTCATCCCCGACGGCTGTGTCGATATTATCGTAGATTTGCTCGCTTCATCAAGCCGGGAGGCTGCTTATGTCGTAGGGCTGACGTCGAAGGTCGAAGTTCTGGAGTTTGCTAAGCCGCGCTCGGTATGGGGCATCCGGCTTTATTCGGAGTCGGCTCGCGCAATTCTGAATTCTCCCCTATCGGCGTTTGCGTCAGATCGTGTTTTCATGGAAGAGCTTTGGGGGCAGGAGGCGCTGGATTGGGTCGAAAAGCTGTTGACTGCCCATTCGATGTCGGAGCGAATCGAGATTGCCGAGCAACAATTGGGACGAATGCTGGCTGCGGATAAGAAGTCGACTCCTACTTTGGTGTATCAAAGCATGCAGTATATTTACAATTATAAAGGCCATCTTTCGGTAAAGGAATTAGCGAATAAAGTGAATTTCAGCGAGAGGCATTTGCGGAGGGCCTTTGATCGGGAGCTTGGTCTCAGTCCGAAGGAAATGCTCGGTATTGTCCGCTTTCAAGGCGTGCTGAAGGAATTGCAACGTGGAGATTATTTCAACCTGACGGATCTAGCGCTTAAGAACGGGTACTATGATCAATCGCATTTCGCCAGCGCGTTTATGCGTTATTACGGGCTGCCGCTCAAACGGCTCCTCAAGCAGGAGTAAGAAAGTCCGTTTTTTACTATTTTCTGATGCGGAACAGTCGTTACAATGGGGGTGGAAAACAAACAAGGCGAGAGGAGCTGCAAAATATGACGGTAAAGTTAAAGCGAGTCGCGATTTATGTGGAAGAAATGAAGAGGGCGTTGGATTTCTATCGTATGCTGGGACTGGCTATACCGGATGGCGCTGACGAAGCGCATCACGTAGACGTGGAGCAAGACGGAATGGTGTTCGCGTTCGACATGGTGGAGTCGGTTAAAAGCGTTATTGAAGGTTGGGAGAAGCCTGCCGGCTATCGGACCGAGCTCGCCTTTCAGCTCTCCAACAGCGAAGCGCTGGATGACATGTATCGAAAGTTGACGGCGCTTGGACATGCTGGCTGTCTCGAACCGCGGGATACGCCTTGGGGCGAGCGATATGCCATTATAACAGATCCGGACGGCAATTTAATTAGTCTCGTTGCTTAATGAAAGATAGATTGCACCATAAGCTCATACCGTGTATAAGAACGGCATAAACAGGTTCACGCAAAAGGGCGCAAAGCAGCAAGCCAGGACGTTATTTTCTCGTCCATGGCTGCTGCTTCTTTTTTGTCCTTGCGCTTGCAGGAAGGGCAGAAAAGCAGTCATTATACACGCTGCAATAAAGTGAATAATTGCAATGATGTACAGAAACGGGCGAAATCCGGATGCAATTTTTTGATGTTGCCGGCAGGAGACTTTCTCCGATAAAGTGGCTATCAGGAGCAGGGGTGCACACCGGCTCCGGTGATCACCATGGTTAATGGAGTGAGGGGGAAGTATACTGTGGTCAATCCATTATGGAACCAAATAAAAAGAAGCAAATATTTATATGTGATCGGTCTTCCCGGCATTCTCTATTTTCTAGTCTTTAAATATGTGCCGATGTGGGGCGTTATTATCTCCTTCCAGGAATATTCGCCGTACGCAGGCATATTCGGAAGCGAGTGGGTTGGATTCGAGCATTTTCATCGTTTTTTTTCCAACCCCGACTTTTTGATGCTTTTCCGGAATACGCTCGCCATCAATGTTCTGAATTTGCTTTTCTTTTTTCCGCTTCCCATTCTTTTGTCGCTTATGTTAAATGAGCTGCGAAATAAGGCGTATAAGAGCATCGTTCAGTCGATCGTCTATTTGCCGCATTTTTTATCGTGGGTCATTATTGTCGGCATCACCTTTCTGCTTCTCTCGCAGTCCGACGGGTTTGCGAACAAGCTGCTCGTCAGCCTTGGGCAGGAAAAGGTAGGCTTTCTGACGACGCCGAGTTATTTCTGGGGACTGCTTACGATCCAGTCCATATGGAAGGATATGGGCTGGGGGACAATCATCTTTCTTGCCTCGATGGCGGGAATTGACCCGCAGTTGTACGAGGCAGCCAGAATGGACGGAGCGGGTCGCTTGCGCCAAGCATGGCATGTGACGCTTCCGGCCATTCGGAATGTGGCGATTATTTTGTTTATTCTAAGGCTGGGTCATATTATGGATGTCGGCTTCGAGCAAGTCTTTCTGATGATGAACGGGGCCGTATCGAATGTAGCCGATGTGTTCGACACCTATGTGTACAGGCTGGGCATACAACAAGGCCAGTTCAGCTTCAGCACGGCGGTTGGTTTGTTCAAATCGGTCGTGGGTTTGCTGCTCGTCATCGGAGCCAATCATATCGCGAGACGGTATGGGGAAGACGGGGTGTACTAACATGAGACATCAATTCTCGGATCGCTTGTTTTCAGGAATAAATGCGGCATTGCTGTTGATCATTTCACTTATTTGTATGTTTCCACTCTATTACGTGGGAGTGCTTTCGTTCACCGATCCGGACGAATATATCAAGAGCGGCGTGCTGCTGTTCCCCGAAAAATGGAGTTTGGTGTCGTATGAATTTATCTTATCCAGCCGCTCCTTCGTTCGCTCGATTGGCGTCAGCACCTTCCTTGCGACAGCGGGCACATTGCTCAGCCTGTTCGTGACCGCGGGCATCGCCTATATGCTTTCACGCAAACGTCTTCCCGGCAGAAGGCTGCTAATGCTTATGATTCTGCTGACGACGCTGTTTCAACCGGGTATCATTCCGGCTTATCTGCTGGTTCGCGAGCTTGGTCTCATCAACAGCGTCTGGTCGTTGATTATCCCGGTGCTGTCGAGCGGCTGGTACGTGCTGCTTATGAAAGGATTCTTCGACGGCATACCCGATGAACTGGAAGAAGCCGCAGCCATTGACGGCTGCGGAGATATCAGGGCATGGGTCCGCATCATTCTGCCGCTGTCTCTGCCAGCGATGGCCGCTTTTGGTTTGTTTTACGCCGTCGCATACTGGAATACGTTTTTTCACGCTGTGTTGTATATTAATGATCAGGACATCATGCCGCTGCAGGTTGTTCTCCGCAATATGCTGATCGACTCCTCGCTATCGGCGGGAGGATCCTCCGCCGATATAGGATATGAGCAGCCGCCGTCGGAGACGATCAAGATGGCTGCCGTCGTGGTCGCGACCGTTCCGATCTTGCTCGTTTATCCGTTTGTTCAGAAGCATTTCGCCAAAGGGGCTATGGTCGGCTCGGTGAAAGGATAAGAGTATGAAAATAGTTAATGTACTCAACTAATAGGGGGAAAGCAATATGAAACGTATCCATAAGATTATTGGAGCTGCTTTGCTAGTCATGGCCATGCTGTTGGTCCAGGCTTGCTCGGGCCAATCTGCTTCGTCCAATTCGAATAACGAGCCTTCACCTTCCCAGTCTAATCAGCCGCAGTCTTCCGCGGAGCCGAAGACGGAGCCGCCCACTGATATCAGCATTATGATCGACTTTACGTTGTCGGAGCCGCCAAGCGATGACAATCTCGTCAAGAAAGAGATCGAAAAACAGACAAACACCAATTTGAAATTCATTTGGGTTTCCTCCAACAATTACATCGACAAGCAAAATGTCACCCTTGCATCCGGGGATATTCCCGATATGATCATGATCGACGATCCCTTTGCGCCGCAGGTGAAGCAAATGATCAAGCAGGGAGCCTTCTGGGATATTACGCCTTTCATCAAGGATTATCCCAATCTCAGCACCCGCATCCCGGAGGAATCGTGGAAGAACTCCCAAATCGGCGGCAAAAATTACGGGATTCCGCGCATGCGACCCATAGAAGGAGGAGGAACCTTCCCGATCGTACGCAAGGACTGGCTAGACAAGTTGAATCTTCCGCTACCGCAAACGCTGGATGATATGTACAATGTAATGAAGGCGTTTACGGAACAGGATCCCGACGGAAACGGGAGCAAAGACACCGTAGGCTTCGCCGGCTATACGAATCTCGATAATATGGGGCAGTTCGTTTGGGTGGAGAACGTGTTGAACGGCAGCAACGGAAAGTATAAGCTGCAGGACGGCGCGCTTATCGATACCACGTTCGAGAAGGGAACTCGCGATGCGCTGATTTGGCTGAACAATGCTTATAATGATGGCATCATCTCTCCGGACTTCCCGACGTTAAAGAATTCGCAGGTTAGAGAAATGATCACCGCGAGCAAGGCCGGCATATTCGGCGATACGATGAACCCTTCTTGGCTCCTGACCGGTCAGATGCGCAAGTCGAATCCGGATGCCGATATGATTCCGCTCGTGTCGTTAACAGGCCCGTTCGGTCCGTTCGTTCAGAAAGATCCCGGATTCTTCGGCATGTTCGCCATTCCGAAGAAGGTATCCGAAGCGAAAGTGAAGAAGATTCTGGCGCTCATGGATTTTGGCGCGACGCCTGAAGGTGAGCTGCTCGGAAGCTATGGCATTAAGGATGTCCACTATACGGAGAAGGACGGCGTGTTGGTCGGCACTGAGCAAGCAACCAAAGATTCGGTATACAGTTTCCAAAAATTATTCCCAAGCCTTGATCAGTACGGCCGCGGTTATAATACCGGCATACCGAAGGATTTCTTCGACCGCAACAAAGGGATTATCGACGAGAGAGCCAAGGTCAGCGTGCCGAACCCGGCGTTCGGCCTGGATTCAAGCACGTACAACAAGGTCGGCAAAGAATTCGACAAAAAGATTCAAGATCTGAAGGTTAAGGTCATTATTGGATCGGAGCCGATTACCGCATGGGATGCATTCGTGGATAACCTGAAGAAAGATAAGGAGTATCAACAAATCCTGCAGGAATTCAACGAGGCATACAAGACGAAATAAAAGTAGGGGGCGCTTCAATGAGCAGATTTCTCCTGGCTGGAAGGCCGATGTACAACATGAAAAGACGCGTGTACCGAAAGTACTTGTCCGTACTGCTGGCTGTTGCCTGTATACCCGTCCTTATTCTAAGCGCTGTCGTTTATTTCGTCGGCACGCATCTTGTCAGCCAGGAGATTACATCCATACAGCAGAAGCAGATTGTCAAGAACGCCTCTAAGGTGGAGGAGTACTTCTCTTCCATTGAGCTGATCGCTTCCCAGTGGTCTCAGAACGAGCTATTCGGCTCAAAGCTCAAGGATTTGGAGAAAGGGTATGATTACGCCTATATTCTGCAAATCTATAATGCTCTGTTCACGATGCAAGGCTCAAGTCCTCTGCTTAAGCAGGTCTATTTATATCTGGATTCCTCTCATACGATGATTAATCAAGTAAGCGGGGTCAACCGGATCGAAAGCGCGGCCGTAATCGATCAGCTCCATCGCTCGCTCATGGCGAACGAAAGCCCCGCTTATTGGATGAACGGTCTGGGGGAGCCGGTTAACGCCGAGCAAGTGCCGCTGTTCGTCTACCGTCTTCCTATCGATTCAGAGCAGCCGGGCGCTGCTCTGATCTTTGTATTGGACGACAAAGCTCTGCAGCATGCGTTCAGCGAACTGAGCTTGTCGCAGAAAGGCTTGTCTCTGCTGCTCGACGGCCAATCGAACATTTTAATGCAATTGTATGAAGGCGAGCAATCCGAAGCCTTGGAGCAGAAAGTGATCAGCCGGGTGTCTTCCGGATTGCCTTCTGTCCGGCAGGAAGGGAAAATTGAGGTGGGGCATGATGATTATCTCCTGTCCTTTGGTCAGCTTTCACGGTTTGGCGATGTATGGACGTATGTAAATGCGACCTCTCTGACCGAAATGACACGTCCTGTTACCTTCCTATCGCAGCTTCTTATGCTGCTTGGGCTTGCCGGAATCGCCGTTGCCATTGTTCTATCGCTGATTGCTTCGAGAACGGTTTATCATCCGATCGAGCGCATGCTGAAGCTGGTTCGCTCGGACAAGGAGAGCAATGATGCGCACGGCGATGAAATCCGGTTGATTGAGCATCAGTGGAACAGCATCCGCATGGAAGTCAACCAAGTTCGCGAGAAGCTTGACGAGCAAAGGCCCGAGGCGAGAGCGGGCTTTCTCCTGCAGCTATTGCTGGGCTATACGAATTTTTACGACGAGCTTTCGCTCAGAAACCGCATGCGCCGTCTGGGCTGGATCGTCGACGAGCCATGCATGTACCGGGTCATCCTGTTTCGGCTCGAAGGCTTTTCCCAATCCAGCAAGCAGTTTCTGAAAGGGGACGAGCAGCTCGCGACGTTTGCCGCCGCCAATATCATCGATGAAATTTCTGGCGATGTTTTTCCGCATTATGAGCTCGTCAATTTTCACGACTTGACCGTCGGGATGCTGACGACGGAGTTCGCGGATCATCATGCCGGAGAAGGGATGAAGGCTGTCTCTCAGATGAGCGGAACGATTACGAATGCGGTCCATTCCATATTGGGGATGCATATCACGATCGTGATCAGCAAGGCGGTCCGTTCCGTTGCCGAAGTGCCGGAGGCTTTCGAGAAATGCCGCTGGATGCTTAGTCAGCATAAGCCGAATCCGAGCAGCGCTATTATTGACGCGCAGGATTACGTGCTGGAGGAGGATCAAACCATTCATTACCCGTTCACTTTGGAGCAGGAGATCATTCAAGCTCTGCGCGGGGGGGAGCAGGATTTGGCCGCGCTTCGGATCGAACAGTTTTGCCGTGAAATCGAGGAAGCGAATAAGCAAGACCAGGTGTATTATCAATGCCTGGCGCAGCTTCTTGGCACGATCCGCTCCCATATGCTCCGCATGGGCTTCAATCCTTTTCGCCAGTCGGACAGCTTGGCTTCCTATGAACAACTGACAAAGCTCGGCGATGCGCGGGAGATCGTCCGTTGGTTCTCCGATGTCGTCATCGCTCCTTTCCTGGAGGAAATGCAGCAGCGCGATACCAGACATGATCACCGTATGAAGACGATTGTCCAGTCGATCATTGAGCGTGTTCATAAAGATTACGCCGACGATTTGTCGCTCGATACGTTTGCGGATGAGCATAACGTGAACGGCTATACGCTAAGCCGGATGTTCCGTCAGGAAACCGGCGAGAATTTTATCGATTATCTGACGAATTTGCGGCTGGAGACGTCGAAGCGGCTGCTTGCCCATTCCGAGACCTCCATTCAAGTGATTGCCGAAGCGGTCGGCTACCGTCAGACGTACTACTATCGCATTTTCAAGAAAAAATTTGGATTGACGCCAAGTCAATACCGTGCCGAGGCACAGAAAGGAAGTTATGATGGAACGAACGAATCGTCTACCTAACATCTTGTTTCTAATGAGCGATGAGCATCGTCCGGATTTATTAGGCTATGCGGGAGACAGTGTGGTGCGAACACCGAACCTCGATCGATTGGCCGAATCCGGCGTCGTATTCGATAACGCCTACACGCCTTCTCCGATTTGCGTGCCCGCGAGGCAGTGCATCATGGCCGGGCAGCTGCCCAAAACCTGCGGATGCGAGGGGTGGCTCGATCTCGCGCCGGGACATATGACCTTCTCGCGCCGCTTTGCTCAAGAAGGATACGCAACGGTCGCTTGCGGCAAGCTGCATCATCAGGGGAAGGATCCCATGATGGGTTGGACACAGCGGATTGGCAGTGAAATGGAGACCTCCGCCTCCTATATCGACAATAAGAACGATGAGGCGTTTCAAGCCGGCATCCGTCCTTTTTCGGCATACAAATGGTCCGACGCGCGGGAAATTCACCGCGCCGGCATCGGGCGCGCGCCGAATGTGATGATGGACGAATACACCGTGCAGGGAGCGCTTGATTTTATCGAAAACCACTTCGTGAACCCGTATTATGACCGCGAGGACCCGAATCGGCCGCTGCTGCTCAAGATAAGCCTTCTTCAGCCTCATTATCCGTACAGCGCTTCAGCGGAGAAGTTCAACTATTACTTGAACCGGGTAAAGCCGTTCGCGGAACAGAGACTCTCCGAGCATCCATTCTTGAAGCAGCGCGAGGTGCGTCCAGGCGTGGACGCAACAGAAAGAGAGCTGCGGAGAGCTACGGCCGCCTATTACGCCATGATCGAAACCATCGACGACCATTACGGCCGAGTGCTTCAGGCCTTGGAGGACGCGGGGCAGAATTTGGATGATTGGATCATCGTCTACACGTCCGACCACGGGGAAATGCTCGGCGAGCACGGCATATGGGAGAAGCAGAAGTTTTACGAAGCAAGCGTGCGCGTGCCGCTGTTTATCCGTTGGCCGAGGGGCTTTGACGGGGGAAGGCGAATCGACGAAAACGTCAGCTTATGCGACTTGTTCGCGACGCTTTGCGATTTGGCCGGCATTTCATGTCCGGAAGGACTGGACAGTCGCAGCCTGAGACATTTGTTGGAGGGGCGCTCCGCGGCATGGAACAACGAGGCGGTCTCTCAGTTCGGGCCAACGAATGTCATGATCAAGCAGGACAGCTTGAAATATCAATACTACGGCGAGGAGATGCCGGAGGTGTTGTTTGATTTGGCACATGATCCTGGAGAGCTGACGAATGTGATGGCTGAGCCGAAATACAAGGACGCTGTGGCCGCATTTCGGCGGCGGCTCGGCGAGTTGGGGCATGGTCCATACGCAAATCCCGCCTATACGAGTGCCGGATACGAACCTGCAAGATAGGAGATAGCTGCAAAAATGTATAAACGCAGGCCTAAACCGGATGCAAAAATGTGATGTTGTGTGCATCATCATGATGGGATAATGTTAGGCCTGCACGGCAACCAATAGGAACGAAGGGGTGAAAGGGTTATGAATGTTTTGAAAAACAAGTTTGTAAAAGCAGCATCTTTAAGTTTGGTCAGCCTGTTTCTCTTGCAATGCTTTTCAGTTACCGCATTTGCCAATACCTCTGCGGTCGTGACTGTCGATTACGATGTTGACGTCGGTCCCTCGAATAACGTGGCCAGCGGATTTTTGCATGGAATCGATGATATTAGTCCGGCGCAGTATCTCATTGACGGCGTTCATGTGAAAACCATCCGCGGCGCCGACTCTTACAATTATCTGCCTAGTTTATTCGATTTAACGACGTATAATCGCGTCAAAGCAACGGGCGCTGACATCATGGTCGGTCTGTATTACCGGGCGAGAGCCATCAATCTCTGGCCGGTGGACGCGGCAACCGAAGCGCAGTGGGAAGGGATCATCGAGGATATTTACAACGAAGCGCAAACGAAAAATTTGGATATCAAATCATGGATTACCTGGAACGAGCCTGATCTGCAATGGAATAGCGCGCCGACTACATTCGCGAAGTTCGAAAGAGCGCATGAAGTTGCTTATAAAAAGATGAAAGCGCTTGATTCCGCCGCCTTGGTTCAAGGCCCTGAGCTTGCAGGGTACAATTATTCGAAAATGACGGATTTTCTCTCCTATTGCAAATTAAATGATTGTTTGCCGGATATTTTAAGCTGGCATGAGCTGGGATCATCCGTTAATGACATTGAAGGCCATACCGCCCAAATTAAAACGTGGATGCTGGCAAACGGGATTACGCCGATGCCGATCGCGATTACGGAATATCAAGGACAGTCCTATAGTTCTTCCTCAACCGTGACTTCCTATCCGGGGCTCAATGTCTTGTACCTGGCAAGATTGGAACGGTCCGTTCCGAACGGACTTGCCTATGCCTTGCATGCGTCGTGGCAATACAAAGGAACCAATCCGGACTTCAAGGCTTCTCTGGGAGATTCGGCGAATCGCGACTCGTCACTTCTTCCGAAAGGCCTCTGGTGGGTGTACAACGGGTACAAGGATATGACGGGAAGATTGGTTGAGACCGTTTCCTCGAACAATCATTCGGATGCCATTGCAAGCTTTGACAGCGACATGGGTCGATCCGTCATCTTGCTGGGCACGCCCAACACCTCGACGCCGCATGATCCCGTCGTGCAGCTTAACCATATCCCCGCCGAGCTGAAATATGGAAACAAAACGCATATCAAGGCAGAAAAAATCGTGGACGCAAATATCTTAATGGCGCCGGAAGTCGTCATTGACGCCGATTATACCGTGGTCAGCGATTCTGTAACGTTGAATCTGGCTACGCAAGATCCAAAAGCTGCCTATCGGATTTATATTACTTCCGCAACCGACGATGCGCCCAAAACGTCGTATGAAGCCGAAAATCTAACGGCAACGGCGACTTCCGGCGTAACGTTGAGAACGTTTACAGAAGCTTCGGCAAGCGGAGGCGTAGCGTTATCTCTGGATGCAACGGCAACCGATCAAAGCGTGACGATCACCATGAATGTTCCTGCGGCGGGTACCTATCAATTGGGAGCCATTCTGAAAAAAGCGCCCGATCGAGGTTTTTTCCAGCTCTATATGGACGGGGTGGCTTACGGCTCTCCCAAAGATGGTTACAGCGGCAGCTATACCTATTTCTCTACTGATTTCGGCGCCATCAAATTCGATACGGCAGGAAATCATGATTTCGAATTCCGCACGGTCGGGAAGAACAATTCGTCAAGCAGCTATAGGGTCGTCATCGACAAGCTTGAATTAACGGAGATGAACTAGAGAATACAAATTTGATTCAGCTTCGCGAAGGACTGCTCTTCATTTCATAGATTTTCTGAAGCGTATCCCCATGCTTCTTCTTCTCGACTTCGTCCTCTGTGTGGAGATACCATTCCACTAGTCGGTATCCGAATGCGAGGAGGATCATCTCGTAGACGCAATCATCGGCGAAAGGAGATACATCCGCATATTCCGCAAAGCCCTTGTAATAAGCGGGGACGCATCGCTGGTAGCATTCGACCATATGATCGACATCCGCCTCGTCCGCAATCAGGCTAGCGAGATCCTCGCCCATGCGGCCCCATCCGGATGTATCCCAGTCGATGACCGCGAATTTTCCATCGGCATAGATCAGGTTGGTGATCCAGAAATCACGGTGGCATAGTACGAGGGGCAGCTTTTCGATATGGGCAAATATCTCATCTGCGTGCTCATCGATGTTGATGAGCATTTGCCACACATGCGGTGGGAATTCGCAGTCCTTCGAACGTATATAATCGTAGACGAGGGGCCATGACCGGTAATGCAGATAGATATTCTTCATAAGATCCGCGTGGCTCAGGTTGGTCAGGCTTTGCAGCACAGCGGGCTGCTCCGCATACAGCTTGCCTTGATAGCGTCCTAACTCCAGCGCGGCCAGTTCATACATGTCGGGGGTCAAGTCTAAGCCGGTTGTGCCGTCGATATATTCCAGCCACAGCCGGCATTCACTTTCTTCAGCATTGATCTCGGCGTGGTAGCATAGGGGCCAGCGGAAGGCATCCGAGAATGTCCTTCCCAGGTCTGACGAATAAAGGTCATACTCCCGGCGCCATGAATCAGGATCGCCGAAACGGTTCCATTTCTTCTGAATTTTCAGCACGATTTGGTATGGTAATTGTTCGCCATCTGCAGCTTCGGCAATTCCTGTTACTAGCTGCACACTGCCTACAGTTCCCCCATGTAACGGCATCATCTGCCAGTCGGCCGAGAGGATATCCTTCTCGAAGCATCGGCTTAAGGCTTGGATAAGCGAATCGATTTGTATCGTTATAACCATCATCCTCCATTTCAATATAGGCATACATCTTCAATATCCGCATTGTCAAAATAACCTGATTTGGAAAAATTAGCAATGTAAAATTGGTTATAGAGGTTTTGCACCTGACGCAGAACAGTTTGCCTCGAAACAGCTTGAGCTCGCGGAGGATTTCATCCGTCGGGTCGATCTACATTTGTAGCGAAACAAAACAAGGTCTGTGCGAATTGCGTCTCTTCTGTGCTAAGATAGTTGTATCTATAGATCGGAGGGCTGCCATTGTGACAATAGGATCTCAGAAGGATATTGAAGGACTGAAGGAAATCGGCAGAATCATTGCGCTAACGATTAGTGAAATGAAGCAGCAAGTAAGCGTGGGCATGACGACTCAGGAATTGGATGATATCGGAGGACGGTTTCTGAAGCAGCATGGAGCCGTGCCCGCTCCGAAATCGACGTATAATTTCCCTGGCAACACCTGCATCAGCATTAACCATGAAATCGCTCATGGCATACCTGGAGGGCGAAGGATACAGGCGGGCGATTTAATCAACATCGATGTGTCGGCCGAGCTTGGAGGTTATTTTGCGGATTCGGGACATTCCTTTGTTATTCCCCCATACAGCACTGCCTTGGCGCGTCTCTGCGATTATACGCATGATGTGATGATGAAGGTCATCTCTTCGCTGAAGCATGGCGTGAAGTTGAATGAAATTGGACGGATCATTGAAGCCGAGGCGGAGAGGGGCGGCTATCATGTCATTAAGAATCTTTGCAGTCATGGCATTGGCAGAGCCCTGCACGAGACTCCGACCGAGATTCTTCCTTTCTATAACAAGCATGACAAACGCAAGCTGAAAGAAGGCATGGTCATTACGATCGAACCGTTCCTGTCGACAGGAGCCGGCTATGCCGTTGAGCAGCGGGATGGGTGGACGTTACGCGCACCGGACAATAGCTATGCGGCGCAGCATGAGCATACGATCATCATTACCAAGGAGCAGCCCATTATTGTAACCGTAGCGTAGGCGCATACGAAAAAACCGCTCGATTCCAGGTAAGGAACCGAGCGGCAGCAATAAAGCTGAATTATGGCGCTAATGTAATGTTAATGCGGATGGAGATGTTTTGTGTATTTCCCGCGCCATCCTTTAACGTGCCTTCAATGAGGATGCCGTCATCATTCAAATCATGATTCGCCAAGCCACTCAGGGAGACGCCGCTTGTATGATCAGAATCCAGTTGAGCCAGCAAGTCGATAATGTTCAGCGAGTTGCTTTGCGAAGCATACAACTGCTGAGTAAGATAGGAGGACGAGAAGTTGGTGAGATCAACGCCTTCGAACGCGGTTACGGTCAGCACTGAATTCTCACTTACTTCGATCGTTCCTTCGGTAAGATTGCCGTCGTTCACATCGAAAGTAATTGTCCCCGTCTTGCCAAGATTGATGCTAACAGGCTTCAGGTTAATGGAGGCATAGGTGATTGTCGGAACCGTTGTATCCGTGTAGCTGTAAACGGGCTGCTGTTGCTTGACGATATCAGCGATAGTCTTATTAATATCACTAAGAGAGGTATAGAAAGGAACATCCTCCATATCGTCCAGCTTTACTTGAATCGGCGTTTTAGGAAGCGTCATGTTATCAACGACCTTCTTGTCCTCGTGAAGGATCACTTTGTCGTCTTCAACCGTGACGGTCTTGGCCTCAAAGATGGTGTCCGATGAAATACCGGCAGCGTAAGTCCGCTTCAACGGCGCGTTTAACGGCTGAATTTTGATGATGACATCGTCTTCGTCCAGGATGCCGACTTCAATTGCAAGCGAAACCAGATTTTCTTCCGTCAGCTCGTCCATAGGATAGCCCGTAGCGTGCAGCATGCTGCGAAGAATATCCCCAAAGGTCGGATTTTCAGGGATCTCGCTGGACGAATCATTATCCTCGCCCAAGATCGCGTTCGTCATTTCGATCAATTCTTCGCGGGTCAAGTATTCGTCAGGGTTGAATTTCTGATCCTTCGCGGACATGACTCCCAGGGCGAGGACACTGCCGATTTTCTCTTTGTTCTCTTGCTGTAAATCCCCGATTTGATCTTCTACAACGACGGTGTTCAGAGCCGAGGACTGCACTTGCTCCTGAACGACGGGCGTAGTGAAATCGTCACCATTGGAAATTAATCCAGCATTAATGGCCGCTTTAACGTATTTCTGCGCCCAATCGCTGGCTCCATCTACTTTCGCAGAGTCATCGGTTTCAATACGTAATACTCTGACCAATACAGTAGACATTTGTTCGACCGAGATGTCTCCACTGGGATTAAAGGTGCCGTCCCCATTGCCTACGATAAGACCGGCATTCGCGGCAGCTTCGACTTCCTCGTAAGCCCAGTTGCCTGGCGCGACGTCGCGGAAGGTCTGCGTGCTTGGCGTGGCGTCTACATCCAGACCGTCGAGCAGTCCGGCAACGCGGGCGAATTGCGCTCGAGTCATGTTCTGATCGAGCCCCATGGACTCATCGCCAATCCCCGAGAAGATCCCCTTGGCCTTCAATGCGTTGAACTTCTCCTGAGCGGTGAGCTCGTCGGCGCTGACATAGCTTGCGGTACTGCCTAACAGGAGCGCGGCCATGCAGCTGGCTATCATCTTTTTCTTCATACAAATCTCCTTTCTAATTTATGGTTATATTTTACTAGTGCTATTTTATAGGCTTCCGACACAAAAGTAAATGAAATGACAAAATTAAGTATAAAAACTCTTGTATTTAATCGTTTGTCGACATATATCCTTCTTTGGTCAATGTACTCCGTCAATATAGGATGTCTTAAGGCATATGACTCGAGAATCTGGTTAGTCTTTATTGGATGCGTAGAAAGGACGGTTTATGAAGATGATGTTATGAATCTTCGTTTCGCATAAATCCTTCTATGAAATTCGAAAGCTTCTATATCCCGCGAATCGCTTCTGATATATAATATGGGCACACTTGGACCATAGGGGAGCGATTGCGGAATGAGGCGTATTGGGCTCGCCAAGTTAAAGTTAAATGTGTTTCAGAAAATCCTGATTATGATCGCCGTGCTGCTTATGCCGATCATGGGACTCTATTATTACGCCACGCAGCAAAGCCTTCGTGTTATTCAAGATGAATTGATTAAAGCCAATCTGAACAAGATGGGCACTTTCATGATTCAGCTCGAGAACAGTCTTGAGAAGTTCGAGCTGGTCGCCTCTCCCTTGCTGATCGATACGAATCTGCTGGAGTACGAGCATGACTTCAGCTTGAGCGGCTATACAATGCTCAAAACGGTCTCTATGCTGCAGGAGAAGCTTGCTCTGGCCAGCATCTCCAGCAACTTGCATAACAACGTGACGATCTATTTGCCCAGGAAGGGAGAAGCGATCACGTCGGACACGAAATATGCCTACGACCGAGAATGGCTGAAGAGTCATTTTTCATTGAGTTGGCAGTATGGCAGCTATCCGAATATGGGACTTGGCTTTGCCAGGTATTTCATGTACGCGGGTGAAGATGTACACGACCCTGAGACGGCGGTATCCGTCCTCTCAATCGAGATTTATCAGAAGGATTTCGAGAAGCTGCTGGACACCTACAAGGAAGGGAATGTAGGTGATCCATTCTTGTATCGTTCGGGACAATCCATTATCGAGAGCCGAACGGCGAATACGGAAGGCATCGCTTGGGTAGGCGAAGAATTGAAAACGGTTTCCGAACGGGGCAAGTCGGGCCATCTTATCCGGGAATGGGCAGGCAACTCCTATCTTATCAGCTATTATAAGTCTGATTTGCTTGGCGCTTACTTGGTCGACTATTTCCCCTTGGATCGAATCATACAACCGATCGTCCGGCAACGAGTCTGGTTCGGCGTTATTTCCGCACTCATTCTGATGACGGGGATAGCGGCGGCTTCCATTTTGTTTCGAAGCGTGCAGATTCCCGTGCTGCATCTGATTCGGGGGGTCAAACGCATCAAAAGCGGCGACTTCTCGTATCGCTTGATCCCAAGCAAGCAGAATGAGTTTCAGTTCCTGACGGAATCATTCAACGAGATGACCGAACAGATTCAGAACTTGATCGAGAATGAGCTGCGTTCGCGGATTCAGGCGCGAGATGCCACCTTGAAGCAGTTGCAAGCGCAAATTCATCCCCACTTCCTTTACAATTGCCTGGGCTTCATGATTAATATGACCAGACTGGGCAAGCATCAAGCTACGATTGATATGGCTCATCACCTGGCTGATTATTATCGGTATTCCACGCGAATGGACAATCAAGTTGTATCGCTGAGTGCAGAACTGGCGTTCGTTCAGCATTATCTCGAGATTCACCGCCTTCGCATGGATACGCTTGAATACATCGTTGATTCGGGCCAAAAGCCGGATGAAGTGCATATCCCCCGGTTCCTGATTCAGCCGATTGTGGAGAATGCGTTGGTTCATGGCCTCGAGAGTGTGGATCATCCCGGCAAAATCTCCATACGAGTCCAAGATACGGAGAATCGTGTAGAGGTCATGATCGAGGATAACGGGGAAGGCATGTCGAAGGCCGCAATGCTGCGGCTGCAGCAAGAGTTGTCGATACCGGCGGATGATTATTCCGGCTGCGGCCTGTGGAACGTCTATCAGCGCATGATGCATTATTTTGGAGACGGCACATCCTTAATCTTTGACGAATCCGCACTGGGGGGCTTGCGCGTGACATTAGGCTGGAATCGAAGGGAGAGAAGGGAATCCGATGTACAACTTATTAATCGTGGATGATGAGAAGCATTATACGGACAGTCTTGCGGAGACGGTGTCTTGGGCGCAATTCGGCATCAAGAAGGTATTCAAGGCTTACAGCGCGTCGCAGGCCTTGGAGCTGCTCGATCAGGATATCGACATTCTGCTGACGGATATCCGCATGCCGAAGACATCGGGACTCGAGCTCATCGAGGAATCGAAGAGAAGGAAGCCCGATATCGAATGCCTCTTGTTAACGGGCTATGCCGAATTCGACTTCGCCCGCAAAGCGGTGGAGCTGCAGGCGATTGGCTACTTGCTAAAGCCTGTTAAGGATGAGCAATTGTTCGAGGCGATGCACAGGGTTGTTCGTCAGATTGAGGCGGGCCGCGAGGCGAGGCGCATGCATGCGGTGTATCGGGAGAATGTGGTTCAGCTCAAATCGAAGCTGCTCGCGGAATGCCTGAGGGGCGTGTCCATCGGCGGCAATTGGACGGAGAAGCTGATGGATTATGGCATCGATATTCAATCGGGCGGCCATGTGGCTCTCTGTCTGATTGGCCTTGGCGATGCGGCGAGCCGCGATCTGTTCTCACATTCGCTGATGCAATTCGCCACGGCCAATATTCTCGAGGAGCTGCTGCGGGAACGCTATGATGTGTGGTGGACGGCCGAAGAGGAGGACGGGCATCTGGTTGCCGCAGCTTACGAGGCGTCGGGCGCGCCGCCGGATTTGGAGTGGCTGGCGCAAAGGCTGGGTCGGTTGAAGGAAGAAGCCAGACGCTGGCTGAAGGTGGAGGTGACGGCGGCCGTTGCGGAACCGTGCTTGTTCCCTCATGAGATGAGCCGAGGCTATGCGCAGGGGAAGCTTCACCTTCAAGAGAGACCATCCGTCGGAAAGATAGAGCAAAGGAATCGTGCGAACGCCGCGGCGCTTCTCTATGAGCCGCCGATGCTCACGCACTTGCTCGAGTCTGAGCAATGGGAGGAAGCGAAGGAGAAGGTTCGCGCGCTGATGGCTTTGCTGTATGCGGAGAAGACGGGACTTGCGATAAGCGACCTCTTCTTCCATCTGTCGAATGCGTTCTTGTACTTCGCCCATCAATACGGCAAGTCGATAAGCCAATTGTTGAACACGGAGCAATCGAGCTACTTCAGAGGCAAGCCGATACTTCATGTGGCGCAATTGGAGTCTTGGGCCATCGGCGTCGTTAAGCGTCTGGAAGACAACTATGCGGATCAAGGTCAGGAGTCGAGCGAGTGTATCATTGCGCAGACGCGCCATTATATTCAAAGTCATCTCGGTCAGGACCTGTCGCTTGCGCAGTTGGCCGATCATGTCTACGTTCATCCCAATCATCTCTCCAAGGTGTTCAAGCAGACGATGCACCTCTCGTTATCGCAATATATCTATCAGCAGCGCATTCAGAAGGCGGCGGAGCTGCTGAAGGCGACCGACGCCAAGATCTATCAGGTGGGCGAGCGTGTCGGCTATCCGAATACGAACTGGTTCATCAAGAAGTTCAAAGAGTATTACCGCCTGACCCCGCAGGAATACCGGGAAAGAGGGCTGCGCGGCGGCAAGTAAGAGACAGGCAGGTGGGGGATGACAGACGAGTAGGTAGGCAGTCGTGGGCGGTAGACTAATAGGGTGTCGTAAGTTGGTAGGCAGGCGTAAGTTGATAGATAGGCATGCGTATATTCGTATTGGCAAGAGTAGGCAGGTAACAGATAGGCAACTGGTAGTTAGGTAGACGGCAGGTAGGATGACTAGCGTGTCTGCGCAGGCGAAAGAATGGCCGTAATGTCCCCCTACAACTCACCAAGTCGAGCATATTCGCATGCTGCGGAGGAGATGGCAGGTATTTCTGGTATTTCTGCGAATGCAAGCTTACAGACAAGGGCTCATTGGACTTATCTACTTGAAAAGGCCGTTCTTCCATGTGGAAAGATGCAAAAATCCATCAATTTCTTAAACGAGGGCGCATATTAAGAGGATTACTGCAAAAATCCATCAATTTCTGTATCGAGTCGAAAAGTCAGCCAGTTCTGAGCCTCATTCCTGTATATCTGCAGTAATTTGCCGAAATGACCTATATTCGTCCAGACGACGTACCTCCACAGGGATTTTCGATTTGCAGTTGCAGTTGCTCCAATTCCAAAAATGCTCTCACAACCATCGCTCCTCCTACTCTAACTTCCACCACCATCTACTCCTAACTGCCACTACCACCAACCCACCAACACGTCTATACACAATACATCAATACCAATACTGTCATTGCCGCCTGCTGCGAATATCACAATTACGAAGATACGACCTCTCTTCATAAACGACTCGATTTCTTCTATCAGGATGAGAAGCTTCTATATCCCGGCGGCTCCTCTGTTCTTTAAAATGGAAGTAAGAAAGAACACTCTATTTGAAGGAGAGATTAGCGAATGCGGGTGAAAGCGCGGAAGGGATTAACGGCATTAACGATCAGCATCTTGGTCGTGGCATCAGCGTTGGCCGGTTGCTCGAACAACACGAACGGAAACACCAATGCGACGAAAGCGCCAAGTGTGACGAAGAATACGAATACGGCTGTAGAGAACATAGGGGACAACAAGGACAACGGAGACAAGCCGCTGTGGGATTTCAAGTATGATCCGCCGGTGACGATCACGACGGCGCTTATCGACGAGGATCGTCCGAATGCCTTCAAGCAAGGCGAGACGCTCGAAGACAACATTCACTCGGAGTGGATGGAGGAGAATCTCGGAATCATAACCAAGTACGAGTGGACGGTGGGCAAGCCGGAGGATTACCAAACAAAGCTGCAGCTCGCTCTGGCGACGAACGTCAAGCTTCCGGATACCTTCTATGCGGATGGCGATGTGCTGCAAAATCTGATTACGGCAGGCAAGCTGATGCCAATCAACGACGCCATCGACAAGTACGCTTCGCCGACGCTCAAGGCGGTCTTCGAGAAGTACCCGTATGTACTTGGCGAATTGTCGCGAGACGGCAAAATTTATGGTATTCCCCGGTTCTTCATGGGAGACGAGGGCACCGTGATGTGGCTCCGCAAGGATTGGCTGGACAAATTGTCGCTGGAGGCGCCTACGACGCTGGATGAACTGGAGACTGTCATGAAAGCGTTCTCCGAGGAAGATCCGAACGGCAACGGCCAGGATGACGAGGTAGGCTGGGCCGTGCCGCTGAAGGAAGGTCCTTGGACCTGGATGGGACAGTCGGACGCGATTTTCGGCGCTTATACCGAGCATATGATCAACACCTATGATATCAAATCGTACTGGAACGAAGATGAGAACGGCAATCTGGTGTATGGCGCCGTACACCCGGATGCCAAGAAGTACTTGGAGACGATGCGCGACTGGATGAGCAAGGGATATATCGACAGCGAAGCGGGCGTCAAGGATCCGAGCAAGTCCGCCGAGCTGGCGGCTTCCGGCAAGGCGGGACTGATGTTCGGCCCGTACTGGATGGGCGCATGGCCGCTCTCCGATACGGAGAAGATCGATCCGAATGCCGATTGGGAACCTTATCCGCTGCCAGCAGGTCCGGACGGCGAGGTGCGGCTCGCGCAGAAGACGCTTTACGGAGGCGGCTTGGTGTTCCGCAAGGATTTTGACAATATCGAAGCCTGGTTCGCCTACTATAACAAAATTTTGGCCAAAGCGGCCGGACCGGATGATCCGTATTATGACCCGCGGTTCAAGGACGGCTTCCACGAGGGCTATGATTATGTCACCTATAACGGCAAGGTCTATACCGGGAATTACAAGGAAGCGGGAGTGCCGGAGGACAAGTGGCCGCTGCCGGACGGCAACAATATCGATATGCGCTGGATGGTCAGTCCGCTCTTCGGCACCAACACCCCGCAGGTGCCTTATATGAACACGGAAGCGATCGAGAAGTTCGTCGCGAATCCCGACGCAGAGGCCGCGACGCCGATCGAGGTGTCGGTGAAGTCGCTGAACAGCGCGCAGCTCCAGGGCGCGGGCATCAACGTGAAGCAGCGGGAATACGAGGTTCCGAACCTGTTTACAGGGGCTGCCACACCAACGATGAAGAAGAACGGCGAGTTCCTGCAGAAGCTGGCGACCGAAACGTATCTGCAGATCATTTACGGCGAGAAGCCGCTGGATTATTTCGATCAATTCGTCAAGGAATGGAATAAGAACGGCGGCGAGAAGATTACGGCGGAAGTCAACGAATGGTATAAGAATAACAAATAATTCGTGAAGGGAGGGGGACGGCAATTCAGCGCTGGCTGAAGCCGCCCCCTCCTTCTACAACATGGATGGTGTAGCGAATGAAGAGATACTGGTTGAACACTTGGCAGTTTCATGCGCTGCTGCTTCCGGCCGCGCTGTTTATCCTGATTTTCAATTATATTCCGATGTTCGGCGTGGTGATGGCCTTCCAGGACTATCAGCCTTGGCTAGGCATCAGCCACTCCGAATGGGTGGGGCTCGATCATTTCCGTTTCCTGTTCTCCTATCCCGACAGCAAGCAGGTTATCGTGAATACGCTCATTATCGCCTGTCTGAAGCTGATTGCCGGCTTAATCGTGCCTCTCCTGTTCGCGCTGCTTCTGAACGAGGTTCGCATGATGGGAGTGAAACGGGTATTTCAGACCATGGTTTACCTGCCTCATTTCGTCTCCTGGGTCGTGCTTGGCGGCATTCTGATCGATATTCTGAGCACGGACGGAATCGTGAATCGGCTCATTCGCGTGTTTGGCGGACAATCGATCTTCTTCCTCGGAGACGGCGATTGGTTCCGGTTCACGCTAATCATTAGCGATGTGTGGAAGGAATTCGGCTTCTCTGCGATTATCTTCCTGGCCGCGCTGACGAGCATCAGTCCCGCTCTGTATGAAGCGGCCGAGATTGACGGTGCGAACAAGTGGAAGCAGGTGCTCTATGTGACGCTGCCCTCCATTTTGCCGATCATTATTGTTGTCGCTACGCTGTCGCTGGGCCGCATTCTGGATGCCGGCTTCGACCAGATTCTGAATCTGTACAATCCGCTCGTCTACAGCAAAGGGGATATCATCGACACCTTCGTGTACAGAGTGGGGCTCACCAAGGGGGAATTCAGCTTTGGCACTGCCGTCGGCCTGTTCAAGTCGGTGGTCGGGCTTATCTTTATCGTGGCGAGCTACCGAATGGCTTACAAGCTGGCCAATTACCGGATATTTTAGGAGTGAGAGTCGACCATGAGAAATCGATCCGCAAGCTATGCCGTGTTTACGGTTTTCAATTATTTCGCCTTGGCGGTCCTGGCCGTTCTGTGCGTCCTGCCGATTCTGCATATGTTCGCCGTCTCCTTCAGCTCGCGGGCGGCGGCCACCGCTAATATCGTCAACTTCTGGCCGGTCGGTTGGACATCGGAAGCCTATACCACGACCCTCGGCAACGATTCGTTCCTGAGATCGCTCTGGATCGCCGTCGAGAGAACGGTGCTGGGAACGGGAGTGTCCATGCTTCTGGTCATTATGGCGGCTTACAGCCTGTCCAAGACCTCCCTGAAATTTCCCGGCCGCTCGACGTATACCTGGTTCTTCGTGTTCACGATGCTGTTCAACGGCGGTTTGATTCCGACGTACTTTCTGATCAATGAGCTGCACCTGATGGATACGCTGTGGGCGCTCATTCTGCCGACCGCCGTCAATGTGTGGAACATGATTCTGATGCTGAATTTCTTCCGCTCGCTGCCGCAGGAGCTGGAGGACGCGGCTCTCATCGATGGGGCGGGCCATTTCACCGTGCTGTGGCGTATCTTCTTCCCGATTTCCATGCCGGCCGTCGCCACGCTGTCGCTCTTCGCCATGGTGTTCCACTGGAACTCCTGGTTCGACGGCGTCATCTATATGAACAGCAAGGACAATTACCCGCTCGCGTCCTTCCTGCACGCCATGGTCGTATCGAACAATCTGAGGCAGCTCGGCATGAGCGCGCAGGATGTGGCCAATATCTCCAACCGTACCGTCAAGGCCGCGCAATTATTCATCGGCACGGTGCCGATTCTGCTCGTCTACCCGTTCCTGCAGAAATATTTCGTGAAGGGCATTGTTCTGGGGTCGGTGAAGGAGTGAGTGGGTGTCATATAACAACGGCAGTCATGGGCGATGTTGCTATGTCCATGACTGCCGTTGTTTGGTGTACGTGGGTTCTCTCATCCGCTATGAATGGAAGCTGACTTCAATCAATCCTCCATCATCTCCTTCTTCATCATGGTTTCCCGCTCCCGATAGGTCGAAGGTGACAGGCCGTACTTTTTCTTAAACAGCGTGGAGAAGTAAGGCGTATTGTATATCCCGACTGATTCGCTGATTTTGGCGGCAGTCTCATTGGTTGAAATCAGAAGCTCCCTGGCCTTTTCCAACCGGATATGATTCAGATATTCACTGAACGATTGCTTTGTCGATCCCTTGAACAG
Organism: Paenibacillus sp. HB172176; assembly: GCF_011947265.1. GTDB lineage: Bacteria > Bacillota > Bacilli > Paenibacillales > Paenibacillaceae > Pristimantibacillus. Next base: position 35,466 of record NZ_JAATHD010000034.1, read on the forward strand.
CTTTCCGAGATAACTTGGAGACAGACCGCCTACGTTGGATACTAGCTCAAGGGATAAATTGGGTTCGGCGTAATGCTCCAGAATATAATTCTGCACCTTATCAATAACAACATTGTGCTTTTGCGCGTTTATCCAATGGTTTTTCTCCTCAATCAAGCTGCAGATATCGGCGCAATAGCTGTGGAATAAATTTTTGATTTCTGCGAGATTCTCGGCAGCCTCGATATCCGAAACCGCATCCAGATATTCAGCGAAATTAGAGTCCGGCAGATGCCGCAAATAATCAAAATGCTTGAGCAGAGAGAGCATGAATTGAATGCTGTAGGTTACCGCCTGATTGACCGATCCGAAAGAAATATGCTCGATAAATTGTTCGATATTCTCTCGTATAGCTTCCGGTTTGCAGGATTGAACGGCTTCGATTGCCTTTTTCTCATAATCGGCCGGGTAGCTAAGGGTTGTCATTATATGCGAACGAGTCGTTTGGGAATCCAGAATGGACTCTTTTCCATAAATAAACCGATATTTGACATACTGCTGTGCCGAGGTATAGGAGGACGAGATGGTTTTTCTGCCATAGCTTATGTCTCCCACTCCGATAGAAAGGGTAAGCTTGAAATATCGTTTAAGAAAGCTTTGCACGTTGCGCAAGGCTGGCATTAACTCAACAGGCCGTTCGCTTGACGCATATTGGCAGATGGCCACCGCTTCATGCTCCCCTGTTATCAGATAATCGCATACCCCGAGAGGCTCCAGCATCTCCGTGGCAATATTGCCCAGCGCAAAGCGCAGCAGCGACTTTTGTCCGCCTTCCGTTCCCCCTCTTGTTGGCTCTAAATCATTAATTTTGAACACGATTACGCAGAAATAAGGTCCTGAAAGCTCCGCATCAATGTCTTGAATGAGCTCGCCGGGTACAGAGGTATTGAGGGAATGACTTCTGAGCAGCGAATGCAGATAATGCTCCCGAATCGTTCTGGAGGAGCGGTTGATTACGAATTGCATGGACTTTTCCCTTTCCTCCAACGAGGCGAACATGTCAGCCATAACCTGATATTCATCAATGAACGACGATTTAACAGCGGCTGAGTTCTGTATGATCTTCTCAAACAATGTGGAGAGCGGTCTATATAGGCTTTTGCTCAGAAAGATGGAAACAAGCAGGCCGATCAGCACGATCCCTCCCGTCACTAGCAGGGTAACATTCCGTAGATGATCAATGTTGGAGATGAGACTGGAATAAGGGGTAACGCTTACAAAATACCAATCCATTTCCTCGGACTTCACATAGGTAATCAAATGCTTCTTAGTATGAATCGTTGCCGTAAAGCTGTTCCTCAGCTCATCCTGACTCAAAATTTGCTGCACATACGGGGTGTCGGACAAATCATCCAGGAAACGATTTGAATCGGTATGTGAAAGCACTTTGCCTTCCTTGTTGATGACGAATATGTTGTTGGCGGACTCCGCTTTTCCAATATTGCGAATCGTCGTAAGAATGGACTGCTCTTCAATATTAATGTAGATAAGCGGGTTGCTCGTAGTGAGCATTGAATAGTCGGGATACAGCAGAAAAGTAAGGAACTGCAGCGGTGCACCATTATTCCGGTTAGGGACGACAAGGCTCCGTGGATAAAATTCCATATATTGCTCAGCGCTTATCGCGTAGAGCGAAGAGTCAAATGGCAGCCCGGCCGTATCGACTACCGTTTTCGTCGACGGCCGATAGATTCCAATACTGTGTATGTACGGATAGGCGCTTTGAATCTGGGACAGCTGCCGAAAGACATGGTAATTCTTCGTTTTATCCTCTTCGCTATCATTCAGGAAGGAAGTAATCTCCGGCAGGTTAAGCAGGGAATTGCCAATTGTCATGGCCTGGTTATAGACGACATCGGACGCATAACTAATTTGGGATAACATAGCTTTGGAATTACGATCCGCTTCTTGGACGGCACTCTTTGAGAAAAAATAAAAGAGATAGGTGGACAGCAGACTGACCGTTAGAAGGATAAGCAAAAAATAGGAAATGGCAAGTTTCTGGAATGCCTTATATCGAACAAGCCGGTTCATGGTAATTCGCATGAGGATTCCTCCGTGACTGCTAGTATAATTTATTCAATATAAAATAAAGGCGGTTAAAAAGATACTTCATTCTTTAAAAATGAAAGTCATTTCGGATATTTGAAAGCCCATTATTCGAATTGTGAAAGCGAAATCGGGTATTTAAAATTGGCTTTGCCCATCCGCTGATTTAGAGTTAAAGCAAAGCTCACAAAAAACTTGCAGGAGGATAAGGGATTGAATAAGAAACAGCGATTGGCATTCAGCATGTTTTCTGATGTCCGCAAGAATGGAACGAGTTACCTGTTGGTTCTTCCGGCGATGATGTATACGTTTATTTTCGGATATATGACCTATCCGTATATGGTTATTGCTTTTCAACGATTCAATTATACGAAGGGGATATTCGACAGTGAATGGGTGGGTTTGGAAAATTTCGAATTTTTCTTTCGCTCTTACAAGGCCGTAACCATTACCTTTAACACCATCTTCCTGAACTTGCTTTTTATTGTTTTTGGCACGTTGATGGCTCTTGTGATAGCGCTTGTCTTGAACGAGCTGCGCAAGAAGCTCTTTGTTAAGGTTAGTCAATCGGTGATGCTGTTCCCGCATTTCATTTCTTGGATTGTAGTCAGTTATGTGTTGTATGCTTTCTTCTCCATGGATATGGGAATTGTCAATCAAATGCTGAATCAGCTTGGAATCGCCTCAGTCAACTGGTACACGGAGCCGGAGGTGTGGCCCGCAATCCTCACTGTTATGCATGTATGGAAGGGAGCGGGGATGAGTGCTGTCATTTATCTGGCTACCATTACCGGAATTGACGAAACCTTGTATGAAGCGGCTGAAATCGATGGGGCGAACCGATGGCAGATGTGCATGCGCATTACCCTTCCTCTCATGATGCCTACGGTCATCATTCTGACGTTGCTCTCAATCGGCAAAATTATGTATGGTGATTTCGGTATGATCTACGCCTTGATCGGCGACAACGGCACTTTGTATTCGACGACAGACATCATCGATACGTATGTATTCCGCTCTTTGCGTCAGATCGGCGATCCTTCCGAGTCGATGGCTGTCGGACTCTTTCAGTCCGTCGTAGGGTTCATTCTCGTCTTTGGCACGAACGCGATTACCCGCAAATTTTTTAAAGACGGCGCTTTGTATTAAGAATCCGCTTCAGTAACAACCTGTCGAAGCCATAATTCAGGAGGAATAGTCATGAAGAGTTTTTCTATAAGCAAGACGGTTCTGTATACGTTGATCACGATTTATTCAGCGATTTGCCTTCTTCCGATGCTGCTGGTGCTGATGGTTTCGATCACAGATGAGGATGCCGTGCTTAAGAACGGCTATAGTCTTTTTCCCGAGAAATTATCCTTGTACGCCTATAAACTGATCTTTACGGGCGGTTCCCAGGTCATGCAGAGCTACAGCATTTCTATCTTCGTCACGGTCACCGGCACGCTCCTGGCGGTCTTGGTGACGACCATGGCCGGCTATACGCTGGCGAACAAAAATGTGAAATATCGCAATATGCTGGCGCTCTATTTTTTCATCACCATGATTTTTTCCGCGGGGATAGTGCCTTGGTATTTGATGAACCGTTCGCTTGGTTTGACCGACAACATTCTGGCATTGATTATTCCATCGCTGCTGTTTAGCCCATTCAACCTTTTTCTGGTACGAAACTTCATGAATGGCGTACCCGATTCCCTAAGAGAGTCTGCGACGATTGACGGGGCGAACGACATCACGATTGCGTTCCGAATCTATCTTCCTCTTTGTTTGCCGGTTCTGGCGACGATTGCACTCTTCTACGGGCTGGATTATTGGAACAATTGGTGGAATGCGATCATGCTGATTGACAGCAAGGATTTGTATCCGCTCCCATTTATGCTGCTGCAACTGCAATCGGAGATCAGCATGCTGAACGAGATGACAATGCTGGCCGGCACAAGCGATATGACGCTTCCTTCGGAATCCGTCAAGATGGCTACCGCGATCGTGACCATCGGGCCGATCGTCTTCCTCTATCCCTATTTGCAGAAGTATTTCGTGAAAGGCTTGGTCATTGGCTCAGTCAAAGGCTGATATATCCCCTTCGGGGTTTATATACAATAAAGGAACCTATAAGGAGGTCAATGTTCATGAAAAAGCATTACGCATTTCTCTTAGCGGCGGCGCTTATCCTTTCGACATTGATAGGATGCAGCAACGCGAACAATTCGGAGGGCACTGCGAATAAGGGAGACAGCTCTTCAGTCCCGAAGTCGGAGAATAACGAAAAGCCTGCCGAGACAGTAAAAATTAAATATTTGGTTCCCGGCACGGAGCCGAAAGACTACAAGGAAGTATTCCAGAAGGTTAACGAAAAGCTTGCTGCGGACGGCGTCGGCGTTGAGGTGGAGAAGATCTATATTCCATGGGATGCGTGGGACCAGAAATTGAACTTGATGCTGTCCACTGGTGATGATTTCGATCTGTTCCACGTCATGCAGGACCGCACGCCGTTCTCCAGCTACTATAATCGCGGTGCGCTCGCGGATATCTCGGACGAGATCGAAAAGTATGGAGAACACCTGAAGAAGAATATTCCGGATGATATCTTTGAAGGCGCCAAAATCGATGGCAACTATTACGCCGTTCCCTCTTATTGGGTTGAAATGGCGAGTGAAGGCGAGTTCAATATTCGACGGGACATACTCCGCGAGAACAATCTCGAAGAGCCGACTACCCCGGCTGAATTAATTAGCGCATGGGAGATTGTCATGCAGAACTGGAAGGGAAGCAACAAGCCTTATCTGAGCACTCGGGCGGACTTTGACCCGATCTACCTGCATACTTCTATGCTGCACCGGACTTATGATACCTTCCCGTTCACGGTGAAGGATAAATTCTTCTATGTGAATCAGAACGGCGAGGTGAAATCCTGGATTGAGACTGAGGAATTCAAGAAGGATGCGTCCTTCATGCGCGAGCTGTATACGAAGGGACTTACCAATCCGGATATCCTGGTCATGAAGCAAGAGCAGGTTGATGCGCAGCTCGACAGCGGCGAATGGTTCGTCCGCCTGGGAACCGGGGGAAGCTTGAACGGGCTCAAGAAGTACAATCCGGAAGCCACCGTAGACGATATCGGCGTCGTATGGTTTAATCCGGAGAAAGAATATTTGCGTCCGCTCACCTTCAAGAACGGGAATGCCGTGCCGGTGAACAGCAAGCATCCGGAAGCGGCTGTCAAATTCATGGACTGGATGCTGGCAAGTCAAGAAAATTATGATCTAGCCCTGTATGGTATCGAGGGCGAGCACTACACCAAGGACGGCGAGAAGGGCTATAAGACGATCAAAGATCCAGAGAACAATAACAATACGAGATATAGAGGCTCTGATTCGCAAAACGGCAACGTAAACTTCATGCGTTTCGATTTGGAGAACAGCATTCCCGACAACAACAAAGTCTTGTTTGAGCCAAATCCAAATGCAATCAACAGTATCGCAGCGAACTTTGTATTCGATCCGACGAATGTCAGAACCGAATATACGAATATTTTGTCAGAGGCATCGGCAAGCATTACTCCGATCTATATGGGCGTTCAAGATTATGACAAGGCCTTCCCGGCAGCGCTGGAGAAAATGCGGAAAGCCGGTTTGGATAAAGTTGTTGCGGAATACAAGAAGCAATTCGAGGAATATCGGGCTGCTCAACAATAAGCGAGTCGCTTGATAAAAGGAAGGCGTGGAGAAGGTTGAACCTGAAGCAGCAAAGAGTTGAGTTTGAAAAGGCGAAAAGAATCTATGAGAGTGCAACCTTGACCTTTCATGGCGTGGATGGCTTTGATGTCTATAATGTTTCCATCCCGTTCTCGCGGGACGGGAAGCGCTATATGTTCGGGCGAATAGAACGCCGTACGGAATGGGCCCGCTCTTGGGTGCGCCTGTTCGAGGAGACGGGACTGGATGAGTGGACCGTGGTGAAAGACAGCATGATCTATACGCTGGAGGATCCCTATATTACCGAAATTGGCGACGAGCTTGTCATGGGCGGGACTCATGTGCAATATCAGAGCGGAGCATACAGCACGTTTTTCGGCTATTTCTTCAGGGGGACGGACCTCCACAATTTGTACTACTTCACGACCGGTCCTAATAAAATGAAGGATATTCGCCTTGTGCCGTTACCCAAGGGCAAGATCGGCGTCTTCTCGCGTCCGCGCGGCGCGGATATGAAGGGCAAATACGGGAGTGAATCCATGATCGGCTTCACAGTCATTGATAGACTCGAAGAATTAACGGCGGATGTCATCGAGAACGCACCGTACATTCACGGCATCTTTGGGGAAGGCGAATGGGGAGGCGTGAATCAGGCCTATCTGCTCGACAGCGGCAAGATTGGCATCATCGGACATATTTGCTACCGGGATCAGGATGAGAACGGCGACGAGCTCAGGGTGTACCTGAACATGGCCTTCATCTTCGATCCAGCCACTCGGGAGTCCACGGATCTTCATCTGATCGGAAGCCGCTCCTGCTACCCGCCGGGACCTGCCAAGATGCCGTATTTGATCGACTGCGTCTTTGCTTCGGGCATCGCGATGCGTCCGGACGGCAAGGCCGATCTCTACAGCGGCATCGGCGATTGCCAGACAGGGCGCATTACGATCGACTATCCGTTCGAGGGACATGGGCGACTTGTTTTACCAAAGCAAACGGGAAGTATGAAGCGATAGCGCCTCACTCATTCAAGCAACGAGAAATTATGATTAATCATACAAATAACACAGCGGCAGTCCAGGACCCTGCATTTTTGTCCTAGGCTGCCGCTGTTTCCTGCCTGTTCCCTCCCGGAAGAAGAGAAAGAAGATTGAATTTGACGAAACGTATGGTTGCTCATTATACTTGCAGCAGATCTGAAAGAGAAGCAAGAGACAAAAGGAGGATTCATTCATGAGCAAACCGGCGGTTTTTAGCATTGTCGGGGGCGGAGGATTTCGGGCGCAATATTTCCTGAGAATCGCGCAAGCGCTTCCCGAGAAATTTCGCATCGGCGGGATGGTGGTTCGAGACGAATTGAAGGGCCGGATGATGGAAGAGCAATGGGGTGTAGCGACCTATCGGACGCTGGAGCAGTTGATGGCAAAGGAGAGGCCTGACTTTGTTGTATTATCCGTGCCAAGAGAAGTCGCAGCCGCTTACATGGAGGAGCTTGCGGAGCGCGGAATTCCCGTGCTTGCGGAGACGCCTCCGGCTGACGACCTGGACGGATTGTTGAAGCTGCATAACAGCCTTACGCGCAAAGGCGCTCGAATTCAGGTTGCCGAGCAGTATCAATATCATCCGGCGCAGGAGGCCCGTAAAGCATGGATCGAGTCGGGGCAGCTTGGCGAAGTGAACCAAGCTACCGTATCCATCTCGCATTTGTATCATGCCGTAAGCCTTATCCGGACGATGCTGGGCATTCGATTCGAGGATGTGAGCATTCGCGGGATGCGATTTGAATCGGATTGGGTTGCCGGTCCGAACCGTCAAGGTCCGCCTGAGGAGGATAAGATCGTGAATTCCAAGCGGGATTTGGCTTGGCTGGATTTTGGCGGAAAGCTGGGCATCTATGATTTCACCGACAATCAGCACCGCTCATGGACAAGATCCAATCATATCTGCATCCGAGGCGTGAGGGGAGAAATCTTCGACAATCGAATCAGCATGCAAGACTCCTCCGCCACTCAAATTCAAATGGACTTGAAACGCGTCAACAAGGGCGAATATGAGAATGCGGAAGGCTATTTTTTGAAAGGGATTATGGCGGGAGACCGCTGGCTGTACGAGAACCCTTATATGCCGGCGAGGCTGTATGACGATGAAATCGCGATCGCCGCCTGTTTAAGCAAAATGGCCGCTTATGCCGCTGGAGGACCGGGGTTTTACGGCTTGCCGGAAGCTTCTCAGGATCACTATATCGGAATGCTGATCGAGCAGGCTGTGAAGTCCGGCGAGACGGTTCGATCGGAACGTCAGCCCTGGGCCATGTCATGAGCTTGGTTGATATCCGTAAAGGAGATGAGTGACCCATGACAGCCTACGAAAAACCGAGTTTGCATATGAGCGAGATGGAAGAAATCGTGAAGCTTCATCTCGGGCCTGGCGCGACTGCGTTTACAGAACTGGCAGGAGGGAATTTGAGCGCCGTATTTTCGTTCGAGCTTGAAGGGAAAGGGTATATTTTGAAATTCAGCGATCTGGCCGGCGCATACGAGAGAGAGCGTTATGTCTCGGAACTGCTGTCCGGCCAGGGTGTTCCGTTTCCTGCATGTATGGCGACAGTCTGGTCGATTTGGCTACTCTCGATCGGCATATGCCGAGGAACGGCGTCATTCAGGCTTACCTGGACGCCGCAGAGCGTGATGGAATCTTCATTCCCCATTTCCGCGAGAGGCTCGCCGGCGCCTATTACTTCAAGGGACTCGACGGATTGCGATTCTACGCCAAGATGGGACGGGAGGATGCTTACCGGAGCACGCGGGATTTTCTGCTGGCGCTCTAAGTTTAGCGAGAGACGCGGGCATACGGAATGTTCGGCATGCTCCTGCGATGTGTCCCGAAGTCGCCGGGGATTTGACTGGAAGTCAAACCCCCGAACGATGCCTGCGCTCGCTGGAAGAGTCCCGTTTCGTGCGTTCCTTGTTCTTCTCGTCCTGCTGCTCGATGGTTTGGTCCTCGACCGGAATCGGATCGACGGTGCGTTCGCTGGCGAACTTGTCGAGCAGGCTCTCCTTCTCCGTCGGTATGCCCTCCGGATTGTCGCGCTTATTCTTCTGTTCGCGCTCTCGGTCGGCGCTTCGTTCGAATTCCTTCATCGCTGTCACCTCGCAAGTAGATGGTTATGCTTCTACTTACCCTCGTTTCTGTCTGTTTCAAACTTTGTCCAAGTCATACTGATAGAGCCATTACTGCATTCATGCTGTTTATTAACTCCCTTAATCGCTAATGTAATGAAAGGCAAATCTAATAGATTGTGGAGGTGATGGGCGATTGGATTACTCATTAGACCATCGGCATGATTGTTGATTCGGCGTTTACTCAGATCCGGATTTGGAACGAGGATGGACTGGAGCAAGAGGGTGAAATTGTGCAAAATGCCAAAGGTCAGCGCTTCTGGTATTCGCTTCTTTCGGATGCCATGGATGCGTTGCGTCTGTATTCAAGGCGGAGGGACTCGATTCCGATGGTCATGTGGTTCAGACCTTGGATCAACACGGTAACATTATTGGCTAAAACAAATCTGTGCTAATCTTATGATAGAGTTTCGAAGGTTGGAAGAGGATGCTGGGGTGAACGTGGACTACCGATTAAGATTGGACGGAGCTTTGGACGAGCTGTATGAGCCGTTGTGGCAGGTGACGGTCAAGCTGCATGATGAGGAGAAGGCGCTGCTAAGATGCGCTAAGCTGCGGCGGTTGCATATGGTGCGGCATGGCGGCGCTTCGTTCATCAACTCGCATCATACCTACAGCCGCTTGCAGCATACATTAGGGGTGTTTGCGCTGGCGGCGCGCTTCGAGCCGGACAATCGCGCGCTTCGGATAGCGGCGCTGCTGCATGATTGCGGGTGTTTTGGGAAATACATAAATTTTTTAAAAAAGAGTTGCCAGATACAAATATGGGTATTTATAATATATATTAGGAGGTGAATGGGAATAGAATGTGAGAGTTATGTATTCTCGTAATTGGTAATCTCGGACATTACATCAACGTATTCAACTCCAAGTTAAAAATATGAAACTGAAAGGAACTTGACAATGAAAGGAAGAAAGACAGTTTTAAATCTAGTTTTACTTGCCATGGTATTTTTGTTTAGTGTATCTACCTCCACAGTTTCAGCTGAAAATTCTAATATGAACACTTCGCAGCTTGTTTCTCAATTTGCAAACGATCAATCTATATTCGTAGAAAATATCACTGTTGAAACTGAGAATGGAATTGCAATAAATGTTCCAAGTACTCCAACATTTTCAGTTATGTCAAATTACAATTTGACTAATGATTTGCTTAATTACAATGATTCATTAACGACTACGGATCCTAGTGATTTTTACTTTTTCAGTGTTCCTGATCCGCGAAATATTATTTTTAGAGTCCAATCCAGTAATCCTGATTATAGAGTGGAGCTCTATGAAATTGATTGGAGTACAAGTACAGCCTATCCGACTGGGCTAGGTAATTCAAGTGGAAATGATTCATTTTCTAATGGGTTATATGCTGCTGATTGGGGCCTTCTGGTCACCTCCACAGGAACTGTCGGAGCTACATATACAATACAGATGAATGCTGCAAGTCCTGGAGGTGCAACATCATTATTGTCATCATCGAGTGCTTTACAATCTGTAGTTTGGGGCTACTCAAATAATGATCTTTATCTAAATGAGGACTATATTACAAATACAACTGATGCGGCTAATACAAACCCTCACCTAGATTGGGAAAGACACTTTTATCTCTCCTCAGGGGGGGATTATCAAGCTCGGGATCATGAGGTCTCGGATGCTAGGGTGAGTTATATCACAACCCGGGTCAATTATTCATCTGATTATGCGAGTTCAAATAATGCTGTACTTATAATATTGAAAAGTGGCACATTATTTTCTTACTCTGAATCCCAATTTCAATCAGGCCCACCAACTAATTATTATCAATCGTTTCTAGATACGACTGGAAGAACGACACCCAGGAGATTGGATGCTATTGACATGGCAGGTGATCCGGATATTTTGGTCTATGATTTAAATACTAATCAAGTAATCGATTTTATAAGTAACTTGAATTATTACTATGCAATGGGCATCGAGTCCTCTCCATCGGTCACTTACTATAATTAAAGAATACTGATCTCCTTATAAACGCTTTTTATGGGGAGATCAGTTTTTTGATGGATGTTATTGCTAAAAACTGAAACTGTTGATGTCGATATAATATGGTAGGAGTTGTTCGAAATGGATGAAAAAAACTGATTAACGGAAATTCAGGATATTAAATTAGTATACAGGGGAGAGAGTTCATTATGCAATTAAATAGATTTGCTTTTGGGTTGCAAAATAATATGAATGAAGTAAGACAGCCGCTAATGCGCCTTTCTATGACTAACACCTTAGTTCGATCAACTGCAAACTCTCTATTCTCAACATCCTCATTGCTGAAGCCGCAGCAGCCTGCTATTATTATTCACAATTCTTTGGGTGCGGTTGGGGTAGAGGAATACCAGGCGAATTCGGAAAATCTAAGGCAGCAGGCGATTTTGCGCGCGGCGACTTCTGCAATTCATATCAGCAGAAATGAAGATGGAACCGTTCTATTAGATAGAGAAAGTATCTCCGACCCAATGGCAGCACTGGATAAGAAGCGGGCAACGGGAGGAGAAGCAGAAATCTCTTGGCAGCATATTGGCGTCAATCTGCAAAGACATGAAATGCTGTTTGGAGAGGACTCATTGGATGAAGCAGCATTCAACATCGACTATTTCGCATCCGAGTATGCGCAATACAAAACAAGGATTGAACGTCAATATTCAGGTGATCAGAAGATAGAGGAGCTCGCGAAGCTGGATCAACTATTCACGCTTAGGGTTGGAGAATCCGCCGAGCACTTTGCCGAAACGGTTGGCGGATTTATGGAAAGCAGCGGAGTTTCAGGCGAGCAAGAGGCGTTGCAAAACAGTTTTTTGGACGTTTATGAGCAACGCAAGGCAACCTATCTGCAATTTATTGAGAGCAATTCTGACTATGCGAATGTGAAGGGGACCGCTGATGAGTGGCTGTTGACATCGGGGGATTTTATGGGCGAACAGCTTCGTTATGCTCTGATTTCTGAACAGCCTGAAATGAATATAACGAGTGAATACGGCTATAGCGTGGATGAATTGCAAGCTGCTGGCACAATGGTGAAAGAACTTGCGAAGGTTCAAGATCGTTCGATGTCATCTGATCGCTCGGAGGAAGAGTTCGGCACCCAGCTAGGATTAGCTGCAATGAAATATGAATTGATCTCTAACCATTTTACGATGAGCGATCGAGTAAGATCCAAGCTGGATCAAGCATTTAACGGATTTCTTGGAGGTGAAATTGAACGTATCTCCACATATATTGATCAGCAGCGAAGCGATCCGTTTGTCCGAAACAAGGAAGCGTACGCTGTTAACTATGACAAGAATGCTGTCTTGGAGATTGTTAAGCGAATGGTGGACAATCTGAGTGCTGATGATGTTAACGCAGCATTCCGAACTGATTGGAATTCGGTTGTCAGCTTGTACAAAAGCAAAATGCAGAATGTTCAGAGCGGCGATTTGGCCCGCTATGACAATTATTATAGCTCATGGGTGAATGAGAATTACGCAAGCGATTGGAATCGGTTCGTTCAACAACTTTCAACTTCTAATAACAACGATTTAAGTCGTTATAAGCTGTTAGATCAACTGAAATGGTTGGATGTAAAAGTGTAGTCGTTTGTTGTGTCGAAGGTAATCGATAGATACAGTCTGGCCAAAAGAAAGCAGCGCCGCCGCTGGCGACGCTGCATATAATGTTCTCACTCCGATGCCTATTCGTCTTCGCTTATTGGCGAGTTTGCCGTGCGGCGAGCCGTGATGAATAGATAAGGCAAATACCCCGCGCAAATCCATGCAAGAAAGCCGAAGCCGCCGAACAAATCGAGCCTGGAGGCGAAATAACCGAAGCCGAGACCGGTTAATACGAGAGCTGCATTCTCCGCCAGCGACTGGAACGAATCCAGCGTCGCGCGTTTGGATGAATCGATTCGGTGATGCAGATAGCCGGAGGTCAGCGGTTCCACAACGCCCGCCGCTGCGCAAACGGCAAACAACGCAAGCAGCCCGATCCAGCCATGCGATAGGGCCAACAGAGCAAATCCCCCCGCGAAGACCACTCCTACAAGAAGCATAACGGTAGATATCCTCATGCGCTGCTTGAGCTTATAAGCCAGCATATTCCCCGGAAGACGGATGAAGAAGAGCGCCGCCGAGCAAACGCCGAAGGCGGCGACCGGAATGCCTTGACGATCCAGATATAATTGCCAGAACTCGTCGACAAAGCTGATGGACGCTCCCGTAATCATGCCTGTCAGCATAATCGGGTAGAGGCCGGGATGCGAACGCAGGAAGGCGATCGACTCCAATACATATTCGCGGATAGGAATAGCCGCAGACTCCTCTGGCGTCAGATCTCTGACCGGCTCTCGCAACGTCAGAGTAAGCGCAAGAGCGATCAGCATGCTGCCGCAGGACAGCCAGTAGTTGAAGGCGAATCCGTATTGGCCGGCAAGCAGACTGCCGGAAATAGCAGCGAGCATAACCGCGATGATGTCAATGGCATTAAGTCTTCCGACGATTCGCTCGAAGGAGCTTTCGCGCCCCGCAGCCTTCAGCGAGTCATACAAGAGCGCCTTATCCGCGCCGCTGGCAGCGGAGGTGGCGATCGCGGTCAGAAACACGACAAGCGCGAAATGCCAAAACGTCGTCGCGAACAGCAGCAGCAGAAACTCCAGCACGCCGATAATTGCGGCGACAATGAGTAGCCGTTTGCGTCCCCATTTGTCGGCAAAAATGCCTGTTGGAATTTCAAGCATGACGATTGTCGACGCATAGATGATCTCCGTTAGGACGACCATCGCAACAGTCATGCCTCTCTCTTCCCAGAACAGCCTTTCGATGACATAGGCGGGAATGAGATGGTGAAAGAAACAAATAAGATAAAGCTTTCTTACATTGGACATGGCCTCGCGAGCTCCTCTCAAAATAGGGATGTGACAGAGGTCGCATCTCTCTCAAGGCGGCGCACGGGCCGTTGTCCGAACAATGGCTTAACAGGGAGGGCGAATTGCAGCCATAAGGCGGATTCTCCTTTCCATCATCGTCTTTCTATATGCTATATGTAGTCTAATTCATTTTTCAATAAACTGTAAATCGGAATTCGCTCAAAAGTGAATAAGGAGTCTCGTAATTGACGGCGATGCTTCGGGGCATGGCATTATGGGTACACTATTGCCATATACTGTGATCTTTCAGGAGGAGGAGAGGTAGCCTTTGAATACGATAATCGTGCTGCTGCTCGTCGGATGCACGGCGTTCTTCGTAGCAGTTGAATATTCCGTTATCCGTGCGCGCATGAGCCGCATTGAAGAGATGGTTGCCGCCGGCAGCAAGAAGGCGATGGCCGTGAAGCAGATTATGCTGCGGCTTGATGAGTATTTGTCAGCTTGTCAGCTCGGCAATACGCTTACCAATCTGGCGCTGGGCTGGCTGGGGGAATCGACGGTAGAGCATTTGCTCAGCCCCGTATTCGATCTCTTCGCCATGCCGGAATCGGCTGAAAGCATCGTGTCCTTCCTGATCGCCTTCCTCATTCTAACCTTCCTCGAGGTGGTGGTCGGGGAGCTCGTGCCCAAAATAATCGCCATCGATAAAGCGGAGCCGCTCGCGCTGCTGCTTGCCCGTCCGCTTATGTGGTTCTTCAAGCTGACCTATCCGTTTAGCTGGATTCTGAACCGCTCGGCGCGTGTAATCACGGGATTATTCGGCATTAAGGGCATTTCGGAGGGAGATAATCACAGAACAGAGGCGGAACTAAGGTTAGTGTTGTCCGAGGTCTACAAAAGCGGCAATATCAACGCTTCGGAATTCCGATATGTGACCAATATCTTCGAGCTTGATGATCGCGCGGCCAAGGGCATCATGATTCCCCGCAAGGATGTCGCCTATATCGATTCGGCGGAGACGATCGAGGAGGTCGCTGCCCGAATCTCGGAGTCGCCTTATGATCTATATCCCGTAACGGAGAACGAGGATAAGGATGATATAATAGGCATCGTGGATTACAAGGAATTGCTGACAGCTTACATTCGCGAGCCCGAGGCTCGGGAGCAGAAGATTCTGACCAGCATGCAGCCTATTCTGCAGATCATCGATACGGTATCCGTGCAGGAGGTGCTGCTCCTTATGCAGGAGAAGGACATACATATGGCTGTTCTTGTCGATGAATACGGCGGAACCTCCGGGATTGTGACCATACGGGACATTATTGCCCGGATTGTCGGCGAGCGGCAGCAGTTCCGCGACGAGGATGGCTATCCGCTTATCGAGCGCTTGCCGGAAGGCGGCTATATGCTCAGCGGGCGGCTGATCATAGAAGAGGTGAAGGAGCTTCTCTCCGTCGAATTGAATCGGGATGAAGGCGTCTACACGCTCGGCGGATGGCTCATGAGCGAGTTGATTGATATTGAAGTGGGGGAAGAATTATCCGTCGATGATGCCTGGAGATTTGAGGTCGCGGAGATGGAGAATCGCCAGATCAAGCGGGTTCGGGCCAGCCGCTTGCATGATGGCAAAACTAGCAATGCAGAAGATGTAGAAGAGGAAACCGATTAACTCTTGACTCTGACATTAGTGTCACGGTTTATACTGGCGATACCCCTTCGAAGGAGGTGTGCGAATCCCATGAAAATTGGAGAGCTTTCAAGACGGACCGGAGTCAGCATTCGCTCGATCCGGTATTACGAGCAGCAGGGCTTGCTGCAGTCGGTCAGGCTCGAGAACGGCTACCGCGACTATTATCCGTATGCGGTAGAGCAGGTGCGATCCATTCAGCTGTATCTGAACCTTGGCCTCACCACAGAGCAAATTGCGGGCTTTCTCCATTGCGTGATGACGAGCAAGGAGGCGTTCTGCGAGAATGTGCTGCCCGTCTTCCAGCAGAAGCTGGCCGAATTGGATGATCAGATTCAATTATTATCTGCGATTCGCGCAAATCTGGTCGATCGGGTGGAATCCATCATGGAGGAACAGAGGAGGAATGCAGATGCGTGTTCAGATTGTCGATAACGAGCAGTTCGACGGGAGTATCCTTCCGGATGGCGTCTCCCTAGTGGAATTCGGAGCGGTATGGTGTCCGCCGTGCAAGACGTTGCTGCCTATTCTGGATGAGATCGCAGAGTCATACGGAGAGGCGGTAGCTGTCCTGCAAGTCGATTGCGACGAATCTCCGGACCTGGCCAGCCGATTCGGCGTGATGTCGATGCCGACGGTCGTCGTTTTCCATAACGGCGAGCCTGTGAACAAGCTGATCGGACTGCGGCCGAGAAGCGTGTATGAGCAGGTCATTGAACGGTATACGGCAGCTTCGGCTGCGGGGTAGTGGGGCTGAGTGGGTATGACATGTCCGACTAAGGGAAACAGGGCCGAAGCATTTCTTCGGCCCTGTTTCCTCTTTTATTACCTCATTATTAACTCTGCCAGGTTACCTTGGAATCTTTTATTTGCCACTTGCCATCTTTGAAAAGCACGACACTCTTTACTCCAACAGCGCCGAGACCCGACTTATATTTGGAGCCCTCGACTAAAACCTCCTTGTCGGATGTGAAATCAACTTTTTCGATTCGAAGCAGAACTCCGTCTAATGACATCGTGTCTGTATGAAATAAGCTCTTTTCTTTCAGTTGATCCAAAGTGGCAACCAGGACCTCCACCCCATATTTCTCCTTGAAATAAGCGGTAATACTATCCTTAACAGGTTCATCGAGATCATCGAAGTTGCTCCTATCAATCGCTATGAATTTCATGGCGTGGTTAAGAGCCTCATCCAGGCCCATCATGGCGTCCAACGCCGCAATATAGATCTCATCTACATGCTCTTGCGAATCGACGTCTTCACTGCAAGCAGACAAACATAAGGAAAAAATAAGAATGATGGAAAAAGGTATGGACTTCATCGTAATCCCCCTGTTATTTTTAATAAGTCTTCTCATCCCTGTTGCCCCTATAACGAAAACAAGTTCAGAAATGTTGCGAATAGTTGGCTGAAGCGCCAGTGCTTATCGAATCTATTGTATTGCGGGGTTTCGCTATGAACAACAAAGCACTGCTCTCGGCGTTGCTTGAGACGGCTGAGTTAAAGATTTTGATGTTTGACAACCATCTGCTTCGCGCGATGAACTACAGGAACCGAACTTTCGAACATTACTACATGATGACCTATGTCAGATCCGGCTCTGCGAAGCTAAGGATTGGCGATGCGGTCTACGACATTCATCCGGGCAGCGTGATTGTCATTCCTCCCCATCTCGAGCATGATCAGTACAAGGACACCGACGAGGAGACCGAATTTCTGTGGTGGCATTTCACGTACCGCATCCATAACCGGATAGAGATCTTGCCGTTTCTGAATATCCCCTATATTTACGCCCTGAATGACCGAGGGCAATTCGAAGCCGTGTTCGATGAAATTATGCGCTCCAAAGTAAGGAGCGGCTATCTTCCGAATGTGATTCTGCAAAAAGCGAAGTCGCTTGAGCTGTTGTATTTGCTGCTGGATAACGCGTTCGCCCAGTTGAACGTCGAGTTCGCCGGGAGTCAGAAACCGCAAAACTTCCTTGCCGCGCTGCTCAAAATCGTCACGCAGCCGGAAGGTCGCCTCACCTTGGCCGATCTGGCCAAGGATCTGAGCATGAACCCGAACTACGTCAGCAATCAGTTCAAAGCGTTATTCGGCAAGTCGCCGATCCAGTTGCATCGAGAGGTCAAGATGGAGAGGGCGAAGCAACTGCTCGAAATGCCCGTTATGAACATTGCCGAGACAAGCGACGCCCTTGGCTTCCAAGATGTTCAGAGCTTCACGCGCCTGTTCAAAAAGTACGTGGGCATAACGCCCAAACAATACAAAACGTTGTTTGGAAATCTACGATGATCCTAAGGCATGTTTGCAAACCCGCCCCAGCTTGCTTTCTTCACCTGTAGAAGTGTTCATTATACGCTAATTTATGCGCTACGATTTCGTGTCCAATGGCATTATGATAGGTTCAAAGGGACGGGAGTCCCGGAATCGGGGAGGTTGCTATATGGAATCGTTGCGCATTGTATTCTCGGACAAACAGCAAGTAGAGGTCAAGAAGGAGCAGTTCGATTCGACGCTAAAAGGGGAAGAATTGCTGTGTCGCGCCATATGCTCGCTTGTGAGCACGGGAACGGAGCTGCAATGCTTGCGCGGAGTGTTCGATTCAGGGACAAATTGGGCAAATTGGGTTCAATATCCGTTTTATCCCGGATACTGCATGGTCGCCGAAGTGCTGGAGGTCGGAGCCGATGTCCAAGGCATTCGCCAAGGCGATCGCGTGTTCGCGGAGGTTTCGCACGCAAGTTGCTTCAAGATTAAAGCAGCCCGCGCGTTCCTGTTGCCCGAGGAAATCGCCAGTGAACAAGCCGTGTGGATCAATCTTGCCAAAACAACGCAGCTAGGCGCCAGACGAGCGGAATTGCAGCTCGGAGAATCCGTAGGGGTAATCGGTCTTGGATTGCTTGGTCAACTCGTGACGCGGTACTTGCACCTATCGGGAGCGAAGACGCTCTTCGCGATCGATCCTGCGGCTGATCGTATGCGATTCTTGCCCCAAATGCCTGGCATCCGCCCGCTATGTATGGATGTTGTTTCGGCGCATGAGGAGATCGACAAGGCTACCCGGGGCGAGATGCTCGATGTCGTCTTCGACGTGACCGGCCATCCGTCCGTACTTGCGCAAGCGACTCGGCTGGTCAAGCGTATGGGGAGGATTATCCTGCTCGGAGATACCGCAACGCCTTCTCAGCAGGGAATCGGGCGCAATGTCGTATCAGATTCTTTGTCCATCCAGGGCATTCACGCCGGAATGGATTATAAGACCTGGAACCACCCCAGGATGGCGGAGTTGTTCTTGACCTTCGCGGGTCAAGGGCGCATGGATACCTCGAATCTCGTTACGCATAGATACTCCCCCATGGATGCGGTTCAAGCTTACGAATTGCTGGTTGCAAATCGAACCTCCGCAATGGGCGTGCTCTTCGATTGGGCGAGTCTGGATCGGGCAAAATGAGAAGTGAGTTGATCAGCCGCTGATGGCTCGGAAGTGGTGTTCGATTGAAACTCGTCGGAAATCCCTCATAAGCTTGCTAAATAACAGGATGCCGGGACAGCAAGACGCGACCTGCAAATCGATCGCGTCTTGCCCACATCTGCACATCCGCTAGTCTAAAATAACAATTCTGCCCGTAATTACCCCAGCCTTGTCCCTGTGAAACAGCATGGCTGTATAGTGTTCTTCATTCCTGCTGATGGGAAGCCGTTTATTCGAAAACCCCGTTTGTCCTTCCTCGAATAATTCTTCTGGAGTCATCGTGACGCTTCGATCACCAAAGGTATAATTGAATTTGCCCGATTCTTCATAAGTCACCTCTTGTATGGATTCGGGAATGGTCTCGCCGATGGATTCCCCATTGCGCAATTCGTCCCGCAAACGATTTATCCAGGCTATCCATTCTTCTCCATCCTTATTGACGATGGGGTCAGCAGTCGGTGGAGGCGGATTTAACAAGGTTTCCAAATAAGCGTCGGCTTCTTCGTGATTCGCTTTCGCCGGATCAAGCGGAAGATCAAACAACAAAGCGGTACCTTGATAGTCTTCTCTAGCACGGACTTTCCCCGTCTGTTCATCATAGCTAAATGCCGCTTTGCTAAAAAAAGCTCCGCCGCTGCTTACCGCCAAATATAAGCCGCGATCTGCGAACATTTCCACCTGATCACATTCAATTAATCGGTACAAAACGCCTTCTATCACGAGATCGCTGTAGCCGCCGTTCATGGAGGCGATGTTCACTTGCCAAGGCTTCTGGCCTCTGATCAATGGAGAAATGAAGAACTTTTCTTCGCCGTATTCAGGATCTGCCGTATCGGGCATAGGCTTGCCATCCCGTCTTGTTATCGAAACAACCGCATAGGTTTTGTCGGGATAGATATCCTCGGGTAATTGGCTATATTTCTGAAGACCTGCCCCGGACACAATGCCATGCAACGTAACATGGTAGTCCCTTGAATCTTGAGATTCATTCATTTGAATCGCATCTTTGCTTTCGAATGCATCCGCGAGCAGTTGATTATCCAGTTCCTCGGCAATCTGCTTAGCGCTGAATAGCTGGGTTGCCGCATAGACGGTTATTGTCATGGTCAGCATAATGACTGCTGCCGCTAATCCTATAGTTAATTTCCTGAGCGGTTTGCGTTTTATCTGGCTTTTTCTCTTCATTTCAAGAATCAAATTCGCATTCAACTTCTCATCAGGAGCTGCTGTTGAGGATAATGATTGTCTAATCATCTGATCCCAATCGGCATTCTTCATGGCACATCCACCTCCAATACGAATCGCAATGATTGGCGAGCCTTGTGCAGCCTGCTCTTCACAGTCCCGGCGGGAATTTTTAACCACAATAGAATTTATAAGTTTTCGAGTTACTTAAACTATAAATTTATTTGGCGATAAAACATTCATGACGCCGCTCCGTCACCCCAATGTATGAAAATAACTGCTATTGCATGGCATGTGGTTTCCATGTTCTCAAATTCGTCAAGACT
>NZ_JAATHD010000035.1 GCF_011947265.1 Paenibacillus sp. HB172176
GAGGGAAAACCTCACGTCCGGTTTGATGAAGGGGGAACTGGAAAGTAACTAGAGGGCTTGCGCCCTCCAACGAAATTCAGTTCTCTACTCTACGAATGAAGGACGGTGTTACATAGGTGGCTGAATGGACGAAGGAAATGGCTGTTGAAGCGGCGGAAGGCAAGGCGAAGCTGTCCGACGAGCAGAAGGAAGCGGAGAGCAAGCGAATTATCGCAGGTATCGCGTCGAGCTTGTCGATCCCGCTGTCGAAGGTGAAATCTGCCGTGGCGTTGCTTGATGAAGGGAATACGATTCCGTTCATCGCGCGTTACCGGAAGGAAAT
Organism: Paenibacillus sp. HB172176; assembly: GCF_011947265.1. Taxonomy (GTDB): domain Bacteria; phylum Bacillota; class Bacilli; order Paenibacillales; family Paenibacillaceae; genus Pristimantibacillus. The sequence goes on from NZ_JAATHD010000035.1 coordinate 323, forward strand.
GACCGGCGAGTTGGACGAGAATGAGCTGCGTTCGATTGACGAGAGGCTGCAATATATGCGCAATCTGGAGGAGCGCAAGCGCGAGGTCATTCGTCTGATTGACGAGCAAGGCAAGCTGTCAGAGGAGCTGCGAGCAGGCATTGAGCAAGCCGTCAAGCTGCAGGAGGTCGAGGATCTATATCGCCCTTACCGCCAGAAGCGCAAGACGCGAGCGAGCGTGGCGAAGGAGAAGGGGCTGGAACCGCTTGCGGAGTGGCTGTGGTCGCAGCCGAGACAGGGCGATCCGCTTCGGGAAGCGGCACGATATGTGAGCGACGAGAAGGGCGTTGCTAATGCAGAGGAAGCTCTGCAGGGCGCGATGGACATTCTTGCCGAAAATATTGCGGACGACGCCTCGATCAGAGCTTGGGTGCGCAAGTTCACCTTCGATCAGTCTCTGCTGAAGACGGAAGCGCGCAACAAGGATCAAGAGTCGGTCTACGAAATGTATTACAGCTATCAGGAGCCCGTTCGGAAGCTGCCGCCGCATCGGGTGCTTGCGATTAATCGCGGAGAGCGCGAAGAGATGCTTCGGGTATCGTTCGACGTGCCTGTCGACCGCATTCACGAGCATATGCGCCGCAAGCTTCTCCGGGGAGGAACAGCGGCAGCAGTGCGTGAGGCGCTGGAGAGTGTCATTGAGGATGCGTACAAGCGGCTGATCTCGCCGTCTATCGAACGCGAGGTGCGCGGCGAGTTGACGGAGAAGGCCGAAGAGCATGCGATTACGATTTTCTCGGAAAATCTTCGCAATCTGCTGCTGCAGCCTCCGGTCCGCGGCAATATTGTGCTCGGCGTCGATCCGGCGTTCCGTACCGGCTGCAAGCTGGCGGTCATCGATGATACCGGCAAGCTGCTGGAGGTCGCTGTCTCTTACCCGACTCCGCCGAATAACAAGGTGGCGGAAGCGGAGCGGCTGATCAACGGCTTGATCGACAAGTACAAGGTGGAGTTGATCGTCATCGGCAACGGAACGGCATCCCGCGAGACGGAGCAATTCATTGCCGAGCTGATCCGGAAGCGGGCTTCGGCAGGAGAGTCTGCTTCGGCGGCTGCAAGCGCATCTTCATCCGCAGGCGGAGCGGACTTGAAATATATAATCGTGAATGAAGCGGGAGCGAGCGTTTATTCAGCGTCCAAGCTGGCAGCCGAAGAATTCCCTTCTCTTGATGTCGCGGAGCGAAGCGCGGTGTCGATTGCACGAAGATTGCAGGATCCGCTGGCGGAGCTGGTGAAGATCGAGCCGAAGGCCATTGGCGTCGGGCAGTACCAGCATGATGTTAGCCAGAAACGTCTGGACGAGTCACTCGGAGGCGTCGTGGAATCGGCGGTTAACCACGTGGGCGTCGATGTGAACACGGCCTCCTCATCGCTGCTGTCCTATGTGGCGGGCGTGAATGCGACGATTGCGAAAAATATTGTGAAGTTTCGTGAGGAGAACGGACGCTTCGTGAAGCGCGCGCAGCTGCAGAAGGTGCCTCGTCTGGGCGCGAAGTCTTATGAGCAGTGCATTGGTTTTCTGCGCATTCCGGAGGGGGCTAATCCGCTGGATCGCACGCCTATTCATCCGGAGTCCTATTCCGTCGTGGACAAGCTGTTCGCGGAGCTGGGATTAGAGCTGAAGGAGCTTGGAGACGCTAAGGTAAAGCAGCTGTTGGTCGAGGCGGATGCAGCAGCGCTCGCTGATCGTCTGGAGGTCGGGTTGCCGACCCTTCGTGATATTATCGACAGCTTGCTGAAGCCGGGCCGCGATCCGCGCGAGGAGCTTCCGCCGCCGATCTTCCACACGGATGTGCTTCATCTGGAGGATTTGACGCCGGGCATGGAGCTGCAAGGCACGGTTCGCAACGTGATCGATTTTGGCGCATTCGTCGATATTGGCATTAAGAATGACGGGCTTGTTCACATTTCCCAGCTTAGCGACAAATTCGTAAAGCATCCGATGGATGTGGTATCCGTCGGCGACAACGTCACGGTATGGGTGCTTAGCGTCGACGAGAAGAAGGGCCGCGTCAGCTTGACGATGCGCAAGCCGAATTGACTTCTTCTCCGTGGGAACGGATTGCATGGTATCCCGAATCACAGGAGCAGGTAGCATGGCATGGTGTTTCAGATGCTCAAAGCAAGTTAGCAAGCCTTCGATTACGCGTTTGTTGCGTAGTTGAAGGCTTTCTATTTGGAACAAGGGGCTCTCTATCTCGGGCGTATGCTAGAAGTCGATAAAATCGACTAAGGGAAGCTGAGTATGGTCTCGAGGGCGCTAGAAGTCGATAAAATCGACTAAGGGAAGCTGAGTATGGACTCGAGGGCGCTCGAAGTCGATAAAATCGACTAAGGGAAGCTGAGTATGGTCTCGAGGGCGCTCTAAGTCGATAAAATCGACTAAGGGAAGCTGAACGTGGTCTCGAGGGCGCTAGAAGTCGATAAAATCGACTAAGGGAAGCTGAACGTGGTCTCGAGCGCGCTAGAAGTCGATAAAATCGACTAAGGGAAGCTGAGCATGGTCTCGAGGGCGCTCGAAGTCGATAAAATCGACTAAGGGAAGCTGAACGTGGTCTCGAGCTCGCTCGAAGTCGATAAAATCGACTAAGGGAAGCTGAACGTGGTCTCGAGGGCGCTCGAAGTCGATAAAATCGACTAAGGGAAGCTGAACGTGGTCTCGAGCGCGCTCGAAGTCGATAAAATCGACTAAGGGAAGCTGAGCATGGTCTCGAGCTCGCTAGAAGTCGATAAAATCGACTAAGGGAAGCTGAACGTGGTCTCGAGGGCGCTCGAAGTTGATAAAATCGACTAAGGGAAGCTGAACGTGGTCTCGAGGGCGCTAGAAGTCGATAAAATCGACTAAGGGAAGCTGAGTATGGTCTCGAGGGCGCTCTAAGTCGATAAAATCGACTAAGGTAGCGACAGAGTTTTTTTTGCAGAGTTACTTTTTACCACTGGAGAAGGTCCGAACGCTGGAATTGCCTATGCAGAGTTGCTTTTTACCACTGCATCCGATTTAGGCTCAGTAAGTGTTGACATTCGATGATCATCGAACTATACTGTAATTATTCGAGTTACAGTTACTTTTGAGTTGTGGGATATGTTGTGGCAGTGTCCATGGCTTTATGTCTATGCGAACGCTCATTACCTGCAACTCATGCGACAATTAGGAGGAAATCATACAATGACAACGCAAATCGATTCTCATGTGCAAGACCAGACGGCCAAGGACGCCAGCGCGACTGTTCCGTTCCTGGATGTTCTCTATGGTCGTCATTCTGTACGGAAATATGACAGCAGCGTCTCCATCTCCGAAGAAGAAATTCGGGAAATGATCGAAATCGCGACAAGAGCCCCGTCTTCATCCAATATGCAGCCTTGGCGCTTCCTCGTCATCACCGATCAAGAGACGAAGCAGAAGCTTGTTCCCGTCGCCTTCAATCAGCAGCAGGTTGCAGAAGCGTCGGCGATTGTCATCGTGCTTGGCGATCTGGAGATGTATAAGAAGAGCGAGGAAATCTATGACGCTTCATTCAAAGCGGGCTTCATGTCCGAGGAAGTGAAGAACAATATGACGGCGAATTCGCTCAAAATGTATCCATCCCTGCCTGCGGAGCGGCTCAAGGAAATCGTTGTGTTCGACACGGGCCTCGTCGCGATGCAACTGATGCTCACCGCTCGTGCGAAGGGCTACGACACCGTTCCTATGGGCGGCTATAACCGCGATCAGGTCATCGAGATGTTCGGCATTCCGCCGCAATATCTGCCTACGCTCATGCTGCCAATCGGCAAAGCGGCGACTCCCGGTCACATGACGCCTCGTCTTCCAGTCGATGAGATTACTTTCTTCAACCAAATGTAAGCGACTTGCGCGTATAGCATGACAGGATCAATCGGGCAAGTCAGATCTTGGTCGAGCTGCAAGCATTACAAAAACCCGGCATTCTCCCAAACGGGGAAAATGCCGGGTTTTTCAAGTGATCTTCACTTGGTATTATTGAATGACCGACGGATTGTCATGCTCCTTGGGACCCTGCTTCGTGCGGTAGAAATACCAGCAATCATTAAGCAGCTTGATCTGCTTGCGGTCCTTCAGCTGAAATGCGCGCATCATCTGGTTGCATAGCCATTGCGGCATTCGCATCGTCCTCCTCCTGCGCCTAACCTGTTGTTCTATAAACATATGGCGGAGGGCGAATGTCCGTGCAAGTCCTTCTTATTTTTATCCGAGCCGATCTTCCTCATATTCCTCGTACCACTGCTCAAGCTGCGCCTGCAAGGCGCGAATTTCCGTCAATAATGCGATAATCGGGTATGCCTGCTCCTGCACCTCTCGGAAGTCCTTCTCGAGCTTATTGATATACGCAAGTCCTGAGATAATCTCAAGCGATTTGTCATGCAGCTCAACATTGTCGCATTCCGCAACCGCAAAAGCGAGATTTGGCACGAAATCGGCAGTCAGTTTGTCAATCTCTTTATGTAGACGCAGATTCAGAGCGCTTAGTTGATAAGCGTGTGTAGCTGGCATTTCGATAAAACAAATGGAATTCTCTTGCTTCATTAAGACATAACGCATGGTATTCATGTGTAATAGTGCTCTCCCCTCGAGTCGCTGGCTCCGATTAAACATTCCTACTTGACAGTGTAGCGCATTATTGCGATAAAATTCAAGTGTGAGGAGGGACAGCCCTTGGATAATGAAGAGTTGCAAAGCTGGGTGGAGCGAGTGTCGCTTGCCTCGTTCGGACTCCCGTTCAAGCATAAAGCCATTTTTAACGCCCGATTGAAAGCGACAGGCGGCAGATATTTCACGAGGAGCCATCATATCGAGATCAGTCCGCATCAGTTGGCCTCCTTCGGGATAGAAGAGACGGAGAAAATTATTAAGCATGAGCTGTGCCATTATCATTTGCATATACGCAACATGGGTTATCGTCATCGGGATGCGGATTTCAAACATCTTCTCGCGCAAGTTGGCGGCTCGCGGTATTGCCAGTCACTGCCGGAGAGAGCGCAGCGTAAGACGTTGCCTTATCGCTATAAGCTGGTTTGCAAGCAATGCGGCATGGAGTATTTGCGAAAGAGAAAGCTGGATCCGGCCAAATACTCCTGCGGAAGATGCCGCGGAAAGCTTCAGTTATTTTCTCTTGGGAAAGAGGCTTGACACAGAGAGCCCAGCATGATAAATTATTCAATGTTACTGTTTATTTTCCCTGATAGCTCAGTTGGTAGAGCACTCGACTGTTAATCGAGTTGTCACAGGTTCGAGTCCTGTTCGGGGAGCCATCTTCTGGAGAAGTACCCAAGTGGCTATAAGGGGACCCTCTGCTAAGGGGTTAGACTGCGAAAGTGGTGCGAGGGTTCGAATCCCTCCTTCTCCGCCATATTTATTCATCTCAGAACTCAGGCACAATGAAAGGCCGAGCAGCGGTCTTTTTTTATGAAAAAAAGCTTGCGCTGTGAAGCACAAGTTGGTATAATAGCTCTTGTCGCTTGGAAGCGAAGCGTTCTGAAATTGGCATTCAAGGCCCGTTGGTCAAGGGGTTAAGACACCTCCCTTTCACGGAGGTAACAGGGGTTCGAATCCCCTACGGGTCACCATATTCCTTACAAGAAGCAGCTCTTATGTGGAGTTCGTTTCCGATTATGAGAGCCATTAGCTCAGTTGGTAGAGCACCTGACTTTTAATCAGGGTGTCGAAGGTTCGAGTCCTTCATGGCTCACCAGTTTCTTTTCCTCGAAGGATTCTGGAATGAAGGATAGATGAATAATTGCATACGCGGTCGTGGTGGAATGGCAGACACGCTGTCTTGAGGGGGCAGTGGGGGCAACCCCGTGGAGGTTCGAGTCCTCTCGACCGCATACTTAAGAAAGTCCTTGCTGAGCAAGGGCTTTTTGCCATTATAACATTAATAAAATTTCGGGTAACGAAAATATGACTTTTTTAAGCGATTTATCTATATGATGCATACAAAGTTGCTTTGCTGCAAAGCTGCAGATCGAACATCAAGGGAAGACTTCGATAATAGGCTTGGATGGAGACAGGCGAAGCGCTAATGAAACTTGATAACGTTCTAACGAAGATTGATCGTCTTATTTAGTGACTACGGGCAGGAAACATACTCGCTTTGAGGAAATAACGATATCAATCTTCATTAGATTCACGCAGGCTTTTCAGCTTTCGACTCCGCCAAGTCTGATTTCCATCAGAAGAATGGCAAGCGTGCAGGCAGCGATGGGAATGAACGAATGCAAGTGTAAAACATTTAATCCGCATAGAGGACGAAGCGGCTCATTAGGCGTTGGGATTTGGTCTATAAGGTGTTGTATATATCCCGGATAACAACGGTTTGTGGACAGAAGCTCGCTAAGGAGCAGGGATGACCGGTTGAGCAAAACGGATCGTTGTGCCAAGAAAACGCCGTCAGGTGTTTTTTTCTTTTTGCTCGTAAGATTCAAAAATTCCATGTTTTGAGAAACTGAAATTACAAATATTTTAATATAAATAATTAATAATATATACTAAATAAACTAGTTTAGTATATATTGTATATTAATAAATAAATTAATGAAATAATTTTGTTCATGTAGTAATATATTCATGGGTATTATTGCCTAAAAATTCGCAGGGGAGTTATTGCAGCATGAAACAGAAGCTAAAGTCGTTACGAACAAATCAGTTATTGGAAAGGAGTATGAAGTGGACGATTGGAAGAAAAATGGGTTTTACTATCATTGGAGCATCTGTTGCAAGCCTCATTTTGGGAACGCCGATTGCCATTCTGAAAGCCTTTCTATTTGATTTGGAATTCATGAGCTCGTTAAGCGGTACCTTCGAGGAGTTCTTAAGCACTTATTTCACTTTAATCGTAAACCTGCTCATCATGCTTTATGTCGTGAACCTCGCGATAAAATGGTTTGTTAAGAAGCCTATCGATCATTTTATTAGCGGCATAGAAAGCGTTCTGTCCCAGGGCAAAATCGACCTGACAAAGAGAATTGAAATGAAAACGAACGATGAAACGAAATTACTCGCGGATTATTTCAACAAATTCCTGAATGAATTGCAACAGCTTACGGAATCGTCGAATGCAATCGTTGGCAGCATCAACGCTTCCTCCGTCTCGCTTAATGCGCAAGCCCATGAAACGGGAGAGACCTCCAAGCAAGTGGCTGTCACCATGGGCGAGCTTTCAAGCGGCGTTACTTACCAAAGCGAACGAACAACGGAAATTGTTGAGATGATGCAAGAAACGAAGCAGCTTGCAATGGACGCGAACATTCAAATTAATGAAACGGCAGTATTTTCGGAATCGGCAACAAATAGCGCGACGCATGCCAATGAGGCAATGGCGAATGCTTTGACCCAATTGAAGGATTTGACCCGTTCGGTGCAGACATCAACGAATGCAATCTTCACGCTTGGCGAAAAGTCGGATGAAATCGGGGGCATTATTGGCGTTATTGCCGATATCGCGAGCCAAACGAATTTACTGGCGTTAAACGCAGCGATTGAAGCGGCAAGAGCCGGTGAGCAGGGTTTAGGCTTTGCGGTTGTTGCAAGCGAAGTTCGGAAGCTGTCGGAGCAGACCGGTCATGCGTCGGCGGAGGTTGCGGCCCTGATTCAGAACGTACAGAACGAGACGCGGGCAACCGTTATTTCCATGAAGGACAATCTGGAGCTCGTCATGAAGCAGTCAGAGCTTATTGGAAGAAGCTCCGTGTCGGTGGAGACGGTATTAGAGGAAACTGCTAAAACCGATCAGGCTGTCAAGAGGCTGCATCAGATCATAACCATTGTCGAACAGCATGCAACCGGAGTGTTGGCGGCAACGGAAGAAATATCCGGCATTATAGAACAATCCTCGGCCTCGCTGCAGGAGGTCAGCGCCTCTACGCAGGAGCAATCCTCCATCGTAGAGTATATGGTTTCCAATATCGGCAATCTTGAGAATCTGTCTGATTCGCTCAAGCAAGAGATTGGCAAGTTTAAAGTGGCTTGACGTACGAAATTGCACATCCATGTTCCATATTCGGGATAGACGTTCCTTTCATCTTGTTTGACAATAGAAGGACCTGCGCGTCGCTATTGAAGAGAAGAGGAGGAGGAATACGATGGTCGTCAGGACATACAAGAATATCGCTTATGGACCGCATGAACGCAACAGGCTGGATGCCTATATTGCCGAAAATAGAGGAACGCCTTCGCCTGTGTTAATTTATTTCCACGGCGGAGGCTATATTCGCTATGACAAGTCGGAGGTGTTAAATCATCAACTTATGCAGGAATGTCTGGATCGGGGCATATCGGTAGTCTCCTGCAATTATCGCTATATTCTGAGCGATCCGTTTCCGGCCCCGATGCAGGATGGAACAAGAGCCATCCAATTCGTCAGACATATGGCCAATCAGTGGGGGTTCGATCCTGAGCGCATCGTTTCGTCAGGCCAATCAGCGGGCGGACATATCGCGCTATGGAACGCGCTTAGAGGCAATCTGGCGCAGCCGGACAGCGTGGATGAAATCGAGAGGCAACGCTCCGATGTATGTGGATTTGCAGGCTATATTACGCAGGTGTCCAAGGATCAGCGATTCTACGAAAGCATTTATGAAGGACCCTATATACAGCCCAATCTTGCCTTGTTTTATGGAGCAACCGATCTGGAGGAACTACAGAGTCCAGAGATGCTTGAGTTGGCGGAGAAAGCCTCGGCGATTCATTATATGTCTGCGTCGGCTCCGCCCGCTTTTATGACTTATAACCTTCCGCTGACGGGAGCGAATATTCCGGCAAATCTTACAGTTGGGGAGGTGATCCATCATCCCGTTCACGGCTATATGCTTAAGCGGGAGTACGATAAGCTGGAGATTCCATTTACGCTGCGTCATACGGACGACCCGGTTCGCCATGGAGAGATGATCGCATTCGTCCAGCGTTGCATCTCCGCCGTCCGTTGATGCCGTCAATATCTCGGCAGCAGACAGGGTATGCTATACTTAATCTAGAGAGAGAAGGTCAACGTATTACTTTCATAAAAGTGGGGCAAAATGTATGCGCTTAAATTTTAATTTTTTATTTTTCAAAAAGAAGTATTTTCGGAATTTGTTAATCACCTATTTCGTTGCGGTGCTGATTCCGGCCTTGGTTATATCGGGAATCTTCCTTTATTTTTATTCCGAAGAAACCGTGCTGCGCATTTCCAAAAATTCCAATCAGGATATGCACCGCATCGCGGATCGGATCGGCTCGATGGTCGACCAGATGAGCGATGTTGCCGTGCGGCTATCGCTCACGCCCGGATTGAACAAGGCGATGTCGGATCCCCAAAATACAAGCATGTATCAATATGAGCAGTTCGTCGATATATTGGGGCAGCAGAGAGCCACGAACCAATTGTTCGACTCCATGGCGTTATTCTTCCGCATTGACAACAGATTCCTCTCTACGGAGGTTGGTTTTCAATCTCAGGAAGAGTACTACGATCAGGGAATTCTGGCGTTAATGGAGCAGAATAAGGACAAATCCTTCTGGTTCGCCAATCGGGAGATGACCGCTCCTGGAGGGGAGAGGGTCGACACGATTACGTTCGCTCAGAAGCTCCCGGTCTTATACCAGCTGCAGATGGGCGAACTGATTATTAATGTGGGCAAGAGGGCTTTCGCCAATGTAATTATTCCAAGCGACATGCAGGGAGACTTTCTCGTGCTGGACAATAATAATCAGATTGTCGTCGGGAACTTAACCGCATCTTCAGAGAAAATTGGGGAATTGATCCCGAATCTCGGAAATCCCGCGGTTGCTAAGACGGTTTTGATCGACGGGAAGAAACAGTTCGCAACGCAATATCAGACGGAATATAACGGCTGGACGATATTTGAATTCACGCCGTATTCCGTCTACTCGAATCAGATGCATAAGGAGATTAGCAAGGTTCTCTATATCTGCTTCATGTTCATTATGATCGGAGCTGCAGTAGCCGGATGGTTTGCTTTCCGAATGTATCGGCCCTGGAAACGTATCACGAACCGATTATCCGAGAATACCGCGGGCGATGCGATCGAGACAAGCGTTGTGGACGAGGTTATATATGTGGAGAAGGCGCTGTCTCTCATTGAAGACAATATCAAACGGCATGAACCGATACTGAGGGACCGGCTGGTATTTGATATTCTTCATAATTATATCGTCGACGACGAGCAGCTGCGAGTGCAGCTCTCGAACTTGGAGATGATTTTCCCCCACCAGCATTTTCTGGTTATTGTCGTTCAAAGCAGTGAAGAGCTTGGAGAAGCGGCTCATTCGGAATCTTACAACCGCTTATTTGTTTTCAATCTTGTACTGGATTCATTCAAATCGCTAGGAGCAGTCTACGGAACGATGATGGATGCGGAGAGATTCGGTTTCTTGCTTAATCTTGAAGAGTATGGTCTTAATGATACATTCAGGGATAGAGTAAGGGAGCTTTGCGCCGAACTGAATCGATTGGCAGGCACTCACTTGAACATTTCATTGCAGGTGAGTCTTGGTACATTTTGCAGCAGCCTCGAGGATGTGTATAAGTCTTACTTTGCAGCCAAGCGAGAATTGCTCTACCGATCGGTAATCGGCGACAACGATGTGATCTTCCCGTCCAATACGGACAGCGAGAAGGTGTCGTATCCGTCGCATCTTCAGAAGAAGTTCATTCATGCTTCAATGAATGCGGATGAAGAAAGGGCGCTTGCGGCAGTGCGCGAATTATTCGATCATTATGTATACAGTGAAACCTTGTCGAGACAGAAGACGCAGCAAATTATTATTATCTTCCTGAGTTCGACGCTGTATGAATTAATGGAAGAGGGGTTCGATCTCGAGGAAATCTCTGAGGAATCGATTCTGGAGATTGCGAATGCCCCTAATCATAAGGAATTAAAAACTCGGTTCTTTGGTTTTGTGAATAAAATTCAATCAGGCATACGCAGAATAAAAGATAAAGAAGAGAATATCTATATCAAGCGGGCCATGCAGTATATGAAGGAGCATTATGATCAAGAGCTTACTGTTACGATGATCGCGGAAGAATCGGGTGTCAGCAGCGGACACTTGGGCCGACTGTTCCGCGAAGAGGTTGGCAAATCCGTATTAAATGTATTGACGGAAATTCGGATGGAGGCCAGTAAGCCGCTTCTTCTGGCGGATCATATGCCTCTTGAACAAATTTCCAGGCAAATCGGCTATAACGATGTGCACAGCTTTATTCGATTCTTCAAGAAAGCGGAGGGCGTAACACCGGGTGAATACCGCAAGATCCGAATGGAAGCGCAGCAATTCGAGGAATCGACAACAGATGAGAAGCCATAATCGATCTTTCGCGCTAGTGATGAGCATCCTTTGACCGCATGCGGCCGAAGGATGCTTTTTTGCTCTCGCGATCATGATGTAGAAAGAACAACATCCATGTTGAATTATGCATCTGGCGGTTGAAATGCTTGATATGGCGCATGTTTGTTCCAAACTGCCGATGGACGATGGAGGCTGTGGGATGTGATACTGTAAGTGTTTTCAGAAAGTGCTTTCAAAAAATAAAGGGAGGCAACACACATGACAAAAAGAAACAAATGGGCAGTGCCGGCCGCAGTAATCTTATCCGCAAGCTTGCTAATGACGGCTTGCAGCGGCAGCAACAATTCGAAGGGAAACGAAGAAACGGGGAATGGTTCTTCTAATAGCAATGCTTCGAACACCGAGCAGACCATTCGCTATAACATCTTAATGAATGGCAGCATTCCGGAATATCCCGAGGACGGGGGCGAAGGAAGAAAGCTGATTACGGAGGCGGCGGCGAAGGCAGGCGCGACAGGCGTTGACTTTCAGGTCACAATGGGCGGAGACGGCGATGATTATAATACGAAATTGAATTTGCTGGCCAGCTCCGGAGAGCTGCCCGATGTATTCCGCGTCGATCCGCAAACCCTGTCCACCTTTGTTGATCAAGGGCTGGTCATGCCACTGGACGATCTTCTGAAGGATGCTCCGAATATTACATCCATCGTGCCGGAAGAGAGCTTCCAGCAAGCGACCTTCGACGGCAAGATCTACGGCATTCCAAGCGGCGTGCTGCCGGAGGCTTATAACTCCCCGAACGTAACCGGCTTGTTCGTCCGCCAGGATTGGCTGGATCAATTAGGCCTTCAGACGCCTGATACGCTTGATCAACTGGAAGAGGTTTTGAAGACGTTCAAGACATCGGATCCCGACGGCAACGGCAAGGATGATACCATTCCTTTCGAGGCGCATAATGTTCCGCAATCCGATTACGGCTTCGACCAAATCTTCGGCGCATTCGGCATCGCGCCTCAGCACTGGCAGGAGGTTGACGGCAAGATTCAGAAGGGCTTTACGCTTCCAGGCACGAAGCAAGCGCTTGAGACGCTGCAGAAATGGTACAAGGAGGGGTTAATCGATCCAGAATTCCCGGTTCTGACGGGCACGGCCGCCAACGCCAAATTGTCGAATTCCAAGGTTGGCGTCATGGTGCAGCGCGACTTCGTGATGAACAGCTACAACCCGGTTAACGCGGCATTGTCCCAGGCCAATCCTGACGCGAAGCTGGCGGTTATCCCGGCACCGGCAGGACCTGACGGCTTGCGCGGCTACGCGGCCGAGAATCCGAGCGGCATGCTGCTCGTCTTCTCGAAGGATATCAAGGATCCCCAGCGCTTCATGAAATTCCTGAACTGGACGGCAACGGATGAGGGTTTCCTGACTCCATACGGAATAGAAGGAACAGACTACACGTACGACAAAGAGAATAACAAAATCACGCAAATCACAAGCACGGCAGATCTGTACAAGAAAGGGCTAAGCAATCCTATCCGTTTCTTCTTCATCAACGATCGCCGAAATACGGATCAGCCGTTCCGCGACGCGGCGGCGATTACGTCGAAGCATGTGATTCCGAACGAACTGTGGAATTCGATTCCCGCCGAGCAGGATTATCCGGATCTCGATTCCAAGCTGTGGCCGGAATATCTCGTCAAGATCGTAACGGGCGAGTGGTCGGTCGACAAATGGGACGAGTTCGTGCAGAAATACTATGATCAAGGCGGCAAGACGATCGAAGAGCAAGCCAACGAGCAATGGAAAGAGCTTAACGCCTAAGCGATTGAGCCATTAGCGTAAATGCCGGGAAAAAATTCAATCATGTTCAAAGTCCGCTTTGCAACGACATTATTTCCCGGCATTTTCTTGAAGGAGGTCTGACTATGAACAACAGGAATCAAGCGGGAGTCCCCGCAGACGGCCGCGCAGCGCAGAGCCTTCGGAATGACAGCAGCATGCGCAAGTGGACGCGCAAGGTGCTGAAGCATCGGCAATATTATTATTTGCTTGTGCCTGGATTGCTCTATTTTCTCATCTTCAAGTATATCCCCATGCTTGGCGTTTCGATGGCGTTTCAGGATTTCAAAATTACCGGGGGCATGTTCGGCAGTCCTTGGGCGGGACTCAAGTGGTTTCATATCTTGTTCGACAATGACGATTTTTGGATCGCGTTTCGCAATACGTTGATTATTAGCGTTTACAAGCTTGTGTTCTATTTCCCGGCGCCTATTATTGCCGCCATGCTGATTAATGAAGTGTTCAGCTCGAAGATCAAACGCACCATTCAGACGATTATTTATTTCCCGCATTTCACTTCCTGGGTTATTATCAGCGGAGTTATGGTCACAATATTGTCGCCAAGCACGGGACTCGTCTCGTTGTTCCATATGTCGTCTTCGCCGCTCATGCAGCCGGAATACTTCCGAAGCTTGCTTGTCGCTTCGGAAATCTGGAAGGAGATGGGCTGGGGCACGGTCATCTATTTTGCCGCCATATCCGGCATTAACCCGGAGCAGTATGAGGCGGCGACTATCGATGGAGCCAACAGGCTTCGGATGGCGTGGAACATTACGCTGCCGTCCATCGCGAACACGATCGTCATCATGTTCATTCTGCGCACCGGTCATATTCTGTCGGTTGGCTTCGATCAGGTCTACAATCTGTACAACCCTCTTGTCTACAATGTGGGAGATATTCTGGATACGTACGTGTACAGGACGGGGTTAACCTCCGGGCGCTTCTCTCTTGCGACTGCAGCGGGACTGTTCCAGTCCGCGGTGGGGCTCGTGCTTCTTCTCATTTGCAACTGGACGGCCAAGCGACTCGGACGGGAGGGGATCTGGTAATGAACGCAAATCGAAAAGGCTTTGGCAATCGTCTGTTCGATACCGGCAATATTATCTTTTTATCGTTTATTGCGCTATGCACGTTTTATCCGCTCTGGCATGAGCTTTGCCTCTCATTCAGTTCGGTAGAGGGCGCTTATCGCGGCGGCTTGTTCTTCCTGCCGAGAGGCTTTAATTTTCAATCCTATATCAATGTGTTTCAGTCCAGCTATATTTGGCAAGCTTACGGGAACAGCATCTTTGTCACGGTCGTCGGCGCTTTAACCAGCGTCTTCTTCACGGCTCTGACTGCTTATCCGCTTGCCAGGCGCCATCTGCCAATGAAAAACGGCGCAATTGCCTTCATTCTGTTCACAATGATCTTCAGTGGCGGATTGATTCCGACGTATTTCGTCGTGAAGGAAACGGGACTGATTAATTCGCTGTGGGCTCTCATTATTCCCGACATGCTTTCGGCATTCAATGTCATAGTGGCAATCAACTTCTTCCGCACCATACCCGAGGAGATCGAGGAGAGCGCCATGATGGACGGCGCAAGTCCGATTCGGACGTTCCTTCGCATTATCCTGCCGATATCCAAGCCGATCATCGCGACGATTCTGCTATGGGAAGGCGTTCGAATCTGGAATAACTTCCTGCATGCTTTGATCTATCTCAATCATAAGTCGTTATTCACGTTGCCGTTGCTGCTGAAGCAAATCATTAAAGGGCAGGATGAGGCGATTCAAACCGGTCAGGCGACGCTCGCCAATCCGGAGGCGGTTATCGCCGCGACGATTATCGTAACCCTGGTGCCGATTATCGCGGCGTATCCGTTCTTGCAGCGTTATTTTGTCAAAGGGGTAATGCTGGGTTCTGTCAAATCGTAGCTTGCTTGCAAGAGAAGGAGGAAGGGGAGCAGACTTTGAATAAACCCAATATAATTGTCATCGTGGCTGATGATATGGGATTCGGCGACATCGGCATATCCGGCAACAAAGATGTGCGAACGCCGAATCTGGATAGAATCGCCCGAGAGGGAGTGATTCTGAATCAGCATTACAGCGCTTCGCCTATGTGCGCTCCTGCGCGGGCCGCATTATTGACCGGGAAATACCCGCATCGCACCGGCGCTGTCGATGTCAGCACATGTCGAGGCTATGATCGGATCGCGCTTGATGAAATTACCGTTGCAGATCTGTTCAAGCAGAATGGGTATCGAACAGGGTTGATCGGCAAATGGCATAACGGACGGGGTGAAGCGTATCATCCCATGAACCGCGGCTTCGAATCATTCACAGGCTTCCGCTGCGGCGGCTCCGATTACTGGAGTTGGATGCTGGAGAAGGATCATGAACCATTCCCCGCGGATGGCCGCTATTTGACCGATGTGTTCAGCGAGGAGGCAGCAAGCTTCATTCAGGAAAATCAAGAGCGGCCGTTCTTCCTGATGCTGACCTATAATGCGCCGCATACGCCGTTGCAGGCTCCCGAAGAGGAGATTCAGCCTTTTCGGGATATGGGAAAGTTCAGCGAGGCGGTCTGTACAATTTACGCCATGATTAAGAGAATGGACTATGGAATTGGGACAATGCTGAATACGCTTGCGGATTGCAAGATCGAAGAGGAGACCATTATTCTGTTTGTCAGCGATAATGGACCTGATATGAAGGGGGAGGGCTCTCGTTCGGCGATTCGTTATAACAGCGTTCTAAGCGGCACAAAAGGCTCGGTGCTGGAAGGCGGCATTCGAGTTCCCGGTTTGCTGAAGTGGCCAGGCAAGATTGAAGCCGGAACCGTGTATGAAGAACCGGTGCATTTCACGGATTGGCTCCTGACGCTGGCAAGCGCTGCGGGAATAAGCCTGCCTCCATTTCTGCAAGCGGACGGCAGAGACATGCTGTCTCTGCTGAGAGGTTTGGAAAGGAAGGAGAACGATTTTTCGAAATTTTGGCAATGGAATCGCTTCGAGCCTGTTCCGTTTTGCAACGCGGCGCTGCGCAAGGGACCGTGGAAGCTTGTCTACCCGAGTATTCCGGAGGCGGTGGAATTCTACGCGCCCGATCAGAAATATGTGAGACAAATAACGCAGAGGCCCGATCTGGAATACCCGCTTGTCAGAGAGCCGATCGACCGGAAGCTTTCTGAGCCATCCAAACCACTGCTATATCATCTGACGGAAGATCCGAGCGAGGAGCATGATAGATCCGAAAGTCATTCGGAGCTCTGTGAAGAGATGAAGCAGGAGTTGGATCAACTGTTCGATGAACTGATGAAGACATATAAGACGAAACGAATTCTAAATGTGGAGGAATAATATCATGCAATGGAAAAGCCAAATTAACTATCAGGATCCACGCACCCGAACCTATCTGGGGAGTCCGAGCATTGTCCGATTGCCGAGCGGGGCTCTTCTCGCGTCGAATGATTATTTCGGCGATTTTCCCGATGAGCATTTCCATTTAACCGGGTTGTTCCGTTCGCAAGACAATGGAGAAACCTGGCAGCATGTTACGCATTTGAGCAGCACGTTCTGGAGCAATCTGTTTCTGCATCGCGGCAAGCTTTATCTCATGGGCACTTCTCGTAAATTCGGCGACATCATTATTCGCCGCAGCGATGACGAAGGCTTCACATGGACAGCCCCAGTGGATGAGAATTCGGGGTTGCTTTACACAGGGGGCAAGGGCATGACGCCGCCGAATTACCATTGCGCGCCAATGCCGGTTGTCGAATATGACGGACGCTTGTACCGCGCCTATGAGGATATGGATCCGCCGGTGCGTCCTATCGGCTTCAAGAGCTTCGTCGTCTCCTGTCCGGCAGACGCGGATTTGCTGCTTGCGGAAAACTGGACGATGAGCAATCAGGTTGTCTATGACCAGGATGCCGATTCCCCGGACTGGGGCGGCGAAGCAGGCGTAGGCTGGCTGGAGGGCAATGTGGTAAGGGGACCCAATGGCCTGGTCAATCTGATTCGATTGACGACATTCCCGGTTTGGGACAAGGCGGCGATGCTCACGATTAGCGACGGCGGCAAAAAAACAAGCTTCGATTCTTCGGGTTTTGTTGAGCTGCCTGGTGGATCGCACAAGTTTACAGTTCGCCGCGATGAAGTTACCGGCTTATATGTGACGCTAGTGAATAAAGGAGAAGATCCGGAGCAGCATGTGCTGCGCGAGAAGCTTTCCGTGTTCGCTTCGGAGGATCTGCGCAATTGGTTTCATGTGAAGACACTGATGGAGGATGATTTGATCGAGGATGTAGAGCTTTCACGCAAGAAGACGGGCTTTCAATATGCCGATTGGCAATTTGACGGCGATGATCTGATCTATGTCGTGAGAACCTCCTACGACGGCGCTCATACTTTTCACGACAGCAATCTGATCGTGTATGGCGTGTTGAATGATTTCCGTGATAAGGTAGAAGAGAAACGGAAGATTTATTTGTAAGCCTAGGAGGGCAAAAAAATGATACTTGGACATTTGGACAGATGGCCGCTCGAGGGAGAAGCCTATGGCACCAGCATACGGCAAGCTATGGATTTTCTGAAAAATACGGATTTGGCGGCTTTGCCGGTCGGCAAGATCAGCATTGACGGAGAGAGACTATTCGCAATGGTGCAGGAGGTACAAACCGAACGAGAGCAAGAACGAAGATGGGAATCCCATCAGCGCTATACGGATATTCAGTTCCTGATTGCCGGGGATGAGATGATTGGTTTCGCCGAAAGTGATGGAAGCACGATCGAAGAACAGCATGATGACCGTGATCTCCTGTTCCATGGCAAGACGGGGGCAGTGACGAATCTGATTCTGAAACCGGGCATGTATGCTGTGTTCTTCCCGGGCGAGCTGCATCGTCCATGCTGCGCGGTTTCGGCGGCGGGCGTGATTCGTAAGATCGTTCTTAAGATTGACTTGAATTAACTTGACATGGAAGACGTAAGGCTAGAGGGGGAGAAAGCTATGCAAGGAATAGGGGGCGGAGTGTGGCCGACGATGGTTACGCCGTTCAGATCAGATGGGGAAGTAGATTACGAGGCGTTGGCTCAGCTGGTAGAGTGGTATATTGAAGGCGGTGTGCACGGCTTGTTCGCGGTTTGCCAATCCAGTGAGATGTTCTTCCTCGGCTTAAAGGAACGAATCGAAATTGCTCGCTTCGTGGTGGAGAAGGTGAAAGGCCGGGTACCGGTAATCGCGTCTGGACATACATCCTGCGTAATGGAGGATCAGATCGAGGAAGTTAAACGCATCTATGAAACAGGCATTGACGCTTTTGTCCTTGTAACGAACCGATTGGCGGGCCAGGAAGAGTCGGACGATGTATGGAAGCGCAATACGGAGAAGCTGCTGGCGGCGAATCCTGAGGTTTCGTTCGGCCTGTACGAATGTCCGTATCCTTACAAACGCCTTATGAGCCCGGATTTGCTCGCATGGTGCGAATCGACAGACAGATTTCTGTTTCTGAAGGATACTTGCTGTGATTTGGCGGAAATGCAAGCGCGCCTTCAAGCATTGAAAGGCGGAAGGTTGCAAATCTTCAACGCGAATTCGGCGACCTTGCTCGAATCGCTAAAGCTTGGAGTTGCCGGGTTCAGCGGTATTATGGCTAATTTTCATCCCGAGCTATACGTGTGGCTGACAGAAAATTGGCGCGAGCAGCCAGAGAAAGCAAGTGAGCTTCAGGATTTTCTCGGCGTCGCTTCCGCTGTCGAAGCGCAGAGCTATCCTCTCAACGCCAAATATTCATTCCAGTTGGAGGGAATTGAAATGCGATTACAGACTCGCGCTATGGAACAGGGTAAGCTTCAGCCTCAGCATAAGCTTGTCGTGGAGCAGGTCGGCCGGCTTTCCCGGAAATTCCGGGAAAGGATTAGCTGAGAGCACGCGGACATGAAGCAGTCGGCAGATTACCATTCGCAGTAAGCAGTAAGGAGTCACTGGGCGGCAGAAAGGGGCAAGCATGGGAGAACAACCAAATATTTTGTTAATTATGACGGATCAACAACGATTCGATTCTCTGGGATGCTATGGCGGCGAATTCGTGAATACGCCGGAGCTGGACCGTCTGGCGCGCGAAGGCATCGTATTTGATAACGGATATGTGAACGCAACCATATGCACGCCGAGCCGGGCCTGCCTGATGACGGGCAAGGCGCTTCCGGGACATGGCGTATACAAGCTGCATGATAATTTGCCGGAGGATCAAGTGCTGTTCCCGAAGCGATTGAAGGAAAAGGGCTATAAGACGGCTCTGTTCGGCAAGCTGCATGTGAGCGGCCGCGTTACGGAGGCGGATAGGCGCCATCCGAACGACGGCTTTGACATTTACGAAGCCTGCAATGATCCGACTTTGCATCTCGACAGTCCGCTGAATGCCTATGCGCGATGGGTAGAGGAGCATCATCCCCAATTCTGGGAAAGATTGAAGAGAGAAAACAAACGCTTGAAGCATTTTCCAAAGAAAGCGCATAACACATATTGGGCTGCTGAACGTACGATAGATTTCTTACAGACTCATGACGGCGAGCAGCCATTCTTCGCCATGATGAGCGTGTTCGATCCTCATGATCCGTATGATGATTACCCGCCGGAGGCGATGGAGACGATTCATGCAGAGCGGCTTGATAGCGCGGAGTCTGCTGGACCTCAACTGGATGGAGAACCGGAAGGCTTGCTGAGAGAGCGGCAGAAGTTTTTGAAACGTTATGGAAGCGCGAAGCTGGAGGAAGATCTTCGAGGCTATTACGCTTCCATCGGCTTTCTGGACGAGCAGGCAGGTCGAGTTCTTCGCAAGCTGGAAGAGCGAGGGCTCATGGATAATACGCTTGTCATCTTCACCAGCGATCACGGCGATATGATGGGCGACAAGCAGCTCTATACCAAAGGCGCTTACTTCTATGAAGCCTGCGCGAAGATTCCGCTGCTTATGAGGTTGCCCGGGGAGCTTCCAGAGGGGGAACGCAGCTCGCAATTGGTGCAGTTGCATGATCTCGCCGGCACGATTTTGTCCGCAGCCGGATTCACGCGGAAGGAGCTCGCCGGAGTAATGCCGGATACGCAAAATTTACTCGAGATCGTGCGAGGAAATTCCGTGGGACGAGGCTATGCGGTTACGCAATACCGTAATTCGGGCTACAGTCATGAAGGAAAATACTGGAGCCCGTCGTTAAACGCGACCATGCTTCGCGATTCCCGCTATAAGCTGAACATGTATCATGATCAGCCTGGCGGAGAAATGAAGCAAGAGGGCGAATTGTATGATATGCTTCGTGATCCTCGAGAAGAGAGAAATCTGTGGAACGATCCCCAGTTTGCGGATGTGAAGCTGAGATTGACGCTCAGATATGTCGATTGGACGGTCCGGCAGGAGAATCTCTATCTGTCCGGACGCGGCGGCGAAGCGGTGACGAGCCAAGCTTAGCTTGGCGAGTCGCGTCTCCAGGTCGGAAAAATCGACTTGGAGTAGCGAAATCGAGCCGAACCACAATCTTTTTGAAAATGGCTACAAGTGAATAGCAACCCCGCAGTCCGTCAGCCCCTTCGCCGATAGACGAGCGGGGTTTTTCCCGTTTGCTTCTTGAACAGCTTGTGGAAGTAGGAGCTGCTCTCGAAGCCGCAGCTTTCGGCGATATCGAGAATGCTGTCGGTTGTGGTGGCGAGTCGTTCTTTGGCGAGCATAATTCGTTTCGCATTGACATAATCGGTAGGCGTCATGCCGGTGCTTTGCTTGAAGACGCGCGAGAAATGGGCCGGCGTGATGGCGGCGCGCCGACACAGCGAGGACAGACGCAAATCCTCTTGCAAATTAGTGTCAATGTAAAGCAGGATGCTCTTCAGCCATTCGGAAGCCGCCGCGCTCTCGGCTCCCCGGGCTGCTCCGATCGTACCAATCATGCGGTTCACCTGAAGCAGCAGCCTGTGAAGATGAAGCTGCACGGCGTAATGGGCGCCGAGCTCGGTCGAGATATATTCTTGATGAATATGCTCAATAATCCCGACAAGCGCGACTTGATTCGCATGGGAGACGGCTAGTTTAAAGCTGCGATGCCGTTTGACATGCTCCATGCAGCTCAGCAATGAAACGTGATCGCCGGTTCCCATCAGCGGTTGAATGAATGCGGGGTGAAAAAAAATTGCAGTGGAATTCACGGGATGCTCCGCATCGGGATAGGCTCGATGAATACAGTTTCCCGGAATGATGAACAAGTCCCCTGGCAGCATATCGTAGAAAATGGTATCGATAAAGAAGGTGCCGCTTCCCTCATAGACATAGACAAGCTCGCACCAGTCATGGGTATGATCCGGAAGCTCCTGCTGCGGTTGCTTCCTTGCTTTGTATGTCATATCGAAAGGAAATGGAGCATCCTTGGAGAAGCGTTTATGAAGAGGAGTTTGCATAATCTCATCCTTTCAATTTGGATTATCTATCAAGTATAGCAAAAATGAGCGTAAACAAGCTGGAATCAAGCAATAAAATATTCATCATTGCTGCTAAAATGAAGAAGATCAGAACAATTCGGGAGGTATTGCTCATGAGAATTGACGCGCATCAGCATTATTGGCAAATGGATCGTGGAGATTACAGATGGATTACGGAGGAGCTGCCCATCCTATTCAGGGATTTTCTCCCAACTGATTTGCAAGCGAGCCTGCAGAAGCATCGATTGGATGGAACGATTGCGGTACAAGCGGCGCCAACCTGGGAGGAAACGGAGTTTCTGCTAAGACTTTCGGATGAGAATCCATCGATTCTAGGCGTAGTCGGTTGGCAGGATTTGACGGATCCCAGTCATCGCGAGCGCTACGAGCAATTCAGCAAGCATCCCAAGTACAAAGGCTTTCGATTGATGATTCAGGATATGCCGGATGCGAACGTGGTTTTGGCGTCCTCTTATATTGAAGCGCTCTCATGGTATGAACGCGAGGATACTCCTGTCGACTTGCTTGTGAAGGAAGGGCAGTTAAACAGCTTAACGAAGCTGATGGAGAAGGTTCCGAAGCTTCGAGGCGTTATTGATCATATCGCCAAGCCGCGAATCGCCGCTGGAGAGATGGAGCCGTGGCTGGAGCATATGCGGGTGCTTGCAGGTTATGAGAATTTGAGCTGCAAGCTTTCGGGCATGGTTACGGAAGCGGATCTGCAGCAATGGCAGCCGGATGATTTCACTGCCTATGTCCGTGAGGTATGCGAGCTGTTCGGCCCGAATCGGGTTATGTTCGGCAGCGACTGGCCGGTATGCTTGCTTGCCGCGAGCTATGATCAAGTGGTGGAGATTCTGGAGCATGCGCTTCCAGCGGCTTGGACGGATTCGGAGCGTAAGCGGCTATTCGGCTCCAACGCGCAGGCATTTTATAAGCTGTAATTGGTTTCGGGTTTCGGGAAAAATGTCTCTATGGCATTAACATACTAAAATAAGAGGGAGTGTGGGATCTGATGCAATACCGTAAGCTTGGCAAAACAGAACTGGATGTGTCCATATTAAGCTTGGGCGCTTCATCCTTGGGTTCGGTATTTCGCGAGGTGAATGAAGCGGAATGCATGCGAACCGTGCAGGATGCTTTGGAGCTCGGCATCAATTATATTGATGTGTCGCCTTATTATGGATTGACCAAAGCCGAGACGATGCTGGGCAAAGCCATTAAGGATATTCCGCGGGACCGCTTTCTGCTGTCCACCAAGGCAGGAAGAATAGAGGAAAACGTATTCGATTTTTCAAAGCAAAGCATCATTCGCAGCCTGGAGCAAAGCTTGAAGAGACTTCATACCGATTATGCGGATATTGTATTCCTGCATGATATTGAATTTGTTCCCATGGACGTGATACTGGAGGAGGCATTGCCTGCGCTGGATCAACTGAAGCGGGAAGGAAAGCTGCGCTTTAAAGGCATCTGCGGCTTGCCGCTGCCTTTGTTCGAGGCTTATCTGCCGCAAATTGAAGTTGATGCCATTATATCGTATTGCCATTATTCGCTGAACGATACCACATTGCTAGACTTGCTTCCATTGCTGGAGCGTCAGAATGTCGGGCTCGTGAATGCCTCCCCTTTGTCAATGGGCTTGTTAAGTACGAGGAAACCGGCGAATTGGCATCCTGCCGGCGAGAAGACGAAGGAAATATGCCATCAAGCGGCATTATTCTGCGCGGAGCAAGGCGCGGACATCGCGCAGCTTGCCGTACAATTCTCGACCTCGAACGAGCGAGTCCCAACGACCTTGGTCAGCACGGCGAATCCCTCTAATATTCGCAACAATGTGCATTGGCTGGAGCAGCCCGTTGACGAAGAGCTGCTTCGCGAGGTGCAGCGCATATTGGAGCCCGTCAAGGATTGGACTTGGCCTAGCGGAAGAGGCGAATTCAACCAAGGATTGCGAATGGAGCGTGAAGCGAAATGAGGGGCATTATATGCGAAGATGTGAATCAATTCAGAGTAATGGAACAGGAACCGCCTAGGTTATCGCCGGGAATGGCCATCGTTCGTATAAGGCGAATCGGAATTTGTGGAACTGACTATCATGCGTACAGGGGGAATCAGCCGTTCTTCAGCTATCCGAGAGTGCTCGGCCATGAGTTGGCCGGCGTGATTGAAGCGATTGATGATACCGCAGGGAGCTGCGCTGATCAGAAGAGTCTGAAGCCAGGCGACCAAGTCGGCATCATTCCGTATCTCGAATGCGGAGAATGCATTGCATGCCGGAGAGGAAAGACCAATTGCTGCGTCAATATGAAAGTGATGGGCGTACATGTGGATGGCGGGATGAGAGAGCTTGTTGCGATTCCGATCTCGAACCTGATTGCCGCAGACGGGCTGACGCTGGATGAAACAGCCGCATTGGAGCCTCTTAGCATCGGAGCTCATGCGGTACGGAGAGCGGGTATTGAGGAAGGCGAGACGGTCATGGTCATCGGAGGAGGTCCCATCGGGCTTGGAGTCATGGCGCTAGCCAAGCACAAAGGTGCGAGAGTCCTCGCAATGGATGTTCAGGATGAACGGCTTGCGTTCTGCCGCGAATGGGCGAAGGTGGATGAAACGGTCAATGCGTTGCAGGAGGCCGGCTCGAGAGTTGAACAATTAACCGATGGCGATTATCCGACAGTCGTGTTCGATTGTACAGGCAATCCGTCATCCATGACGAAGGCATTCGGTTATGTTGCCCATGGCGGCAAGCTTGTCTATGTCGGACTGGCGAAAGCGGATATTTCATTCAATGATCCCGATTTTCATAAGCGAGAGCTGACTCTTATGGGCAGCCGCAATGCGACCAAGGAGGATTTCCTACTGGTAAAGCAAGCGATTAGGGCTGGCGCGCTCAACATCTCTGCATATATTACGCATCGCGCTCCGTTCGAAGGGATGATCGATCAATTCGAGCAATGGATGAAGCCGGAATCCAAGGTGATCAAAGCGATGGTTGAGTTGTAATGGTCACTACTGACGCATCATTATCGTAGACACTAATGCATCACTAACGCAGCACCATCGCAGCACTAATGCGGCACAAACGTATCGCTATCTATCTTAGCACACTATCGGAGCAATATCGCAGCGGACCGTAGATGCGTTAAATAAGCAAAATTAGCTTTTTCTAAAATTTCGCGGACAGAGCTGACCTTATTTTCGGGAAATGCAGTGGTTTACTTGTATTTTTGTGGGAATAGAGGCTCCTGTGTCCGTTAAAATGAATAAATTTTATTTTTGTAGCGAATAAGGGCTTTCTTGTCCGCTTAGGATGTTGCTCCATATGTGGAGCAACTCCCCAAGCCCGCAAGCCCCCTGACTTCTGCAATCGGACGAGCGCATTCAAATTTTTTGAACAAATAGCCTTGACACTTCCGTAACGTAAGTTGTTATATTGGCAGGGAGGGAGGCGCTGATCATGAAAATGAAAGAGGTTTGCGGGCGAACGGGCTTAACCGAGCGCACCGTGCGGTATTATGTGGAGGAGGGACTGATTCACCCAGAGATGACGGTGCGCAACGGGCGCGAGTATCGCGAGTATTCCGAGAGCGATATCGAGGATTTGCACATGATCGCGAGTCTTCGAAAGCTCTTCTTCTCCATTGACGAAATTAAGGAAATGCAAGCCGATCCCGATTGTATTGCCTCAATAATTGGGGCGTATAAGCTTAAACTCGCGAGCGATGCGACAGCAAAGTCGCAAATCGTCGAGGCGCTCGAGGAGATGGAGATTGAGGCGATCACGCATGTCAGCGTATTGGCGGAGCGCTTGTCCCAGTTGTCGAACAAGCTTCCGCTTCCAGAGCGAGATGTTAATCCCAATTTCGGCAAATTTGAGAAAGACTCCAAGGCAGATCGTCAACAACAATATGAACAATTCGTCAAGCGACAAGCCAAGCAATTCCAAAGAGGAAGAGCTATCGTATTTCTCATCGCGGCTCTGAACATAGCAGGAACGATCGCATCTTGCTTTGTGGATTTTCGTTTGTTCTCCTTGCTCATTCAAATCGCGGTATCGATTGCGTTGTTCGCAGGCGTGTCATGGGTTCGCTATTTGTTCATTGCCGGGGCAATAATGAGCGTTTTATCCGGATTCGCGTTATTGGGAGATGAAAATATCGGACATGCGCCGGGAAGCCTTCTGCTGCTATTTATAATCAACGTCATTTATTCTGTCGTTGCAGCGCTTCTGCTTATTCGCAGCGAGTCGGTCAGAGAATTCCTGTACGCTCAGAAGCATGGTTGAAAATACGCAGTTATCCCTAATGAAAGCGTACAATTGGCAGTGAGGCCAATCTCATACACTATGTTGAGGTGAAGCTATTGTCTGCCAAAAAATATGCTAGCAGCACAATTCGAGGAAAGCTGCGCGTTTGCAGCTATTTGAAAGCAAATCGTCGCTTAAAGCCGCATGTTCCGCATACGAAAGGCTTTAATCGCATGAATCTGGAGCAAATGCTGGGGCAGCATGGGAGTCTGTATGTCAAGCCGGATATCGGCTCGCTTGGCATCGGCATTATGAACGTTAAGAAAACCTCTGAAGGTTACGAGTTGAAAGAGATTACAGGAAAGCGGCAGAGGGTCAGCAGCTTTCGTACGGCCTCTTCGCTCTATGAGAGCATGCTGGGCAAGCAGAAGGGCAAGCTGATTATTCAGCAAGCTATTACGCTTGATCTCGTAAACGGCAGGCCTTATGATATTCGAGTCATGGTGCAACGGAGACCAGGGGGCAAATGGACCTGCACCGGCTTTCTGGTCAAGGTCGGCGCCGCGAACAAGATCGTAACCAATTATTATCAGGGCGGCGACATCTACACGCTTCATAAGCTGAACGAGAAGCTTGGTTTATCTTCGGATGAGAGCGCACGCCGCAAGGCCGACTTTACGAATCTGGCATTAGAGATTGCACGTACGCTCAGCAAGAGGAAATCAGGCATGAGAGAAATGGGCGTAGACTTCGCTTACAGTAAGTCGGATCGGATATGGGTGCTCGAGGTTAATTCGAATCATCCGCAGTTCCATCCTCTTAAGAAGCTTGACTCCGCAGCTTATAAGAAGATGAAGTCCTTCGCGGCCTCCTATGGCAGAACGGACGCGAAATAGGGAAAAACAGCATTCAATCGCGAATGCTGTTTTTAAATTGCGCAAATCGCTTGAAAAACTAATATAATTAGTTTATATTAAAACTAACAACATTAGTTTTTTAGAAACGAGGGTGATCCAATGCGAATTATTCGGGAGAAAACACTGACTCAATTAACGTATTTGCCCCATCTGTTCCCTGTCAATTGTTACTTGGTGGAGGAGGAGAATTCTTTAACCTTGATTGACGCGGCGTTGGCTGGCAATACAGATGCCATTATCGGGGCAGCGGCCAGGATTGGAAAGCCGATAACCAAAATTGTGCTTACGCACGCGCATTCCGATCATATTGGAGCATTGGACAGGCTGAAGGAGCGTAATCCAGAACTCGAAGTGTATATATCCGCACGCGATTCAAGGCTGTTGGCAGGCGATTCATCTTTGCTTAAGGGAGAGCCGAACCTTCCTGTCCGTGGTGGCGTACCGAAGGGCTTGAAGACAAAGCCGGACGTGCTGCTTCAAGACGGAGGCAGAGTAGGTTCATTGGTAGCAATCGCGTCACCTGGCCATACGCCCGGATCAATGTCATTTCTGGATGATCGGAGCGGTATTCTTATTGCAGGCGATGCTTTTGCAGCGCGAGGCGGGCTCGCTGTATCGGGTCACATGAGGCTGACCTTCCCCTTCCCTGCGCTGGCAACCTGGAGCGCTGAGATAAGTCTGGACAGCGCGAGGCGTTTGGCTGATCTAAAGCCGTCCATACTCGCCGTCGGACATGGAAATCTGATTCACGATCCTGTTGCGGCGATGCGGAAGGCGATAGCTGCAGCGGATCAGAAATTGAAGCAGAGGAGGGGGCGCCAGAATGTCTCCTAGAGCGGGACTTGATAGGGGTACAATAGTAGCTGCGGCGGCAGAGCTGACCGACGAGCTTGGCTTTGAAGAGGTTACGCTGGCTTTGCTGGCCCGGAAGCTGAATGTGAAATCGCCATCGCTCTACAATCACATGAACGGATTGCCCGAGCTTAAGGAACAACTGACTCTTCTTGGCCTGGAGCGGCTAAATATGCAACTGGAGCAGGGAATTGGAGAGAAGAGCGGCAAGGAGGGCGTACTCAAAGCCGCTAATGCTTATTTGACCTTCGCGGATCAGCATCCCGGTCTCTATACGTTGATTCAGCGTTCGCCTTCGGGCGATTCAACTCGTCTTCAAGCTTTGAGCGGGGAAGTGGTGGATAGAATGATCGCGGTGCTGGAGCCGTATCAGCTTGATGAAGCGAGCCGCATACATGCTGTGCGGGGCTTCCGCAGCCTGCTGCACGGATTCGCTTCTATTAAGCAGGGCGGCGGCTTCGGCATGCCGATCGCTATCGATGACAGCTTGTCCTTCGCTTTGGAATGCTTCTTCCTGGGTCTTGAGCAGAAGAAAAAGCCGCTTCAGTGAAAGAGCGGCTCTGCCTTGAGCAAGGCAGAGCCGCCATTCGCCGCCGCAGCTCTCTCCATTCCATCTCTTCGTTCCAACTTCCCAACCCTTTTTATGAATACGTGCAATGAATCAATGCCGCCGCGCCGATCAAGCCGGCATCCTGCTGCAAGGCGGCAGGCACAATCTCCGTTTCCCTGCCGCTCGGATTAAGCGCATGCTTCGATACATAGGCGCGGACCGCTTCGAACAAAGGCTCGCCAACCTGCGATACACCGCCTCCGATAACGATCTTGCTCGGATCGAGCAGATTGATCAAGCTGACGCATCCGATGCCTATGTAGGCGAATACGCGATCAACAAGCTCGGCGACGGCTGCGTCTCCTTGCGCCGCAAGCGCGAACGCTTCCTTCGTCGATACGTCGCGGCCCAGCAGCTCTGACGCCTGGCGCGCAATGGCGGTTCCGGAAGCGATCTGCTCCCAGTAGCCGTAGGGCTCGTCCTTCAATATATCTCCGGCGGGATGCACCATCATGAAGCCCGCGTCGCCGGCATTGCCGGTTGCTCCTGTAATCAGCTTGCCGTGCAAATAAATGCCGGCTCCTATTCCGGTGCTGATCGTAAGGAAGACGAAATGCTCGGCATCCTGCGCGGCTCCGACCCATTTCTCGGCCAGCGTTGCTGCAGTCGCGTCATTCTCCATCTTGATCGGCAGAGGCAGCAGCGATTGAAGCGTCTCCACAACGGGGAAATCCCACCAGCTCTTCAGATTAGGCGGACAAACAAGCTTGCCGGTTTTTGTATTCAGAGGACCGGGAGCGCCGATACCGATGCCGCTCATGTCGGACAACGGAATGCCTTGCTCTTCCGTCATGCGGCGAATTTCTTGGGCTACCTTGGCAAGCATATCCGCAGGCGACAAGTCCAGGTCTGTCTTAAGGGAGCTCTTCGCAATGACCTCGCCTTTCTCGTTCACGAATCCAATGGCGATCTTCGTGCCGCCGATATCAATTCCTATTGCGATGCTCAAAACAATCAGCCTCCAAAAAACAAATATAATGTCTTCGTGAATTTTATCATAAGATGCTGTACAAATCGATACAGGTGTAGTAATATCCTCCTTGCTTCTATAACATCAACGCGAAGAGGGTATCGATCGAATAATGGCGCGCGCCTCGAAAACAAGCTCCCATATGCTTGTGAAGCTGGGAATGCCGATGACGACAAGAGTATGGAGAAATCTCCGGATTGATCTTGGAGCGGCATGCTTATTCAGTTTGTTTAATGTAGTCATGAATCAATTTTATGTGGCATTCGCCATTCAGGAAGGCGCGAGCAATCTTGAAGTCGGGCTGCTGTCTGCCGCCCCCGCAGTTGGCTTGATCTTCTCGCCGATTTGGGCGAGCTGGATTGAGAGGGCCGTCAATCCGAAGCCGTTCATCTTCATCCCGAATGCCATCGGTCGGTTAATCTTCATTATTCCCGCCTTGGCGGGAACGCCATGGTCGTATGTTGCGGCGGCGATCGTATTCCAAATGTTGATGGGCATTCAAGCTCCGGCCTATGCTTCGCTCGTCTCCCGCATGTATCCGGCCGATCTGCGCGGCAGGCTTATGGGCTATGTGCGTGTCGCAATGGGCATGCTTATGATCCCGATTGCGTTCGCGGTCGGGAGCTGGGCGGAAGCCTTCGGGCCGTCCGGTCCGCTTATCGCCGCATCCATCGGCGGCTTCCTGTCAATCAATTTGTTCAATACCATCAAGCTGGCCAAGAAGAGAGACACCGCCTTGCCCGGTGAGAAACAGGGACCGGCAACCGGCAAGAGAATCAGCTTCTCGTTCAACGAGCAATGGAAGCTGGTTGCCAGCAACCGCACATTGGCCGTGTTCTTGGTTGCAACCTCGTTTGCCGGATTCGGCAATATGCTGGCAAGCCCCTTGTATCAGATTATTCAAGTGGATACATTGCAGCTCTCTAATGTGGAGATTGGGTATGCGCGAGTAGCCTATTATACGGCATTACTGTTTACCTTCCTTATTGGAGGCTGGATGATTGACCGATATCCGATCAAATATACGCTGCTCGTCGGGATCGCGGCTTATGCGATCGTCCCTATGCTCTATGGCGCGTGGGGCAGCTTTCCGGCCGTCATAATCGGCAACTTTGTGCAAGGAATCGGCGAAGCGATTTGGGATTTCGGAATCCTGGCATTCATCTTCCGACTGGTTCCCGGACGAGAAGCGATGGTATTCGGCATTCATCTGATGTTATTCGGCGTCAGGGGGACGGCGGGGCCGATACTCGGCACCATGCTGACAGCCAGTCTTTCCTTAAGCTCGCTTCTTATATTCGCATCCATCTGCGGCATAATCGGAACCGCTCTGTTCTTGTGGGGCAACCGATACAAGAGGCTGCCGCATGTGCCTTAGCCTTATCAAACGCGTGAGAATAATCGATTGAACCAAAGAAGAAGGAGCATGATCCGACAGCGGATTATGCTCCTTCTTCTTCCAATTGGATAGACTTATTAGCCTCGTGGCATCAATATAGCGAAATCGTAAGACTGTCTCTCTCATAATAAGAATGCAGTGTTGCCTCGCTGCCCACAATTTCAACGCTGATCAAGGAGGATATGCATTTCTTCAAGGCGTTCTTGCCTGTTGTCAGCTTGCGGTTCAGCACGGTGGACAGCTTGTCCAGCGCCTGTCTATTCGTATCGGTCAAATATACGGGTATGCTTTTGTTTTGAAATAACAGCATCGTTTTCATATTCTTGGCCTCCATCCATCGAAGGATTTTTTTGTATACTCTCACTCTAACGCACAATTCTTAAATAATTATTAAAAATAGATGATGAATTCGTTACATTTGCCCGTAAATGCATTCTCACTTTAGATATTAACTTACTTAATGAAAGAAAGAAAGGGGGTAGCGCATAATTATAGGTCAAACTCCGATAATAGTATGATGCTGCTGATCCCCACATGACAAAATCGCATAAGAATAGGTTAATAAAATAACTGTTTTTCACTACTTTCTATCGCTATAATGGACAAGACGGAAGAAAATTAAAGCATCAAGATCAAAATCGAACACTATAAGGAGTGTTTCCATCCATGAAACGTATGGGCGTAGGTTTACAAATGTACACGCTTCGCGATGTAACCGCCGTTAACTTCGAGGACACCTTGCGCAAGGTTGCGGCTCTCGGCTACGAAGGCGTAGAATTCGCGGGCTACGGCGACATGAAGGCCGAGGAAATGCGCGACTTGCTTCAAGAATTGAATCTGAAAGCGATCGGCAGCCATGTTGGACTGCATCTGTTGGAATCCAATCTGGATAATGAGATCGCTTACTTGAAAACTATTGGAGCGAAATATGCAATCTGTCCATGGATGCCGGTCGAAGCGCGTGATGCCGCCGCATGGCAGGACAACCTGAAGAAATTCGAGCAATTCGGCAAAAAATGCGCGGAAGCGGGCATTCTGTTCGCTTATCATAATCATGACTTTGAATTCGAAGTCGAGATTGACGGCCAAATCGTATTCGATGCCATGTACGAGCGAATCGCTCCCGAATTTTTGCAAGTCGAGATGGATATCGGCTGGGTGCAATATTCCGGCGTAGATCCGCTCGCTTATATTCGCAAGTACGCAGGCAGATTGCCGCTTCTTCATCTGAAGGACTTCAAAGGCGGCGAGAAAGGCCAGAAGATTGATACCGTCGAGCTTGGCCGCGGCGATCTTCCGTTAAACGATATTATCGGCGCAGCATCCGATGCGGATGTGGAATGGTTGATCGTGGAGCAGGACACCTGTGCGAATCCGCCGCTAGAATCGGTAGCGGAATCCATGGAATGGATGAAGGCGAATTACTTGAGCAAATTCTAAATTGATAAGAGTAGGATGGGGAAAAAATGAAAAAAATTCGTGTAGCAGTAATTGGTTGCGGATCGATCGCGAAATATCGTCATATTCCTGAGTATGCGGCAAA
This sequence comes from Paenibacillus sp. HB172176, assembly GCF_011947265.1. Lineage (GTDB taxonomy): Bacteria > Bacillota > Bacilli > Paenibacillales > Paenibacillaceae > Pristimantibacillus. The sequence continues at coordinate 32,492 of NZ_JAATHD010000035.1, forward strand.
TGAGAATGTTGAATTGGTTGCATTCGTAGATCCAATCATCGAGCGGGCTGAAGCTTATGCCGAGCAGCATGGCGGCAAAGCATTCAAGGATTACGAAACGATGCTGGCGGAAGTGAAGCCGGATGCGGTGAGCGTGTGTACAGCAAACGCTCTCCATGCTCCAATGACGATTACGGCTGCGAATACCGGCGCCCACGTGCTTGTCGAGAAGCCGATGGCGGCAACGGACGCCGAAGCGGAAGCGATGATTGAAGCTGCCAGCCGTAACGGTGTCAAGCTGATGGTAGGACATAACCAGCGTCTGATGCCTCCTCACGTGAAGGCGAAGCAAATTCTGGAGTCCGGCGTGCTGGGCAAAGTATTGACATTCCGCACTTCCTTCGGACATCCCGGCCCGGACGGTTGGAGTATCGACGGCGCGAACAGTTGGTTCTTCCGTAAGGATGAAGCGATTATGGGCGCAATGGGAGACCTGGGCGTACACAAAGCCGATCTTATCCGCTGGATGCTTGACGATGAAGTGGCGGAGATCGCAGCCCTCGTCGGCACGCTTCATAAGGAAGGAACGGCCGTCGATGACAACGCTTCTTGCGTTGTACGCATGGAAAGCGGAGCAATCGGCACGCTGGTAGCTAGCTGGACCTACTATAGAGGTGAAGACAACTCCACGATTCTATGGTGCGAGAACGGCGTGATGAAGATCGGCACTCACCCGGATGATCAGGTTATTGTAGAGCTTCGGAACGGAACGGTGGAGAAGCATAAGGTTGGCGCGATTTCCACGAATACGAAGCAAGAATCAAGCGGCGTGGTGGACGCGTTCATAGACAGCATCGTGAACGACACCACTCCTCCAATTCCAGGCGAGGAAGGACGCGCTTCCTTGAAGGTTATTCTATGCGCGTTCGAATCTCAGGACACAGGGAAATTCGTGCGTGTAAATTAATTTTTTCTCAAAAGAAGACATCCTGTTTTCAGGCTTTCACCTGAATCGGGATGTTTTTTTTTGCGTGTTTTGCGTCCGGGATAAGGAATATTTGCGTGATATGCGGGATTAATAGTTTTTAATAATGCAGTATTGTCGCGGATTTGAGCTCGGTTTTTGTGAATCTGGTAATTTTTGCGTCATGAAACGCTCATATCCCCATGCTAATATAAGTGGCATCGGAGCTCATCCGACAAAAAACAACGATGCAGGAGGAATTATTCATGAATATAAAACATGTTAAAATGGCAGCGGCAAGCGTTATGGCGGCAACGTTAATCGGAGCGGGTATCGCAGCGCCAAAGGCTAACGCAGCTTCCTTGCACACCTTCTCGACTGTCAAGTTCGAGGCCGGCTCGTTCAACTATGATGTACTGAATAACATTGCTTCCCAATATGGCATTGATCTTGGCAACTTGAACTTTTCGTTCGGCGGGTATACGTTTACTTGGCCTCCGGTTGACGGATCCGTTCTGAGTCCGGCTCCTTCTTCTGACGAGACAGCGACTCCGACCACCGAGCCAACTGTCGAACCAACGCCTGTCGCAACGCCGGAGCCAACTACGGCGCCAACTGCTGAGCCAACAGCAACAGCAACACCAGCCCCAACACCGGCTCCGACAACTTCAACAGAGCAGAGCACCTTCCAAACACAGGTTGTTGATCTTGTGAACCAGGAACGCGCGAAGGCGGGACTTGGAGCTCTTGAGACGGATAACTTGCTTACGAAAGTAGCAACGGAGAAGGCGAGAGACATGTACGTTAACAACTACTTCGACCATAATTCTCCAACTTACGGTTCGCCCTTCGATATGATGCGCAGCTTTGGCGTAACCTACAGCTATGCTGGCGAGAACATTGCCATGGGACAGCCGACTCCACAGCAGGTTATGACGGATTGGATGAACAGCGCCGGACATCGCGCCAATATCCTTAACTCGCATTTCGGAAAAATCGGCGTAGGCTATGTGAACGGCGAGTGGGTACAGGAATTTACGGACTAAGCTGAAATACAAGTTTGATGAAAAAACAAGAATGAGAAAAAGACCAAGCTTCCAGGGCCTGCCCGGTGCTTGGTCTTTTCATATTCAGGATATTACAAACTTACATCTTGAAAACGCTAATCGTGCGCTGCAACTGCGTGGCCATAGTCAGCATGCGTTCCGTTTCCTTGACAACGGCTTGAACGGAAGCGATCTGCTCGTTCATCGAGGCTGAAACCTGCTCAGTGCCGGCCGCGGACTCCTGCGTAATCGCGGAAATGTTCTGAATCGCTCCTGATATCTTGCGCGCGCTCTCCAGCATCGCGTCGCTCTCTTGGGAAAAGTTGTAGATTTGCTCCGCAATGAATTGAATGCTGACGACAATTTCCTGGAAGACGAGCTCCGACTCCCGAATATGCTGAGTTTGATTGTTAACGACTTCTTCGTTGATCTTCATATTGTTGATTGTCTGCTTGATGCCTTCGTCGATGCTTTTCACAAGATTGAACACTTGCTTGGTGGATGCCGTGGATTCCTCCGCCAGCTTGCGTACCTCCTGCGCGACAACGGCAAAGCCTCTGCCATGCTCGCCTGCGCGAGCCGCTTCGATTGAAGCGTTAAGCGACAATAGGTTCGTCTGTTCGGCAATATCGGAAATCGTTGCGGTAATGGCCGAAATGCCCTGAGCCTTCTGCGCAAGATCCTTTATGGTTTCGGACACTTTTGCCGTTGCGTCGACATTGCGCTTCATTCCCGCCGCTTGCACGTCGAGCGCGCTGCGTCCCTTGTCCACAAGCTCAATGGTTTGTTCCGATCTTTGGTTCATTTCCTTGGTCGATTGGGCATAAGCAGCTACCTTCTCTTCAATCTCGGTAATGGAGGAGCTCATGTCGGACACGTCCTCGGAGATCTCGTTGGCGCCGGTGGCAAGCTCGTTGGCCGAGGCGGCCACTTGCTCCATCGCGGTCTGTACCGTGTTGTTCTTATCGAAGATGTTGCGGCTCGTGTCGGCTACGTGGCGAATGATATTGGAGGTTTCCGTCAAAATTTCTCTAAGCTTGTCTGTCATGCTGTTGAAGGAATGTCCAAGCTCGCCGGCTCCCGAAGAGGCGGATACGTCGATTCGCTGTGTGAAGTCTCCTTTGGCAATGCGATATGCGGCGCTCGAAATGTCATTGATGGATTGCATAATTGCGTTTTCGATGAATCCCACGGTCGGGTAGGCAATAAGGAGTAGTACAATGGATACGATGAGAATCGCTAATACAGGCCCACCCGCGAACGCTGTGGTTAAAATCGTAACAATGGAAAGCAAGAGCAAATTGGAGTACGTTGAAATCAACAGCTTATTGCGAATGGAAAGCGAATAGTACCATTGGATCATTATGTAAGCGCTCCTTCTACTTAGAATATACCATATTATAACACCGGCCTCGAAATTGGTCTATAATTGTCGACGGATAATTCAGCGCATTGGAGGGGGACTTTTATCTTATTTTACTAGGTACAAAAGCGCATTCCCGTTTTCGGCAATTACAAATAAACTTTTCGGTGAATTACATAATTGGCAATGATAGCATTATATGCAACTCGATGTTTGATTTAGTTGGATTTTGTAAATCAATGTCTTTAATTGTCGAACAATATGAAGGAGGAAGAGAGGAAATGGAAAAAAACGCGGTATCTCTCGCAAGACAGGTGGATTTTGTATTCAGGCAGCTGGAAGGGGAATTGACGAATGCGACTGCAGGAACGGTTCTAATACAAATTCGCAACAATGCAGTCGGCAAATTCGGGGTTCGTCATCATCCCATTGAATGCAAGAATGGAAATATCGGCAACGTCGACAAGGGAATGTCGGCTTCCCAGGTTGCGGCCTTCCGCCAATTGGCGATCGATGCGCTGCAATATCGCAAGGAATGGACGCATGGCGAAATTTTGTATGATTTCTCCGTAAGGCCGAACAGGGATTCCTGGTCGGCGAGCGTGCTTTATGAATCGAATTACAACATGTCAACCTGGAACAGCCGTTATATGCCGAATGCAAGAGCGCATTACAGCATAAGGGATTATCATTGAGACTTTCTCCGCAAGCGGGCCTTGACGATAAAGCCTGTCGCGGTGCTGAGCAGGAACAGAATGCTGAACAGCAGTACATACCAACCGTTGTAACTGATCGAAACGGCGGTCGCGCTCATGAACAATACGGACAATACGGCGAAAAAAAGCGATAATGACTTGGACATGCGCGTCTCTCTCCTTTAAAAAGTCTGGTTTTCAGCACAAGAGCCTATGCTTACGATGCTGCGTTTTTTCAAAACGCTCCAGAAGCTTGTATGAAGCTTGTATGAAGCTAGAAACTGAGTAGCTAAAACGTTTCGTAAGAAACGTACTTCGAAAGCATCCGCTTGTAGTGTATACTACGTGATGAAATGTTTCTGAAAGAAACATCGCATCGTAAGCATCTGCTCTGAAATGTTTCCGTAGGAAACATCGCTTCGTAAGCATATACTTGTTTCGGCTGAATGCAAGATTCGACGTCGAATAAGCTTCTTGGTATACTTCGTGATCAAAAGTGGACTTTTTGAAAAACCTCGAAAGTTTTTTGCATAGTTTGTTCGGCGATGCACATAATAACTTTGCAAGCTTGCAACATACTAAATAACGTGCAGAGGACGAAAGGAGAAATACCTTATGGCAAGCAACCAACTCATTGTCCCACAAGCTACGCAAGCACTGAATCAAATGAAACTTGAGGCAGCGCAAGAGCTTGGCGTACAAATTCCGTCGGACGGCTACTATGGCAACATCTCAACTCGTGAAGCAGGTTCGCTTGGCGGATACATCACGAAAAAGCTGGTTCAAATGGCTGAACAGCAACTGTCTGGCGGCACACGCTAATCGTTATCTCATAACAAAGCGATTGCACAAATTACAAGTCCAAGGGAAACCTTGGGCTTGTTTCATGCTTTCCGGGTCGCTGCTCAAGAAAAACATCCCCTTCCATTGTGAAGGAAGGGGGTTGCTCCGTCAATATCAATAAGTATCCATTCTGAGCCGCTTCATCAATCTCTCGTCGCTCAACCAGCCGACATAGGAGCCGACGGTCTCGTATTGCTTGTTCATCATGAGCACGCCTACGAACGGATATTGCTTTCGATGGCGGTAACGGACATCCGACCATCTGACCTCGTAGCCCCAATGATGTTCCTTCACATCTCCGCATGCAAAGCTGGTAAAATAGAGAAAGGCTTTAATCGCAGGGTCGTTCTTCGACTTCTCGACTGCCGGATGGCTGGAGCAATGTACCTTGTCAAGCCAACGCAAGCTGTTGTTTCTTAAATTTCCAACGTGAAAAGCGCCGTCCGACGCTTGCTTCACGATATTCCAGATGGAGAGGGAAATCGTTGGAATCGCGATATACGTATCGCCGCTGTGATAGCCGCGATCCAGCGCTCTAACCTTCCTTAACGTGTGCTTCGCCGATAACGTGCGCCATACATAATAAAGGGTCAAACCAATATACATAAGCGGGAACAGCACGGCCGGATCGGCCAGTCCCGCCGCCCAGAGAAGAATCGCGATGAGATGCACGGTGAACAATACGGGATCAAAGATATGAATAATATTCCACGAGATCCACTTTTCGTTGAAGGGTCGCATAGCCTGCGTTCCATAGGCATTGAACAAATCGGTGAAAACATGGAGAACGACGGAGAGCAGCACCCAACCGCCGATATGCAGCCAGGGCAAGCTTCCTTTATAAAAGAGCTGCAATAAGCCCGTTATCGCTGCCGTCCAGATCAGAATGGCGGGAATGGAGTGTGAAACGCCCCTATGATTGCGAATGTAGCAGGCATTGCCCTTTAACCGAAGCAGATTGTCCAAATCGGGGGCTTGCGAGCCGACGACCGTGCCGATCAACATGGCGGTTTGAAGGGTTGGAGAGGCGGAGATAACCGGATCGACCATCGCCAGACCCGCAAGTCCGATTCCCATAACAAGATGTGTGCCAGAATCCATGTAGAGTAACCTCCTTGATGTCGTTATTGCTTGTAGTATCGGCGAAGGTCAGTTATTTTATCTTATGAAATGAGAGGAGACTTTGACCAATATGTACATTTGCTTTGCGGAATACCGAATTAAGCCTGAATGCAGGGAAGCTTACCTGAAAGCAGCGACCATGCTAATGGAACGCGCTTCAGACATGCGATTATACGAGGGAACGGATCAGCCTCATTTGTTCGTCGAGGTATGGGAGGCGGCAACGGCAGAGGGGGCCGAAGCCATTAAGAAAGAGCGCCGCGATGAGCGCTCTGCGTGGGGAGAGTTGAATGCCTGGATTGACGGGGGACAAGCCAAGCTTCATGTATGGACGTTCAAAGCAGCCAGCTTATCTTCATAGTCGCCAGCTCCGCGTATCCGGGGGAGAAACGCAGGCAAAGCCGATGAGGATTTGCAGATTAGCCGTTCGTCGTGGTCACGGCCGGTGTTTCCGGGGTTACCATGCCGCCTTGGAACGGATAGGCATAATTAATGGGCTCGTCGAAGGTTACATAATCCAGATTGAGCATCAGCAGCAAATATCTCATTCCCGTGGACGGATCGCTGATGATAATATGATCGCGTCCCGCCGCTTCGATGATGCCTTTGAAGATTTTGGCATTCCATTCGGAATTGTTCTCGTACGTCATATAAAAGGTGCCCGTCTTGCCGCGATTCATGCGCAGAATATTCTCAATATAGGATTCCTCTGCTGCAGGAGCGGTAGCGATATTGCCGCCGGACGGCGTAATATAGGAACCGCTGGGAGCCATGCCTGTGGACATTGCGCCGGGAACCATTCCTGCATTTGCCGCAGCAGCTTGCGCATACGGCTGAGCATATCCGCGATAGCCGGACATGGGGTTAAAGCCATAACCATTATACATTCCTTAATCCTCGCTTTCGTGCTTTTCTTAAGGTTAATGTATGGGAAAATGGGCGGAATGGTTCCAACAGTTTGAGGCGGGGATGGACGCCTATTGCGTGTCGAATTATTGAACAAAATTCGGGAACGTTGTCACCGTACCTATTTTTCGGTATCATTAGAAACGGTTCATTATTGCTTGATAGACGAGTTGCTCGTCTTTTCTCATCATATAGGAGGCTAACTTGGTGTTGAATGACTTGATTTCTTTAACAAAGCCGAGGCTGTTGCGACTGAATATGTTTGCGGCCTTGGGCGGCTTTTGGGTTGCTTCCAAGTGGGATCCGGACTTCGTACTTATGATCTGGATGCTGATCGGATCGACGCTCACGATGGCATCCGCGACAGTTGTGAACAATTATTGGGATCGGGAGCTTGATCTGAAGATGGAGCGAACGAAAAACCGCACGTTGCCGACCGGCAGAATGGAGCCGATCACCGTGCTTACATATGGACTGATTCTTGGCATCGTCGGAATCGCCGTGCTGTTCATGTTCGTTAATGCGATATCTGGATGGTTGGGACTATTGGGCTGGTTCGTGTACATTGTTATCTATACCATATGGCTGAAGCGCACCTCGACCTGGAGTACGTCAATCGGGGGAATCTCCGGAGCGATGCCCCCTGTAATCGGCTATTGCGCCGTGACCAATGAGGTGGATGCGGGAGCATGGATTTTGTTCGCGCTCTTGTTCCTGTGGCAGCCGGCCCATTTCTGGTCGCTTGCGATTCGACGCGTTGAGGAATACAGGGAAGCCGGCTATCCGCTTCTGCCCGTCGTGAAAGGCATCAAACGAACGAAGCTGCAGATGATTCCTTACGTGCTTCTCTTGGTGCCGACCGTTATCTTGATGTATGTCTATCATTATGCCGGCATCTACTTTTTGATTATCGCGTCGGTATTAAGCCTTGTATGGCTGTATCATACGATTACCGGGATTGCGGCCAAGAATACGGAGAAATGGGCGAAGGTTAACTTTCTTATTTCAGTCAACTATTTAATGATTGTGTTTGTGGCGATGATCGCGAATACCGCGCATGCGTAAGATGAAGGGAGAGATGGAGCATGGTTTTTTTGAAGAAGCACAGCTTTAAAATTGCCGTATTGGCTTTATGCTTGGCGATGGGGGCATATCTGCTCGTCACGTACGCATTCAAGCCGAAAGAGGAGCTGCCGATTCTGCAGGCCGCACCTGATTTTCAGATGAATGACATAGAAGGCAATCCCGTGTCGCTGAATTCGACGAATGGGAAGGTTAGACTGGTCTACTTCTATTACGCGAACTGCCCGGATATCTGTCCGCCGACGACGTATATGCTCTCGCAAGTGCAAGAGAAGCTTAAGAGTCAGGGGACTCTGGGAGACAAGGCCGAGCTCATTTCCATTACTTTCGATCCGGAACGCGACACGCCCGATGTAATCAAGGATTTTGCGGAACGCACTTCCGCCAAGATTGACGACGGGTGGACGTTTCTGAGGGGCGAACAGGATGCGACGATCGAGCTTGCCAAGAAATTCGGCGTAGGCGTAATCGATAACAAGGACGGCACCTTTACTCATTTTAATTATATTTCGCTGGTAGACCAGAACGGCAAGATTCGCGATTGGATCAACGGCAGCGATGAAGACATGACACCGGACGATATTGTTGACGAGATTAACGGACTTCTTTAGAATTCATCCTTTTTCCACTGAAGAGCGGGATCGAGCGCGGCATACAGGATATGCGACTCGAGTCCCGCTTTTTCCAATTGGGCAATCAAATAGTCGATCGGCGTATGCTCGACGCCCGCATATCCTCTTCTTGTGTACAGATGCTCGGCGTCGGGAAAATAATCGCTGAGCATGCCTCGAATTCGTTTGCCCGACGAATCGTTGTCCGTGAATATGTATACCGGCAAGGCTCCGGCCTGCTTGCGCAGCTTCTCAAGCTGCGAGGCGCCGGGCGTGCCGTATGTGCATATAATGCCGACTTCGCTGTCCAGTACAGTCCGAAGTCGGCTTCTGTCGTTTTTTCCTTCGACGATGATGACATGCTTCATTCTCATCCACCTTTGACGTCCATAAGTATTAGTAGTGTATCATCTTCATGAAGCGATTGAAAACGGAAAAGAAAAAAGACCGTCTTCCGATGGGCATAGCAATGCTTCTCCCTTGGAAAACGGTCTTCTTCCATGCTTCATGGTGCGAGGGTCAAGCTATTCATGCGAGACTTACCAGAAACCGGCACCTACGATAATTACGAGCAATATGAACAGGACCAGAATCGTACCGGTGCTTGTAAATCCGTGGTTGCAACCGCAATGTCTTGCCTCGGAGCCTACAGCTGTCATCTATGGAGTCACCCCTCTCCCTAGTCGATTCCCTGTATAGTATGAGGCATATCCCCAATTGCCTTGTGCGAATACCCAGCTTTATGAAAAATGGGTGTTCGGTGTCATTGGGCGCAGTCTGTAGAACGGCATCAGAGCAATCGCAAGCATGATTGCGACGAAGGAGATATAATAAGGCGATACGTGATCTCTAAGCTGACCGGCAAGCATCGGACCTAGAAAAGCGCCTACGGAGAACGCGACAGACAGAATCGAGAAGGTGCGTCCGTATCTGGCGCCGCCGCTGAGCTCGATTAGAAAGGTCGATAACGCAGGCAATATAACGCCCTTGGCCATGCCGACGAACAGAAGCATGATCATGAGCGGAACGGGCATCTCGGAGGCGATGCCGAAATAAAGCAAAGCGAGTCCCAGCGAGCCCCACAGCGTTCGCTGAAAGGAGGAGAGCTTGTTCAGGAACAGCATGCTGAGCGTGATGAGCGCGCCGATGCTGATAACGGAGAATAGCAGGCCTGTTGTCATCATTGCTTCTCTGGTTCTGGCGAGCAACGGAAGCTCGAAGGACAGGATGCCCTGGGCGCAGGAGATGGCGACCGGAAGAAGAAAGACGAGCCAAGGAATGCGGGGCTCTTCGACGGCTGATGTCCGCGGATTCGACTTCATGCCGGATGGCGATGCTGTGTCATCCGTTAGCTGGCTGTCAAGCTTTCGATTAATGTCGCGAATGAACATCAACGCGCAGACGGCTGTGATGATGAGAATCCAGCCGAGTATCGTGAAAGCGGTGGAGAACCCGATTCTGGCGACGAGATAAGCGCCTGCGGCGGGCGACACGACGGAGGCCATCGTATGGACAAGACCGTTGCCCGCCATCAGCTTGCCTTGCTTGATGGGATCGCTCGTTAATCTGGCCAGCAAGGAAAGACAGGCAGGCGACAGAAACGCGAGCACGAAGCCGCTGATGGAGCGAATAAGCAGAAGCTGCCATGGATCGGTCACATAGGCCTGGAAGAGCAGAATAACGCCTGCCGCGAACAAGGAAAACACGATAAAGAAGCGGCTGCCGTATCGGTCGACGCCGAAGCCCGCGATCAAATTGCCGGGCAGATGCGTAATGGAATACATCCCCATCATGAGTCCGATGAAGGAGGGCGCCGCGCCTATCGAAATCGCGAACGGAGTAAGAATCGGATATTGGGCATGAAGATCGAAGAAGGCAACGAACAAAAACAGATAAAGCCAAATTGCTGTTTTCACGGGCGGTTCCTCCTTGCGTAATAGCTGCATTATTACTTGTACGTGGGAGTGGGACAGGATATGACAGGCGTTGGCGGCGTGAAGCGTTTACGGCTAATTGGGAGTAAGCTATAATATTTTGTAATCACATTTTTGAAGAGCTATAATGGAGGGGTATGATATGGATTTCCTGGATTTCTCGTCTTATGATTCGAGTACTTGGTCAACGTTTCTGAAGGATAATTGGTTTGTGCTGCTGATTGCGCTTCTGGTCCTGTTTCTCATTATCCGCATCGTGAAGACGGTTGTGAAATGGGCGATCGTCGCGGTCATCGTGCTTGCGATTGTGCTGTACAGCGGGTACAGTCTCGACGACGTGAAGCAGCTCGGCACGAAGGTGATGGACAGCGGGCTGGATGATTTGAAGGAGCTTGGCGAGAAGATGAAGGATTCGGCGCAGCAGCAGGCTTACGACGCGATGCTGAACGAAGCCAAGGAAGCGCAATACACCGTGAATGAGGATGGAACGTATACCGTTTCATCCCCCAGCATAGAACTGAGAGGAACAGCAGGCTCCGATGAGGCGGAGTTATCGGTGAAGGGCTCTCCGTTCATCACGGTGAAGGTGAGCGAATTAATTCGTACATTTGTCAATCAGGCGAAACAAAATGGTTAAACGCAGGACGCGAGCAGCCTCCTGCGTGGAATTGGGAGTGAACAAGCATGCAGGATGATCCGCAGAAGCGGGAAATCGAAAATCGACGCAATTTTTCTTTTCGGCTGAACTTATTTTTCTTTATCACCTTTGCTCTCTTTAGCCTCTTGATTGTCAGGCTCGCCGTTCTGCAATTCGTTGAAGGCCCCACGCTCAGCGCGGAAGGCGCAAGGAAGAGCACCCGCGATGACGCGATTCCCCCGATTCGAGGCAACATCTATGATTCTACCGGATATCCAATCGCTTATTCCACGTCCACACAGTCCTTATATTACAGCATTCAGGCTTCTTCCAATATTGATAAATCGATTGAGAACGCCAAGGAAATGGCCGCTAAGCTCGCTGAAGTATTCGCGAAATACGGAGATCCGGACAACGCGATGACCGTCGACGATGTGATCAGGCAGATGGACCTTGAATTTAAGCTGAACTATATGTCGACGCCCCGTCGAATCAAATCAGGACTGACGAATGAGGAAATCGCTTATTTGATGGAGCATCGCAATGAATTCACTGGTGTTGACGTTATGGAAGAGAGCGTGCGGAATTACGATAAGAGCTCCATTGCCGTGCAGTTGGTAGGCTACTTGAAGAAATATAAAGGGGTCAGGGAAACCGTCGACTTCTATCAAGCGAAGGAAGAAGAGACAGATCCGACAATGAAGTATCTGGAGGAGGAAGAGGTCGGCCTGGACGGTCTTGAATATATGTACCAGGATGTTCTGCGCGGTAAGAACGGACTGAAATCCTATCCGGTCAACAACAAGGAGCAGATTATCGGGCCGATGCAGATTACGAATCCGGAGAAGGGCTCCGATTTGTATCTCACGATTAATAAGAATGTACAGCTTAAGACGGAGCAGGCCATCATGGATCATCTCGAGGTGATTCGGAACTCGACGAATGTGTACGAGAAGGCGCCATTCGCCAAAACGGGCTTTGCGGTCGCGATGGAGGTTGACACCGGCAAGGTGGTTGCAATGGCATCCATGCCGGATTATGATCCGAATATTTGGGCTGGCGGAAGCATTAGCACTGAGGATTATCACAATATCGAGAATGTCATGTCCAATGGGACGATTCGCACCGTATACCCACAGTATGATAAGAAGGAGGATCGAGATAAGCATGCCTCCTCTATTGTCCCGCCGGGCTCGACGATGAAGCCTCTGTCAGTTCTGATCGGACTGAATGAGGGTTTATTCACAACGACGGATGTGTATGATGACCGCGGCGGCGCCTTTTATTACGGCCGGGAAGGTTATCAAAGGAAGATTACGAATTCCCAGAAGCATGCCTACGGCATGATTGACGCCGCTGAAGCGATTGAGCATTCGTCCAACACATTCATGGCGGCGATGGTGGGAGATAGGCTTTATAAGCGCGGAGATGTCGGCGGCAAATCCAGTGTGGATATATGGGACAGCTATATGAAGCAATTTGGGCTTGGCGTATCAACAGAAAGCGGTCTTCCGGGCGAGTCGCGCGGTGTTATTGAATACTTCACGGAGGCGGAGCGGGCCAGCTCCCAATCTGCGCTCGTTCAGGCTTCCTTCGGGCAGCAGGGGCGGTATACGACGTTGCAACTCGCCCAATACACAGTCATGCTGGCGAATCACGGCAAGCGCATCAAGCCGCAGTTCGTGAATGAAATCAAGGATGCGGAGGGCAATGTCGTTCAAGGATACGAACCCCAGGTGCTTAACACGGTTGACTTCCCTGAAGCTTATTGGAAGGAAATCGAACAAGGCATGTCCAAGGTAGCGGTCAAAGGGTTCGATGACTTTCCTTATTCGTTTAACAGGAAGACTGGCACCTCTGAGCAGGAAGCTGGAGGAGAGATTATCGAGAATGCCGTATTCATCGCTTACGCGCCTGCCGATAAACCAAAGCTTGCTGTCGCGGTCATTATTCCCGATGGCGGATACGGCGCTTATGGCGCCGCGCCGATTGCCCGCAAGATTTTCGACGCGTACGACGAGGAAGTCGGCTTAACCGGCGTGCCGAAGAAAGCCGTGAAAGAAGATGCGGCAGCAGGGGATACGGCGAACACCGTTGCTGCGAATGCTGACGATTCGAATGCGGATTCTGAAAATCAATAAATCAATGACAAAGAGAGACAGAGCGGAGTGGAGCAGAATGACAACGTACAAACTGATTGCGCTCGATATGGACGGTACCTTGCTGAACGACCGGCAGGAGGTTAGCCCGCAAAACCAGGAATGGATTTCCCGGGCAATGGAAGCCGGCTTGACTGTCATATTGTCTACGGGCAGAGGCTTTGACAGCGCCTCTCCTTATGCCGAACAGCTAAAGCTCGAAGGACCGATGATAACGGTGAACGGAGGCGAGGTATGGGCGAAGCCGAATCTGCTGCATAAACGGACCGAGCTAAGCTGGACATATGTGAAGAGGCTGAGGGAGCTGGCGCTTCAGCATGAGGAGCCCTGGTATTGGGCGTATTCCACCTATGGCGTTTTCAACAAAGAGCAATGGATTGATCCTGCGGAGGCCTATGATCAGCATCATTGGCTGAAGTTCGGTTATTATACGGAGAATGACGAGATCAGGGCCGAGCTGCTTGCGGAGGCGAGAAGCTGGGGCGCGTTCGAGATTACCAATTCCTCTCCAACGAATCTGGAGCTGAATCCGCTAGGCATCTCGAAGGCAAGCGGACTGGAAGAGGTATGCGGTTTGCTCGGCATTGCGATGTCCGAGGTTGTCGCCGTTGGCGACAGTCTGAACGATATTGCCGCCATTCGGGCTGCCGGTCTCGGCGTCGCCATGGGCAACGCGCAAGAGGAAGTGAAGCAGGCGGCGGATTTCGTGACGCTGACGAATGAAGAGAATGGAGTCGCCGAGGTCATCAAGCGCTGTCTGAAGCTCTCCTGACTAACAAATCGAAAGGCGGTGGTGCTGCATGGATATTTTGGGATGGGTTATCATAATCCTGCTGTTTGCCGTCGGCATGGCGGGAGCGATTTATCCGATATTGCCCGGAGCTTTGGCGATTTATGCAGCATTTTTTGTTTATGGCTGGTTTTTCACCTTTCAAGATTTTGGCTTCTTCTTCTGGACCATCCAAACCTTGATCGTGGCGGCGCTCTTCATCGCCGATCATGCAGTCAGCGCCTGGGGCGTCAAGCGGTTCGGCGGCACGAAAGCCTCCATAATAGGAAGTACGATTGGGATCATATTCGGTCCTTTCGTCATTCCCGCATTCGGGATTGTTCTTGGCCCCTTCATTGGCGCGATTCTTGGCGAGCTTATGGTCGGGACAAGCGTTCAGCAGTCTTTCAAAGCGGGCTGGGGCGCCGTCGTTGGATTATTCACCAGCGTAATCGTGAAATTCCTGCTGCAACTGCTCATGATTATTTTGTTCGTCATCTGGATTTGGATGCTGTAGAGGACTGCGGTCGAACTAAGCTAGGCTTATTAGGGGCAACCAATCTAATTTAACTAAGAAGAGGTGCATCGCAGTGATCAAAGTAACGATTTGGAATGAGTTTCTGCATGAGAAGCAGCATGAGGAAGTGAAGGCGGTATACCCGGACGGCATTCATGCCGCACTGGCGGCAGGTCTTGCGACCGAGGATTTCGAGATCGCGACAGCTACGCTGGAGGAGCCCGAGCATGGCTTGTCGGAGGAGCGTTTGAACAATACCGATGTGCTGATCTGGTGGGGACATATGGGCCATGAGAAGGTGGAGGACGCGATTGTCGATCGCGTGCAGCAGCGCGTGCTGAATGGAATGGGATTAATTGTGCTGCACTCGGGTCATTTCTCGAAAATTTTCAAGAAGCTGATGGGCACGGGCTGCGATCTGAAATGGCGCGAAGCGAACGAGAAAGAGCGGATCTGGGTCGTAAATCCCGCACATCCGATTGCATCCGGGCTGCCAGAGTACATTAACCTGGAGCGCGAGGAAATGTATGGCGAGCATTTCGATATCCCCGCTCCGGACGAGCTCATCTTTGTCAGCTGGTTCGAAGGCGGAGAGGTGTTCCGAAGCGGCTGCACCTTCAGCCGCGGACAAGGGAAGATCTTCTATTTCCGTCCGGGCCATGAGACATTCCCTACCTACTACAATCCGCAGATTCTTCAGGTCATCTCGAATGGCATTCGCTGGGCCGAGCCATCCCGAGCGGCAACGCCTGTCCGTGGCAATCATCAACCGCTTGAGCCGATCGCAGCCAAGTCGTAAGGAGTTAATGGAAGTTCATGCTGAAAAAAGACTCATTGTTAAAAGGCACCATCATACTCGCCGCCGCCGCTCTCTTCGCCAGATTTCTAGGCCTGTTCCAGCGTATTCCGCTGGACTACATGCTGGGCGAGGAGGGATTTAATTCATTCAATCTGGCAAACTCGATTTATTTGCTTCTGTTGTTACTCGCTACTGCAGGATTTCCAAGCGCCATCAGCAAGATGGTCTCGCAGAGATATGCATTAGGGAAATATGAAGAAGCGAAACGAATCTACAAGGCTGCATTGTTCTTCGGCGCGGTAAGCGGTTTTATTATGGCTGCGGGATTGTTCTTTTTCGCTGGCTACTTCTCTGATGTGATATCTAATCAACCTAATGCTGATTTATCTGTACGTGCCATTTCGCCCGCACTGTTATTCTTCCCGATTATTGCAATGATGAGGGGGTACTTTCAAGGCAGACAGATGATGAGCGCAGGAGGTTTGTCACAAATTGTGGAACAATTTCTGCGAGTATTTCTAGGAATTGGCTTGGGATTGATTGTGCTTAGCCTGGGTTGGAGCGATCGATGGGGAGCGGCGGCGATTACATTCGGCAGCGTTTTCGGAAGCTTAGGCGCACTTTCAGTTATGTTGTTCTATGTTCGCAAGCTTAGAAATCAAGATCGGCAATTGGAGTTGGAGAAACGACAGTTGGAAGCTGTTCAGGAGGATTATGGTTATGATGAGGGACCGAATTTGCGCTTTCGCACGATTTATCGTGAGATATTCCGTATGTCGGTTCCTGCGATCGTTACTTCTAGTGTTATTAACGTCATTTTTACATTCGATCTCTCTTTATTTGATCGATTATCAGGCAGCTTCTATACGGTATCAGAAGCAATCCTGCTTAAGAAAGATTTGGGAATTGCCCAGTCTCTCGCTGGCATTCCACCAATATTAGCAATTGCTTTAGGTTCGTCCATCATTCCTGTTATTTCTTCGGCTTTTTCACTTAATAACATGAATGAGGTCAAACGCCAAGCGTCAATCGTGCTACGAGTCGTCTGTTTCACTGGCGTGCCTTTTGCTTTATTGTTGACGGTTGCTTCTTACTCCATAACTGGATTGTTGTTCAAAAGTACACATGGCTATGAAGTTGTAGCGGCACTGGCAGCCAGTACAATTGTACAAATTACTATGATGACCACAAACTCTATTTTGTACGGCTTAGGAAAACAACGAATTTCAATGAGGAATACTTTAATTGGCCTTGTTCTCAAGATTGTGTTCAGTCTAGCGCTAACGCCAATTCTTGGCGTGTATGGGCTCATTATTGCATCAGTTGTTTGCTTCACCGGAGTGACAGCTTTCAATGTCCGAAGTATTAACAAGATTGCCAAATTGACAATACTCGGAAAGAGATGGATTCCTTATTTGCTGGCGGTGATTATTTCGGGAATTGCGGGTTGGGGAGCGGAACAGGGTATGTTGCATAGCACGAATGCTTGGATTGTCAAGCTTTCATTCCTAACATCGGCAGCCGTTGCTGGTTTGGCTCTTGGTCTATTCTATATGGCATTATTAATTTTGCTAAAAGTTGTTACCCCTGAGGATACGAAGTCGCTGCCAAGCGTTCTCCGCAAGCCTATGTCGAAGATAATGAAGCTCAAGTATCGGCGAAGAGAATTTAATTAGAATGCTAACTAGGAGGCAATATTCATGAACAAACTTACAACAGAAGCGGCATTCAGAGAAGCGGCGGGAGCGGATGCTCTAACCATTGTCGTATTCAAAACAACCTGGTGTGCGGACTGCCACTTCATCGATCCGTTCATGCCGGATCTGGAGAAGCAGTACGAGGGCAAGGTAATCTTCGCTGAAGTGGATCGCGACGATCTGGAGGATGTATGCTCCGAGCTTAACATTCTCGGCATTCCAAGCTTCATCGCCTTCCGCGGCGGGAATGAAATCATTCGCTTCGTCAGCAAGCTGAGGAAGACGCGCGACGAGATTGAACAATTTGTCGACCGGGCTATTCAAGTGGACGACACAATTAGACAAGGATAGTCGGAAGTTCACAGTTTGAACATGGCTTTCAAGGGCGCTTATCGCTATAATTGACTTGTCATAATATAAGGAAATTAGGTGATACGATGATTACTGCCCGCTACCGCGCATTCGTTCTTGCCTCAAGCATTGGGATGCTTCTTGTGTTGCTTGCCGGAGCGCTTGTCACAAATACCGGATCAGGAGACGGCTGCGGAACGGATTGGCCGCTTTGTCACGGCAAATTCGTTCCCGCGCATACGCTGTCGTCTACGATTGAATATACGCATCGCGGCATTACGGGCTTGGAAGGCTTGCTCGTTCTCGGTGTGGCTATCGCCACCTATTTGAAGTTCAGAAGAGATAAGAAGCTGTTCAGAGAGCCGCTTTGGTATGCGGCGTTTGCGCTTCTCTTCACGATCGTGCAAGCTTTAATGGGAGCAGCAGCCGTAATCTGGTCGCAATCTTCCGCGGTCATGGCGATTCATTTCGGCATATCCCTGATTGCTTTCGCCGCGACAATGCTGCTCGTCATATGGGTATATCGGCATATTAATGGCAGTCCCGCAAAGTTCGTCGTGACGAGGTCTGTATTCCCGAGCGTGCTTGCGGCTTCCGTGTACTGCTATGTCGTTATCTATCTGGGAGCGTTCGTGCGCCACACGGATTCTTCGGGCGGCTGCCTGGGTTGGCCGCTTTGCAATGGCGAGGTTGTGCCTCAGCTTGATGGCGCGACCGGCGTCGTATTCATGCACCGAGCGGCCGCTATGCTGCTCGGCATTGCGCTCTTCGCCTTATACATGCATATTCGCAAGGTGAGCCATGTGAATTCAGGCCTTGTAAGACCTGCCGGCTGGGTATTGATTCTGGTCATTACTCAGATCATCAGCGGGGCGATCCTAACATCCGCGATTGGACATAACGATGTCTTTATCTTTGCAAGTCTGCTGCATAACTTAATTATTGTCGGCCTGTTTGGACTATTAATGGATATACTCATTCGGTCATGGCTGTTCAGGGAAGGTCGTGTGAAAGGTTGAGTTTTGCTAATTTACGCCAATTTTTGGAAGTTCTGAAGCGCGATAACGATTTGAAAATCATTGAAGCGCAAGTTGATCCCTATCTGGAGCTTGCGGAAATCCACAGACGCGTTATCGAACAGGAAGGACCTGCGCTGCTGTTCACGAATGTGAAGGGCAGCCCGTTCCCGGTTGTGACGAATCTGTTCGGAACGAGCCGGAGAGTCGATCTGGCCTTCGGTCCGAAGCCTGAAGCGCTTATGAAGCAAATTATCGGAGCGGCGGATCGACTCATGCCTCCTACGCTTCAAGCGCTGTGGGGCGAGAAAAATTTAATTCTCGACATGATGAAGGTCGGTATGAAGGAAGTTCCCGCATCGAATGCTCCGATTCTTGGAAGCTTGAAGCGCGAGCGTCCACTCGCCGGCCTTCCAGCTATTACGAGCTGGCAAGAGGACGGAGGCCCATTCGTTACGCTGCCGCTCGTATATACAGAAAATCTGGCCGCGCGCAAGCAGCATAATCTGGGCATGTACCGCATGCAGATCTTCGATGATCAAACGACCGGCATGCATTGGCAAATACATAAAGGCGGCGGCTTCCATTACTACGAAGCCGAGCAGAGGGGCGAAGCGCTGCCTGTATCCGTGTTTCTCGGCGGCCCACCCGCGCTCATTGCATCGGCGATTGCGCCGCTTCCGGAGCATCTGCCCGAGCTGCTGATGGCATCGCTTATTATGGGCGGCAAGCTGCCTATGGTAACAGATCCGCAGGGCGGCCATCGAATGCCGGCCGAAGCGGAATTCGTCATCAGCGGGAAGGTGCCGCCGCATCTTCGAAGACCGGAGGGGCCGTTCGGCGATCATTTCGGCTATTACTCGCTGATTCATGATTTTCCGGTGTTTCAGGTGAATCATATGTGGCACCGCAAGGACGCGATTTACCCAGCAACAATTGTTGGAAAGCCGCGCCAAGAGGATTATTATCTCGGCGAATATTTGCAGCGGCTGCTTGCTCCCGCCTTCCCGATGGCCATGCCGGGTGTGAAGGAATTGTGGGCCTATGCGGAAGCTGGCGTGCATGCGCTTGCCGCAGCGGTTGTCAGGGAATCCTATTCGAGAGAAGCGCTGTCCACCGCCTTCAGCATTCTCGGACAAGGACAGCTGACGCTGACGAAATTCCTCATTCTGACCGATCGGCCCCTTGATCTGTCCCGATTCGATCAGCTGCTGGAGACGGTGCTGGAGCGTTTCCAACCGCATACGGATCTGTTCGTGTTCGACGAGACCTCGCATGATACGCTCGATTATACAAGCGGCAAGCTGAATCATGGCAGCAAGGCTGTGATGCTTGGTGTCGGAGAGCCAGTCAGAGAACTCCCGTCGCAGTATACGGAAGGCATAATGGAAGGCATTCACAAGGCAAAGCCCTATTGCCGGGGCTGTCTTGTCGTCAGCGGGGCAAGCTATGAGAAGGAGCCTGAATTGGGGGCTCGTCTGCTGGGACAGCTAAGCGATCGCGGAACGGAGTGGCCGCTCGTATTCCTCGTAGACGACGCGGATGAGACGGAGGGACAGACGGCGTTCCTGTGGTCCGTGTTCACAAGATTCAATCCCGCCGACGACATCTATGCGAACGCCGACATTCGCAGGCATCATTTCGGCTACAAGCTTCCACTCGTCATCGACGCGAGAATGAAGCCAGGCTATCCGGATGAGCTGTTCCCGCGCGAGGATATCGTCCGGCTGGTGGATCAGCGCTGGAGCGAATACAAGCTTTAAATCCGCCCATTTTTTTTGAAGTGGAAGGAGGTTGGTTATATGCTTCATTTCATGTTTGACGAGCCTGAGCTGGAGCCGTCTCCCGCGCTTGCGGAAACGTACAAGCTTATGGATCGATTCGCGGCTCATATGAGCCGCGAAATAACAAGCGGTCATGACGCCGGCAACAGGCTTCGCAAATATGAGGTTTGGACAATGGGACTGCGCTCCGCCTTGATGGAGCTGGAGCAGAGCCAATATGCCGCCATGCGCTTCATGGAGCGAGTTACCTCGTCTTCGGTCGAGCATATGTCCCGCGAGGAGAAGCTGGATTATGACCGCTATGTGTATTTTGACAAAAACGCCTTCATTCGCGTCTTCTCGCTGCTCGATAAGCTGGGGACATTCCTCAACATGCTGCTCATGCTGCGAACGGAGAAGGTGAAACCGCATTTTTCTTATTTCACGGTGCTTCGCCATATGCTTGAGAACGATCTGCATCCCGACTTCGCGCGTAAGTTGAATATCGTCAAGGAGAAATATAGAGACGCAATGAAACGGCTGCGCAATCGCAGAAATATAGAAATTCATTACATGAATTCCGAAATGCAGGATGATCTGATACAGAGCCAGCGAATGTACGGTGAAGTCATTGGGCTTGAGGATATCAAGCTTCAAGCGGAGGATCTGACCAAATGTCTCTTCTTAACGATCGAATCGCTTAGAAGCTCGTTTCAATATGCATGCAAGCTGATGCGGATCAAGACGGTATAATCCCGGGAGAGGGTGGATACACGTGGAGCTGAAAGGCAGGACGGCTTTAGTAACGGGCAGCGCCAAGGGGCTGGGCAAGAGAACGGCTTTGCAGCTCGCCGAGCAGGGCTGCGACGTCATTATTAATTATGTAAGCAGCGAGCAGGAAGCCCATGAGGTGAAGGCGCGCATTGAAGAGTTTGGAGTAAAGGCGCTTGCGGTGCAGGCGGATATGACGACGTTCGAAGGCGCGCACGCGCTTGCGGACGCCGCCGAGAGCTGGTCCGGCGGCGTCGATATTCTAGTGAATAACGCCGGCCCTTTCATTCGCAAGCGCAGGCTGTTCAGCGAATACGACGAAGCAACCATCATCTCTCTGATGCATGGCAATCTGCTCAGCGTTATGCTGCTCGATCATCGCTTGCTTCCTTATATGCGCGAGCGCGGCTGGGGCAGAATCGTTCATTTCGGCTTCGGCCATGCGAATGAAGCAAGAGCTTGGCCGCATCGGGCGGTCTATGCGGCGGCGAAGACGGGACTTGTCTCGTTCACGAAGTCGCTCGCCGTCGAGGAAGCGCCGAACGGCATCACGGTCAATCTGATTGGTCCCGGCGATATACGCGGGGCGAATAAGGAGAAGTCGATTGACGAAGTGGAGCAGGAGCTTGATTCCGAATCGCCGCTCGGGCGTCCCGGAACGGGAGAGGATGTCGCTCGCGTTATCTTGTTCCTCTGCCAGAACAAATCGAATTTCCTGACGGGCAATGTCATTGATGTGACCGGGGGCTTCGACCCGATTCGGGCGAATATCAAGGGAGCCTTTTGACAGGATATTCTATGGAGGGCGCCGTAATGTTGCAACGCAATGGGGTGTGCAATGAGAAAACCTTTATCGAGGCCTTCCAAAGATGAGCGACCGCATTTAGAGGAAGGTTTAATACGAAAATAAATGCTGCATAATGGATGGTATGGTGGTTACGAGCAAAAAAAAGCCCCACCTCCCGAAAATCTGATGTTTCAAAAAA